>SUYN01000027.1 GCA_015060405.1 Bacteroidales bacterium
CTTCAACATTGACCCTCCAGCAGGAAAAATGCGAGATGTTCATGTCACTGGTCGCGGAAAACTTCAAGATTCATCGGGATATCGGTTTCTATTCGGACAAACTTTGCGTGACCAGCAAATATCTTTCAACTATGCTCAAACAGGAGACCGGCATGACTGCTTTGGACTGGATTGAGAGGCACGTAGTCCTCTATGCCAAGAGCTGTCTTTCTTCTACATCAATGACGGTCCAGGAAATAAGTGATGAGCTGGATTTCCCATCGCAGTCAGTCTTTGGAAAGTATTTCAAGCGAGTCGAAGGTATGTCGCCAAAAGCATACCGTCAGTCCTTATTGAAAGACTGACGGTAATGTCACATGATCTTAGCGAGGAGATGACCTGATATCTGTTCATGACATTTGTCATCTTTGATTGTTATCTTCATGAACGGATGCCTGAAATGTATATAGTCCTCTATGAGACTGTTGACGAAGGCAGTGATATCTTCGCAGCTGCACATATCCTCCCGGTACTCAATCGAAAGTTTATTCTTCCAATATGAGACTCCTACAATATTTCTTGTGCCTCTTATGCCTGTCCTTCTGCTTGGGTTTTTCATCATAGGAGGTGGGGCGACGATGTTATCTATTGTCATCACCCTTCCTCTTATCTCCATCACCCTTTTGTTCAGAAAAGGCATTCTTCCGAAAGTCTGCTTCAGTCCATACATTAGGCAAACATGATGAAGAGGCTCTTCAAATATCACTGTCACTGTCTTCATTGTTACTTATTGCTCTTCGCCTCGTCAATCCTCTTCTGAGCTGCTTCCTGGCGTGCCTTAGCCTCAGCCATCTGTTTCTGATATTCCTGTTCCTGAACCATCTTGCGTACCTCAGGATTTCTCTTCGCCTTCTGTTCCTGATAGAATGCCTTGGTCTCCATCTTCTGAGCCTTGAAGTTGGCCCTGTCGATCTCCCTCTGTCTCTTTGCGCTTTCCTTCATGTCGCGGAACGCCTGCTTGAAGAATCCAGGCTTTTCTGTCTCCTGTGTCTGTTCCTGAGCCATAGCTCCTGTTGTCATGCCTGTCATAAGGGCGGCAATACCCACAATCTTCATAAACTTTTTCATATCTTCATTCTTTAAAATGTGTACAATTATTTATCTGTTTCGTCTCCCTCTGCAGGAATCTCAATGATTTCCTCTTCAACGTCAAGGAATTTCTCGACGAATTTGTCCTCGATCTTCTGATACGTTCCGACTACTGCATCCTCTATCTTCTGGTATGTTCCTACAACTGTGTCTTCAATCTTCCGATATGCACCGACTACGGTATCCTCGATCTTTGTCTTCTTTGGTTTAAGTGTTGCCATGATTATCTGTATTAGAATGTGTATGCCACTCCGAGTTTGATATTATGCATGTGCTTTCCGTCAAGATGTCCCCAGAATCCAAGCTGGTACTCATATCCTACCTTCAATGAAAATCGTGCGATATCAAGACCTACAGCCGGATTGGCAAATGTTCTTATGCCCTTGTTGGTGATATCAGCAACAGCACCTCCTTTGAGACTTACGAATGGAGAAGCGAGCGTCTTTGTGAAGGAATACTTGATGTCTGCGAATACAGGAACGAAGTAGGAAGCATTCCAGTCTGCTTCGGGAGTGTATGAATATTCCGGATCGATCACATCTTCTGCAACACTTGCCGTTGCAACCGGATTCTTTGTCAATTCTGCTCCGAATCCTGCACCACCGCCGACATATAGTCCGTTTCCGAAGCTGAATCCGTGTGATGAGGTGATTCCCCATACCGACTTGTCTGCCCAAGAGAGTTCAATGTCTGCACGATAGCCTCTGTTGTATCCGACATTGATCATATAAGTCGGCCTCTGAGCTTTTTCTGCGAGTCTCTGCTCCTTCTTAGCCTGACGGTCAACCGCCTGTTTTTCCTTTACAATGATTACGAGTGTGTCAGACTCGTTTCTGTTTACTCTGATGGTGTCCGCATTGTTCTGCGCTGAAAGCGCTGCGCCTGAAAATGCAATGGCGCAAAAAATTGTTAAAAAACTTTTCATCTCTTTACTACACTAATTTTACGGCTGCAAAGGTATGGCAAGAGAATGAGAAGAATTATTCAGTTATTCCGATGAATTGGCCAGTTTTCCCAAAATATCATCCTGATAACTCACTATCGATTAACACTTTGGCACATCTGACCAATATGAGGGAAAAACTGCCCAGCGATAAATCATAGTCTATGCCGGGAATTTCTGCAGAGACAGCACAATGCCGCCCACATCGACCTATCCGACTGGATTCTGAAATATCTTGAAACCGACAACAATTAGCTACGGTTTTCCATAGGGAAACGACATCAATATATTATATTTGTAAACGTGAATTATAAAGATGAATTATGACAAAGACATCTATCATGAATGTACAGGGAATCGAAATAGCCCTGACTACAATCAACGAAGAAGACTTTATCTGTATCACAGATATTGTAAAAGCCAAGGGTGGAGACGCCCGTGCTGCCGACATCATAAAGAACTGGATCAGGAACCGTAGCACCATTGAATTCCTTGGTACTTGGGAAACCTTATATAACCCCAATTTTAAAGTGGTCGAATTTGACCACTTTAGAAAAGAGGCTGGATTACCAACATTTACAATGAGCGTCAGCAACTGGATTGAAAAGACAGGAGCCATCGGAATCGTATCCAAAGCAGGACGATATGGTGGAACCTATGCACATAAAGACATTGCATTTGAGTTCTGCTCCGCAATCAGTCCAATGTTCAAGCTCTATGTCATCAAGGAGTACCAGCGCCTCGTAGAACTCGAACGAAGCGAACTCGCCCTATCCTGGAACGTGAAACGCCTCCTCTCAAAAGCAAACTACCACATCCACACCGATGCCATCAAGAACGTGATCCTTCCGAAACTCAATATCAGTCAGATGAAACAAGGTCTCGTTTATGCAAGTGAAGCAGATCTTCTGAACCTGGTTCTATTCGGCTGCACAGCCAAGCAATGGCAGGAAGCGAATCCTGAACTTGCCAAGACAATGAACATCCGAGACACGGCCACAATCAACCAGTTGATAGTTCTCTCCAATATAGAATCCCTGAATGCGGAGCTTATCAAGCAAGGAGTATCAAAAGAAGATAGATTCACCATCCTGCGTCGCACTGCAGAAGAACAGCTGGCAGTTCTGATAGCCAGGAACGCAGAACAGAACTTCGCAAAGCTCGCATCAGATGATCCGAAACTCATAGAATAGTTCTCTTTATAATTCACACTCAAGAAACTATTTCTCGCGGTAATTCCATCACGGAGTTGCCGCTTTTTCATTAGCTTTGCCTCGTCATGGCCGAGCTGATCGGCTATCCCCGTCATCCCCGTCATCCCCGTCATCCCCGGCTTGACCGGGGATCTTCGAGATTCTCACGACAGTTCTCTAAAACAGCGGGCAATCAATCCCTACTTATTATACAAAATTCAAAGAATTCCGTACAACATCAGCAAGGTTATCAAGTGAACTGCCTGACATAGTCGTAATATCTTCACAGAATATGACAGGGATATCCGTCCCGTTAAGTATGTAATGACCATTATTAAAAGTCTCCGGATTTACCCATCTGCCTTTACCGAAAATCAGGTTCTTGCAATAATCGGTGAAGAACAGTATTGCCTTCGGCTTCAATAAAGTGATAGTATCGTACGTCAACTCAAGTTGTTCTCTTATAAAATCTGGATTTACTTTCATCAAGGCATCTCTGTCATTCTCCCTCACATAGAGAAGGTTCATGTGGGCATACGACTTCCCGCATCTGCCTGCAAGGCGTTGTACTTGGTCTTTTGGATAAAATTGTCAGGTGCTAAATTTGCCTTTCAGAACATAAAAGTCATGGGTGAAAATAGCATTTATCATTGATCATATGACGCAACTCTTTGCATAATAGCTTGTTACAACGATTTGATCACCCAGAATGTCCACCCCGCCTAAATCATAGTCTATGCCCGAAAATTCGAATTTTTCTAGCAGCATTCAATTCTGTTAGAAATAATCTATTTCTATAGTATACAATTAGAGCGAGACGAGGCTATCTCGCCAAAAAGTCGCGAAAAAAAGAAGAAGAGTTGCTGATATCGTGATTTACACGTCATCAACAACTCCTTTGAGTGCCCTATCGTTACAGATTATCGAACCTTTATTGATGACTTATATAAGGTTCTTGAATTTGTGGAATGGTATAAAGAATGGTATTGATAAATAACCGAGGAGGGTTAGCATACCTTGTTAAGGTATAGTCAGTGACCTACTTCTTACAGATACTCCCAATATCTGCGGTAGTGTGCACGGACCCTCTCCCATTTGCCATAGCGAAAACGCTTATACGCTCTCACTCTGACAAGTTTAGGCACTGCTATTCCAATAGTAAGCCGAAGGTCAAAAGAAAAAGTTCTACGCATTTTAATTCAGTTATCCTTGAAAGAACTTTTCTTGGACTTCTTCGCCTCTCCCTATCTCTACTCCTCGGTTAAGGTTCTCTGTTAAAAAAATCAGACACCCATTTGGGAGATAGGTATCTGATAAAAGGTTAGGATAACCTTTAAAATGCGTTTGATGCAAAGGTATGAAGATTTTTTATTTCTCCAATATCCTTCCTGTGATTTTCAAGTGATTTATGAAAATTTCCCTTCGACCGCATGTTCGGCACTTGTGCCGACGAAAAAAGCCCAGCTATATAGCTGAGCTTTTTTCGAGTGCGGGCGAAGGGAATCGAACCCATACGCCTCTCGGCACCAGATCCTAAGTCTGGCTTGTCTACCAATTTCAACACGCCCGCGACAGTATTTTGTTCCCTCGGTAAGAAGGGATTGCAAATGTACTACTTTTTCATAAAATAACAAATTTTTTGACTTTGCTTAAAAGGAGAATTCCACACCTCCCATAAGGGTGCGGCCGGGCATCGGGTAGCCGCCTGCGATTTCATAGCTGCGGTCAAAGACGTTCCTGCATGACAGGCTGACTTTCATGCCGTACGACCTGCATAGGGTGAAGGTTCTGCAAAGACTCAGATCCAGCGTGTCATAGTCCGGAAGGGCGCCGGCTCCGTCTGTACGTCCTGAACGCATCTGCCAGAATGACAGGAGGGTCCACCCTTTCCATTCGACCGAACCGTCAAGGACAAGGGTATGCCGTGCGATGTATGGTATCTGCTGCCCGTAGGAAGTGTTCGAGCTGTCGACATCAACGGCATGATTCAGGTTCCACCTGGCATCCAGGCCGAGGGTCCACACCCCCTTGCGGACAAATCCGGCAGCAACATCCAGACCGGCCGAACGTACCTTGCCGATGTTGCAGGGCATCCATACGGCCGGATCTTCCACGCTTGGTACTGATGTAATCTTGTTCTTAAGAAGATTCAGGAAGGCATCCGCCTTTGCCTTGATAGTCCAGCCTCCAGCATTACGCTTATAGTCTGCGCCTGCATCCATCATTATCGCATCCTCCGGTTTCAAGGACGGATTGCCATACCCCACATAGTAGAGTTCGTTGAACACAGGCACCCTGCAGGCTCTGCGGCCGAAAGCTACCAGTTCAAGATCTTCGGAAACTTTATAGCGCAGGGCAAGCGCGGGCGAGAGTACGTTACGGGAGAGGGCTGCCCGATCAAAGGCTCCCGTATATTCAAGGACTGCATCACCGGAGAATCGTCCTGCCCTGAAGAAGGCTCCCAGAGATGACAGCACAGACAACCTGGAGGTGTTATAGGCTGTGGACTCAAGACCATCCCACTGAAGGTTTACAAGGGCAGACACATCCATCCTGTTCCTGACTTTGAAATGATGGGAAGAATTAAGCTGGATCTCAGTCTGACCATAACAGCTGTCTCCCCAGCTGCTGGTATATGCGATGTCATCATAGGCCACCTTAGCGCTGACATCAAGCACATAGACAGAAGAGAATCCCTTGCGATACCTGCCCTGAAGAAATGTATTTCTGTCTGACTGCCTGTCCTCAGAGGGCCAGTTCACCGGCCCTGGAGTTCCTCTGTCTGTAGAATTGGTGTAGATCTTGACACGATACTCGCCATCCTTCATCCGGCCGAAAAGGTCCAGGCCGCCGCGAAACTGGCTGATGTCATTATTGGTCCTGGCCAGGCCATCAGCGTACCTGTAATCCCCCTTGCTGATTATTCCCGCTCCATTGACAGAGAGTGAAAGATTATCGGAAAGGCGCAAAGCCAGTCTCGCTGACGGAAGATATGTGGAAAAAGACCCGGCATGCACCCTTATATTCCCGGAAGCGGATGATGCCCCGAATTCTGGAGCAGAGGTATTGAAGGAAATGCTGTTGGCGGCATAATCCACCACAACCTGATCGACATTCTCCAGTCCGAGCATACCAAGATCATTCTGCCCTGACTGGACATTTCCTACGCGGACTCCGTCGACATACAAGGAAGTGTGTGCGCTGCCAAGGCCTCTGAGACTTACGGTCTTGAGTCCGGAAAGACCTCCATTGTCACCGACATGGACGCCTGGAATCTTCCGCAGGACATCCGAGATCTCAATGGAATTGCCTGATGACAGGGTGTCTGTTCTTGAAACTGCTGCCGGTCGTTCCGAGGTCACCGTCACCGGACGGAGAGAATCGGTCTGTGGCACCGACATGCCACCTGACAGGGCTGCCGACATGAGCCCTGCTGAGAGGATAAAAAATAACATTGCATGACGCCTTAACAGGAACTTGCCCCCGAGTTCCGAGAGTTTGACTTGACTATGGCAGGTCTTCGGACTTGTTTCTGCTTTCCGACGCCTTCTCACAGCATGTCGCTGCAATGGCATGATGTCGGAGCATTATGAAAATAACCGCTGCGGGCACAGTTCCAGACTTTCACTGGATTCCCTTACTCCATAACCCCGGTGCAAATATACGAAACTGACATAAAAAAAGAGGAAAAATCCTGCGATTTTTCCTCTGTAGTAGCGGGAGGAGGACTCGAACCTCCGGCCTCCGGGTTATGAGCCCGACGAGCTACCAACTGCTCTATCCCGCGATATTGGACTGCAAATATACGGACATTTTTTGAAATACCAAAAAAATCTTGATTATTTTCAAAATTTACATCGTCATGGCATAATACAACAAATCCCGGCAATGCCGGGACTCATGTTATGATAGAAACTCCAGAATCGAAGTCAGGTCATCCTTTGCAAAGGACTTCTGCTCGCCCGTGGAGAGATTCTTAAGGTTGATCACTCCCTCTGCCATCTCATTGCCGCCAACGATGGAGAGGAACGGTATTGCCTTCTTGTCAGCATAGTCAAACTGCTTCTTGAGTTTCGACTGCTCAGGATAGATCTCGCACGGCACTCCTGCCTCACGGAGTGACTTCACGACAGGAATGAGATACTTGAGTTCGTCTGCTCCCATGTTGGCAAAAAGCACTCTGGTGGTGGAAGTGACCTCAGACGGGAACTTGTCAAGTCCCTTCAGCACATCATATATACGGTCTGCGCCGAAAGAGATGCCCACACCTGACATGTTCGGAAGACCGAAGATGCCGGTAAGATTGTCATAACGTCCACCTCCGCATATGCTGCCTATCGCAAAATCCTTTGCCTTGACCTCGAAGATCGCACCTGTGTAGTAGTTCAGGCCTCTTGCCAGAGAAAGGTCGATCTCCACCTCGTGACGAATGCCGGCTGCATCGATGAAGCCGAAGAGTTCCTCAAGCTCGTCCAGACCTTTCAATCCAGTCTCTGAAACGATTCCCGAAGACGACTGTCCGCTCATGAGACCGCGCATCACGGCAATCTTTTCGCTTGTAGAGCCGGCCAGCGTGAGGACCGGACGTATGACCTCGATCGCTTCAGGTGTAAGTCCCTTCTCGGCCATCTCCGCTTCGACAGCCTCCAGACCGATCTTGTCTATCTTGTCGATGGCGACAGTTATGTCCACCACCTTGTCAGGGAAACCGCAGATCTCCGCCATACCTGTGAGCACCTTGCGGTTGTTTATCTTTATGCACACATTGACATCAAAGAGGGTGAACACCCTGTCCACGATCTGCACAAGCTCAAGCTCATTGAGCTGCGATGTAGAGCCGATCACGTCAACGTCGCACTGATAGAACTCCCTGTACCTGCCCTTCTGCGGTCGGTCTGCACGCCATACAGGCTGGATCTGGAACCTCTTGAAAGGGAAAGAGATCTCATTCTGGTGCTGGACCACGAAACGGGCGAAAGGGACAGTGAGGTCATAGCGGAGTCCCTTCTCGCAGACCTTGAGGGAGAGGGCCTTGCTGTTGTAGCCGTCCTCAGTCCCTTCGACACGATAGTCATCATAGTTGATCTTTGAGAATGCATCTCCGGAGTTCAGAATCCTGAACAGGAGCTTGTCACCTTCCTCTCCATACTTGCCGAGGAGGGTGCTGAGATTCTCCATTGACGGGGTCTCGATAGGAGCATATCCGTAAGTTCTGAATACAGACCTGATTGTGTCGAAAATATAGTTGCGGCCTGCCATTTCTGCAGGTCCGAAGTCTCTGGTGCCCTTTGGAATTGATGGTTTCTGTGCCATGATGCTTTATTATGTTACAACCCACAAAGATAGTAATTATTTTCTTTATTCTTCCGGAGCGAACATCGGGTCCCATGCAGGGAGCTGAACAGGGGTCTGCTCAAGCATCTCAAGCACGTCTGCAGGAACATATTTCTTCTCCACGACAAGGCGGAACATATACTCATCAAACCACTCGTCAGTCATGATGAGGCAGCCCTTGTAACCTGATGCCGGTCCCCAGCTGTTCTCAACCATCCATTTCACAGGCTTTCCCTCCACGATGTCCACCGCGATAAGGGTCATTGCATGTGACGATCCGCTCGCATGAGTCTGCACCCTCTCCTTCTTGTCCATTCCGAAGGACACGCCCATAAGAGATTCATAGTCGAAGTTGGCGAGGTCGAGCACTCCCTTGCTGCGGCTGTAGAACTTACCCACATCGCAGGAGAAATACATTGCCACATTGTCCTTGATGGAAGCTATGGCCATCTCCTTGATACGTTCCACAGGGAGATTGACGTACAGCCAGTTATGTCCGTCATAGACATGTCTGTCATAATCTATTTCATACACCTTCCCATATTCGCGGCAAGGGTCGTTCATGATCATCACATAATTGTTCTCAAGGTCTTCGCCTATATACTCCTGATAGAAGGACATAGGGGTATACTTCCTGCGGCTTACGATGTTGTTGTCCTTGTCGCAGCGTGTCCATTCGAACTCCTTCACAGGCTCACCGAGGCAAAGGGCAAGCATGCGGTATATCTCAGAAAGCTGAGCCACCTTCATGTCCTGGAGTCTGGCATCGAGTCTGGCCATCGCCTTTGCCACATCCTTCTTCGGAAGCTTCCTGGTCCTTTCATATTCAGCCTTATAGGCCTCCCTCAGCTCCAGGCCGTCTTCGCGGAGCTTGAGCTTGAGAAGAGTCGCCATCTGCGAGGTGTTGTTTGCCTGATATGTCTCCGGCATAGCCTCTGACGGAACAAGACCATATTTGGTTATGAGGTTAGAAACTCCCGTGAACTGTCCCCCGTCGCTGAGAGGATTGGAGAAGAGCCAGTCTACCTTTCTGTCCTCGAACGGAAGGTCCTTGGTGTCTATCACTCCCTGAAGGAAGAGGTTAGCCTTCTCAAGCTGGTCATAGAAGAAAAGATAGTTCTGGGAGAATTCCATGCCTGGAAGGTCATATTTATCTATCATCTTGGCTCTCAGCACATTCAGACCAGTAAAGAGCCAGCATCTTCCTGATGACTGCTGGTCGGTGATGCCTTTTGTCCTGACCCTGTCAGAAAAATGCGTGTCGATCATTGCGGCATTGTCTGCATTGACAGCCAGAGTCGCTATGGAGGTTCCGGCAAGGGCATTGCTTATAGCCTTGTCGTAGGCGTTGTCCTCATAGGAAGCGCTGATGCGTGCAAGCATTTCAGCTGAGATTCCACCTTCAGCGGAACCTGCAGTCTGCTGGGCAGATATCGTCCCGGAACATAAAACGGCAAGTGCCGCTGTAAGAATAAAGTGTTTCATACCAAGGGGCTGATTAAAAAGTGAGTGCTAAATTTCCACAAATTTAGCACTCTTTTCACACTATCAAAATTTATATCAGCCACTTTTCCACATATGCAGGCGTCACCACCCGTAATATGCCAGCGTCACCACTCGAATTTTGCCAGGGCCACCCTGCCGTCCTTATATACATTTATATATACCGGCAATCCTGCAAGAGACAGGCTGAACTGGTAGAACTCTTCGTCCGGAGTCTGCACATATTCCACCTCATCTATCATCGCCGAGCCGTACTCCGAGCTGCCGAGAATCGTCTTGATCTCCTCCGGAACAGATGACGGAAGTATGTCGGTCTCTGTCCTTACCCAGTTGCCTGCAGCGTCATACCACGCTTCTGATTCCACGATGGCCGGAGCTGTTCCTGTCTCGAAAGAGACCTTCCAATAACCCTTCTCCGCCTCCCACTCCACATCCTTTGCATCCGGATACATCTCGGCAAAAAGCTGCCTTATCTCCTTGGAAGGACGTCCGTCCTCATATTTATCGCATGAGACTGCAGTCAGAAGAGCTGACATTGCAGCGATCACAATCAGTATTCTTTTCATAACGATCTTACTTAAAGGGATTACACCATTCCTAATAATCCACCTCGACAAGATGGAACTTCCTGTTGAAGTTCAATTCGACGCGGTTGGACAATGTCACCTCATAGTGTCTCTTGTCCACTTCGTACTCATTGAACACCGCACCAGGATAATGGAGTTTCACATATTCCCTTATCTGCACAGGGATTATGTCTTCAGGAATCTGGACTTCTTTCGAGGATATCTTCTCAAGCGCTCCGTTGTAGTCGAATTCCACGTCCACGCCATGAGCCAGATAGACCTTGTACTCCGGTCTGATCAGGCTTTCGTCCATGATTACGTGAGTCACTTCAGACACAAGATAATGATTGTTTATAAAGGTACGTGCCTGCACAGGGAGTCTGTCGAAAGAAATGGCACGCTCACCAGCATAAGCCGACATTGAAACAAGCAATGCGCTGGCTATCAAGATAAGAACACGTTTCATAATTTATAGTTATTAAAATTTAATGTCGTTTTCTGCAAATATAGCTCCTTTTCTGAAATCTGCAATACTATTTTGGAATTTTTCTAAATTATTTAATGTAATCTCTCTTTTTAGCCCATTCAGGCAGAACAAAGAAGCACATATATGATAGTTTTTGCTAATTTTGCCGTAATGAAAAACCGCCGTCACATAACAGCCGTCCTGACCGGTACACTGGTCCTTGTCGGACTGTCTTTTGCGGACCTCTTCTGCGGAGGTCCCGCAGACGCCCAGGTACTGGGGCTTCTGCGGGCTCCCCGCATGGCGACGGCGCTGCTCGCAGGAGCCGCCCTCGCCCTGGCCGGCACCCAGATGCAGAGCATATTCAGAAATCCCCTGGCAGACCCCCACATCATGGGCATAAGCGCCGGAGCATCCCTCGGAGCCGCCATAGCCACAATGTCCTCAGCTTCTGCCGGCGTATTCCCCATTGTAATATGGGCATCAGCCGGAGCACTGGCATCGGCCCTTGCGATACTGCTTGCCTCAAGAAAGTTCCATAGCGCCAGCACCCTCCTCATATTCGGAATAATGCTTGGATTCATAGTCAATGCACTTGTGGCCGTACTTCAGTTCAACACAGATGCTGAAAGTCTCAAGATATTCTACAGCTGGTCGGCCGGTAGTTTCACGACTACGACCTGGACAGACATCCTCATCATTGGAGGGGCGCTGACAGCGGGGACAGCGATTGCCTGCATCGGATGCAAAGGCCTGGACATAGTCCTGTTCGGAGATGAATTCGCACAGATGGCGGGAGCGAAGGTATCAGAAATAAGGCTGTCAGCCCTGCTGAGCTGCTGCATCATGACCGGCGCAGTCACCGCCTTCTGCGGTCCGCTGGGCTTCGTCGGCATAACCGCCCCGCATATAGCCAGATGGATGTTCGGAACATCGTCACACAGGGTCATCATCCCGGCATCCCTCATGACAGGAGGAATCATCGGCCTCACTTCAGACGTGCTGTCGCAGGTCTCCCCTGCCCCGCTGCCTGCAGCCAGCACCATGGCACTGACGGGAATTCCCATCATACTATATATATTGATACGCAAGCCTTCATTCGGACAATGACCAGAAGAAACGACATATTGCTGGATGTCAAGGGCATGACCATAGGACATCGCGACAGGGCTTTATACAGCGGAGCTGACATCAGGCTCCGCGAGGGAGACTGCGTGATGCTGTGCGGTGCCAACGGAAGCGGAAAGACCACCCTCCTGAAGATGCTGGCACAGATGAAAGACAGCCAGGGAGGAGAGATAGTGATGATACCTTCCCGGATCCCTAAAGTGCAGGGGTTCACTCTCCGGGAATTCGTCCGGATAAGCTGCTACAGGCAGAGCGACCTGGGCGGGCGGCTGTCCTCGGGACAGGAAGCCCGCATCGACGTAGCTCTGGCGTCGCTGGGACTGGAGGAGTTATCCTCAAGAGACATCTCGACCCTGAGCGACGGAGAATTCCAGAAAGGCAGCATAGCCTCCGCCCTCGTACGCAAGGCATCCGTCATGCTCCTGGACGAGCCGACGGCATTCCTGGACGCAGAAAACAGGATAGGCGTCCTGAAGACCCTCCGGGCGCTGTGCGAGACTCCGGATGACAGAGGCTTTAGGCCGGCCATAATATTCTCCACACACGACCTCTATGACGGCATGGCCGTCTGCAACAAGGTCATGGCCCTCGGCTCGGACGGCAAGGTCCGCATCGGACACGAGAACCTAAGAGATATAATCAAGACAATATTTAAAGACCACTCCAATGATAATCAGATTTGACGAAATGGACCTCACCGTACTCCCGGGATTCAAGGGCGGTGAGAAGGAATACAGGGCAAAGATGTTCTTCGACGGCAGCAACAGGATAATGAAGGGCCTGCTCATTCCCGGAGCATCAATCGGAATGCACACTCACGAAGACAGTTCCGAAACCATATTCATCACCAGAGGATGCGGAATCACCATCGAAGACGGCCAGACCAGGAAGGTCGCTCAGGGCGACTGCCTCTACTGTCCTAAAGGCCACACGCACAGTCTTATCAACGATTCTGACTCAGATCTGGAATTCTACGCGGTCGTCCCGATGCAATAGGAGAATTATTTTCCTGCATAAAGTCAGAAATAACGAAACTTTTTATACCTTTGGGTTTCATTCTTGAGAAACACCGAGAGAACAGATATGGGAAAGAGATTATTTCTGATTGACGGACACGCGCTGGTATTCAAGATGTACTATGCATTCCTGCGCCGCCCCATGATCAATTCCAAGGGGGCGGACATGTCCATATTATTCGGATTCACCAAATACCTGCTTGAACTCATTGACAGAGAGAAGCCTACGCATCTTGCAGTGGCCTTCGACCCTCCGGGAGGGACCTTCAGGCACGAGATGTACCCCGAATACAAGGGTACGCGTCAGGAGACTCCCCAGCTTGTGATAGATTCGCTCGAGCCGCTTTGCGGACTTTGCAGGGCGATGGGATTCCCTGTGCTGATGGTCAAGGGCTATGAAGCCGACGACGTCATAGGTTCCATGGCCAAACGCGCTGAAAAGGAAGGATTTGAAGTGTACATGGTCACTCCGGACAAGGACTACGGCCAGCTGATTTCCGAGCATATATTCCAGTTCAAGCCAGGCAAGTCCGGCGGAGAAGACGAGCTGGTGGATGTCGCGAAGATATGCGAAAAGTTCAGCCTGAAGACCCCTGAGCAGTTCATCGAGATCCTGACGATATGCGGAGACACATCGGACAATGTCCCCGGAGTGAAGGGAGTGGGAGAAGTCGGAGCAGGCAAGCTGATAGCAAAATACGGCAGCGTGGACAACATATATGCCCATATCGGCGAGCTCACCCCCAAGCAGCAGGAGGCCTTCCGCAATGCAGAGGGCCACATACGTATGAGCCACGAACTCGTGACAATAAAGACAGACATAGACCTGGATGTACAGAGCGGCGACATGGTCCTCAGCGGCACCTACACCCCGGAGGTCGCCGGCCTCTTCGAGGAATATGAGTTCGGCTCCCTGAAGAAATACCTTGGAGACATACGTCCTGCCGAGCCGAAGGATGAAAAGCAGATCACATACGGCAGCATCTCTCCCGAAGAAATGTGCAGGGCCGTTTCCCAGACAGCCGAATGTGCCATCATAACGGAAGCGGAGCAGGATGGAATATACGGACACGTAAGACGGATGTATGTGGCAGCAGAAAAGGACGGGCAGCTGCAGACCTCGACAGGAAGTGCCGATGATTTCGCGGCCATCCTTTCCGACGAGGCAGTAACGAAGTACGGCTATGACCTCAAATTCCAGAGGAATCTCCTGAAAAGCAACGGAATGGAGCTGAAAGGGAGATATATGGACATCGAGCTCATGCACTACCTCATCAATCCGGAGAAGAGCCATAAGATCGAGATATTGTCAAAGACCTACCTCGGCATAAACCTCGAGGAGACATCGGCGGAAAAGGCCCCTTCAGAGTCGTTGTCACTTTTCGACGACGGCCCTATGGAAGAAGACACACAGGCCGACAGGAGCAAGGAGGCGGCAGTCATCATGCTGCTGGGCAGGAAGGTCCGGGAGGAAATGGCAGGGCTTGACCTGTGCGGACTGTACGACACGATGGAGGAACCCCTGACCAAGGTGCTCGCCGACATGGAGAGAGAAGGAGTAAGGATAGACCTCCAGCAGCTGAAGCGATATGCCGCCGGCCTGGAATCACAGCTGTTCGAGATACAGGGAAGGATCCGTGAAATGGCGGGTGACCCGACCCTCAACATAATGTCTCCCAAGCAGATAGGCCTTCTTCTGTTCGAGAAGCTGAACATTGATCCTAAGATGAAGCCGAAGTCGGGAAGCCGCGGAAGCTACCCCACTGACGAAGACACCTTGAACGGGCTCATCGACAGACATCCCATAGTGGGTGAGATACTCGAATTCAGGGGCATAAAGAAGCTTCTGTCCACCTACATAGAGCCTTTCCCATCCTATGTCAGCCCTCAGACCGGCAAGATCCACACGACATTCAACCAGGCCCTGACAGCCACAGGCCGCCTCAGCTCGTCAAAGCCTAACCTCCAGAACATCCCGATAAGGACGGAACGAGGCAAGGAAATACGCAAGGCCTTCATTCCGAGCCGCCCGGACGGTCTGATAGTGTCTGCCGACTACTCACAGATTGAGCTCAGGATCATGGCGCATCTGAGCTGCGACACCCACCTCATCTCTGCGTTCAGGAACGGACAGGACGTGCACGCGATCACCGCTGCAAAGATATTCGGTGTCGACCTTCAGGAAGTCACCGCAGACCAGCGCAGGATAGCCAAGACGGCTAACTTCGGCATAATGTACGGCATTTCAGCCTTCGGTCTGGCCCAGCGCCTCCACATCGGAAGGGCAGAAGCGAAGAAGATCATAGACGACTACTTCGCAAACTTCCCTGCCATATCCTCATATATCAATGACACCATCGCCGCAGCACGCGAGACCGGATATGTAGAGACCCTGTTCGGCCGCCGCAGGTACCTGCCTGACATCAATTCCAGAAACGCGACAGTACGTTCACTTGCCGAAAGGAATGCCGTGAACGCACCGATCCAGGGCACATCTGCAGACATCATCAAGCTGGCGATGATAAATGTAGCCAGAAGAATAGACGAGGAGAAGCTTGTCAGCAGGATGGTGCTGCAGATCCACGACGAACTGCTTTTCGACGCAGTCCCTGAGGAAGTGGAGAAACTCAAGATGATAGTAACAGAGGAAATGGAGAATGTCACAAGACTCTCCGTACCGCTCACAGTAGAATGTAACCATGGAAACAACTGGCTCGAAGCTCACTGATCTGTCTGACGTGGAGCTGATACATCTGGCCCTGGAACAGAACCAGGCAGCCTACATCGTGCTGTACACCCGCTACAACGCAGGTGTGAAGAACCACATATCCAGATATGTAGCCCAGAAGGAGGACATAGAGGACATCGCACTGGAAAGCTTCCAGAAAGCCTTCAGTCAGATAGGCACCTACAGAGCGGAGTTCAAGTTCTCGACCTGGCTCTACAGGATAGCCCGCAACACAGCCTTCGACCACCTCAGCAGACACGACCGCGAGAAGGCCAACATGCCTACCACATCCATAAGCGAGGACCTGACCGAGCTGAAGGAGCTGCCGGCAGAGATGCACAATCCCGAAGAGGACATCATAAACCAGCAGGAGTACGACAAATGGCTGACCAACATCGAGAAGCTGAAGGACGACTACAGGAGAGTCGCGCGCCTGAACCTCATAGACAACCTTGGCTACAAGGAGATTGCGGAGGCCCTCGACATCCCGATAAACACGGTCAAGACCAGAATACGCAGAGCAAAGGCCATGCTGCTGAAAATGATGGAATATTCCGACGAACTGCTATAAAACATAAAGACATGACATTCAACGAATTCAAGACCATAATAGAAGACAGATTTCCGGAAGTGACACCTGGGCAGATGGAGCAGTTCCGCAAGATGGAAGCCCTCTACAGAGACTGGAACTCCAAGATCAACGTCATATCGCGCAAGGACATCGACCAGCTCTACCGCCACCATGTCCTTCATTCCCTCGGCATAGCGGCCTACCTCAAGACACAGATGCCTGATGTATATGAATATATGCGCGGCGAAGGGACATACAGCGTCGCCCCGGCCTTGAAGATACTCGACCTCGGCACAGGAGGCGGTTTCCCCGGCATTCCACTGTCCGTCATCTTCCCCAATGCGGAATTCACCCTATGCGACTCCATCGGAAAGAAGATAACCGTCGCGACAGAGGTAGCCAAAGGACTGGAACTCAAGAATGTACGTACTGTAAACGCACGCGCCGAATCCCTGCCGGATACCTTCGACTACATAGTCTCTCGCGCAGTGACCTCCCTGGACAACTTCATGCCATGGGTGAAGGGCAGATACAGGGAAGGCATCCTTTATCTCAAAGGCGGAGACCTCACGGAAGAGATTGCGACAGCGATGGGAAAATTCAAGATGAGAAAGGGCTCTGTACACATATGGCCGATATCAAGCTGGACTTCCGACCCTTATTTTGAGGAGAAAATGGTCATTTACATAGAGAAGTGAAAAAGTTTCAAAAATATTTTGCAAATAAACTGAAAAAGACTACCTTTGCACTCCCAAATTGTATACGTGAAAATATAAAAACATAAAATAATGAAAAGAACATTCCAACCATCACAGCGCAAGCGTCGTAACAAACATGGTTTCCGTGAGCGCATGTCGACTCCAAACGGACGTCGTGTATTGGCTGCCCGCCGTCGTCGCGGCCGCAAGAAACTGACCGTATCATCTGAGGACAGATGGTAATCAGAATCCCCGGAAGGATGTCTTTCATTATTCAGGGGTAAAGATTTGAAAGGATGTCGGGAAGACATCCTTTTTTTATAGAAAGCTATGGAAGAAAGACACGAGAAACATATGTTTGATGCCTTCCGCGAGGCCCAGAGGGCTGCCGCGGAGGATGAGGTGCCCATCGGAGCGGTAATAGTCTGTCAGGGACGCATCATCGGAAAGGGCCACAACATGACCGAAAGGCTTAACGACCCGACAGCTCACGCGGAAATGATAGCCATCACCGCAGCAACGGAAGCCATGGGCGGCAAGTACCTCAACGACTGCACCCTGTATGTCACAGTGGAGCCTTGCCCCATGTGTGCCGGAGCCCTGGCGTGGGCACAGATCGGAAGGATCGTATATGGAGCCGAAGATCCCAAGCGCGGCTTCTCGAGATTCTCGCCATCGCTGCTGCACCCAAAGACAGAAGTGACCGGAGGGGTCATGGCAGAAGAATGTGGCCGGCTTGTGACAGAGTTTTTCCAGAACAAGAGGAAATAGTCATGGAGTGGTTGGAAAGCCTCGGTCTCCTGGGCCTGTTCATAGGCACGTTTCTGGCTGCCACGATATTCCCGTTCAGTTCTGACGTGCTGTACATGGCGGTACTTGCAGCCACCGCCAATCCCATAGGATGCCTCGTGACAGGCACCTTAGGAAACTGGCTGGGCAGCATATTCACCTACTGGATCGGCTGGATCGGGAAATGGGAATGGATAGAGAAATGGTTCAAGGTCAAGCCCGAAACCCTTCAGAAACAGAAGGAGAAGATCGACCGGTACGGAGTCTGGCTCGCACTCACGGCCTGGATTCCCTTCATCGGAGACGTCATAGCGATAGCCCTCGGCTTCTACAAGACCCGTCCCGGCTGGACCATCTTCCTCCTGCTGGTCGGAAAATTCGCCCGCTTCCTGGTCTGGAACCTTGTCTACGGACTCTTCTGATTTTTACATTTGCACGTAAACAAAAATAATGATATCTTTGCACTCTGGTATTGAGATATGGTGTAATGGTAGCACTACAGATTTTGGTTCTGTCTGTCCAGGTTCGAATCCTGGTATCTCAACCTGAACAAAAAGCCGGTCCGAAGACCGGCTTTTTTATTTCCCTTCATACCACCTCTTCATCACAAAGAAGGCTTTCTTCTTGCCGCCCTGGTCGGAGATCAGGCCCTTGCGGTTGAAGTCGTCCTGAATACCGACGATCTGACGGCGAGGCGAACGGAAGTCCTTCAGGATCCATGGTGTGGTGCCGGCGAGGCCTTCAATGCGGTCGAGCATATTCACGCTGCGCTGATAGAGGTCCTCCTGGTATTCTTCGGTAAATCTCTCGCTGACGTCGCCATGGCGGCCGTAGACCGCGCCGCCTCCGAACTCGGAGATGAACACAGGCTTCTTCACATCGAACACCCAATTCATCCTGTCGCACTTCTCCGATGTGCCGTCATACCATCCGACATACTGATTGAAGCTGATAAGGTCCACATATTCAATCAGTTCATCCTTCACGGTCACGGTAGTCGCATCTATATTATCCTTCTCCATCGCCGCACTCACCAGTCTGGTCGGATCCATTTCTCGCGTCTTGGCGATCAGCTTCTTCAGAAACTCCAGGCGGGAATCGCCGTGCGGAGTCTCATTCGCAACAGACCATATTATCACATTGGCCCTGTTCCTGTCGCGGGTTATCATGTCCACGAGCTGGGATTCGGCGTTTGCATAGGTCTGAGGATTGTCGAACTGAATGGTCCAGTAGACCGGAATCTCCGACCAGACCATGATTCCCATCTCTTCCGCCACCCGCACCATGTGCTCATTATGAGGATAATGGGCCAGTCTCACGAAGTTGCATCCCATCTCCTTGGCCCATCCGAGCAGGACACGCGCATGGTCCTCGGAATATGCGCGTCCGCTTGCGGAATATGGCATCTCTTCATGAATGCTCACGCCTTTGCAGAAGACAGGTTCCCCATTGAGAAGAATCTGCGTGCCCCGGGTCTCCACGGTCCTGAAACCGATCCTGTCTGCGACACGGTCAGTCTCCGCTGTGATCACGACATCATAGAGCTTCGGATTGTCCGGGCACCAGTACTCAGGCTTTGCCTTCATCGAGAACACCGCCTTGCCGTCCTTGTCTGTCCTCACCTTGACGGAGGCCTTGAGTTCAGGAATCTCCAGCGTCACCTCCTGCTCGGCCTGGCTGCCATCGAGCTGGATCCATCCTTCGATCTTCTTCGGATCTTCCTTACAGAGCTGCACGCTGTAGTCGCGTATGAAAGTCAGCGGAGTCTCCACGATCATCACGCTTCTTGTAAGTCCTCCGTAGTTCCACCAGTCCGAATTGAGGGTCGGCACGCCATCAGCATGTCTCTTGTTATCCACCTTAACTATCAGCGAGTTGCCCTTCTCCTTCAACATTCCGGTCACCTCGACGTTGAACGGAGTATAGCCTCCCACATGCTTAGCTATCTTCTTGCCGTTAAGTCCCACTACGGCCTCCTGGTTTGCCGCACCGAAATAAACGAACACCCTCCTGGCGGGGTCAGGCTGATAATCGAATATATTCCTATACCATACAGTTCCCTCATAATAATACAGCTTGTCACGCTGGGTGTTCCAGTCTCCAGGCACCATCAGGGTGTAGTCGGTGTTGAAATTATATTCATACAGCACTGTGCGGTCGGCATCGAAATCCCTGTCCGCGAAATATGAAGAGGCGTCGCCATGGGGCTGCATCCTGTAATTGTAGTAGCCGTTTTCATACGGGTCCACGATGGTCTTCCACAGGCCGTCAAGGGATATGGTCTGACGTCCCTGTATATTGATGATCTGCGGCGCAGGTGCGTCTTCACCTGCATAGGCAGCAAGGGATGCTGTCACAAGGGACAGCATGACAAAAAATCTTTTCATATATGGCCGCATTGACTATAACACCTGTTTCACCACCTTGGCTTTGGTGCCGTTCACGCCTGACACGCGGCTTCCCTGGACGGTAAACTCCTGAAGGACGCCGTCTGAAGGAAGGCAGAGGAGGCCCTTCGCCGGCTTTCCGCCTGCCCCGTATACCTTTATATAGACATTGCTCCAGTCCATATCAGCGGTTGACTGAGCAAGGGAGATATGCGGAATGGCGGAGCCCTCGCGCACGAGCATGATTATCGGCAGTTCACCGGCCGCTATTTCGTGCCAGCCGCCGGCATAGGTCTTTCCTGTCTGGTAATCCACCCACCTTCCTTCAGGCAGATAGACTTCCCGTGATGTCGCACCGCTCTCGAAGAGAGGCGCCACAAGTATCTGGGAGCCGAAAAGGTACTCGTCATCTATCTTCCATGAGCCCGGATCGTCCGGGAACTCCACGAACAGAGCCCTCAGCATAGGGAGGCCCTTCAAGGTACATTCCTTCGCCTGGGCATATACATACGGCATAAGCCTGTATTTCATCTCCGCACTCTTGCGGAACACCTCCTGCACGCGTTCGTCCTCATATAGCCATGGCTCTGTCGGAGGAGCGCCGTGAGCTCTTGTGTGCGAAGTCAGGAAGCCGAACGGTATCCACCTGCAATAGAGCTCGCCAGGAGTAGACTGCACGAATCCTCCCATGTCGTGGCTCCAGAAAGAGAAGCCTGAAAGGCCGAACGAGAGGCCGGAATGAAGCGTACCGACCATGCCTGTATTGTCGGTCGAGGCATCACCGCCCCAATGAAGCGGATATCTCTGAGAACCGGCCCAGGCGGAACGTGCCCATATTATATTCTCTCCATTCACTTCCCTGGTGATGTCGGCCACGGCCTTGTTGTAGCGCAGCGGGTAGAGGTTGTGTTCGTACCATCCGCTCTTGCCCGAAGCATAGAGGCCTCCCAGCGGAGCACCTTCACCGAAATCGACCTTGATGGCTCCCACGCCTATCTCAAGAAGGCCGGCGATCTTTTCCTGATACCATTTCACCGCCTCAGGATTCGAGAAGTCCAGAACAACATCCTCCTGCGGAAGTGAGCCGTTGCCGTTTTTGACATATAGTCCCTTATCGATGAGCTCCGGGAAGAAGATGTTCTTCTGTGAGAAATACGGCAGCTGCCACAGGCTCACATGGAATCCCATATCCTTGAAGTCTGCGAGCATCTTTTCAGGGTCATCGAACCTGTTCGGAGAGAACTTGTAGTCACACTGCCAATCCACATCGAACCATCCCGTGTCGAAGTGGATGACATCGCATGGATACTTGTTCTGACGTATCTTATTCGCCACATCGTATCCTTCCTCCTGCGAGAAATAGGTTATGCGGCTCATCCATGTTCCGAACGACCACAATGGCGGCATCTGAGGCTTGCCTACAAGCGAAGTATACTCGTCCAGGATCTCTTTCGGTTCTCCGAAGAAGATGAAGAGGTCGAGATTTTCGTCTCCCATATACATCTTGTTCAGCCCTATGTACGATGCACCGAAATCGCAGGTCACAGGCGCAGAAGTATGCATGAACATTCCATATCCGCGGTTGGACATGAAGAAAGGCACAGGCTTGTACATCTGGTCAGTCTCCGGTCCCTGCGGGTCTGTGACGAACATATGCACCTTCTGTCCCACCTTGTTGAGCGATGTCGCGGACTCTCCGCATCCGAAGATCATCTCGCCAGGAGAGAGTCTGAACACAGGATTGATGAGGCGGGCATTATCCCTGCCGCGCTTTATGAAAGAGAACGGCGAGTACTTGACCTGGGTCAGCTGATTGTCATATATGGCAGCTGTCTCTGTAAGCATTCTTCCTGACGCATCTCTGACCACGATCCTCCATGGATTCTTCTGGATTTCGATCCTGCCGTACTCGCTTGAGTAGGTCACCGTCTCCGGAGTCTCTGTGGCAGTCCACACGTCAGTAGACGGCACAGCGCCGGCAAGCATCAGTTCTTCCGCCGGTTCCTTCGGCTCGGCCACCGTGGTCAGCATCCTGATTCTCACAGTCCTTGGCGTAACGAAATCAAGGCTGAACTTGAAAGAAGGGTCATTCACATATGAGCTTGAAGGGAAATCCAGCATCTCAAGCCTGTCCGGCTGACGGATGTTGGTGTTGAACGCCTGACGAGGCACGAGGCGGTTTCTCTGCCAGACCACATTTCCTTCCGCAGTCTCCACATCAAAGTCTTCCAGACGTTCGGCAAGGAAAAGGACATTTCCAAGTTCGTTGAAGTCGGCGCTCACATCCACAGTTCCGTTCATCAGATATGACACGCCGTTATACTGAGGCTGGGCTGCAGCCGAAATGGCCGCCAGCATGGCAGAGGCGGCTATACATATATGTTTCAGTGTTATCATGACAAAAAAAACGAACAGGGGCGTGAATCATTTCTGACCACACCCCTCAATCTTGACTTATGTTATTAAAGACCTAATTTCTTGAAGAAATCGTTACCCTTGTCGTCCACGAGGATGAATGCAGGGAAGTCCTCCACATGGATCTTCCAGATCGCCTCCATTCCAAGTTCAGGGTACTCTACGCACTCGATGCTCTTGATGTTGTTCTGAGCAAGGATTGCTGCAGGACCACCGATCGAGCCGAGGTAGAATCCTCCATATTTATGGCAGGCGTCAGTGACCTGCTGGCTTCTGTTACCCTTGGCAAGCATGATCATGCTTCCTCCGTGGCTCTGGAAGAGGTCCACATACGAGTCCATACGTCCTGCCGTCGTAGGGCCCATAGAGCCGCAAGGCATTCCGGCAGGAGTCTTTGCAGGACCTGCATAGTAGATAGGATGATCCTTGAGGTACTGAGGCATCTCCTCTCCCCTGTCGAGACGCTCCTTGATCTTCGCATGTGCGATGTCACGACCTACGATGATTGTACCGTTAAGGCTGAGACGGGTAGATACCGGATATTTTGTAAGTTCCTTGAGGATGTCTGCCATAGGCTGGTCAAGGTTGATCTTCACAGCCTCGCCTTCTCCTGCCTGACGGAGTTCCTCCGGAATCAGACGTGCAGGATTGTCGTCGAGCTTCTCGATCCAGATACCGTCCTTGTTGATCTTTGTCTTGATGTTACGGTCGGCAGAGCAGCTTACGCCGAGTCCTACCGGACAGCTTGCGCCGTGGCGTGGAAGACGGATGATGCGCACGTCGTGTGCGAAGTATTTTCCGCCGAACTGTGCGCCGAGACCGATCTTGTGAGCCTCCTCGAGGACGAGCTTCTCAAGCTCGATGTCGCGGAATGCACGTCCTGTCTCGTCACCTGTGGTAGGAAGGTTGTCGTAGTACTTGCATGAAGCAAGCTTCACTGTAAGAAGGTTCCTTTCAGCCGAAGTACCTCCGATTACGAATGCGATGTGATATGGAGGGCAGGCTGCTGTTCCGAGAGTCTTCATCTTTGCAACGAGGAACGGAACGAGAGTCTGAGGGTTGAGGATGGCCTTGGTCTCCTGATAGAGATAAGTCTTGTTTGCAGATCCGCCACCCTTTGTCACGCAAAGGAAATGGTATTCCGCTCCGTGAGTAGACTCGATGTCGATCTGTGCAGGGAGGTTGCACTTTGTGTTGACCTCATCATACATGTTAAGAGGTGCGTTCTGCGAATAACGGAGGTTCTCCTCAGTGTAGGTCTTGTATACTCCGAGAGAAAGAGCTTCCTCATCGTCGTAGCCTGTCCACACCTGCTGGCCCTTCTCACCGTGGATGATTGCAGTTCCTGTGTCCTGACAGAAAGGAAGCTTGCCCTTGCATGCCACCTCAGCATTACGAAGGAATGTCAGAGCCACATACTTGTCGTTCTCCGAAGCCTCAGGATCGCGCAAGATCTTGGCAACCATCTCATTATGCTCAGGACGAAGCATGAACGACACATCACGGAAAGCCGTATTGGCCATCACCGTGAGACCTTCCTTAGCAATCTTGAGAATCTCATGACCCTCGAAATCTCCTGTACTTACATACTGCTCCGAACCCGGAATCTTGTAGTATTCAGTCTTGTCCTCGCCAAGCTGAAACATTGGTGCGTATTTAAATTCAGCCATTTTGTATTGTGTTAGTTTGTATTTTCACTCAAATTATGCAAATATAACAAATATCCCGGACCCCGTCCACAAAAACTGCCCTTTTCATGGACGGGAGGCTCAATTTTCATTTCCCATCCACGAAAACGAGCATTTTCATGGATGGGAAATGAAATTCGGAATAGGCACATTTATGCACCATGTTCTGTTTAATGAATAAATTTATTTGTCATTAATAATGATAAGTAGTTGGAATTTCATTTATTAACA
>SUYN01000002.1 GCA_015060405.1 Bacteroidales bacterium
TAACATAGAAGTCAAACTTATCTTTAAAGTAATACCTTACCAACGACGTCTTTCCGACTCGACGTCGTCCATACAAAGCGACAAACTCGCTCTTGCCACTTTTATTATACTTATCCAACAATCCAAGCTCAGACTCTCTTCCAATAATCTTATCCATAGTATTCAGCATTTTTGCAAATATAACAAAATCAACAAAATGTTGTACCAAAGTTGCTAAAATTTGCAAACTTTGGTACAACATTTTAACTTATTTTCCCACCCAATAAATTATTTATCAAACCATTACATTCACGTCATACATTCAAAATCTACTCCAACAACGAGATGGTCTTACGGTTGGTATCCTCGTCAATCTTGCGGTAACTGGCGAAGGCCTTGCAGCCCTCTTCGTAGCCGCTGAGGACGCAGATAAGGACAGGATCAGGAATCTGGTCCAGACCATGGCAAAAGTTTGAAAATATTTGCGATTATTGTCGGCTTTCGTAAATTTGCAAGAAATCAGATGAGACGGGATATGATAATCTTTGAAAGGATGAAATGCTCTTTATATATGTGTGCTGCCGCGGCTGCCATGGTGCTGGGGGGATGCAGGGAGGCAAAGGATGAGGTTGACATCGTGGTAGGTACGTATGGAGGACAGATCTACAGATATTCATTTGACAGAAGTTCACTCGAGTTTTCGCTGAAGGGGACGGCTGAGGCGAAGGATCCGTCGTATGTTCTTGCGAGGGGAAATGACCTCTTTGCGGTCAGCGAATGTGGCGGGGATTCAGGCATATATTCATTTACAGCAGACACCGACGGTGCCATCAGACAGACCGCAGAGCTGCACCAGACCGGGGCCGACCCTTGTTTCCTGATGCTTTATGAGGAGGGCGCGGAAACATATGCGATGACTGCCGACTATAGCGGAGGATCGGTCAGCATGTTCCCGATAAAGGAAGGTGCAGTACAGGAAAGGTGCGCACAGCTCCGATTTACTGGCAGCGGGCCGGTGACACAGAGGCAGGAGGCTTCGCACATCCATCAGTTGAAGGAAGTGCCGGAAGCAGAGGGCTATGTCCTCGCGAGCGACCTGGGTGCCGATGTGATAAGGGTGCTGAAGGTGAATGAAGGGAATATGGTGCATCTGGGTGACATTCCGTGCCCGGCTGGGAGCGGCCCGAGGCACCTTGAATTCGGAAAAGGAGAATATAGGGACATATTGTATTGCATGGCGGAACTTTCGGGCGACGTCCTCGTATATTCCATGAAAGAAGGGAGCACTATGCCTTCTGATTTCACACTTATCCAGCAGATCCGGGCTGACGAAGCCAATGCCGGGGGCAGCGCGGACATACACATCCACCCGTCCGGAAAATGGCTCTACACCTCACACAGGCTCGAAAATGACGGCATCTCTACATTCAGCATAAAGGAAGACGGAACTTTGGAAAAGACGGGATATGTCCGTACAGGAATCCATCCGAGAAATTTCATGATAACTGCGCAGGGAGAATTCCTTCTGGTTGCCTGCCGCGATGACCGGATGGTCCAGGTCTTCGGAATCGGTGAGGACGGCAGCCTCGTCCCGACATCAGGAGTCCTGATGTTTGAGAGCGACAGGCCCTCCAGCATAACTGAAGTCACACCTTCAGTCAATCAATGATTAATCAACTGCAATAATTCAAGACATATATGAATTGGTCCGGTATAACAGTAGGTCTTGCGACCTTCCTCATAATAGGCGTATTTCATCCGATAGTGATCAAGGCTGAATACCATTTCGGCAAACGGTGCTGGTGGGCCTTCGCCCTGGCCGGCGTCGCTTTTGCCGTCCTGTCGCTGTTCATCAGCAACATGGTGCTGGCGACGGTCACAGGAGTGACCGCCTTCTCATGCTTCTGGTCGATACACGAACTCTTCGAACAGGAAAACCGCGTCAAAAAAGGCTGGTTCCCAGCCAATCCTAAAAGAAAGGAATAGTACCATCTTTATTTCAGACTGCGTACGAACCCGGACAGCTGCTCGCTGATCTGGCTCATTCCCTTTATGCTCGGATGTCCCCAGAGCTTGTGGATGTCCTTAAGAAGAAGGGACGGGAATCCGTAGTGGTCACAGGCCTCGGTTATTCCTGCCGTGATCTCATCCTTCAGCTCGGAATTGATAACGAACACCACCTGCGACTGAGGAGCCGCCACCGAGAAGTACTCGAGCATGAAGCAGCATGCAGGAAGGAAACTGTACATATCCGAAGACGACCATCCTCCGAACTGAAGTTCTCCAAGCGGAACATTGGCCCACGAATCGTTGGTCGCCCCGAAGATGATGATAAGGTCAGGGTTCAGGGCGGTCACATTGAACATCCTCGTGATGAACGCCCTGTCTGAATAATCTGCACCATCATAGCCTGTGTTGCAGACAGTGGCTCCGCTGTAGCTCTCGTTCAGCACCAGTTCGTATCCTCCTTCGCGGCAGAACTGATGCCACCAGGTCTGTTCCACAGCCACGACATCGTTCTCCCCTTGCGGAGTCGTGAAGTACCAGCAGGCGTTCCCCTCAGGGATGTAGCCGTCAAAGGTTGAATACGAATCACCAAGGATGGCGACCGTCTTGATTTCATCTTTCTGCGCTTCCGCACTGATAAACGGGAACACAAGCAGAAAGGCCGTAAGTACATGAATCCGGAACATAGGTGTCATCTGTTTATATGTTCATCTGCGGAGACATTGTCGAAGTCTCCGAAACGTTCGCGTGTCCTGGCCGTCGCCTGGGCCTTTATTTCCGGCGTGATGTTCTTCCAGACCGTGTGGATGGCCCATATCACTGCCGTCAGGTCATCCGTGTAGCCTGCAAGCGGGACGAAGTCCGGAAGGATGTCCAGAGGCAGGAGGAAGTAGCCCAATGCGCCATATATCTTTGTCTTGTCGGCATTGGATATGGTCTTGCTGCGAAGCACGTAGTACAGCAGATATACGTAATATACCAGCTTTGCGCCGACCTTGCGTGCCGATTTTCCCAGTTTGGCACCGAGTTTCTTCTCATCGTAGTGTTTCTGGTATCTTTCGATATCTTTTGGTGGTTTCATATTCTTCGGTTTTAGATTCCTCGACAAGCCCGGAATGACAATGGAGAGGGCTCAGGGTGACATTGAGGCTATTTCTTTGGAGAACGTCTCGCGGCGGTCTTCCTTGCCTTGCGTTTCGATTCCTGGATGGCCTTCCTCACCTTCTCCTTGCGTGCGGCCTTGTTGATGCCTACGGTGACATTGTCGAAAGAGCCGTCCTCTCCCTTTATGAATGAGGTCCCGCGACCCTGTTCGTAGTCTATGCGGTCATATATCCTGTCTTCAAGACCTGTCTCTATGAGTTCATAGTCAATGAGTTTCTGCTCCAGATTGGTCTTCTTCACGCGGATGCGCACAGGGTCACCGAGGTTATACACAATGCCGGAGCGCTTGCCCACGAGCCTGTAATGGTCCTGATCGAACTCGAAGAAGTCGCTGCGGATGTCGCGCAGGGCAACCATTCCTTCGATCATGGTAGGCTCTATCTCCACATACATTCCCCACTCAGTAAGACCTGAAATATGGCCTCCGAAGGTGTATCCGACCTTGTCCTGCATGAACTCTACCAGCTTATACTTTATGCTTGAGCGCTCGGCCTCAGCGGCCACGATCTCGCGCTCGGACGAATGCTTGCATAGCTTGTCGTACACTTCCTTCCTTGCCGACTCCCCTCCTGCGAGGTACTTCTCAAGAAGCCTGTGCACCATCATGTCCGGATACCTACGGATCGGCGAGGTGAAGTGAGTGTAATACTTGAATGCAAGTCCGTAGTGGCCAAGGTTTTCAGTGTCGTATCTCGCCTTTGCCATAGTCCTCAGTGAGAGGAGTTCTATGGCATTGTATTCCGGTGTGTCCTTTGCTGCTGCAAACAGGCTGTTGAGTTCCTTGGAGATCTCTTTTCCGTTGCTGGTCGGTCCCATCCTGTAGCCGAAGTTGCCGATGAAGTTGCGCAGGTTCTCGACCTTCTCCTGATTAGGTTCATCGTGGACACGGTACACAAAGGTCTTAGCCTGTCTTCTTGCTCCCTTGGCTGCGGCCTCTTCCTCCTTCCTGCATCCGGTCGCCACGAATTCCGCAACCTTCCTGTTGGCAAGAAGCATGAATTCCTCTATGAGCCAGTTGGCTTCCTTGGTGACTTTCTGATAGACATTCACCGGACGGCCCTTCTCATCGACCTCGACCTTCATCTCCGGCCGCTCGAAGCTTATCGCTCCGCTTGCGAACCTCTTCTTGCGGAGCTTTCCTGCAAGAGAATTCAGTGTCAGGATGGTGTCTCTTATGTCATCCGGAAGGTTCTCCCTTATGCCTTCTGCCGCACCTTCGATGATGGCCTGGGCCTCTTCATATGCGAAACGATAGTCAGAATTTATCACGGTCTTGCCGAACCACTGCGATGCTATGCGTCCTAAAGGAGTTATCTCAAAGACTGCAGAGAATGTCAGCTTCTCCTCTTGCGGACGGAGGGAGCAGAGCTTGTTGCTCAGCTTTTCTGGAAGCATGGGAACGGTCCTGTCCACGAGATAGACGGATGTTCCCCTCTTGAGGGCCTCCTCATCCACCACGGACCCCGGACGCACGTAATGGGTCACATCCGCAATGTGGACACCCACCTCGTAGTTGCCGTTCTCAAGCCTGCGGAACGATATGGCGTCGTCAAAGTCCTTTGCATCCGCAGGGTCGATGGTGAAGGTGAGGATATTACGAAAATCCCTGCGTTCTGCAATGTCCTCCGGAGTTATCTCCTCTGATATGAGATCGGCCGCATTGGCCACTTCCGGCTCGAACCGGTACGGGAGACCGTATTCCGCAAGTATGGCATGCATCTCTGTGTCGTTTTCCCCCGGCTCTCCGAGAACGTCGGTTATGTGTCCGCGAGGTGACATCTCGCTGCGTGGCCAGTCGTCCACCACGGCTGCCACCTTCATTCCCGAGCGCACCTGGAGTTCCTGTCTTCCTGTCCCGTCTTCTCCGGTGACGAAGACCTTATGCACGGCGTACAGTTCCTCGCCGACCGGCTTGAGACAGCCTGTCTCATCCTTAGGCTCCGCCAGCGACTGTCCCTTCACATTGTGCCTGCGGTAGCGGACATTGTCGGACTCGGTGAACGGAATCGTTATGTCATATGGCATGAAACGGCTCTGCATGAGCACCCAGGCCTGATTCCCGACGACATGCAGGACTCCGATGAAAGGTTTCGGCGACCTCTCGATGATCTCCACCACCTCTCCTTCACGGCGCTGCCTGTCGCTCTTTTCACGGGTCACGGTCACACGGACCGTGTCTCCGTGAAGTGCACCCCTTGTCCTGGATGCCTTTACGAACACATCATCCTCCTCACCTTCAACTATTATGAACACATATCCTTCACGTGTCATCTGCACGCGTCCTGTCACCTGTGGGAAAACCTTCTTCTCCTTTCTTCCACGGCCGTGGCTTCTGCCACCGCCCTTTCCTTTGTTTCTTCTTGCCATAATGCTTTTTCTTTATTTCAGCTATTTCAATGCAAGTATCAGACTTGCCGAAGTTTTCATCATACAAAATTAGAAAAAGTGGTGCATTAATTGTATATTTGCCCCGCAAATTTGACAAATAATCAAATCAAGATATTATGGACAGAAAAGTTCTACTCATGATCCTCGACGGATGGGGCGAGGGAAGACAGGATGAGTCTAATGTCATCTACACACAGGGAGCTCCCTACATCGAGGGGCTCCGCAAGAACTATCCTATGGGCACACTCAAGGCCTGCGGCGAGGCTGTAGGTCTTCCTGATGGCCAGATGGGTAACTCAGAGGTAGGTCACCTCAACCTCGGCGCAGGCCGCGTGGTGTACCAGGACCTCGTGAAGATCAACATCGCCGCACGCGAGCACAAGTTCCTCCAGAACCCTGAGATCAAGGCAGCATACGACTATGTGAAGGCAAACAACAAGCAGCTCCACCTCATGGGCCTTGCGTCGATGGGCGGCGTACACAGCTCGCTCGAGCACGTGTACGAGTTCCTCAACGTGGCAAAGGAGTACGGACTTGAAGATGTTTATGTACACTGCTTCATGGACGGGCGTGACACTGACCCTAAGAGCGGAAAGGGCTTTGTAGAGGGTCTCGAGGCCGAAATGGCCAAGTCTACCGGAAAGGTAGCCACAGTCTGCGGACGTTTCTACGCCATGGACCGTGACAAGAGATGGGAGCGCGTGAAGGAGGCATATGACATGCTCGTTGACGCAAAGGGCACATACGCCACTTCAGCAACAGAAGCTATCCAGGCATCGTACGACGAGGGCGTTACCGATGAGTTCATCAAGCCGATCGTCCTCACTGACGCTGACGGTGCGCCTCTTACAAAGATCCAGGAAGGCGACGCTGTGATCTTCTTCAACTTCCGTAACGACCGCGCACGCGAGCTCACAGCAGTGCTCACACAGCAGGACATGCCTGAGCAGGGAATGCACACCCTTCCTCTCTACTACTGCTGCCTCACTCCATACGACGCATCATTCACAGGCGTCCACATCCTCTTCGACAAGGAGAATGTGCAGGAGACACTTGGAGAAGTGGTCTCAAAGGCAGGAAAGAACCAGCTCCGCATCGCCGAGACCGAGAAATATGCACACGTGACATTCTTCTTCAACGGCGGCGCAGAGTCCCTCTTCGAGAACGAGGACCGCATCCTGGTAAACTCTCCTAAGGTTGCGACTTACGACCTCCAGCCTGAGATGAGCGCTCCTGAAGTGACGGAGAAGCTCGTGGAGGCGATCAACACAGGCCGCAACGACCTGATCATCCTCAACTTCGCCAATGGCGACATGATCGGACACACAGGCGTATACGAGGCGATCCGCAAGGCAGTCACCGCAGTAGACAGCTGCGTGGAGAAGGTTGTGGAGGCTGCAAAGGCACAGGGATATGTCATCCTCATCACTGCTGACCACGGAAACGCTGACTATGCGGTCAACGACGACGGCACCCCTAACACAGCCCACTCTCTCAACGACGTTCCTTTCATCGTGGTGAACGCAGGAGAAGAAGTGAAGGAAGTGAAGAACGGAAAGCTCGCAGACGTAGCCCCTACCATCCTCAAGCTGATGGGCATCGAGCAGCCTGCAGCAATGACCGGCCAGCCGCTGATCTAAGCTTACTATCAATCGGAATCAAGAAAGCCTCGCACCGCTCCCGTAGCAGTGCGAGGTTTTTCTTTTGTCGTAATCAGCCTTGACAGTGACACACAACGCATTATCAATCAAGTTCTTACGCTGAATCACCTGCGGCAGATGGAGCAGGTGATTCAGCGTAAGAGGCACGTTCTCAGACACTTAAGCAAATCCTGAAGGACAGGAATGGCGGGATTTTGGAAAGTATTGCTACCTTTGTAAGATACGGATAATCAACATGGTTATGAAAGAGTTATCAAACATCAGCACACGGTTTTTATTGATATTTACGGCATCATTCCTTCTCGGATGCTCGGGAGAGGTGAATTACACCCGCTATGTCGATCCGAAGATCGGAACCGGTGGACACGGACATGTGTTCGTGGGTGCCAACGTGCCTTTCGGCTTCGTGCAGCTCGGACCGACGAGCATCCCGCAGGAGTGGGACTGGTGTTCGGGCTACCATGACAGCGACTCGACAGTGATAGGCTTCTCACACACGCATCTCAGCGGAACCGGCATCGGTGACCTGTTCGACATAACGGTCATGCCGGTTGTGGGAGATTCCCTGACCTATGCCCGTGGCAGGGAAGAGGATCAGGAATCAGGATTATGGTCATATGCAGACCGCAGCCGGGAGGTGGCAAAGCCCGGCTATTACAGCGTGCCGCTCACAAGATACGGAGTCATTGCAGAGCTCACGGCGACAGAGCGTGTGGGAATGCACAGATACACCTTTCCGAAGAGTGACGACGCCGGAATAGTATTCGACTTGAGGAACGGAGGATGCTGGGACAGTACGACAGAGACGGCGATCGAATATGTCGACTCCGTCTCCATCAGGGGCTACCGCTTTTCGCGCGGCTGGGCTGACGACCAGAAGATATATTTCTACGCCGAATTCTCGAAACCGTTCAAGGACCTGTATGTCCACAGCGAGAATTATATGCCTTTATATGCAAGGGCGGACTTCGACACCACGGAAGGAGAACAGATCCTGCTTAAGGTCGGGCTGTCTCCTGTAAGCATGGAAGGCGCATATGAGAACCTGCAGGCGGAAGTGCCGGGATGGGACTTCGACGGAACTGCAGAGGCTGCGGAAAAGGTCTGGAACGACGAGCTGTCAAGAATCCGCGTCACTACAGATGACGAGGAGGCTCTGAAGATCTTCTACACTGCCTTATATCACACGATGACTGCTCCGGCAGCCTTCTGTGACATCGACGGGACATATAGAGGAGCCGACGGAAAGATACACGGGGATCCGGGATATGAGACATATACCATCTTCTCCCTCTGGGATACCTACAGGGCCGCCATGCCGCTGTACAGCATATTCCAGCCGGAAAGATATGCCGACATGATCAACACCATGCTGGCGATATACAAGGAGCAGGGCAAACTGCCGGTGTGGCATCTTCACGGCTGCGAGACCGACTGCATGGTGGGAAATCCGGGCATACCTCCGGTGGCTGATGCTATCGTCAAGGGATTCGGAGGCTTTGACCATGAGCTGGCCTTCGAGGCGATGAAGGCCTCTGCCCTCAGGCCTGACAGGGGTCAGCAGCACAGGATGGAGTACGGCTACATCCCTTGCGACCTGATGAACGAGTCCGTGGCCTATGACCTTGAATATGCGCTTGCTGACGGCGCCCTTGCCAATGCCGCAAGGATCATGGGCAAGGAGGAAGACTACAGGTACTTCCTGGACAGGAGCAGATCATATACCCGCCTGTTCGATCCTGAACTCAGATTCATAAGAGGAAAGGACAGCAAAGGCCGGTTCAGGGACTCCTACAGTCCGTTCTCGTCCGACCATCGCGGAGACGACTACTGCGAAGGCAACGGATGGCAGTACACATGGCTCGTACCCCACGATATAGAAGGACTGGCGGAATGCTTCGGAGGAAGGGATCAGCTCATCTGCAAGCTGGATTCCCTCTTCACCGTGTCATCGGTGCTCGAAGGCAATGCTTCGCCGGACATCTCAGGTCTGATTGGCCAATATGCCCACGGCAATGAGCCAAGCCATCACATCCTGTACATATATGCGATGCTCGGCCAGCCATGGAAGACGGCTGACAAGGTGCGTGAAGTGCTCCAGACACTGTACACGACCAGTCCGGACGGCCTCTGCGGCAACGAGGATGTCGGCCAGATGTCCGCATGGTACATCATGTCTGCCCTCGGATTCTACGAGGTGGAGCCGGCATCAGGAAGATACTGGTTCGGTTCACCTGTCTTTGACAGGGCTGAAATCCAGGTTCCCGGAGGGACATTCACCATCATCACAAAGGACAACAGCAAAGAAAACCGATATATCCGCAGCGTCACTCTCAACGGAGAGCCTTATACTGAAGGATATATCGGTCATAAGGATATCGCGGCCGGCGGAGAGCTTGTCATTCAGATGGGAAAAGACAGGCCTGCCGCCGATGCCGGAAAGACTTTATAGTCCGCGTGCGCGGGTAAGGGCCTTAGGATCAGGATCCGCACCGCGGAAGCGGCGGTAGAGGTCCATAGGCTCGTCGCTGCCGCCCTTCTCGAGGACGTTCTGGCGGAATGACATGGCTGTCGCGCTGTCAAAGATTCCTTTCTCCATGAAAAGCTCGAAAGCGTCCTTGTCCAGAACCTCTGCCCAGAGATAGCTATAGTAGCCTGCACTGTATCCGCCGCTGAAGATGTGGGCGAAATAGGTGCTGCGGTAGCGTGGGATGATCTCGTCGATGAGGCCCATGTCCTTGCATGCCTGCGCCTCGAATGCCATAGGATCAAGACCCTCGACAGAATCAAGCATGTGCCACTTTAGGTCGAGGATAGATGCCGCCGCAAGCTCTGTGGTCATGAAGCCCTGGTTGAATGTACCTGCCGCATTGATCTTTTCCACAAGCTCTGCAGGAATCACCTCGCCTGTCTCATAGTGACGTGCATATCCCTCGAGGACCTCCGGCTGGAAGGCCCAGTTCTCCATGATCTGTGAAGGAAGCTCGACAAAGTCACGTGCCACTGATGTTCCGGCTACGCTCTTGTAGGTACACTGGCTGAGAAGGCCGTGAAGGGCATGGCCGAACTCATGGAACATTGTCTCCACCTCGTCGAGAGTCATGAGAGAAGGCTTGCCGTCAACCGGCTTTGAGAAGTTGCCCACATTTACGATTACAGGACGGATGTCCTCACCGTCGATGATCTCCTGATTCACGAAGTTGTTCATCCATGCTCCGCCTCTCTTGGTGCTGCGAGGGAAGTAGTCTGTAAGAAGGATTCCTATGAGGGATCCGTCAGCATCAGTCACCTTGAAGCCCTCGACGTCAGCATGATACACAGGGATGTCTTCAAGCTGCTCGAAATTGAGGCCGAAGAGCTTTTGGGCTGTGTCGAATACGCCTGCACGCACATTCTCCATCTTGAAATATGGCTTGGTCTGCTCCTCGTCAAGTGCATACTTTGCCTTGCGGACCTTCTCGGCATAATATGCCCAGTCCCATGGCTCTATCTTAGAGCCAGAAGGAAGAAGACCTGCCTTGATGTCCTCGTCCATGATAGCCTGCATGTCCACGATCTCCTCCCTGGCCTTCTCCACAGCCGGAGCCATGATGCCTGCAAGGAAGGTGTCCACTGCCTCAGGAGTTCCAGCCATCTTGTCGTGGAGGATCATCTGTGCAGGGTTCTCATATCCGAGAAGGCCTGCCTTCTCGATACGGAGAGCCATCATCTTCATTATGAGGTCCTTGGTGTCGTTCTCATTACCGTTGTTGCCGCGTGAAGCATAGGCCTTGAACATCTTCTCGCGAAGCTCGCGGTCCTGAGTCGAGGCCATTGCCGCTCCATATTCTGAAATGGCCACGCCGAACTCTTCGGCAAATGCGTTGTTCTCTGCGAGGAGCCTGTTTCCGAAGGTGTTGGAAAGCGATGAGAGTTCCATGTTGATCTCACGCATCCTTGCCTGCTCTGCCTCGCCGAGGGCGATACCATTGTTTACAAAGCCGTTGTAGAGTTTCTTGAGGGCCATCTTCTGCTCCTGGTTCAGACCGAGATTCTCCATGTCGTTGTAAAGGACCTCTACCTTTGCGAAGAAGTCAGGGTTCATCGAGATGTTGTCTGAATGTACTGAAAGCATAGGAAGGACCTGCTCCACGATCTTCTGGAGTGACTCCGTACCGTCTGTCTCGGAAAGGTTGAAGAGGACTCCCACCACGCGGTCAAGAATGGCGCCCGAACGCTCGTAAGCCGCCACGACATTCTCGAAGGTAGGTGCCTCCTGATTTGCTATGATGGCATCTATCTCAGCCTGCTGCTGAGCTATGCCGGCCTCCACTGCAGGGATGTAGTGCTCCTCCTGTACTGCATCAAAGTCAGGAATCGAATAAGGTGTGTCCCATCCGCTGAGGAAAGGGTTCTTGTTGTTGCACGCTACTGCTGCCATGATGATTGTTGTGATCAGTAATGTTCTTTTCATACTATCGGATATATTTGTTCTTATTCATACCAAGGAGTTCCGTCTGCCTTCTTCACTCCGTCAAGGTCAATTAGGGTGAACTGCATCTCTGCCTCGAACTTGGTCAGGACTCCGGTAAAAGTAACCGTGGCCCCGCCGTCAAGGACCGGCTGCGGGATGTCCACATCCGACCACTTCGCATAGCCGCTGGAGCGCACCTGAAGGTATTTCCTGTTTCCTGAAAGGCCGGGCATCTCGAAGTACTGGTTCATGGTGTACGGCTGAGGCTTGATCAGATGCTTGCGCTCTCCCACAGTCACACCGTCATTCATGACGGCTGCATCGAAGTCACCATTGTCCACATGTTCCTTGAAAAGGCTCTCTGACATCGCCCATGAAGTGATGTTCCAGTTATGGCCGTCCTCATCATCAAGGAAGAAGCGGTTCCAGTTGGACTTCTTGTCTGACTCCTTAACTATATTAGGATCGATGTAACCGATCAGGAAGATCTTGTTGCTGTAGATGCAGTCCTCGATGGTCACGAGTGTTCCGAGATATTTCTCGTCATACACATGGTCTCCTGAGATTGTCACAGGCTGAATGATTTCCTTCTCGTCTGCCATTGCGCCCTTGAACACATGGTTGTCGATGATGGCAGAGTGCTCCAGATAGGCTGTCTCATATTCCCCTGTCTCATCCTTGTAACCGATCTGAAGCATTCCTTCATAGCTTCCTACCGTAAGGTCGGTGCAGTCGACATATATCCACTGGCCCACCTTGTAGTCGTTATAGAGGCCGTTCTTGCCGATCTTGATCTCGATGCCGCCGGTCGCATCCTGGATGTAGAAGCTCTTGTAGATGTTTCCTGTCTTGTCGGATGTTATGATCTGTCCCTTGATGACACAGTTCTTCGCTATGTCATACGGCCTGTTGCCGTTGTCGACGTACATCTGCTTCACTTCTGCAATGGATGTGAACCTGCCGAAATCCTTGTCGGTATAGACCTTCTGAGGTTCGGGATCAGGGTACTTTCCCTGGAACACCACAGGCTGGAACTCCTCGCATCCGGCAAAGAGTGCCGCAGCCAACATTATTGTATAGATTTTCTTCATACCTTAGAATCTGAAATAGAGGTTCAACATATAGTTAAAGCCCGGCATGTAGAAGTACTTCGAATCGAAGCGGTAGAACCTCTCGGCGCTCTCGCTGTCGATCAGACGGGTCTGCTCATAGCCACCGGTCTTCACCCACCTGTTGTTGGTGATATTCTGGAGGTTGAGAGAGAAGCCGAAGTTGTACTTGCGGTCGATGTACCACGACTTTCCTATGCTGGCATTAAGCAGGAACACAGGGTCAAACTCCTCCTGGGCAGCCATATATTCGACCTCAACCGGAGTGAAGATGCCATCCGGACCGTTCACTGCAAGGTCTGTCCTGTAGCCCGGGTTCATGTCAAGGTAGGACTTTGCAAAATACTGGGCATCAATCTCGAAGAACCAGTATGAGTTCGTTCGGTAGTTAAGTCCGAGATCGGCAGCGACCTGAGGTGTGGAAGGCACATAGTGTTTCTGGTATCTCTCCACAACATAATTTCCGTCAAGATCCGTCTCATATACTGTGGCACCTGACTCGTCGGTATATTTCCTGAACACAGGGTGGCTTGCCCAATAAGGAACCTGTGCATTGTCATGGACCACCTCTGCGCTGTTATCCACAGTCTGGGTCATGCGTGGAGTAGAAGTGTATATATACTCGCCCCAGCTGAGGGCTCCCTCAACTGAAAGTCCCTGTACAGGCAGCGGAACCTTGAATCCGAGCTCGAGACCTATGTGACGCTGGTCTATTCCGCTCATCGCAAAGTTCGTGAACGAGTTCTGCGAGTCGTCATAGAAGCTCATCATGTCGGTCTGGTCCATGATGGTGGTGTAGAAGCCTGTCACGCGGACATTGTAGCCGTTGTTGCTGTACTGATAGTTGAGGTCGGCTGAAACGGTCTTCATTGTCTCAAGATTCGGAACAAGAGAGTTCCTTGTACGAGGAGATATGAATGACTGTGCGAATGTAGGGGCATCATTGAAGTAGCCTCCGTTCGCATAGATCCTGTGTCCTCCTGCGAAGTGATACTGGAGACCGAGCTTTGCGGAATATGTAAGGAAGTCTGAAACTGCAGACCTGCCTTTTGAAGTGATAGGGACAAGCTTGCCGTCCACCTTCTCATATGTGGTGAGGTTCCTGTCACCTACGATGAAGTCAGAGCCGTCATCGTTGAGACCCGGGAAGAGACCCTTTCTCACAAGACCGTCTCTCCAGAACTTCTCATAGCCTGCCTGAAGGGCGAGGTTTGCCTTGAAGCCTCCGAGATCGAGGGAGCCGTTGGCCCATGCCTCCGCCTTACGTATGTCGGCATAGTAATCATAGCCATATTTGTCACCTTGGAAAAGGATCTGGGCAGTGCCATGGTCCAGATAGTAATCCAGGTCATTCTGGACCATCTCCGGACTGGAAGCGAAGTCACGCTCTGCAAACTGGTCGATATTCATATAGTACATACCGCCGAGAAGGTCATCAAGCTTCTTGTAGTACTCCGTGCGGTTCCACTTGTAGCTGAGACCTCCTGTGAGAGTGAACACCCTGCTTGCATTCCACTTCACATTTGCACCCAGGTTCACATCGTTCTGGTCCACACGACGTTCCTCGATAACATATTTCGAGCGGGCCATGCCGTTTGCGTCGATGTTGTTCCAGTTTACATTATAGAGTCTGTCCCAGTTCAGATGGGCGTACTCCGGAATATTCTCTTCCCATGCATACTGAGCCCAGGCCGCCTTCTCGGCATTCTGCCTGCCATAGTCCGGATCATCCATCCAGAAGTAGCTCGGAAGGTTGCGGTAGTAGTCCGGGCGAGGATCCGGTGCGTCATACCAGTCCATGGCGGTATATCCGTTCTTACCTGTCCTCCAGAGCACTGTCGCCGAGGCCTCGAGATCATCAGAAGGGTTCACGGTGTACTTGAGTATGGTCACAGGCTCGAAGGTCTTGCGGACACGGGCATTGCGTACCCTGCCGTTCTGGTAACCCCAGTTGCTGTTGTACATGTTGTCGCCCATCATGTCATATACCTCCTGCGTCGAAGCATTCTGTGCGCCACGCTGGCCGGGAGCCGCGAAGGTCACAAGGCTGAGACGGTGCATGTCACCGAACTTCTTCTCGACACCCGCATAGTAGGCGAAGTTGCGGTAGAAGACACCCTGCACCCAGTCGTTTCCTCCAAGGCGGGCAGACACGTTGAATGCATATGACCAGCCGTTGTCCAGCTCTCCTGAGGCGTATGTTGCCATGAGACGGAGGCGGTAGAGGGCGCTGTTTGTCAGCGCGCTGAAACGCCAGCCAGGACGTACGCTTGAAGGCACAGCATGGATGTTGGTCACACCGTTGTATCCTCCATATCCATAGTCTGAAACCTCATTTCCTACAGTTGTCTCCTTGCTTCTCATGGCCTCGTTAAGACCGCTCCAGAGAGAGTATGGGGAATAACCTGTTATGGCATCATTCATCCTGATGCCGCTGAGGTAGACATCCTGAGATTCATTCGTATATCCTCTGTTCTTGAAGCGGATGGAACTGAAGCCGAAGCTTGCGATGTTGGTGAACGGGTCATTGCTGCCGAAAAGGATGGACGGAGCATCCTCGAAGCCGGAGTCATCCATATCAAACTCCGCAAAGCTGGAGTCATCGACATCGGCCACCACCTGCTCAACGACCATTCCCACGAAGACGAGGTCCTTCACATATCCTTCGACCGTCACGTTGACATGGGCATCGAGATAGCCGTTTACACGGATGGTCAGGTCATACATTCCGTTAGGAAGACCCTCCATAAGGAAGCGGCCTTCTGCATCAGATACAGCCGTGGCGACGGTTTCTCCGTTCTGCGAGAGCGTCAGGGCAGCATCTGCGACAGGCACTCTGCCGGCACGGTTCACTACCGTACCTTTCACTCCGCCCCAGTCATTCTTCTGAGCGAAGAGGACGGATGAGCAAAGCAGTGCCGCGATGAATAATAATACTTTCTTTATCATTTATTATCTGTTTTAGATCCCCGGTCGAGCCGGGGATGACGGGATAAACAACATGTAGTCATTGCCGGGTTGACCATTCGTCATTGCCGGCTGGACCATTCGTCATTGCCGGCTTGACCGGCAATCTATTTAGTGATTACGATATAAGTCGGATAATGGTCACTGTACCCTCCGATGAACGATCCGTTGGAGAAGGTCCTGAACGGAGTCCCCTTGTACTGACCCTTCTGGTTGGTAAGGAACTTTGGATTGTAAATGCGTCCGTAATATCCCTTCTTATGCAGCGGGAGAAGTCCAAAAGTGCCGTCCTGAGGGTTTGCAAGGGCATTGTTCACCAGGAGAAGGTCATATATGCTCCACACTCCCTGATATGCGAGTGAGCCGAATCCGGCCTTGAGCATGGAAGTGAAAGGAGAGAAGAAGTCCTCGTCGGTCACGTCCTCCCTGAACTCCCTGCCGTGAAGATACTCAGCCATTGACGGGTCGGTCGGGTTGTCGTTCATGTCACCCATGCACACGATCTTGATTCCCGGATATTTCTCCTGCATCATCATGGCATGATTGTACATGATCTCGCCACCACGGTCGCGGAGCTGGTTGCCGCCCTTCTTTCCTCCTGCACGGGATGGAAGGTGGGCTACATATATGGCGAAATGTTCGCCGTCGATTGTTCCATGCACCATGAGGATGTCACGGGTACGGAAATAGTCTCTCTCCTCCTGCGACTGGATCCAGTCTATCGAACTGCCCTCGAAAGTAAACGGAATCGATTCGCTTTCAATGAATCTGAAGACTTCAGGCTTGTACAGAAGAGCCACATCGACTCCTCGTCTGTCCGGACCGTCGTAGTGTACGATCTGGTAATTGGCTTCCGCAATCTGAGGTTCCATGACAAGATCCTCGAGCACAAGTCTGTTCTCGATCTCCGACACGCCAAGCAGAGCATGCCATGCGCCGTTGTCTTCCTTCATGGACCTTATCACCTTGGCCATGTTCTGAAGCTTCTTCTGATACTTCGCTTCGGTCCACTTGTTCTTTCCTTCAGGAAGGAACTCCTCGTCATTCTTTGCCGGGTCGTTGTATGTATCAAAGAGATTCTCAAGGTTGTAGAATCCTATCACATAGTTCTTTGTGGCCTTCTGGGCCTGTGCGCATGTGCTGAAAAGCACCATTGCCGCAAATATGATCGCTATTCTTTTCATATATATACTGTTGTGCTACCACCACACTGAAGATTCTGCGGGATCGGCCGCCTCAAGCCTTGCAGCCTGATCTTCACCGATCTCTGCAGGAAGATTCACGAAGAAGTCTATTCCCGTCATTTCTTCAAGCTCGTCTATGGACATCGAGTGCTTCTTGCCAAGAGACTCGCTGTAATCCCTGTGTTCAAGATAGAACGCTGCCGCATTCCATGTGCCGAGTGTCGATGACCTGCTGTATTTGAGGACGGCCTTGAAGTATGCGTCCGGAATGGTCACGCTCTTTCCATACGAATCCTTTTCCTTCCCGCTGGAAGCACTGACGACGACTCCCGTCACCACATACGTCGTGTCGGATGTATTTGCCCATCCGCGCACCATGCCCTCCAGCTCTGCCCATATCCCTTCATTATGATCGTTCCTCTGCGGAGTCATGTTGGTACCGTAGAAGGTCTGGGCATTTGCTTCATAGCAGCACTGACGGTCTGCCGACGGGATCTGGTGTCCCCTTGCATAGTTTCCTGCATAGCCCCCGAATGGAGCTGCCGAATCGTCGCCGAGGAGAGGGTCAAGGTTCCATGCATTAGTTCTGCCCGCACTTCCGTTCGTGTAGAGCTTGCAGAGAGGATAGGCCACCCAGAGCGCCACACGGTCCTCCTGGCTCCATCCGAACGAATAGTTTCTGTAGGTCTTGCCGCCCATCTGGAAACTGTGGCTGTAATATCCGAGTGCAGGATTGTCCATGGCCGGAAGTTCCAGCCAGCCTGTCCCGGCCAGGTCCGGACCGGCCTGTCCCGAGCCGCCACCCGTTCCGGATCCGTCATCGGGATCATCCTCGGGATGCTGTCCGGCAGCAATCTGTTCGACCATGCAATCGGCCGACCTGGAGCCACTCTTGAGAACTATCCTCAAGGTACGGCTTCCTTCTGACGGGTTTGCCTCATATTTCAGGATGATGTTGTTCTTGTCACCGTGCCCCGAAGTCACGCTCAGTGAGGCCCAGTCAGCCTGTCCCTCCTCCGCAACGAGAGAAAGAGTCCAGTCTCCGCCGCACTTCACGCTCACAAACTGCTGGCCCTTTCCGGAACCTACCTGAGGATTCCTTACAGACACCTCAGGAGTGCCCTGAACCTGATTTTCAGGTTTGCTGCATGACACAAGGACAGACGCACAAAGGGCCATCACGGCCGCTGCCGCCTTGGATATTATTGTCAGTTTCATCATATCATTTCAGACCATCAAAGGGCCCGGCCATTACGGACGGTCCCTTTGCATGTGTATAAGTATTTTTCTTTATTCGGCAATAGCCTTCAGGCCAATAAAAATGACACGTCCGTTTGCCGGATCGAGTGTCTCAACCTTGATGTCGGCTGCTCCTGCCGGAAGGACTACTTCGAAATAGTCAGATTCTGTAACTGTAATCGATGCATATGGAGGATTTCCTGCTGCCCCGACATTGGCTGCAGGGGTGATTGTGGTAATCTCTGTTCCATCAACCGAGAACCTGACTGAAGCTGTCTTGTTCTTCCATGCCACACAATAGAAACCGAGCTTGGCTGTTCCTTCCGCAACATGGAGAACTGCATCACCTGTCAGCGAACCTGTTCCGAGCTTGAGCATGTTGGCGACAGAAACGCCATTTACTGTTCCTGTCTGCGCATTGCTGCCGGATGTGTTGTCATAGGCTTTCTCTCCGAGTGTCCAGGTCACGCCCTGAGGCTCATATTCTCCAGCCTCACCCACAGGAGGAGTGACAGTTTCACCGCCCTCGCCCTGGATATGGCTGATATAATATGCCGGAACCGGATTTCCACCGCCCTGAGGCTGACCGTTGTATGATCCGCGGCGTGTTCCGAGAGTGACGGTGTCACCTACTTTAAGACCGATCTGTGAGAATGACTTGTCATTGTAGCCCACCCAGCCGTTGGTCATGCCATAGATATAGATTTCTCCTGTAGCATCCTTGATGGTGAAATTGCCATAGTCCTCCTTTGCAATGCTGACGATCTCACCGGTAAGCTCATACCAGGTGTCATCCTCGGCTGCTGCAAGGAACTCAGCCACAGTGGCCTTGACAAGGGACTCAGGCTTACCTGACTCCTGTGATCCCGATCCGTCTCCTGTGAAACTTACTATATAGGCATCCACAACCTCATGCTGAGACTTCTGCTCATAGTACAGATACTTTCCATATATGGTCACCGTACCACCGTTCGAGATCTTGCCCGCCCACTCCGACTTGCTGGCATCGAGTACAGAATAGACATATATCTTACCTGTCTCATCTGTAAGATCGAAGCTGCAATATGTCGGATTGAAGCCTGACACCGTTCCGGTAAGCTCATAGTAGTTTGAAGCATCAGCCGCTTCGATGAACTCAGCGACGCTCTTCCTGCCCTTTGACTCAGGAACTGTCGCACCGCCTCCAGTGCTGCCGCCTGCAGTGAAGTCCATCTCGACACCCTTTGAGAAATCGACCTCCGCGCCTCCTTCTGAAATGACGAGCTTGAAGTCATCCATACGGTAAGAGCTTGCGACGTCCACCTTTATGCAGATGGAAAGATGCTCTGTACCGGCAGGGACCGAGAAGTCTGCTGCAGCAAGATTCCAACGGCCTTCAGTACCGTCACCTGCGAATGAATAATCCGTGATCTCTACCCATCTTGCAGCATCGTTGCTGACATAGATATGATACTCGGACTTTGTGAACACGCTTCCGTTGTCCTGTGAGTACTTCTCTGTACCGAAAGTGAGGGTGAAACCGGTCGCACCGCCCAGAGCGATGTTCTTTGTCGCAAGATAGGCCGACTTCCCGAAGAACATATTGTTCTTGCCGGATCCTTCATAGTCAGAATAATCGCTGTCTGATGTAGAGTTTGCACGGGCTGACATTCCGCTGTATGCATATTCCACATCGGCTGCGCCTGTTCCTGTCTGATTCATCCAGCCGTCGAACTGGTCGAGGTATGGCCAGCTTCCGCCGGTTGAGCCATAGGTCTTTGTCGCCTCGACCTTGTCATAGTCATTGTAATACACTATGAGGGCTTCCGCCGATCCGCCGGGACCAGCCTGTGATACTGTCAGATACCTGCTCTTCATTCCGATTGTGAACTTGAGGTCTGCGACACGGTCCATGCCTGCGTTCTCGAGTGCAGTCACTGTAATCTTCTGGTCTTCAGCAGATGCTTCTCCTGATTCCGGTGATACCACCACCCAGTCTGCATCCGTCTCGACCTTCCAGTCACGTGTTGCGTTCAAGGTAAGCTCCTGCTCACCTCCGGCAACTTCAAATGACATCTCTCCTGTACTGATTGAAATGTCAGGCATGCCGAGATTGACTTCAGCCTCCTGACAGGAAGCGAAAGCGGCAAGCGCCGCAACAGCTCCGAAAAATAAATTCCTTATATTCATAAATCCATTTGTAATTATAAACAATTGCCACTTCTTGAATCCACAAATATAGGAAACTGTTTGAATTTTCCGACAAGAAAATCAAACAGTTTCCTATCATAAATCAGCTTTTTCTGCTATTTCCAGTGTGTCAATACTCTGCTATCGGTGAGGATCCTTCTTTCGACAGCGCAGGAATGTCCAGACGATAAAGCTCTCCCACATTTTCATCCGCATCAAACGGTATGGCAAACAAAGTGTAATCATACCCCCATTCAAGCAGGACTTCCGTTAATGGCTCGACAGGGAAATTATACACATCGAACAGGGAGTCATCCAGAAGCATTGTACGGATTTCTTCGTCAGTCGCCCCCTCCTGATCGAGGAGATGGGTAGGATAGATGGTGTAGAGAGCATCAGCTGCAGAACCACCAAGAGTGAATTTCAATCTCACTACTGCCCAGTCTGCATAATCACCATACATATATGAATCCAGGGCAGCCAGTTCGCTTCCGTCGAAATACTTCAGGATCGACGCACTTACCGATGCATCCGTTTCGTTTTCTGAAGGAGCAGTGAATTCATCTATCGCCACCTCAGAAGCATAGTTGCCCTCTGCATCGACACACACGGCACAGGCATAGTGCCTCAGTCCCGGCTTCAAGGCGAAATTTCCTGTCTGCTTACCCCTCTTTGAATAATATCTGGCAAATTCAGCCCTGTCCTCACAGTCTCCGAATGCAATTGCTTTCTTTATCTGAAGATCTATCACCTTTTTGACTGTTTCCGGCGACACCTCTTCATAGCGGGCAAACTCCTCTTCATCCGCAACGATGGCAATATATGACACACTCGCATCTGAAGGCTTGAAAGTCACATCGGCGCTTCGTGCCGTAATCTTACCATATTCGAAGCTGAAGGTCACATCGGCAGGATCATTCGGCTTGAGTGTCCTGAATTTCTTCGTCGTAAGGGAAGTCGTAAGTCCGCCGTCATAGCCGAAGACGATGATCATGTATTCCGTATCCGGTTCCAGTGCATCATCGAAGGAATGTACCATCTCTCCGGTGTTTGAGTGAAGCGGAAAGAAAGGCTTGTAATTCTTGAGGAGGAAGGCCTCAAGTTCTTCCATGGTCATATCCTTATATACAAATTCCGGAAACTCCAGCCAGACATATTCGTCATCTGTGCTCGGCGTTATGAAAAGCATCGCTGATGTTGCAGTAATCTGGTCTATCTCTATCTCAAAACTGTTCTGAGATGCCTCAACGGGAGGTGTTGTCGCGGACAGCACCTCTACGTCGGAAACGACCGCCCCCATCTCATCCGTATGACAGGCAAAGACGATGAAGCGCTGCTCCGGCTGGAGTCCTGTCACTTCGCGCTCATAGACACCCTTCTTCATCAAGTCACCAAGGGCCACATCAGAATTCTCCAATATGGTGGTTTCTATGAAATTGGTGGCGACCTGGAGCATGTCGTCCAACGGACCGAAAGTGGAGAGATATGATTCTGTGGCTACTCCGCAGAAATACTGCTTTTCAAGATCATCCGGAGTCACCTTCACCTTGCAATGACTGGAGTGCATGTCGGATATCTCGATCCTGAAACCGGCCTCATCTTCAACAGGTCCGTCATCCGGACGTGGATCATCGCAAGCTACGCAGGATAGGGCCATAGCAAGCAGCAGGATATATTTTCTCATATGTTTCATTTGTATTGATATGTGACATTCCCTCCGACAGGACAGACAGCACAGTTCACAAGATCATACCTTCCGTCTTTTCCGGAAGCATTCACGAGTATCAGGACCTTGCAGTTGTCCACATTCCAATCTTCCTCAACACCGATTACAAAAGACATGTCTGCAGTCTGCCCGGCCTTGAGTCCGCCAACCTTCGTTCCATAGATGCGGAGATTGAGGGTGCTTCCCGACATTGCCCTCAAGGCATTGCCATGAGTATTCATCCATTCCTCATAGGCACCTTCCTGACGGCCTTTTATGTTGTCTTCCAGCAGCCATGCAGCAATCCGGTACTGATTATCCTTCGCCACCTTTATCCTCACGTTGACTCCAAGCGTATCCCCTGTCTGAAGGACTGCCGCCGAGATTCCCGCATCCGCCACATCGGAGCGGAGGTCGTCAATACATTTCCTGATCGTATCTACAGAGAGAGAGGTACCGGTATTCTCTTTGGTGAGGTTGAAGGTCAGTTCCGGATAATAGCCGCTGCAGAATGCCTGTGACAGGTTTGAAGCCGCAGCCGAATAAGCCGGATCCCCCTCTTCATTATATGAATGTGAAGCTACGTGCTGATACTTTCCTTCGTACGACTTGTCTTCTGACAAGTTCTTGAGAGACTCCATCAGTGCCGGACAATTCGGACAATATGTACCGGTATGCTGAATGAGCAATATCCTGTGTTCAAAAGATGTGTTCCCCGGATCCGGATCGGACGGGAGTTCTGGAATCGTGATTTCACCTGAAGGTGTATCAGGGGTGTCATCCGGTATTCCGGTACATGACATGGCAATCACTGCCGCTGCCATAAGAGAGACTGATAATCCTCGTTTCATGCTATATTATTTCAGTGAATCCATAAACTCTTCTGCCGGAGATGCTCCGCCTTGCTCTGCCTTGAACTCGTAAATCGTAAACGGTCCTGTATATCCTTCGGCATCTTCTGCAATTCCCAGGAATGATACTATCTGGTCATAATGGACAACCGCATATCCCTGTGTCCTGTCATCGTCACATTTATAATCAAGCTCAAGCAGCACATCATCCCTGCCGGCCCAGCTGAGGAACTCTCCATATGCGAACGTGGTCCTCCAATGAGCTGCATCCTGATTAGGAACGATCTTATATGGAACCATCACCATGCCTTTACACCTGCTGAACTGAGAAGGATCAAGCGCCGCCAGCTCGGTTCCATCATAATACTTGTCTATTACAAATTCAACAGACGCATTGCTCTCAATCAGGACAGTGGTGCGGAAAACGTCGCTCTTGAATCCTTTCCTATATGAGATCAGACCTGTATTCATATTTACTGACGCAGCCACTATCACATATTCCGTGTCCTCCGCAAGATCCGTAAACGTCCATTTCTGCTTTCCTATGACTCCTCCCATATCTTTCAGATACTCTGCCCTTGTACTTCCGAAGAATTCTGCACCATAATCAATCCTCTCGTCAATGAATCTGCAGATAGCCTCGTCTTCAGACTCCTCTGCGAGCATATAATCATTCAGCTGGGCGACAGACATGCAGTCAAAGAAATAATAAAGGCCGAGTTCAGGAGTAATGTTCACGGTTGCCTTATTGTGGATGACATTAGAAATGGCAAATGTGAAATTCTGAGCCTGCGGTCTGCCGCCGGCTGCAGAAGTAGTGAAAGACGCTCTTGTCAAGGCTGTTGTCGGAGCCTCGTCCCAGCCGAAGCATAGCACTTCATACTCCGTTTCAGGAGACAATGAGGATATGTCTTCAAGATTCACCACTTCTCCCGCATAGAGGATGGCGTCCAGCGAATCCCATTTCAGATATGAATTTACTATATCATACATTATGTCGGACTCCGACTCGTATTCTGCGAACTGGCTCTTCGACTGCACCACACAGACGAAAGGATCGTCATTGGACGGGGTCACGGTGCCTTTCACCGTACAGAATGTCGCCTCCTGTATGTCTATGACAAAGGTATTCGAAGACTGTACGGACTTCTTTGTGGTGAAACGGACTGCAGAAGGAGCAGAATTCACAAAGAAGTTCTCATCGATTCCTACTGCATATGCTATGTACTCGGTATTGTCCGTAAGGTCATTGAACACGAGTTCCTCCGTTCCGATACTTCCCAGATTCGTCACCATAGCTTCAAGCGTCTGGCCCATCTTTATGTAGTAGTCTACAAGGGCTGCGGCATGGCTGGCATATGCTGTCTCATCTCCGCCCCACTGTTCATATTCCGCAACAGAGAATACATTCACGAAGAACAGGGCATTCTTCTCACTCGCTGTCACGCTCACCTTGGCATTGGTCAGTCCGATATCGCTCACCTTGATATCAAAGGTCACATCGGTCATCACTATGTCAGGTGTAGAAAAGGCCACCTTGGTCACTCCGGTCATGAAATAGCCATCATAATCAAGGCCATACGCATAGAGATAGTAGTCTTCACCAGGCATAAGGCCGGCCTCATCGTTCTCGAACTGCCCTTTATGAAGAAATCCCTGAAGCCATTCCTTCAAAGACACATTCTCCTCCTCGGCTTTTCTACGGAACCATTCCAGATCATTGTCCTGATATGCATATTCATCCTCATATGCATCGAACTCCGACTTTGCCACAAGCATCACCACATAAGTCATGTCATCATCAGACGGAACGACTTTAAAATGACATGATGTAGCAGTCACATCAGACACTTCAAGTACAAAATCCTGCTCCGGTGCGTCAGGAACGTCAGGCAGGTCGGGCTGCGGCCTTTCACATCCGCAGAGCATCAATAAACCCGAGAATACCGCCGCCACATACTGTAATACCTTCATCTTCTTACTGTCATTATGGATTATCCTGCAAATGTATATAAAAAAAGGAACTTAGCATAATCAATAAATCATCAAGGCTGACCTTTCGGCCAGCCTTGACGATTTATCGAAAGACAGATTATTCTGCAAAGTAAAGCTTCTGGATGATGAATCCGTCACCGGCAAAGAGAAGATGACGTTCATCAAGATAGCTCAGAAGATCGGCATTACCGCTCAGGTCAACCTCGATGGTGTATGTTCCGTCTCCATTATCAATCAAGCCGGAATACTGAGGATTGATATCACTTGCACCAGACTCATCATTCACAGTCCACCAACCGTCAAGAATACGGATCTGGAACCAATCACTTGCAGGCTAGAACTGAGCATAGAACGGGCCTGACTTGATCTTCTCCCATACATCTGCAGGGAAGGTTGCGACACACTCATTCATTCCGTCCTTACCCTCAAGAGCGAAACGATACGGGCTTCCTGTCCAAGCCGCTGCAGGAACGGAACCGTCATTCTCCCAGAACACGACCTGTGCCGGCTCCTGTGGTCCTTCCGGTTCCTCAACAGGGAATTCAGCAGACACGACAAATGGGCGGAGAGCAGCGTTCTGATACGTTTCCTCTGTCAGATACCAGTTATTATTCTCTGCTGAATATCCTATACCGAAATATGTAGCGAGATTGTATACATCACATGTACCGTCATCATATGAGTTATCTACCACCCAGAGATAGTACGCATAATCCTCACCCTCAGGAAGAACAGTTGTCAGGGATGCATTTCCCGACTCCCAGTCTGTCTGACCGATATAACGGCCGTATGAGTCCTGGATAGTGTATGCAGTGAAATCCGGATCATACTTGAATGTAAGGGTATTCTTTACAGTGCTTGCATAATTGATCAGATCCTCTGCAGGGAACATGCCTGAAGCTGCGTCCTCAGCGAGAGGTGCCATCACCTTACCGCTGTTGACAAGCCAATATCCGCCATCAGCTATAGGACCTGCAGGGCTTTCGCCACCTGTAGGAGGAATGATATCGTAAGGTTCATCTACAACTGTAAATGCAACAGGATCGGCTACTCCGAAGATCGACTCACATACAATGTTCACGGAAGTAGGAGTGAGTCCTGAGTATGCGATTTCAAATTCTTCGCCCATTTCATCCCATTCCCAGTCATACTGCATGAAATAGATCACTCCTGATGCGCTGTCGTAAGCCTCGATCTCATAGAAACCTACCATGTGAAGACCGAAACCGGTCTCATCCATTGTAGGGAGAGCCACGCTCAACATTCCCGGTTCTGCGATTCCAAGGTCGAGAAGGACAGGCATTCCATCATATTCTCCCAGCCACTGCTTGCCATCAAGCTTTGCCACTTCCTGTCCGGGAGCATAGCCGGCTTCCATCACCCAAACCTTGCCATTTGTCTTATCGAAGTAGACATCATAAACGCCTGAACGGTCGAGATAGATGTCCTGACCTCCCATCTGGACAGGGATTTCAGTGTTAGGCTTGTTGTAGACCTGAGCCTCTGCATGGCCATATGCATTCCAAGTGCCGGTCTCACAGATCTTGAACTTCACGAAATCCTCACCAGAAGCATCATCCGAGAATCTGTAGTCGTAATCAAACTCTACACCCTTAGCCACATAATAATCACCCTCGAGTGTCATGAGACCAGGTTCGTTTGCATTGTTCCAATAATTGGCCTTCTTATTATCAGGAGTTCCCGCTATGGTTCCTGTCACTGTGTAGGTAACTTCTACTTCTGGTGCCTGATCTCCTGGCTTGAGACCAGGGTTCATGACCCATACTTCCTTCTTCTCAGGGCTGAAATATACATCATATACACCAGAACCTCCGATGTAGATGTTCTCATTGTCACCTGCGTCAGGATTTGCCTCCTTGTACTCGGTACATGTAGAAACCGCTATCGCCTCATTGAGCTTGCAGACCTGATCCTTGGCTGCACGGCCCCACTTTACATCATCTGCCCAGCTGTTGTTACCACGGATCTTGAAGTTGACTTCAGTGAAATTGATTTCCTTAGCCACATACCATTCACCTTCAAGAGTCATCTCCGGATCGGCTGAATTGCCCCATGAATTTCCATCTATCGCTCCGCATACTCCCCATGAAACAGCTATTTCCACATGCTCGACTGCTTCTGCCGGTGTCTTGCCCGGAGTCATGAAATAGAACTTGTCAAGAGCCTCTGTAAGATATACATCATAAGCTCCGCCGACAGTGAGGGAAATGTCATTGTTTCCTACTTCACCGATCTCATCAGGTGCGATGAGGCCATGGAGTCCCTTGATGTTGCCCTCCCATGCTGCATTCTTTGTGAAGTGCATTCCTTTCTTTGCCTGAATGCCGACTTCCTTTGCAAAATAGTAGCCGTCTGTAAGTGTGAGAACTACTCCATTATCCGGATTCCATCCGCAGTCAAGGGCATCTCCCACAAGGAGGTACTCCTGCTTTTCAGGTTCCGGCGGAGTCGGGTCATTGCCGTTTTCCTTACCTTGCTGAGTGATTGTCAAAGTCTTGGTCAACTTATCTGCCTTCACGGTAACAGTGGCTGTTCTTGCCTCCTCAGTCTCGTTTGGAGCAACTGTTGCCGTTACCTTTGCATTACCTTTACCGGTCTGAGGATCAAGAGACACCCAGTCCTGGTCTGCATCTGCTGTCCAGTCCACGTTGGACTTTACCTCAAAGCTGACCTCACCACCATCAGCTGCCACTGGCGCCGATGTCTTGTTCAGATTCAATTCCGGTGTAACTTCGGGCTCTTCCCGGTTACACGCTGCGATTGCCGCTATTGCCAGCAAACCGACGAACAAATGTTTGATTTTCATAATAGTATAGATTAGTAACTGTATCCGATTGTCAATGGAATAACAAATATACGATTTTTTAGTTCCAACTACAATTATTCTTTATAATCAATCTTGAATTCTTTCCCGTCAGGAAGGATCACGTCGACGTGAACCTCCATCTTTTCTCCTTTCTTCCTGATAAGAATGGTACCGGATTCGAGCCTCCGATATTGAGAATAATAGACCACAGGGTCTTCGTATATAAAGTAATAGTCATCGTTATTCCATGCCTTTGACACGTCGACGGCAACCCCCTCCAGAGAGGCGTTGATCCCTATCAGTGCATATGTTGTCTGCTTCTCGCCCTCTTTCAATGGTGATACCTTCATCATCAGCTGTGTTTCAGATGTCACGCGGTCGACGGAATGTACAGGTATCTCTTCCCCATCAAACATATATGTACAAAGAGGCTCGTCCGTCAGCTGCTCATCTGAAACCGGTTCCTTTATCTGTGTGTCATCTGGCTTCGTACATCCTGAGAGAAGCGCAAGAAGCACAAGGATCACGACAGCAGCACCTGATATATTATATTTTCCTTTCATACTGTCCCTTATATGTAATTTCAAGATTGTCATAATTTGTCACCTCCATACGCATCATATCACCTTCTACCCCTATGGTGACCGTTCCGCTGAAGCCTTCAGCCTTACTGAATGTCTTTCCGTCAAATTCGATGTAGAGGTCCGGACTTTGAGAGAATCCATGTGCCTTGCCATCAAGAAAGGCAGTCGGAAGTGTAATGATGAGGGTGCCTGCAGTCCCCGCATTCATCAGGATTCTATATATCCCGGACTCCTTCGCGGTCTCATCCAATGTGACATCACTTATCGCGTATGTGACGTCTTCATAAATGATCCTGTTCTCCACGGTCTCGCTCATCTTTGCGTCAAGGGCAGTTCCGTCGAATCTCAATTTCAAGGTCGTCCCTTCGAAATCCAGGTCAGCCACCACGATGAAATGAGACGGATCAAGCGGATCGCTGGTGACGCTCACTGTTCCCGACGTCCTGGTCTGACTTGAATCGAAGACGAGTCCATTGAAGTTATCTGCATAACCGGCAGATATTATATCATTGACATCCAGCACCTTGCCATTACATTGACTGTCATCAAGGATCAGATAGGCGTAGTAGGTTGTTATTTCAAGTTCGTCGAAATACTCTATCCCTGCCGGGGTAAGATAAACTGCAGTCGTCCCATCCTCGCGTAAATGGAATGCTGTCCTCACCGGCTTTTCCACACCGCCTATTTCAAATATGTTTTCATTGACTACGATTCCGGCATCTTCGGCAGACAGCCTTGCCTCAAGAGATGTACCATCTGCCATGACAAGACGGATCTCCACTTCGGCCTTGCCGTCTGCATAATTGAATATGCACCTGCCCTCTGTGATCTCTTCCCTCATCGACGGAGCGACCGATTCAAGAAAAGCTCCATTCAAGGTACTCATTACAGTAAAGAGAGCATCCTCGGTCATAAGGTCGAATTCCTTGCCGATGAGCAGCGGAGACACTGCCACATAAAAAAACTCATCCTGCTGGAATATTGCATTGAAATCGGCCACGCCTCCCTCCGGAGTTGCCGCAATACATATATACTCTCCCAAATTGCTTACATGGACACTTGAGAATTTGCCTTCCTTTCCGTCAAGCATATAGGAATCATCACCCAGCTGCGGGGCTGGATCATCCGTATGCTCCTGACCGAAAATCTGCAGTTCAGCAAGCGATGTCATTCCCGATATGACTTTAGGGGTCTCCTGACAGTCCTTCAGATCATAAGTAATCACATATCCTCCGTCATCTGACCTTGCGACAGAGACGGTACCTTCATCAATCCGGGCATATGTGTCTGTCCACTCGCCCTGCGAAAGACCGTAGAACCAGGATCCGGACAACTTCCAATCGGCAAAGACATCAGGAAGGCCAGGCACTGCCACACCCGGCACGATCTTGTCTCTGTCCAGAGAGGTATCCGGATTGCGGGATACCATTGTGTAAGTACCATCCGGCAGACCGTCCTCGGTTATATCAGTATCCCATGGAACAAGAAGCTCAAGTCTGAGCACCTGACCGCTTCCTGAAGGTCTGTACGATGTGAGGTCGACCTGATCATCTGCCAGATAGAGAAGAAGACACCTGTATGAGTTATCCATCAGGTAGAAGCTGTCACCTTTATCCTGAAGCTGTCCCTGCGAAAAGGTAAGATCCGTAAGATCCTGAGCGAGAGTGCTGTTAGGAGTCTGTTCCACAACTTCATCCTTGACCAGGATGTTGCCGCTCCATCTGAAATACCGCTTAGTGTACTTCTTACCCACAAGGATCCCTTCCAGGGCATAGCCGCCATCCTCATCTGACGAGACACTGACGACGCCCTCGTCTATAAGGTCGTAGTCCATTTCGGTCGAGCCATCCTCAAGTTCGGCATAGAATGTGGCGTCTGCAAGTTCAAGACTTTGCCCCGGAAGGTCAATGACAGTCATATAGCCGCTGACAAAAGTCCCGGGAGAGAAGTCTCCCGAATTGTACATTTCCCTGTATATGCCTTTCAGGTTCTGCGGATCCGCATCCTGCTCTTCATCGTATCTGACATTAAGGAGAAGCTGCATGACCACACCCGGTCCTATGGGTGCTCCTGAGGGATCGGTTTCCATGTCCGTATACAGCTTGACCACCCAGGCATCCGAAACAGCCTCGCCTATGTCATCTCCACGATATACGAATTCAGCATTGGTAAAGGTTACCGTATCAGGTACACTTTCCACAAAAGCATCATCATCTGTATCTGTCCTGCCCTCCTCCTGAATTAACGGAGACTCACATGCAAGACAGAGGATAGAGAACAATGCCGTAAGAAACAGAAATTTTTGCATAGTCATAAGTTAACAACTTCACAAACTTATATAAAAATAACGGAATAATCCACTATTAATAAAAAAATCAGCGGCTCTGATGGGTATCAGGCCGCCGATCCTATATTTATGCCAGTGTAATTATTTTGCAACTACACCAAAAAGAATTGCACGGTATCCGGCCTCGACAGTCTTGACTGTCACAACTGTCTCAGCCTCAAGAGCAGATGCAAGAGTTATAGTGTATCTGTCAGTGTCCGCTACAGTGATGGTATACGGAGAGGAGCTTGTCGCACCGTCGTTGGCAGCAATCTCCTGTGTTCCGATAACTGTTCCGTCTACAGAGAACTCCAGCTTTGATGGATTGTTCTTCCATGCAACTGCATAGTAAGTAACCTCAGTTGTGCCTGCAGGAAGAGTTATGGTGCCCTCACCATAAACTTTGCTGGTACCGAGCTTCAGGGTTGCCACGTTCTCAACGCCGTTTACAGTTGCAACACCGTCAGTGTAGGCTGAAGCTACAGTACCGAGAGCAACGTTGCTTGCATAGTCACCTGTCACCTCGCTGCCGGTATTGTCGTCACCGGTTGTACCCTCTACGTGAGAGATGTAGTAAGCCGGACCGCCTACCTGATCCTGATCGTTGTAAGAGTCCCTCTTACCTACGAGAGTAACAACATCACCTTCCTTAAGACCAAGGTTTGCGAATGACTTGTCGTTCTTGGCAACGAATGAAGATGTAAGACCATATACATAAACTGATGCGCCATCCTCACCTACGAGGTCAAAGTTACCGTAAACATCGCTCTTAAGGTTTGCGATTGTACCTGTAAGCTTGCACCATGTACCCTTAGCCTCTGCAAGGAACTCTGTTACAGTAGCAGGCTTAGCAGCTACTACGTGCTCCTTGAGGTATGCTGTACCACCGACCTGTGGAGTCTCCTTGTAGGAAGCTCTTGTTCCTACGAGAGTGATCACGTCACCTTCCTGGATGCCGAGAGACTCGAAAGACTTGTCGTTGCTTCCTACCGCACCATTACCGGTAAGACCGTAAACATATACTGAACCAGTAGCGTCTACAAGGTCGAAGTTACCGTAAGTAGTGTTTGCGAGGTTCTTTACGATACCTGTGAGCTCATAGAGAGCTGTACCCTCTGCTGCTGCAAGGAAGTCAGCCACAGTAACCTTGGCGATAGCACCGAGCTGCTCGATGTCAGCCATTGCGAAATAATCCACGCCGCCAACGTTTACCTTGAATGTAACTGTAGCCTTGCGTGCACCGCCTTCGTTCGGAGCTGCTGTGATCTCTACTGAAGTCATGTTGCCGAGAGATGAAGGCTCACCTGCTGTAAGCCATGCAGCATCCTCAGGGATAACAACCTCAAGGTCACCATCCTTCACTGTAAGAAGAACTGTTGCAACACCACCGTCAAGTGGAAGAGCTGTTTCAGGGAAAACCTTCTCAAGCTTGAGGAGTGACTTCTCAAGCTTGAGGATAGTCACGTCATCAAAGTTGCCGTATGAAGTCCAAGGGCCCTCGAATGTGATGATGTCACCTACCTCAGGGCTGAATTCCTTAGGGTTCATTGATCCGTATACATATACAGTTGCTGTACCGTCGTTGATGTAGAAGCAGCCATACTTGCCATAGTTTGTAAGGTCTGTTATAGTACCCTTGCACTTGTACACCTTACCAACGTTGTTCTCTGCAAGAACTGTAGCGCAGTCTGTAAGAGGAGTCTCGACCTTCTCTGCCATCTGGACTACATTGATGATCTGTGTCACAGTACCGCAATTCAGACTGAGAACGAGTTCTCTTGTCTTGGTTGTAGCCTCTGCTGAGAATTTAACGACTGTTTCTCCTGCAGCACCTGACATCATGTTCACTGAAAGCCAAGATGGAGTGGTAGAAACCACATTACCCTCCTTGTCTCTCTCGATGACATTAGGCCAAACATCAGTAATTTCAACAAACTCCCAGTTTTCAACAGCATTCACGGTCACATCAACGGAACCTCCTGTAACAGGAATGGCTACCATTGACTGGGACACCTGAACCTCATCAAGGAATCTCTCCTCCTCCTGGCAACCTACGAATGCAAGCGCCGCTACGGCAAGAGCTGTGAAAATATTTCTAAGTTTCATATTATTCCTGGTCATAAATTAGTTAAACATATATTTGATACCAACAGAAGCATACCAGCACTGGCCGATACCGATAGAGCTGTTCCATACCTGTGTTGAAGGATTTACAGCAGCTGGAGTAGAGAATGTTGCATATCCATCCTTGTCATAGCCTTCATATTTGAGGATACGGCCCTCACCGAGAGCTGGGTTCATATACTTGCTCACACCCCAGTTAGAGTTGAAGATGTTAAGGATGTTCTTGATGTCCACGTTAAGCTGGAGAGTGTTCTCCGACTTACCTGCCTTAACCTTGAAGTCGTGCTTGTAGCTGAAGTCAAGTCTGTGAGTCCATGGAGAGTATACACTGTATGACTCTGCGTACTTGCCCTGGTTCTTGCTGAGATACTTGTCAGCGTGAACATAGTCCATGAAGCGCTGTGCGTCATTCTCTGAGACGAAACGGAACTCACCGTTTGCAACCTGCTCATCTGTAGGTATATAGATGAGGTCATAGTTGTAACCGTCACCGTTCATATCGTTTGCAGTCATGTAAGAGTAGTTGTAACCGCCTCTCCATGCCTCATAGATGAAGCTGAAGTGATTGTTGCTTCTGTCGCTGTGAGTAAGTGAAGCTACGAAACGGTCTGGAGTCACGTACTGTGAGTTGTGGAGACCAGGATCGTTAGGGCCGTATACTGTACCGATATAGTTGAGTACTGATGCAGCGTTTGAACCAGGCATACCTGTGAGTTCCTTTGACACTGTGTGAGTGTAGGCAGCCATGATGCTGAGTCCCTCTATAGGACGCATGTTCATAGTGAGTGTACCTGAGTAACCGTAACCCTTGTTTGTGTTCTCAAGAACGTATGCTGCAGGGAGGTTCTTACCCTTACCGTCTGTCTGCTTGAATTCCTGATAGAGCGGGCGGTTGTCAGCACCGTTAAGTCTTGCGAAACCGTCAACAGGCTTAACGCTCCAGTCACGGATCACAACACCGTTGATTGTCTTGTTGAAGATACCCTCAGCGCTGATAGAGAATGGGAATGAAGTTGGGAAGTTATAGTCGATAGCGAATGATGTCTTCCATACCTGCGGCATCTTGAACTTAGGATCCACAGCTGAAATCTCAGAAGGGATTGTACCGTCCTCTGGAGAAATGGTGCTAGGGAATCCGAGTGAGTTGAGTTTCTCGAGAAGAGCCTCACGCTTGAGGAGACCACCGGCAAACGCACTCATATCGTAGTAGTACTCCTTCTCACCCTTGCTGTTTGTCTTTTCGATTGAAGGACCCTTATATCCGTTGATGACAGTCTTGCTCTCACCGACCTGTGCCTGGTACTGAACCATACCTGAGTTTGTAGGCATGTTAGTGAAGAACACGAGAGGGAGACGTCCTGAGAAGAGACCTGTACCACCGCGGAACTTGAGGCTGTTGTCACCAAGGACATCCCATGAGAAACCTACACGTGGAGACACTGTAATCGCAGCTGAAGGCCACTTGCCTGTGTCGATGTGACGTGCCTCACCATCTACTATATACTCGAGATCATAGATGGCCTTGTTTGTCATGAGGTCCTGGTTGTCGAAGAAGAGGCCGTCGAGACGAAGACCTGCAGTAAGCTTGAAGCTGTCGTTCACGTTCCACTCGTCCTGTCCGTAGATACCTGCCTTGTGGAATCTTACACGTGCGGCAGGGTTAGCCTCTCCGTCATAACCGTAAGTGAGACATACGACCTCAGGAGCAGCACCTGCATAGAAGTCTTCAAGGCTCTTGTAACGATAGTAACCTGTACCGTTTCTCATGTATGAGTTGTCGGCCATCTGGTACTCGTAGTTTACACCTGCAGTGAACTTGTGGCTGCCTGCATAATAAGTGAGGTCATCCTTGATGCTGAGGTGAGTGTTGTGAACACCGTTGTTCCATGTGAAGAGCTCATATCCGAGAGCGATGTAAGGAAGAACCGAGCTTCCGTCATCCTGGCGGATGTCAACGAACGGCATATCCTCAGAGTTTGTACCACGCATGTCGTCAAGCTTTGAGTATGTTGCGAGGAACTGGTTCGAGAGGTTGTCGCCGAGACGGCTGTTGAGGTCAACTGACAATGTGCTCACGAGGTTATCCATTGAATAGAGTGAGTTTGCATAAGCCATACCGTACTCTGAGAAACGGGCGAAAGCAGAACGTGAACCACCGTCCATTGAAGAAGCATTGGTAGAGTTCCAAGCCTGATTGAGAGTATAGTTGTATCTTACAGCAAGCTTGTGATTGTCGTTGATGTTCCAGTCAACACGTGCAAGGAGCTTGGTGTTGCTCTCTGTTGCAGGATAGTCAGTCCATGAACCGGTGTCATATCCATATTCATTCTTCACGAACTCAGAAACCTTCTTGAGGTCCTCGAGTTTTGTACGTGAGATGTATGCATCAGGGTTTGCGATACCATCCTCTGAACCACGCCATCTATTGACAACTGTAGGGATTGTAGAGTACTCTGCATTCACGAAGAAGAAGAGTTTGTTCTTGATGATAGGTCCGCCGAGAGTGAAACCGTAAGTAGTGTTGCGGTCCTTGTCACGTGCGCCTGAAACCTCCTTGCCGGCTACCATGTTACCACGCATGTTCTCGTTGCGGTGGTATACATATGCAGAACCCTTGAGGGTGTTTGTACCTGACTTTGTGATTGCGTTCACACCACCACCGATAAAGTTGGTCTGACGTACGTCGTATGGAGAGATAACAACCTGCATTTCCTCGATAGCATCGATAGAGATAGGGCTTCCACCACCTGGGAGGTTGTCTGAAAGACCGAAGTTGTTGTTGAAGTTTGCTCCGTCGACTGTGAAGTTTGCAGTACGTCCGTCAGCACCGGCGAAGCTCATGCCGTTACCACCATATGGTGAAAGTCTTGTCACATCTGTAATGTTCCTGTTGACAGTCGGGATCGATGTGATCTGTGTGCTTGAAATGTTGGTTGCAGAACCCATCTTCTGAGCTGAGAACTTCGATGCCGGAGCAGCTACTACCATAGCCTCGCCGAGCATCTCCGAATCTTCCTTCATCTCGCCGTTAAGAGCCGAAGTCTCAGCAAGCTGAAGAGTCACATCTGTGTAAGTGAGTGTCTGGTAACCAAGGCAAGAAAACTCAACCTTGTAAGGACCACCGGCACGCATACCGTTGATGGCATAACGACCGTCGTTGTTGGTGATTACACCGTAAACAGTACCGGAAGGAACGTGAGTAGCAACTACTGCTGCTCCTATTACCGGCTGACCGTCAGCGTCAACAACACGTCCACCGAGAGCAGAAGTTGTCACCTGCGCGAATGCAGAGACAACCATAAGCATCGCTGCAACTGCAGCTACAAGATACTTAATTGTTTGTTTCATAATGGATTAGTTAATAATAATAGGTTTTTTTATGGCGCGAAGATACTACTTTTTAACGATGTTATGAAATTTTTAAGGTCTTTTTATCATACTCATGGGATCATTTCCTCTTTTTTACCTATTAATTGCCCGGAAGAGACATCGCGGATGCATAAAATTTTGAATATGTCGGATTTATATATATCTTTGCGGCCCGAAAAAGGGAAGGCACCTGCAAAGGTGGAGACATGTGGAGAGATTTGGCTGCTTGCAACCACGTTAAAAAATGCTAAAATGTTGACTATGGTCATCAAGCCATGATGACCGCTTTCATATCAATGTTTTGTGTTTTGTGACGGCTCCGCATTCTTGTGGGGCTTTTGTTTTTAGATCGCCGGTCAAGCCGGCGATGACAACTGACGTCAAGCCCGACAACAACTGACGTCAAGCCCGACAACAACTGACGTCAAGCCCGACCTGATCGGGCTTCTATAGGGATAATATAAAACCAAAAGATATGAACTACTTATTTACATCAGAATCGGTGTCGGAAGGACACCCAGACAAGGTCTCGGACCAGATTTCAGATGCCATTCTTGACGAATTCCTCCGTCAGGATCCGGAATCAAAGGTGGCTTGCGAAACATTCTGCAGCACCGGACTCGTGGTTGTTGGAGGAGAAGTCCGCTCGGAAGACGCTTATGTGGACATTCCCAAGACAGTACGCCGCGTAATCAACAAGATCGGCTACAACAAGGCAGAATACATGTTCGACGGCAACTCATGCGGTATTCTCTCAGCCCTGCACGAGCAGAGCGTGGACATCAACCGCGGTGTGGTCGGCGAGGATGCAGATGCACAGGGTGCGGGCGACCAGGGAATGATGTTCGGCTACGCATGCCGTGACACAAAGGAATATATGCCCCTGCCGCTGGCCCTGTCACACCAGGCGCTGCTTCTGCTCGCCAAGATACGCAAACAGAACCCGGAGCTCATGCCTTATCTTCGTCCAGACTCGAAGTCACAGTTCACCATCGAATATGACGGTGACACAAACAAGCCTGTACGCGTGCACACGATTGTGATTTCTACCCAGCACGACGAGTTCACTCCTGCATCACTCGGCAACATGAGCTATGCCGACGGCTGCGCACAGTTCGGACAGAAGCGCGTGGATGAAGCCATGCAGGCAAAGATCAGGGAGGACGTGCAGAACATCCTTCTTCCTATGCTCATAGAGTCCCTCAGCCCTGAAGAGGCTGCCCTTTTCAAGGGAGACCACATCCTCCATGTCAATCCTACAGGAAAGTTCGTGATCGGCGGCCCTCACGGAGACACAGGACTCACAGGACGCAAGATCATCGTGGACACATATGGCGGCAAGGGAGCACACGGCGGCGGAGCCTTCTCTGGAAAGGACCCTTCAAAGGTTGACCGTTCTGCGGCATATGCGGCACGTTACATCGCCAAGAACATGGTGGCTGCAGGAGTGGCACGCGAGATGCTCGTCCAGCTTTCATATGCAATCGGAGTGGCACGCCCCGTAAGCATATATGTAAACACTTACGGCACAGCAGCCAACGGTCTGAGCGACGCAGAGATAGCTGAAAGGATCAACACCCTCTTCGACCTGCGCCCGGCAAAGATCATCGAGAAGTTCTGCCTCAAGAAACCTATCTACGAGCCTACAGCTTCATACGGACATGTAGGACGCGACCCTTACAAGGCGATGGTTACAGTAAGACGCGACGGAAAGAATGTACAGGAGCTTGTACAGTTCTTCGGATGGGAGCTCCTCGACGCTGTGGATATGATCAAAGAGTCCTTCGGGCTTTGACGACATAAAAGATTCCCGGTCAAGCCGGGAATGACTAAAGCAAGCCGGGAATGACTAAAGACAGTAAAGGAAGCCGCTCGGCTTCCTTTACTGTCTTTATATTCTTTCCATCTCGCGGCGGAGGTCCTTTTCCTTAATTGAGGCGCGCTTGTCGTATTCCTTCTTACCGCGCGCAAGGGCAATCAGCAGTTTGGCATATCCGTTATCCGCTATATAGAGCTTGACGCCTACTATAGTCAGACCCTTTTCCTTGACCGCCCTCTGGAGTCTGTTCAGTTCCTTGCGACTGAGAAGAAGCTTGCGGTCGCGGCGAGGATCATGCTTCCCCCAGCTGCCCCACCAGTACTCGGCTATATGCATGTTCTTGACATACAGCTCATTACTGTTGAAATAGCAGAATGCATCCACCAAGGATGCCTTTCCGGCCCTTATGGACTTTATCTCTGTGCCTGTAAGCACTATTCCCGCCTGAAAAGTCTCTATGAACTCATAGTCAAACGAGGCTCTCCTGTTCTTTATCTCCACACTGCTCTTTGCTTTCGGCATATCCGTTATTCTTCAAAAAAATTATTCCAAACTCCCTGTCTGTCCAGAAAAAACGGCATTTTTATGAACAGAAGTCCGATTTTCGCCACCTTGTCCACAAAACAGGCCGTTTTTATGGACAGGCGGATGTAAAACACCGTACAGAGTTGCAAATGTAGTGCTTTTTTCCAAAATGCTGCATAAAATACTATCTTTGCACATGAAGGCTAATCAAGCGACCTATGGCAAAGAAACCATTCACACCGATTCCACCGATGGCGGAGCTGCCTCCTGCTGAGGAGATCAACGTCAAGGAAGTACTGCACAAGTACCTCTCCGGAGAAACAGACCTGATCTGCGTCCTGGGGCCGACTGCCTCGGGAAAGACAAAGTACGCAGTCCGGCTTGCGCGTCAGATCAACGAGTTGCTGAAGGAGATTCCCGGTCAGGCCGGGAATGACAGACGAAGGGAGCATCAGGCGTTCTTCCCGCACCTTCTCCGAAAGGCTCAGTCTGGTGCGGAGATCATTTCAGCGGATTCAAGGCAGGTGTACCGTGGAATGGACATAGGGACCGGAAAGGACCTGAACGAATATGAAGATATCCCCTACCATCTTATGGACATAGTGGATGCCGGTTCCAAATACAACATTTTCGAATATCAGAGAGACTTCGAAAAGGCATATAAGGACATCGTCGACAGGGGCGGAATACCTATCCTATGCGGAGGAAGCGGCCTGTACATAGAGGCCGCCACCTGCGGCTACTCCCTTCCGGAAGTACCGCCGGACCCGCAGCTCCGTGCCGAACTGGAAAAGAAATCCGACGAAGAACTTGTGGCACAGCTGTCTTCCCTCAAGCCTCTCCACAACACAACTGACTACGACACCCGCAAACGACTGATAAGAGCTCTGGAAATAGCCATATATGAATCCGCACACCCTGTACAGCGCTCGTCATTCCTGCCCAAGAACACTTATTACATAGGTACTCTCGTTTCTCGTGAGGTGAGGAACGAAAAGATTGACAGACGTCTTGACGCCAGACTGGATGAAGGTATGGTCGAGGAAATCAAAGGGCTTATGGACGGGACTCACCCCGCTCTTGCTCCGGACCACAGGCCCGTCCCTGCCGAAGACCTCATCTACTACGGGCTCGAGTACAAGTTCGTCACCTTGTACCTCACAGGAGAACTGACCTTCGGACAGATGCGCACACAGCTTGCGACAGCAATCCACCAGTTTGCCAAACGTCAGATGACATGGTTCCGCGGGATGGAACGCAAAGGCATCACCATCCACTGGACCCGCCCGTAACCTACATTTATCCTTCAGGGTAGAATTTCGATGCGACCGGAAGACCGGAAGGGATGACGAAGTGATGACCCTCGTCCTTCCATGTGTCCTCATCCCACTCAGGGCTCAGATACTGACCATGATGGTCCGCAATGAAGGCCAGATAGGTAATCGGGAATCCCTGTGCAAGATACTGTGACTCATAGAAGGTCTGCACAGCGAAGAGTGCTTCCACTGCATCGCGTCCGCACACAGAGAGAAGATCGCTCTCATAAAGTCTTTCACGGTCTTCCCCATATATATCAGTAGCGGATGCGAGGATCTTCAGATCGTTCTGCCGAGCCATGGCAAACGAATACTCGAACAGATAACGGCTGTCCGTCTTCAGATGCACTATGCCGCCGGGACGCAGGAAATTGCGGTAACGGTTCATGAACAGAGGACTTGTAAGCCTCTTCTTCTCGCGGCCGATCTGTGGGTCAGCAAAGGTTATCCATATTTCGGAAACCTCTCCTTCAGCAAAAAGAGACTCGATGAACTCTATACGGGTGCGCAGGAAGGCAACATTGGCCAGAGAATGTTCTGTCGCATACTTGGCCCCTTTCCACAGGCGTGCCCCCTTGATGTCCACACCTATGTAGTTGCAGGAAGGATTGCGTTCTGCAAGGTCCACAGTGTAGTCTCCCTTTCCGCAACCGAGCTCCACCACAATGGGATTGTCATTGCCGAAGACGTCGCGTCCCCAGTTTCCCTTCAACGGATGATCGCAGTTCAGCACCTCTGAAGTGGCAGGCTGTACAAGACATCTGAAGGTCTCGTTCTCACGAAATTTCCTAAGCTTGTCCTTTCCCATCTGCCTTTGCCTTTGACTTGTTCTTGTTTCCGGACTTCTTCTTCCTCTTGTTCTTGCGCTTGCGCAACTCATCGAAACGGCTGATGCTGTCATCGCCCACAGCAGTCACGAACTCCGGAACAGCAGGCTCGTCATTCTTCAGCGAAGCAGGCTTCTCGCCGTTGCGGTTCATCCTGATGATGTCCCATACATCCTCCGCGTAAAGAGGATAGAGGTTTGCAAGCGACGAAGGATCATATGAGAAATACATGATCTCACGGAGGATATCAGTCTTCATGAGATATGCAAGACCATCCTCAAATTCCAACGGATTATGCACTTTCGGAATCCTGGTCTGCGCATCCATGTATGCGGCAGTCTCGTAATTGAGACAACACTTGAGCTTGCCGCACTGGCCGGCAAGTTTTGTAGGATTCAGAGAAAGATCCTGACAGCGGGCTGCAGAAGTGGTGATGGACTGGAAACTGGAGATGTAGTTCGAACAGCAGAGCTCACGGCCGCAGACGCCGAGGCCTCCGATGAGGCCGGCCTCCTGTCGGGCACCGATCTGCTTCATCTCGATCCTGATGCGGAACTCCTCTGCAAAGACCTTGATCAGCTGTCGGAAGTCCACACGTCCGTCAGCTATATAGTAGAATATGGCCTTGGAACCGTCACCCTGGAACTCCACGTCGCCTATCTTCATGTCAAGTCCGAGTTCGGCTGCAATCTGTCTGGAACGGATCATAGTCTCATGCTCGCGGGCAATCGCCTCCTGCCATCTCTCGATGTCGAAAAGCTTCGCCTTGCGATATATCCTCTTGAATTCGAAATTCTCCGGGTTGATCCTCTTGCTCTTCATCTGACGTCCCACTATAGGTCCCTCGAGAGTCACTATTCCCAGATCATGTCCGTTCGCAGCCTCCACTATCACCAGGTCACCGGTCTTGATGCTCTGGCCTGAGCCGTTGCGGAATATGGCCTTCCTTGTGTTCTTGAAACGGACTTCGAAATAATCCTTGTATTGTTCCTGACTGACACCGTCAAGCCAGTCATAGACCTCAAGCTTGCAGCATCCCGGACGATAGGTGCATTCAACCTCTCCCGCCTCATTTCTCTCTACCGCACATCCGCGTGAGCAGTCATATCTCTTTGATTCATTCATAAGCTTAAAAACATTCGGTTGACAAGGTCGCAGAACAGGATCTTGGAATTCACATTCCTGTCGATCATGGACACGACCTTCTCTATATTGGTCATTGATTTCGGACAGAAGTCTTTCCCACATCTGCCGGCAAGCGTCATGAAGAACTCTCTCTCCTCATCTCCGACACCGGCTATCTGCGGCATATTCTGCTGAATCATAAATATTTTCCTCATACATTCTCCCGCATAAGCGCAGAAAGCCTTCTGCTTTTCACGGGAATCCAAGGCCGCCATTGCCTCCCCACATTCCAGAGCGGCCATAAGGTCACGGGAAAGGATGCCGTTCATCAGATCATGGAACAGTTCCCGGAACAACTCCGAGTCCGAATCCTCCGAAACCGGCTTCAGACCTTTCACACGGGCTGCCTCCTCTTTTGTCAGAGGCATGACGCGTATGCTCTGACAACGTGAGAATATGGTCTGGAGCACTTTTTCCGGTGCATGGGTGATGAATATGAACAAGGTCTGCACCGGTGGCTCCTCCACCATCTTCAGGAGCCTGTTTGCAGTCTCCTGATTCATTTTTTCAGGCAGATAGAAAATCACTGCCTTGTAACCGTCACCGACAGCAGTCAGAGACAGCTTGTTTATAATAGATCTGGCCTCAGCTACAGCTATGAGGCCGTTCTTGCTTTCTATTCCTATGGCTTTCTGCAGATCCGCCTCAGTAAAATACGGATCCGACAGTGCCAGTTCCCTCCAATAAGATATGTAAGACTCGGATGTCGGCTTGTCATCCGAAGTCTTAGGTCCTTTGTTGACCGGAAAGACGAAATGCACATCAGGGTGTATCAGCTTGGCCATCTGACGGCACGAAGGGCACTCTCCGCAAGAGTCTCCCCCGGAAGGATTGCTGCAGTTGAGGTACTGCACATAGGCCAGGGCAAGAGCCAGGGCGCCACAGCCCTCGTTCTCATACATCAGCATGGCATGGGCCACCCTTCCGCTGTCTGCCATACCGGCCAACGTACGGGCAACCTCCGCATTTCCTATGATATCTGCAAATCTCATTACATCACTCTCCGGGCTGTATAATAAGCCAGCTGCACAAGCAGCTCCTTTTCTTTTGAGTCAGGAAGGACATCAAGGGACCTTACCGCCCGACTCACATAATCATCCAGTCTCCCTACAGCATAGTCAAGTCCACCGTTCTCCTTGACAAACGAAACAATCTCATCACGATATTCCTTGTGCTCTGTTATTGTCTGCACGAGGGAGCGTACACGCGCTTCTTCATCCGCTCCCGCATTGGCGAAAGCGCCAAGCAGCGGCATCGTGATCTTCTGCTCCAGTATATCGACACCAAGAGGCTTTCCGACAGACTCTGTACCGGCATAATCAAGTATGTCATCCTTGATCTGGAAGGCCATTCCAAGAGCCGTGGCATACTCACGGGCTACCCTGCGGTACTCTTCATCCGCATTTACCGAGATGGCCCCCGACACACAGGCGGAAACGAAGAGAGAACCCGTCTTGTTATATATTATCCTGAGATAGTCCGCCTCATCCGTATCACCTTTCTGAGCCTTCTGGAGCTGGAGCATCTCACCTTCAGCCAGATCGCTCAATGTACGTGAGAAGAGGCGCATCACCATGGAATCATCTTCGGAAACATCCAGAATGAGTTCCATCGCCTTCACAAGCCAGTAGTCCCCCACCAGCACCGACACTGACGGCCCCATCAGGGACATTATGGTCGGCACGCCTCGACGCTGATGGCTGTCATCAGCCACATCGTCATGCAGAAGCGTGGCATTATGAAGGATTTCCGCAGCTGCCGCATAGCTGGCAGAACATGCAGGTAGGGCTTTCAGGCCCGGTCTGCAGGCGCGGGCGAAGAGGATGGTCAACAAGGGACGCAGCTGCTTTCCGGAATGTGACAGGATGGAATCATTTGTCGCATTGAGGAGCTCGATGTCACTGCGCAGCGCAGAACCGATGTGTTCCTGCACCGCCTTCCAGTCATTCCCCAGATATTCCCTGATAGCCTTTATGTCCATGATCAGTCTTCCAATGCGTTCAGAACCGCCTCCGGAGTCTCGACGATCTCTATCCGTCTCAAAGTCTCCTCGCTGAGCATGTTTGTGTCAGCATAATGCTGCAGCAAGGCCCTGAGAGGCTCATAGAAACCGTCATGATTCAAAAGGAAGATCCTGCCATCATACTGTTTCAGATGCAGAAGGGCATAGGTCTCGATGACTTCGTCAAGGGTGCCGATGCCGCCGGGCAGGGCCACAACGGCCTTGGTCCCTTCACGAAGGAGGGTCTTCCTTTCAGCCATGGTGTCAGTCCATATGACCTCTGTGAGGTCAGGATAGACATACTGCTTCATGAAGCGGGGAATGACACCCAGATGCCAGCCTCCGCATGAGTGAAGCTCATCTGAAATCTCTCCCATCGTGCCCTTTACAGTGCCGCCCGAGACAATGCCATATCCACGCAACGAAGCCGCCCGGACAAATTCACGGGCGACTTTGTTGAACTTTGGATCTATTGTATAACTTGCTGAGCAGAAAACTGCTAATCTTCCCTTCATCCAGTTGTTCCGTTAAGAATTATCTTAGAAGAAGAAAGCTACAGTGCAAGTCACTCCACCGTATGTGCTGTTCTCGGTCTTGAGGTCTCCGAGTTCGATGTTCTTGAAATCATCAATGCTGCCGAGGGCACCGAAGTTCCAGTTGTAACGTACGATAGCCTGAAGTTTCCATACATTGACACCGGCACCGATTCCAACACCGTATTCAAATTTGTTCTTGAGGTCAGTTTCACCCTTTACGATACCTTCAAGACCACCTTCAATCTTGTTTGAAAGGCTGTAACCTACATAAGGAGTCACATCGAGGAAAGGTCTTGCAACGATGAGGTCAGGTCCCCACTGTACTGAAACAGGAACTTTCAATGAACCCACCTTCTGCATTGCCTCAACACTCTCGAGGACAGAGAGGTCCACTGAATTCTGGGTGTAAAGCAACGCAGGCTGTACTGAAAGGCCGAGCGGAAGGTCAAGAAGATATGTTATACCGGCGCTGAAACCAGCCTTTGCATCGAGCTGTACATCCTTTACGTCTACAGTGTTGAAGTTCAATCCTGCTGTTACACCGAATTTCTGTGCAGACGCATTGTCTGCTGCAATAACGCTTGCCACAAGCATAGCTGCGGCAACAAGAATCTTTTTCATACTATAAATAAATTAAAGAAGTGAATCAATCTTTGCTGCGAGGTCACCTTTAGAGATCACACCCACATGTCTGTCTACGAGCTCTCCGTTCTTGAAGAAAAGAAGTGTAGGAATGCTTCTGATGCCATATGTCATAGGGACATCATCACACTCATCCACATTGCACTTGCACACTGCTGCCTTTCCTTCGTATTCGGTAGCGATCTCATCTACGATAGGAGCTATCGCCTTGCAAGGGCCGCACCATGTAGCCCAGAAATCTACCACTACAGGAATGTCTGTATTAAGGGTTTCTGCGAAATTCGCATCTGTCAATACTTTTGCCATATCTAAATATCATTTAAGTTAAACTGTCCGATTAAAACAGGATAGCAAGAGAGATGGTGTAACCGCTGTGGTTTGTCTCGTTGAACTTGCCCTTTATCTCTTCCCATTCTGCATCCTTGAGATCCAGAAGATTGCCAAAGTTCCAGTTGTACTGTGCAGTGACCTGAAGGATACCCAGCTGGACACCTGCTCCAAGACCTGCTCCATAGGAGAATCTGTTTATGCCTTCCCATTTATCTGTCTCTATACCTACGAGATCCGCCAGGTCCTTATAGTCTCCGAAGATCGACTCACCGGTCTCGTTTCCGCTCTGAGATATCGCATATCCCACAAAAGGTGATGCCTGAGCGAACACGCGGATGTTCTTGTTTGCAAATCTCAAGCCCCACTGAAGGTTGACAGGGACTTCGACATAGCCCAGGCCGAGCTGCGATTCGATCTGTTCGAACTTTGTAGCCTTCACATGATAAAGGATATCCGGCTGGATCGAGAATCCCAAAGGAAGATCGTACTGTAATGAGAGGCCGAGCTGATAACCGAGGGCTCCCGGAGTGTTTCCGTTCTCAAAATCGAGGCTAGTCACATTGACTCCTCCCTTGATTCCGAAGCGTCTTGCATCTGCATCTGCAGCAGCTATCGAAAGCACCAGCAGAACTGCGATTGTAGCAATAAGTTTTTTCATGATGTCTTGTTTTAATTCCTACACATTACCTTACTAAAAAGGTATTCGACTCGCAAATATAAAAAAATTGTGAGTCGAATACAAAATAATGGTGAATTATCTTTTAATAGGCGGTCTCGACATTCCAGACAAACGCCCTGATTCCCAAAGCAGGAGTTTCTTCATCCTTGAGACGGATTTCAAGAAGGATCGCGTCAACCTTGTCCGCAGGGACAAAGGCAAGGACAGCATTGTTCATGGTAGGCCATGCATGGTTGCCAAGATGAGGCTCTCCTGTATTGCTGCCGCGACCTGCTATATCCTGCCACATCGTGAATCCTCTGCATCCGAGTTCTTCAAGTATTTCCACAATCTCCTGATTGTATGCCTGGTTGTATGATACAAATATCCCTTTCATGGTTTCTGCTATTTATTGCTTTTCATTGCTTTCTTGACCGCACGGTGTTCCTGCCATGAGGCCATTGACGCATATACGGTAGGAATGATGACAAGTGTCACGAGGGTGGATATCGAAAGACCCCACGCGACTACCATTCCGAGAGACCTCCACATTTCCGATCCTTCTCCCTTACCCATCGCCATCGGAAGCATACCGAGGACAGTTGTAAGTGTGGTCATGAGGATAGGACGCAGACGGGATCTTGCGGCAATCACACATGACTCCTCCACAGACTTGCCTCTCTCGCGCTGAAGTATAGTGTAATCGATGAGAACTATACCGTTCTTCACGACGACACCCATCAGGATGAGCACACCGATAAGTCCCATGACACCCAGAGGAGTTCCAGTGGTCACAAGGCCGAGAATCACGCCCACAAATGCGAATGGGATAGAGAACATGATGACAAACGGACTCATGAAAGACTCGAACTGCGAAGCCATGACTATATACACGAGGATCACGATCATCACAAGGAGCATTATCAGGTCTCCGAAAGTATCCTGCTGGTCCTCATAGGAACCTCCGATCTCAACAAGAAGTTCCGAAGGAATCGCTGTCGCGGCAATGGATTTCTCCGTCATCGCCACCACATCCGACAAAGCGTAACCATCGGCGACTACTCCGGACACCGTAATGAGGCGCTCCCTGTTCTTTCTCTGGATGGAAGGAGGGGTAAGGCTCTCTATTACGACACCCACGTCCTTGATCTTCACACCCTTGCCGGCATTGTTGTATATGACGATATTCTCGATGTCCTCGATTCCTGTCCTGAATTCGGGAGCATAGCGGACGCGTATGTCATATTCATCTCCGTCTTCACGATAGAACGACATTGTGGATCCGTTTATGGCCGCACTGAGGTAAGAAGCCGCTGTGGTACTGTTCAGACCGTTGAGAGCGAGTTTTTCACGGTCGAAGTCCACCTGATATTCCGGAGTATACTCGTCGCGGCTGATGATGACCTGGGAGCACCCGCCGTCGGCTATCATCTTGGCCTGGATTTCCTTGGCGACACGGTCGGTAGTCTCGAAATCATAACCGTAGATCTCCACATCAACGACTGATGCACCACCCATTCCGCCGCCGCCTTCAGACACACGGACCTTCTTGAATTCAGGGTAGTCAGCAAGGATATCACGGATTACTGCTGCTATCTGAGCAGATGAGCGTTCACGCTCCTCCATGCTGCCGACATTGATGTTATACGACATCACATGGGTTCCGTTTGTCTGCATCGATGCGAATGCATTGTCAGAATCCGCCTGACCGAGCGTATACGAACAGTTCACGATTTCAGGCACGGCCGCTTCTATCCGGTCATAGATCTCATGTGCAAGCGAGCGTGTCACAGACTGTCCTGTACCTGCAGGAAGCTCAAGCTGGACAGTCAGACGTCCTTCATCTGACTTAGGGAAGAACTCGGTCTTCACGCTCGGAGCGAAAACTCCTATCACAGCAACGAAAACTCCCACTGACACGAGAACCACAATGGTCCTGTGAGTGACACACCAGTTTATAAGCCTTCCGTATCCTGTCGAGATCCATTCGATGAACTTCGAGAAGTTGCCGAAGATGAGGTCATGCATCTTTCCTGTCTTAGGCTTGAAACGGAGGAACTGGGCACAGAGCATCGGAATCAAGGTGAGGGCACCTATGGTCGAGACTATCATGATGATGCTGACGATCCAGCCAAGCTGCTTGAACATAAGTCCTGCCATTCCCTTTATCATGGTAAGCGGGAGGAATACTGCAAGCATCGTGAGCGTTGAGGCAATTACGGATATACCTACCTCCTGAGTCGCGTGAACTGCAGCCTCCTTAGGCTTGGCACCTCTTTCCAGGTGTGTGGAGATATTCTCCAGCACCACGATTGCATCATCGACCACCATACCGATGGCTATCGAAAGGGCAGACATCGACACGATGTTCAAGGTGTTGCCGGTAGCCCAAAGATACATCAGCGAAGCAAGGAGCGAGATAGGGATCGCCAGAACAATGATGAATGTAGCCCTCCACCTTCCGAGGAAGAGATACACTACAAGCATGACGATGAGGAAGGTGAGGATAATGGTCTCCTTCAGGGAGTTGAGAGTGTTGATGATGTTTTCGGATCCATCCACGACAGTCCTTATCTCGATGTCGGAAGGAAGGGTCTTCATGATCTTCTTCATCTCATTCTCCACTCCTTTGATCACATTGACCGTATTGGCATCGGCCTGTTTCTGGATGACTATCTGAGCTCCCTGCGTACCATTGATGTACGACTCCTGGTATCTTTCCTCCACACCGTCAATTACCCTGGCGACATCACGAAGATATATCGTTCTTCCGTTGATATGGGCCACCACTACATCAAGAAGCTGGTCGGCACTGGTGAATTCCTTCTCCACTCGAAGAGAATAAGAGTTCGATCCTATGTCGATGGAGCCGCTCGGCACATTCCTGTTCTCCGATGCAATCACATTGGATATGCCGGCAATGGTAAGGCCATAGGCCTCCAGCTTGTTCGGATCACAGTACACCTGGATCTCGCGCTGCGGCGCACCTGACACGGAAACTGTTCCCACTCCTGACACTCGGGCAAGCGGCGTCGCCACCTTCTCGTCAAGAATCTTTTCCAGAGCGTTATAGCTCTGATCCGCTGTCGCCGCCATGATCATGATAGGCATATCGTCAGCACTGAACTTAAAGATCACAGGCAGGGACGCACCGTCCGGAAGAACGGAATTGACCATATCAAGTTTGTCGCGTACATCGTTGGTAGCCACATCAATATCTACACCCTCCACAAATTCGAGGGTGATCAGAGAAACATTCTCCCTTGATGTGGATGAAATGTTCTTCAGGTCACTCACTCCATTAAGGGAGTTCTCAAGCACCTTGGTAAGGTTGGTCTCGATATCCTGTGCACTTGCACCGGGATATGATGACATGACCATCACCACATTGGCATCGAATTTCGGAAACCTGTCCAAAGACAGATTTATCAGCGAAAACACTCCGAATATCGCCAATGCAATGAAAACCAGCGCTGTAGTGACCGGATTGTTTACCGCTTTTCTATATATGCTCATATTATAATCAGTTAACTTTAACCTTCATTCCATCCTTGAGGCGGATCTGGCCTCCTGTGACGATCGTTGCACCGTCCTCTATGCCCTCAAGCACTTCATACTCGGCACCCATGCGCCGACCCAGAGTCACCTTCGTGTAGGTTACGGTGCCGTCCTCATTGAGGACATATACGAATCTTTCACCTGAACCCTGCTGCTTTACCACGGCCACATCCGGGATCACTACACTGTTGTTGTTTCCGAAATTGACAGTAGCCCTCACGAACATGCCGGGACGGAGGGTCTTGTAGTTGTTCTCCACAACCACCTCGACAATGAAGGTGCGGGTGACAGGATCGATTGTCGGATATATCTTTCTGATCTTGCCATAGAAGGTCTTTCCTGGGACCGCATCAGCCACAAGTTCCACAGAATCACCTTTCTTCACCTTTGAATAATCCGACTCAGAGATGCCGACAAGCATCTTAACAGGGACAATCTGCTCAACAGTAAAGATAGGGGCGCTTACAGAGCACATATCTCCCACATCATAATTGCGTGCAGTCACGACTCCGTTTATCGGGCTGCGGAGTACGGTGTTGTCAAGCAGGTTCTGCACCTGGGTCCTGGTCACATTGTACTGAAGTTCGACAGCCTCGAGATCTGACTTTGAAAGTCCTCCGGCCTCGTAAAGAGACCTAAGCCTGCCAAGTTCCACTTCCTGATTGGCGAGCTGGAGCTGGGCCTGCTGGAGCTGGGCCTTGTCAATCTCCGCAAGCACCTGCCCCTCAGTCACGAAATCACCGATATCCGCCTTTATCGCGGCTATTCTGCCTCCTGTCTGAGGAGTTATATTGTTTTTCACATATGCCTGCACTGTAGATGTATATGTTGCAAGCTGAGGAACCTCACGCTTTGACACCTGTGCCACGGCTACAGTAGGTGTAACCTCCGCAACCTCGACAACCGCCTGCTTGGCTTCCTTGTTGCTGCCGCAACCGGCCGCAAGAACAGCAGCACCGGCGATGAACATTGTTCTGATAATAGTCTTCATTATGTATCTGTTTTATTTTCGATCTGTTATTCTGCAATAAAATCCTGACCTATAGTCTGTTCAAGCTGTGCCTTGGCATTGAGGAAGTTGTAGACTGCCTGCGACTGGGCGAGCTGGGCCTGGGTCAGGGCAAGCTGGGCATCGTTGAGTTCGATCAGAGTTCCCCTGCCTACCTTATAGGACATCTCCATGATGTCATAACCCTTCTGGGCGGATGCGACCGCATCCTGAGCTGCATAATAGCTCTTCATGTTTGTCTCCATCGTAGTCAGATGCTGACGGATCGCTATCTTGAGCTGCCTTTCTGTGTTGAGGGTCTGAAGCTGCACCTGACGGTACTGGTTCTCTGACTGGCGGATGGCATTGTAACGTTTTCCGCCGGCAAATATCGGGATGTTCAGACTGAGTCCTACATAAGAGTACGGAGTCCACCTGTACTCACTGAACTTGAAGTCATTGGTCATCGCATTGATGGAATAGTTGAAAGCGACGGCAAGTGACGGGATATTGGCGAACTTCTGCATCTTGACCATCTCGGCAAGCTGTTCGGTCTGGATGGCAAGCTGCTTCATGGTCGTGTTCCTGTCCAGAGTCGCGCTGTCATGGCTGTGGATGTCATAGAACATCTGCTGGCCGTAGTCTTCAAGGGCTCCTGCCACATCTATATTCATGTCAAGATCCACTCCAAGCACCGCCTTGAGCTGCCATAATGCAAGAATCACCGAACTTTCCGCATTGTATACATTAGGAATGGCATTGGCGACTGTCGTCTTGGAACGCAGGAGTTCCATTTCAGACACCTTTTCAGCATCATATTTCCTCTGGGTCTCCTCAAAGTTCCTTACTGCATTTTCATAAACCTGCTTATAGACATCAAATGCCTGTTTCGAAAGGAGTACACCGTAATATGCCTGCTTTACCTGTGTGACCATATCCAGACGCGAAGCACGTGCCTTTTCCACCGCAAGCTCCACATCCATGCCGGAAATCTTCAGGCTCTTCCACAGCTGTGCGTTCACCAGAGGCATCGCCGCTGACACTCCTGTGCTCCATGTATTCCATCGTCCGACTTCAAGTCCGCCACCATTATCCGATGTCTCCGTGTCTGCCGAACCCATGCCGTCAGGGATCTCCACACCATCGGGAATCTCCACACCGTCAGGCAGTTCGGTTCCCTCACCGTCTCCGCCACCCATCATTCCGCCGAGCGAACTCATGTCGAAGTCCATATACATCACCTGTTTCTTGATAGTCCTCTGATAGGCTCCTGACGCATCTATCTGCGGCCAGAGTGCAGCATATGCACCTTTCTTCGCATATCCGGTCCTCTCAATCTCCATATCGGCCACCTTCACCGATATATTCTCACTCAAGGCTATTTCCAAAGCCTGTTCCAATGTAATGACCACGGGCTCTTCTGCAGATTCAGCCTCTTCAAGAATGAGTTCCACTTCTCCTTTCGGAGCATCGCCCTTGTATTGGGCGGATGCCGGGAAAGACAGCAGGACACACGCCATGACCACTACCGTTACCACTAATTTTTTCATATATATAAATTTACTTAAGACGCGACTTTCCTGCAAAAATCACACCAGCTGCAACCAATGCAGGACAGGTCACCCAATTGACATATTATTATCCCATATTGACATCCAGCCACTCATATTCACCTCCCCATAAAGCAAGAAACTTCATGAAGTCAGAGTTGGAAAGCACGACACTTGCCGTGTTGTCACAAGGGTGGAAACTGATCTTTTCCGCACCCTTCAGATCCTGATCAAGAAAAAGCTTGACCCTGTGTCCGTTAGGGAAATGCTCTTTGGTAAGCTCTTCAGTCACCGGATCATGGATGAGGCCTAAAGGCGAAACGGATCCGGGCAGAAGTCCCAGACAACGCTCCATCCTTTCGGATGACGCAAAAGAAAGCTTGCCCTGACACAGCTTATGCTCTAAAGAATGTATGTCAAGCTCCTTGTGACATTCGAAAACCACAAGATAATGCCTGTTGCCCTTGTGATTCCTGAAGAAGAGGTTCTTGCAATGTACTGAGTCTATCTCCTTCCAGTATTCAAGAGCCAGCTCGATTGTCGGAAGCGGCGGATGCGTGTGAAGTTCATAGCCGAGGCCATGCTCCTCAAGGAAGGCAAGGACCTCGGCGATTCTCCTGTTTTCCATTATTTTGTAAGAGGTTTCGCATAATGAGTAGGGGCTGCCTTCTTCTTTTCGGGATGAACGATCTGTGCCGGCTGTTTCCTGACGCAGCTGTACACAAGAAAGCCTATGCCGAGCAGAATGAACGGCACACTGAGCCACTGTCCCATGTTCAATACCATGTTCTGTTCGAATCCGACCTGAGGTTCCTTGATGAACTCTATGAGGAAACGCATTCCGAAACATCCGATGAAGAAGGTTCCGATGAAGAATCCCCTGTGGAGCTTCGGCAGCCTGTACTTGTACATCAGGATCTGGAAGACTCCGAGAAGGAAGTAGCTGAGTGCTTCATACAGCTGCGTAGGATGCTTCGGTTCGGTCTCTCCGCGGAGCTCGAAGACGAAGCCCCAAGGGAGGTTTGTGACATCGCCGTAGATCTCGGAGTTGAACAGGTTTCCAAGTCGTATGAATGTCGCCGCAAAGCACACTGCAATGGCAAGATGATCGAGAATCCACACAAAGTCGAAGTCGTATTTCTTACCATAATGCCTTGCAAACCACCACATTGCTATGAATAGTGCTATAGTACCGCCATGACTGGCAAGACCGCCTTTCCACGGCATGAAGATCTCCCAGAAGCCTTCCCAGCTTCCGAGATAATAATCCGGCTGATAGAAAAGGCAATGTCCCAGACGGGCTCCCACTATCGTTCCTATGAGAAGAGTGTAAAGAAGCGGGTCGAGAAGTGTCTGGGGAACACCCTCTCTCTTGAAGAACCACTTGAAGATGTACCATCCGAGGATGAATCCTGAAATGAACAGCAGCGAATACCACCTGAGAGACACAGGCCCGATGGAAAAGATTTCGGGATTCACATGCCAGTTAACCACTAATGTTTCAAACATATGAGTTGCTTTTAATCGTGCAAATATAACATTTAGAAGTGGATTCGCGTAAAAAAGATATAAAAAAGAGGTCCGGGGACCCGAACCTCTCTGACATGACTGTCAATATTTCCTTATTTGCGGATAGCTGCGATACCTGGGAGTTCCTTGCCCTCGAGATACTCGAGCATTGCACCACCACCTGTAGAAACGTAGCTTACCTTGTCAGCATAACCCATCTGAGTCACAGCTGCAACAGAGTCACCGCCACCTACAAGAGTGAACGCACCGTTCTCTGCAGTTGCCTTGGCAAGAATCTCTGCTATGCGGTTTGTACCCTTTGCGAATGCCGGGATCTCAAATACGCCGACCGGACCGTTCCAGAGGATAGTCTTTGACTTCATGAGAACCTCCTCCCACGTTGCGAGAGTGCTTGGAGCTGCGTCCATGCCTTCCCAACCGTCAGGAATCTCTGTGTTGAGGCAGATCTTGGTGTTTGCGTCGTTAGAGAAATCGTCGGCGATGACAACCTCCTTGGAGAGATAGACCTTCACACCCTTCTCCTCAGCCTTCTTGAGGGTGTCGAGAGCAAGCTGGAGCTGGTCGTCCTCACAGAGTGAGCGTCCGATCTTTCCGCCCTGGGCCTTCTTGAACGTATAGACCATACCGCCACCGATAATCATGTTGTCCACTGCATCGAAGAGCTTCTCGATGATAGTGATCTTTGAAGAAACCTTTGCACCACCTACGATAGCCGTCACAGGGTGCTCAGGTGTCTTGAGGACGTGGTCGATAGCCTTGATCTCACCTTCCATCACATAACCGAACATCTTGTCATTAGGGAAGTAGTCAGCGATGAGGGCTGTAGAAGCGTGCGCACGGTGGGCTGTTCCGAATGCGTCGTTGATGTAGCAGTCAGCGTAAGAAGCGAGCTTCTTCACGAATTCCTTCTGGTTCTCCTTTACGACAGCCTTTGCAGCCTTCTTCTCTTCGTCTGTCGCGAACTCGCCTCTTGGCTTGCCCTCCTCCTCAGCATAGAAACGGAGGTTCTCGAGAACGAGGCACTCGCCCATCTTGAGGGAAGCGACCTGCTCGTCAGCAGCCTGGCAGTCGTCAGCGAACTTTACAGGTGCTCCGAGGAGCTCCTCAACGCGGCCGAGGATGTGCTTGAGAGAGAACTTCTCTGTAACGCCCTTCGGACGGCCGAGATGTGACATGACGATGACTGCACCACCCTTCTCGAGTACCTTCTTGAGGGTTGGGATGGCAGCGCGGATACGTGTGTCATCTGTGATCTCCATCTTGTCATTGAGTGGAACGTTGAAGTCAACGCGGACAATAGCCTTCTTGCCGGCGAAATCGTAAGTGTCAATAAACTGTTGCATAGTCGTATAGTTGTTTTGTTAATTTTCCATGTCATTGCCGGCCTGACCGGCAATCCTTAAATCTGGGCAAATTTAGCAATTTTCGTCGAAATACAAGAAAATAAGTATCTTTGCGCAAATTTTCAACTCATCATGATGACTATCGAAAGCCCCGGCACATTCTGGAAAGACTACGAACTCATTGATTCCGGCAACTTTGAAAAGCTCGAAAGGTTCGGCCCCTTCATCATGGCACGCCCCGAGCCTAAGGCCCTGTGGGACAAGTCCCTCTCGGAAGGAGAGTGGAACAGGATGATCCACACCCGTTTCAAGACCGGAGCCGGATTCGGTAAGGCCGGAAAGGAAGACAGCGGCACTTGGGAGCGCCGCAAGAAGATGGATGACCAGTGGTACATCCGCTACAACGGCGCGCAGGAAGGCCTCAGCTTCTCGCTCCGGCTGGGCCTCACATCATTCAAGCACGTGGGAGTATTCCCAGAACAGTCATCAAACTGGGAATATATCTACAGGCAGACCAGGGAGCTGGTCGAAAAGGCCGAAAAAGAGGGAAAGCCGAAGCCTAAGGTCCTCAACCTCTTCGCATACACAGGAGCAGCATCTCTCGCAGCAAAGGCTGCCGGAGCAGACGTGACCCACCTCGACTCAGTCCGCCAGGTGGTGACCTGGGCGCGCGGCAACATGGAGGCAAGCCGGCTGGACAACATCAGATGGATTGTCGAGGATGCCCTCAAGTTCGCACGCAGGGAAGCAAAGAGAGGAAATACATATCAGGGCATCATCCTCGACCCGCCTGCATACGGGCATGGTCCGGACGGGGAGAAATGGAAACTGGACGAGTGCCTCAACGAGATGCTTCAGTGCGTGGCAGCCATCCTGGCTCCACAGGACAGCTTCATGGTCCTCAACCTGTATTCGAACGGCTATTCGGCGGTACTCGGCGAGACCATCGTCAAGCAGGCCTTCTGCCTTAAAAACGCATACAAGTCCCTCGATTTCGGGGAACTTGTATTACGTGATTCCTACGGCAAGAACCTGCCGCTGAGTGTGTTTGTCAGACTTGCAAGATAGCCCCGCTACTCCTCAACATCAAGAAGGGAATTGAAGCGGTCACGTATCTGATGCGCAAACTCTCTGTCGCCGTGATGCTCTGTCAGATCGGCCACATAGGATATGCAGTTGTAGCAGGTCTCGAACTCCTTCTGGGCGAGATCATAGTATCCCAGGAAGAAGACTGTCGAATCGAAGATCTCGTCGATGAACCTTGCAGCCAGGTCGAGAGCCTTGTCTTTGGCACCGGCATCATAGTAGGTCTCGATCATGTCTATCACCATATATTCGTTGGAGAATCCGAGATATGTCAGATCCAGAGGGAAATTTGATGCAGGCACATTCTCCTGGCACATGTCAAGCAGTTCCACAGCCCTTTCCCTGTCGCCTATCTTGAGCATCTCCTTGGCAGCATTAACGAACAGATTCCTCTGCGAAAGAACACCACAGAAAGTGTAATAGTTCTGATAGTCAACAAAGTAGTCCGGTCTCTTGAGCGCATCCCAGGTGTAGACGTTCTTCATCTTATAATACAGGTCCTCCGGATCTGCAAAGCCGATGTCCGTGCTCTTCATCTTGTTCTTTATAGGAACGAACCTGTAGGAGAATCCCTCATACATGAGGTACTCCTTGAGGCCGATATTGATGTCACCTCCCATGCTGAGAAGATTGATCGGCCTGTCCCACTGATAGTTCGACAGGAGGTCAAGCATGAATATCTCCGGCTTGGTGAGATAATCCTTGTCCTTCGGAATGGTGAGGGTGATGTATTCAGGGATCATGTCCTCATATTTCTCATCAAGTATGCCGTACTTTATGACATTCTCCTTGTTGACAGGGATGATGAACTTCCTGGACATTATGTAGTCAGCTTCCTTTCCGCTCGCCAGAGGGAGCTTAGCTTCAGGATGCCTGAATATCCTCATCACGTCTGAAAGAAGGAAGGCGGTGTCGCGTGTATCATATATATATACGAACTCGTTCGTTCCATACAGGTACTGCCGCGGGCCCACTTTCAGATCCAGAGGCTCAGACTCGTTCATCGCCCACTTCATCTGGTCTATATGCCAGTCAGTTCCGAGAAGAGAGGTGTTTGCGATACGTACATCAGGACGTACGTTCTCCACCTCCTGTGCATACCAGAGAGGGAAGGTGTCATTGTCACCGTGTGTCACGAGTATGCCGTTCGGACCGACTGAATTGAGGTAGTTCTTTGCCATCTCCACAGCCGTGTAACGGTTGCTGCGGTCATGGTCATCCCAGTTCTCGGCAGCCATGAGGGCGGGAACACCGAGCATAAGCACGGTCGTTGCGGATGCGGCGGCCACGCCTGCCTTGCCGGCAGTCTTCTCCGATATCCATGAATATACCGCAGCCACAGCAAGACCTATCCATATTGAGAATGAATAGAAGGAGCCTGCATATGCATAATCCCGCTCACGCACCTGCATAGGAGGCTGGTTCAGGTAGATCACGACAGCTATACCAGTCATGAAGAACAGCAGGAAGGTCAGCCAGCATCCCCTCTTGTCACGTGCAAACTGGAAGAAGAGGCCGATGATACCAAGGAGGAGAGGCAGCATATAATAGTGGTTCTTCGCCTTGTTGTCCTTGAGGTAGCCCGGAGCATCCGACTGATCCCCGAGACGGATCGAGTCGATCAGCTTGATGCCGCTCTCCCAGTTACCGGCAAAGATGTCTCCCGGAGACGGACTGTGAATGTCGTTCTGACGTCCGGCGAAATTCCACATGAAATAACGCCAGTACATCCAGTTCATCTGATAGTCGAAGAAGAAGGTCAGGTTCTGGAAGAATGTAGGCTTCTTGTGCTCTGCACCTTTCACAGTCTTGCCGCCGTTGCCCATATATGACTTGTAGACAGCTATATGGCTTGGACTGCTGCCGCTCCACATACGAGGGAAGAGCATCTTTCCTTCCTTATCGTATATCACCTTGCCAGGACCGGGAGCCTTGATGTATTTATCTCCCAGAGGGGCCCAGTACTCTGTCTCCTCGATGTCATAAGGTGCACCGAAGTATTCTCCGTACACCAGAGGATTGCTTCCGTACTGCTCTCGGCCGAGGTATCTTACCAGAGTGAAAGGATTGTCAGGCTGGTACTCGTTTGTAGGGGTCTTGGCGCTTGAACGGATGACGACGATGGTGAACAGAGAGAATCCGATCACTATCATCGTGAAGCACAGCAGGACAGTGTTCGCAAACACCTTCTGCTCTTTCATGGTGCGGAAAAGTCCGATGAAGCACAGTGCGAGAAGTCCTGCCATGAAGAAGGCCGCACCTGTATTGAAAGGAAGCCCGAGCTTATTCACGAAGAAGAGGTCGAAATAAGCGGCCACCTTAGGCAGATACGGGATTATCACAAACAGGATGAGCGCAAGGATCACCACTGAAACAGCAAATATCTTCACATATTCCTTCATGGTGTAATGCCCGTTTTCACGCTTCTTGTAATAGAAGAGGAAGACAAGGGCAGGAATTGCAAGAAGGTTCAGGAGGTGGATGCCGATCGAAAGTCCCATGAGGAAGGAGATCAGCACTATCCATCTGTTCGCATACGGAGTGTCGGCCTGCTCGTACCATTTGGTCATTGCCCAGAACACCAGGGCTGTGAAAAGAGATGACATGGCATAGACCTCACCTTCGACGGCAGAGAACCAGAATGTGTCGCTGAATGTATATGCGAGGGCACCGACAGCGCCGGAACCGAAAATGGCAACAGCCTTGGCAACCGGATAACTTCCGTCTTCAGAAGGCTTGACTACCCTCTTTGCAAGGAAAACTATTGTCAGGTAAAGGAAGAATATGGTCAATGCCGAACATACGGCACTGAATATGTTCACAGCCACAGCTGCATGCATATTGTCCGTGAACATGGTGAAAAGCCTTGCGAAAAGCTGGAACACCGGGTTTCCTGGAGGATGACCCACCTCAAGCTTGTACGATGAGGCTATGAATTCGCCGCAGTCCCAGAACGATGCGGTAGGCTCGATGGTCAGAATGTAGGTCACGGCAGCAATCGCGAAGACAACGGCCGCCGTAATCCTGTTCCATAATGTAAATTTCTTTTTGTCCATAGTTATAGGAGACGGATTTTCGAAACTGATTCTTTTGTCAATAAACCGACAAATATAACAAAGTAATCAGTATATTTGCAAAAATAAATCACTTACAAATAGCATACCCATGGCAGAGAACGACTGGAAGAAACGTCTTGGAGTGGTGTTTTCCACTAATCCGGATTTCACATACGAGGAAGAGGCTGTGCAGGAAGAAGAGACACTGGAGCCTGCCGGACAGAACCTGATCGTCAGGATAGACAGGAAGGGACGCGGCGGCAAGCAGGTCACGCTGGTGACCGGATTTGTCGGCACAGCCGACGACCTTGCCGCGCTCGGCCGCATCCTGAAGATGAAGTGCGGAGTGGGAGGAAGCGCCAAGGACGGTGAAATAACCATCCAGGGAGACTTCCGTGACAGAGTCGTCGCCCTGCTCAAGGAGATGGGTTACAAGGCAAAAAGAGGCAACTGACATGTTTGACATCCTGGCCCTCATATCCACCCTGATCATAATCACTTCCCTCAGGAAGCTGACAGTCATATTCCCTTCCCTGATCGGCTGCATGCTGAGGGCAAAGGAGAACATCAACCTTGAGGCAAGTGTGAAGCACAGCATAGACCGTAACATCTGTGCGGTCACGATGGTCATCCCGTTCTGTCTGGCAGCATACAGGTTCGGAATATATGACATCACTCCCCTGCAGAGTCTTGACGACAGCCTGAGGCTTGCAGCATACATCGGAATCTTCGTCCTCTATGTCCTCCTCCGTCTTGCGCTCGCAAAGATGGTGCGCCCGGGAAGGCTCAACAAGAAGACGCAGAGTGCGGCTGACAGGATATCGTTCACATACTTCATCATTATGACCCTGGCCATCCTCGGAACAGGCAGCGTCATGGCATTCTGCGGGATGGAGCCAGGCCTCATTAAAAATGCAATCATCTGGATATCAGCGGCCATATATGCCCTGATGCTTTTAAGAAAATTTCAAATTTTCAACTCTTCTTGTTCGGTTTTCGCAGGATTTTTGTACCTTTGCGCCCTCGAAATTTTACCGACTGGAATTCTCATCATTCCAGCATTAATTTTTTAGGTTAGAATGAGTGTTAAAAAGATCCTGATTTCACAGCAGCAGCCGACGACGGCTTCGCCTTATACCAGCATTGAAGAAAAATTCGGAGTCACCTTTGACTTCAGGCCTTTCTATAAGATTGCACCATTGAGTTCCAGAGAGTTCCGCGCTCAAAGAATAAACATTCTCGATCACACCGCAATCGTATTTTCTGCCCGTTCGACCATAGACGCATTCTTCCTTCTTTGTGAAGAGCTTCGCGTAAAGGTGCCTGAAACAATGAAGTATTTCTGCACATCAGAAGCTGTTGCCAACTATCTGCAGAAACATATAGTCTACAGAAAGAGAAAGATATTCTTCGGTGACGGCACACCATCTTCTGTCATCGGACTCATCGGAGCCAAGCACAAAGGCGAAAGATTCCTCATCGCAACAGCCGGATCTTCATCAAAAGATGCAATCACAAAGGAGTTCGAGACCCAGAAGTTCGAGTTCGAGACAGCCGTGTTCGTAAAGCCTGTTTCACAGGACATCAAGGACACCGATCTCCATTCCTACGACATGATCGTGCTTTTCAACCCCGCAGACGTGAAATCCCTGTACGAGAATCAGCCTGACTTCACCCAGGGTGACATCAAGTTCGTTTCATATGGAAGATCCATCGTGAAAGCCATGGAGGAAGCCGGTCTGAGCATCGCGATTTCGGCACCTACTGCCGAGGCTCCTTCGGTGGCTAAGGCACTTGAGATCTACCTCTCACAGAATTAAGTGGACACCAGCAGGAACAATACCCTTTCCAAGGAGGAGAGATTGTGCGGCAAGACCGGCATTTCGCAGCTGCTTGCCAGAGGCAGACATGGCAACGTGCCTGACATGCGCTACCTGTTTCTGAAAGACAACGGTAAGGGATATAACCGCATCATGGTGTCAGTTCCTAAGAAGTTCTTCAAGCGCGCGGTCAAACGCAATCTTTTGAAAAGAAGGATAAGGGAAAGCTACAGGAGGCAGAAAAACGACCTGAAGGTCCGGAACGGGGTAGATCTGCTGTTCATGTACTCCACGAAAGAGGTGCTCGGCTATGAGGCGATCTACAAGGCGGTAGGACAGGTCATCACGAAGATAAATGAGTCAGAATAAATTCCTTGCAACGCTCAGGAAGATAGCCGTTGCCCCTTTCGTATTGCTGATAAGGTTCTATCAGGTGTGCATTTCACCACTGAAACCTCCTACATGCCGGTTCACACCGACATGCTCCGCCTATGGTCTTCAGGCATTCCGCAGACATGGCCCGATAAAGGGCTTCTACCTGACTGCACGCAGAATCCTCCGCTGCCATCCATGGGGAGGAAGCGGCTACGACCCTGTTCCGGAAGTGTTTTCCTGGAGATTAAAGAAGGAAGACCAGAAAACCGGCTCCGGCAAGGACTGAAAAGACAAGCACTGCATAAGGACGGAAGGACTTCCCTATAAAAAAGAGAGGTAACGAAAGCAGGTAGAGGAAGTGCCAGATGTCATACATCCTCAGGCATGAATATGCCGTCATGAATGCAAATCCCGTCAGAACCAGAATCACATCCACAGCCTTTGGCCCCCCTTCCACATGATGGGACAGGGCAAGGATGCCTATTGCAGCCGAAGGAAGCATCATAAGCCACGTCCCGACAGTGTGCGTACACACGAAATGAGAGAAATAAACGACCACCGGGCCATAGAAAAGGGCTGTCAGCATGTCGTCTGCCAGATGTCTTCGCGACAATACCCTCCCGGCAGAGTAGCCGTGGACTATCCTGCTCATGAAATAGACCGTGGCCATCATCACAAAGGACTCTATCGAAAAAACAGTGCCGAAAGCGCAGGAGGCCATTGCACACACAAGAGCAACCGTAAGGGCTACAGCAACGCGCCGGTACCACACATAATCCGAAAAATCGAAGACACACTGCAGGGCAAAGGCTGAAAGAAGAAGCAGAAGAGCCACCTTCAGATCTATCTGGAACCCGGCCGCAGATATCATTATGCCGAAAATCACTCCTGCTGTCAGGATGCACAGATGCGACGGTCTTATCACTTTAATAATGGAAGTCATATATACAAATTTATCAGAATAGCCTTCTACAGCCTTACAACAGCAAAAACAACAATAAAAACAACAATCGATACAACCTATATTTCGAGCCGTCTTACGATATTTGCTCCCGGTTAAGAATCTTATTCGTCTCTTTCACTGGATCCGGCATCTATTAATGTGTGCAATTCAAGGTCGGTCCTGCTGAAAGAAAAAGTAAAGGGAAGCTGTGAAGTTTCCCTTTTCCTTTTTAGTCAAGCTTGAGTACCGCCATGAAAGCACTTTGAGGGACTTCGACAGTTCCGATCTGCCTCATCCTCTTCTTTCCCTGCTTCTGCTTCTCAAGAAGTTTTCTCTTTCTGGTGATGTCACCGCCGTAACACTTTGCAGTCACATCCTTGCGGACTGCCTTCACTGTCTCCCTGGCGATGATCTTGGCTCCGATAGCCGCCTGAATCGCAATGTCGAACTGCTGACGTGGGATGAGCTCCTTAAGCTTCTCACACATCTTGCGTCCGAAATCATACGCATGGTCCGCATGGATCAATGTCGAAAGGGCGTCGGCAGGGTCGCCGTTCAGGAGGATGTCAAGACGCACGAGCTTTGCCTCCTTGAATCCTATCACATGGTAGTCAAAGGATGCATATCCCTTTGAAATGGATTTCAGTTTGTCGTAGAAGTCGAATACGATTTCTGACAAAGGCATCTCGTAGGTCAGTTCCAGACGGTCAGCCGTCAGATAGTGCTGGTTGATGAGGATGCCTCTCTTGTCAAGGCAGAGCTTCATTATCGGACCGTAGTAGTCGGCTCTCGAGATGACCTGTGCCCTGATGTATGGTTCTTCTATCTTGTCTATCAGCGTTGCAGGCGGAAGTCCTGAAGGGTTATGCACATCAAGACACTCTCCCTGTGTGGTGTAGACCTTGTACGACACGTTAGGCACTGTCGTGATGACGTCCATGTTGAATTCCCTGAAAAGTCTCTCCTGCACGATCTCAAGATGCAGCAAGCCCAGGAAACCACAGCGGAAACCGAATCCAAGGGCGAGAGATGACTCCGGCTCAAATACGAGCGAAGCATCGTTGAGCTGGAACTTCTCGAGCGAGGCACGAAGTTCCTCGTACTGGTCCGTCTCCACAGGATACATTCCCGCAAACACCATAGGCTTGACCTCCTCGAAACCGGCGATAGCCTCGGCACAAGGACGGGAGAGATGCGTGATGGTATCTCCAACCTTCACCTCTACAGCTGATTTGATTCCCGATATGATGTATCCCACACTTCCGCAAGGGATCTCCTCACGCGGATGCATCTTCATCTTGAGGACACCGATCTCGTCAGCCTCATATTCCTTTCCTGTGTTGAAGAACTTCACCTTGTCCCCTTTCCTTATGCTTCCGTTCAGCACCTTGAAATAAGCGATGATTCCTCTGAATGAGTTGAAGACCGAGTCAAAGATAAGGGCCTGAAGCGGTGCCTCCGGATCTCCCGCAGGTGCCGGTATCCTCTCGACTATCGCATCAAGGATCTCCTTCACGCCCTCACCTGTCTTACCTGAAGCAAGGAGTATCTCCTCCGGCTTGCAGCCTATGAGGTCAACTACCTGGTCTGTAACCACATCCACCATGGCCGACTCGACATCTATCTTGTTGAGCACCGGAACTATCTCCAGGTCATGCTCTATGGCAAGATAAAGGTTGGATATGGTCTGTGCCTGTATTCCCTGTGTCGCATCGACCACAAGGAGGGCGCCCTCGCAGGAAGCGATTGCACGGGACACTTCATACGAGAAGTCCACGTGGCCCGGTGTGTCGATCAGATTGAGAGTGTATTTCTCACCCTTATACATATAATCCATCTGGATTGCATGGCTCTTGATCGTGATGCCCTTCTCCTTCTCCAGATCCATGGAGTCAAGGACCTGATTCTCCATATCACGTGCATTGAGAGTGTCCGTCACTTCCAGCATTCTGTCTGCAAGCGTACTCTTGCCGTGATCGATATGGGCGATGATGCAAAAATTTCTTGTCTTCTTCATTGTATGTGTATAATCGCTGCAAAGATAGCAAATTAAGCAATTTTTTCGCTACTTTTGTTTAACCTTAACTGATTTTAAGCGTCTAAGTTGCGGTGACAGACAAGGAAATCATAAGACTTTATTCGGACGGACACGAGGAAGAGGCTTTCAACGGCATAGTGGATGCCTACACGGAAAGGCTCTACTGGCATGTACGCAGGTTCCTGTGCTGTCACGAAGATGCAAATGACCTTGTCCAGGACATATTCATCAAGATATGGGCAGCCCTTCCCACCTTCAGGGGAGAATCACAGCTTTTCACATGGATATACAGGATAGCCACAAACGAGGTCCTGAATCACCTTAGGAAACAGAAGTTCAAGGCTCTGATATCACTGGATTCAGCCTCTGAAGTGCTCTGCAGAAAGATTGATGACGATCCTCACTTCAACGGAGATCGCCTTCAAAGGGAACTTCAGAAGGCAATCCAGAGGCTTCCGGAGAAGCAGAGGGTCGTATTCAGCCTCCGCTATTTCGACGAAATGAAATATGAAGATATCTCGGAAATCACCGACACCTCTGTAGGAGCCCTGAAAGCATCATATCATCATGCATACAACAAGATAAAGAATGACCTTCTGAAATTATTATGACAGATTCTAAACCTTTAACAATTAATTGTGTCTAATACGCGTATGGATAAAATCAACCAGGACATATTGGCAGAGCACACATCACTGCGCAAGAATCCCTACACCATTCCGGAAGGTTATTTCGAGACAGTCCGGGCAGAGGTGAAGAGAGTGCGCCAGGAACCTGCAGTCACCATATGGAGCAGACTTGCTCCATATGCGTCACTTGCCGCAGTCTTCGTCTCCATATTCGCAGCGGGATCACTCCTTTTCAACAGGAATGAACAGGAAATGACACAGGAAGACTACCTGCTTTTCTCAGAGCATTTCCTTACCACATACGAAATGGAAAACAGTCTCCAGTTCGCGGAAGCTGAAATCGAAGATAACGACATAGTCGAATACCTTATATATACAGGGACAACAGCGGAAGAAATAGAAATGTCAAAATAGCAACTATATGAAAGCATACATCAAAAGAATAATCATTCTGACCACGGCATTGTTTTTCGGATCCGTAGAATCTTATGCGGACAACAATTGTAAGGAAGACTGGAAAACCAAGATACAAAGCGAGAAGATAGCTTTCCTGACAGTGGAAATCGGACTCACGCCACAGGAAGCCCAGGTATTCTGGCCGGTATACAACGAAGTGAACGAGAAAAGGGACCAGGCCATGCACGAAGTGATCGGCAGCTATTGGGAACTGAGCAAGGCCATCGATGCAGGAAAGCCCGAAAAAGAGATAAAGACCCTGCTTGACAGATATCTTGCGGCACAGGAAAAGCAGAGGGAGATAGACAATGATGCGGCAGACAAGTACAAGAAGGTGCTTTCGACAGAGAAAGTCGCCAAACTATATATCGGAGAAGAGAAATTCAGACGTCAGCACATCAGGAAGCTGCACAACAGTCACGGGAAGAAATAGCCGGTCAGGCAAAAAGATAGAAATCGCGGGTGAGGGACAGATACTCTTGGGTATACTGTCCTTCATTCTGTATTGTAAGAACTGAATCATCCGGGGCCGGCACACGGGAACGGGAGAACTCGGCAATGATCCGTGAAGGGGCCTTTCTCGGGACGGTCCTGACTCGCAATATCCTGAAGAGATGAAGCCCTGACATCCGGGCGTAGCGGCATAGCGCGGCTTCCTGCCCGGCAGGAAGCACAAGGCTGACGCGGCCGCGGCCGGAAAGATGCTCACTGGCAAAATCCAGTATATCCCTGTAGGAGAGTCCTTCTGAGGTGTGTCTGGCCGTGCTCTTCCTCTCATCCGGAGCGACAAGAGAGTCCTCGAAATAAGGGGGATTTGAAAATATAAGGTCATATAAGATGCCGGGGGCAACTTCAGCTGCATATCTTTCCAGAGACATGTTGAAGGGATGCAGGGCCTCAGGCCATGGAGAATTGCTGAAATTGGCTGCCGCTTCAGCCGCCGAAGGCTCATCGACATCAATGGCATCAATCACAACACCCTTCCCGACTTCCTGCCTGACTTCACTTCCGACTTCTTTCCTGATGTCACCCCCGCGTTGAACGGGAGTCCCCGCCCCTGCAAGCCGCTGAGCCGCCATCATAGCTATGGTCCCGGTGCCGGTGCCTACATCCAGAAGCCTCCTGTCCTGCGGCACTATGGTCATAGCGGCTCCGAGCAGAACGCCGTCGGTGTTGACCTTCATCGCACTGCGTTCATTCACTACATCGAATTTCTTGAATCTGAAGACACTCATCGGCCGCCGGCTGTCAGTCATTTGAAACAAAACGGCCATCTACCATATATAAAGACCTGTCACACATTCCGGCAAGGTCCGGATCATGAGTCACGATGATGATGGTCTGGCCATATCTGTCACGAAGGGAGAAGAAAAGTTTATGAAGTTCCTCCTTGGTCCCGGAATCAAGATTGCCCGAAGGCTCATCTGCAAAGAGGACTGAAGGATTGTTGATCAGGGCACGGGCGATCGCCACCCTCTGCTGTTCTCCGCCGGAAAGCTCTGAAGGCTTGTGGCCGAACCTTTCTGCCAGGCCGAGATCCGTAAGCAGGGCCTTGGCTGCCGCCTCGACCTCCTGCTTCGGCCTCCCGGCTATGAACGCTGGGATCATCACATTCTCCAGAGCCGTAAACTCGGGAAGAAGGTGATGGAACTGGAACACAAAGCCGATCTTGCGGTTACGGAATCCGGCAAGTTCCTTGCCTGAAAGCTTGAGGACGTCAGTCCCGTCAATTATCAACGAACCGGCATCTGGTGTGGACAGAGTGCCCAATATCTGGAGCAGAGTCGACTTGCCTGCTCCGGATGCTCCCATGATTGACACGACTTCGGCTTTTCCTGCATCGAAGTCCAGTCCCTTGAGCACCTTCAAGTTTCCGAATGACTTTTCTATTCCTCTTGCCTGTATCATAAAAATCCTGAACGGTTACTGACTGACAAAGGTATTGATTTTTGAGATAACGGAAAAATAAAAAAGGCCAATCCGAAGATCAGCCTTTGAATGTCGGGGTACTGTGACTCGAACACAGGACCCTCTGGTCCCAAACCAGATGCGCTAGCCAACTGCGCCACACCCCGATATCCCTCATTTGGGACTGCAAATATACAGCGAAAAAACAAAAGTGCAAAACTTTTTTCAAAAATTTTGCACTTTTTATTGTTCAGGATTCCCGAACACGTCGGGAATGACGTAATGTACGCGTCGGGAATGACGACTTTACGTCATAGCCGGCCTGACCGGCTATCTGTTAGAGGTTAGGATTGATTGTCTTCCACTCTGCTACAGGCGGGATGATGCCGAGGTTGATGATCTCGTCACGCATGACCTGAAGGTGTGCGTAAGATGCATCGAGTGCTGCAATCTCCTCTGCAGAACCGGTAACTTCACCGAAGTGAACACCTGTCGCATCAATCACTGTAGGCATTGCCATGAGGACATTCTGATACTTCTCAGTGTTTACATAGCATCCTGCAGGCCAGTGGAACTCAGGACCGCCCATAGCAGCCTGGATCATGAGGACTGACTGATAAGCAGGGCTCTGGAATGATGAACGGCCACGGAGCTTGATGATGTTAGAGCCACCCTGGATAGTTGCATGCTTGATCTCTGCCCATCTGTCCTCTGGAATGTTGTACTCTGCGAGAGGCTTGCCGTCAACAGTGATCTTGGATGCGAACACTGCCATTGCCTCACCATGTCCACCGTAAGTACGTGCATTCTCAACCTTGTACTGAGGTACGCCGAGTTCCTTTGCGATTGCCGACTGGAGACGTGTAGAGTCAAGTGCAGCAAGTGAAGTGAGCTGGCTTGGTTTCAGACCTGAACGGATGAGAGCTGTAAGAGCTGTCACGTCAGCAGGGTTGAAGATTACAACAACATGATTTACATCCGGACAATATTTCCTGATATTGTCACCGAACTCTGCTGCGATCTGGCAGTTACCCTTGAGAAGGTCCTCACGGGTCATACCCTCCTTACGAGGAGCACCGCCTGATGAGATGATGTACTTTGCGCCAGTGAAAGCGACTTCAGGATCAGTTGTCCATGTGATGTTAGCGCCCTCGAATGCACAGTGATAGAGTTCCTCTGCAACACCGTTCACGCCTGGACCATAGATGTCATAAAGGCAGATGTTAGGAGTAAGGCCGAGCATGAGAGCTGTCTGAGCCATGTTTGATCCGATAGCGCCACCGGCACCTACGATCACGAGCTTGTCGTTAGTCAAAAATTCCATAATAATTCTATAATGTTAACATTTAGTTCCAAATCTTGGCAAATATAATAAATTTAATGGTATTCCGGTTTAAAATCATTACCGTGTTAAGAAAGAATTTGTTTTTTATTCCGGTTCAGAGCCATAAATGTGAAGTACCACCATATCGCTGCGTGTTCCTATACGGAAGGGAGGTCCCCAGAGAGAGAGTCCGCTGGAGACGTAGATATGGGCATTGTCCCACTTGCGATAGCCGTGGCTCTGCTCAAAAAGAACATCTGTCAGCCAGTTCAAAGGCCATATCTGTCCCCTGTGGGTATGCCCGCTGACCTGTATGTCCACGCCCAGCGAATCCGCCTGTGCCAGTCCGTATGGCTGATGGTCAAGCACCAGCAGCGGACGTGATGTATCGGCCTTTTCAAGCAGTTCCTCAAGGGAAAGCCGATGCGGATTGGAGCGGTCGTCACGGCCGATGACCTGAAGGCCGCATGGCAATGATTCCACGCTGTCACGCAGCACATGGATTTCCGTACCTGCAAGGAAGGACTCACACGCCTCGATTCCGCTTATGAATTCATGATTGCCCGGAACCATATAGACCCCCATCGGGGCCTTGAGGCCATCCAATGCCTCGGCAAAAGGTTCGTCCAGCAGAGGTTCGACACTGTTGTCGATGAGGTCTCCGACTATGAACACCACATCCGGCTTCTGCCTGTTTATCAGATCCACATACTTCTTCAAGGCCCGCACTCCCGTGCCATGGCCAAGATGCACATCGCTGATTGCAACGGCTGTAATCCCGTCTGCAGGCTTATCCAGGACGATGTCGATATGCTCCACCTTCGGATTCCTGTAATTGACATATCCATAAAGAAGGATACACGCAGCAAGAGGAGCTGCATATTTCAAGGCAGGTCCAAGCGACGGGATGAAGATCCTGGCCACGTCAGATACCATGAGCAGCAGCACCGAATACAAAAGGAAGACCATCCATACCGAGCCTATGAGGTACATGGCCTTCAGAAAAGCTCCGGGAAGACCCGAATCACGGAGGCCGATGGATATGAAAAGTGAAAATGCCGCAATCCAGAACAGCACCGAGACAACACACCTGACCCACACCGGCAGGGCTCCTGCCATCTGCAACATCCTCCAGTACAGATATCCGTTCCCAGCCAGATAAACCAGCGGAATAAAAAGAAACACCAGCTTCATCATAATATTTCACTACTGCCTGCAAGATAATGAAAAATCCGCTCATCTGGCTCCGGTGTGCAAATCAAACATTCACATTTGTCACAAGCGGGTGTGCCGGGGTACTGCCGTTGACCACAGCCCTGACGCTGCCGCCGTAAAATGCGGCCCAGAGAGTAGTAACAATAATGCCCGAATTTTGAGATATCAAAAGTCTTTACTATCTTTGCAGCTGAATTTTAAGAAGATAAGACAGTGGAACCTCCCAGTCCTATAGTTAAAGATCAGAATATCATGGCGGATCAGACTTCTGACGATCCGTTGTCCAACAATATATACATGATTATGGGCGGCACTTCTGACGAAAGTCAGGAGGTCTTTTCTGTGTGTGCATGGTCGGCGCGCACGGGGCTGTCGTATATAGGTACACCGAGCAGCACTTTATCATAGCGGAACATTTATAAGATATGGCACTATATTTAAGAAAGAAACTTGACAACAAAGCGGAAATCGCCGTATGGCAGGTAACCGAATCGGAAGATGAACTGATGAACCTCATCTCCATTCCTACAGATGAACTTGAAGAGATATCGCTTTTCAGAAGCGAAAGCCAGAGAAGGCAGAAACTCGCAGTAAGGGCACTCCTGAACGAAGTGTTCGAGGAGAAGATGTACCTCAACCATCATGACAACGGACAGCCATATCTTGAGAACTGTGTGACAAACATCAGCATCACACACACAGACAAGTATGTAGCCATCATCATCCATGATGAGGAAGAGCTCGGCATCGACATCGAGTCGCTTGACAGGGATTTCTCTGTCGTCGAGAAGAAGGCGCTTTCGGAAGACGAGATCGACGATCTGGAAAAGGAGAAGAGAAACGAGCAGCTCGCCATCTACTGGTGTGCCAAGGAGGCCATATTCAAGAGGATGTCGCAGAATCGCGTCGATTTCGCTGAGCAGATAGAAGTGGAGAAGTTCAATGTCCGTAAGGAAGGCGAGCTCGAAGCGACATTCATCCACAAGGACGAGCACGAGGAAGAGTTCGAGCTCGAGTACATGATGTTCGACCGCCACGTACTCGTATGGCTCGTCGGATAGTCAGCAACATATGGATATGAGAAAGCCAGCCCGGTCGGGCTGGCTTTCTTCATATTCCCTTGTCCAGCGGTCCTGGACGGATGTCGTCCCAAGACCTTATGGACTCATACGCCTGGCGTGAGCCGTAGTAGGCCAGAAATCTGGCTTCGTCGTGCTGTGCCCACCACTGGGTGCCGAGACCTTCTTCATATGCATATGGCTTCATGAACATCCTGACTGCCCACGCAGGAGCAAGAAAGGCAAGCCTGTAGAACCATGGCAATCTGGATTTCATCGAGGAGAAATACTCATCCACCGGTACGCCGGCCCTGAAATGGAGAATGTCATCGAGCTTGTCCGCATCCCTGTACCACATCCCATGGAAATTCTTTAGAGCGAACCACTGAGGCTCGAAAACCCTCTCGGGAGAAGGAAGGCCGAGGGTCCCCAGCATACGGGTCATGAACTCGTAGTTGGTCATCCTGTACGAGGCTCCGCTGCTGATGTTATAGGCCTTGTTCCAGAAGGAATCAGGCACCCATTCCTCACAGACCTGGGCCAGGAGACGGCCTGAGTCTTCTATGGTCGTCCATTCGAGCACGCCTCCCATAGGCACGTGGAAGGCTGTAGGATTCACCGCTCCAAGTATGCCGGGATACAAGATGCCGCTCTGCCTCAACGAAACCCAACGGGAGAGTCCCGCCTTCACGAAAACCTCTTCAGAACGTATCTTTGACAGGGCATACATGTCGAACTCTGCCGGAACCTGAGGATCCTCCGCACTTCCCCAGTGATGAGGAGGATTGCGGTCACCGTATTGGGCTACCGATCCTATGTATACCACCTTCATTTCAGCTGAGTTCTTCTGCGCAAGGACAGCCTTCACTATATTCTCGGCTGAACCTACATTGACCTCAAGTGTCTTCTCAGGATAATAGTCCGCTGCTGGAGAGACCATTCCTCCCACATGCAGCACATAATCCGCTCCTGAAACACCTTTCAGCACATCTTCATAGCGCATCATGTCTCCCCAGATGACTTCAACGGAAGGATCCGATGCATATCTGTCAAGAAGACGGTGATTCCTGCGGCTGTCGCGGGCCAGGAGCCTGATGTTGAAACGTTCCCTGCGGCTGTACAGTTCCTGAAAACCGGCCCAGCCCATATTGCCTGTGCCTCCTGTCAGAAATATGGTCTTCTTCACTGCCATAGCCTTACTTGAGCCAAGATTCGGGATTCTGGGGATCCTTGCCTTTCCAGACCTCGAAATGAAGCTGAGTCTGTCCGTTTATGGTGTCGATCCTACCTATTTCCTGACCGGTCTTCACATTATCTCCCGCCTTGACCGAAGCTGTCTTCAGTTTGCAATATAGAGTGAAGTAATTGCCATGCTGGATAAGGACACACTGGTTATATCCCGGCATCACAAAGACCTGTGTAACAGTGCCTTCAAATACGGAATTAACGGAAGATCCCTTTGATAGAGCTATATCGATGCCGTTATTCGGCGGCAGCTGAAGATTCTTGTACACCGGATGATAATGCTTTCCGAAACTACCTACCACAGGTCCATCTGCCGGCCATGGAAGCTTTCCCTTGTTCCTTGAGAACTCTGCATCCAGCTTCATGTCGGCCTCGGTCTTCTTCTTGTCCTTAGCCTTCTGCTTGTCCGTCTTCATGGCATCTGCAATTATACGCGCAATCTCACGGTTGATCTTATCGATCTCCTTCTTCTTTGAGGCGATCTGGTTCTGGTAGCTCTTCCTGTCCTTCTTCAGTTTACGGATCACATTGTCCGCCTTGGCCTCATCCTTCTTCAGCAGTTCGAGTTCCTTTACACGCTCCGCCTTGACCGCCTCCGCCTCCTTCTTCATCTGTGCAAGCCTTTCCTTCTTCAGCCTCAATTCCTCCTTCATATCCTTGATTCTTGTCGCCTCGTTCTTCATTGTAGTGGAGAGATTGCGGAAGTATCCGAATCTGCGGAAGGCCTGACCGAGGTTTTCGCTGGCGAACATATACATGTACCAGACACGCGTATCCCTGTTCCTGTAAGCGCTCATGACCAGGCGGGAATAATGAGAGGTAAGGGTGTCTATCCTGGCATTCAGCCGGTTGATGGAACGGTTCGTAAGATATATGCTGTCGGAATACTGCCTTATCTGGCGGTCTGAATCCGCCACAAGGGCCTTTCTGTTGGATATCTTCTTCCTTACAAGGGCAAGGTCGGCGTCAAGGGAGCGGCTTTGCGAAGCATTAGCCGCAAGCTGCCTGTCAATGATGGCTATCTCACGCTCCAGCCTCTCCCGACGTTCCTTCTGAGAAGTGACGTCCTGAGCGAATGTAACCACTGCGGAGAGCAGGAGGAAAGTCAGCGTGAGCAGTTTTCTGATAGGTCGATGCATCTGTGTCAGTTTATTTCTTTATGGCAGCCTTCCTGGCATTGATCTTTTCCTCAAGTCCGGGTATGTCCCCCTGGTTCTTGTGCATTGCAAGGTTCCAGTAGACCATTGCAAGGTCGTATTCCTCCAGAGCATAGAGGACCTCGGCATAATGGTCCATTATCACCGCACTGTCCTTTCCGCCATAGAGCATGGCATGCTTGAAATGCGGTTTTGCTTCCAAAGGTCTGCCCATGAGATAGAGTATCCATCCGAAGGTGTCGAGGTAGGTCGCATTGTCCGGCTCCGCTTCAATTGTCTTGAGGCTCATCCTGTAGGCCTTCTTCAGTTTCCTGCCTTCCTCGCTCAGGTAATAGGCGTAATTGTTAAGGACATATACATAATCCGGATTTATCTTCAAGGCCTTGTCATATGCCTTGTACGCCTTCTTGCTGTCTCCAAGCTGATGATAGATGTCACCCATTGTAGACCAGGCCCTTAGTGTGCTCGAGCTGTCATTTGGAGCGACATCCAGAACCGTTTCGCATATGTCCAGAACGCGGTCATAGCGGTTGAGATTGTAATCCCCTACGCTTGCCATTTCAAGGAATGCCGTCTCTTTCGGGAAAAGCCGGAATGCCTCACGTCCTGCAGAAGCCAGTTCATCCCAATCCTCGGCATACATAAGGAATTCCACATAACCGGCTCTGGCAGAGAAACTTTCGGGCCAGACCTCCATATTCTCCCTGAAATATTTCTTTGCTCTGTCCGTCCTGTCTGTCGAATAATAATAGACGGCAGCAGTCTGAAGGAGGGTGCTGTCCGAAGGGTGGGCATCCAGGGCCTTGCTCATGACCGAGTCTATCTGGGGAAGGAAGGACGCTATGAATTTAGGATCTGTCCTCTGGACGACTGCCATCAGGTAGTCGCTCTTGGCTGCCGCAGGAGCTGATTCAGACTCAGCATATTTACCAAGAACAGAGAAATAGTCGTCATATTTCCTGGTAAGCCTGAAGGTTTCTGCCTTTCCAAGAAGTGCCGGTGCATAGCCTGGCGCGAGGTCGAGCGCCTCATCATAATATGCCAGGGCGGTGGAATCATTGTACATCGACATCTGATAGTCTGCCAATGTGGTCAGCACATAAGGTGAAGAATATTTACGGTTATATTCCTCCAGGGACCTGAAAGCCTCTTCCGGTCTGTTGAGGATGCGCAGCAGATTGAACCGGTACATGGCTATGGATTCTGTCATTCCGAACACGGTTTCAATCTCCTTGAGGACCTCGAGAGCCTTGTCATATTCCTTCTGTGCAAGATACACTTCCACAAGGTCGAAATAGACATCATTCTTCTTCGGGAAGTCATCCAGAAGCTCTTCGTACATCTCCATGGTAAGTTCCGGACGGGAAGTCACGGAATACAGCCGGGCAAGTCTGTACCTGTACCAGAAATTGTCAGGATCCAGTTCAGACGCCGTACGATAACATTGTTCCGCCAGGGTGAGATCTTTCTTTACGACTGCACACTGGGCCAGATAATACCAAGCGGCATCATTGCCGGGGTCTTCAGCGATGACTGCATTCAGCAGCCTTTCAGCCTCCCCGATGTTCCTGGCGTCATAGGCGCTGACTGCCTCCATTATCATATTCTCATGCCTTGATTCCGGCCTGACATATTCCTGGGCGGAAACATTCAGGCTTCCCGACAGCATCGAAAGCAATATGATTACCGATATATATATATACTTCATCTTCATATGTCAAGAAACATACAAAAATAACACTCAATTTCGTGAAAATGCATATTTTTGGGAAAAATGTGCCGATAATGCAACAATATGGTCCCCTTCTGCATCTATGTCGGGCACGAAAAATTCATGGACCAGAAGGGCCGGAGACTGAACACTGTGGCGGAAAATTTTGATTTACAACTGATTAAGTCCTGCATAAAGGGAGATCGGGTGGCTCAGAAGGTTCTATATGACCGTCTGGCTCCCCGTATGTTTCCTTTATGCATACGCTACATCGGAGACAGGGTCCAGGCCGAAGATGTTCTTCAGGACGGTTTCATCACCCTGTTCACGCATCTTGAAAGCTACAAGGGGGAAGGCTCGTTTGAAGGATGGGCGAGAAGGATATTCGTCACGACTGCCCTGATGACCCTCAGGAAAAAGGATGCGCTGAAGATGAGCGAGGAGATAGATCAGGCGAGAGGCATGAAGGCGGACATCCCTTCACAGGGACAGAACATAGGATACAAGGAACTGATGACTCTGGTGATGTCGCTTCCGCCCGGATTCAGAACCGTATTCAACATGTATGCGATCGAAGGCTACTCGCACAAGGAGATCGCTGAAGCTTTGGGAATATCGGAAACGACGTCAAGGACACAGCTGAGCAGGGCAAGGACATGGCTGCAGAACAGGATTAAAGAAAGAGAAAATGTTTGAGAACAACGATAATATGAATGATTTCGACCTCATGATGAAGTCGGTCCTCGAGGAAGGCAGGGAAGAAGTTCCTGCCGGAGTCTGGGACCGTGTATCTGAAGGTCTTGACAGGATTGACGCATCAAGGAAGAAGCCTGTTCTGATATGGTTCAGACGGGCCGGGATAGCTTCGGTAGCAGCAGCCGCGGCAATTGTGGCTGGAGTGTTCCTGAATCACAGCGGAAACGACGGACTCGTTCCGGATGCGGGAGACAGCGGGCTTGTCGCCGTCGTGGAGCCGGAAGTGACTGAGGCCGTCATTGATGACCCTGAAGCGACCGTTGAGGAAAAAGCCGCATCGTCAGCAATCCTGCTGGCAGAGGTAAAGAATACATCCGTGGACAGACAGGCGGCTGAGATTCCGGAAACAGCTCTGGATTTCATGGAGACACAGACCGGGGAGAGCACGGAAGCCGTCAGCCAGGAAGCTGCTGCCGGTCAGCAGGAAAAAGTCAAGGTTGAGGTTGAGGAGCCTGAGATTGAGGAGCCTGTATATTTCCCTGAAGACTGGGGTGAGGAGCAGGAGAATTTCAGGCCTCGGACTTCCATAGTCCTTTCAGGACTTGCAGGAACAAACAGCGCCCAGGTACAGAACAGGATAGGTCCTCAGAAAGCACCTGTCGTGACACCGGCACCTGACAGGACGGGAATCAAGGAGACCAGCACCAAGTCTACATACGGGATCCCTGTTTCAGCAGGAGTCGGAGTAAAGGTTGCCCTTTCTCCAAGATGGTCTGTCGGAACCGGATTCAATTACACGATGCTGACCAGAAGATTTTACGGCAAGTACACACAGGTCAATCCAAGCGGAGCAATAGAACTCGCCGTCTCATCTGACATAAGGAACACACAGCATTATGTCGGAGTCCCTGTAAATGCATATTTCAACATCATCGAACAGGACAGGGTCAGCCTGTATGCATACGGAGGAGGCTGCATCGAGAAATGCGTGAGCGATGACTACGATGTACTCAACACATCCATCTTCCATACTGAAAAAGTGAAGGGTGTCCAACTGTCTGCCAATGCCGGCATAGGAGTGGAGTTCGCTCTCGGAAGACATGTCGGATTATATATTGACCCGAGTCTGCGTTACTATTTCGACAACGGTCAGCCAAACAGCATAAGGACAGCGCAACCGTTGATGTTCGGATTTGAAACAGGTCTCAGAGTAAACCTCTGAGACCTGTTTTTTTGTTAAAAATTTATTTTTAAATCTGTTTTTCGTCACAATTTTCTTTTTTTTAAACATTTTGTCGTTTCTGATGCAGACATTTGAAAAAAAGAAATGTCATGCTGATAAACATCCACTCTGCAAAATGCATCGGTATCGATGCGGTAAACGTAACAGTCGAAGTAGACGTCGCCCAAGGCATAGGGATACATCTCGTAGGACTTGCCGACGCAGCCGTGAAGGAAAGTCTTCTCCGCACCATCACCTCCCTTCAGGCTATGGGATTCAAGATACCCGGAAGAAAGATAGTCATCAATCTGGCCCCTGCGGACATGCATAAGAAAGGCAGCGGATACGATGTGCCCATAGCACTCGGAATCATCGCTGCATCAGGCCAGCGTGCTCTCCCGCTGCTTGACAATTACATGATCATGGGAGAGCTCGGGCTGGACGGCAGCATCAGGGAGGTGCCGGGTGCGCTGCCGACCGTCGAGCTTGCCGAGAGGTCGGGCATGCGCGGCTGCATCCTCCCGTCGGCTTCCGCACTTGAAGCCGTCGAATACCGGAATTCCACAGTTTTCGGAGTCGACAATCTGGAAGAGGTTCTGAGGATTCTTTCCGGAGATGAAGACTGCAGCGATCTTCTGGCGGAGAATCTGATGCTGAGCAAAGGAATGGACATGCAGTGCAAGGACGATTCCGACCCATTCGAGAAGGTAATGGACTTTTCTGAGATCATAGGCCAGGAAGGCGCAAAGAGAGGTGTCGAGATCGCCGCCGCAGGTGGCCACAACGTGATCATGATCGGCCCTCCGGGATCCGGAAAAAGTTCGCTGGCAAAGGCTATGGTGTCCATATTGCCTCCTCTGTCTCTGGAAGAGTCTGTCCAGACGAGCAAGATCTACTCCGTGGCCGGCAAAGGAGGTCCGTTGAAAGGACTGATGAAGCGGCGCCCTTTCCGCGCTCCGCATTACAGTGCATCCGTGGCCGCCCTCATAGGAGGTGGTTCAGACAACATTCTGCCCGGTGAGATCTCTCTTGCACATAACGGAATCCTCATGATAGACGAATTCTGCGAGGCTCCAAAGAAGGTGCTCGAGGTGCTCAGAGCTCCGATGGAGGACAGGAAGGTGACAATCTCAAGGCTGAAGACAAAGGTCGAATATCCTTCAGACTTCATGCTCGTGGCAGCCACCAATCCCTGCCCCTGCGGATTCTATGGAGAGGGGGACAGATGCACGTGCACTCCATCCAGACGCCTCGCCTACCTGTCAAAACTGTCTGGACCGATAATGGACCGTATAGACATACAGCTGTGGATGAAGCCGATAGACCCGAAGAAGCTGGTAGCGAGAAAGGCGGCAGAGGCAAGCGCTGATGTCGCGGCAAGGGTCATGAAGGCCCGGGAGATACAGAAAAGACGGTTCAAGGACGAAGGCATATTCTGCAACGCCGGAATGAACAGCAGGATGATAGACAGATACTGTCCTCTTGACAAGGAATGTCAGGACCTGCTGGAAAGGATCATAGAACATATGGGACTGTCTGCGAGGGCGTGTTCGAGAATACTGAAGCTGGCACGTACCATAGCTGACCTGGAAGGAGCAGAGGACATATCTGCAGCACATCTGACGGAGGCCGCTTCTTACAGGTTCCTTGACAGACAGCAGATATTGTGATTTTTGCTATCTTTGCGACATGAAACATGAAGTCATAATCAAAGATATAGAAGACCTCGACAGGGCAGCTGCGGAATTTCTCGACAAGATCGGGGACAACACCCTTGTGGCATTCTTCGCTCCGATGGGTTCAGGCAAAACGACATTCACCACAGCCATATGCAAGGCGCTTGGTGTCACGGATCCCGTAGGCTCGCCTACGTTCGCCATAGTCAACGAATATATGAGAGCAGACGGCGAACCCATGTACCATTTCGATTTCTACAGGATAAACAGACTCCAAGAAGCTGTGGAGATCGGCCTTTACGACTACCTCGACAGCGGATGCCTATGTGTGATGGAGTGGCCTGAAAACATCGAGGATCTTCTCCCCGAGGAGACGCTCAAGGTCAGCATCACCGTCAATCCGGACCAGTCCAGAACCATCTCCTGGGAAGATTAAGGCCTTCTCTGCTTTTCCGCAATGACAGATGAGATGTAGCCGTTGATGTCAAGCGTATCGACGACACCTTCCTTCCACAACAACGGTTTCCCACCCTTGACGGATGAGAGTCCGACATGCATGATACCGTCCGCGAGAGCCACGGTGTTCCCGCCCATGGACACATATCCCTGCGGAAGATCCGACACTTCTCCACAACGGTAGATTACCCCCTTCTGAGATGAAGACCTTGAATTCAGGACACAGAAGACTCCGTCACCCTCTACCTGCCATGATGCCACCGTCATACCCGGGCTGAAGGTATATAACAGTTCCTCAGACTTCCACAGGGCACTTGCCAGCGCAAGATTCCGGCAGGAAAGCACTCCTTCGACACACACCACACCTTGAGATACGGACAGACGTCCGGTAAGGAGGGACGCCCCCTGAGGCAGTGTAAGCACACACATTGATTCTCCGGCAAATAGCACAGGAGCCCTGGCTCCGACCAATGAGGCAATGTAATGGACCTTCCCGTCGGAATACATCATGTCCCACACTTTCTTGACATCATCCCTCAAAGCAGCCTGTTCAGGAACTCCGTTCACTACGGAATAGTACCTTTCCAGAGGGCTGCTTAAAGATGAGGCCTGTTCGCAGAAGGCAAAGCATATGTCCTCACCATCGCGATAAAGCCGGGAGAAAGTCTTTCCGGAAGGTCTGGATAGCAGGATTTCTCCATTCCTCCGATAAGTGAATCCTCCATTGTCACGAGGATGGCCAAGAGTATATACATCATCTCCGTCCACTAACATTCCGCATATGACTTCTCTTCCGGAATAGCGGAAGATCTCCTTTCCATCCTTCCTGATGACCGTCTCCTCCTGTGTGGAATAATCCGTGTACAGATGACCGCAGATGATCCTGTGCATGTCGGCATCAGGACTTGTCTGATACTCCTCTCCCACGGGGACCTTCATCATGGGAATACCGTCCGCATAAACGACAAGAGAACATTTCACACTTCCCTTCTCCCTGTCAGCCCGCCAGTCGTAGCCGTCCGGATAGTCCATGGCCGTGACATAGCATACAGTCCTGTCAGGGTCTGACGACCCGACATTCATTCCCGGTCCTGTCCATATCCCGTCATGGACGTCATCCCTTGCACTTTCCCCCAGTTCATGCATTCCGCATGATCCAAGCAGCAGTCCTGCACACAATACAATTACATATCTCCGCATAAACATTTTTTTCCGTCAAAGAAACTCAAACATACGGAAAGACGGAAATATGTTCGTCACACATTCCCGTCTTTCGTCACATTTTTCTTTTTCTTTAAACTTTTGCTTTTTCTTTAACGTTTTCAGGCCTTGTACAGTGCAAAAAGAGCAGAACCCGAACCGGACATGCTTGCGTAGACTGCGCCGCTGTCGTAAAGCGAACGCTTTATGGATGCCAGCTCCGGATGTATTGCAAAAACCGTCTCTTCAAAATCATTGACCAGCACCCCGTCCCATTCCTCGACTGGTCTGGCAAGTGCATCTCTCAACGGAACCTCCGGCATGCGCGGCCTTATGCCGCTGTATGCCTCCTTAGTGGAAACGGAAATGCCGGCAGGAGTCAGGACCTGGATGTCATAACCGGAAAGATCCACCTGAAACTCCGTCAGGACCTCCCCTCGCCCCTCACCTGTCATCGGTCTGTTGTATATGAAGAATGCACAGTCGCTTCCCAGCCTTGAAGCATATTCCGCGAGCTGCTGCTCCGTGAGACCAAGCGAACAAAGGTCATTAAGCATTCTGAGGGCGAAGGCTGCATCTGCCGAGCCGCCGCCGAGACCTGCTCCCACTGGCGAAGTCTTTTCAAGAAATATCTTCACAGGGGGGAGCTTGAAATCTTCTGCCAGAATGAAATATGCCTTCGCCGTCAGGTCCTTGAGAGGATCCCAGTCCACACCTTCAGCACGGGCTATGGTTATCATGAGCTTTCCATCCTCGGATATGCCCTGCACCAGCTCAGGTGCATCAGTCTCCTCTATTCCTGTTCCGAAGATGCCTTCGGACCTGATGCTGCCCTGAGAGGCAGGGACAGAGCTGCCGTATTTTGCAAAAAGGGCAGCGGATGTACTGCTGAAATCGTCCCCTGCTATGATCTCAAGCGTGTCATGTATGCCGAAATACGGGATGAAAAGGGTTTCAAGGTCGTGAAAACCGTCCTCCCTTTTCCTCAGCACATTGAGTCCGAGATTTAACTTGACGTTAGGATGGGTGATCATATCTTCCTTACTGCTTCCTCAAACTTCATTGAAACGCTTTCACGCTCCTCTTCAGGGATGACCTCCAGCACAGGGGCTATGAAGGATATCATCTGAAGGACCCTCGCCTCTTCAAGGGTAATGCCGCGAGAGCGCATATAGAACTGCTCTTCCTCATTGAGGCGGCCGATGGTTGCGCCATGCGAACATTTCACGTCATCTGCATATATCTCCAGCTGTGGCTTGGTGTCCACTTTTGCGCCATCCGATAGAAGGAGATTGTGATTCTCCTGATAGGCTTCTGTCCTCTGGGCATCCTGTGCAACGATTATCTTTCCATAGAAATCCACCTTGGATGTACCTCCGGCTATGCCTTTGAACAGCTGGCGCGAGCAACAGTGCGGAAGATCGTGGTGCATGTCCACAGATATCTTCACCTTTTCGTCATCTCCGCATATATATGCACCATATATATTGGCTTCAGCCCCTTCTCCGCTCAGACGCACATCGAGTTTCACGTCACAGCTGACTCCCGGATACACCAGAAGCACCATGTCCTTCCTCTGTCCGGACTGTACTTCAATGTCCCGCGTCAGTCCGTCGCCTGAAACAACTATAACTTCAGTCATAACGTCTGCCTCCTAAAGATTATCGTAACCCTTTTCCTCGATCTGCGCGACAAGTTCCTTTCCAGCTGTCTTCACGATGCGGCCATCCTTCAGCACATGCACGACATCCGGAACAATATATTCCAGAAGCCTCTGGTAGTGGGTGATGACGATGGCAGACTTCTCCGGAGTGTGGAGTGAGTTGACACCGTTTGCAACTATGCGGAGGGCATCCACATCAAGTCCGCTGTCTGTCTCGTCAAGGATGGCAAGAACAGGGTCAAGCATAGCCATCTGGAAGATCTCGTTACGCTTCTTCTCTCCGCCGGAGAATCCCACATTCACTTCACGCTTTGCAAACTCCGGCTTCATCTGCACAAAAGCCATCTTTTCACGCATCAGCTTGAGGAAGTCACCTGCCTTGAGAGGCTCCAGTCCCTTGCCTGCACGATGAGCGTTCACTGCAGTCTTCATGAAATTTGTAATCGTCACACCCGGGATCTCCACAGGATACTGGAATGAAAGGAATATGCCTGCCCATGCCCTTTCCTCCGGAGACATGGCCAGAAGGTCCTGTCCGAGGAACTCGATGCTGCCTGCAGTCACCGTGAACTGCGGCTTTCCGGCCAGCACAGCGGAAAGCGTACTCTTTCCGGCACCGTTCGGTCCCATCACAGCATGTATTTCACCTTTGCGGATGACGATATCCACTCCTTTGAGGATTTCCTTGTCCTCGACACTGGCCCTGAGGCCCTCTATCTTCAATAATATGTCGTTTGCCATATGTAAATTATATCTTTTCTCACACCTGTGACACTTTCTGGCCCAAAACTGACACAGCTGTTTCCTATTTATATTTCTGCTACACCTGTGACACTTTCAACCTCAAAGATGACACAGCTGTCCATCAACCATTGTTCCTGTACAGTTTATACCATGTAAACAGCGACCATACACCGTTTATGAGGTAGAGACAGCTGACTATCGGCATAAAGACCAGTCCGGCCTTCAGGTAGAGTGTCAGATTCGCTATGTTCACAAACAGCCAGGCTATCCAGCAGTCCCACTTCTTGAGCGCAGACAAGGTCTGGGCTGTGAGGATCAGGACGGTCACGCAGCAGTCCAGGTAAGGAAGAGGGTTTGCAGGGAAATAGCCTGTGAACCACTTCGTTCCCATCTGACTCATCAGCCACCCCCACACTGCAGCCATCACAAGGACCAAGGCTATGGTCATCATCCTTGCAGGCCATCCCAGCATCGACACCTTGAGTTCTCCCGTGCCGGCAGAACTCTCCTCATCCTTCTTGGGATGCGACCACCTGTACTGTCCCATTATGTTGATACCCAATGATATGGGCTGCAATATAAGGTTTGCATACAGATTCTTCTGCCAGAACATGAAGAACAGCAATGCAGTGTACACATAACCTACATAGAAGTTGTACCTGCTGTTCCGTCCCGCCAGAAACACTGTTGTCAGACCGAACAATGCCGACAGAATATCTATCAGCAACACCGGCCTTCCGCCCATTTCAAAGAGCATGATGTTCCAGAATTCCATATTCACACATTTTTCAGGATCAACCTACAGAACCTTCCAGGCTCACCTGCAGGAGCTTCTGAGCCTCGACCGCAAATTCCATCGGGAGCTTGGCCAGCACCTCGCGGGCATAGCCGTTCACTATCAGGCCGACAGCTTCCTCCGGACCTATGCCTCTCTGATTGCAGTAGAAGAGCTGGTCTTCACTGATCTTCGATGTGGTTGCCTCATGTTCCACCACTGCGGTCCTGTTGGAGTTCTCGATGTAAGGGAAGGTGTGGGCACCGCATCTGTCACCGATGAGAAGACTGTCGCACTGAGAATAATTCCTGGCGTTGTCCGCTCCAGGAAGCATCTTCACAAGTCCGCGGTAGCTATTCTGGCTGAGTCCCGCCGATATTCCCTTGCTGATGATCCTGCTTCTTGTGTTCTTACCTATATGTATCATCTTTGTTCCGGTGTCGGCCTGCTGGTAATTGTTGGTCACCGCTACCGAATAGAACTCCGATGACGAATTGTCACCCTTCAGGATTGTGGAAGGGTATTTCCATGTGATTGCAGATCCCGTCTCCACCTGTGTCCAGGAAAGATGGCTGCCCTCACCCCTGCATATTCCCCTCTTTGTGACGAAGTTATATATGCCTCCTTTTCCGTTCTTGTCTCCGGGATACCAGTTCTGGACAGTCGAGTACTTCACTTCGGCATCCTTCTCCACGATAATCTCCACGACGGCCGCATGCAGCTGGTTCTCGTCGCGCATAGGGGCCGTGCACCCTTCCATGTAGCTGACGTAGGAGCCCTCATCAGCCACAATCAAAGTCCTCTCGAACTGACCGGTTCCGGCTGCATTTATACGGAAATAGCTGGACAGCTCCATAGGGCAACGTACTCCCTTAGGAATATATACGAAGGAACCGTCACTGAAGACAGCGGAATTGAGGGCAGAATAGAAGTTATCACCCACAGGAACCACTGAAGCCAGATGCTTTCGTACAAGATCCGGATGTTCGCGTACCGCTTCTGAGAAAGAGCAGAATATGATGCCTTTCTCCGCAAGGGCCGAGCGGAAGGTAGTCGTAACGGACACCGAGTCGAAAACTGCGTCCACAGCCACTCCGGCAAGGGCTTTCCTCTCATGAAGCGGAATACCTAGCTTATCGAAGGTCTTTTCCAGCTCAGGGTCTATCTCCTTGGGGCGGTCTTCATCCTTTTTAGGGGCGGCATAATATATTATATCCTGAAAATCGATTTCAGGTATGTCCAGATGGGCCCAAGTCGGGACCTTCATCTTCTGCCAGCGGCGGAACGCCTCCAGGCGGAACTCAAGCATCCACTCAGGCTCCTCCTTCTTCGCCGATATCAGGCGTATTATATCCTCATCCAGACCCTTTGGAATGAACTCCTGCTCCACCTTCGTCACGAAGCCGTGTTCATATTCCTTGTCAGCAATGCTGTCCAATATTTCCTTATCCTTGCTCATATTTCTTTCAAAGACCCCTCGGCCGTGCTCGGGATCACATTAACAAACTGCTATCCTGCAATGCCCGGGCCTATAGCGACCCGAACTTGCAAAGATAGCAGTTTCTGATTGATATCCGTTGCCCTCAGGAGGCAAACTTTCAATAATATTTCTATGTACAGAGCCGTATCATGGGTTGAACACCACCGGAACCGTCATGCGGACGCTTCTTTTCTCGCCTTTATGCTCGGCAGGCACCCAACGCGGAGACTTCTTCACAGCCTCTACAGCAGCCTCGTTCAAAGCGGAATCAGAGCCGAACAAGGCATGGACATCAGACAGAGAGCCGTCTGTCATCACTGTAAACTCCACTATCACGGTTCTCGACACATCACCAAGGGAGACTGACTCCGGATACTTCACCTGCGAATTCACCCATAGAGCAAAATCATCGATTCCACCACTCTGGAATTTCGGGCTGATCATTCCGGCTTTCTCCCTGAGATGAATGTTCCTTTCCTCCCACATGAGCTCGAGTTCCTTCAGGAATTCCTCCTGTTTTCTCTTAAGGTCCACAAGAGGATAGTCAGGCTTCGGACAATCTGCCAGCTTCACCTCATCCCTGATGTCATGTACCCTCTCCTTGAGTTTGCCCTTACGGTATTTTCCCACAAAGACAGTTCCGTTGGATCTGTACAAGGTGTCAAGCCCGTGGTACTTTCCATTCCTGTACTGACCGGAAATGACGATGCCGTTGTCTCTGTAGATCCTTCCGTTGCCGGTCTGCTTTCCTTTCCTGTAATCACCCCAATAGACTTCTCCATTAGGCTTATAGCATATGCACTTCCCTTCTGGCTTGCCTTTGATGAAAGTGCCTATCACAAGACCGTCCTTATAGGAATAGAGGATTCCCTCACCTGAGGGCCAGTGACCGTCATAACGATCGTATTGATACTGAGTATGGTCACGCAGATCCTGCGCTTCGAGAGATATTGACGACAGAGCAGCCGTCGCCAATATCAGGATTGAGCATAAAGTCTTCATGATTTCAAAGATTATGCTCTAAAAATAAGAAAAATAATCCGAGAAAACAAACGGACGCTACCTTTTGGTAAGCTTATGAGTGATGTCTTCCAATGTCGATTCATCGCGCACCAGAAGAAGCCGCTGGTTGGTGGTAGGCGAAGACAACGGACCACGTTCTTCAATATAAGGCCCCAGCTTTATGTAATCGAAATTCTTCAGTTCTATGGCAGAGTCCATTTCCTCGCGCCCGGAGTACCATCCCGTCTTGAGATGAGGATAACTGCCTCTGAGGAAGGCGGCAAGAGCATTTATCTCGCTTGCACGGCCGTCGCCTCCCATGAAGCAGACACAGGTCACAGCATTACCATATATACGCAGAAGGACTTCAAGGGCATCATTGTCGAGGATTTCCCCCACATTCTGCTGCAGGTGGGCACTATGACAACCGGGGCATCGGTTAGGACACCCCGTTATGTTCAGTGCCAGAGTGACCTGATCAGGAATCTCGGCAAAGACTATGTCGTAGTTGTAGAATTTTACCATTTTGCGTAGAAGCGTCTTGATGCCTCTCTCTGACGTGCCTGTGAGAAGTTGGACACGCGCTTCATGTAGCCGATCACTCGTGTGAGGAAGTCCACATTCTCGCTTCCGCAGTGAGGACATTTCTTCAGGTAGCGCTTGTCGATATGTCCGCACTCGTTGCAGACGGTGTTAGGAATGTTGAAGGTGAAATAGTTACATCCCTCTATCGCAGCCACATGGAGAAGCTGGCGGTACTGCTCCTTGGTAAGATGCTCCTCAAGGTTGAGATGGAGTGCCGAACCACCTGTAAGATGCTCTATGTAGCGGCGTCCATGGAGACGGAACTTGTCAACGATGTTGAGCGAGTTATCCTCAACTATATAGAAATATGAGTTATAGCACTCACGAGGAACCACATAGCCGTCCTCCCTGTCCCATTTCGCATGCTTTACACCCACGTTCTCCGCAGGAATCATCTCGCAGTTGAACATCAGGTCCTTTGTGCGGTACTTCTTGTTGTATGTCTCCACAAGACCGAGGATCTCCTGGACGAATTTCTCATATTCAGGATTGTCATTGATGGTGATTCCAAGGAATTCCGCCGCCTCGACAAGTCCGTTCACTCCGATTGTCAGGTACTGACGTGAGAGGTTGATGTAGCCTGAATCGAAGAGTGGGAGCATACCCTTCTTCTGAAGTTCCTTGAGATTCTCGTTATAGCAGGTCTGCACCTTGTGCACGAGATCTACCACCTCTTCAAGATAAGTCATGTAGTGGATACTGTTCTTTGCAGCATACTGGATGCATCGGTTCAGGTTGATGGTAAGCACGCTCTTCGAACCTGTCGACACACCGCCCGCTCCAAGAGTGTAGCTGAAGCCGTTGTCCTGGATCTCGTTGCGGAGACGGCAGCAGCTTGAGAGAGAGTCGGCGTTGTCGCTGATATATGTGAAGAACGAATGTCCTTCCGCATACATCTCGGCTGTAAGGTCGCCATATTCCGCATCACGAGGCTCACCGTCCTTTGTAAGGAGGGCCATAGTCTCTACAGGGAATGTAAGCGGAGTCTTGAGACGCTCTGCGTTGAACCACTTCATGAATGTCTTCTGGAGCCATGAAAGCGATTCCCAGCAAGGCTTGCTGCCGTCAGGGAAGCGGAACTCTCCGAAAAGGCTCTCGAAGTAATATCGGTCATAGTATGAGATGTTCCAGAACACAGCCTGGAAGTTACGTGCGCCGGTAGGCTGGTTGATCGAATATACTATCTGCTCGAAACAGTCTGTGATGACCTTCTTGATGGTGCGTTTCTTCAGGGAAAGGTCAGCCTGATCATCGCTTCTCAGATAGTAGTCCTCACCATACTCCTTACGGATGAAATAGTCCATATACATGAGGAACTCAGGAGTTGCACAGGCACCCGAAAGCATTGAGGAAACGATGAACACCATGTTCACAAATCCTCCGCAATATGATTTCAGGTTGGTCGGACGTGTGGAATTTCCACCTATGCCCTTCGTTCCATCAAGGAGCCAAGGGTACATTGTGATGGAAGCACAGTAGTTCGCCATGGATGTCTCATCATTCTTATAGATGAAATGGTTCTTGAGCAGGTGGATGTACTTGTCCGAAAGCTCACGGCCATAGACGTCCTTGATGCGGTCAGTAAGAAGACGACGGTTCAGACGGATGAAGTTCTGTTTCGGAAGCTCGCCTATGAGAGTGGCGATGTTCTTCTTCTCCACATTGGCGTTCGCATCGTACTTCGAACCTGTAGCTGCATTCGAAGCGTCGCAGTACGAAGTGAGGAAGTCAAGCTTGTCCTTGACTTCACGATCCTCCATATGCTTCTGACGGTAAAGGATATAGCTCTTGGCTACAGCATAATAATGCTCGGCCATGAGAGCGACCTCAACCTGATTCTGGATTTCCTCGACGCTCATTCCGTCTTTAACACGCACTCTACTGAGGATACCTATGAGGTCGTCCTCTGAAGCATAACTGCCCACAGCCAGAAAAGCCTTGCTGATGGCATTCTTGATCTTGTCTACCGAAAAGGTCTCGCGCTTTCCGTCTCTTTTTACTATACTTAATTCTGAGCTACCCATGTTTGTTTCTGTTTTGGACGACAAATTTATAAAACAACTCTCATAGAAAAAGGGGGCCGGAGCTATTTCATGGACAAAAGTTATCCACAGGATTATCAACAATGCATCCCAGGCACGCAGGACGCATTTTTCAGGATATTACAGGAAATTTCTAATAAAAATAATCCATCGGCCCGGATTTTGACGGAACAGCGGGATTTGCTACATTTGCATCCTGCTATGAATGGGAGGAAGAGGCATATTGTCTGTCTGGCGGCAATCCTTGCATTGCTGCTGGGCGGAGTGTGCTTCAGCGAAGCGGCCGCCCAAAGGAAAAGGAAGTCTTCTGTGGTGAAGGCAATGGAAGAGGAGAAAGCCAGGGAAGAGGCCGTCATAGAGGCGAGAAGAAAGGCCATGGAGGCGGCCAGGCCGCAGGGAGAGCTGCTCCAGTTCATCGTGGAGGACGGTGACACGATCTTTGTGGATGAACTTCAGGCCGCAAGGATATGGCAGAAACTGCCGAGACAGAAAGGCCGCGAATGGAGGAAATACTACCGCCTGGTACATAACTTCAGCAAGGCCTACCCATATGCCCTGGTGGCGAAGAAACTCGTAATACAGGCTGACAGCACCATAGCCGCCGACAAGCTGAAGGGGGCGAAGAGAGAGAAGTACATAGCCCAGGTCCAGGAAGAACTTTTCGATGTGTTCGAAGGACAGATGAGGAAACTGACCGTAAGCCAGGGCGCACTTATAATGAAGCTTATCGACAGGGAAGTCGGCAAATCCTCATATAACATAATCAAGGGATACAAGAGCGGAATAACGGCAGGATTCTGGCAGGGCATCGCCAAAATGTTCGGTTCGGACCTGAAGGCACCGTACGACCCGGAAGGCGAAGACGAAGCCACCGAGGAACTTGTGAAGCTGTGGGAAGCCGGAGAATTTGACGGACTCTATTATTCCCTGTTTTGGAAATGGCCGCCGACGGTAGATATTCCGTCAAAATACCTGTAGGGAGAATCCTCCATCCAGTCCTTGAGTATATGGAATTCCGCACCGGACGGAAGCGTCATGTGCACATCCGCGTGATAATGTCCGAAAATGAAGAAGTCGACATCATTTTCCTCGGCGAACTTCTCAGCAAACCTATACAGCGGCTCCTCCACCCCTCTGAACATATACTCCTGATGACGCGCGAGACGATTGCGTCTTGACCATCCGTTTCCCAGACGGAAGGCTATCCACGGATGCAGGGTGCTGAACAGGACCTGAAGCGGACGGCAATGGAAGACTCCGCGCAGAAAGCGGTAGCCGGCAGGCACAGGTCCGAGGCCGTCTCCGTGGCCGAGGCAGAAACGCCTGCCCCCGATTTCGACCAGAGCCGGCTGGACAAGCCGCTTCATTCCCAGCTCCTCAAAGTAGCTGTATGTCCACACATCATGGTTCCCCTGGAAGAAATACACCTCGACACCCTTGTCCATAAGGTCCTGGAGGGCAGAAAACACACGCACATAGCCTTTCGGGACCACATCCCTGTACTCGTACCAGAAATCCCAGATGTCACCGAGAAGATATAAGGCCCGGGCATCTCCGGATATGGACTTCAGGAAATTCACAAAACGCCCCTCCCGGTCGGCAGGATCACCTGCCTGAAGTCCGAGATGGACATCCGAAACGAAATATGTGCGGTTTCTTTCCATTTATGCAAATATGAATATTGCTGCAGCAGCGATGAGACAGTACAGGGCGAACCAGCTGAGTTTCGCCTTCTTCACAAGGGCCATCATCACCCTGCATGCAAAAAGTCCCGACAGAAAAGCGGAGACAAAGCCGAGCATCAGGGCTGTCCCCCCGACGGAAGAAGCTCCGAACTCACCCCCGACGACTTCCAGGAATGTCTCGCCAAGAATAGGCACAAGCACCATAAGAAAGGAGAACTGCGCCATGACATCCCTCTTCACCCCGCAGATGAGACCGGTGGAAATGGTGGTGCCTGAACGCGATAGTCCGGGAATGACAGCAAAAGCCTGACCGAGGCCTACTGCAAAAGCCTGCCAGTACGAGATGCCGTTGCGGTACTCTTTGACAGGAAATATAGAACTGGAGCCGGGACGCGATGCACGGTCCGAGAAGAAAAGCAGCACTGCCGTCATCACAAGGGCGATGCCGACAACGCGGATGGAGCCGAACATAGCCTCAACATCGTCCTTGAAGAACAGGCCCACTATAAGGACGGGAATCATAGATACAGCTATCTTCAGGACATAGTCAGTCTGATCATTGTTGCTGAATCTGAAGAATCCCTTCAGAAGATCCAGGATCTGCCTTCTGAACACTACTATCGTACTGAGGACGGTAGCTGCATGGACCATCGTGGTGAAGAGGAGATCATCGGTCGTCTCCACGCCCAGCAGCACCTTGCCGATTTCAAGATGCCCGCTGCTGCTCACCGGCAGGAACTCCGTCAGACCCTGTATGAGTCCGAGGATTATAGCCTCATACCATTCCATCATTATTCCTTACCACCCTCCTGACCCTTGCCGAAAAGGCCCATGATCGCAATCACTTCTATCACGATACCAAGAATTATGACGATCGGAGCCGCCACCATACGGCGGAAGTCGAACATATCATAATTGAACACTTCGGGATCAGTGCTGCCGCCACCCGTCATCAGCACATAACCTGAAACCATGACCAGCAGTCCGACAAGAAGCAGCTTGAGTCCCTTCGGGGTGATCGGCATTTTTGTATTGTTGTTTTCCATGACACTTAATAATATAATTCGTCTTTCTTGAGAGAAATCAGTTTGTTCACGACAAAGAATGTGCTTATCAGACAGATCGCCAGGCCGGCCGCAACAACTATGCCGAGCACTATCAGCAGAAGATCCATACGGAAGATCTCAAACAGCTGTTCGAATTCGTTCCTCATCACGAACATGAGTCCAAGAAGAACGATTATGGCGATGAAGGCTGCAAAAAGCCCCTGAAAGGCAGACTGGAGAAGGAACGGGCCGCGTATGAACGAACGTGTCGCTCCGACCAGTTTCATTGTATGAATGGTGAATCTGCGGGCGAACACACTCAGACGCACCGTATTGTTTATGAGCACGAAGGATATGAACAGGAGAAGGGATATGAAGACTCCGAGCACAAGCGATATCCTGTTCAGATTAGCGTTCAGGGCATCCACAAGGGATTTCTGATAGATGACCTCCTCGACCAGAGGACTTCTGGAGATTTCCTTCCTTACCACTTCAAGACTGTCCGCAGACACATAGTCAGCCGCGAGCGTAACATCGATGGACACCGGAATCGGAGAAGTCTCGAACACATCCAGAAAGTCCTCTCCAAGCTGCTGTGCAAGCTCCCTCTGTCCCTGTTCCTTGGAGATGAATACCGTGTTCTTTATATATCTTTCACCATCCAGGGTCTCCTTGAACCTCAGTGCCTCTTCATCACCCACAGTCTGCTTCATCATGACGGAGACCTGCATGTTCTCCTTGAAATAGTCGGAAACACCCTTGGCATTTACCAGCAGAAGGCTGGCTACTCCGACCAGAAGAAGCACGAGACTTATGCTTATCACTGACGACAGATAAGCGTTCATAAGCCTTCTGTGCATTATTTTATTATCTGCCTTACCCATATGAATAGTCCTAACAAGCCCCAAAGATAGTGAAATTCAAAAAAAATTCTTATCTTTGTAGTTGATTTTGTCTAAAAATAAACAGTATGGGTAATACGGTCAAAAGAGTCCTGTTCGTCAATTCGGAGATATTCCCTTATCTTCCGGAATCTGAGATTGCCAACATCGGAAGATACCTTCCACAGGGCATTCAGGAAAGAAAGAAGGAAATCAGGTCCTTCATGCCTAGATACGGCTGCATCAACGAGAGGAAGAACCAGCTTCACGAAGTGATCCGCCTGTCAGGAATGAACATCATCATCAACGATGTCGACAGACCTCTTGTGATCAAAGTAGCCTCTATTTCATCTGCAAGGATGCAGGTGTACTTCATCGACAACGAAGACTACTTCCACCGCAAGAGCGTATACCACGATGCGGAAGGAAAATTCTTCGAGGACAACAGCGAAAGAGCAATCTTCTTTGCAAGAGGAGTACTTGAGACAGTGAAGAAGCTCCGCTGGGCTCCGGACATCATACATTGCCAGGGATGGATCTCACAGGTCCTCCCACTCTACCTCAAGAAATGCTACATCGACGACCCTATCTTCTCGCAGAGCAAGGTGGTGCTTTCTCTATATGACGACACGCCTGAGGCGTTCTCTCCTGACTTCAAGGACAGGATCCTGTTCAGCGGAGTGACCGAAAAGGATGTAGAGATACTGTCGGAGCCGACTGGCATAAATCTTGCGAAACTCGCGGCGGGCTATTCAGACGGAATCATCCTCGGAACAGGCAACGTACACGAGGACATCGTGGCCTTCTGCAAAGAGTCCGGTCTTCCGGTCCTGCCATACAATGCGGCGGCAATGGAAGACGGCTCGTACATTGAAGATTATAACAATTTTTACGATCAGTTGTAAAAATACGGTCGAGTAACTTAAGAAATATGAATTTTAAATCATTGGCCGGAGCCATCCGCCTTGCGGCGATCGGTGCGACACTGCTTGGCTCGGCGTCATGTGTGAGCATCAACGAAAGACTCGGAGAGAACCTCATCCCCACAGATCAGAAATGGGAAGTCTTCGACGTCAAGCCTATGGATCTGAAAGATGTCAGGATGCAGATGTCCGACAGTCTTTCCGGCTACAGCACTACAAGATTCACTTTCGGAGCGATCAAGGACAGCGAGCTTGGAACAAGCACAAGGAGTGCAAGTTTCACGCTTGTTCCTCTTTATGACACCCTTGACCTTGGAAAGAATCCCAAAGTCAGACAATTCCATTTCAGCGCCGTCCGCGACACCCTCTCGGTATCTGACGAAAGTCAGCTTAGAATACTCCAGAATGTATTCGTTTCAGAGCTGAAGAAGCCTCTCGATTCGACAGTACTTTACACAGGATCATTCATGGATGCTGCAAAACGCGCGGAATTCCTCGACACAGACAACATCATCACAGCCGGAATTCCGGTATATGACGGGGGGGACACTCTTTCGTTCGATTTCAGCAAGGATTTCGCACAGGATTTCCTGAAACGGCTGGACGCCTATCAGCAGACAGCCGCACTTGACAGCATGGACCTTTTCATAGAGAAGTTCCCGGGAATCTACATAACCACAGACGCTCCATCAGGAAACGGAGGACGTATCAACATGATGGACATCAGCATCGACGATTCTCAGGGTTACATAGCGGGCAATTATGCAGAGCTCAAGATAACTTCCACATACGGAGACAGACTTGTCGACACTGCTTTCGTGTTCTTCTTCGGTCCGGCAGAATTCCTTAAGGACGATGACACATCATACCCTACCCAGTTTGCGTTCAATGCAAGCTCGCACGAGAGCTATGACATATACAGGAAAGGCATAACCGCCACAGACAGGATCTATGTAGAAGGCGGAAGCGGCATCAAGCCGGTTGTAAAGGCCAGCGAGATAAAGGGACTTGTCGAAGAACAGCTTGCTGCCAACGGAATCACAGACAAGAATGAAGTAGTTATAAACAAGGCGACAATCATCCTTCCGTATAATGTAGAAGGAAATTACGATCTTCTTGACCATTATCCTATGATCCTCAGCCCTACCGTACGGCTCAGAAGTTCAGAGGGAGGCTATGTCTCATATGCCGGCATTACTGATTCCAGCATCTCATCTGAGAACCAGGGCGACATAAACAGGTCCACGAACATGTATTCACCAGACATCAGCTACCACGTGCAGGAAATCCTGAATCTCGATGAGAACGACAAGGATTATCAGGCCAAGCTTGAGTCTCATGACATCTGGTTCCTGATCATGTACGAAGAGGTCGTGGAGACACAGAACAACAGCGCATACAACGACCTGTACAACAATCTCCTTTACAGTTCATATTACAATAACCTCTATGGTTATAACGGCTATGGCGGATACGGAGGCTATGGTGGATATGGCGGTTACGGAGGGTACGGCGGATATGGTGGTTATGGAGGCTACGGATATGGCAGCAACTACTACAACTATTATATGATGGCCATGTACGCGAGCGCGATGAATTCCTCATCCAACACGAAGTCGTCGATTGAGCTTGACAAGGACAGATACTATTGTGGCGTACTTAACGGACCTGAAGCGGCCGGAGCAAAGCCACAGCTCAAGATAACATTCTCGGTTCCTTTGAGTGCAGAGTAATAAAAAGGAAGGGCAGTTCAGAAATCTGACTGCCCTTCTTTTTTATTTTCAGTGATGATTATTTTGCATCAACCTTTGCCTGAATGTACTCGATAGCATCACCTACTGTTGCGATCTTGTCACCTGCGTCATCGTCTGGAATCTCGATGTCGAATTTCTTCTCGAAGTCCATGATAAGTTCTACGATGTCAAGTGAGTCTGCACCGAGATCATTTGTGAAGCTAGCTGTTTCAGTTACCTCCGAAGGATCAACGCCCAATTTCTCAACGATGATTGCCTTTACGTCTTCTGCAATATTAGCCATAACGTTAGTTTTTAAGTTAATTATTATTTTAGTATACGTATTTGCGCTAAAACTATGCAAATTAAAGAAAAAAAAATGAGAAATAAAAATTTAGGGATAATTACCTGTCACTGAGCTTAAGCCACACCCTCAGGCCATTGATGGAATTAAGCAGATAAAACACCCACATTATCACCATCACTCCTGCGTGAAAATCTCCACGGGCCACACATACAGACCACATTATCACGCTTACGACATTCGTTACGATCCACAGGAACCATTGCTCCATGAAGGCCAGAGCCATGAGAGCCTGGGCAACTATGCTGAGCACCGTCGTGGTGGAATCCTTGAAAGGCTGAGGATCTCCGACATATCTGAGTATGAATCCTATACCAATGACGGCTGCCGCACATGCAGTAAACAAGAGCACGCGCTGCGGAACGGTCATTCTCCTGGCCTTTACCTGCACGCCATCATGCTCCGCGTCATTTCCGGAGAGTGCCGCTCCCCTTTTGCGCCACTGCCACCATCCTATGAACTGCATGGGCAGATAGTAAAGAGCATTCAGGGCGGCATCTCCATAAAGAGAGGACTTATAGGATATATATGCATACAGCGACACATTCACAAGACCGAAAAGATAATTCCAGATGCTTCCTTTAGCTACCAGCACAACACACAGCACTCCTGTTATTCCCGCTGCTGAACCGATTACATCAAGCGTACCTGTCAATATGGAATACAGTATGTTGGAAGCTACTACTCCAATGATCAGGAACCAATCATACAATGACAATACCTTCTTTCCCATAAGATGGATTTATAATGATTTCTTTATTGTTTCTGCGAGAGCACGGCCTGTGATCTCCGCAATGTCTTCGACTGAGGCCGAGGCGATACGGGCAACGCTTCCAAATCTAAGCAGCAGCCTCTGCTCTGTCTTCTCACCAACCCCTTTTATGGATCTCAGGACAGATTCCACCTGAGCCTTGCTACGGAGTTTGCGATGGAAGGTGATTCCAAAACGATGCGCCTCATCACGGATCTGCTGGAGCACCTTCAGAGCAGGAGAATTTCGGTCTATGAATAAAGGATATGGATCTCCGACCCTGTAGACCTCCTCCATACGTTCAGCAAGAGCTATCAATGTCACCTTCCCTATAAGTCCCAGTTCAGAAAGGGCCTCATACGCGAAGGACAGCTGGCCCTTTCCTCCGTCGATGACTATCAGCTGAGGCAGATCCTCGGGATTTTCAGCCAGCATGCGGGAATATCTCCTGTTCACGGCCTCCTTCATCGTGGCATAGTCATTTGCTCCCACGACAGTCTTCACCTTGAAGTGTCTGTAGTCCTTCTTGGACGGCACTGCGTTGCGGAACACCACGCATGCAGAGACAGGATTGGTTCCCTGGATGTTCGAGTTGTCGAAACACTCTATATGCACAGGAAGCTGCTTCATCCCAAGCTGCTTCTGAAGGGACTCCATCACCATGTTCTTATATGCATCAGGGTCGGTGTGCTCCTGCTGCTTGAGCGCGTTCAGGCGCATCTCCTTTGCATTCCGAGCACTCAGTTCCAGCAAAGCCAGCTTGTCACCACGCACGGGAACACGGAATTCGACGCCATCTATGGACAGACCTGGCCTGAACGGCACTATCACTTCCCTTGAAAGATCGCCGAATTTCGAGCGGATCTCGGCTATGAACATTCCCAGTACCTCCTCCTGTTCTTCCTCGATCATCAGCCGGAAGCCCAGATTCAGAGACTGCACCACAGCTCCTCCCCTGATCCTCATGAAGTTACCGAAGGCTTCAGGACCGTCAATGACAAGAGAGAACACATCCACATCGCCTATGGCCGCATTCATGATGACGGACTTGCTGTAGTGCTGTTCCAGGGACATCATCTTTTCCTTGTACACCTGAGCCTGCTCAAAGTCCATCTGCGAAGCGGACTCTGCCATAAGAGCCTTGTAATGCTGAATTATTTCGCGACCGCCGCCTTTGAGAAGGTGAACTATCTCTTCAATGTTATCATTGTATTCCTTCTGAGAAATGCCGCCTACACAGCATCCACGGCATTTCTTTATGTGGAAGTTCAGACATGGCCTGAATTTGCCGCGAAGGATGGCATCGGAAGTGATCCTGTTACGGCAGGTACGCAAAGGATAGACGCTGTGGAAGAACTCCACAAGATTACGCGCATGCACCACACTGCTGTAAGGGCCGAAGTAACGCGATCCGTCCTTCACCAGACGACGGGTCAGAAAGACGCGGGGGAACTCCTCTGCGGTCACGCATATCCAAGGATAGGTCTTCGAATCCTTTAGAAGTATATTGTACCTTGGCTTGAACTGCTTTATCAGGTTGTTTTCAAGCAGAAGGGCATCAGATTCCGATTCCACGACGGTGTACTGCACATCTGCGATCTTTGATACCATCACGGCTGTCTTCCTGGTAAGCCTCTCTTCCGGTACAAAATACTGCGCTACCCTCTTGTGCAGATCCTTTGCCTTACCTACATAAATCACATTCCCCTCGGCGTCATAATACCTATATACACCGGGGGAATGTGGAAACAGCGCTATTTTTTCTTTAATGGTCACTTTATATACTCAGCTACAGCAGCCTGAATGCCCTCGAGACCATGGAAACCCCTCTTGAGGATTGTTCCGTCAGGACCGATGAGCATAAGGTGAGGAATACCCTCAACACCGTAGATGTCTGTAGGCACATTGCCGCAGTTAGTAAGGACAGTCCAGTCCATCTGAAGCTCTGCAGCTGTCTCGAATGTATGAGACTGTGGCTTTCTCTCCCACACTGTAAGGCTGATCACATCCAGCCCCTTGTCCTTATACTGCTCATACACGCTCTTTATGTTAGGCATTTCCCTGCGGCACGGACCGCACCAAGGAGACCAGAAGTCAACGAGCACATATTTTCCATTACCTACATATTCTGAGAACTTTACCTCCTTCTTCAAAGGCTGCGGGTCTACACTTCTGTCATAACCATATACATGCTCGACTGTAAAGTCGGTATACATCATTCCTTCGGCAGTAGCCTTCCTTGCGTCAAGGCCCTTCTTCAGATAAGCCACCTTCTCGTTTTCAAGCATAGCCGCAGGCATTGCTGAGATGATCTCATCCACCTGAGGATCATCGATCATGCCACGAAGATTCATAAGTACCTGGACAGCAACATCATTATCCTTGTTCTTCTTTGCTGCATCGAGATTGAAGTCAATGTATCGCTCAACAAAGTCATCGTAGTACTCCTGAGCCTTAGCCTGATCTGTAGAGAGAGAATCCATCATGGTCTCGAATTCCTTCATCATGGCGTCGTGAGCTTCCTCATAAGCCTTGACCTTCTCTTCGGTAGTCTGACCGCAGGCTGCAACAGCTACAGCAGCCAGCGCAAATAAAAATGTACGGATCTTCATAATATGTTCTTTTAAAAAATTATCCAAAATCATCCAAAGATAATCATTTTGCACAAAACAACAAAAAAGGGCCGGCCTTGAAAGCCAACCCTTCTTATAGCATGTAGAGTTACAATTACTTGTTGTCTCTGCGTCCGCCACGGCCACCACGACGACGGTCACCACCACGACCACCACGGTTGTTGTTACCGTTGCCCTGCTGTGCCTGTGCTGCGATGCCTGCGTTTGGTGAAAGATCCTTCTTTCCGTAAACCTCACCGTTGCAGATCCATACCTTGATACCGAGAACACCTACCTTGGTGTGAGCCTCAGCGAGTGCATAGTCGATGTCAGCACGGAATGTGTGGAGAGGTGTACGACCTTCCTTGATCATTTCGCTTCTTGCCATTTCGGCTCCACCGAGACGACCGCTGATCTGAACCTTGATACCCTCGGCACCGACACGCATTGCAGTTGCAATAGCCATCTTGATGGCACGACGATATGAAACACGGCCCTCGATCTGACGAGCGATTGAGTCTGCTACGATGTGAGCGTCAACCTCAGGCTTCTTAACCTCGTAGATGTTGATCTGAACATCCTTCTTGGTTACCTTCTTGAGCTCCTCCTTAAGGAGTTCCACTGACTGGCCACCCTTACCGATGATCACACCTGGTCTTGCAGCGTGGATAGTTACAGTGATGAGCTTAAGAGTTCTCTCGATGACGATCTTTGAGAGAGATGCCTTAGCAAGACGGTTTGAGAGATACTTACGGATCTCGAAATCCTCTGCGATCTTCTCTGCGTAGTTACCACCAACCCAGTTAGAGTCCCAACCACGGGTGATACCGATTCTGTTGCTGATAGGATTAGTCTTCTGTCCCATGATTATTTCTCCTCTTTAGCTGGTTTAACATCAAGGATAACAGTCACGTGGTTAGAACGCTTGCGGATACGTCCGGCACGGCCCTGAGGGCAAGGACGGATTCTCTTGAGTGTGCGTCCCTCGTCAACCATGATGGTCTTGACGATAACGTTTCCATTGTCCAACTCTTTTGTATTATCCGGATTCTTAGCCTCCCAGTTAGCGATAGCGCTGCGGAGAAGCTTTTCCAGATCGATAGAAGCGTGCTTCTTCGAGAATTTCAAAATATCGAGTGCACGGTTCACCTCTACGCCACGGATGATATCCGCAACAAGACGCATCTTGCGAGGTGATGTAGGTACATCATTCAGCTTAGCGATAGCTGTCTGCTTCTTTATTTCTTTAAGCCTCTCGGCCATTTGTCTTTTACGAGCTCCCATAATTACAATTTCATTTTAAATTATTTACGATTGCCCGAATGGCCTTTGAATGTTCTTGTCGGAGCAAACTCACCAAGCTTGTGACCAACCATGTTCTCAGTAACATAAACAGGAATAAACTTGTTTCCATTATGAACTGCGATGGTGTGACCTACAAAGTCAGGAGAGATCATACTTGCGCGTGACCAAGTCTTGACAACCTCTTTCTTCATGCTACCTTCATTCATAGCAAGAATTCTTTTTTCAAGGGCTTCCTGAATATAAGGACCTTTTCTTAATGAACGACTCATAATCTCTTAATTTATTCCGTTATTTTTTCCTTCTTTCAATGATAAACTTGTTTGAAGTCGCCTTTGGATTACGAGTCTTGTATCCCTTAGCTGGGAGACCCTTGCGTGAACGTGGATGTCCTCCTGATGCACGACCTTCACCACCACCCATAGGGTGATCTACCGGGTTCATGACAACACCACGGTTGCGAGGTCTGCGACCAAGCCATCTCTTACGTCCTGCCTTTCCGTGTGACTCCAGGTTGTGATCTGGATTAGATACTGTTCCAACGGTTGCACGGCAAGTCACGAGAACCATTCTTGTCTCACCTGAAGGGAGACGAAGGATTGCATGGTTACCCTCGCGAGCTGCGAGCTGAGCGTAAGTACCTGCAGAACGTGCCATTGCAGCACCCTGACCAGGACGGAGCTCGATGTTGTGAACAAGTGTACCAAGCGGAATAGCTGAGAGAGGAAGAGTGTTACCTACCTCTGGAGCAGCGTTTGCACCAGACTCGATCTCCTGTCCTACCTTCAGTCCATTAGGAGCGATGATGTATCTCTTCTCACCATCTGTATACTGTACCAATGCGATACGTGCACTACGGTTTGGATCGTACTCTATGGTCATCACCTTTGCTGTGCACTCATCCTTGTCGCGGAGGAAGTCGATCACACGATACATTCTCTTGTGACCGCCACCGATATAACGCATTGTCATCTTACCCTGGTTGTTACGTCCACCTGACTTCTTGATAGGCTCAAGGAGGGACTTCTCAGGGCGCTTGCAGGTAATGTCGTCAAAAGCACTAATTACCTTGTTTCTCTGTCCGGGAGTTACCGGTTTGAATTTTCTTACTGCCATTGCCAATTACCTTAAATGTTTGCGTAAAAATCAATCTTATCCTCGCCAGCAAGTGTCACATAAGCTTTCTTATAGTGATTTGTGCGACCTTTGAGCATACCGGCCTTAGTGTAGCGAGACTTTCTCTTACCATGATAGTTTACAGTGTTTACATCTGCAACAGTCACATTGTAAGCCTGCTCTACAGCGGCCTTGATCTGAAGTTTGTTGGCCTCACGGTCAACAATAAAACCGTAACGGTTCAACTTTTCGCCCTGAACCGTCAACTTTTCAGTTACTATTGGCTTAATTAAAATTCCCATCTCTCAATCTGTTTATCGTCTGATTCTTGAAGCGAGGATCTCCTGTACGCCGTCAACGAGGACCATTGAGTTTGAATTCATGATCGCATAAGTGTTGATCTCGTCTACAGTGATTACTCTTACCTCAGGAAGGTTACGAGACGAAAGGTAAATATTTGAAGAATTCTCTGGAAGAACGAAGAGTACCTTTCTGTCGCCAGCCTTGATGTTCTTAAGGATCTGTGCGAACTCCTTGGTCTTAGGTGCTTCCATTGCAAATGGCTCAACCATTACGATTGCGTTCTCCTGAGCCTTGTATGAAAGAGCTGAGAATCTTGCAAGCTGTTTGAGCTTCTTGTTGAGTTTCTTGCGGTAGCAACGTGGCTGTGGGCCGAATACGCGACCACCACCTACATAGATACCTGCCTTAAGGCTACCGTGGCGTGCACCGCCTGAACCCTTCTGGCGGATAAGCTTCTTGGTGCTGTATGCAACCTCGCTACGGTCTTTTGACTTAGCTGTTCCCTGACGCTGGTTAGCAAGATACTGCTTTACATCGAGGTAGATAGCGTGGTCATTTGGCTGAATGCCGAAGATCTCCTCATTGAGGACTACCTTCTTTCCGGACTCTGATCCGTCAATTTTGTAAACTGACAATTCCATAGCTTAATCCTCCAAAATTACATATGAACCCTTAGCTCCTGGTACAGAGCCTTTTACTACGATAAGGTTGTTCTCAGGCATGATCTTGATCACCTCGAGGTTGAACACTGTCACGCGCTCGTTACCCATGTGACCGGCCATACGCATTCCCTTGAATACGCGTGAAGGCCATGATGATGCACCAAGTGAACCCGGGTGACGAAGACGGTTGTGCTGACCGTGGGTTGTTCCACCTACTCCAGCGAAGCCGTGACGCTTTACAACACCCTGGAATCCCTTACCCTTTGATGTTCCGACAACGTCAACATACTTGACACCCTCGAACACATCAGCTACAGAGAGTGTGTCTCCGAGCTTAAGCTCCTGAGCGAAATCCGCCTTGAACTCGACGAGTTTGCGCTTAGGTGTGGTTCCTGCCTTTTCAAAATGGCCCTTAAGAGCCTTGCTGGCATGCTTTTCACTGATTTCGTCATAGGCAAGCTGTACAGCGGCATAACCATCTTTCTCTACTGTACGAATCTGCGTAACTACACATGGACCAGCCTCAATAACGGTGCATGGAAGGTTCTTTCCATCGGCACCGAAAACGGAAGTCATTCCGATTTTCTTTCCAATTAATCCAGGCATTGGTTTGTTTAATTAATTGATTATAAATACTTTACACTCCGCATTACATTTTTGCGGGCTGCAAATATACGCATATTATTTTAATTTTCAACAATTTATGATAATTTTTTGTTGATAACTTTTTCTCTGCCAGAGGGATGCCCCTCAATATCACCTGACGCTGAAGCGAGCACATATCGCCATATTAAAGAAATATTACTATCTTTGCGCGGATATATATAGGTCATTATGTTACTGGCAATTTTCGGATTCCTGCAGTTGTCTTTTGCAGACATACTGGACATACTTCTGCTTGCCCTCATCATATACATCGTGTTCAGGTGGATCAGGGGGACCTCGGCCATGAGCATCTTCGTGGCTATCATCTCCCTCTATGTGATCAGGGTGATAGTCTCCGCCTTCAACATGAGGCTGATGACCAACATCATGGAGACGGTTCTGGATGTCGGAATCATAGCGCTGATCGTCATCTTCCAGCCTGAAATCAGGAAGTTCCTGATGAGACTGGGAGGAAGATACATGAACAGCGCCAGAGGCAGGGCTCTGATCAACAAGATCCTCGGCAAGGAGCGCAGCACTGGAAACATTACCGGAAGCGAGGCAGTGAACGATGTGACCGAAGCCTGCAGAAGGATGTCGGAGGACAAGACCGGGGCCCTCATCGTGATAGCGCACAACGCATCGCTGGACGAAATAATAGGCACCGGAGACCGCATTGACGCAGGCATACACCGACGTCTTATAATGAACCTGTTCTTCAAGAACTCCCCACTCCATGACGGAGCTCTTGTGATCAGCGGAAACAGGATCGTCGCAGCACGCTGCACATTGCCGATAACCGAGAAGACGGACATCCCGGCGAACTACGGCATGAGGCACAAGGCTGCAATCGGCATCACGGAGGAAACCGACGCCGACGCCGTGGTGGTTTCAGAGGAAACAGGCAGGATCTCATTCGTAAGCAGAGGCAATGTGACGTCGATACAGAACATAAATGAACTGAAGCTTCTCCTTGACAAGTCCATGGGAGGAGAATAGAAGAGAACGATTTGGAAGAGAATAAGAAAAACATCGACAGAAGACTTGAGCAGAAGGTAGGGTTTGACCAGATCAGAAGGATAGTATCAGACAGGTGCTCAACAGCCTACGCCGTGGAAAGGACCGCGACAGAGACCTTCTCCACCAATCAGGCACACATACGCAAAAGATTGTTACTGACAGACGAGATGCGCCTCATCATGATGTTTGAGGACGGATTTCCGTCAGGAGGATTCATAGACTGCATTGACTTTCTCAAACCGCTCGAAAGGAGCTCGTCGGCCATTGACCTGATCTCGCTCCGCAAGCTTAAGACAATGCTGGAGACTCTCAGGAAGGTGACATCTTTCTTTGAAGAGGTAAAGGACGGGGTCTACCCCAACCTCAAGAGGATGAGCTCACACATCCTCAACTTTCCTGAAATACAGAGGAGGATCGACGGGATTCTCGACAGATACGGAGATGTGAAGGACACAGCCTCCGACGAGCTGTATGCCATCCGCAAGTCCCTGAGGGAAAAGGAGGGCACCATTTCAAGAAGGATGACAGCCATCCTGAAGAAGGCACAGGAAGAGGGCATAGTGGACAGCGACGCCGGAGTGTCAGTCAGAGACGGCAAGATGCTCATCCCTGTGAGCGCAGCCAACAAGAAGAGACTGCCGGGATTCATATACGACGAGTCCGCCACAGGAAAGACGGCTTTCATCGAACCGGCGGAAGTGGTGGAACTGGACAACCAGATCAAGGAACTCAAGTTCTCGGAACAGCGCGAGATAGTACGCATCCTGTTCGAATTCACCGAATTCCTGCGTCCTTACATCCCGGACCTGCTGGATGCGGCGCGCTATCTCGGAGAAATAGACTTCATAATGGCAAAGGCGCAGACAGCTCTTGACTTCATTGCAGGCATGCCTGTCATTTCGGAAGACGGACGGATGAACCTGAGGAAGGCCCGCCACCCCCTTCTGGAAAGGACGCTGAGAAAGGAAAAGAAGGAAATCGTGCCTCTGACCGCATCGCTGACCCCCGAAAAGCACATCCTTCTCATTTCCGGACCTAATGCAGGAGGAAAGTCCGTATGCCTCAAGACAGTGGGACTCCTCCAGTACATGTTCCAGTGGGGAATGCTCATCCCGACATCAGAGACATCAGAGCTCCTTGTCTTCGACAGGATAATGGTGGACATAGGAGACGACCAGTCTATAGACAACGACCTCAGTACATACAGTTCCTTCCTTGCCAACATGAAGGAAATGCTTGCAAAGGCTGACGACAAGACCCTCATACTCATAGACGAGTTCGGCTCGGGTACGGAGCCGGCGGCAGGCGGAGCTATAGCGGAAGCGATCCTGAGCGAGCTGGACAAGAGAGGGTCCTATGGTGTCATCACCACACACTACACGAATCTCAAGCTCTATGCTTCAGGTGCCGACACAGGAGTGATGAACGGAGCCATGATGTTCGACGTCCAGAACATAGCCCCGCTCTTCAAGCTGGAGATGGGCCTGCCCGGAAATTCCTTTGCCTTTGAACTCGCAAGGAAGATGGGTATTCCGGAAGTCATCATAAAGGACGCGGAATCCCGCGCCGGTGAGGAATTCGTGGGCATAGAGAGGAACCTGCGCAAGATAGCAAGGAACCGCAAGGCCCTGGACGAGAAGCTTGAAAGGATAAAGCACACCGACAAGACCCTGGAGAGTATCACTGACAAATATCAGAAGGAGCTCCAGCAGATAAAGCAGCTCAAGAAGACCATCCTTGACGAAGCGAAGAAGGAAGCGGAAGAGATCATCAAGGGAGCCAACAGACAGGTCGAAAGCACAATAAAGACTATAAAGGAGTCCCAGGCCGAGAAGGAGACCACACAGGAGGCCCGCAAGGAGCTTCAGGACTTCATGTCCATCCTTGCAGCCCGGAAGGAACAGGAGCGCAAGGACAAGGAGGACTACATAGAGAAGAAGATCCGCCAGCTCGATGCAAGGAAGGAGAGACAGAAACAGAGGAAGGCCAGAAAAGCAGACGACAAGGAAACCCGCGAAATGCTGGAGCAGCAGGCCGAGAAGGAGAGGATCGAGGCATTCCGCTCAGCACCGCTGAAAGTCGGAGAAAAAGTCCGCGTGAAGGACAACGGGATGGTGGGCGAAGTGACGAAGGTCTCAGCCAAGGCGGTCGTGGTCATCATCGGCAACATCAGCAGCAAGATGCCTCTGGACAAGGTCGAGCGCATAACCTCAAACGAATACAAAAGCGTGATCAAAGAGACATCAAGACCTGTCTCGGCAATCAGATACGACTCTTCTATCTCCGAAAGGAAGCTGAATTTCAGCACAGAGATGGACATAAGGGGAGAAAGGCTGAACGACGCGATTGAGAAAGTGACAAGATACATCGACGACGCCGTGATGCTCGGCATACCGAGTGTGAGGATCATCCACGGAAAAGGAACAGGAGTGCTGAGGGACGAGATACAGAAACTCGTGCGCACCATGCCGGGAGTGGCAAGCGCCAGGGACGAACACATCCAGTTCGGAGGCACAGGAGTAACGATTGTAACATTTGAATGATATGAGACATATAGTCCTTGTTATAATTTCGGCTGCGGCTGTATTGAGCGGCTGCAGCGGAGCCGGGAAGACCAAGGTTCTCGAACCGGAGGAAGTTGTGGAGGCATTCTGCAATGCAGTGACAGGTGGAGAATATGAACTGGCACTCGAATTCTGCGACAGCACCATGATGTGTCAATATGTAGAGGGCATCAGGGCCACGGTCAGCGAAGCGGCACGTCGTGACAGCAGTGCCGCCGGGATCGCGGCTGCCATCCTGAAGGAAGCTGAGATAGAGATCGGTGACATCAGGAAGGAACAGGACAGGAGACTGGTCGACTACTCGATAGTCATCAGTGATGAAATCAGGAAAGACAAGATTGCGACAATGAAGAAGGAGGAGGGAGAATGGAAGATAGAGGCAATCACAGACAGAATATAGGAAGGCTGGGAGAAGACATCGCCTGCGATCTTCTCAGAGACATGGGACACACGGTCCTGGAGAGGAACTGGAGAAGCGGCCATCTTGAAATAGACATAATAACATTCGACAAGGATGGAATACATTTTGTGGAAGTCAAGACCCGGAGCCGGAACATCCAGGCACCACCTCAGACAAATGTAGACAAGATCAAGCAGAGACACATCACTAATGCAGCGCTACGCTTCCTGAAGTCCCGGAACGGCATCCCCTACGGAGACTACGAATGCCATTTCGACATTGTGGCAGTGACCTTTGAAGGAGACAGGTGCATCACCGAGTGGATACCTCAGGCCTATATACCTATATATTTATAGAAATAAAATACACCACATAAAAATGGACATAAAGAATTGTTATTGTGTGATCATGGCGGGAGGAGTAGGAAAACGCTTCTGGCCCGTCAGCCGCACAGACGCTCCAAAACAGTTTCTTGATGTTGCCGACACCGGAGAGACCTTCATACGGCAGACATACAACCGTTTTCTGAAACTCATTCCGAAGGAGAACATCCTCATAGTTACAGCAAGCAGGTACAGAGACCTCGTGAAGGAGCAGATACCGGAAATCTGTGAGGAAAATCTTCTGCTGGAGCCATACAGCAGGAACACGGCGCCATGCATAGCATACGCTACCTACGTGCTGCTAAAGAGGAATCCAGATGCACGGGTCGTAGTCTCGCCGTCCGACCATATCATAGACAACGAAGATCTATTCGTAGAGACCATAAAGAAGGCCTTTGACTATGTGGAAGCGCACGACGTGCTGATGACCCTGGGTGTGATTCCTACAAGACCTGACACCAACTACGGCTACATACAGGCCTACGGAGGAAAAGATGCCTGCAGGAACGGCGAACCCATGCCCGTCAAGACCTTCACGGAGAAACCGGACAAGGCTCTCGCACAGATACTCATAAGCACAGGAGAGTTCTTCTGGAATTCAGGCCTCTTCGTATGGAAGGCCGACACCATAAGAAAGGAAATGGAAAGATATCTCCCGGAAGTCACGGGATTCTTCACAGGCTGGGAATCGGCCATAGGCACAAAGATAGAAGAGGAATTCATAATCAGGGCATACACTGACAGTCTCAACATTTCCATCGACTATGGAGTCATGGAAAAGACGGAAAGGGCATGGATCTACCCTGTTTCATTCGGATGGCAGGACATAGGCACCTGGGAATCCCTCTACAACTACATCTCCGACAAGGACAAGGCAGGAAACGCCGTCAGCGCCGAGAAGACGCTTATAGAAGGAACATCCAACACCCTGGTCATATCCAAGGAAAAGAAGAAACTGATTGCAATCAAGGGTCTGGAAGACTTCATGGTGATAGACACGGAAGACGTGCTTGTGATATGTCCTAAGGACGACAGGAAATTCAAGGACTTCATCTCCGGAATAGCTATGCCGGATTACGAGAAATACAGATAATATATAATAATATGGAAAAGAGAATACAGGCCGACCTCGTTGCGGCAATGAAAGCAAAAGAGACAGTACGTCTCGCATCACTCAGAGCCATCAAGGCAGCAATACTTCTGGCCAAGACAGCAGAAGGGGGAAATGGTGAGGTAAGTGACCAGGAAATCGTGAAGATCATCCAGAAACTTGTAAAGCAGAGAAAGGAAAGCGCCCAGCAGTACATGGATGCCGGACGTCCGGAACTTGCAGAAAACGAGCTCGCCGAGGCTGGAGCGATGGAAGTATACCTTCCGAAACAGCTCACTGAAGCGGAACTCGAAGCCGAACTCACAAAAATCATCGCTGAGGTCGGAGCTTCGAAGCCTCAGGACATGGGCAAGGTAATGGGAGTGGCCACAAAGAAGCTCGCCGGCCTTGCAGACGGACGTGTCATATCTGCGACAGTGAAGAAGCTGCTCGCCTAGCCCTCAGACCTTAGAGTTACGGTACTCGGTGGGTGACATGCCGTGATTTCTGCGGAACACCCTGTTAAAGTAAGTCACATTAGGGAAACCGCTCTCACGAGCCACATCGGAAATGTTCATAGAGCCTCCTGTCAGCATGGCAGAGGCTTTTTTCGTTCTCTCGAAGTTGATGTATTCCGTCAGGCTCATCCCGAAATGTTTCTTGAAGAAAAGGCAGAAATAGGTCCTGTTCATTCCGGAATATGCAGCTATCTCATCAAGTGTAATCCTGTTGAGGAGGTTGCAGTCTATATATCTCCTGATTCTTGACATCTTTTCCGCTGCATCTGCACCGTCAAAGGCAGTCTCCATCGTTATAGGATAGATGTCCGCGGGCGTCCTGAAAAGGTCAAGGAGCTCGAGAATCTTGAGCGGCTGGTACTGGGGAGGACAGGACTTCAGATCCATCATCACCGATGACATCCTTATCCATTTCGTACCTTTCACGGACATGGCACTCTTCATCTCCTTAAGCCTCAGGGCTACTCCCCCGAGAGTCCTGAAAACAGACAACAGACCATTGAGCCAGGTCTCTCCGAACTGAAACACAGAGGCATTGATATTTTCATTATATTCACCACCAAGGTCGTCCATGGAGAAACTATATGACAGCCCCGGAGGAATAATGACCACATCACCGTCATTCAGTCCTGTCAGGCGGCCTTCTATAATGTAAAGGCCTGCACCAGACTTGATATAGACTATGGTCCACAACTTGTTAGTCTTTTGTGTTTCAACTGATTGAGATAGAATCTCAATGCCTCCGAGAAGATAGGAAAACTGTTTCATAGGGTTAAATCTTGGTGCAAATATAAGATAATTATTGCAGAATATCGTATAATGTAAGGAAAATTCGCACTTATTTCAGCCTATATTTTCATGGCACCATATAGTTTACACTATTTTCATATAGCAGATTTTTCTCGTCACAAGTAATATCTTCAGTAGATCGACCATGGATGAAGTGGCCGTGAACAGAGTATAGCAATCAGGTTTTCATTATTCATTCCGTTCATTTCCTATAATGAAAACTTTTTATAACTTAGTCGGGTATTTTATCCAAAACTGAACCTATGTCCGACAAGAACGCTAAACTTCAAAAGGTAATGCGCCCCATAGATGTATGGGGCCTTGCCCTCGGTGCGATAATCGGTTGGGGCTGTTTCGTCCTGCCAGGCACTACCTTCCTTCCTAAAGCAGGACCTGCAGGAACAGCAGCCGGCATGCTCATCGGAGCACTGCTCATAATAGTCATAGCCATCAGCTACGGTTACCTTATCAGGACCTTCCCTTTGAGTGGAGGAGAATTTGTCTACACCAAGGAAACCATAGGCAAACGGAATGCCTTCGTATGCGGCTGGGCAATGATCCTTGCATATTGGAGCCTTATCCCGCTCAATGCCACGGCATTGGCCTTGATAAGCCGCTATCTGTTCCCTGGAATCATACAGCAGGGCTTTCTCTATGAGATAGCAGGATGGGAAGTCTACGCAGGAGAAGTGATATTGGCTTCGGCTGCCATAATCATTATGGCACTCATCAACATCAGGGGAATAAAGCAGGCCGCCTGGATGCAGACAGCAATTGCGCTCACCCTTGTCGGATGCATTCTGGTCATCACATTCCTCGTGTTCAGCGCCGCTGACTGGAGCAATCTGTCACCAGGTTTTCCTGAAGGCAGAAGATGGTGGAAGGGAGTGTTCAGCATTGTAGCAATGGCACCATGGGCCTTCATAGGTTTTGACTGCATCCCGCAAAGCGCTGAAGAGTATAACTTCAGCCACAAGAAATCCACATCGATAATGATATCTGCAATACTCGTTGCAGCCATCCTGTACATAGCCGTTTGCGCGGTGACTGCTGTCGGAGTGGAGCCTTGGCAGGACCTTCTGGCAAGACGTACCAACTGGCCGACCGGCTATGTGGTGAGAAACACCATCGGACTTGCAGGTATAGTGGTCCTGGGCATAGCAATGTTCTGCGCAGTTGTTTCCGGAATGAATGCATTCTACATATCCACATCCAGGCTGATGTACGCAATGGCCAAGGAAGGGAGCCTCCCGAAATGGTTTGAAAAGCTTTCAGACAAGTACGGAACCCCGGTCAACGCCATCATATTCGTGATGGTAATGAGCCTTTTCGCGCCATGGTTCGGAAGAGAGATACTCATCTGGATCGTAGACATGACCAGTGTCGGAGCAGCCATCGTATTTGCATACACAACAGCCTCAGCCGCAATAACAGGAAAGAGAAACGGAGACAGGAAATACACGGTATTCGGTATCCTCGGATGCATATTCTCACTGTTCTTCCTCTCTCTCCTCGTGATTCCGGGGATGCCGGGCTATCTGTCATTCCAGAGCCGTGTAGTGCTGCTTATATGGATCCTCATCGGTGTCGTGTTCTATTTCATAATACGGAAGAGCTATGTTAAAGGACAGAACTGATTACCTTCTTGACCTTGACGAGATACTCGGACCGAAGATGTCGGCCCGTCTGCCGGGTTTCGTCAAGTGGTTCCTGAAAAAAAGGCTTCATTTCAAGGAAATAAACGAATTCGTGATGACAGCCGAACATTATGCAGGAGTAGGATTCTTTGACGAGGCACTGAAACATGTCGACATCACATACAGGACCCGTGGAGAAGAGAATATCGACCTCTCAAAGAAATACATCTTTGCCTGCAACCACCCTCTGGGCGGTCCGGAAGCATTGATCATAGGATCGATATTCAAAAGACTGTACGGAGAAGGTTTCAAGGTGCCCTCCAACCAGATACTCTACAGTCTGAAGCCTCTGCAGGAGTTCTTTGTACCCGTAAATGTAATGAGCGGCAGACAGGACAGGAAGATCACAGAACGGATTACGCGCATGTTCGAGTCAGACTCCCAGATCCTGGTTTTTCCTGCCGGACTTTGTGCAAGGACCTTCAAGGGAGTCATCACCGAAATGCCCTGGAAGAAGATGTTCGTCACCCAGGCAAGGAAATACAGACGCGACGTGGTCCCAGTACACATTTCCGGACACAATTCCAGATGGTATTTCTTTCTCAGCTGGCTGAGCAGGACCCTGAAGCTGAAGTTCAACATCGGAATGCTCTTTCTTGTGGACGAACTCTTCAAGCAGACCGGAAATGAATTCGTCATAACCTTCGGAAAACCGATACCATACACAACATTCGACAGTTCGAAGACAGACCTGCAATGGGCTGATGAAGTGAAAAACACAGTGAAGTCCCTTTCGCTTGACAACGGATGCACACCAAATATGTAAGATCATGATTCCTCCTATAATTGACCCTATAGATGTGGCTCTTCTCAAGAAAGAGCTCAATGAAAAGACTTTTCTCCGTAACACCAACAGGGGAAACAACGAAATCTATGTAGTAAATAACGATTGCGCTCCCAATGTCCTGAGAGAGATCGGCCGTCTTCGCGAGGTGTCCTTCAGAGCCGTAGGAGGCGGAAGCGGCACGGAATGTGACCTCGACCATTTTGACCTTGAAGACAAGGCGTGTTTCCAGCTGGTCGTCTGGAATCCGGAAGCCGATGAAATCATAGGAGGCTACAGGTTCACACGCTGGTCCATGGCTTCATTCCATGAGAACGGCCAGCCGTACGTCAACACTGAACACCTCTTCGATTTCTCACAGAAGTTCATCGACGAGTATTTCCCATATTGCATAGAAATGGCACGGGCGTTCGTCCAGCCGAAATATCAGTCCGCCCAGATGGGCAGGAAGGCACTTTTCGCCCTCGACAACCTCTGGGACGGCATCGGAGGCCTGATAGCGACCGACCAGTCAGTAAAGTACCTTTCCGGCAAGGTTACCATCTACAGTTCGAGTCCGGAACTCAGCAGAAAGGCCATGGTCTACTATCTGGACAAGCATTTCGGAGACAGGGAGGGGCTGATCACATCAAAGAACCCTGAGCGCTGGACAGCGGAGCAGGCTGAAATGTTTGACGAGATGTTCACGGGAGCCAGCTACAAGGAAGACTATCAGATCCTAAACAATTATGTCAAGTCCATGGGAGACACGATCCCTCCTCTGATCCACTCATACATAGGCCTGTCCCCTACCATGAAGACATTCGGAACGACCTTCGATCCTGACTTCGGAGACTGTTACGACACGGCAATGATAATCACGATCGCAGACATTTATCAGGAAAAACACGACAGGTACATCGCCTCCTTCCACAAGGCTTAGCGCCATAGGCTCTGCATGAATGTTTCCGAATACTTCTCCCAGTTGTACCATTGATGTCCACCTTCGGTAATGTAGAACTCGAAGGGATAGCCCTTCTTTTCAAGGTAACGGCTGAAACTCATCATCCTCGGATAATATATATCCGTTTTTCCGACCATTATGTAGTACAGCTCCGGAGGAGCGACGAACTGCTCCCTCATCTTGGCCTTGAGATGCCTGTAGAATGATGAGTAATCGCTTTTCCTCAACACGGGATGCACCATCGACGAAAACAGGCCTATATAACCGAATGAAGACGGTGAGTTTGCAGAAATATACATAGACTGCATGGCACCGATGGACAGTCCTGCGATTGCCCTGTGCTCCTTGTCCGGAACGGTACGGTACAGACTGTCCACCGTACTGACGACATCATTCACAAAGGCGGCCTCGACAGTTCCGTCAGTCTCAAAGAAGGATTCTATGGCGCCCTTCAGCCGCGATTTGCCAAAGTCCCTTTCACTGTTGTACTGATTGACATTGGGGAAGACCACAATGGTCTCCTTCATCAGGGAAGAAGATGTCAGACTGTCAATGTTATGCAATATGTTCCCCTTATGGATCCAGGAGAGTTCGTTTCCTCTGGCCCCATGAAGGAGATACAGTACAGGGAATCGGTCCTCAGTGTCATAATAATCCTTAGGTAGATAGACATACATCCTCCGCTGTCGAGGACCTTCCACGGAGCAGTCATGCATGCACTCCTCGAGGATTCCCTCATATTCGATGCCGCTGTCAACAACCGGAAACTGCGCATTCATGGCATATCTTGATGCTCCGCACGAAACAAGCACAAAGGCAGCACCCACTACAGACACGAACTTATTTATCCGTTTCATCGATCGCTTCTTCATACATCCTTATTATCTTTGAAGTCGAGTCCGCGGCGTCATAAGCCTTCACTGATCCGACATACAGCTTTCCCATGTTCATTCTTTCCTCCGGATGCTCGATCCACCAGTCGATCCTTTCGGCAAGTTCCTTCGGATCACCGGCTGTAAAGACACTCCTTTCATCCAATGCGAACTGGCTTGCTGCAGAGAGTCTGCTTCTGGCGATTACAGGCACTGCACCCTGCTGAAGGGCCTCCAGGCAGGACAATCCCTCGACCTCTATTGTGGCGCAGTGAACATAAAGATAGGACGTGGCAGCCAGGTCCCTGAGCTCTTTCTGGGTATAGAACCCGAAGACAGGTTCATGGACAAGGACGCCATCCTCGACAAGTCTGTGAGCAGCCTTCATGATCTTCCTGGCCTTTGGCCCGTTTCCGGCAAAATGCAGTCCTATCTCGCCGGCGTGCCTTGAGTGACGCATGGCCTTGATGAGGGTCATCTGTGACTTCTCGTTGGAGAGTCTTCCCGTGCATAGGATACGGAAGGGATCTGTCTTTATGCCTTCTGACTGCTGATGGCGATCAACAGGCTCTATGCCATTGGATATGACCTTCAGAGGTGCGGTATATCCGTTCTCCTGAAGATGGTCCCTCACCGTACGGCTAGGACATTGGACGTATGCACAACGGTTGTACACGGCGCTGCTCCACCACCTGTTTATCAACCGGTTCACGAAGGTCTCATATCCTATTCCAAGGTTGGCAGTGATGTTTTCAGTGAATATGTGATACGTACCTACACAAGGTTTTCCGGCCTCTTCTGCAGCCTTGACCGTCGCTGACTGCAACGGGAACCCTTCCATCAGATGAACAACATCTGCCCAGCGGACGGCTTCTCTTATCATCTTCTTGTCCAGTCTGGAAAAGCTATAGCCGTTGGCTGTGATTATCGGTTGGAAAAAAGGGAAGATAAAGGGCTTTAGCGGGTAGTCCGGCTGAGGACCCCCTGCCTCCGGATTTTCACCGGCAAGCAGACGTACATCAATCCCTGCTTTCAGGAGGCGGGATTTCAATGACTGAACTGCCGTACACACCCCGTTCCCCCTCAAATAGACATTGTTGGAAACTATCAAAACTTTCATATCTGGTAAGAATCTTATCCCGGGTATAGTAAAAAGCATACCCGCACTTACAAATATTATGAAAATCTCGTCAGAAAAACAAGGAAACAAGCAATTCAGGACAACAAAACAGCAGAATTGACATTTAGTCAAAGCCGGATTCAGGGCCACCTGCAAAAATGCACCCGGGTGTGTTTGGGTGGCACACCTAGGTGCAGCAAGTGGCCTTGTAGTGGGCTGAGAAGACGATGAGCGCACCCGGGTGTGGAAGAAAATGACACCCGGGTGCATGAGGGTGACTTTGTAACGTAATCAGTGGAGCCAAATCCGAAGATGCATTTTCCGTGCAATTTCCGTGCAATTTTCAGGACACAAAAAGAGCCGCAAGTGTTTGTTTTTCAACAACTTGCGGCTTTCTTTCTGCGGTGAGAGGGGGATTCTTCGCTAAGGCTCAGCGACTTCGTCGATAACGAACCCAGGGTTCTCACCCCCCCATATACCACAAAAAGGAAGTCTTACGACTTCCTTTCTGCGGTGAGAGGGGGATTCGAACCCCCGGTACGGTTACCCGTACGTCAGTTTAGCAAACTGGTGGTTTCAGCCACTCACCCATCTCACCAAACTGGCCCACTTTATCCAATGGGACTGCAAATATATAAAGTTTTTACTGATTCACAAAATAAAACTTCAAAAATCACCTGCGTCATATGGAGCAGGTGATTTTTCATAAGTTATTGTTTTGCTATGTTTTCGCGCATTTCGGTGTCGGCCTGGATGTTCTTCATCTTGTAGTAATCCATTATGCCGAGGTTGCCGTTGCGGAATGCTTCTGCCATTGCGAGAGGAACTTCAGCCTCAGCCTCGATCACGCGGGCGCGTGCCTCCTGCGCCTTGGCCTTCATCTCCTGCTCAAGAGCCACTGCCATCGCACGGCGCTCTTCCGCTCGTGCCTGGGCGATGTTCTTGTCCGCTGATGCCTGATCCATCTGGAGAACGGCTCCGATGTTCTTTCCGATATCGATGTCTGCGATATCGATGGACAGGATTTCAAAAGCTGTTCCTGCATCAAGACCCTTGTGAAGCACCACCTTGGAGATGCTGTCCGGATTTTCGAGAACGAGCTTGTGACTCTCGGCTGAACCGATTGAAGACACGATTCCCTCTCCTACTCGTGCAAGGACTGTCTCTTCACCGGCACCTCCGACAAGCTGCTTGATGTTGGCACGGACAGTTACGCGTGCCTTGGCGATGAGCTGGATACCATCCTTTGCAACCGCAGTCACAGGAGGTGTGTTTATGACCTTCGGATTGACCGACATCTGGACAGCCTCGAAAACATCACGGCCGGCAAGATCGATTGCGGCAGCCATCTTGAAATCCAGGGCGATGTTTGCCTTGTCGGCAGAGATCAGTGCATTGACGACCTTTGGGACATTACCCTTTGCGAGATAATGAGCTTCGAGTTCGTTGGCATAGAGTGTCAGACCGGCTTTGGTTCCGGTCACCATAGCCATTACGATAGTGTTGGGAGAAACGCCCCTCCAGCGCATGAGCACGAGCTGGATAAGAGAGATGCGGACTCCTGAAATAAGAGCCTGGAACCAGAGGGTTACAGGGAAGAACCATAGGAAAACCACAAGACCTATTATGGCCACGGCTATCCACACAATAATCATTGCATCCATAATATACTATATTAATTATTTGATATTCAATTATATGGCTTTTACATATATCTTTCCTTCCTCTATCAGGACGACCTCCACGAAAGTGTCGGGATCCATCATTCCTTCCAGAGCCTTCACCTCTACGACATAGTCCCCGAATCTTGCAGATCCCATAGGAGCCAGTCTGGTGAGCGTGCGTCCCTTTTCTCCGACACGGAGAACCGCCTGTTCTACGGCCTTCGAGGTGATGTTTGTCTCAAGCGCCATCCTCTTCCATGTCTTCGCACGAAGGACATAGACGGTGAGAGCCACAACAAGCACGACATTTACCGCAGTCACGACTGCTCCTGTAGTGTTTCCGAATTCCATGAAGGCATAGAAGCATGATCCTCCCATGGAAAGAAGTCCCAGTATACCGGCCACTCCCACACCCGGAATAAGCAGGATCTCAGCAAAGATCAGCACCAGGCCGACAAGAATCAATGTTATTATAAGTCCCATATATCTTAATATTATTTATCCAATATGTCAACCGTCACTTCTTCCACACCCATGCTCCTGATGAAGGCGGCCAGCGCTTCAGCTTCCTTCTTATCCGGGAACGGACCTATGAGATAAGAGGTCCTTCCATCGGAGGTTTCAGAACGTGCCATATCCTTTCCGGAAGACCTCTGCCTTATTCCTGCAGAAAGAGTGGCGTCAAGTGCTCCTCCTTCAGGGACAAAGACCACCCTGTAGAAAGTCTCCTCGACAGCAGAATATTCCCTGCTGCGCGCAGAAGCGACCTTAACCTCTTCACCATCGATATAGGCCACGATGAAGGCGCTGCGGAAACCCGCTTTCTTGACGGCATTGAGTTTCGACAGCACGTCGTTATATGTCCTGAACAGACCGACCCTGTAAACGTATGTACCTGTGTTAGGATAGCGTTTTTCAAACACCGGGCTCAGTCCTCTGAGGCTCTTGACAGTAGCCTTGGACTTGGATGTGAAGATCTGTATCTGATAGACGATTCCTGAAGGTATCGTGTTGTCTTCGGCAAACTGTCCGGTCTTTTCAACCTTGAAGGAATAATCAAACTTCCTTTCCGGCTGCCTGAGGTTCAGGGCAAGAGGTCCACCCTCTGTCATTCTGGTGAACACATAGCTCGTAGCGTCACCTACCACCTCACGGTCGGTATCTTCCAGAATCTTTTCCGGATCTATGGAGATTCCGTTGAACAGGAGATCCATCTCTATGTCCTGCAGCTGCGCAACAGCCTTGTCCAGCTGACTCTTCAGATGAGGGATCTTTGACTCGTGTTCAAGTATGATGTCCGTCAGCGCAAGCCTCTCCGAGACATCGTTGCTCAATGCGAACCTGTTGCGTTCGTCTTCAAGGGAGTTCTGATAGAAGTTCATCGAATCCCTGATAGCACGCACCACATTCATCTTGTCGACATATCTGCGGATGCCAGCATCTTCCGGCACGGACGGAGCATGTTCCGTCTCTTTGAGCGAAGCCTCGGAAATCTCAAGGGCCGCTATCTCACAGAGACGGTCCGGGTCGTCTACTTCCTTTCTGACAGGAAGCGAATCATGCTCAAGCACATATACATACACACTGTCGGCCGTACACTCCCTGTTTGAAGCAAACAAAGTGTAGCGTCCGTCATGAGAATTGACAAGAAGGAAGTCATCTGCCGGAGACGAATACGGAAATCCCATGTTCACAGGCTCCGACCAGTCCTTTTCCTCATCCGACCACTCCGACATATATAGATCGAAACCGCCGACCCCATACAGACCCTTCGAAGCGAAATACAGAGTCTTCCCGTCAGGAGAGAGCATCGGATATATTTCATCTGCTGCAGAAAGGACCTGCTCGTTAAGAAAGGCCGGCACGCTCCAGAGAGTGTCTGCAAGTTCAGTCATATATATATTGTATATGCCTTCATGATCAGCAGAAGAATAAAATATGCGTCCTGCATCTTCCGGGGCATATACTGCCTTATACAGCGGGTGATCGAAAGAAGAACCTGTCAGATTTGAGGATGTCCTCCAGCTCCTGTCCGGAAGGGGATAATAAAGGTAGAACTCATCGATGGAGAAACGGTGTCTTGCCAGAACTACCGGGCTGTAGGTGAACTTCCTCATATTCCTTCCGTTCTCCGCCTGGAGCATCTTGTCCTTCAGATTCCGGATGTCAAGCGTGTCTGAGGAATCCTTCTCCATGATGGCCAAGGCCTCCGAATATGCTTCGACCGCACAGTCGAAATCATAATTGAAATGGGCAATGTCACCCGACACTATCAGACTGTCCGCATTCTGCCCGAAAGAGAGAAATGAAGACAGGAAAAATATGACAGATGATATATAATATGTAGTATTATTGATTTTCATCACTCAAAATGACTCATTTTCAGCCTACAAAAATAAGAAATATTTACAGAAACTTCATTTATCAGAAAAAAATCGTAAATTTGTGCCCTATTTTGCGGATGGTATGGGATAACTGTTCCATATCGTCTCCAAAAGATGCATACAAATATCATTAAAACAATAAATTATTATGCAAAGTAAAGGCGCTATCAGATTTGTAGCCATCCTCCTTCTCCTTGCATCGCTCTGGCAGCTTTCGTTCACACTCGTGGACAAGATCCAGAACAACAAGGCAGAGAAACTTGCGGAGGCAAAAGTTCAGGCTGCAATGAATTCAGCTGCATTCGGCAAGGTTGCCGAGGCAGACCAGACCTCTTACCTCGACTCTATCAGATCAGAGGAAAGCAGGAGGTACATCGACTCAATTTCTTCAGAAAAGATTTATCTGGGCTACACCTTCAAGGATGTACAGGCCAAGTCAATCAACCTCGGTCTCGACCTCAAGGGTGGTATGAACGTAATGCTCCAGGTGCAGCTTGAGGACCTGGTGAAGGCTCTTGCTGGTGGAAACACCACTCCTGAGTTCACAAATGCCATCGCTATCGCAAAACAGCGCAGCGTAGAGGAAAGGGGTGACTTCATCACTCATTTCGCAGAGGCATGGAAGGAGACAGCAAACGGAATGCCTCTCGCTCAGATCTTCGGAACATACGAAATGAGAGACAAGATCGGTCCTGAGTCAACAGACGAGCAGGTCATCGAGGTCATCAGAGCAGAGTCAGAGAGCGCAATCTCGAACTCATTCAACGTCCTGAGAAACCGTATCGACCGCTTCGGTGTGACACAGCCGAACATCCAGAAGCTCGGAAACACAGGCCGTATCCTCGTTGAGCTCCCAGGTGTAAAGGAGCCTGAGCGTGTAAGAAAGCTCCTCCAGGGAACAGCATCACTCGAGTTCTGGGCAACATACGACAACACCGAGATCGAAGGCTTCCTCACTGAGGCTAACAGCGTACTCGCAGAGATCCTTGCAGTACAGGAGCCGGTTGAGGAGACTGTTGCTGAAGAGGCAGCCGCAGAAGGCGACGACCTCCTCGCTGAAGAGCTTCAGAACAACTCAAACGATGCTGCGATCCAGGCAGAATTGAAGAGAAATCCTCTCTTCGCTGTCCTCCAGCCATCAGGAGCAAGAGGAAATGCCTGCATCGGTTATGCACACTATGCTGACACAGCAAAGATCAACAAGTATCTTGCTATGCCTCAGATCAAGGCTCTCTTCCCACCTGAATTCAAGCCTATGTGGGGCGTCAAGGCTTCTCCTTTCTTTGAAGGCGAGAACATCTTCGAGCTCGTTGCAATCAAGGCTTCTTCACGCGACGGCAAGGCTCCGCTCGATGGCGGCAGCGTGACTGACGCACGCGTACAGTACGGCAATTCAGGCGGAAACCCTGAGGTTTCAATGACCATGAATGCAGAGGGTGCAAACACTTGGGCAAGACTCACAAAGGACAACATCGGCAAGCAGATTGCAATCGTGCTCGACGGTATGGTCTACTCATATCCTACCGTACAGAACGAGATTTCAGGCGGAAGCTCACAGATCACAGGTAACTTCACACTCGAAGAGGCTGAGGACCTTGCAAACGTCCTCAAGTCAGGTAAGCTCCCTGCACCTGCAACAATCATCCAGGAGCAGGTTGTAGGACCATCACTCGGAGCGGCTTCAATCAACGCAGGTCTCATCTCATTCGTGATCGCGTTCATTCTCGTCCTCCTCTACATGGTATTCTTCTATCGTGGAGCCGGTGTCATCGCTGACATCGCCCTCCTCTGCAACGTGATCCTTCTTTTCGGTACTCTCGTTTCATTCGGAGCAGTCCTCACTCTCCCTGGTATCGCCGGTCTGGTACTTACCCTCGGTATGGCTGTGGACGCCAACGTCATCATCTATGAGCGTGTCAAAGAGGAACTTCGTGCCGGCAAGGGTCTGAGCAAGGCCATCGCTGACGGTTACTCGAACGCATACTCTGCAATCATCGACGGTCAGATCACTACCCTCCTTACCGGTATCGTTCTCTTCGTGTTCGGTTCAGGTCCTGTACAGGGTTTTGCTACAACACTGATCATCGGTATCATCACTTCTGTCCTCACCTCTATCTTCATCACAAGAATCATCTTCGATGACAGAGTGTCAAAGGGCAAGACAGTGGCATTCGACAGCAAGCTTACAAGAAACTTCCTTCAGAATACAAAGGTTGACTTCATCGGAAAGAAGAAGATCGCCTACATCGTTTCAGGTACACTCATACTCATCTCACTCGTATCGATCTTCACCAAGGGCTTCACCTATGGTGTTGACTTCACCGGTGGACGTACTTATGTCGTGAAGTTTGACCAGCCTGTGACAACAGAGGATGTACGTGCGGCCGTTCTCGCTGAATTCGAGGGCACATCCGTAGAAGTCAAGCAGTTCGGTGGCGAAGACCAGATGAAGGTTACAACCCAGTACAAGGTTGAAGATGAGTCTTCAGCTGTAGACACAGAGATCGAAGGCAAACTCCATGCAGCTACACAGGGATTCTTCAAGAACACCCTCACACTTGAAGAATTTACTTCTACACAGACCTCACCTTTCGGTATCCAGAGCTCTGACAAGGTAGGTCCTACAATTGCAAACGACATCACAAGAGACGCAATCATCGCTGTGATCATCGCACTCTTCGTGATCTTCGCATACATCGCAGTCCGTTTCCGCGGTTGGACATGGGGTCTCGGTGGTGTGACAGGTCTTGCACATACCGCACTCATCGTGATCGGCTTCTTCTCACTCTTCTCAGGAATCCTTCCATTCAGCCTTGATATCGACCAGACATTCATCGCTGCGATCCTGACCATCATCGGTTACGCTATCAACGATACAGTGGTAATCTTCGACCGTATCCGTGAGTACAAGGAGCTTCATCCTAAGGCAGACTTCCGTCAGAACGTGAACGAGGCCCTCAACAGCACTCTCTCACGTACCATGAATACATCACTCACTACTCTCGTGACAATGCTCGCGATTGCAATCTTCGGTGGTGAGGTGATCAGAGGTCTTGCAGTAGCCCTCATCCTCGGTATCGTGATCGGTACTTACGCTTCTATCTTCATCGCTACACCAATCATGTACGATGTGACAAGAAAGGCTGAGAACAAGAAAAACGCAAAATAATCCCTTGACGGATTGTTAATAACTTTTCCCTCTGATGTTCAAGCAGTTGACATCAGAGGGATTTTTATTTTTGATAGGTAAGACAAGATTCTTTATATTTGTCCTCCTTAATATTTACAGCTATGTCATTCGTCCATCTTCACGTCCACACACAGTATTCCATCCTCGACGGCCAGGCGTCGATTTCAAGCCTTTTTGAAAGAGCAAAGGAGCTTGGAATGCCGGCACTTGCAATCACAGACCATGGAAACATGTATGGAGTCAAGGAATTTCTGAAGGTGGCGAAGAAGTTCCCTGAGGTCAAGCCCATCATAGGTTGCGAGATCTACGTGACACGGCATTATGACCATAAGCTGAAGGACAAGGACCACAGAGGCTATTATCACCTGATTCTTCTGGCCAAGAACTACAACGGCTACAAGAACCTGATGAAGATAGTGTCCACCGGCCACATTGAGGGAAAGTATTACGACAAGCCACGTGTCAGCCACGAGATTGTGGAGCAGAACTCATCCGATCTCGTCTGCTGCTCTGCCTGCATCGCGGGTGAGATTCCGAGAGCCATCATCGCAGGTGACATGAAGGCTGCGGAAGAGGCAGTAATGTGGCACAAGAGAGTGTTCGGAGAGGATTTCTACCTCGAGGTGCAGCAGCACAAGACAAAGATCCCCGGACAGTCTCAGGAAGTATATGAAAGACAGCTGATTTCCAACGAAGGAATATACGTACTTGCCGAAAAGACAGGCACGAAGGTGGTCGCCACAAACGACGTCCATTTCACACGCAAGGAGGACGGCCCTGCGCACGACAGGCTGATATGCCTCACCACAAACGTGAACATAGACAATCCTGACCGTCTGCGCTACACTCAGGAAGAGTACCTTAAAAGCGAGGAAGAGATGGCGGACATGTTCTATGACCATCTCGAGACGCTCAGCAACACTCTTGAAGTGGCTTCAAAGATCGAAAGCTACAAGATCGATAAGGATCCCATCCTTCCGAAATTCGACCTTCCTGAAGACTTCCTTGCAGACATAGACACATATCTTGAGAAATACAAGTCGATCATCGACGAAGGAAGATGTGACAAGAACGGCAAGGAGCGAGGCGAAGAATTCTGCCGTTCGGTCGCTTACCTGTGTCATCTCACCTACAAGGGAGCACATTGGAGATATGGCGAAGAACTCAGCGACGAACAGGCCGAGCGCATCGAGTTCGAGCTCAAGACCATCTGCAAGATGGGATTCCCGGATTACTTCCTCATCGTGCAGGACTTCATCGCCGCAGCACGCGCCGAAGGCATATCCGTAGGTCCCGGACGTGGATCCGCTGCCGGATCTGCAGTTGCTTACTGCCTGAAGATCACCAATATAGACCCTATCAAATACGACCTTCTCTTCGAGCGATTCCTGAACCCGGACCGTATCAACATGCCCGATGTCGACATCGACTTCGATGACGACGGCCGATACCGCGTCTTCCAGTACATCGAGGAGAAATACGGAAAGGACCACATATCACACGTGATAACCTATGGAACGATGGCGGCAAAGTCAGCCATCAAGGATGTCGCGCGTGTCAGCAACATGAGCATCGACGATTCCAACAGGCTCACGAAGATGGTGCCCGACAAGCCTATCAGCGTGAAGGAAGACAAGGAGGAACCGTATAATGAAGGAGACAAGCCGGAAGAAGGCCAGAAGATATTCGACAAGGAGGTCGAGATCGACGATCCCGACAATCCTGGTCAGAAGATCAAGATCCTGAAAAAGTTCAGAAAATACAAGAAGGAGGTCGAGTACAAGCCGAAGCTCAAGAACTGCTACAAGTACGTTCCCGAGCTGAAGAACGAGATAGAAAACGGCACCAGACAGACCCAGGAGGTACTCGAATATGCCCAGAAGCTTGAAGGCTGCATCCGTCAGACCGGTGTACATGCCTGTGCAATGATCATCGGACGAGGCAACCTCACCGAATACATTCCTATCTGTATAGCCAACGACAAGCTCACAGGAGAAGAAGTGTGGGTGTCACAGTACGACGGCCACTACATCGAGGAAGTGGGAATGTTGAAGATGGACTTCCTCGGCTTGAGGACGCTTTCCATCATCAAGGAATGTCAGGCCAACATAAAGAAACGTTTCGGAATCGAGTTCGACATAGAGAAGATTCCGATCGATGACAAGGAGACATATGCCCTTTACAGCCGCGGAGACACCACGAGCGTGTTCCAGTTCGAAAGTCCCGGCATGAAGGAATGGCTCATCAAGCTCCAGCCGAACCGTTTCGAGGACCTCATTGCGATGAACGCCCTCTACCGTCCGGGTCCTATGGACTATATTCATGACTTCGTCGAGCGTAAGCAGGGACGCCAGGCCATCGTATATGACCTCCCTCAGATGGAGGAAATCCTTCAGGACACCTATGGCATCACTGTGTATCAGGAGCAGGTCATGCTTCTGTCTCGTAAGCTTGCCGACTTCACAAGAGGTCAGGCGGACACACTGCGTAAGGCGATGGGTAAGAAGCTGAAGGATGTCCTGGACAGCCTCAAGGGCCTCTTCATCGAAGGAGGAACGAAGAACGGGCACCCTCAGGAGATGCTTGAAAAGATCTGGGCAGACTGGGAAAAGTTCGCATCCTATGCCTTCAACAAGTCCCACGCGACCTGCTATGCATGGGTAAGCTACCAGACCGGATGGCTCAAGGCACACTATCCTGCAGAATTCCAGGCAGCCAACCTCACAAAGAATCTCTCCAACATGGAAGAGATCAAGAAGATCATGGATGACTGCAAGAAAAACGGTCTGAAGGTGCTCAATCCGGACATCAACGAGTCGGATTCAAGGTTTACCGTAAACAAGAACGGAGAGATCCGCTTCGGACTCGGCGGCATCAAGGGATTCGGTGACAACATCGTGCGCGCAATACTCGCGGAACGCGAAGAAAACGGCCTTTTCAAGGATATATATGACTTCGTGGAGCGTATGTCCGGAATGGTCAACAGAAAGGCGTTTGAGTCACTTCTGCACGCCGGAGCGTTTGACAGTTTCGGCATATGCAGAAAGCAGTTCATGCTGCCGGGCAAGAATGGCGACACCTTCCTTGACACCCTGATCAGATACGGAGAACTTTATAAGAAGGACTGCGAGGAAAGCTCTATATCCCTGTTCGGTGAAGTGGAGGAAATGAAGCCTGAAAGGCCTGAGATCCCGGAAATGACGGGAGATGAGGACGTATTGGAAAAACTGAAATATGAGAAGGAACTGGTGGGAATGTACCTTTCTTCGCATCCGCTGGACCAGTACGCCTTCGAACTGGAGAACTTCACCACATGCCAGGTGGGTGAAATAGACAGCATAGTGTCCGACTGCGAGGCCAGGAAGACCAAGATGAAGGTCAATGTAGCCGGCTTCGTCACAAGTTGCCAGCAGATGACCACCAAGACTGGAAGACCATGGTCCAAGACAGTCATCGAAGACTACGGCGGAAGCTACGAACTCGCCCTCTTCGGCAAGGACCACGAGAACTTCATGAGCTACATGCAGGTGAACAACGCCATATTCATCGAAGGAGAAATAGATGAGAAATTCTACCTCAAGCCGGAAGAAAGGGCCCAGGGCAAGACATCTCCATATGCCTTCAAGGTGAAGAAGGTCGTCCTGCTCGGAAATGTCGTGGACACCTACATCAAGGGATTCTCGATCAGCATCTCCACCCCGATGCTCTCCCCGGAATTCCGTGAACAGCTGGTCAAGCTCATCAAGAAGAACAAAGGTAACGTCCCTCTCACGATGTTCCTCTACGACCCGGAAAACAAGTGGAACATAGAATTCCTCTCCCGAAAATTCCGCGTCGCAGTCACCTCCCCATTCATCGAAGACCTGACCCGGATGCAGATAAAATACAACGTGTCCAGGAAATAACCGAGGTCTCGGGCACCCTTGCTTTCGCCAGAAAGAATCCTGAAGCAAAAGACACTGACATACAGCACCTTATGAAGAATCACCTGCTCCAAATGCCGCAGGTGATTTTTCATAATACGATAGTATAGAGGAACTTAGTCGGTTACTTGGAGGCAACGGACTGAGAAGCCGAACGCCCGATCGTAGTAGTACGCCGCGACTTTGCCACTGCCGCTGAAGTACAGGCAGTATGCGCAGAAGTAGTCAGGAGTAACTGACCAATAGCGGCCGTCGTAGCCGACATTGAGAAATGCCCCATCGCTGTAGGCGCGATAACCCGAAGCAGGATACCAGATGGTTGAGGCACTGCCGAAATCACCAGAAAAGTTCATTCCTTTGTTTGTGCTGTCATAACTCCTGTTGTAAGACGAATAAGAACCCTTCGCTGTTGCCCACACACCGTTGTTTCCTCCATCTGGAACACGCCAACCGACTGGACATGGATCATATATCGTCTTCTCCGACTGCCATAATGTGTTGTCACGAGAAGAATAATGCCAATCCCAATCTGAGGAAGAACCTGCTTTCACAAAAGTCGTCGGATGAGAAGTAACAAAATCTACTGTACCTGTCGAAGAATCTGAAGATACGGCAGACGGCCAAGTAATCGTTGATTGGGCATATACTTCGCTGCTGATAGAAGAAGAACCCAAGAACGGGTCCTTACGGCCCCACTGATAAAGAAGTCCCAAAGCACCTACATCACCCGGAGTGGCACTTGTTGCGCCTAAATTGCGGTCCATCATAGTACCTGCGTTGTTGTTATATATCTGTCCCTCAGGCTCGTCCGTCAACCAGATATGCCACGACCAAAGAATCGTGCCATTTGCATCCTTAGCTGCGATTACAGCGTTGCCTTCACGATAAGGATCGGGAACTTCAAAGACTATCATATCACCCTCAACTGATACAGAAGACACCAATGAACCTACCACAGGAGTCTCAGATGTGCCATAAGACTCCCATAAAACCTCAGCTGAAGAAACACTTCCTACTGACTCTGAGCTATTGCCCCTTACAGAATCAAATGCATAGGTGCCGGATTCTGATATTATAAAGCAATTTGAGGCTTCCATGACTTCAAGTGGAGACTCACCGGTTGTCCTGAACTCATGCTGGTCCCCATAAGAGGTACCCATCAGGTTTGTCGCATAAGCACGGACATAATAGGTACGGCCTGGTGTAAGATCGGTAAGATAGCTTGTGAAAGAATCTACTCCGTTGCCGTCTTCAGTCTTGAAGGAATCCTCAACCGTAGGATTCTTGCTTCTGCTCCATACAACTCCCTTTGCAATTATATCACCACCGCCATCATCAACGATGACACCACCGCTGACTGCACTGTTGTCAGTGATATCGGTCACACCAACTGTAGTGACTGTCGGAAGAGGGATTTCTATCATGAAGCTCATCGTCTCGCCATAAGAAGTACCTCTGGCATTGATGGCATAGGCACGGAATGAATAGGTATGGTTAGGGACTATATCAGTGATGACAGCTGTGAATTCTCCCGTGGTACCATCTGATTGTATTTTATAGTCAGATGTCGTTGGAGTACCTGTACCCTTCAGCCATACGAAGCCTCTCTCTGTGACTTCATCGCCATTGTCGTCAGTCACATCACCAGAGAGCAGGACGCTTGAATCTGTAATTTCGGAAGAACCGACAGTGGTTACAGATGGAGCGGTGCTGACGGTCTTGAAAGAGACAATGACGCTGTAGGACTCGCCTACCGAGTTTTTTGCAAATGCCTTCACATAATAGTCAGTTCCCACTTCAAGATCAGTTGCAGTGAAAGTAAACGAATCGGAAGTATAGGCCTCACTAATCTTCAGAGCAGTTTCTAAATCTACAGTCTCTTCTTTGCCGATATAGAATCCGACTTCTGAAACTATATCACCACCATGTCCGGTCACTGCACAGGTGAAGGATGCAGAAGTCATCGTAATGTCGCTGACCTTCATCGCAGACAGTGAAGGAAGTCCGGCAATAGTGGTGAAATTGATGATGTCGCCGTAAAATACACCTTGATTATTAACCACATATGCCCTATAAGCATATTTCTCATTGGCTTCAAGATCGTTCAAGGATGCCGTGAACTTTCCGACGGTTCCGTCTACCTTCACCTTGTAGGAATCTATCGTCGGGACACCCTGGCCCGAGAGCCATACGAAACCTCGTTCTGTGATGCCTTCCCCTCGCTGGACCTCACCGGAAAGCAAGGCACTATCAGAGGTGACGTCCTCGGCCGGATAGGTCAGGACTACTGGCACAGATGGGATCACAAAAGAGACTGGTTCACCATAGGCAATGTAATCATTCTCACTGACATACGGACGGAGATAGTACTGGGTTCCATCGGTGAATCCCTCAAGTGGAACAGACAGGATGCCATCTTCCGAAATGACCCCTTCCGCATGAGTTCCGTCTATGGACAAAGATTCATCCGCACCATAGCATACTCCGACTTCAGTCACATTCACTACGGACAGAATCTCCACAGGTATATTGATTTCCGCAAGTTTAGTCAAGGGATTGTACGACACAAGGCTGACCTTTCTGAAAGACACATAATCATCGAGATCACCCATTTCAAAGGTACTGACTTCTGACTTTATCTCCGAACCATGCCCATTGGTCACATACGAACATATATAATAGGTCGTGCCATACTTGCGGAAAGGCAGATCGGCTGCGAAGGTGTTGGCATTGAGGATTCCCTCTACTGTCACTGCGTCAGCCAGATCCTTTGTGGTGCCGACAAGGAAGCCGCAGGCATCCACCAGTTTCTCCGAGCCGGAAGGCACTTTGGAAGTCAGCGAGAACGAAGATTCCGAACAATCAACCTGAGCAGGCGACGGGACCAGAATCTCCTCCGGAGAGCGTTCTTCCTGAAGACATGAGGATATGGAGAAGAGGGCCATAATGGCCGCAAGGCAGCTGAAGAGTTTCTTCATAGGTTATGCTTGATTATCGATGTCGGTTATTAAGAGATACAAGAAGCTAAAATACAAGCACCGCGCAGACAGGATAGTGGTCTGAGACGAATTTGCGGTCTGCGTATCTTTTGGTGACGGTCTGGTATTCCGGGTAGGCGCTGAAGCCTGATGCGTAGATATAATCGATCACACCCTTGCCTCTTCCCCAGCCGTTGAAGGTGTCGTGGCTGTCGGTCTTTTCTGCGACTTTACGGACACTCTGCATCTTTGAGTCGAGTTCCACAAGGTTCGGATTGTCTGGAGTGATGTTGAAATCTCCGGTCAGGACCATAGGATAGCCTTCAGGATTTATGTCGTCGATCCTGTCCACGATGAGCTTGAGGCCGTTCTTCTGTGCTTCTGAACCCTTGTGGTCGAGGTGGGTATTGACGAAATAGAACTTCTTTCCTGTCTTCCTGCACTTCATCAGAGCCCATGTGGCTGTCCTCTTGCATGCGGCATCCCAGCCCATAGAAGGCTCCTCCGGAGTTTCCGACAGCCAGAATGTGCCCCACTTGATTATGGAGACGGTCTTCTTGTTCCAGAAGATGGACATGTGTTCACCTTCCTTCTTGCCGTTTTCCCTTCCCACTCCCACAGACTTATAATCTGTGAAGTTCTCCTGGATGAAGTTTATCTGATAGTCCAGAGCCTCCTGCACACCGAAGACATCGGGCTTCTGGTCCTCTATCATCTCTGCTGTGGCAGCATAGCGCATATGCCATGAATTCGTACCGTCATTTGCGGAACCGAGACGGATGTTGTAGGACATTACCTTGAGGTTGTCATCTGCAGTCTTTTCTTCAGCACGTGCAGCCACCGAAAGCATCAGGACAGCCGCTGCCAGCATAAACGACATCTTCTTCATGAGATTGTGTGATTTTAGAATATTGTTATCTCTGCAAAATTAAGAAAGTTATTGTATTTTTGCACAAATACGGATTCTAAATCATTTCAACATGGCAGAAGAAACATTCTCAGACCTCGGAAGAGTCGAGGCTATCGCAAAATTATACGAAGGTACCCCTTACAGACCGTTCCAGAGCAGCTGGTTCGAAACCGAATCAAAATGCTATGTGACTTCACAGTCGCGCACCTTCATGGAAGGAATAGACTTTGACCTCGTATATTTCCCGCTCAAGCATCTCGGCTATAAATGCGTCACAGCAGTGACGGGAGAACTGTATGCAGAGTTTTCACATCCCCGCACCATGGATGTAAGGCTGGGAATCTCTTCAAAACTTGATTTCAAGCACATCAGAGAGGTGTGGGAAGGAATTGTAACCGCCGCCAGGGAACATGGATATAAAAAAGTGTCGCTCGACCTTCTGCCGTCTCCTAACGGACTGGCAGTCATGGTTTCCTGCACAGGAGAGACCTCACTTCTGATGGCAAAACGCCGTCCGGCAGCCAAAAGCATGGACCTGATCTGCGTTTCGGACAACCTTGGTGCAGCCTACATGGGCTTCCAGGTGCTCGAAAGAGAGAAAAGGGCATTTGAAAAGAGCGGAGACGCAAAGGCTCAGCCTAAGCTTGACGACTACAGGAACCTCGTGGGAGCCTACCTCAAACCTCAGATCAACCCGCAGACGATAAGCCAGCTGGAAGATGCGGAGATCATGCCTTCATACGGCTACCTCGTCACAAGAGGACTTGCAGATGCAGTAAAACGCCTTGTACGTGACAGCGGATTTGGAGCAAAGATCTATGTGGACAAGCTGCCGTTTGCCGGAAAGACCTTCGACCTGGGCAAGGAAATGAACATAGACCCTATCTCAGCCGCCCTCAACGGAGGCGAAGACTACAGGCTTCTCTTCACTATTCCTATCGGAAAACACGAAAAGTTCCGCCACGATTTCCAGACATTCGATATCATCGGCCACCTTGCAAAACCTGAAGTGGGAGCAGTGATAGTGACTCCGGACGGAGTCGAACTCCCTATGAAGGCTCAAGGCTGGTAGTACCCTTTGAAGGGGAATTTCCGGCGGGTCAGAAGGCTATTTTTATAAAATATTATGATTTTTGTAATAAATTTATTGTTTTTCGTAAAATAGTTTATTACATTCGCAACATAATCTTATAAAAATAGCTTTACTATGACTGAATGGTGGACCTCACTTGACATTTTCATGAAGATTCTCTGGTGCATCGCCATTGCATCTTCACTCATTTTCATCATTGAAACTGTTCTGACATTTATCGGAGCAGATGTCGAAATGGATATGGACACCGATTTCGACATTGCAGACGGAGGCTTCGAAGGCGATCCGTCAATGAATCTCTACACCTTCCGCAATCTGGTCAACTTCCTTCTGGGAATGAGCTGGACGGCAATCCTGCTGAAAGACTCGATAGCATCAAAGGCACTCCTCATGCTGATAGCCTTCGCTGTCGGCGCCCTGCTTGTGTTCGCTGTGATGATGCTCTTCAAAGGACTCAGCAAGATGCAGCAGAGCGGAAACATAGATGTGTATAAATCCGCTGCAGGATGCAATGGAAAGGTCTATCTTACCGTTCCTGCGGAAAGGAAGGGAACAGGAAAGGTGCAGATCAGCATCAACAATTCCATAAGGGAATATGACGCCCTCACAGACTCTGAAGATGACCTTAAGACAGGAACGTCCATCCGGGTAGTGGAAGTACTTGACACTACAACCCTTCTGGTCGAAGAAATGAATTCACTTATAATCTAAACAATCCCCTACTATGCAACCGATCTACATCATCGTCATCGCCGTATTTGTGTTCATAGTTACACTTGCGGCCATCCTCAAGCGCTACAAGCGCTGTCCGTCCGACAAGATTCTCGTGATCTATGGTAAGACAGGTAAGAACAAGACAGGCGGAGTGTCTTCCGCAAAATGTATCCACGGTGGAGCAGCCTTCATCTGGCCGGTATTCCAGAGCTATGCATTCCTCGACCTGAAACCTATTTCAATCGAATGTAACCTCACAAACGCACTCAGCAAGCAGAACATCCGCGTCGACGTACCTTGCCGATTCACCGTCGGAATCTCGACCGAGCCGGAAAACATGACAAACGCTGCCGAGCGACTTCTCGGACTCACCATAGAGAACATCCAGAACATTGCGACAGACATCCTGTTCGGACAGCTCCGTCTGGTCATCGCGACAATGGACATCGAGGAGATCAACTCAGACCGCGACAAGTTCCTTGCTAACGTGAGCATGAACGTGGAAGCCGAGCTCAGGAAGATAGGTCTGAAGCTCATCAATGTGAATGTGACCGACATCCGTGACGAATCCGGATATATCGAGGCTCTCGGTAAGGAAGCTGCAGCAAAGGCGATCAACGACGCCAAGAAGAGCGTGGCCGAGCAGAACCGTTTCGGTGAGATCGGTAAGGCCGAAGCTGACAGAGACAAGGACATCCGTATCGCCGAGACTTTAAGAGACACCCGTATCAGCACCGCAGATGCCAATGCAAAGGCCGTTGAAGGAGAAAACAACTCGAAGATAGCCATCGCTGCATCTGATGCAAAAAGACGCGAAAAAGAGGCGGAAGCAGCGAGAATAGCGATAGCTGCAGAGAAGGTGCAGGCCGCCCTCGCACTCGAAGAGGCGTACAAGTCGGAACGCGACGCCGAGCTTGCACGTGCAGAAAGAGAAAAGGCGACCCAGCAGGCAAATGTCGTCGTCCCTGCCCAGATCGAGAAGGAGAAGGCAATCATCGAGGCCGAGGCTGAAGCCGAGAAGATCCGCAGGATGGCAAAGGGTGAAGCTGACGCCATATATGCGAAGATGGATGCCCAGGCACGAGGTATTCTCGAAGTACTGACAAAACAGGCGGAAGGATTCCAGCAGCTCGTAAACGCAGCGGCAGGAGATCCTCAGAAGGCTGTCCTGATGCTTATCGCAGACAAGCTTCCTGAACTGGTCAAGACCCAGGTTGAAGCTGTCAAGGGCATAAAGATCGACAAGGTGACCGTATGGGACGGAAACGGCCAGGCAGACGGCAAGACCGCCACTTCAAACTTCATCTCCGGAATGATGAAGTCCGTGCCGCCTCTCGAAGAACTCTTCAACATGGCAGGAATGAGCCTCCCTGCTTATCTGAAAGGACAACCGGATAACGCAGAAGAACAGAAAACAGAAGAGTAATGCCTATAATCGTAAACATAGACGTAATGCTTGCACGAAGGAAGATGTCTTCTGGAGAGCTTGCTGAAAAGATAGGCATATCGGCAACCAATCTGTCTATCTTGAAGACAGGAAAGGCCAAGGCAATAAGATTCAGGACCCTTACAGCTATATGCAAAGCACTTGAATGTCAACCTGGTGACATTCTGGAATATAAGGAGGATTGATTCCTGCCTGAGCATGAAAAAGGCTCCGGACCATGTGGATCCGGAGCCTTGATGTTTATGCTGTCAGCTTATTTGAAAAGTTTCAATATGTCTGAAACAGAAGAAGCAATCTCGGCAGCATTCTGTATCTGTGAGAGGTCTGTCTTCTGAGCCTCCTTGGTCGCGCTTGACATGATGTTGGTAAGAACATCCTTTGCTGCATTCTCAGTCACCTTTTCAGTCTTTTCCGCAGCACCGTTCAGCAGAGAGGAAAGATCCATCTTCGCGAAGCTGGTGAGAGAAGACATCACTGATGTGGAATTGTTTGTGGTGACAAGGTTTGTGGAACCAAGGATGAGACCCTTTACAAAATCCTTCTTATATGCAGCGTCAGCCTCCTTGAGTCCCTGTACACTTGTAGCAAGAGATGCAAGGTTGAGCATATTCTGCATATTTGACATGTTAAGGTTCTTTCCGTCAGTCTTGTACTGTGAGTAAAGAGCCTTGAGAGCGGCACCTGAAGTCTGGCCGCTTGTATATGCAGATGATTTTGAATCTGCAGCTTCAGTAGAACCGGACTTTCCGCCGAGAAGATTCTTCAGAAGCTGGGCGTCTGCCGGCTGTGCAGCAAAGATGGCCATTGCCGCAACAACAAAGAATTTAACGAGCTTGTTCATAATTAAATAATTATAGGTTATTACTTAAGTTTCTTGAGGATGTTGCTGAGGTTGACCTCCTTTGAGATGATTGCATGAAGATCCTCAATTTTCACGCGCTCCTGCTGCATTGAATCACGGTGACGGATGGTCACGCAACGGTCATTGAGGGAATCGTGGTCGATGGTCACGCAGAAAGGAGTACCGATGGCATCCTGACGGCGGTATCTCTTACCGATGGAATCCTTCTCGTCGTACTGGCAGTTGAAATCGTACTTGAGTTCGTCAAGAATCTCTCTTGCAATCTCTGGAAGTCCGTCCTTCTTGATGAGAGGGAGCACAGCCACCTTGACCGGAGCGAGCGGTGCAGGGATGCTGAGAACAACACGGCTCTCACCGTTCTCAAGCTGCTCCTCCTTGTAAGAGTGAGAGAGGACAGCAAGCACCATACGGTCGACACCGATTGAAGTCTCCACAACATAAGGAACATAGTTCTCTCCGAGTTCAGGATCGAAGTACTGGATCTTCTTTCCTGAGAACTTCTGATGGTTTCCGAGGTCGAAGTCTGTACGTGAATGTATTCCCTCGAGTTCCTTGAAACCGAACGGGAAGCGGAATTCGATGTCAGTAGCGGCGTTTGCATAGTGTGCGAGCTTGTCGTGATCGTGGAAACGATAGTTCTCGTCACCCATTCCAAGCGCCTTATGCCAGGCCATACGGTTCTCTTTCCATTTTGCGAACCAGTCGAGTTCTGTGCCAGGCTTGATGAAGAACTGCATCTCCATCTGCTCGAACTCCCTCATACGGAAGATGAACTGACGGGCAACGATCTCGTTTCTGAATGCCTTTCCGATCTGTGCGATACCGAAAGGAATCTTCATTCGTCCTGTCTTCTGGACATTGAGATAGTTGACGAATATACCCTGGGCAGTTTCAGGACGGAGATAGATTACGTTCGCTCCTTCTGTCACGCTACCCATCTGGGTACTGAACATGAGGTTGAACTGACGCACTTCCGTCCAGTTCTTTGTTCCTGAGATAGGACATGCGATCTCGCAGTCGATGATAATCTGACGGAGTTCGTTCAAATCGTTGGCATTCAATGCATCAGCCATTCTCTTACGTACCTCGTCAATCTTCTTCTGGTTACGGAGGACATTAGGATTGGTAGCCTTGAACTGCTCCTCGTTGAAGGCCTCTGCAAATTTCTTCCTACCCTTCTCTACATCCTTCTCGATCTTCTCTTCGAGCTTGCCTATGTAATCCTCGATGAGAACATCGGCACGATATCTCTTCTTCGAATCCTTGTTGTCAATAAGCGGATCGTTGAAAGCACCTACATGACCTGAGGCCTCCCAGGTGCGCGGATGCATGAAGATAGCAGCATCAATACCTACGATATTCTCGTGAAGACGGGTCATTGCCTCCCACCAATATCTCTTGATATTCTGCTTGAGCTCAGAACCGAGCTGTCCATAGTCATAAACCGCTCCAAGACCATCATAGATCTCGCTTGAAGGGAAAATGAATCCGTACTCCTTACAGTGAGCTACTAGAATTTTAAAAAGTTCTTCCTGTGTCATAATAGTATTATAGTTTATCATTGATTTCCTTTAACGGGATCATTACAAAATCCCTCTCATACATATGCTTATGCGGAACAGTAAGTTCCTCGCAGTCTATCCTGTCGTCGCCGAGAAGAAGGATATCTATATCGATAGGTCGGGATCTGTATATCCTTTCCCCTGTCTCATCGTACTCCGGACTTCCCGTACGACCCATTCTTCTTTCTATATCCTTGCATATTTCAAGGATCATCAGGCCCTCGGCCTCTGCGTTATAGTTCTCCGGCAGATCGAGTTCATAAAGAGCCACTGCGTTGAGAAACTTTTCATCTGATTCAAAACCCCAAGGCTCTGTCTCTATGAACGAAGACACTGCCTTATAAGGAGTCTTAAGGTCAATATTGAGACAACTCAATGCATCTTCGAGGTTGCGTCTCCTGTCCCCCTGATTTGACCCCAATGACAGATAGAGCTTTACCTTCCTTGTGCCAGAGGGAGCAGACCTCATCATGATCTGGTCCTCATCTCTTCAATCGTCAAGTCCAAGCTCCACCAAGGCTTCCTCAGACATTCTGCTGCGGTCCCACACAGGCTCGAAGACAAGGTCGATCTTCACGCTAACAACTCCCGGAACATCCTCTACAGCTGTCTTCACCTGCTCCACGACATAATCTGCCATAGGACAGTTAGGCGCTGTAAGAGTCATCTGAATGTACACATCATGATCCTCATTGACCTTGATTTCATATATCAGTCCAAGGTCATAGACATTGACAGGTATTTCCGGATCATATACCTGTCTCAAAGCCATTATTATATCTCTTTCCAAATTCATATCCTTATACATTTGAGCGCAGTTTCTCTGATACGCGCAATCATCGACACAAGTCCGTTGGCTCTCGTCGGAGAAAGATTCTCCTTGAGACCTATCTTTTCAACCACCGAAAAGTCGGATGAGGCTATTTCTTCAGGAGTCCTTCCCGAATATATTCCTATAAGCAGAGAAATTATCCCCTTTGTAATTATAGCATCACTGTCCGCATTGAAGAACAACCTTCCATCCTCTAACTTATAATCAAGCCATACTCTTGACTGACAACCTTTTATGAGCTTATCATCCGTCTTTGACTGTTCCGGATAATCCTTAAGGGACTTACCCAGCTCTATCAGATACTCATATTTGTCAAGCCATTCCTCGTACATCGAGAATTCCTCGATCACATTGTTTTCCGCTTCAGCCAATGTCATATCACATCAACATATTTATCGCCTTGTCCAGGCATTCAACAAAATATTCCGCTTCCTGCATGGTGTTGTAAGGTGCGAGAGAAATCCTCAGCATCCCTGTCACACCGAATCTGTCCATAAGAGGCTCGGCACACATCTGTCCTGACCTTACCGCAATTCCCATCTTGTCCAGAATCAGGGCAAGATCCTCATGATGAACCCCTTTTACAGTGAAGGAGAACAAAGGGATCTTATCCTCCCCTGTTCCGCGTGGAACACCATAGAGCCTTATCCTTTCATCAGATGTAAGAGTTCGGAAAAGATAACCCTTTACTTCCTCATTAGATTTTATTAACTCGTTATCATTCAATAAGTTAATAAAATCAATAGCCTTAATTAAAGTCGGGACCGAAGAAATATTGCGGGTGCCGGCTTCGAACTTCATCGGGAGAGGTGCAAAAGTGGTTTCCCCGAAAGTTACAGTTCCTACCATCTCACCGCCACCCATATATGGAGGCATCTGCTCCAGGAGTGAAGCCTTTCCGTAAAGCACTCCAGTACCGGTGGCCGCATATAATTTATGACCTGAGAAGACATAGAAGTCGCAATCCAGGTGCTGAACATCCACTTTACAATGCACAGCTCCCTGAGCACCATCCACAAGGACAGGAACACCTTTTGAGTGACAGATTCGGATGATATCCTTGACCGGATTGATGATTCCCAACACATTCGAGATGTGAGTCACAGCCAAGATCCTGGTTCTTTCCGTAATAAGGTCATCAAGACTGTCAAGGATGAGATGACCCGAATCATCGACTGGAAGAACCTTGAGGACAGCTCCCTTCCTTCTGCACATGAGCTGCCATGGAACTATGTTGGAATGGTGTTCAGCCTCAGTCACTATCACTTCATCTCCAGCACTCACAAATGCTTCTCCAAAACTGAAAGCCACAAGATTGACGGCTTCCGTAGTGCCTGAAGTGAAGATGATTTCACGTGTCTCTTTTGCATTCAGAAAACTTCTGACAGCACTTCTGGTCTGCTCATACGCCTGCGTCGCCTCATCAGAAAGACGGTGAACAGCACGATGGATGTTTGCATTTGATTCTGTGCTCATCCTGTTCCATTCATCAATTACAGTACACACACGCTGACTTGTTGCAGCATTGTCAAAATAAACAAGATCCTTCCCGTACACCTTCCTGGAAAGTGTAGGAAACATAGATCTTATGTATTCTACTTTCATGGCTGTCTGAACCCTTATTGAACAAAATGCAAATAACTCGCAAATTTAGCAAAAACAATCTTTCTTTTACAGGATTTTATCATAATTTTGCATGATGCCTGACTAGCCATGGCTTAAACGTAATGTAGAGTGAAAAACAGGGACTATTGGTCGATATGACAAATAGAACAAGTTCAGCAGATAAGATAAATTGAGACAAGTCAGACGATATGATAACAAAGAGTAAACACAGATTACTCCCAAATTAAATAGTTTCTTACAGTAATAATTCTGAATATGATAGATTACATCAAAGGTACAATAACCGAACTCACACCAACAGATCTTACACTGGAGTGCTACGGAATAGGCTATCACATACTTATTTCTCTTCAGACCTACGAAAGACTGAACGGTCAGTCTGAAACCAAGGTCTTCATCCATCACACCTTGAGAGAAGATGAAGAATTGTACTATGGATTTGCAACAAAGGAAGAAAGAGGACTGTTCAGACTTCTGATCGGTGTATCCGGAATAGGCGCTGCTACAGCACGCATGATGTTGTCTTCACTCACAACAGAAGAAATCAACAACGCCATCCTTTCTGAAGATATAAACAAGATCAAAAGCATAAAAGGAATAGGCCTGAAGAGTGCCCAGAGGCTTATTCTTGAATTGAAGGACAAGATCGTCAAAGGCTCTGGCCAGGACAATTCTACATTATTCTCCCCTACTTCCAATGCGGTTTCAGAGGAGGCGGCGACAGCACTTGTAATGCTTGGATTCACAAAGGCGAACGTAAACAAAGCCATCGCTGCTGTTCTCAAGGAAAAACCTTCAGCAAGCCTGGAAGAAATCATCAAGCTTGCCCTCAAGAGGCTGTAAACACTACATCGTAGAATATGAGTTAAATTAAAAAGATGTTCCATGTGGAACATCTTTTTAATTTTTAGCGACCGAAGTACACAAGTAACACTGATATATCAGCTGGTGAAACTCCGGAAATTCTGGATGCCTGAGCTATAGTTCGAGGAGAATATTTCTTCAATTTCTGCCTACACTCAATGGAGAGACTTTCCACCTTGTCAAAATCAAATCCATCAGGAATAATGAGGTTCTCCAATCTCATGATCTTGTCTGCCATCTGCTGTTCACGCTGAATATATCCCTTATATTTGATAGCTATTTCACAGGAATCCAATATATCCCTCTTATAATTAGAATCTACTTTTGCGTCCAATACTTCCCTATCAAGCAGAGAAACAGGATATTCTGTATTAGATTTCAATACATACAGGGCGTCTCTGTAGGATGTTCCAATATATTCCGGAGACAATCTGGATGTAAGGGACTGATAATCCTCATACGACAACATGTCCGAATAAGGAATATCGGAAGCAATATCCTTTAGTAAATAATTAGAGAATACTTCATCAATATTTAAAGAATTATTCTTCATAAAAGTTCCACGTGGAACTAAATCTAACATTTGTTCCAACTTCACCTGTGGACGGGAAACAAGGTCAGATATTCTCTTTCTGCAATCAACTTCAGATGAAGAGACAGAATTGAGATAATCATTTACTATGTCTGGTTTCAAGCTTGTGGAATCACAGAATTCAGTCAATGAAGAAATGGAATCGTACTTCCTCATCGTGTAATCATACCTGAATTTATCTGCAAGTCCAGCTCTATACGAGATGCCGGTCAACCTGAAATCAGCATTGTCCTGACGCAACAACGTACGATACTCAGCACGAGAAGTGAACATACGGTAAGGTTCATCGACACCTTTAGTAATAAGGTCATCAATGAGAACTCCTATGTAGGCCTGGTCCCTGGTGAGGATGAAAGGATCCTTGCCATGTACTTTAAGATGTGCATTCATCCCCGCAATCAATCCCTGAGCCGCTGCTTCTTCATAACCTGTGGTACCATTGATCTGACCCGCAAAATACAGATTCTCTATATTCTTGAGTTCAAGAGTAGGCTTCAACTGGGTAGGATCGAAATAATCATATTCTACTGCATAGGCAGGACGGAATATTCTTGCATCCTCCAATCCTTTTATATGATGCAAAGCTTCCATCTGTATCTCAAGAGGAAGGGAAGAAGAAAATCCCTGAAGATAGTATTCGTTAGTTCCCCTACCCTCTGGTTCAAGGAAAAGCTGATGCTCTGTCTTGTCTGCAAAGGTCCTCAACTTATCTTCTATGCTCGGGCAGTATCTCGGACCAATACCTGTGATCTTTCCTGAAAACAAAGGAGAATCTCCGAAACCGCTTTCCAGAATCGCATGAACTTCAGGATTGGTATGAACTACGAAACAAGGCATCTGTGGAGTTCCGTTCTGAGCAGTCGAAAGAAAAGGAAGATACGAGAACTTGGCCGGATCTTCATCTCCATACTGATGGACAAGTCTTGAAGTGTCTACTGAAGAAATGTCAATTCGAGGAGGGGTACCTGTCTTCATCCTTGCTGTCGATATACCCATATCGACAAGCTGCTCTGTCAGACCATAAGAAGACAACTCCCCTATCCTACCTCCTTCAAACATGTTGCGCCCAATGAAAAGACGTCCGTCGAGAAAGGTTCCGGCAGTGAGAATAACCGTCTGAGAATTGAATATTGCACCGGTAGTCGTACGGACTCCCGAAATTTTGAAACCATCGAAAAGAAAAGACGTGACTGTATCTTGGTAAATATCTAATTTACAGGCACTTTCGAGGATTTTTCTCCAGTACAGCGAAAACTGTATTTTATCACACTGCGCGCGGGGACTCCACATCGCCGGTCCTTTGGAACTGTTGAGCATCCTGAACTGGAGTGTAGAGGCATCAGTGACAATGCCCGTATACCCTCCCAAAGCATCTATTTCTCTGACTATCTGACCTTTAGCTATTCCACCTATAGCCGGATTACATGACATCTGCGCAAATTTGTTCATATCCATGGATATGAGAAGCACAGAAGATCCCATCCTGGAAGCAGCCATTGCTGCCTCACAGCCGGCATGACCACCACCTACCACTATTACATCGTAATTCTTCATACACCTACACAAGTTCTCTCAACGAAAGATAATAATTTTCCTTACTCCTCATCTGAGCTATGTCTTCGTCACAATGATCATCATAACCTATGAGATGAAGGACACCGTGAACTATCACTCTGTTGAGTTCATCGGAAAAATCAGTTCCATACTCCAGTGCATTTTCTCTGACAGAGTCAACACTAATAAAAAGGTCACCTGAAAGACGGTCACCTTCACAGTAATCGAATGTGATGATGTCGGTGAAATAATCGTGCTGAAGATACTTCTGATTGATGTCAAGAATATAGTTGTCCGAACAGAATATTATGGTGATCTCCCCTATCCTGCGGATTTCACTTTCAGCAACCAGACGCAGCCAGCGGCTTGTCCTTGTTTTCCCTTTGAATATAAAGTCTGTGTCTTCAAAAAAGTAGGAAATCATGTCGAATAAATTTCTGCAAATCTACAAAATGTATAAAAAGTTTGAAATAAAAAATAAAATATCTAACTTTACCGGGCAAAATGGAATATAAAAACTAACAATCAATATGGAAATTAAAAAATCAGCAAAAGCGAGTCTGGAAAACAAGAAGCTTCTGTTCGTCGAGATCGGACTGGTAGTTTCACTGTTGATTACCTATGTAGCTTTCGAGTGGACAAGCACAGAGACTAATGTTTCCACTCTTGAAGACACAACTTCAGTTGTGCTTGAGGAAGAGATCATTCCAATCACTCAGGAAACTCCTCCACCTCCACCGGCAGCACCTAAGATTCCTGTACTTTCAGACCAGATCGACATCGTTGACGATGAAATCGAGCTTGAGGATGACATGTTCATGAACCTTGAGGACGATGCAAGCCTCGGAGTAGAGATCATGGACTATGTAGAGGTAGAAGAGGAAGTCGTAGAAGAGGAAGCTATTCCGTTCCAGTTGGTTGAGGAAAAGCCTTCATTCCAGGGTGGTGACGCAAACCAGTTCTCTAAGTGGGTGAACCAGAGACTTGTATATCCTGAAATTGCAAAGGAAAACGGTGTTCAGGGTCGTGTTACTCTCCAGTTTACAGTAGAGAAAGACGGTTCAGTTACAAAGGTTAAGGTTCTCCGTGGTGTTGACCCTTCACTTGACAAGGAAGCTGTACGCGTAGTTTCAATGTCTCCGAAGTGGAAACCAGGAAAGCAGAGAGACCGTGCGGTTCCTGTAACTTACACCTTCCCTGTAATTTTCCAGTTGAGATAATTTGTATTACATAAATATTACGGCCGACCAAACTATTTGATCGGCCGTATTTTTCTTGAAAACATGGCTAAAATAATAGGTGAAAAATACACTGAAAAAGCGGTATTCGTAGGCGTAATCAAGCAAGGAGATGAGGAGCGTCAGGTAATGGAGTACCTTGATGAACTTGAATTTCTTGCTGAAACAGCAGGTGCAGTCGGGATAAAGAAATTCATACAGAAGGTGGACAGACCTGATTCGAGGACTTACATCAGAAGCGGAAAACTTCAGGAAATAAAGGACTATATCGAAAATAATGAGATAGATGTAGTCATATTTGATGATGAACTCTCCCCTACCCAGCTGAGAAATATAGAAAGGGAACTGAACATAAGGATTCTGGACCGAACCAATCTCATTCTTGACATTTTTGCTCAAAGAGCAAAGACTGCATATGCTAAAATGCAGGTAGAACTTGCTCAATATCAATATCTTCTTCCACGATTGACCAGAATGTGGACACACCTTGAGAGGCAGAAGGGTGGTATCGGCATGAGGGGTCCCGGCGAGACTCAGATAGAGACAGACCGCCGAATAATCCAGGACAAGATATCGAAACTAAAGGAACAGCTGAAGAAGGTTGACAAACAGATGGCTTCACAGCGCGGAAATCGCGGTTCTTTGGTCCGTATTTCACTTGTAGGATACACAAACGTAGGTAAGAGTACCCTGATGAATTTATTGGCTAAAAGCGACGTATTTGCGGAAAACAAGCTGTTTGCTACTCTGGATACTACAGTGCGCAAGGTAGTTATAGAAAACGTGCCTTTCCTGCTTTCCGACACTGTCGGTTTCATAAGAAAACTGCCTCACCAGCTTGTGGAGGCCTTCAAGAGTACCCTGGATGAGGTGAGAGAAGCTGACATCCTCATGCATGTTGTGGACATCTCGCACCCAAACTTCGAAGAACATATCAAGGTTGTGGAAGAAACGCTGAAGGACATAAAGGCTATAGATAAGCCTATATTCGTAGTATTCAACAAGATAGATGCTTACAGATACGAAGAATACGATGAGTTTTCACTCACTCCGAAACAGCAGGTCAACTACACCCTCGAAGAGTTCAAGAACAGCTGGATAGCAAAGGAGAACACTCCTTGCATATTCATATCTGCGAAGAACAAGATCGGCATAGACAAACTCCGCGGAGACCTCTACAAAATGGTAGCGGAGATCCACGCCGGACGCTACCCTTTCGATAACTTCCTGTGGTAAGAATCAGATGATAATGTAAATAAGAGGCAGCTGAAAATGTGATCAGCTGCCTCTTATTTTATGATTTATCAGGAATATTAGTCCTGAAGCTTAGCGCAAAGGAATTCGCGGTTCAGACGTGCGATGTGAGTTACTGTGATGTGCTTAGGGCACTCCATCTCACAAGCCTTGGTGTTGGTACAAGCACCGAATCCGAGCTCGTCCATCTTTGCAACCATAGCTTTTGCACGCTTTGCAGCCTCGATCTTACCCTGTGGAAGAAGTGCAAGCGAACTTACACGTGCTGCCACGAAGAGCATTGCAGAACCGTTCTTACATGTTGCTGCACAAGCACCGCAACCGATACATGCTGCACCGTCCATAGACTCTTCAGCCTGCTCGTAAGGGATAGGAATCACGTTTCCGTCAGGAACTCCACCTGTCCTTACTGAAATGTAGCCACCTGCCTGAAGAATCTTGTCATAGGCCTGACGGTCTACAACGAGGTCCTTGATGATAGGGAAACCGTTGCTTCTCCAAGGCTCGATGGTGATGGTGTCACCATCCTTGAACTTACGCATGTGAAGCTGGCAGGTAGTCACCTCATCGTCCGGTCCGTGCGCACGGCCATTGATATAGAGTGAACATGCACCGCAGATACCTTCACGGCAGTCGTGGTCGAATGATACAGGACCACTGCTCTGGCATCCCTTGTTGACAGCTACCGGATCTATACCCTCGCTGATAAGCTGCTCGTTAAGAATATCGAGCATCTCAAGGAATGAACTGTCAGGAGATATATTCTTGACCTGATAGGTCTCAAACTTTCCTTGTGTCTTGGCGTTTTTCTGACGCCATACTTTCAATGTCAAATCCATGTCAATTAGTCTTTATAGTTTCTGGTAACTATCTTTATATTCTCATATACGAGCGGCTCCTTGTGGAGTTCAGGCTCAACGTCTTCACCCTTGTACTCCCAAGCTGCAACATACATGTAGTTCTCGTCGTCACGCTTGGTCTCACCGTCCTCAGTCTGCATCTCTTCACGGAAGTGACCTCCGCAAGACTCGTTACGGTTGAGTGCGTCGCGTGCCATGAGTTCTCCGATCTCGAAGAAGTCTGCAAGACGGAGAGCTTTCTCAAGTTCCTGGTTGAACTCACCGTTTTCACCTGCTACATATACATTTGACCAGAACTCCTTCTTGAGTGCCTTGATCATTTCGATAGCCTTCTTCAGACCAGCCTCGTTACGAGCCATTCCGACATAGTCCCACATGATGAGACCGAGTTCCTTGTGGATAGAATCTACCGTCCTCTTACCCTTGATCGAAAGGAGTCTGTTGATCTTGTCTGTAACAGCCTTCTCAGCCTCTGCAAATTCAGGGGCATTGATGTCTGTCTTAGGCTCCTTGAACTTGCCAGCGAGGTAATCTCCGATAGTGTAAGGAAGGATGAAGTAACCGTCTGCAAGACCCTGCATGAGGGCAGAAGCACCGAGGCGGTTTCCACCATGGTCAGAGAAGTTAGCCTCACCTATTGCATAAAGACCAGGAATTGTTGTCTGGAGGTTGTAGTCAACCCAGATACCACCCATAGTATAGTGGATAGCAGGGTAGATCATCATAGGCTCCTCATATGGATTGACATCAGTGATCTTCTCATACATCTGGAAGAGGTTGCCGTATCTTGCTGCAATCACATCCTTTCCGAGACGCTCGATAGCTGTCTTGAAATCAAGGAATACTGCAAGACCTGTGTTGTTCACACCGTAGCCTGCGTCGCAACGCTCCTTAGCCGCACGTGAAGCAACGTCACGTGGAACGAGGTTACCGAATGCAGGATAACGACGCTCGAGGTAATAGTCACGGTCCTCCTCAGCGATCTGTGAAGGCTTCTTTGTACCATTACGGAGAGCTTCCACATCTTCCATCTTCTTAGGTACCCAGATACGTCCGTCGTTACGCAGAGACTCTGACATGAGGGTCAGCTTGGACTGCTGTGTGCCGTGAACAGGGATACATGTAGGGTGGATCTGAGCGAAGCAAGGGTTTGCGAAATAAGCACCCTTCTTGTAGCACTGCAGAGCAACCGAACCGTTGCTGTTCATGGCGTTAGTTGAAAGGAAGTATGCGTTACCATAACCACCTGTAGCGATGACTACAGCGTGTGCGCCGAATCTCTCTATCTTACCGGTCACGAGGTTTCTCGCGATGATACCCTTGGCTTCACCGTTGATGAGGACAACATCGAGCATCTCGTAACGAGGGTAGCTCTTCACTGTTCCGGCAGCGATCTGACGGTTGAGGGCAGCATAGGCACCGAGAAGGAGCTGCTGTCCGGTCTGACCGCGGGCGTAGAAGGTACGGCTTACCTGCGCACCTCCGAAAGAGCGGTTGGCGAGAAGTCCGCCGTACTCTCTTGCAAACGGAACACCCTGTGCCACGCACTGATCGATGATGTTGTTGCTCACTTCAGCCAGACGATAAACGTTAGCCTCTCGTGCACGATAGTCTCCACCCTTGATTGTGTCAACGAAGAGACGATAAATTGAGTCATTGTCATTCTGATAGTTCTTCGCTGCGTTGATACCACCCTGTGCTGCAATAGAGTGAGCACGACGAGGTGAATCGCTGATGCAGAACACCTTGACATTGTAACCAAGTTCACCGAGTGAAGCAGCTGCAGATGCTCCACCCAGACCTGTTCCTACGACAATGACTTCGAGTTTCCTTTTGTTGGCAGGACTGACAACACGGATCTGAGATTTATGCTTTGTCCATTTCTCAGACAAAGGTCCCTCAGGAATCTTAGAAATAAGTTTTTCGGCCATTTTATAGTGTGTTAGTGAAATTTCGGCACAATTTTAATGATTTTTATGCTAATTAGCAATTAAAATAAGGTAGGATCATCCAAATTTACATTCCCCTTCTCAAGTCCGAGATGCCTGTAGGCAAGTTCTGTGGCCTCTCTTCCCCGAGGTGTACGGATTATGAACCCCTCTTTTATAAGGAATGGTTCATAGACTTCTTCGAGGGTGCCCTGATCCTCACCTACTGCTGTGGCTATCGTATTTGCTCCGACAGGACCGCCTTTGAATTTCGTGATGATTGTCTTAAGTATCTTGTTATCAATTGAATCCAATCCCCTCTTATCTATATTCAACGCATCCAGGGCATATCGTGCGATGTTAAGGTCGATGCTTCCGTTTCCCATGACCTGGGCGAAATCGCGTACCCTTCTGAGGAGGCTGTTTGCAATTCGGGGCGTACCACGGCTTCTGAGAGCTATCTCATACGCCGCATCCTGGTCTATCTCTACCTTTAATATGGATGCACTCCTCTTTACTATATTAAGAAGAGTCATCGTGTCGTAGTACTCCATGGCGCAGGTGATTCCGAATCTGGCCCTCAACGGAGACGTGAGCAGACCGCTTCTCGTAGTCGCTCCCACAAGGGTGAACGGATTCAGAGATATACGCACAGAACGGGCTCCAGGCCCCTTGTCTATCATTATATCTATGACGAAATCCTCCATCGCGGAGTACAGATATTCTTCCACGACAGGGGAGAGACGGTGTATTTCGTCGATGAACAGCACATCACCTTCGTCAAGAGAAGTGAGCAGACCAGCAAGATCACCCGGCTTGTCCAGGATGGGCCCGGAAGTCACCTTCATGTTCACACCCAGCTCGTTGGCAATGATATGTGCGAGAGTAGTCTTTCCAAGACCCGGAGGACCGTGGAAAAGGACGTGGTCAAGAGCTTCGCCGCGCATCTTGGCCGCTGCCACAAAAATCTTGAGATTTGCAACTATCTTGTCCTGTCCTGTAAAGTCCTGAAGGTCCTGCGGACGGATAATTCCATCCAAATCCTTATCTTTGTCCTGATTGATATTGTGGGGATTGAAGTCAGCCGCCATGTCGTCAAAAAATAATTATATACAAATATAGATATTTATTTGAAATTTGATGATGATTATTAAGCTGTTGATATGTTGATAAACGATTTTTCCCATTGATATACAATAGGTTGTATAGATGATAACCTGTTGAAAAACCTGATGTGAAGTTCTTGGAAAAAAAATCGGAAATAATTTTGAAAATCGGATTGGCCGAAGTTATATACGGATAATCCGGATTATCCAATTTAGTTTTCATTACTTTTAAACCGGGTTTTCAACGTGTTATCAACAGAAAATTTATTGAAATGTTGATAAGTTCAGAATCCGTAAAGAAAATTGCGGGCAAATTATCCTCCGATATGGAGATCTTCTGCAGCGGACTCTTTCTTTCGGCCCGCTGGTTTGTCGTGTCCGAGCTGGATCACGACGGAATCCAGCTGCTTGTTCTCCCGGACAAGGAATCGGCCGAATATTGCGCTGCCGACCTGTATCATCTCATAGAAGGTGACAAGGTCTTCTTTCTTCCCGATTCAGGAAAGAGTCTCGAAAAGAGCAATTACAAATCTTCCTTAAGCGTGCAGAGGACTTCTGCCATAGGAAAGATCATCGATCATAAAGAAGGACAGATGGTCGTGGTCACTTATCCTTCTGCCCTGGAGGAAGGGATTCCTGATCCGCGAAACATAAGGAAATCACTCCTAAGATTATCCGTGGGAGATGAAATAAGTCATGAGGATATAATAGATTCGCTTTTTGAAAGCGGATTTGAGAGGGTGGATTTTGTTGCCGAACCCGGACAGTTTGCCATAAGGGGAGCGATTGTGGATATATTCTCATATTCATACAATAATCCTTTCCGTATTTCCTTTTTCGGTGATGAGATAGAATCAGTCAATATATTCGACTGCAACACACAGCTTTCAAAGGAAAAGGTCATTGAAGCGGAAATATATCCGGATATAACCATGTCGGAAGACGGATCAGAAACCGTAAGTATTGTGGATATATTGCCTTCAGAGACACTTGTGTGGCTTGATTCTTCTGATATGTACAGGAATGTCGGCTTCTTTCCAATGCTGGAAAGGTTCAGAAGAATATATATGGAAGTGCCGCTTTCGCGACAGAACGAAGAGCCGGTAAAATTCAACATATCTCCCCAGCCGTCGTTCAACAAGAATTTCGAGCTTCTTACAGCCGACATAAGGAACAGGCTTGAAGAAGGCTACAGGGTAAGGATATATGGTGAAAAACAGTCCCAGCTGGACAGACTGAAGTCGATATTGTCCCAGAACGGAGCCATATTGCCTGAATTCGTTGTCGGAAAAAACATCCATAACGGTTTCATAGACCATGAAAACAAGGTCTGCTGCTACAGTGACCATGAGATTTTTGACAGGTTCCATCGCGTAAGCATAAGGAGAACGGTAGAGAAGAGTGAACAGCTCACGATCAACGACCTCACTTCCTTTGCAATAGGGGATTATATAGTACATATAGACTATGGAGTCGGCATCTTCGGAGGTCTTGTCAGAATGAAGGATGACAGGGGAAGGATGCATGAAGTGGTCAAGCTCATGTACAGGGACAATGACGTGGTGTTTGTGTCCGTACATTCGCTTCATAAGATATCACGTTATAAATCAAAGGATTCCGAGCCTCCTAAGATTCATAAGATTGGGTCTAGGGTGTGGCAGAATCTCAAGGCCGGTACCAAGGCAAAGGTCAAGGACATCGCCAAGGACCTTATAAAGCTGTATGCCGAACGCAAGGCTGCCAAGGGCTATGCCTTTTCTGCAGATACCTTCATGCAGCAGGAGCTTGAATCCTCCTTCATGTATGAGGACACCCCTGATCAGGAAAAGGCAGTAGAAGCTGTGAAGAGGGATATGGAGGATGATTGTCCGATGGACAGACTCATCTGTGGAGATGTGGGATTCGGAAAGACCGAAGTCGCTGTCAGGGCAGCCTTCAAGGCTGTTGCGGACAGCAAGCAGGTCGCTGTGCTTGTACCTACGACAATCCTTGCGCTTCAGCACTATAATACTTTCAGGAACCGTCTCAAGGATTTCCCTTGCAATATTGATTATGTGAGCCGTTTGCGGACAGCAAAGGAAATATCGGAAATACAGAAGAAACTCAAGGCTGGTACCATAGATATAGTCATAGGTACCCATAAACTTATAGGAAAGGGCTTCGAGTTCAAGGACCTCGGTCTTCTTATAATTGACGAGGAGCAGAAATTCGGTGTAAGCGCCAAAGAGAAACTCCGTCAGCTCAAGGCATCCGTAGACACTCTCACATTGACGGCCACCCCTATTCCGAGGACCTTGCAGTTCTCTCTTCTCGGCGCACGTGACCTTTCAATAATAAACACGCCTCCACCTAACAGAATACCTGTACAGACGGAGATAATGCTTTTTGACTCTGACGAGATAAAGAAGATAATCAACTATGAACTTAACAGGGGCGGGCAGATATTCTTCCTCCATAACAGGGTGGAAGAACTTCAGTCCATCCATGACATCCTCCATCGTCTTGTCCCAGACATGAAGATCTGCGTGGCTCATGGTCAGATGGAGGCAAAGGTGCTTGAAAACAAGATACTCGACTTCATGGATGGTGACTATGACATGCTTCTGTGCACCACCATAATAGAAAACGGACTTGATGTCCCTAATGCCAATACCATAATAATCAATCAGGCACAGAACATAGGTCTGAGCGACCTTCATCAGCTCCGAGGCAGGGTAGGGCGTTCCAACAGGCGCGCCTTCTGCTATCTCATCGTGCCTCCGCTTCTTACCATAACTGATGATGCCCGCCGCAGACTCAAGGCCATAGAGGCTTTTTCCGATCTGGGAAGCGGATTCAACATTGCCATGCAGGATCTCGACATACGAGGAGCTGGAAATCTTCTTGGTGCCGAGCAGAGCGGATTCATAACCGACATGGGATTCGAAACCTATCAGAAGATACTTGCCGAAGCTATGGAGGAACTTGGTGTAGAGACCGGACTGACACCCAAGAACCGGAAGGACAGCTATGTTTCCGACTGTACGATTGAAACCGACCAGCTGGCGCTTATACCGGACACCTATATAGACGTGACCGCGGAAAAGATAAGGATATACAAGGAACTTGATTCCCTGTCATCTGACAAGGAACTTGATAACATGAAGGAGCGTCTTGAAGACCGTTTCGGTCCTGTGCCTGAGGAACTTTCAAGACTCTTCGATATAGTCAGGATCAGACAGCTGGGTGAAAGGCTCGGTTTTGAAAAGATCATAATAAAGAATGGTGTCATGATCGCGTTCTTCATATCCAATCCTCTTTCACAGTACTATCGTTCTGACAGATTCTCAAAGGTGCTTGAAGGAATCACGCTGAATCCTAATGTGTTTGAACTCAAGCAGAACGATAACAGGTTGAGAATAGTTTCGAGAAATGTGGACGGAACATCAAAAGCATATTCTTTATTGAAGAAACTGTAGTTTTTTATATATTTGCCGAGTTGAAATTAGAATATCCGTAAAGTGGTCAATCTGATAATAGACATAGGAAACACAGCCCTTAAAGCCTGCTGGACAAGCGGGATCACCCTCGGAAAGATATTCAGATATCAGGGGGAGGGAATAGTGGATTTCATAATGTCGCTTACTTCAAGGGAAAAACCGGAAATCATGGTCCTGTGCAGTGTAAGGAACATTTCTGCACAGTCTCTCAAGAAAATTGCAGGCCGGTGTGAAAGACTTGTAGTCGTAGATGAAGAAGTTTCTGCCAGATTCGGTCTTCCTTCCTCTCTGTCACCTGACAGGACAGCCTCAATAATAGCTTCAAGGTTTCTTTTCAAGAACAGGAGCTGCAGCATTTTTGATTTAGGCACGGTCATCACTGTGGATTTTCTTGATGGTGAAGGCAATCACAAGGGCGGCAACATATCTCCCGGATTCAGGACAAGATTCAGATCGGTGAACAGATACACCAGGAATATACCTCTTTTCGACATTCCTGATGAAACACTTGAAACAGGTACGGATATTGCTACTTCCGTATCTTCCGGTATAGTATCAGGCATAATGTTTGAATTGGAAGGATATATGTCTAATTATCCGGAAAATATCAATGTTTTTACGGGTGGTGATGCGATTTATTTTGCAAAACGAATGAAAAACTCCATCTTTGTGGTTTGTAACCTTGTATTGATGGGGTTGGCTTTAATAGCTGTTGAATATGATTAGAAGAATTGAAAGGTTATTCCTTGCAGCAGTGTTTCTCGTCATAGGTTTCTGTGTGTATGCACAGGATGGAACTTATGGCGCGTATTCTCCGTATTCCATATATGGTATAGGTGACATATCGAAGGAAGGTACGGCGTTCAACAAGAGCATGGGAGGCGTGGGAATTGCCACAAGAAACAGGAAATTCATAAATTATCTGAATCCGGCTGCAGTCACGGCAAGGGATTCGTTGTCTTTCATGGCTGATTTCGGTCTTAATGCAAACAATACTGTCTACAGCCAGGGAGACCTTAAATCTGCGCACAATACATTCAACATCTATGATTTCGTGATGACTTTCCCTATCTACAGGTCATCTGCTTTCATGGTGGGTATCACACCTTTCAGTGACGTAGGTTATGACTTTTCTTCTATAGAGACGGATACTGACATCATCGGTAACACCGGAAACATTTCATATGACTCCTATGGAACAGGAAGTGTCTATCAGGCATTTGCAGGTGCGGGAGTCACATTGTGGAAGAATCTTTCTCTCGGTGCTGAAGCCATATATTATTTCGGAAACATCGACAAGATCACGAACATGAACTATTCCAACGAGTCTTACAGATCGTTGAATTCAGGAAGTGAACTTACGGTAAGAGGCCTGACAGGAAAGTTCGGAGTCCAGTACGAGCAGCATCTCGGCGGAGATGTGTCCATGATAGTAGGAGCTACATACAGGATGAGCACAGGCATGAAGGGATATTCAAAGAATTTCAGATATGCGACCCAGTCAAGTGTAGTGGATTCCCTGAAATATACCGTAGATACACTTGCCGCTTCAGGTATGAAATTTGGAGACGAACTCGGAATAGGTGTTTCTGTGAAGGGGGGAGAGAAATGGAGCGCTGAATTCAACTATCTCAGATCTGACTGGAGATCTTCCGGGTTCGAAAGGACTCCGGGATTCAAGGTCGCAGGCCAGTCCGTGTTCAGCTCGACTGTCTCACAGTCATTCAGGGCCGGATTCGAGTTCATACCTAACAGAAACGACATCAGGTACTATTTCAAGAGATGTGCGTACAGGTTTGGTGCCTATTACGATCAGGCATATTATAAACTGGATGGAAACAATATCAATTCCATGGGTATCACGCTTGGAATGACGTTGCCCGTTCATAATTACCATAACGGAATCAGTCTTGGAATGGACATAGGCCAGAGGGCCAACATGAAGAATCCTTCGATGATACGTGAAAGATATGTATCCTTCGTGATCGGATTCAACATCCATGATATATGGTTCAGGAAAGTACAGTATCAGTAGTAAATATATAAAACACAAAATATTACTTATGAAAAAAATTGCACTGTTGATTATTGTGGCTGCTGCAGCATTGTTCAGCAGCAAGGTGTCTGCTCAGGGTAAGTTCGGACCGGACAGCATTGAGTGTATCAAGTATCTCTCCTATTACACAGAGTACTACAAGCAGAAGAATTATGATGCAGCCCTTCCGAACTGGAGAAAGGCTTATAACATCTGTCCTCCAACTGCGAGGTATTCTCTCCTTTCGGATGGTACTACTCTTATCCGCAGACTCATTCAGGCAAATGCCAAGAACGCAGAGTATAAGAATCAGCTCATTGACTCTCTCATGGTTATCTATGACCAGAGAGTGGAGTTCTGGCCAAAATATGCTGTAAGCTCACTCAACAACAAGGCTCTTGACATGTATAACTACATGAAGGGAAATCCTGCAGAACTTCTTACAGGTCTTACAGAAATCGTAGAGAAGACAAAGGCTGCTACAAGACCTAACATCTTCCTTTTCCAGCTCAATACAGCTGTAGACCAGTATAAGGCAGATGCACTTGATGCCGAGTCTGTCATCAGTATATATGAGAATGCAGTGAAGTATCTTGGTGAGGCCAAGCCGAAGAATGATGTAGAGGCAAGAAGCATCGCGCAGACCGTCGAGGACATCGAGAGTCTCTTCATCACAAGTCAGGTTGCAAGCTGTGACAATCTCCTTACACTCTTCGGACCACGTTACGAGGCTGATCCTCAGAACCTTGATCTTGCAAAGAACATCGTAAGGATGATGGGTATCACCGAGGGATGTACAGACAATGACCTTTTCCTCAATGCAGTGACTACAATGAACACACTTGAGCCTTCACACACATCTGCTTACTACCTCTACAAGCTTTATGCAGGAAGAACTGATGTGGACAATGCAGTCAAGTTCATGGAAGAGGCTGTTGCAGCCGAGGCTTCAGATGCAGTTACCGATGCCGGTTACCTTTACGAACTTGCTACATTCTGCTACAAGAACGGCAAGAATGCCAAGGCAGTAGAGTCTGCACAGAAGGCACTCGAACTCGATCCTGCACTTGCAGGAAAGGCTTATATGCTCATGGGAACAATCTGGGGCAGCATGGTATGTCCAGGTAACGAGATCGAGCAGAGAGCCAAGTATTGGGTTGCAGTTGATTACATGAACAAGGCAAAGAACGCTGACGAGACTCTTGCAGAGGATGCAAACAACCTCATCAGACAGTATGCCGCTTATTATCCGCAGACAGCTGAGGCATTCATGTACGACGTTACAGACGGTCAGTCATATACAGTATCTTGCGGTGGCATGAGAGCGACTACAACTGTAAGAACTCAGAAATAATCCGATTTGAAAAACATCACACATATGTTGAAGATGATGGCAACCGCTGCGGCGGTTGCTTTCATCGTTTATTCTTGTAAAGGAAAACTCGGTGAAGCGGAGTCTCTGAATCTTGCAGAAACACCTGTACAGGTCGTTGAAGACATGTTCATGCAGCAGACGGAAAACGGCAAGGTAAAGATGAGAGCCGAATCACCCCGTATGGAAAAATACGAAAAGGACACCCTTCAATATGAGCTTTTCCCTGACGGGTTCTTTGTATACGGTTTCGATGAATCCGGAAAGCTCGAAACGGAAATAGTGGCCGACAATGCCCGCCACATGAAATACAAGGACGGAAGGGAAACATGGGAAGCCTATGGTAACGTGGTGGTGAAGAACATCATAAACCAGGAGATAATGGAGACTGACACGCTCTATTGGAACCAGGAGACAGAGATGATATATACCCACTGTTATGTAAGGATCATATCTCCGGACGGCTTTGCCCAGGGTTACGGAATGGAGGCAGATCAGCGTGCGAGAAGCTATACGTTGTTCAATAATTTCAACAATTACGCGTTCGTTGTAAAGGACAGTACTGAAGTTTTGATTGATTCAGTCAATTTTATTGGTCCATTTCCAAAAAAATAGCGATAGATTGGGATAAAATTGCTATCTTTGCGCCCCAATAGTGTATTTTATACGATAATAATCTAAAATAATTTATAAAATGGCAGCACTTGAAACAATTCGTGTCAAGTTCGGAGTATTGATAACAGTGCTTATCGCAGTGGCACTGTTGTCATTTATCATTGACCCGAACACACTTCAGTCGGTTTCATCTTCAATGTCTTCAAAGTACGATGTTGGTGAAATTGACGGAAAAGCAATCTCTTATGTTGATTTCCAGGCAGATGTGGACAAATATTCTGCAATCAACGAAATCATCTCAGGTTCTACAGCAAAGGATGAACAGATGCAGGCTTCAATCAGAGAGACCGCATGGCAGTCACTCGTGGACAAGTATCTTTTCGTGAAGAACGCAAACAAGGCAGGTATCTATGTAGGAAAAGAGGAAATGAATGATATCATTGCCGGTAACATCGCTTCACAGGCTTTCACACAGAACCCTATGTTCTTCGATGAGAATGGTGTTTTCTCACCTGATATGGTACGTGAGTTCCTCTCATACATGGAATCAGACAACACAGGAAGACTCCAGCTCTACTGGAACTACCTCGTTGAGCTTGCAAGTACCCAGGAGTATTACTCTAAGTACATGTCTCTCTTCACTCAGTCAGACTACACAAATGCACTCATGCTTGCAAACGAGATTGCTGATGCCAACAACACCTTCGATGTGGAGTTCGTCATGGTTCCTTTCGGTTATGCAAAGGACAGCACCGTAGTGGTTTCTGACAGCGAGATCAAGGCATACTACAATGCTCACAAGAAGTTCTTCAAGCAGCAGGCAAGCAGGGACATCGAGTATGTAGTGTTCGAAGTCGTTCCTTCAGCCGATGACATCGCAGCAGCAAACCAGGCTATTGCTGACGTATACGAGCAGTTTGCGACTACTGACAACATGAAGGCTTTCCTTCTTGCAAACTCTGACAGACAGTACGACAACCGCTGGTACAAGGCAGGTGAGCTCAATACTGTTGCAAAGGTTGTAAACGACTATGCTTTCGGTAACAATGCTTCAGTTTCTGAGGTTCTTACTTCAGGAAACAAGTTCTATGCAGTACGTGTAATGGAAGAGGCAATGGTTCCTGAGTCACTCTATGTGAAGTATGCTCCTGCAAATTCAGATGATGTAGACAGCGCACTTGAGGCAGCTGAGCCTATGTGGATCACTCAGACAGCAGGTTTCGAGGATGTGATGACTGCGAAGAAGAACACCACAGTTACAGTGAACGGTCTTGTGTTCCAGGTTCTTGACACAAAGGATCCTGTTGCAAAGAAGAGAGTGGCTGTTCTCGAGAAAGAGGCTGTACCAGGCAAGGAGACAGTGAACTCTTACTACGCAAAGGCCAATACATTCGCAACAAAGACAGCCGGCAAGTATGAGAACTTCCAGAAGGCTTGCGAAGAGGAGAACGTATATGCCCACCCTGTGAACAAGATGGCCGAGAGCTCAAACCGTCTCGGTGCTATAGACAACACAAAGGAAGTTACAAGATGGGCTTTCGAGGCAAAGAAGGGCGAGGCTTCAAACATCATCACAGTTGACAACAACTACTTCATAATCGCAGCTCTCAAGGGCATCAATGAAGAAGGTTACACTCCTGTAGAGCAGGTTGCAAGAACTATCGAGAACACTCTTTACAACCAGAAGATCGGTGAGAAGAAGTCTCTTGAAGTTGCAGAGAAGATCAGCGGTCTTACCGATATGGAGGCAATCGCAGAGGCTCTCGGCACTACAGTAAGCACAAAGGATGGCGTAGCCTTCGGTTCAGACAATGCACGTACACTTGATCCTACATTCGTAGGTGCAGCTTCAGTGGCAGAGGAAGGCAAGATCAGCGGTCCGGTTGCAGGAAACATCGGAGTTTATGTCTATAAGGTGACAGGTCGTGAGACCGGAGCATTCTTTACAGAGGATGATGCAAAGGCACGCGACGCACAGATGGTCCAGTACACAACTCAGATGGTGGTTCCTGTAATGATGCAGGATGCTGATGTGAAGGACAACAGAGCACGTTTCTATTAACAGACGTACTTTCACATAAAACTTATGGGACGACTGGAATTACAGTCGTCCTTTTTTTGTAGTTTTGCAGTTGTCATATATGTATCAGATATGAAAAGAGCTATATACATTTTCTTTGTACTTCTGTCTTCATTACTGTCCTGCATCAGGGAGGACAGCAGAGGAGCTGATCTTGAGACGGGGGACAGACTTCCTGACTTCGAGGTTGTGATGAACGACGGCAGTGTCGTTTCAGATGAGAGTCTGAAGGGTTCGGTGTCAGTGATTGTGTTTTTCAATACCTTGTGTCCGGATTGTCAGAAGGAACTTCCGGTAATTCAGGATATTTATGATGAATATGTCCTGGAAGGAGTATCTTTTGCCCTTGTAAGTCGTGAGGAGGGTGCAGACAGTATTGAGTCTTATTGGCGGGAGAATCGTCTGGATATGCCTTATTCTGCCCAAACTGACCGCAAAGTGTATGAAAGATTTGCCAGGTCAAGGATTCCGCGCATATATATAAATGACAAGGACGGAATCATACGATATATATATACCGACGATCCCGTCCCTTCGTATTCTGATCTGAAATCTTCTCTTGAGTCTGTTATACGTTAAAGAGGAAGTGCATGATGTCACCGTCCTGAACTACGTATTCCTTTCCTTCTATTCCGAGTTTGCCTGCGGCGCGGCATGCGGCTTCCGACTTCAGTTCGACGAAATCCTCATATTTGATGACTTCTGCGCGGATGAAACCTTTCTCGAAGTCTGTGTGGATCACACCTGCAGCCTTCGGTGCCTTGTCGCCTTTGTTGATGGTCCATGCACGGCACTCATCTGCTCCTGCAGTGAAATAGGTACGGAGGTTCAGGAGTGAATATGCCCTCTGGATAAGTCTTACTACGCCTGATTCTTCAAGTCCCATCTCTTCAAGGAACATCTGACGCTCTTCATAGCTTTCAAGTTCGGCGATGTCTGACTCTATTTTAGCTGCAATCACGAGGATTTCAGCATTTTCTTCCTTTACAGCCTCACGTACAGCTTCGACGTACCTGTTTCCGTCCTTAGCAGATGCCTCGTCTACATTGCAGACATACATCACAGGTTTGTTCGTAAGAAGGAAAAGTTCCTTGGCGAGAGCGGCATCTTCCGCATTTTCAAAGGTCACCGTACGGCAGGATTTTCCCTGTTCCAGCGCCTCCTTGTATCTGAGAAGAATCTCATACATCCTCTTGGCGTTCTTGTCACCTCCGGTCTGTGCCTGCTTCTGGACCTTTGCAATACGGTTTTCTACTGTTTCATAATCCTTGAGCTGGAGTTCGAGATCGATCACTTCCTTGTCACGTACAGGGTCTACACTTCCGTCGACGTGGACAATGTTGGGATCGTCAAAACAGCGGAGAACATGGAGGATGGCATCTGTCTCACGGATGTTGGCAAGGAACTGGTTGCCCAGTCCTTCTCCCTTGCTCGCTCCCTTTACAAGTCCCGCGATATCTACGATCTCTACCGTAGCAGGAATAACTCTTTTAGGGTTACAGAGGCTTTCAAGCACCTCCAGACGCTTGTCCGGAACTATTGTGGAGCCAATGTTCGGCTCGATGGTGCAGAATGGAAAGTTCGCACTCTGTGCCTTTCCTGAACTCACACAATTGAACAATGTTGATTTTCCTACGTTTGGTAGTCCTACTATACCGCATTTAAGTGCCATTTCCTGTTGTCTTTTAAGTTAATTCATTTTCAGGGCGCAAATTTACGCTAACTTTTTCTTTTTCTTTAAATTATTTCTCTTTTTTGGGGTATATTTTTCTTTTTTTTAAACATTGTCTTGATTGGTGAGGGTATCTTTGGGGTGATGAAGATCCCCGGTCAAGCCGGGGATGACGGATGAAATACATGTAAGTTGGGGATGGCGGATGGATTACATGAAAGTTGGGATGAGGGATGAAGTACATGAAAGTTGGGATGACGGATGGAGTACATTAAAGTTGGGGATGGCGGATGAAATATGTGAAAGTGATTGTTTGTGTTGTTGTGTTGTGCCTCTTCGTACTTTTCGAGGCTTCTTGCAGCGAGAGAAGTGATTCGCTTGTGGTGATGTTCTGGAATGTAGAGAACTTCTTTGACTATATCGATGACGGGAAGGGGGAGTCCGACAGGGAATTTTCCTCCACAGGCGAGAGACATTGGACGAAGAAGAGGTTTTATGCAAAATGTGATGCCGTGGCAAAGACTGTCTTATGGATGGGTGACCGTTACGGCCGTCTTCCTGATGTCATAGGTCTCGCTGAGGTTGAAAACAGGGGAGTTCTTGCATGGCTTCTCAGTTCCACTCTTTTAAGGAAATACGATTATGCCATAGTTCACAGGGAATCAGGTGACAGACGTGGGATAGATGTCGCACTTCTGTACAGAAAATCGGTGATGGACACTGTTTCAACTTCTTTCAGAGTACCGTATATTGACGGAACACCTATGGAAACCAGAGATATGCTTCATGCAGGTATGAAACTGAAAGGAGGGCGTGACTTAGATTTCATAGTCAACCATCATCCTTCCAAATTCGGAGGCGAAGAAGAGTCCCGAAGCCGCAGATATGCGGCAATGGGCGCCTTGAAGGATCTGTGTGATTCACTGTCGGGAAAAGACGTCATTGCCATGGGGGATTTCAATGACACCCCTGATGCCGTCCAGTTCCACATGCTTGACGGAATCCTGGTAAACAAGTCCGACCAGTTTCATAGAAATGGGGAAGGCACCATAAGATACGAAGGGAAGTGGGAACTGATAGATATGTTTCTGACAACTCCTTCTCTTTCCCTAAAGTCCCGGATGGAAATAGTCAGAGTGCCTTTTCTGATGACATTTGAAAAGAAACATCCGGGTGAAAAACCTCTTCGTACATATATAGGTCCAAGGTATGCCGGAGGTGTAAGCGATCATTGTCCGATAGTCCTGATTGTTGATTTTGACTGATTTTTTTATTGTTTAGTCTTGACTTATTGCTATATTTGGAGGATTTTGAAAGCATATTCATGGCTTGAAAGGAAATAATCACAAAATATAATACACTATGAAACAGAAAATAGCAGAGAAGTTCCGGACATTGTTCGGAGCAGAAGGAGAGTTCTTCGCTTCGGCAGGACGAATCAATCTCATAGGTGAGCATACCGACTACAACGGAGGTTTCGTCTTCCCGGGTGCCATCGACAAGGGTATGATTGCAGAGATAGCCCTCAATGGATCAGACAGGGTACATGCCTATGCGCTTGACCTGGATGAGTATTGCGAATTCGGTCTTAATGAGGAGGATGCTCCTTCTCAGGGCTGGGCAAAGTACATATTCGGAGTCTGCAGGGAAATCATCAAGAGAGGCGGTACACTCGCCGGCTTCAATACGGTCTTCTCAGGAGATGTTCCTCTTGGAGCAGGTATGTCATCTTCTGCGGCACTTGAAAGCACATATGCATTCGCTCTCAACGAACTCTTCAATCTCGGCATCGACAAATTCGAGCTTGCACGCATAGGCCAGAGCACTGAACATAATTATGTCGGAGTGAAATGCGGCATAATGGACCAGTTCGCTTCTGTTTTCGGAAAACAGGGCAACCTCATGCGTCTTGACTGCCGTTCCATGGAATTCGAGTATTTCCCATTCGATCCCGAGCAGCACGGCTACAAGCTTGTTCTTCTCAATTCATGTGTAAAGCACGAACTTGTAGGTTCTCCATATAATGACCGTCGTGCTTCATGCGAAAGAGTCTCTAAGATTCTCGGTCAGGAATTCCTTCGCGGAGCGACTATGGAGCAGCTGGACGCCATAAAGGATCAGATCTCTGAAGAAGACTACATGCGCGCACGTTATGTCATCGGTGAGGAAAGAAGAGTCCTTGATGTCTGCGCGGCTCTTGAAAAAGGTGATTATGAGACTGTGGGAGCCCGCATGTATGAGACCCATTGGGGAATGTCAAAGGATTACGAAGTTTCATGCGAGGAGCTTGACTTCCTTGCAGAAATGGCTCAGGAGTGCGGTGTGACAGGTTCACGCATCATGGGCGGCGGCTTCGGAGGATGTACCATCAACCTTGTGAAGGCTGAGCTTTACGACGCGTTCATCGAAAAGACAAAGGCTGCATTCGCTGCGAAATATGGTCACGAGCCGGTGGTTATTCCGGTAGTCATCAGTGACGGAGCACGCAGACTGGCGTAAATCATTATCCTATATATATGATGAAAGCACCTCATTCCGAGGTGCTTTCATCATTGTCAACCCATCCTTATTCTGCTGCTGTTGCAAGTGGAGACGGTGTGTTGTACACTCTTGCGGCAAGTTCCTTGTCGAGCATATACATGCCGTATTTGTTGCCTTCCACGGCTTCTACAGCTGCGATCATCTCTCTTGCAGACTCTTCTTCTTCCACCTGCTCGTCGATGAACCATACGAGGCGGTTGATTGATGCAAAATCACGGTCTTCGTTTGCAATGGCAGCAAGATTATTGATAAGTGAGGTCACCTTCTTCTCATGTTCGAGAGTGTGCCTGAACATCTCAAGTACGCTGTCCCATGCTGCCGGAACAGGATCTATCGGCAGAAGTGTCACCTTTGCGTCTCGTGAATTGAGATAATTCATGAAGATGCGTGCGTGAGCCTGCTCTTCCTGGAACTGTACGTAGTACCAGTTCGCGACACCTTTATAACCCTTGTTCTCTGCGTCCATTGACATTGCAAGATAGAGATATGCCGACCAGAGTTCTGCGTTGATCTGAGCGTTTATCGCTTCGTGAAGTTGTTTGCTTATCATATTGTCCTCCTTTAATGGTTATCGATGTGTTATTTTGAATTATTCAAATTTATTACCACTGCAAAGATAGTGAAGAAAAATAAAAAAACAACATTTTCTGCAGACTAATGATGTTTTTTATCGTGACTCGTCCGGACTGTCAGTCTCTATCATGTCTTCCGGCACGGCAAGTTCCTTTCCTTTGCTCCTTCTTATTCCCAGACTCACCACCTGTCGGGCCGATGTCGTGATGCTCTGTCCGTTGTCCTGGAGTTTTGCCACACCTTTGTTATATTCCCCTATCACGCCCTTGATCTTTCTTCCCAGCTCGCTGTAGGAGTCATAGAAAGCGCCCACGCGGTCGATCATATTCTGGGCGGCCTGTGTTATCTTCTGGGTGTTGGTGTCATGTCTGAACTTGTTCCAGGTCAGCTGCATGATCTTCAGGAATGGCATTATCGTCTGTTCTGTGGCTATAAGCACACCTTTCTTATATGCGTCCTGCCAGAGCATGGGATCCGCTTCCAAGGCCGCTCTGAAAGCCATGTCACGAGGCATGAACATGAGGACATAGTCAGCGAATGATTTCGCATTCTTCTTTGCGTATTCCTTTCCTGCCAGCTCGTCTATGTGCTTTTTCACGCTTTTCAGATGCCTTGCAAGTGCGGCAGACTTCTCTTCCGGCGTCTCTGCGTTCATATATTCCACAAATGCCGTAAGCGACACCTTCGAGTCGACTATAAGATCCTTCTGCTCGAGATTCTCCTTGAAATGGAACACGAAGTCCGGACGGCTCAGGTCTTCATTGGCAGCTTCGCGGCTGTAGTGGATGCCTTCCTGCAGGCCCTCTCCTGCAAGGATCGTTTCAAGGAAATTCTCTCCGAAACATCCCTGTACCTTAGGCTTGCCTGTAAGTGCTTCCGACAGAGAGTCAGCCTTCATGCCTATGTCTGCCGTCTTCTCCTGCATTTCCTTCACCGCCTGCCTGAGCTGTTCTGAAAGTTTGGCTGTGTTTTCCACATGGGTGGTCTCATTCTCCTTCATTGCCTTCTGCATGGATGCTATGCTTTCCTTCAGAGGCTTGAGAATGCTGTCCATAGTGTCCTGATTGCCTTGTGAGAGTTCCTTTTCACGCTCTTTCAACAGTCTTTCCGTTTCGGCTGTCATGCTGGCCACTATGGTCTCCTTTACCTGTCTGAGGGTCTTTTCATAATTCTCCTGTGCCTGAGACGCCATCTTCTCGGCGTTCTCTTTTTCGTTTTTGTGCAGTTCTTCAATGAGCTGTATTCTCGCCAGAAAATGCGACCTTGCAATCAGCCATGTAACTGCTGCCGTGACAATGACGGCTGCCGGAACTATAAATGTCATTTCCATATAAAAGAAACTTGCAGAAAAGATACATTATACATAATGATGTATGTCCTTCTTATCATCTGGGCATCCGTCAGGTTGTACTCGCTGATAAAGGACATCAGGTATATGTAGGATAATCCCTTATGATCATAAAAAAATATGGCTGGCCCTATGGACCAGCCATATTCTATGATTGAGGAAGATTATCTGTACATTGCGAATTCAATGTCCTTGGCAGCCCTTTCAGCGAGTTTCTCGCATGCGTTTGCTGTTTCAAGGTTGGTCTTCACAGCCTCTGTGTTGCCCTGACGTGCGGCAGCGATAGCGCGGAGATAAGCAGCCTTAGCCTCGCCCTTCTTGCAGCAGCACTGGAACTCTGCAGCCGGCTTGGTGTTGCCGTTGAGGAGAGCTACGAGAGCAGCGTTGAAGCTCTTCTTTCCAGCGAGCTTTGCAGCAGCTTCCTTGTAGTTTCCGTTGAGGACGTCGATAACTGCCATGTTCTCCTTTGCAGTCTCGTTGTTTGCAGCAGCGAAGTAGCGGTTTGCCTGAGCGTAGTCAGCATCGCGGAGAGCAAGAACTCCCATTGCGTTGTTCCAGTCAGCATCCTTCTCGCACTTGTTGAGGGCGCTCTTTGCCTTTGCGTTCTCACCCATGCGGATGTATGTTGCAGCGAGGTTGTACTGAGCTGTGTTGCTGTCGTACTTGTCGGCAGCCTTCTTGTAGAGATCTACCTTCTGTGCGTCATCCTTCACGAGAGTAGCTGCACGGAGGAGTGAAGCCTCGTCAAGAACGTCGATGTTCTCTTCCACGAGCTCGAGGAGTTCGTCGTTAGAGTAGTTTGTGTACTCTACGTTAGCGATGAATCTTGCACGACGGAGAGCTGGAAGGATGTCCTTTGCAAGAGTCTTGTAGACGTTGGACATGTTCTTGATCTCCTGCTCACGTACTGCAGGGTCGCTGTACATAGAGAGAACGCGGATGATGAGTTCCTTGTCCTTGATGTCAGAAGCAGCGATGAGCTCCTGGAAGCCTTCCCAGTCCTCAGCGATGTTTGAAACGTTTACCGGACCTTCAACCTTGTTCTTCTTTGTCATCTTGCCGAAAGCCTTCTCTGCAGAAGCCGAACGGTTGTCAGAAAGTTTCTCATTGAGCTTCTCGGTTCCGTCTGGTGATGCATAAGCGATGATGTCAGTGCTTACGAGGTTCTTGCGCTCATTTGCCTTGATCTCATCAAGAGCAGCCTGGAAATCCTTGATTGACTGAGATCTGAGCTCGCTGTTTCTTACGTCTGAGCTGTTGATCTGATAAAGGATCTGACCCTCTGCAGTCTGCTTCAGGATCTCCTGGTAGCCGTCTGCCTTGAGGTCAACCTTTCCGTCCTGGCACACGAGCATGTAAGTTGTGTTTGCACCGTCTGCAACCTTCTTGGTAGGAAGAGTAGTGTATTTACCTTTATGTCTTACGACGCCGCGGAGCTCAAGGTAGCATTTCTCCATGCCCGGAACATATTTGAAGCTTACAGGTTTGGTGATCGTTGCGCCGTTTGAAGGGACTACTTCGTAGTTGTCCTTTACCTTCTCTCCCTGGAAGATGTATGGCTCCATTGCAACTTCGCCACCTTCATAAACGATTACAGGAGTCACCTCGAGGATGGCTTTCGGATGGAAGTAATCCTCAGGATAAGTTACAGTTACGTCAGTGTTGATCTCACCGGCTACAACTTCGAGAACTGCGTCTCCGTAACCTACGTTCACGTTCTCAGACTGTTTTGCCATTTCTGCAGGGGAACCGCATGCTACAGCTGCGATACCGAGAACAGCAAAAGACAAAAGATTGTTGATTTTTCTCATTACAAGTAAATTTTAAAGTTTTGGTTATATTATTTTAAGTTTCAGCTATAATAATTCACAAAGATAATCAAATTTTATATTTTTGGGCTTTGCGGTAACATAATTTCAACCCTTTTCGTAACTTTGCTGCGTTATGACGAATCAGGATCTACAAAGTTTAAAGAACAAATACGATATAATAGGAAACGACCCTGCCTTGAACAGGGCCCTGGAGATAGCTGTGGCAGTGGCTCCGACCGACATCACCGTGCTTGTGACAGGAGAAAGCGGTGTCGGAAAAGAGAACATTCCGAAGATAATCCACAACAGCAGCCCTCGCAAGAGAGGGAAATATTTCGCGATCAACTGCGGAGCCATTCCGGAGGGCACCATAGATTCGGAACTTTTCGGTCATGAAAAGGGTTCCTTCACAGGTGCGAACGAAATGAGGAGGGGATATTTCGAGGAGGCTGACGGCGGAACCATATTCCTTGACGAGATAGCTGAAATGCCTCTGGCATCGCAGGCCAAGCTTCTGAGGGTGCTTCAGTCGGGAGAGTTCATCCGTGTGGGTTCATCGAAGGTGCTGAAGACAGATGTGAGGGTGATAGCCGCCACCAATGTGAACCTCATGCATGCCGTTTCAAAGGGAAAGTTCCGTGAAGACCTGTACTACAGGCTCAATGCAGTCACCGTCATGATGCCTTCACTGCGTGAAAGGCCGGGAGACATCAACCTTCTTTTCCGTAAGTTCGCATCGGACTTTTCCGCGAAATACGGATTCAGCAAGGTCGTGCTTACGGAAGATGCTTCGATACTTCTCAGGAAGTACAGATGGCCGGGCAACATCAGGCAGCTGAAGAATGTCGCGGAGGCTGTCTCTGCTATGGAATCCATGAAGATGTCCTCGTCTTCCGACAAATGCGTGATAGATGTTGACGTTCTTTCTAAATACATTCCTCGTGAAGAGCCTAACCTGCTTCCGGCAAAATCCTCTTCCTATCACGATTCTCCGGAAAGCGCAGCGGAAAGGGAAGCTATAATCCGGTCCATACTTCAGCTCAGACAGGATGTGGACTACCTTAAGAGCGTCATTGCCGGTGCGGCTCCAGGCCGTCAGCAGCTTCCGTCCATAGCTCCTCCTGAACAGATTCAGCCGGCATCTCCGGTGCAGGATGTACATGAAAGGTTCGATGATATGGATGAAGATCCAGATGAACAGGATTTCGATGAGTGTGAGCCTGAAGTGTTGTCCATCAGGAATTCTAACATGGAACTGATAGAAAAGGTGCTCCGCAAGCACGGAGGAAACAGGAAGGCCGCTGCAGCGGAACTCGGAATATCCGAAAGGACATTATACAGAAAACTCAAGCAGAAATGATCATGAAACGAACAATACTTTCATCAGTCTGTGTCATCGCCGCACTTCTTGCTGCGATGGCGCTTGTCCAGTCTTGCGGCATATATTCATTCGCGGGAACATCCATCCAGCCGGATGTGAAGACAGTGACCATCAACTACTTCGAGTATCTTGCACCGAAGGTTAACCCTTCCCTCAGCAACCAGATCACAGAAGCTCTGCAGGAGAAATTCATCAAGCTGACAAAGCTTGAGCTTGTGGACATAGACGGAGATCTTGAAATCGTCGGTGCCGTGACCGGCTACGATGTGAAGGCGACCGCTATCACCGCGAACGAATCGGCTGCAAAGAACCGTCTGACAGTCAACGTGAAGATAAGTTTCGTGAACAGGAAGTATCCGGAAGAGGATTTCAACGACAAGGCTTTTTCCGCATATGCGGACTTTGATGCCACACAATCACTTGATGCTGTGGAATCTTCACTTTGTGAGGAGATTGTCGAGCAGCTTTGCGAAGACATGTTCAATGCAACTGTAGCAAACTGGTAGCGGATATGGAAGGATATATCGATCTGAAGAATCTTACGATAGATGAACTGGCCGGAGTAGTCAATCTTTATCCATGGTTCGGCGGGGCACGAAAGGAACTGTGCGGGCGCATGAACGGACTTGGAGATGATGCCTGGGGCGAATCCCAGTTCCGCGATGCAGCAATGTATGTATGCGACAGGAGAGCGATGTTCCGTCTTCTGCATTCTGCCGGCGGGCATGACTGGACTGATGCAGATGTAGGGCAGCTGCTCAAGTCGTACATATCCGAGCCTGAAGCAGCAGTTGCCGGAGAGGGGACGAAGCAACGTGAAAGAAGGGTGTATGCCGGCGTGGGTGACTATTTTTCACAGTCGGACTATGACGATGTACGCAGGGCGGATGACAATGTGTTTTCACGCTATGCGGCAAAGGCAGGCCAGGGAAAGCCGGTGTATGTGGAAGCAGATGAGGAATTTGACCTCTACACCGAGACTTTGGCAAGAATTTACCTTGAACAAGGCTATCCGGAGCAGGCAAAAGTCATTTATTCAAAACTAATTTTGGCATATCCGGAAAAAAGTGCTTACTTTGCATCCCTTATTGAAAAAATCGACGAATTAAATTAGTAATTGACGATATGAACGTACTTTTTACAGTTTTGACAGTGCTTGTCCTCATTGCAAGCGTTCTCATCACACTCATCGTGCTTCTCCAGAACGGAAAGGGCGGCGGACTTGCAAGCAACTTTGTTGCAGGTAACCAGACATTCGGCGTACGCCAGACAGCCGACATCCTTGAGAAGATCACCTGGGGTCTGGTAATCTTCATCTTTGTAGTTTCAATCGCTACGACATTCTCTCTTGGCAACAAGGCAGCTGATGTAGACTACACTGAGAAGCTTCAGAACGAGACACAGGCTATAGAGTTCCCTGTTGAGGCTCCTGCAGCTGAAGTTCCAGCCGCTGAGGTTCCTGCTGAAGAGTAAGCTGACAGATCGGGACATGACGTCTGTCTGACATTTTGTCAGAAATCAGACTTTGGAATATAATTTGACCTTAAGCCGTCTGTTCGAAAGAACGGACGGCTATAAGTGTATATTGCCGTACCTGATGATGGTAATGGATGATCATTCCATGTTTGTTATTGAAAAACACAGATGAATTATGGCAGACAACAAGTTTGAAAACCTCGGCAGATTCGCGGTGAATCTCAACGAGAAGGCGTCACAAGGTAAGCTTGACCCTGTCATCGGCAGGGATGAAGAGATAAGGAGGGTCCTTCAGATCCTCAGCAGGAGGACAAAGAACAATCCTATACTGGTGGGTGAACCGGGAGTGGGAAAGACAGCCATTTCTGAAGGTATAGCCCAGAAGATAGTTGATGGCGATGTGCCTGAAAACCTTAAAAGCAGAAAGATATATTCCCTTGACCTCGGTGCTCTCATTGCAGGAGCGAAGTATCAGGGTGAATTCGAGGAACGTCTCAAAGGTGTCGTGAAGGAGGTGGTCGACAGTGACGGTGAGATAATCCTCTTCATCGACGAGATCCACACCCTCGTCGGTGCCGGAAGGACATCCGGTGCGATGGATGCCTCCAACATCCTCAAGCCGGCGCTTGCCCGTGGTGAACTCAGGACAATAGGCTCTACTACTTTGGACGAGTATCAGAAGTATTTTGAGACGGACAAGGCCCTGGAGAGGCGTTTCCAGATGGTGATGGTGGAGGAGCCTTCCCCTGCAGCGTCCATCTCCATAATGCGTGGACTCAAGGAACGTTATGAGAACCACCACAAGGTGCGTATCGAAGACGATGCCCTTATTGCTGCGGTGGAGCTCTCGCATCGTTACATAACCAGCAGATTTCTGCCTGACAAGGCCATAGACCTTGTGGATGAGGCGGCTTCAAAGCTTCGTCTCGAGATGAATTCGGTCCCTGAACCTATCGCGGAACTTGACAGCCGCATACGTCAGCTGGAGATTGAAAGGGAAGCTATAAAGAGGGAAGGAGTGTCCTTGAAGATGGACAGGATCAAGGAGGAACTGAAAGAGCTTGAAGCTGAGAGAAAGGATCTCAGGAAGCGGTGGGATGAGGAGAAAGGCATATTGTCCGAACTTCAGGAAGCGCGACAGAAGATGGAGGACTACAGGATTGAGGCCCATAATGCCGAAAGGGTAGGTGATTATGGAAAGGTGGCGGAGATAAGATATGGCAAGATGGCTCAGATCCAGCAGAAGATAGAGGAACTCACAAGAAGACAGGCTGAGATAAAGGATCCTATAATCACAGAGGCGGTCACTCCTGAAGACATTGCAGAAGTGGTGGCTAAATGGACGGGCATCCCGGTGAACAGGATGCTGGAGAGTGAGAAGGAAAAGCTCCTGCGGATGGAGGAGGCGCTTCACAAGAGAGTGGTCGGACAGGATCAGGCCATAGAGGCTGTAGCAGATGCCGTACGGCGCTCCCGTGCCGGTCTCCAGAACGGAAAACGCCCGATAGGTTCCTTCCTGTTCATGGGTACGACGGGTGTCGGTAAGACCGAGCTTGCAAAGGCCTTGGCAGAATTCCTGTTCAACGACGAGAACATGATCACCCGTATAGACATGAGCGAGTATCAGGAACGTCACACTGTCAGCCGTCTCGTAGGTGCGCCTCCGGGCTATGTAGGCTACGATGAGGGAGGTCAGCTGACTGAAGCAGTGCGCCGCAAGCCTTATTCTGTGGTGCTTCTTGACGAGATAGAGAAGGCCCATCCGGATGTGTTCAACACCCTTCTCCAGGTGCTCGATGACGGCCGTCTGACCGACAACAAGGGCCGTACGGTGGATTTCAAGAACACCATCCTGATAATGACTTCCAACGTAGGTGCAGACATAATCCAGGGATATATGGAACGTCTGCCGGTCGAGGGAGAGGAACGTCAGAAGGTGCTTTCGGAATGTCGTGCACAGGTGCTTGAGGTGCTGAAGCGGACGGTGCGTCCTGAGTTCCTGAACAGGATAGATGAAGTCATAATGTTCGAGCCGCTTTCCCAGACCGATATCCGCGAAATTCTGAAGATGCAGATGCATGACCTTCAGGAGAAGCTCGGAGAGAACGTGGTTGCGGTGGAATTCACCAGCGAATTCGAGGATTATATGGCGACGAGGGGATATGAGCCGGCTTACGGCGCCCGCCCTATCAAGCGTCTTATGCAGAAGGAACTGATCAATCTCCTTGCAAAGTCGATTCTGGACGGCAGCGTGCGGCGCGAATCCGTCATCGTCGTCGGCATGAAGGACGGTCAGATCGTGATATCATAAATATTTGTAAATTAAAGCGGATTGCATTATCTTTGGGGGTTGAATCATATATATTCCCTATGAGAAATACAATCCGCTTTATTGTTGTGGCTCTTTCACTGTGTTTCGGCGTGGCCGCATATGCACAGACAGCACAATCATCTACCCTTGTTATTGACGAGACTTCTCTGGAAGCAGTAAATGCCGATGCGGTGACCGGTCTTGCACTCGACCCTATCGGAAAGGACCGCTCGAACCGTGCCTGTGCACGTATCAAGCTGCATGTCAACAGGATGACACCGGAAGAAATCGCTGAACTCGAAGTGCGTACCATCGGTGGTAATGTGCTGGTGATGAAGCAGCAGGTTGCGTATGAAGGCAACGGTCTCATCATCGAGCTCACAGCCCGCAAGGAAACCCGTTTCTATCTCCATCACGATAAGTTCGGTGACTCGAACCTGGTGACAGTAAGCCTGGAAGGCAACAAGGAGTACAGGATGGAGGCATGGAACGACATCACCCTTCCGGTGACAGTCGTATGTATGGCTCAGGGAGCGGAAGTCTTCCTTGACGGAGTGTACCAGGGTCTCATAGGTCCTGACCACATGCTCACCCTTCAGGGAGTGTCCGCAGGACTCCACGACCTTCGCCTCGTGCTTGGAAACGATGAGTCGTTCAAGCAGATCACAGTGTCTTCCGAGCTCGTGACATTCAACGTGGAGCTCAGGAACAGCGAACTTCTTCATGGTACATTGATATTCAATGTGACTCCTGCCAATTCACTGCTTGAGATTGACGGAGAGACACTCACATCGGAATCCGGCGTAATCGAAAGAAGAACAAAGTATGGTACATACGGCTACACCGTGTCAGCTGACGGCTATCACCCTATCGAAGGAACCGTGACTATCGACACGACAAGTGTGACACGTAACATCGTCCTCAAGCAGATGGTGACCAACCTCACCTTGAATGCAGCAGATGATGTGAAGATGTGGATCAACGGCGAAAAAGTAGGAGAAGGAACATGGAACGGATCGCTTGCTCCAGGTAACTATGAGATAAAGACCAAGAGGGGAGCACACTATCCTGCATTCTCGACCATCAGTCTTACTCCGGACATGGAAGAGCTTACGGTAGATGCACCGGATCCTTCGGTTCCTTATGAGAAGAATCTTCTTGTGATGGCTTCTGCAAGCGTCTATCCAAGCATGTCTTATGGTCTGATGCTCGGTTACGTCCAGACTGTAGGAGGATATGTGAAGTTCAGAAGCAACTTCGACTTCACGGCAGGAGCATACAGCGCCACAAGTGACTGCAACATCGATGGAGGCGGCTACCTCTGGCCTTCAGGAGAGAAGACAGAAACCATAATGACTGCAACCGGAGGTCTTCTGATCCGTGCAGCCAAGTTCATGTACCCTTACATCGGAGCAGGTTACGGTTCAAGAAACATCCTGTGGAAAGACACTGACGGAGAGTGGGTAAACATCAGCGACTACTCTTTCACAGGACTCAGCGCAGAGGCTGGCATCATCTTCAAGTTCGGTCCTGTATCCCTCTCGGCCGGAGTTTCCAACACCGCATTCAAGTACACAGCAGCTGAGGTCGGCATCGGTGTGATGTTCTAGGATGCCACAAAAGACTCATAGAAATGCTCACTAGTTCGGTCAGGCTCTCATTCGCATATATACTTTCCCTTTTGACGATTGTCTCCTGCCTTCAGGAGGAACGCTCTCCGGAGGATATCCTGATTCCGTCACCTGCCCAGGTGGAGTGTTCGGAATCCGCGTTCTCGCTGACTTCCAAAGTGCCTTCCGGTTCGGAGAAGCTGGTGGATGAATGTGGCTTCCTTGTCGGCACCACAAAGGATCTGGCTGATGCTGTGACAGTAGAGGGAACCCTCAATGCCAACACCTTCGCGGCCGATCTGCCTTCACGCAAGTATGGCACCACCTATTATATATGTTCGTATGTGACTAATGGTCATGGTTCGGAGATTCGTTCTGACCTTCGCAGTTTTGCGCTGGAGCCTCTTGACAAGTATGTCAAGTTTGGTGATGTGACCGTGCGTTCGTATGATCTGGCATCGAAGACTGCGGAACTTGCACTGACTGCAGATATATGGGCAGGAGTGGAGGTTAGCGAGGCAGGCCTTTGCTATGGTAAGTCAGAGGTACTCTCTATCGAGGGCGACCATGCTGCCGGTACGCTTGCAGACGACGGCGCTATATACATAACTATCAAAGGCTTTGTCGACGGTGATAAGTATTGTCTGCGTCCATATCTCATGGATGGCGAATACCTTACCTATGGCGCTGTGGTGGAATTTTCTATTCCTGCGGTGCCTGTGGTCAGGACCAATGATGCGGCTGAAGTCACTTCAGAGGGAGCTCTGCTTTCTGGTGAGGTGGTGAAAGGTGCCGACATCAGCGAGCGTGGCTTTATGCTTGCCGAAGGCGAGAGCAGTGCTGCGGATATGAAACAGAAGAAGGTCGTTGAGGGAACCATCGGTGAATATACGCTCGTTTTGGAGGAACTTCTGCCTAATCAGAAATATACGTATTGTGCCTATGCGGTCAATCCTACCGGTACTTACTACGGTCCGGTCAAGTCGTTCACGACGAAGGTGGGACTTCCAGTGGTGACTTCTGTTGTGGCATCATCGATCACATCTACATCTGCAACGCTTTCCGCTACCGTGAAAAGCCACGGTGGTGAGACTGTGTCTGAGGTCGGATTCTATTACAGTACAGATGAAGCGGTGGACATCGAGACTGCGACAAAGGTCAATCAGCCATATTCAGAAGCATCCTTTGACCTTCAGGCCAATGAACTGGCGGCAAACACAAAATACTACGTCAAAGCCTATGCAGTCAACTCAGCCGGAGTCGGCTACAGCCAGATAGTGGACTTCACCACCTCAGCGGGAGCCCCTTCCGTAAATACCCTTGCCGCAACAGACGTTACTTCAATCGGAGCCACCCTTTCCGGCACAGTCATAGCTGACAACGGCGCTGCCATCATAGAGCGGGGATTTGTGTGGATGCAGGGCACAGGCACTCCGACAACAGACTCATTCAAACTCATGGTGGACGGCACGACAAGTGACTTTACATCCACTCTTGACGGTCTGGAACCTAACCAGAAGTACTCATTCCGTGCTTATGCGATCAATTCTAAAGGGACTGCTTATGGTGATGTCATGACCTTCACCACCGTTGCCGGTCTTCCGACACTCTCGGCTATGAAGGTCAGCAACATTACGACGACTTCTGCAACCTTCACCTGTGCAGTGACCGGACATGGTGGTGATATAGTTTCAGAAGTCGGATTCTATATCGGCAAAGAAGAGAGTGTAGATATAGAAACATCTCTGAAGATAAGTGAGGCCTATACTTCCGATTCGTTTACCCTTACTGCAACTGATCTGGAAGTCGGAACCGACTATTATGTGAAAGCCTTCACGAAGAACTCAGTAGGCGAGACCTATAGTGTCATTGTTTCTTTCAAGACCATCAGCACCGCTCCGTCCGTAACCACTGTCGGTTCTTCCGAAATTACAGATTCAAGCGTCCTGCTGTCAGGTGAAGTGACAGACGACAATGGCGAGGCAGTCACTGAGAGGGGCTTCGTATGGCTGAGGGGCACAGGTACTCCTACGACATCCAACAGAAAGTTGAGATCAGACGGCACGACAGGAGAATATTCATCGACCCTTTCAGCTCTGGAGCCGAATCAGACTTATTCTTTCCGCTCTTATGCTGTAAATGCCAAAGGCACAGCCTACGGAGAGACTATGACCTTCAGGACAGAAGTTGCTCTACCTGAGGTTGTATTCGTCAGCTGTTCAGATGTGACTTCTTCATCTGCAATAGTATCAGGAAAGGTTACAAGCCACGGAGGAGAAACTGTTTCCGAAGTCGGTTTCCTTTATGGAACAACTTCTAATCTCGATTCGGATACTTCATCCAAAGTAACTGCTCCATATACTGGTGAGTCTTTCAGTATCACCTTGACATCGCTTATAAGAGCGACAGAATATTATATTCAGCCGTTCGTAATAAATTCAGCTGGAACGTCTTATGGCGATATTGGTCAGTTTACTACTCTTCCGGAACCTCCGGTTGTTTCAACTTCAGAAGTCGTGAATATTACTGAATTAAGTGCTCAGTCAGGTGGCGTAGTTATTGATGACGGTGGTGGGGAAATTCTTGCAAAGGGTGTTGTATGGAGTAGAAAGGGGAATCCGACAATTGAATCATCTAGCAAGACGAATGATGGTAACAACGCGTCATCATATATGAGCAGCATTGTTGGACTCATTCCCGGCACATTTTACTATGTTAGAGCCTATGCTACAAATGCAGGGGGTACTTCATATGGCGAGCAGAAACAATTCATTACCATGGGTGATCACGTCGAACTTTTTGATCCTGCAAATTGTTTCATTGTCTCAGAGCCTGGAACCTATATGTTTGCCTCAGTAAAAGGTCATAGCTACGAATCAGTAGGCGAGGTCTCTGTTACAGAGGTGTTGTGGGAGTCTTCTAGTGCAGGAGAGGCTCTTGAATCAGGAACCTTGATTACTTCTGCTTCAAGTAATTATGATAAGATAAGTTTCTCTACTTCAGATACATTCCGTGAAGGAAATGCTCTGATTGCTGCTAAAGATGCTAATGATAATATTCTTTGGTCTTGGCATATATGGCTGACTGATCATCCTCAAGATCAGTTATATATAAATTCAAATGGAGAATATAATCTGCTAGATAGGAACCTGGGAGCAACAAGAGCGGATAGTGGAACAAGTGATGAGTGGAAGGAATCTATTGGTGTTCTATACCAATGGGGAAGGAAAGATCCATTTGTGGGTGGTATATATAAAACAAATACAACTATCGATACGATAGAAGAGAGCATTCTTCATCCAGATGAGCATGCTACGCTTAGCATATGGTATTTTCAGGCCCATTGGGAAATAAACCACAATAATGGATTATGGAATCCAAAACAAAAGACAATATATGATCCATGTCCCAAAGGATATGTAGTCGCTGATGTCGCAGCCTATAACGGATTAACCATAAATACAGACAGTTTCAATAATGGTTACTATATTTCTCTAAATTCTTCTTCTGATGCATGGTTTCCTTCTACTCCTATCATTTGGTGTGGAGGAAGCTATATAGAAGTTTCTGATGGCGTCATTTTATGGACCTCTAGCAGGAGCAATGATAATTCGTTCTATAGATTCCATATTAAAGAAGAATATAGGGATACATGGAAAAGCAAGGATAATGCTGCAATGACATCTCCAGTTCGTTGTATGAGGTTAGATTAAGAATTATAAATATCAGAAGCAGTCGATTTATCGAATGGGGGGACAGAAAATAGCTATATAGTTTCTACTTCAGGAACATACAGAATTTAGGCAAAACAAGGTAGCAGCAGTGGATCTGTCGGTAAAGTGGCATCCGCAGAAGTGCTTTGGGAGTCATTCGGTACAGATGTCACACCTTCAAAAGCTTCTCTTATCAAAGCCACAAAGTACGAGGGCGGTAAAATCTATTTTAAGATCCCACTACATGTCACGAAGCGAATGCCGTCATAGCCGCTAAGGATGCATCAGGCGAGATCCTTTGGGCATGGCAGATCTGGTTGACCGAACAGCCTCAGGGTCATGTTTATAACAACAATGCCGGCACGATGATGAACCGCAACCTTGGTGCAACTTCAGCGGAACCTGGTGATGTAGGTGCGCTTGGTCTACTTTATCAATGGGGTTGTAAGGATCCTTTCTTGGGTTCTTCTTCAATCAGCAGCGTCACGGAAGCCAAATCAACCATTACTTGGCCGTCTGCAGTGTCTTCGGATTCTTCTACAGGTACAGTAGATTTTGTTACTTCTCATCCGACGACTTTTGTGACTGGTGGTTCTTCCTCATCTAATGATTGGCATTATTCTTCTCGCGACAAGACGTTATGGCAGTCGGAGAAGACGATATATGATCCATGTCCAGTCGGTTGGCGTGTTCCTGATGGTGGAGATGAAGGAGTGTGGTCAGCAGCTAAGGGTTCTTCATCGTCTTACAACAGGAGTTATGACAGTACAAATAAGGGAATGAACTTTTCCGGTGATTTCGGCAGTGCCTCAACCATCTGGTATCCTGCTTCGGGTTTTCGCGACTACAGCGATGGGGCGCTGCTCACTGTCGGCATCAGAGGCTCCTATTGGTCAGTTTCTCCTTACAGCAACCGCGCATACAACCTGAGCTTCGACTACGATGGCGGCGATGTCATTCCGACGAGGCGCGACGGTCTGGCGCGCGGCTTCTCGGTCCGTTGTCTCCAAGAATCAGAATAATTTGATTAGCGTGTCCATATGCCCCCGCGTAGCAAGGGCATATGGACATGCGATTTGATGTCTAATTCTCGCGCCAGGCGTGAGACGGATGGCACGCAGCGCCTTGAGATTTCGCGTTGCCGCCTAAGTTCCTTATTTACAGTGTTTTACAAGAAATCACCTGCGCGGCATTTGGAGCAGGTGATTTCTTGTAAGGTGCTGCATGTCAGCGTCTTGTCTTTTGTTTCAGGACTCCTTCTGGAGAAAGCAAGGGTGGCAGAAACTTCACTGTCTCAGTCTCTCGACCTCTTCTGGAGTCAGATGAGTGTATTTACATATGATTTCTATATCGACACCATCAGCAAGCATGGCTGTGGCAATCTCGGCATTGCGCCTGGCCAAAGTGCGTTCCTCACCGATGGCTATACCTTTCTCGATACCACGTGCCTCGCCGACCTGTTCGGCGTAGTCGATGGTGTTTGCGTAGTCGCTTTCTGCGTATAGACTTCTCATATAGCTCTTGATTTCTCTGGCCGTGAAGTTATTCAATTCTGACAAATTATACAAGAACCATCAGCAGCTTCTTCTTCTCATCCTTCCTTTCAATCTTTCTTTTCTTAGCTGTCTTTCTCATAATGTCGGAATTAAAAATATTTCCGACAAAGTTCCGTAGACTTATCCGTATACTCAAAAAGTATACGCTTATTTTCAAAAAACGGCCTTGTGTGCATGTAGGAGACCGTTTTCTACCTAGGAATTTGTTGGATTTTTCTAAAAAATCAAACAAATTCCTCGCTGCCACCTAAGTCCCTACTTTCCAGTACCTTACGAAAAATCACCTGCGGCATTTGGAGCAGGTGATTCAATGTAATAGGTTGATGGATAGAGTGTTATGCTATGATTCCAGCAAGCCAGCCGGCATCGATGCGGGCGAAGCCTTCGGCGGGTTTGATCTGGGGGTTGCGGGCGAGGATGCCTTCGCAGTCCTGGTAGACGTTCCAGCCGATGTTTACACCGAGCATCTGGCCTGAGAGCGGGTACATGAATGTCAGGAGCCTTTCACCGCCTTCGCCCTCGCTGCGGTAGAAGTGGAAGGTCGAGGCAAGGAATTCCTCTTTCTGCTCAGCTCCGACGCTTTTCTGGAGCATTTCCATCTTGGTGACGTACTTGCACATTTCCAGGACGACATCATCGAGCCCAGCATCATTGATCAGGACTTTTTCCATCAGGGAACCCATGTCATTTACCCTGCGTAGGGTGTATCCTCCCATTGCCTTTGTGTGCATGGTGATGGCCTGCATCTGGGTTTCGGAGATCTCTCCTTCCGGAATCAGCCAGACCATCAGCCTTGCAGCCGGGTCGTGGTAGAGGGTCTCGTATCTGGCAAGGTTCACCTGTCCGCAGTGCGGACATTCCCACAGGAAGAGGGATCCGTCCTTGACTTTGTCCTTGAGTTCGGGATTGTCAGCTGTGTTGATGCTTTTATATACGGTTACAGTGTGCTGCTGTCCGCATTTGCTGCATGGGGCTATGGCTTGGTTGATGATTGACATATCTTTTGTTTTTACTTTGTTTTAAGATTGATTCCCCGACATCTTCCGGTCGCTCGAAATGACATCGTTAAAAGGTCACGTTAAACGTTGGTGCAAAGTTCCATCTGCTGATCTGGATGCCGCTTTTTTCGGAGAGCGGAAGGAGGGCGGGGCCGCCGTTGAAGGAGGCCGACAGGCCGAATGAGCAAGGCCAGCCGAGGGTGAGGATGCTGTTGAGGTCAAGGGTGACTTCCGTTCCAGCTGACCACAGGCTGCCGTCCCGGGTGAAGGTCCAGTCGAAATGAGGAGCGATGACGAGCCTCTTCACGGCAAAGAAGGATCCTCCGATCGAGAGGTCACCTATATATACGGGCACAGCATATTCGGCCGTGACTTTTCCGCTTGTGCTGCTTCTGGTGGAGAGCCAGGTCAGCAGCGGCTGGTTTGAAGACAACCCTCGAGGCAGGAAGTTGGTGACGGTCTGCCCGAAAGGAGCCTCGCCAAGCTTCTGCTGAACTATCGCCGTGAGGCGGACTCCGTGTTCAGGAAGTATTCCCGGCACATATCCGTAGGTGTAGAAATATCCCATAGGTGAGAGAAAGCTTCTGCTTTCAAGACCTGCTGCAGCGCCGATCTCCGCACCGATTCCCCAACGGGGATAGACTGCGGAGTTAGGGGTGGCAAGCGAGGTGTATCCTCTGAGGGAGCCGGACAGGCTGTGTCTGAAGGTGTTCCTGCCCTCGATGCTTTCCTTGAATGACGGATTGAGGACTTCTCCAAGGCTTCCGTCTTCCTGGATCTGATGACGGTCTTCCATTCCCATGATGGACAAGGTGGTGTTGAACATGTCGTTGCTGACCGAATATGTCACCTTAGGGATCAGACCCCTGTACCATCCTCCAGAAGAAAGATTGAACGGAATGTATGCGGAGAAGATGCCTTCCACATAAGGGACAGACAGCTCGCGGGACGAGACTTCCATCATGTAGCTGTTCTTTTCCATTTCGTACGCATAGACATTGAACTGCCTTGCTGCCCTGTCGTTTACGTTGACCTTCGCTTCGAGGATAGGGTACAGTCCCGAATAGGATATCCTGGCATGTCCGGAATGGCGCCACTTGCCCGGATTGTACGGATCCTTATGAGCCGAATAGCCGAACTCCCCTACGGAAGTCGACAGTTTGTTCTGGAATATTCCCGTTGCTCCCAATGAGGCGGCCTGCCATATATAGTCGAATGACATGTTCATTATCCTGTCCACATTCACATACACAGGCGCCCATGAATGCAGTCCGATCATGTGCGGCACCTTCCTGTAGCGCTTCGGCTCGGATATGTTCAGGACGGCATCATTGTCTTTGCCGCAGGCAAGGGCAAAATCCCTTTCCTGCTGCGTCATCTTTTCGGCTATAGGATATTCATGCAGTTGTGAGAAATCCACGGTCCTGTTCAGGAGGGAATCGGTCGGAGTGCGGAATATCTTCATTCCATCGAAAGTCTGTGACGAGTAATACAGGTGCTTTCCGTCTGCACTGTACTGGAAGTCGGATGCTCCGTGTCTCAACGATGTCTGCTGGCTTACACGGCCTGAAACAGGGTCCAGGTGGTAGAGTTCGTCGACACCCGTCCTGTCGCTTGCGAACATCAGCATGTCTCCATGGACTTTGAAATCCTTGATCATCACCGGCTCGGGCTCCAGGACCGTCTCCCATCCTCCTGCGCTGTCTATGCGGTATATTCCGTAACCCTCTTCAGTGATGGCAGATGCATAGATATGACCTCCTGCCGCTGCGCTTTCCACTATCTGAAGGCCCTCAGGTGCAAGGAATGACTGGTGTACCTTTCCGTCACGGCCATCCAGGACATCAATGAAGTACTTTCCGTCAATCCCATATCTTGTGACCATTATCCTGCCTTCCTCCTGTCCGGCAACCGGATTATAGAGGAGCTTGTCGCTTTTCAACCTGTGCTTCTTGCCGTCACTTATGTATCTGATCTCTGACTCTGTCTCAAGCGTCCACCTCTCGTCTGTCTTTGTCTCGCTCCAGTAGAGGCCGTTCAGACTTTCCGACCACTGCAGTCCGGATGTCTGGTAAGGCAGTCTGGTGATGAGCTCTTCATTTCCCTCCCTGTCTATCCTTACAATAGACGGTGTCTCTACATGACCTTGTCTTATGGCGTACAGGTCTTCCCCGACAACTGCGGTCCCGGTGTAGTCGGTGTACCATCTGGCAGGCTTGGTTACAGGTTCGGAAAAGATGTAAGGCTTGCGTTTTTCTGCTGATGCGCTCCAGAGGGTGTACATGGTGTCGCATATCTCCTGAAACATGCCTTCAATATTCTTTCCGCTCTTTTCCTTTGCCACCTTGTCGAATGTAAGGAAGTTATATGGCTTCTCTGCGCAGCGGCGGTAGCTCTCTGCCATATAGTCGGGGCAGTCGTAGAGGTATCTCAATCCTCCTATGGTAAGGTAGCCGAGGGCGTAGTAGTCAGGACCGTAGTACTTCTGAGAAGGAAATCTCCACTGAGCCCATTTCCTGAAGTCTCCCTTGTCAAACGCCACCCAGTAGTAGTTGAGGAAATCTGCTGTCCTGCCTCGTCCGGACGGGGTCAGGGCTGTTTCTGCGATGACGGCATCTCCCTCCATCTTTTCTATGCCTGGATACAGGAGGGACACGAGGATGTTGAACATCTGGCCGAACACCCAGTTGCCCGGCCTGAGGGCCCCGGTCATTCCGAACTGCATCTGCGCCACATGGCGGGATTCGTGTACGGATAGCATTGTGGACCAAGGCATAGGCTCCGGATCGTATGCTGACGGGACAGTAAACAGGTCCATCCTTTTCGGCGCCCATGCCACAGAACCGTTGGCGGCATTGTAGGCATGCATCACGACCGGCATCTTGTACCCATGGAAGAGATAACCTGCGGTACGGGATACGGGGATGCGGAACTTTTCCAGTTTCTCCGCATATACATGCGCCAGGGAGTCGGCGTGCTCCGGATATATTATCTTGAAATTGTCTGTCTCTATGGAGTACCATTCCACTTTTCCCGGATCGTCTCCGGTGACATAGAACTGGGCAGATGCGACCTGGGGAAGTATGATGAGGGCCAGAAGCGTTATAAATCGATTTATTCCAGTCATAAGATGATATGGTTCAGTACAACACGCAAACTTACATATTTTTTTATAATTTTGTGACATGAAACGTCTATTCATATATACATCCATCGTGCTGCTGCTTGCAGCATCCTGCGCTCAGAACAGGAAGACAGCCAAGTTCGTGCCCGTTCCATTTCCAGCGGCTTCAGTCCCTGGCATGATCACCGATCAGAATGAAGCGGCAGGGTATCTTGCCCTTCATTATTGGGACGGCCTTACCGATGTGGAAAGGACCTATCCTTCAGATTCGCTGACAGTCAGCGGAGTACGGAAGACGGAGGTGGAGCAGAAGTTCGCCGACTGGACTGCAGTGCTTTCGATGACAGCTCCTTCAGTTGTGGAGAAGTCTGTGGCGAGGATGTATGACCGTGCCCTCGCGTGTGAAAGGAAGAATCCATCTTCCAATGTGTTCGAGACCTTCCAGGATCTTGCCTACAAGTACCTTTATGACCCGAATTCTCCGGTAAGGAATGAGGATATATACTGTCATTTCGTGAAGAGGCTTGCCTCGTACGAGGGCCTGACTCCGGAAATGAGGGATAAATATGCTTATGATGCGCAGATGTGTTCATTGAATAAGGTCGGTACTGTGGCGGCAGACTTCCGCTTTGCGGACAAGGCCGGAAGGATCCGAACCCTGCACAGCATAAAGGCACCTCTGACCCTGCTTTTCTTCAGCAATCCGGGCTGTGACATGTGCTACGACATCATCACTGTGCTCAGCGGATCGCAGAAAGTTTCCGACATGATAGCCTCAGGTGAACTCGCCGTCCTTAACATATATATAGATGAAGATCTGGAGGCATGGAAATCATATATGCCTATATATCCGAAGGAATGGTACAACTGCTTCGACCCGGATCTTGTTATACGTGGTGACAAGCTGTACAATGTCAGGGCGATCCCTTCCCTCTATCTTCTTGATTCAGAAAAGAAGGTGCTTCTCAAGGATGCTCCGGAGAGGGTTCTTTTCCAGGCTTTAGGCCTTTGATCTGTTGGACTGTCTCCATCTGAACGGAGTATCGCCGGTTATCTGCTTGAACCAGCGTGAGAAGTTGTAGGTCTGATTGTATCCTACAGAATTGGCGATATCTTCGATGGATGTGCGCGGATTCTCAAGCATCAGTCTTTTGCTCTCCTCGATCCTCAATCCGTTCATCCACACCTGGAATGTAGATCCGAGACGCTTGTTTATGTAAGCGGACAGGTAACTGTGATTTGTTCCCAAGTCGCTGGCTACATCCTTGATGGTCAGACTTTCAGTGCAATAATTCTTCTCTTCCACCCATTCTTCAAGGAGGTGCTGGATGGAGTCATAGTACTCTTTCTGCAGCTTATCCTCAGCCTTTTCTTCAAGCTCTGATACGGTCGGAGCATCCTCTTCCGCAACCTTATGTCTGATCCTGTCAATCTTTTTAGGCACGAAATTCAGCAGATTGATGCTGAGGTAACAATAGAATACCGTGTAGATGACGACAAATATCAGATGATACTTTCCTATTGCGTAGTATCTGTTGAACATCATCATGAATGAGATGGCATATGTGGCATATATGGCGACATTCATCCATCTGATGTAAGGCGAATCATCATAATAGTTATTGAGGTCCTTTTTCAGCTTGTAGTATTTTATAAGGCATATGACAAACATCCAGGTGGTGTTTCCTATGAATATCACTCCGATGGCAATGCTCATGATGGGCTGCGTAACCGGCAGCATCAGACCGCATGTTGTCGTTATTCCAAGCAGTATGAATGAGCAGGCCGACGCGAAGTTGAATGTAAGTCTCTTATGATGAGGAGCTTCGATCAGAAAGAAAAAAGCCAGATAGTTCAGATATGTCACCAGCAGCGAGGTCATGGTCCTTACGGAGAATATGAAGAACACCTGATGCATGTTTTCAGAAAGTGCGATTACACGGAACAGTCCTACCAGGGCCAGCAGCAGGAATCCTGTTCCTGTTGCGAACCTTGCTTTTCTATAATATTTGAACTCCTCATTGTTCGGGATGTGTATTGTGAACATAAGGATGGCCAAGGTAAAGAAGAATATGAATCCCATCAGCGGGACTATGTGAGTCGTCATAACCTGTTAATTAATACATCGTTCAGAATCCGAAACTGCAAATATAACTGAATCTGTTGAAAAGTGATTTTGTTTTTACATAAAAAAAGTTGTGCATACATAAAAAACATTGCGCCAGATGCTGCAAAACCGTGTTTATGTAAAAAAGAATTGTGCTGGAAAATAAATCGTACTGCAAGATTTTTTTCTGAATTAAGGACCGCGTTACTTTGCAACAGGTTGAACGATGAACGGTTTTCAGATTTCTCTGTACCGAATGAAAATACACATGCAGTTTTCGTCATCTTCAACCGGACCTGTAAGGGAAACCGATTGCATAACGTTTTATATACCGCATAATTTTAAAGATATGAAGCAAAGATTTGTAATGGTATTGCTGGCCTTGGTCACTTCAGTCGCCCTGAAAGCTCAGGATGTGGCGGTTAAGACCAATCTTTTATATGATGCGACTGCCACTGTGAATGCAGGCATCGAGATCGGTCTGGCTCCGCGCTGGACGTTTGACCTTTCGGGTAATTACAACGGCTGGACAATCAATGAAAGGAAAATGAAGCACTGGCTGGCGCAGCCGGAACTCCGCTATTGGTTCTGCGACCGTATTCAGGGCCATTTTGTCGGACTTCATGCTCTCGGCGGCCAGTATAATATAGGTTTCATACCAAATGATCTGAAGATGTTCGGATATGATTTCTCAAAACTGACGGGCCGCCGCTACCAGGGCAGCTTCATCGGAGCAGGTGTCGCTTACGGATATGCACTTCCTGTGTCCGAGCATATGAATATCGAGTTTGAATTGGGAGCCGGGTATGTCTACACAATCTATGATGTATTCGAATGTGGAGGATGTGGAAAACAGCTTGAGTCGGATGTTCCTCTCCATTACGCAGGTATCACAAAAGCAGCTGTTTCACTTGTTTATGTATTCTAAAAGGGAAAGAAAATGAAAAGGTTTTTATATTCGATGGTTGCCCTCGTGGGCTTTATGACAGCAGCATCTGCCCAGCAGCTTCAGGAAATCGGGATTTCCGATGTGAAAGTCATCAAGAACGGTGAAGTCATGATCCTGGACATGGATATAGATCTCACTGAGCTCAATGTCAGAAACAGGCGCTCTGTACATGTGGTGCCTGTCATAAGGAACGGCGCAGATTCACTCAGGCTTTCTCCTATCGGCATCTACAGCCGTGGAAGATACATAAACTACCTTCGCGCAGGTGAGAGCGTTTTCGAAGATCTTGGCGAAACCGTATACAAGGAAGGTGAAGCTCCAAAGGTACTTCACTACAGGAATACGGTTCCTTATGAGCCTTGGATGGACGGATCTCAGGTGAGTATTCTCAGACAGACTTGCGGCTGCTGCCAGGATGTAATGTCGGAGGAATATGCATCCATAGCAGAGTTTGCCATTCCGGTCTTCGAGCCTTACTATATGTACATCCAGCCAGAGGCGGAGTTTGAGAAGGTACGCCATCTTTCAGGAACGGCATTCGTGGATTTCGTGGTTTCGAAGACGGACATCAATCCTTCGTATCGCAACAATGCCTTCGAGCTCAACAAGATCATAGCGACCATCGATTCTGTGAAAAATGATGACGATGTAATCGTAAAGCATATAGATCTGAAGGGATTCGCTTCACCGGAGAGCCCGTATGACAACAACACCCGTCTTGCAAAGGGCAGAACTGAAGCTCTCAAGAAATATGTACAGGAAATGTATCATTTTGAGGATTCGGTCATCAGGACATCTTCGGAGCCTGAAAACTGGGAAGGACTCAGGGCATATGTGGCAGCCACTCCGGCATTGTCGAATCAGCAGGCTGTCCTGGCCATCATCGACACCGAGATGGAGCCGGATGCCAAGGAAATGAAGATAAAGACTCAGTATCCGGAAGATTACAGGATCATGCTGAAGGATTCTTATCCGTCTTTGAGAAAGACAGACTACCGGATCGAGTACTCTGTGAACACATACACCGACAGGGACGAGATCATAAGAGTCTTCAATACGGCTCCGAACAAGCTCAGCCTTAACGAGCTCTATGTAGCTTCAACTGCATATGAACCTGGCTCGGATGAATTCAACCTTATTTTTGAGACAGCTGTCAAGATGTATCCTATGGATCCGATAGCAAACCTCAATGCGGCCAGTGTAGCCATATCCACCAAAGATTTCAAGAAGGCGGAAAAATATCTGGTCAGGGCAGGAGATTCAAGCTATGTGATCTACACCTGGGGATTGTATCATATGGCAACAGGAGACTATGAGACAGCGATATTCAAGATGCAGAATGCCTACGAGGGAGGAATTCCTGAGGCGGCGGAAATGCTCAGACAATGTGAAAAACTGGCTCACTATCACAAATACAACAACTAGCAATCAATAACTATAAACCAATAACAATTAAATCTTATTCGTTATGAAAACAAAACTTTTCTTTGCAGCTCTCGCAGCTTTGGCAATTACAGGATGTATGAAGGAAGAAGGCCCGTCAGACCCTGTCTATAATACATCAGAAGAAGCCGGATATATCGGAGTCAACATCCGCAACACCAGTCCTGCAACCAAGGCAGACGGCGCTGTGTACGAAGATGGAACAGATGCTGAAAATGCTGTCAACTACGTTACTTTCCATCTTTTTGACGCAGCTGGAAATTCTCTTGACGTGCAGACTATCGCTGCTACGTTTGAAAACAGCGACCCGGCAGCAGACAACGTAGAGGAAATCGCGACTGTTGTTGTCGGTATTGACGCGGCGGTGGTTCACCAGGTACCAAGCAGCATGGTGGCTATCCTTAACGCGCCTACTCTCCTCAAGCAGCCTGCTACCTTGTCAGAACTCAAGGCAAGAAAGACCACTCTCCTGAAGAATGAGGAGGATCTTTTCATAATGACAAATTCAACATATATGGATGGCAGCGGCAATGTGATGACTGAAACTCCGGTGGATCTTGCTCACATCAAGACAACTGAGGCCGAAGCAAAGCTTTCGCCGATCAGCATTTATGTGGAAAGAGTCGCTTCAAAGGTTCAGACTACTTTTCCTGATGCCCTGCCATCGATAGCAGGTGTACAGATCCAGGTCATGAAGAATGCGACAGATCCTTTCACCATTGACAACGGCTCGGGAACAGAACTGGAAGTTTACGCTACAATCAAGGGCTGGGAAGTTACCAACAATATGGAAGGTTCATACGCTCTAAAGAAGATCGACGCTGTGAACTGGACTGATTCAAAGCTCGGCTTCACATGGAACGATGCTCCATTCTACCGTTGCTACTGGTCGGAGTCAGCACCTTATGACCCTAAGCACAACAAGACATTTGCTGACCTCGCGACCGTTGACCCTAAGTACTATCACGAGAATACGGTTCCTACTTCAGCTTCCGACAATCACAATGCACCTGATCTTGACGGAGTAGACAACAGCAGCACTGCACACAACCACCCTGTAATCCTCATCGGAGCAGAATTCATCGATGAGACCGGAAATCATCTGGATATAGTAGAGTGGTATGGTGGAAAGATGCTTCTCCCTCAGTTCAAGACTGCAATCCTCGACTTCATCAAGGATGACATCAGAGTTCAGGAAAGCGTAACAGATCCTGGTACAGGAATAACCACTACTACCACACGTACCTTTACTGAGTCTGAAATCACCTTCAAGCAGGTTTCCGACCAGCTCGCTGACAACCGTTACCTCAGCCTTGTGACACTTGCAGAATCAGCAAAGTCCCTCACTTTTGTGGACATTGCCAACAATCCTCTTACAACTGAACAGGTGATCGCCAACCTTGAAGCTATCGAGCCGGCACTTATCTGGGGAGCAGGAGGTTACTACTACTTCGGTGTCCGTCACCTTGCAGCTACATCTGCAGGCATCGGTTACAACGGTATGGTCCGCAACCACGTCTACTCTGCATCAGTGACAGGCATCACAGGTCTCGGAACTCCGGTTTACGATCCTGAAATGGTCATCACTCCTGAGAAACCGGATGACTCTACTGAGACTTCTTACATCGCTGCAGAAATCAACATTCTCTCTTGGAGAATCGTAGCTCAGGATAATATTGTCCTCAATTAGCAAAGAAGATTTTACAACGCTTGATGCGAATAAGCATTTAATCAAGGTCCGGGAGCTCCCGGCTCCCGGGACCTTTGATAAACCCTTAAAACAATTACAAAGAAAATGGCGACTCTGGTAAAGAAAATACTCATAGCTCTGATGCTTCTCGGCTTGGGCACTTTCTTCTCATCTTGCGAGAAGATCTTCGAATACGAGGGCGACTGTTCGATTCACTGTCAGATCCGTTTCAGGTATGACATGAACATGAAGTTTGCCGACGCATTCGCCAACTCAGTGTCGCATGTAACCGTTTATGTATATGATGCCGGCACGGGCAAGCTTGTGCTGAAACAGACAGAAAGTGGTCCGGCTCTTTCCGACCGGAATTATGTGATGGAACTCGAAGGTCTTCAGCCTGGAACATATGACATCGTGGTCTGGGGAGGTGATGGCCTTGAGGAAGGTACATTTACTGCTTCGGAAGTCACTGCAGGTGTTTCTGAAGTTACTGAAATCCAGTGCATGATGGAGAGGGACAATGTGGATGGAAAGGCACAGGTGACAGAAGATGTCAGACAGCTGTATCACGGAATCAGACGTGTCACCTTCGATGACACTTATGGAACACAGGTGGAGGAGATCTCACTCGTGAAGAACACGAATGTAGTCCGCATAGTGCTTCAGCATCTTTATGTGGAGGATGTGGACCCTGACAACTTCATCTTTGAAATACAGGATGACAACGGATACATGGACTATGATAACGATCTGCTTGAAGATGATATGATCCATTACTATCCTTGGAGCGTGACTGCCGGTCAGGCCGGAATCGAGGCTGACATCTACACAAAGACCATAACCAATGTCAATGCTGCTGTGGCAGAACTTACCATCGGGCGTCTTATGGAAGGTGGGAATACAATCCTCAACATCTATAACAGGGAAAAAGGTGAAAAGGTCCTCTCTATTCCTCTTGTAGATTATGCTCTGCTCGTTAAGGGCAACTATAACAAGGGAATGTCGGATCAGGAATATCTCGACCGCCAGGATGAATATAACCTTACATTCTTCCTCGATGGTGCAGGCCGCTGGATATCAAGTGAAATCTACATCAATTCGTGGAGAGTGGTTCTTCAGGAAGACAGTGTGTTACAATAAACCTTACAACGATGAAATGCAAACTGACATATCTGATTCTGAGCTTTCTGCTTCCGGTCATGCAGTCCTGCGTCTTTGACAAGGAGGAATGCATCGGGACGGAGCGGACTGACAGCCAGATCGAGCTCGCTTTCACTATTGCCATGGAGCATAGGGCATCGACTAAGGCGGATGATCACACCTGGGGAGACAATCTGGATGTAGACAGTTCGAATGATTACCCCGACAAGGTCGGCAACTCGTTTGAGAACTATATAGAAGTCAACAGCCTGCGTGTGTTTGCATATGATGCAGCCGGCAATTATCTCGCAGAGGTGAAGGAGGTTCTGTGCAGGCAGACGAGCCCAAGCACAGAAACGGGGGCAGCGACATACGAATTCCTCGGAATTCTCCAGGACAAGGATTCCGGAATCAATGCGGACGTGGATTTCGTCGACGGAACGACATACAGGTATGTGATCCTTGCCAATTGCAGCGAGGTCAGCTACAATGACGGTGTTCCGGATCTTGGAAACCAGACTTTCACAAACACCTGGGAATCATTCATAGCTCCCGGCAGCGCAATACCTATGTGGGGAGCGACAGACCAGACGATGGTAGTGGGAAGCCGTCAGGACATTGGGACCATTTATCTTCTGAGATCTCTTGCAAAAGTTGAGGTGCGGCTTGATGATGCGGTGGCGCAGGATTTCAGAATAAAGGAGGCTTCCATCAACAGGACATATACTACAGGTTACTGTGCTCCACATGGCTGGAACAGATTGACGACAGAATCTCTATATCATTTGGGAAGTCCGGCAAACGGAGGATTCCGTCCATATGTGGTGGATGATGCAAGAATAAACGCCATCAACATGTCGGCCACGTCGACTTCAGGACAGTCATTCGTCCTCTATCTTCCGGAAACCCCGAACTCACTTACCGACCCGTTATATATAGACATCACCGTGTCGGATTCAGAAAAAGACTACACATTTGAGAAGGCTATAGTCTTCTGCAATTACACCTCCGGATCTCCTGACCTCCTGCACCCTTATGACATCGTCAGGAACCATTATTACAGATTCGATATCACGGGCGTAAAGACATCCGTTGAGGTGAACTTCAATTTATACTATGATGTATGGCCGATGGATGAAGAGACCGTGACAATTCCATCATTTGAATAATATACGACTTATGAGAAAGATATACGACATATTGCTGACATTGGTAATCGCATCCTGCATCATCTCCTGCTCTCTGGAGGAGATCGGCTCCGTGCAGATTTCAGAAGGAGGTCATCCTGTAACCGTCAATATGAACCTTTCTTTCCCTGAGTCAATGCAGGTTGCGGTTCAGACCAAGGCCGGAGAGATGAATACCAGGGTGTATGATTTCTATATCTTCGTATTCGACAACGCAGGTAATCTTCAGAATAAGTACTATTTCCCTTCAAGCACTTCAAATGATGTGACAAACTATTCCGCAGAATACAGCCTTCCTCTTCCGGGCGTATCTACAAGCCTGCGTCGCAACACAGACACCAGCGGTGACATACTTACATTGGGAACCTTGTCAGGATCCTGCTACATGATGGGAGTTGCAAACGTCGATATGAAGGTAGGTTATTCCCTTCTTGATGAATTGAACGATGTCACGAATATGTCGGAACTCAGAGAGGTGCTCGCTGTTGAGCCGACCGTATCTCCTTCTGTCTTTACAATGAGCGGCTTTTACAGTCCGAGTCAGACTACCATTTCCACAGATGGAGCGATAGTCATTCCTGACGACGGCAACATTACCGGGTACATCCATCTTGAGCCGGTGGACGCCCAGATCGATTTCAATGTGAAGGCCGGCAATGGCTCAGGACGCGACTTCGATTTCATCCTCGACAGCTGGCAGGTAGTGAATGTGCCTCGCAACGCATATCTTTTCCCTTCTTTAACCGAGGCAGTTACGTCATATTATGACTCAAACCTGTCGCATCAGGTGGACAAGGCCCTCACCGGCACAGGTACAAAGAACACATATTCATTCAATTTCTTCATCCAGGAACGTCTGGGACAGTCATCTGCAACGATTTCAAGCTATGGCGACCGTGCGGCCTGGAACGGAGAGGATGAGAACGGAAAGATATTCACCAATGCTCCTGCAAATTCAACTTATGTTCTTCTTAACGGAAGATATCTTGGAGAATCGGTGATCCAGAGCAAGACAGATGTGAATTCAGATGGTGTAGTGGATACGGACGATATATCTGTAGAATATGTGGATGCGAACGTGACATACACTATATTCCTTGGAGAAGGATCCGATGCTTCTCCATATACCAGCTTCAGGTCCAACAGAAATACGAAATATACCTACAATGTGACCGTCAATGGTGTAAAGGATATATCTGTGGAGGTGAGGCAGGATAATGACAATGGAAACGACATCGAGAACCGCGCAGATGCGGAAGGTGATATCATCATGTCCAAGGGCAGTTCATTCTCTGTAGATGCCCACTACTCATCATTGGTGCTCACATTCACCAAGGCAGAGATCCTTGAGGCAATAGAGAAAGGTATGATAGGCTACACGGCAGTGACGCCGTACGGCAACAGGCTCTATGCATATCGTGATGGTGTTGCGGATACGGATCAGGCTCCATATGCGGACTGGGTGAAATTCGCCAGGAAGACCAGCTATACAGGTGGAACACACTATCCGGCAAAATACAACCCGTCTGAAATCATGACTGTAAGAGAACTTCTCGAAGAACTCGAGACAGGTTATGTGAAAGGAGATGCAGCCAACGGCTCCATTTATATGGCCGGTGACGTAGTTCGCTACACAGCTTTCGTGCAGGAGTATTACTATGACACGACTCCGGATGGTGACCCGGCATCCTGGAAGGACTTTGTCAACGTCCCTGACAGAAAACTCATGATACTTGCCGATACAGAGACAAGTACAGACGAAAAAAGCTCCATCACTTCTGCTGTGTACACCATCACTCAGAAGGCAATCAAGACCATATACAACAAGAATGCAGATGGTCTTGACCGCGCATGGGGCCTTGAGAGCGTAGAAGAGGACATTGTTGCGGGAAGACATCATCTGAACAATAACAGTACATTGGCTTATTATGGCGGAAGTTTCCCTGAATCAGAGAAATATGGACGAAAGATAGCTCTTGCGAATGCGGAATCGAACAGCAGCCTTACCTGGAATATGATAGGTAATGACGGCTATCTGACCAATGCCTATTCCAACAATGCGTTCGGGGCATGCCTGCTAAGGAACAGGGATCTTGACGGAGACGGCAGAATCGATCCGGAAGAGATAAGATGGTATATGCCTACACTCTTCCAGTACCAGCAGATGTTCATCGGGATGTATGGAATCGAGGACCTCGATGCAAGACTGTACTACAATGAAGCCGTCGTGGATGAGGAATGGATATACAAGCACTATCTTTCTTCAAACAACTATCAGGTGATGTGGGCGGAAGAAGGACTGTCGAACTGTAACTATCAGTCATCGGCAAGCTGGTATGGCACCAACTTCACCGACGAGTATCTTGTGAGGTGTGTAAGAGATCTGGGAACCCCTGTGACTTCTTCAGACTCGAGAGATTCATTCAATGATGAGGATTATCAGTTCCAGAACATATTCGTCAAGGAAGGAAGAACCATAAAGATGACCTATCTCAATGAGGCATCTGTGAGGACAACCCTTGAGAACAAGGAAGTCTCGGCACCAGTAGTAACCTTCTCTGAGAACAACCGTCCGGCGGTGTCTTTCGAATATGCACAGAGTGACCTTGGCGGAGACTATGATTTCAGGACCCAGAACAATAGGGCCGACAACAATCAGTCTACCGTATGCTCTACGCTTGGAACGGGATGGAGGCTTCCTACCGTTACGGAAATGAGCCTTATACAGCAGTCAGGTGTGACCCTTTCGCAGAACACCATCACAAGGACGAAGTTCCAGTTCTACATGTGGAACGGCCTGAGAAACACTGATGCTGACTACAATTCAATTCCAGTAAACTCAAGGAAGCATCAGAATAATCTGCGATATGGACGATATGGTCATGTCTACGGACCGGGATTCTTCACCCTTCCTGACGGAAACTCGATGATGGCTACTGCCCAGACCACATGGAACGGAAAGGTAAGATGTGTAAGAGACATCTCTGATTAGCAGCCTGATTCTTTCTACATACATCGTTCACCATGCAACCACCCCAAGGCTGAGTCTACGGACAGGGTGGTTGTTTTCTTTTCCCGGACAACAAGCGGCTATCCTTGAAAGACAGGTCCGGCTGGATGATACCCGATGACCAGTTCTTTAAACCATCACAGTCACACCCAATGCACCCGGGTGTCATTTCCTTCTACCCCCGGGTGCGCTCATCGTCATCTCAGACTACTGCAAGGTCACTTGCCGCACCTAGGGGTGCTACTAAAACACCCCCGGGTGCACTTTTGCGTCGGGGAAACAAATTGCTGGAAGGTTTTCGATAGTGATGCCTCTCCTGCTCGCTATGGGATCCCCGGTCGAGGCCGGGGATGACAGTGGAGCCGGGGATGACGGTGGAGCCGGGGATGACGGTGGAGCTGGGGATGATGGTGGGCTCGGATGACGGTGGAGATGGCCGGCGCCGACCGACCATCCCAAACAAAATCGGTCTCGCTCATGAAGCCTTTCTACGAAATTGTTCAGCTCGATTATTGCAACATTACCAAATATTGGTAACTTTGTTAAAAATTTTTAGGTATGAAAACAACATCAGTAGCACTCGGACCATACTTCGAGAACTATATCAAGGCTCAGATTGTGCAGGGCAGATACAATAATGCAAGCGAAGTAATCAGAGCAGGATTGCGGATGCTTGAAGATAACGATGCCAGAATTGCCGCACTCAAAAGCGCAATAGACGAAGGACTCAACAGTGGCGAAGCAGCAGACTTTGACCCAGCAGCACACCTCAAATCACTGAAAGCATCGAAGAAGAATGCCTAAAGTACGATATTCCAATAAAGCAGTTGAAGATCTGTCTTCAATCTGGGAATACACCTTTACCAAATGGTCAGAAAATCAGGCTGATGAGTATTACGCAATGCTCATATCAGCCTGCAACTGTCTCCTGTATCCATCCGTAATATCAAACAGGTCCTATGAAGAAATCTCAGAAGGACTTCTCGGAGTCAAGGCAGGACATCATCTGATATTCTACAATATTCTGGAAAACGACGATGTCATGATCATTCGTATCCTGCATGAAAAAATGGATATAAAGCAACATCTGTAATACAGACTGTATACGCAGCAGATTCATATTAAATCGGTCTCGCTCATGAAGCCTTTCGATATCCTTGAAAGGCAGGTCCGGCTGGATGATACCCGATGACCATTATTTAAACCATCACAGTCACACCCAATGCACCCGGGTGTCATTTCCTTCTACCCCCGGGTGCGCTCATCGTCATCTCAGACTACTGCAAGGTCACTTGCCGCACCTAGGGGTGCTACTAAAACACACCCGGGTGCACTTTTGCGTCGGGGAAACAAAATGGGGCCGACGGGCGGAATTTCGTTTCCGGCATGTCGGTGGAAACACTGTCTTGTCTGCGGATGCAAAGGTTTATGCGGATGGAGAACCTTTTGCCGTTTTCCTGTAGGTTTTTTCTGTTTTTTGTTATAATTTTGAGGGTTCTGAAAACATATAAGGCAAAAATCATGAAGATATTGAAAGAAGTATGGGGCAAGACCTCTTGCGGCAAGGAAATCTGCAGATTCACCATTACCAATGAAAACGGTGCATATGTGGAATTATGTAACATCGGTGCGGCGCTCGTGAGTGCCGTGGTCCCGGACAAGGACGGCAATCTGGCAGACGTGGTGCTCGGCTATGACAGGCCTGAGAGCTATTTCGGTGACGGCCCTTGCATGGGAAAAGTGCCGGGAAGGTTTGCAAACCGCATAGGAGAAGGACGTTTCACTCTGGACGGTGTGGATCATGTCCTGCCGATAAACAACGGCCCTAACCATCTTCATGGAGGACCGGATGGCTTCCAGAACAAGGTGTGGGAAAGCCGTGAGTCGGAAGGTGGAGTAGAGTTCCTGTACTATAGCGAGGATGGTGAGATGGGCTATCCAGGTGCCTTGAAGGCGGTAGCACGTTATGAGTGGACAGAAGAAAACGAGCTGCGTCTCACTCTTACAGCAGAGTCGGATGCGCCGACTGTCCTCAACCTTACCAATCATGCATATTTCAACCTCAACGGCGAAGGCAGCGGTTCCATCCTTGCACACACCCTCAAGCTCAATGCTTCGGAATATCTCCCGACAACACCTTCGCAGATCCCTCTCGGAGAAAGCGAGCCTGTGGCAGGTACTCCGATGGACTTCGTTACAGAGAAGCCTCTCGGACAGGATATAAAGGCAGATTTCCCTGCGCTGAACTATGGCAAGGGCTATGACAGCTGCTGGGTGATCGACGGCTTCCAGCCTGGCCAGCTCCAGGCCTGCGCCGAACTCTATTCGCCGGAAAGCGGCCTGCTGCTTGAGATCTTCACTACCCAGCCTGGAGTGCAGCTCTACACAGGAAACTGGCTGTCTGGATGCCCTGAAGGCAAGAATGGCCATGTCTATAATGACTATGAGGGAGTTGCCATAGAGTGTCAGAACTATCCGGATGCTCCGAACAAGGCTGACTACCCTTGCTGCGTCCTCCGTCCTGGAGAAACCTATGAACAGGCGATAATATTCGCATTCGGAATCAGATAAGACTCACCCGTCATCCCCGACCTGATCGGGGATCCAAAACCAAGACAATATGAAGCAATACCTGGACCTCCTCCGCCATATACGTGAAAACGGCACGATGAAATCCGACCGCACCGGCACCGGAACTCAGAGCGTGTTCGGCTATCAGATGCGTTACGACCTCAGTGAGGGCTTTCCCCTCCTGACCACAAAGAAGGTACACCTCAAATCCATCATCTACGAACTCCTGTGGTTCATTGCGGGTGACACCAATGTGAAGTATCTTCAGGACCACGGGGTGACCATATGGGATGAATGGGCGGATGAGAACGGCGACCTCGGCCCTGTCTATGGCCATCAGTGGCGCAGCTGGCCTACCCCTGACGGAGGTACCATAGACCAGCTTTCGCAGGTTATAGACCAGATAAGGAACAATCCGGATTCGCGTCGTATGATTGTTTCTGCATGGAATGTGGCTGAAGTCAGCAAGATGGCCCTGCCTCCTTGCCACAGCCTGTTCCAGTTCTATGTGGCAGACGGCAGACTCTCGTGTCAGCTGTATCAGAGAAGTGCCGATGTTTTCCTAGGTGTCCCTTTCAACATCGCTTCATATGCTCTTCTTACCATGATGATTGCACAGGTGTGCGGCCTTCAGCCGGGCGAATTCATACATACCACCGGAGATACCCACATCTATGTGAATCATTTCGAGCAGGTGGCGACCCAGCTCAGCCGTGAGCCTCGGGCTCTCCCGAAGATGAAGATCAATCCGGATGTAAAGGACATATTTGACTTCAAGTATGAGGATTTCGAGCTTGTGGATTATGATCCATACCCTCGCATTCCGGCTCCAGTAGCTGTATAACCACGTCATCCCCGACCTGATCGGGAATCTAATCCGTCATTAAATGGAAAAATGCATAATAGTAGCGATAGCGGACAATAATGCCATAGGAAGGGACAATGCCCTCCTATGGCATATTTCCGAAGACCTGAAGTTCTTCAAGCGCACGACTTCGGGATGTCCGGTCATAATGGGACGCAAGACTTTCGAGTCCATAGGGCGTCCGCTCCCCAAACGTACGAATATCGTCATCTCACGCGGCTTTGATGCTCCAGAAGGGGTTATAGTGGCCGGTTCACTGGCAGAGGCCTATGCGGTTGCCGGATCATCCGTCATTTCCGACCCGGTCGGGAATCCCCGCTGCTTCATAATGGGCGGCGGTCAGATATATGCCCAGGCCATGGCTGATGCGGACCGCCTTATCGTGACCCATGTCCATACGGCCATCGAAGATGCCGACACATTCTTCCCGGAGATTGCCCCTTCGGAATGGGAGGTGGCCGAGCGTTCGGAGATGCTTCATGACGAGGAGACAGGATATGATTTTGAATTCGTTACCTACATACGTCACAACTAAATCGTTGTTTTATGTCAAGAGATAGTTTCGGCAGCCGTTTCGGCGCTCTTGTAGCGATGGCCGGCTCAGCAGTGGGACTCGGCAACCTCTGGCGTTTCCCTTATCTGGTAGGAGAAAACGGAGGTGCTGCCTTCATCATAGTGTATATACTCTTGAGCTTCCTCATATGTCTTCCGATCTTCATTTCTGAATTCGTGGTCGGCAGAAGAAGCCAGAAGAACGCCTACGCCGCCTTCCGTGACCTTTCAGGGGGCTCTGCGTGGCGCTGGGTAGGACTTTTTACAATCATAGTTCCGCTGATAGTGCTGTCGTATTACAGCGTCATAGGAGGTTGGTCGGTCGACTATCTTCTCAAGTCATTCACATTCTCGTTTACCGGTGGAGAGTCTCAGAGTGCGATGGCCACCATGTTCTCGGACATGGTTTCATCGACATGGGCTCCTCTCCTTGCCCATACCGGCTTTCTTCTTACCACTATGCTCATCGTTGTGGTCGGAATCAAGGACGGCATAGAGAAATTCAGCAAGGTGATGATGCCGCTGCTGTTTGTAATTGTCATCGCCATTGCTATATATTCGGTGACTCTTCCCGGAGCGAAGGCCGGTCTCGACTATCTCTTCAATCCGGATTTTTCAAAGATCAACGGTGAGGCGATAGCAGCAGCTCTCGGTCAGGCATTCTTCTCGCTTTCGCTCGGTTTCGGAACCATCATGACCTATGCCTCATATGTCGACAAGAAGGAGAATATAATGTTCCAGAGTACAGCGACGGCCGTTTCAGACCTCATGTTCGCCCTTATTGCAGGAACAGCGATCATGCCTGCAGTATTTGCTTTCGGCATAAATCCGCAGTCAGGCCCCGGCCTCGTCTTCGAGACACTTCCATATGTTTTCGGCCAGATGCCGGCAGGTGGTTTTATTGCCATCCTCTTCTTCCTCGCGCTGCTTGTGGCAGCGCTCACATCGTCTATCTCGATGCTGGAAGTCGCAGTCGCCTATCTTGTTGAAGAAAAGAACCTCTCACGAATCGGTGCCTGTGTAGTCCTGTTCGTCATATGTTGGGTGGTCGGTGCTGTATGTTCGCTTTCTTTCGGCCCGCTCTCGCATGTGGAAATAGCAGGAGGTAACATCTTTGATTTCTTCGATGACTTGTCATCCAATATTCTGATGACCCTCGGAAGTCTCCTGACAGTCCTCTTCGTGGGCTGGAGGCTGAAGAAGACGGATGTATATGATGAGTTCACGAACGGAGGAGCCATAAGCAGGAATGCAAAGATCTTCGGTGTCCTCTGGATCCTCATCCGCTATGTCTGCCCTCTGGCAATCATTGCAATATTCATTTCCGGCCTCTTGTAGCGACGGCAGATCCTATGACAGATCCTATGAGAAGAAGGATCAGGGCGATCGAGCTGGCGCGGGAAATGTCTTCGCCGAGCTGATATGAATCAGGCTCGAATCTCATTATGAGCTGACCTTCACCTTCCGGTATGATGGCTCCTCTGAGCATCCAGTCCGCGCGGAAAATCTCTGCCGGACGGCCTTCCGGTGTCGGTTGGTAGTGACCTCCGCGAACTTCCCCATAGGCTCCTGCAGGCTCGATCCAGGCCTTCCATCCCTTAGGATAATAGATTTCGCTGAACACGGCGGCGCGTTCACCCTCGGTGCTGAATGAATAGCGGAGTTCGTTAGGTGCATAGTGGTCCAGTCCGATGAAGTCATTTTCCGATCCGTCGTGGGCAATACCTTTCATTGCATCCTGTGCCCAGGCGAAGTCATCGCCGATCACTGCTGTCGAGTGCAGATCTGTCGAGGCAAGGAGGGCGATTTCATCATCTGGTGTTGCCGCAGGGACGTATGAGTCCACGAACCAGCAGTTGCCGTATGCGTATGGATTGACTACAGGTGAATACTCCGCCCCGAGGATGATGTATCTTCCGTTCAGCATTGAGGTCACCTTCAGCTCTGGCAGGGCTGCAGAGACATCCTGTACTGTGACCGCATCCTTGGTGACATCAAAGATCTGAAGTATCTCATCTGTTATGTATCTGTCAATAAGGTCCTGATAGCGCTGGAGCTTGACAGGGCTGTAGCCTCCGATGCATTTGTGATGATAGCTCTGGATGGCGTCGTTGAAGGTGTTTACGCTGAGGTCAAGGACACGGTAGTCCGGGTCGGTGTCCAGGTGGATGATCTCGTCCACCGGACGTGGCTCATAATGGGCGGTGAAGTCCTTCGGAGTCACGAAATGGCTCTTGTTGAGGTACCTCTTGCCGACGCTTGCCAGGTCGAACCATACGAGGAAGATCACTGCAGCTGCAGCAATCACCGTCCTGCCTTTCAGAACGAATGAGCCTTTCTTGCCCACAGCATCAACCTTCGGAGTCCTGAACGCCCAGATTATGAGCAGAAAGACACATGTGATAAGAGCAAGGGAGCGCAATGCATCCTTTGTCAGAAGCTCCTGACGGTCAGCAATGAAGGCGTCTATAAGAATCTCGGGCTGTCCTGCATCCGACGCACCGACGAATGATCCGGCAATTCCCGGAAAAAACGCACATAGGGCACAGAAGCCGGCAGTTATTCCGAATGATGTGTAAAGGGCCTTCATCATCACCTTCTTCTCGTACTTTTCCTTCAGTATTCTGTCAAGCACATAGAATCCAAGCATAGGCATCGTCACCTGCAGCACAGTCAGGGCCATGGAAACCGTCCTGAACTTGTTGTACATAGGCGCATAGTTGAACCAGAGCTTGGTGAACCACATGAAATGGCTGCCCCATGCAAGGAATACCGCAATCACCGTAGCCGCCACGAGCCACCATTTCTCCCTGCCCTTGCAGAGGATGAGTCCGAGAACGAAGAGGAATATGGTGATTGCTCCCATGTACATAGGACCTGCCGTGAACGGCTGCGGGCCCCAGTACAGAGGCAGATGCTTCATTGTCTGTCTCAGATTGGGCTGGCCTGCTCTTTTGAGAAGCCTGCCTGTCTCCGAATCCATAGGAAGCTCTCCCGATGAGGAACCTCCGTTGAAGTTGGGAATGAGCAGGTTAGGCATCTCACCTATGCCGTATGACCATGCTGTGGCATAATCAAGGTCAAGTCCCTTGTCATTGTGGCTGTCGCTGTCGGCAGAGAGCTCGGAACCGCCGCGCATTGTGTAAGGCGTGTATTCATATGTAGGAATGAGCTTGTTGGCATTTGTCGCTATGCCCACGATGCCGATTACAAGCAGGAGGGAGGATGCGGCAAAGAAGCGCTTCAGACCTTCGCTGCGACGTGCCTTGTCGATGCACAGGCAGATGAAAAGTCCTATCGCATAGGCGAATATCACGATTGCGAGGTAATATGTGATCTGAAGGTGATTGGCCTTGATCTGCATGCTCAATGCAAATGCGAAGAGGGTGGCTCCGAGTATGGTCCTTGGCAGCCAGAGCTTGTCCCATCGCCTGTCATTTGAAGCGCCCCCATTGTCATTCCGGGCACCCCCATTGTCATTCCGGGCACAGCCGAGAAATCTTAACGCCGAGCGATACGTGAATATGACCCCCGCAAGCACCCACGGGAAGTAAGCGATAGCCTGCATCTTGGTGTTGTGACCGACCTGGATGATCTGCATGTTATATGAACAGAAGGCTATCGCTACGGCTCCGGCAACGGCGACAAGCCTGCTGCATCCGAGAGAGAGCATCAGCAGGAAGCCTCCTATTAGGGCTATCAGCAGGTAGCTTGCCGGACGACGTCCTGTGAGCAGGAAGTCATATATCGCATCGGTCCAGTCTCCTTCGAAGCTGTCGATCGTGGCTGTGGTCGGCATGCCGCCGAACATCGAATTGGTCCACGCTGTCGGGTCATCCGGATGGGCCGCATTATGCGTGACAGCCTCATTGGCCATTCCCTTCCATGAGGCTATATCGCTCTGGTTCACGATCTTGCCGTCAAGGACCTGTGGGGTGTAGCCATATGCCAATCCTATGAAAAGCAGGAGGATGCCTGCATATATTCCGATGTTTTTCAATAATCCTTTGTTCATATCGAGTGTCTTTCAAATAATTCTACCATGCGGCGGGTGAGGTTGCGTCTTGTGAACCGGGATATGTCCGCACCTGAGGCCTTCAGCTCTCCCTTTATGTGCCTTTCCCAGCATCCGTCGATGAAAAGCTCCATCGAAGCCTTGTCCTCCCATTCCAGAACGACGCCCGTTCCCGTGTCATCCATGATCATGGACATAGCCCCGTCCTTCTGACCTATTCCCAGCACCGGTCTTCCTGATGCGATGTATTCAAAAAGCTTTCCCGGCAGGACTGCCTTATATTCCGGCTCCTTTCTCAAAGGGAGGATAAGAAGAGAAGCCCTGCGTTGTTCATCGATGGCTGCAGAATGGGGCAGGTAGCCCATGTCCACAAGATTATCCTTCAGACCGGCATCGTGGACTGATCGGATTATCTGCTCGTCGGTCTTTCCTATGAGCTTGATTTTCAATAGCTTCCTGAACTGTTCATCTTTCCTGCATTTCTCGGACAGGACTTCCCACAGCACGGAAGGGTTTCCGTCTGCTGCAAACAGTCCTGTGTGTGTGACCGTGAATTCCTGAGATGGTCCTCCGAAGGCTTCTTCGCAGACACCTGCAGGGAAGTCGCATTCGTCAAAACCATTGGTGATCAGTTCCACGGGCGTGTGGGTCATCGCCTGGAATTCCTTCTGTACCAGAGGGGACACCGCCACTATGGCATCAGCCTTGTCCAGAACCCTCCTCTCCATCTTCTCATGCCACCTTTCGGTTGCCCGTGTCATCTGCAGGTGCTTGAAATAGAAGATCTTTGTCCATGGATCCCTGAAATCAGCAATCCACGGCAGCCCTGTCTCTTCAGCCAGCCGGAGTCCTATCATGTGCATCGACTGGGGAGGGCCGGTGCTTATTATCAAATCTACAGGGTGTTCCTCAAGATACTTCTTCAGGAACCTTACCGAAGGCCTTATCCACAGGCAGCGCGGATCGGGACGGAAGAGATTGCCTCTTACCCACATAGCCGCCTTCTGGAATACGGACTTCTTCTGGGCATTGACCGGATTGACCTCCACGGCCTCCTTGCTGTGCCCCGACTTGTGCAGGAACTTCCTGTAAAGCTCATACGGCTCGGTGATATGCGTCTTTATCACTTCCGCTTCCGCAGGGACCTCCGCTTCCAGGGATGTGTCTACTGCCAGCTGCTCCGGATTTTCCGGAGTATATATCACCGGCTGCCATCCTTCGGACGGAAGATATCTGGCGAATTTCACCCATCTCTGCACTCCCGAACCACCGGTCGGCGGCCAATAATATGATATGATCAGAACGCGTTTCATAATCTTGCAAAGATACATAAAATAAGATGAAATATTTTTCGTATTTTTGCCTTGATATAACAACTTATGAAAATGGCAGAGAAAAAACCGACCGAAACACCTATGATGAAGCAGTTCTTCGCCGTGAAGGCGGAGCATCCCGAGGCGGTGCTTCTTTTCAGGTGCGGCGATTTCTATGAAACATACGGAGATGATGCACTGACAGCCAGCAAGGTGCTCGGCATAGTCCTTACAAAGCGTTCCAGCGCCACTCCGGGTGCGATTCCGATGGCCGGCTTCCCATATCATTCCCTTGAAACCTATCTTCCAAGACTTGTGCGCGCCGGTTACAAGGTGGCCGTCTGTGACCAGCTTGAGGACCCGAAGCTCACGAAGAAGATAGTGAAGAGGGGAATCACCGAACTGGTCACCCCGGGCATAGCATTCAACGAACAGCTTCTCGAGCAGAAGGAGCACAACTACATAGCGGGACTTACCTTCCACAAGGAAAAATGCGGAGCTGCCTTTCTGGACGTCTCCACAGGTACTTTCCAGGTCGCGGAAGGCTCCCTTGACTACATCGGAACCCTTCTGAGCTCTTTCGCCCCGAAGGAACTCCTTGTGCCGAGGGGATATGAGAAGGGTGTCAGAGAAAAATACGGCGACCATTACTACATTTCAACCCTCGAAGAATGGGCCTTTGTATATGAAAGTTCGGTGGAGAAGCTCAAGAGACAGCTGAGGGTTGACTCTCTCAAGGGATTCGCCATCGACAGTTTCCCGTTGGGAATAACATCGGCCGGAGCCCTGCTCATCTATCTTGAGCAGACCCAGCACACGGGCCTTGCCAATATATGCTCGATTTCACGTATTGACGAGGGCGCATTCGTGTGGATGGACCGCTTCACCTTCCGCAATCTTGAGATATTCTCTTCTACTGCAGGTAAGGAAGGGACCTCCCTGGTCGAGGTTATGGACAAATGCTCGTCTCCTATGGGTGCAAGGATGCTCAGGACATGGCTCGCCATGCCTGTGATGGACCTTCAGGAGCTTGAGCACAGATATGAAGTCGTCCAGCATTTCATAGACAACAGGGATGACCTCGTGCGCCTGCAGACCATGATCGCAGATGTGGGAGACCTGGAGCGCATCATTTCCCGTGCAGCGGCCGGCAAGATAATGCCCCGCGAGGTGATGCAGCTGCGGCGTGGCCTGAGCCAGACGGCGCCTATAATGCAGCTTTGCGCCGGGAAGGGAGTGGAAGCGCTGGACGGGCTCATTGCGAAGATGGGTGACTGTGCCGGACTTCTTGACTACCTTGGCAGGACCATGCATCCCGAGACTGCGGCCCAGCTTGGAAAGGGAGATGTCATCGCAGAAGGTGTCAACGAGGAGCTTGACGAGCTCCGCAGGATTGCCCGTCACGGCAAGGAGTACCTGCTTGAAGTGCAGCAGCGCGAGATAGAGCGTACGGGAATATCATCGCTCAAGATTGGTTTCAACAATGTCTTCGGCTACTACCTTGAGGTACGCAACACCCACAAGGACAGTGTGCCCCAGGAATGGATAAGGAAGCAGACGCTGGTGAATGCGGAAAGATATATCACCGAAGAGCTGAAGGAATACGAACAGAAGATCCTGGGAGCGGAGGAACGCATATATGCGCTTGAAGTACAGATATATGCCGAGCTTGTGTCGCGGATACAGGAGAACATATCGATGATCCAGAACAACTGCCGCATCCTTGCCCGTCTTGACGTGTTGAGCAGCTTCGCAGACCTTGCCATATCCAACAATTACTGCCGTCCGAAGATGAACGACAGCAAGGTGGTGGACATCAGGCAGGGACGCCATCCGGTGATAGAGACTATGATGCAGGCGGGAGAGGAATTCGTGCCTAATGACATATATCTGGACAACCGCAGTCAGCAGATTATCATCCTGACCGGACCTAACATGGCCGGTAAGTCGGCCTTGCTCCGTCAGACCGCGCTGATAGTCCTGATGGCACAGGTGGGATCGTTCGTGCCTGCGGCAGAGGCTACGATAGGATATTGCGACAAGATATTCACCCGTGTGGGAGCATCTGACAACATATCCCGCGGAGAGTCCACATTCATGGTGGAGATGCTTGAGACATCCATGATACTTCACAACCTCTCGTCACGTTCGCTTGTGCTTCTGGACGAGATCGGCAGAGGAACCTCCACATATGACGGAATGTCCATTGCCCGTGCGATCGTGGAATATATCCACGAATATGGAGACGGTGCCAAGACCCTGTTCGCAACCCATTATCATGAACTAAATGACCTTGAGGACATATATAATCGTGTGAAGAACTATCATATCGCCGTCAAGGAGGTGGGCAGGAATGTGATTTTCCTGCGCAAGCTCATGGAAGGCGGTGTGGCCCACAGCTTCGGTCTTCATGTGGCGAGGATGGCGGGTATGCCTAAGCAGGTGCTGGAGTCGGCGGAAAGAACGTTGGCGGCGCTGGAGAAGGAGAGTACGTCTGTCGTTCCGGGCGACCGAAGGGAGTCGAGGAATCTGAAGCCGCATAATGTCAGGGAAGGCAGGGTGGAAAGCGACGGATCGCTTCAGCTTTCGTTCTTCCAGCTTGAGGATCCCCTCCTTTCTTCCCTCAAGGAAGAGCTGGACAAGGCAGACCTGAACAATATGACTCCGCTTCAGGCATTCGACCTGCTGCGCTCGATGAAGGAACAGTTAGGAATATAAAATACCATAGAAATGAACAGACTGATAACCGCATTGATGGCTTTGCTCATCACAGCAGCTGCATATGCTGCGCCGAAGAATTATGAACTTTCATCTCCTGACGGACGCCTTAAGGTGACCGTCCAGGCCGGTGATGGCCTTTCGTACAGCATCGTACACGGGGACGACCAGATAATGAAGGATTCACATATAGGAATGTATATGACCGACGGCACCGTTTTCGGCGGCGTCCAGCCGGTGAGGAAGATAAGCCGCAGAAGCGTCAGCCAGACCATCCCTGCCGTCATGTACAAGAAGGCTCAGGTAAAGGACGAGTTCAACGAGATTACGCTGAAGTTCAAGAACTTCTCCCTGATCTTCAGGGCCTATGACGATGGAGCAGCCTACAGGTTCGTTTCTCATCTCAAGGGTCAGTACAATGTCGAGCTTGAGATGGCAGATTTCGGCTTCCCTCAGGATTGGAACATGTGGGCAGCCTATGTGTGTCAGCACACTGAAACACTTGAGAGCCAGTATTATAACTCATTTGAGAATCAGTATTCATACACACCGCTTTCTGATTGGAACAAGGACAGGCTCGCCTTTCTTCCCCTTATGGTGGACGGCCCGTCGGGAAAGAAGATAGTCATCACGGAGGCTGACCTGATGAACTATCCGGGAATGTACCTTTATAACAGGGATGAAGATGCTTCCCTTGAGGCAAGATTCGCTCCATATCCGAAGGAAGTGAAGCAGGGCGGACACAACAACCTCCAGATGGAAGTACAGAGCCGCGAGCCGTACATCGCAAGATGCGAGGGCGCCGAGGAATTCCCTTGGAGGGTGATCGCCGTTTCGGAGAATGACGTCCAGATGGCGGACAATGACATGGTCTATCGCCTTGCCGCACCGTCGGATCCGGCTGCAGACTGGAGCTGGGTGAAGCCGGGAAAGGTTGCCTGGGACTGGTGGAACGCATGGAACCTCTACGGAGTGGATTTCCGTGCGGGAATCAACAACGAGACCTATGAATATTACATCGATTTCGCCTCAAGGCATGGCATAGAGTACGTCATCCTGGATGAGGGATGGGCTGTCAACATGCAGGCTGACCTGTTCCAGGTCATTCCGGAAATAGATCTTGAGAGACTTGTGAAATTTGCTGCAGAGCGTAATGTAGGGCTGATCCTCTGGGCCGGCTACTGGGCCTTTGACCGCGACATGGAGAAGGTCTGCGAGCATTATTCAAAGATGGGAATAAAGGGATTCAAGATCGATTTCATGGATCGTGACGACCAGATCATGGTGGACTTTCATCGTCGTGCGGCTGAAACGGCTGCAAGATACGGCATGATGGTGGATTTCCATGGAACCTACAAGCCTACAGGTCTTCACAGGACTTACCCTAATGTCGTAAATTATGAGGGTGTGCACGGCCTCGAGCAGATGAAGTGGTCGGATGAAAGCGTCGATCAGGTTACGTATGATGTGACCGTCCCATACATCCGTATGATGGCCGGTCCTATGGACTACACCCAGGGAGCTATGAGGAACGCCGCCCGCGGCAATTACCGTCCGGTGAATTCAGAGGCGATGAGCCAGGGTACGCGTTGCCGTCAGCTCGCAGAATATGTGATCTTCGATTCACCTCTTAACATGCTCTGCGACTCTCCTTCAAACTACATGAAGGAAAAGGAGTGTACAGACTTCATCGCAACTGTGCCGGAGATCTGGGACGAGACACGCGGCCTTGACGGAAAGGTTGGCGAATATGTTGCCATAGCACGCCGCAACGGTCAGGTGTGGTATGTGGGTGCCATGACTGACTGGTCAGCACGTGAACTCACTCTCGACCTGGGATTCCTCCCTGAAGGGGAATATGTCGTGGAACTGTACAGGGATGGTGTGAATGCCGATCGTGCTGCCTGCGACTACAGAAAGGAAACCGTTGACCTTCCGGCAGATAGGAAGATTGCTGTAAAAATGGCTCCGGGCGGAGGATGGGCTGCTAAAATCGTTAAAAAATAACGGCATTTGATTAAAAATCATTACCTTTATCGGCTGAAATCTGAAAAATTTAATCAATAACATTTAAAATACTGACAATTATGGAATTACCTTTTGCAGAATCGTACAAGATCAAGATGGTGGAGCCTCTTCGCAAGAGTACCCGCGAGGAGCGCGAACAGTGGATCAAAGAGGCTGACTACAACCTCTTCCAGCTTAAGTCAGATCAGGTATATATCGACTGTCTCACAGACTCAGGTACAGGCGCGATGAGCGACCGTCAGTGGGCTGCTATGATGATGGGTGACGAGAGCTATGCAGGTTCGTCATCATTCTTCCAGCTCAAGGAGACTATCACAAAGATCACAGGTTTTGAGTATGTAATCCCTACTCACCAGGGTCGTGCTGCTGAGAACGTGCTCTTCAGCCACCTCGTTACTGCAGGTGCAATCGTTCCAGGTAACTCACACTTCGACACCACAAAGGGTCACATCGAGAGCCGCAAGGCCTTCGCAGTGGACTGCACGGTAGATGAAGCAAAGGACACCCAGCTTGAGGTTCCTTTCAAGGGTAACGTAGACCCTAAGAAGCTTGAGAAGGTACTCGCAGAGAGCGCTGACCTCGTTCCTTTCATCATCGTTACAGTTACAAACAACACTGCAGGTGGACAGCCTGTATCAATGCAGAATCTTCGTGAGGTACGTGCAATCGCTGACAAGTACGGCAAGCGCGTGATCTTCGACTCTGCACGTTTTGTTGAGAACGCTTACTTCATCCGCACTCGTGAGGAGGGTTATGCAGACAAGACCATCAAGGAGATCTGCAAGGAGATGTTCTCACTCGCTGACGGTATGACAATGTCATCAAAGAAGGACGGTCTCGTGAATATGGGTGGTTTCATCGCTACACGTCACGAGGACTGGTACGAGGGTGCAAAGAGATTCTGTATCCCATTCGAGGGCTTCCTTACTTACGGTGGTATGAACGGTCGTGATATGGCTGCTCTTGCAGTGGGTCTTGACGAGAACACTGAGCTCGAGACCATCGAGACTCGTATCAGACAGGTACAGTATCTTGCCGCAAAGCTGGATGAGTACGGCATTCCTTATCAGCGTCCGGTCGGCGGTCACGCCCTCTTCGTGGATGCTGACAAGGTTCTTGACCAGATCCCTAAGGAAGAGTTCCCTGCACAGACACTCGCAATCGAGCTTTACATCGAGGCTGGTGTACGTGGTTGCGAGATCGGATATATCCTCGCTGACCGTGATCCTGTGACCCGCGAGAACCGCTTCGGAGGTCTTGACCTCCTCCGTCTCTGCATCGCACGCCGTGTCTACACAAACAACCATATGGACGTGATCGCAGCTGCTCTCAAGAACGTTTACGACCGTCGTCACGAGATCACACGCGGTGTGAAGATCGTATGGGAGACAGAGCTTATGCGCCACTTCACAGTGAAGCTTGAAAGACTCTAACCTTAATACATATCCATATAAAAACAGAGGCTTTGATAAGTCTCTGTTTTTATTTATATTTGCTTGTCTGTCAAATAGAACGCATAACTATAACTACAACTGATAACCCAAACTTATGAATTTCGTACAGAAAATCGGCGAGACGTTGAGGTCCATCGATCTCGGCAGCGCCATCGGTGCGTCAGGATTCAAGACGGTCGACCTGGTCATCCTTGTTGTCTATCTTGTTGTCCTTGTGGCCCTTGGACTCTTTTTGGGCCGCACAAAGAAAGGTGAACAGAAAAGTGCGAACGACTACTTCCTTGCAGGTAACACCCTTACCTGGTGGGCCGTCGGTGCTTCTCTGATTGCGGCAAACATCTCAGCAGAGCAGTTCATCGGAATGTCCGGAACAGGATTCCGTGACGGTATCGCAACTGCGGCATATGAGATTATGGCTGCCGTGACCCTTATCGTCATAGGCAAGTTCCTCCTTCCTGTGATGCTCAAGCAGAAGATATTCACTATTCCTCAGTTCCTCAGGGAAAGGTACAATGACGGCGTAGGCCTTGCCTTTTCTGTACTGTGGCTCTTCCTTTATATATTCGTAAACCTTACTTCTGTTGCCTGGCTTGGCGCCCTTGCCATCGAGCAGATTCTCGGCCTTCAGGGAGTGTACATCGCTTTGGGAGAGACTATGATTTCGATGAGGATGGTGATTATCGTGGTGCTCTTCATCGTGGCTGGTATATATTCTATTTATGGCGGTCTTGCTTCTGTGGCCTGGACTGACGTTATGCAGGTCTTTTTCCTTGTAGGCGGCGGTCTTGTCACAGCCTGGTTCGCCCTCAAGGCTGCCGGTGATGGTGCAGCTATGGAAGGTCTCAGGAATGTATACACAACCCTCACTACGGGTGAATATGCCAGGGACACCCACTTCCATCTTGTCATCCAGCAGTCGCACAATCCGAGCGCTTTTGCAAATGTGCCTGGTATAGTGGCTGTTGTGGGCGCTGTATGGCTTACAAACCTCGGTTACTGGGGCTTCAACCAGTACATCATCCAGAAGGGTCTTGCAGCCAAGAGTGTGGATGAGGCTCAGAAGGGTCTTGTCTTCGCCGGCTTCCTCAAGCTCCTGATTCCTTTCATCGTGGTGCTTCCGGGTGTGTGCGCTTACTATATGACTCAGCACGCTGACCAGTTTGCGATGCTCCAGGGTTCCATCAATGTCGCTGACGACGCCTATCCTTGGCTCATCCGCAACTTCGCTCCACCGATTGTCAAGGGCCTTTCATTCGCCGCCCTTACAGCCGCGATCATTTCGTCGCTGGCGTCGATGTTCAACTCGACTTCGACCCTCTTTACGATGGATATATATAAGAAATATATCAATCCTCAGGCGGAAGACAGAAAGCTCGTGAATGTAGGTCGTCTCACTTCGCTTGCTGCTCTGGTGATCGCTGCTGTTGCTGTGAAGCCTCTCCTCGGAGGCCTCGACCAGGCTTTCCAGTACATCCAGGAGTATTCGGGCTTCATCTATCCGGGAATCATTGTGGTCTTCGGCCTCGGCCTTCTGTGGAAGCGTGCCTCTACAAAGGCAGCGATCTGGACAGCCATCGCGACCATCCCTCTGGGAATCCTCTTCAAGATCTGTCTTGGCGATGTCGCTTTCCAGCTCAGAGCGGGTTACATCTTTATGATACTCGTCACTATGTTCGTGCTGATCTCTTACCTTGACAAGAAATTCATCTCTTGCGAACTTCCTGAGCAGAAGGACAAGGACACTATGATCAAGTGGGCAAAGATAATCGGAGGCACAGGTCTGTTCTTCATCGCTATGGCGGCTGTCGTGACCATTTGGGGTGCTTTCCTTCCTGAGACTGCAACTCCTGAGAACAACTTCATCGCTTATCTCAATGACATAGGTTTCCAGGCATTCTTCTTCTTCGGTGTCCTTGTGGGCTGCAATGCTGTGTGGCTCTGGTCAGACGCCAATGACAAGAAGATGGATCCTAAGGGTCTTGTCCTTGACCTGAAGCTCTTCCACACAAGCAAGGCTTATGCTTGGGGAACTCTCGCGATAGGCGTCATCACTCTTATCCTCTATATAACTCTTTGGTAAACACTATGTTGGAAGAACTTAAAGCAAAGGTCTGCAAGGCCAATCTGGATCTTGTGGGACACGGACTTGTCATCTTCACCTGGGGCAATGTGTCGGCGATTGACCGTGAGACAGGGCTGGTGGTGATAAAGCCGAGCGGCGTTTCATATGACAATATGAAGCCATCCGATATGGTGGTAGTCGACCTTGACGGAAACATTGTAGAGGGAGACCTGAACCCTTCGTCTGACACTCCGACTCATCTTGCCCTGTATCGTGCGTGGCCGGAAATAGGAGGAGTCGTGCACACTCATTCGACTTATGCGACCGCGTGGGCGCAGGCTGGTCTTGACATACCTAACATAGGTACCACACATTCCGATTACTTCCATAAGGCCATTCCTTGCACTGGGGATATGACAGAGGAAGAGGTCAAGGGTGCATATGAACTTGAGACCGGCAATGTGATCGTAAGACGCTTCGTGGGGATGAATCCTTCCCACACTCCGGGTGTTCTCGTGAAGAATCACGGTCCTTTCTCCTGGGGTAAGGATGCTTCTGACGCGGTTCATAATGCCGTGGTGATGGAGCAGGTCGCTAAGATGGCGTATATCTCCTTCGGCGTCAATCCCGGATTGTCGATGAATGAACATCTCATAGAGAAGCATTTCAGCCGCAAGCACGGCCCGGATGCGTATTACGGACAGAAAAAGAAATAACACTTAAACTTACTTTATATTATGATCAAGGCATTTGAAAATTACGAAATATGGTTCGTCACAGGAGCGCAGCTTCTGTATGGCGGCGACGCAGTTGTGCAGGTGGACGGCCACTCTTGTGCAATGGTTGAGGGAATGAACGCTTCCGGCATTCTTCCTGTCAAGGTTGTCTATAAAGGTACAGCCAACTCTTCCAATGAGGTGGCGGACATAATGAGTGCGGCAGAGGCAGACAAGAAATGCGTCGGTGTGATCACCTGGATGCACACTTTCTCTCCTGCAAAGATGTGGATACACGGAATGCAGAAGCTCCGCAAGCCTCTCCTTCATTTCCACACTCAGTACAACGAGGAGATTCCTTGGGAGACTATGGATATGGACTTTATGAACCTCAACCAGAGTGCCCACGGAGACCGTGAGTTCGGTCACATCCTTGCACGTATGCGCAAGAACCACAAGACAGTGGTGGGCTACTGGAAGGATCCTAAGACCTTGGAGCACATAGCAGTGTGGCAGAGGGTTGCAGCTGCGTGGGCTGACTCTCAGGATATGAGGATAATCCGTTTCGGAGACCAGATGAACAACGTGGCTGTAACCGACGGAGATAAGGTCGAGGCTGAGATGCGCTTCGGCTATCACGTGGATTATATGCCTTTCAGCGAGGTTATGACCTATTTCGACAAGGTCGAGGATAAGGATGTCGATGACCTCGTGGCTGTGTATTTTTCTGAATATGACCACGCTCCGGAGCTTGAGGACAAGGCGTCAGAAGGCTATAGGAAAGTGTGGAACTCAGCAAAGGCCGAGCTTACCCTCCGAGCTGTCCTTAAAGACAAGAAGGCAAAGGCTTTCACTACCAACTTCGATGATCTGGGCGATGTGAATGTCAATGAGACAGGCCGTGGCTTCGACCAGATTCCTGGTCTTGCTTCTCAGCGACTTATGGTCGAGGGATATGGCTTCGGAGCTGAGGGCGACTGGAAATCGGCAGCGCTTTGCCGTACAGTGTGGTTTATGAGCCAGGGACTTCCTAAGGGATGTTCGTTCCTTGAGGACTACACCCTCCATTTCGACGGAGAACAGTCGGCTATCCTTCAGGCGCATATGCTTGAAATCTGTCCTCTCATTGCAGATGCAAGGCCTAAGCTTGAGGTCCATCATCTGGGAATCGGAGTACGCAAGGAGCAGACCGCACGTCTGGTGTTCACCAGCAAGACAGGCGACGGAGTCGCAGCTACTGTCGTGGATATGGGAGGCCGTTTCCGCCTCATAGTCAATGAGGTGAGATGCATAGAGTCAAAACCTCTTCCAAAACTCCCTGTCGCTTCCGCTCTGTGGATCCCTAAGCCTAATTTCGAGATCGGTGCAGGCGCGTGGATAATGGCCGGCGGTACTCACCATTCGTGCTTCTCTTACGACCTTACACCGGAGTACTGGGAGGATTATGCGGAAATCGCAGACATCGAGATGCTCCTGATCAACGATGATACTACCATCCCGAACTTCAAGAGGGATCTCAGGATCAACGAGATATATTATATGTTGAATAAAGCCCTCAAATAGTTATGGATCCGAATAAATATGTGATAGGTCTTGACTATGGAACCGACTCGGCCAGGGCACTCGTGGTCGAGGTGGCTACCGGCAGGACCGTGGCGACTTCAGTGAAGTACTATCCGCGCTGGAAGAAGGGACTTTACTGCACTCCGCTTGAAAACAAATGGCGTCAGCATCCACTTGACTACATCGAGGTGCTGGAAGATAGCGTCAAGGAGGCTCTTTCGCTCTGTCCTGCAGGAACTGCAGAGAACGTCATCGGTATATCATTCGACACTACCGGCTCGACTCCGGCCTTTGTGGATGAGACCGGTGCTCCTCTTGCTCTGAAGCCTGAGTTTGCGGAAAACCCTAATGCGATGTTCGTTCTCTGGAAGGACCACACTGCAGTCAAGGAGGCTGCGGAGATCAACGAAGCCTGCCATAAGGAAGGCGCCGTTGATTACACAGCCTACGAAGGAGGCATATATTCTTCAGAATGGTGGTGGGCAAAGATCCTGCACGTTCTTCGTGAGGATGAGGCTGTGCGCAAGGCTGCATATTCAGTGGTAGAGCACTGCGACTGGATGCCTGCACTCATTACTGGAGTCAAATCTTCTAAGGAGATTGTTCGTGGAAGATGTTCGGCAGGACACAAGATGATGTGGCACGAGAAATGGGGCGGACTTCCTCCTCAGGAGTTCCTTTCAAGCCTTGATCCTCTTCTTGACGGCTACCGCGACAGACTCTTTACACAGACTCATACAGCAGACAAGGCTGTTGGCAAGCTTTCACAGGAATGGGCCGACAGACTTGGACTTACAACAGATGTTGTTGTGGGAGTCGGAGCGTTTGACTGCCATATGGGTGCAATCGGAGCAAACATCAGCGAACATACATTCGTGAGAATCATCGGTACCTCTACCTGCGACATTATGGTTGCTTCGAAGGAGGAGATCGGTGACAAGCTCATCAAGGGAATATGCGGACAGGTGGATGGCTCTGTCATTCCGGGTATGATAGGTCTTGAAGCAGGTCAGTCTGCCTTCGGTGATGTCTATGCCTGGTTCCGCCGCGTGCTTGAATGGCCGATCAGGAATGTTTCAGGTCTTGAAGGAGAGGCTCTTGAGAAGGCTTGTGATGCGATTATTCCGGGATTGACCAGGGAGGCGGAGGCGATGAGGCCAGGCGAGAGCGCAGTTCTTGCGCTCGACTGGATGAATGGCCGCCGTACGCCTGATGCAAACCAGCTTCTGCAGGGTGCGATCTCGGGACTGTCTCTTGGAACATCTGCTCCTATGATATTCAGAGCACTTGTGGAGGCTACCGCATACGGTTCGAAGGCCATTGTGGAGAGGTTCCGTCGTGAGGGTGTGAGGATAGACAGCATCATAGGCATTGGAGGTATAGCTCTCAAGTCTCCTTTTGTAATGCAGACCCTCAGTGATGTCCTCAATATGCCTATCAAGGTCTGCAACACCGACCAGGCCTGTGCACTTGGTGCAGCGATGTGTGCGGCCACAGCAGCCGGAGCCTATCCGTCTGTCGAGGCGGCAAGAGATGCAATGAACTCAGGCTTCGCACACGAATACCAGCCGATAGCAGAGAATGTAGCCATATATGAAGAACTCTATAAGGACTATGTCGCTTTCGGTGAATATGTGGAATCTCATATATAAATGAAACCCTTATGAAAAGAATATGTAAGACAATGGCAGCTGCCGTTCTTGCGGCCTTCGCCATATCTTGTTCCAGTGATTCTTCATTGACCCTTTCGGGCCTTGATCCTCAGAACTTTGTCGCAGAAAAGGACGGTAAGACGACAGCGCTCTACACACTTAAGAATGCAGCCGGAATGGAGGTCTGCGTGACCAACTTCGGTGGCCGACTCGTGTCTGTGATGGCTCCCGACAAGGACGGAAATATGGTGGATGTCATCCTCGGATTTGACAATATCAACGACTATATGACCAAGCCGAGCGACTTCGGTGCTTCAATCGGACGTTATGCCAACCGTATAGCCGGAGGTAAGTTCGAACTTGACGGACAGACCGTCACTCTTGATCAGAATGACGGCCCGAACTGTCTCCACGGCGGTGCCGAGGGCTGGCAGTATCAGGTTTATGAAGCAGAGCAGCTTGATCCTCAGACACTCAAGCTCACTATCTCTGATCCAGACGGGCATATGGGCTTCCTTGGTAATGTGACAGCGGTCGTGACATATAAACTTACAGATGACAATGCAATCGACATCCTGTTCAGCGGCACCACAGACGCACCGACCGTGCTCAGCATGACAAACCATGCCTACTTCAACCTCTCCGGAGACCATTCTCTTGAGGGAACAGACCAGGTGCTTTATGTCAATGCGGACTGTTTCACGCCGGCTGACGCTCTTCTCATTCCGACCGGAGAATTTGTTCCGGTTGAGGGAACGCCTATGGACTTCCGCACTCCTAAGGCAGTGGCCCAGGACATTGAGGCTGATTACGAACAGCTCCGTCTCGGCAACGGATATGACCACAACTGGGTGCTCAACACCGCAGGGGACGACACTGTAGCGGCATTCTCTCTCTATTCGCCGGTTACAGGCATTTATATGGAAGGTTTCACCGATCAGCCTGGCGTGCAGGTCTACTCAGGCAATTTCCTTACAGGCAAGGTGGCGGGAAAGCACGGCATCCTCTACCCTCGCAGGGCATCCGTATGTCTTGAAACCCAGCTCTTCCCTGATTCGCCTAACCATCCGGAATGGCCTTCGGCAACCCTCCGCCCGGGAGAAACCTATACTCACCATTGCGTGTACAAGTTTTCAGTGAAATAAGGAGATTGCCGGTATGAAACGATTATTCCCGCTGTCTGCATTTCTTCTATTGTCTTTCTGCCTGATGGCAGGGGAAAGGCAGACCATATGGCCCAAGGGCAGGATGCCTCACCGTCAGGACCATCAGATCGCTGCCATGACAGATGAATCGGAAAGTCCCGGCTTCAAGGCAGACAAGCATAGGGTGGCATATATCGAATGGTATGACGCACCGGCTGAGGAAAAGCGCAACGGCGGATGCATGATCCTCATATCCGGCGGAAGCTATGAATGCTGCTGCGATGTGGGACTCGTCAAGCAATGGAACGAAAGATTCACAGAACTCGGATTCCAGTGTGTGAACTTTGTCTACAGGACTCCGAGGCCGGTGGGCCTTCCTATATATCAGACTGCATGGGAGGACGGCCAGCGTGCGGTCAGGATGGTCAGAAGCCAGGCAGAGAAAAGAGGTCTGGACCCCGAAAGGATAGGTGTGATCTCCATGTCGGCCGGCTCCCATCTTGGCCTCCTGCTGGCTACGAGCTCTCAGACTCAGGCCTATGAGAGAGTCGACAAGGTCGATGATGTACCATGCCATATAAACTGGGCCATCATCAACGCCCCTGCATATGGCACCACAGATGCCGACAAGGGTACTCCGGCCTTAAGGCAGGGATATGGAAGCGATGTCTCTCTCAGCGAAGTGTTCAGATTCGATGAAAAGACCTGCCCGATGAGCCTGCATCATGGAGGGGCCGACATCTATGCCCCTCAGACTTCCACTCTGGTGTACAGGCGTCTGCGCAGCATGGGGATTCCTGCCGAGCTCCATCTGTATTCCGACAAGGGGCACGGTGCTTTCGGACTTGAGAGAGGCGTGGAATTCATGCGTCAGATGGGCTATATGGGGCAGATTCCGGAAGAAGTGCCTCTCATGGAAAGGTATTCGGGTGAAGGCTGCCCGGTCTCTTACGCGAAGGAAACCATATGGCCTGAAGGCCGGATTCCGGACCTGCAGGCAGAGCAATGTGTTCCATATATAGAATGGTATATCCCCGACAATCTGACAACCAGGTCCATCCAGATCGTTTATTCCGGAGGAGCATATGACCGTAACGATCCCGACGGATTCGAGGTTGCCCCGATTAGGAAATACCTCAATGAAAAGGGAATGACGGTGGTGACATTGAAGTATCGTACTCCGCGCCCTGCCGGAGGTCTTGCAAAGCATACTGCTGCATGGCAGGATTTGCAGAGGGCAATCAGGATAGTGCGCAGTCAGGCGGAATCCAGAGGTCTGGATCCTGATAACATCGGAATCATGGGAAGTTCGGCAGGAGGCCATCTGACTCTGATGGGAGTGACATCTTCACGTCATCGGTCTTACTGGCCGGTGGACGAAACAGACAAGGTGTCCTGCAAGGTCCAGTGGGGAGTGGGCATCTATCCTGCCTATGTACTTTCCGACGGTTTTGATGGAGAGAACTCCCGGGGAGGCAATCCGGATGATGAAATCCTGGCCCCGGAATTCTCTTTCGACCTGGACACGGCCCCAATGGTGTTCATACACGGAGATGCCGACGGCTATTCGGCCATGGGCTCTGTGAGGGTGTGGGAAAAGATGCTGATGATGGGCATCCAGTCTGACCTGCACACATTGGCGACCAGGCATCATTGCTTCCAGCGCTCCTCTTCCGAGGGAACCGGAAGCTACACCCACATGGACAGAATCTGGGAATTCCTTACATCCAAAGGATTCAATAAGTAGTTATCTATTGCCTACGAAGCTCTTGCCGACCCGATCCGTCATTCCCGACTCGATCGGGAATCCTTTCGCCCCCTCGTCCCCGTCATTTCCGCCCCGATCCGTCATTCCCGACTCGATCGGGAATCCCCCTTCTGTCACCTCGAGCGAAGTCGAGAGGTCTCCCTTGATCTTATAAACTATTTACTGCTACTGGTTTTAAAACCGATTTTAGAGCGGGGTGTGTTCTCTGGCTGGTCTTTGATGGACAGGGCGGCAATGGCTTGGTAGATTGTGTCTATTTCTCTGCGTACGTCTTCAGACAGGTCGTTGATTGCTTCAAGGTTGTCTTCGTCGTTCCTTTCCAAAAGCTCCAGCTTGGCTTTGATGGCTTTGAGTTCGGCTGAGAAGGAGGAGGTAATAGCTGTGGAACTATGTAACACTGATGATAACATCGCTACTCCTTGCTCGGTAAATACATATGGTAGCGAACGGGATCCTCCCCAACTTGATATTCCATTTTGGAATTTCAAGTTTTCTTCTACATAAAATCCCCGACCAAGGCCGGGGATGATAAGGTGTTGTGTTAGTATAGGGTTTCTGCTATTTTTTCGGCGAGGGCGAGGAAGGCGAGGCCGTCGGGGCGGGAGCTGAGAGCGGCGGGTTCGCCGGCGTCGCCGCATTCGCGGATGCTTTGGACGATCGGGAATCCCCCTTCTGTCATCTCTAGCGACCGGAGGGAGTCGAGAGATCTCATAAGATTGATCCTCGCAGAAAACTAGCGGGATTCTTCTGCAAGGATTCAAAAAACCGCTTCAAAAAGGTCTATTTTGTACAGAAAAAGGAATTCTCGCAGAAGAATTGCCGGATTTCTTTGCGAGGATTCGTAAAAACTTGCGTCGCGACATTCATATGTTTAGTATTTGTAGTAACTTTGGAAGTTTTATTACTCTTTTAGGATATTCATTAAGCGTCTTAATCCATATGAAGAAACTTCACAGCTGCATCGCAGCCCTTTTTACTATATTTTCCCTCGTCTCCTGCCTCCAGGAAGAACGCTCTCCAGAAGAAATCCTCGTGCCGTCACCGGCGGAGGTAGACTGCTCGGAGTCGTTCTCCCTCACCTCCAAAGTTCCCAAGGGCTCCGAAAAGCTGGTGGAAGAGTGCGGCTTCCTCGTAGGAACCACAAAAGACCTTGCAGATGCGCTCACGGTTGAAGGTGCAATGACCGAAAACACCTTCAGCGCCGCCCTCCCTGCCCGCAAATACGGCACGACATATTACATCTGTTCGTATGTAACCAACGGACGAGGCTCCGAGATAAGGTCAGACCTAATCTCATATGAACTCAAGTCCTTGGAGGAGTACGTTTCATTCGGCAAGATCAAGTTACTGTCCTATAATCCTCTGACCAAACAGGCCGAGATAACCATACCAGTTGAGATTCAGTCTGGCGTGAATGTGACTGAAGTCGGTGTCTGCTACGGCTCAAGCGAGTCTCTTTCTGATGAGGATACCTATGTCGAGGGTACAATCAGTGAGGACGGCACCATCACAGTTTCTCTTGAAGGCTTTAAAGATGGTACCCAGTACTATATGCGTCCGTACATAAAGGAGAATGAATATATTGCATATGCTGAGACATCTCCATTCTTTATTCAGCCTATTCCAGTGGTTGTCACCTATGCAGCCAAAGACATCACTTCCGAAAGCGCAGTACTTTCCGGAGAGGTGGAAAGAGGCGAAAACATTACCGAGAGGGGCTTCGTCTGGCTGAACGGTCAGGGCACTCCGACAATCGACTCCTACAAACTGAAGGTGGACGGAACCCTTGGAAAATTTACAGCCTCGCTCTCCGATCTCGATGCAAATTCAAGGTACGCTTACCGCGCCTATGTTGCAAATGACCAGGGCGTCTTCTATGGCGACATCCTGACTTTCAGCACCATGGCCGGTGCCGCATCACTTTCAGCGATAAAGGTCACCAACATCACCACCTCCTCTGCGACCTTCACCTGTACCGTGACAAATCACGGCGGCGAGACCGTCTCTGAGGTTGGCTTCTACATCGGCAAAGATGAAGAAGTGGATATGGAAACAGCTCAGAAGGTCAGCGAGGCCTATAGCTCAGACAACTTCACCCTCTCAGCAGAGGACCTTGAAATCGGCCAGGACTACTATGTAAAGGCCTTCGCAAAGAACTCTGTAGGTGAGGCATACAGCGCAATAGTCTCCTTCAAGACCATAAGCACCGCTCCAAGTGTCATAACTGTAGGTTCGTCAGAACTTTCAGCCACAAGCGCTGAACTCTCCGGTGAAGTCACCGACGACAACGGCGAAATCATCACCGAGCGTGGTTTCGTGTGGATGAAAGGAAGCGGAACTCCTACAACTTCATCGTCTAAGTTGACCGCTGATGGCACCACAGGAGCCTTCACAGCAACCTTGACAGATGTTACTCCTAATCAGATATATTCATATAGAGCTTATGCAATAAACTCTATGGGTACTTCTTATGGTGAGGTGATGACCTTTGAAATACAGGTCGATCTGCCAACTGTCACCACAGATGAGGTAACCGACATTACGGACTTCAGCGCAGTTTCAGGAGGAAATGTTACCGCCGACGGTGGCGCAGACATTCTGGCCAAGGGAATAGTGTGGAGCCGTTCGAAGAATCCTACAGTGGACCTTGAGACCAAGACCGATGAAGGAACCGGCCTTGATTCCTTTACAAGCACAATGTCCAACCTGACCTCCGGCTCGACTTATTATGTCAGGGCTTACGCCACCAACGTCGTAGGAACAGGATATGGCAAGGAAATGGAATTCAAGACCACTGGCGAAGCCCCTTACGTCGCCCTTGAAGCTGCCAACTGTTTTATTGTTTCGGAATCTGGCATATATTCGTTCAGTACCGTAAAGGGTAATAGTTCCGAATCAGTTGGAAACGTAGAATGTGCAGAGGTTTTGTGGGAGTCTTTTGGAACATCGGAAACGCCGAAAGTAGGTTCTTTGGTATCTTCTGTTTCCGTTCAAGGCGACGCGATTGTCTTCGATGTTGCCGATCCTTACCGCGAGGGTAACGCAGTGATTGCGGCCAAGGATGCTTCTGGCACCATCCTTTGGTCTTGGCACATCTGGCTGACCGATGAGCCTGGGGAGCAGGTGTATTATAACAATGCGGGCACAATGATGGACCGCAACCTCGGTGCGACATCTGCTACTCCTGGCGATGTGGGTGCTTTGGGACTTTTGTACCAGTGGGGTCGTAAGGATCCATTCCTCGGTTCATCGTCTATCAGCAGTTCTACAGAGGCAAAATCCACCCTTACTTGGCCGTCAGCAGTATCGTCAGATTCTTCAACAGGTACAATAGAATATGCCACCGCGAATCCAACTACATTCATCACTTCCAATAGTAGTAATTACGATTGGTATTATACTGGTTCAAGCAGTACAGACGACACCCGTTGGCAGTCAGAGAAGACAATATATGATCCTTGTCCTGCAGGTTGGCGTGTTCCCGATGGCGGAAGTGATGGTGTTTGGTCGAAAGCACTTGGTTCATCTTCATCTTATTCCGGGGCATACGACAGCACCAATGAGGGTATGAACTTCTCCGGCAATTTCGGCGATGCTTCCACCATCTGGTATCCTGCTTCGGGTTATCGCATCTACGACGGTGGGGCGCTGCTCAATGTCGGCTACTATGGCTACTATTGGTCAGTTACTCCTGGCGATAGCTACGCTTACTACCTGTACTTCAGCAGCTCTGGCTACGTCTATCCGTCCTTCAGCTACTATCGAGCGGGCGGGTTTGGCGTCCGTTGCGTCCAAGAGTGATTCGGACAGCGGTTCATATGAGCCCTGCTCGCGGGCTCATATGAACATGCGTTTTGATGAATTTTTTCTCGCGCCCGGCGCGAGACGGCAGGCGCGAAGCGCCTCAAATTTCAAATATTCTTATTGTTATGACCTTTAGAGAAATCATAGAAAGAGAGGACCAGAATATTGATTGTATCTGGCTGTACCGAGAAGGAATGTTTATGAAGGCGTATGAGAGAAGTGCATTTTTTGTCCATACCCTAATTCATGAGTTCAAGCTTTCTAAGAGGTATATCAAAACCATTAATATGGATGTCATCTCTCTTGGATTTCCAGAACAGACTGTGCCCAAATGGCTAAATGGTTATGTGTATGAGTATGTTCAAGATGGTTTGATAAGATGTTTCAGCCGTAAGAAATACGATGAGGTGGAATTCCATAATTGGAAGGAGGTGGCGAAGGTCAATGTCGGTGATCGCTTTACACCTAATACATCTGTGATAGAAAAGGCACCTGTATATAAAACTGCATATGATCTTCTTACTCAGGTTGTTGGCTTTAGTGTACACCTTTCAAGAAATGTTTCTGATCCTATCGGTATACATCTCAAAGAACTTACATATAAACTATGTTATACTATCCGTATGATGTACGATGTTAAGGATAAGGAGACACAGATTATTAAGGCCCTTGAATTCTGTGATGAGATCAAGTTTGTACTCCAATTGTTCAAAGACTTAAAAGAAATATCAATTAATACTTTTGCGCTTGCAAGTGAACGTGTCGTATCTGTCAGCAAACAGCTCTCTGCACTTCGTGGAAAGGTTACGGCTGAAATACACGGGGTTTGAATGATTCAGCAGCCCACCGCCACCGGATAATTCTGTCTTTTACAGGATGAAGAATCTATGTCCGACGGTCATATATACTAGTCTGCTTAGGTGTCAACGTCAAGTTTCCGCTTAGGCATTCATCAAAAGATAGGTTCTACCGACTCTTATAGCGGCTGCTTTAAATGCCTGCTTCGGGTTATCGCAACAACGACGATGGGGCGCTGAACAATGTCGGCAACAATGGCAACTATTGGTCAGTTACTCCTAACAATAACAACGCTTACAACCTGAACTTCAACAACAATGGCAATGTCAATCCGACGAACAACAACAATCGGGCGTCCGGCTTCTCGGTCCGTTGCGTCCAAGAATCAGAATAATTCGATTAGCGAGTCCGTATGCCCCAGCGTAGCAAGGGCAGAGGGACCTCCGACACTTTTTCAGCAATACTGTCGGAGGTCCCTGCTTTTTTTGGGGTATCTCCGACACAAATCCCGTAAAAGTGTCGGAGGTACCCTTAGCTTTAATGCATCGCTTTCAAGTTTGATGTCACAGATTGTGACTGCAAGTTTTCGCTTGCACAAAAATCCCCGACCAAGGCCGGGGATGATAAGGTGTTGTGTTAGTATAGGGTTTCTGCTACTTTTTCGGCGAGGGAGAGGAAGGCGAGGCCGTCGGGGCGGGAGCTGAGGGCGGCTGGTTCGCCGGCGTCGCCGCATTCGCGGATGCTTTGGACGATCGGGATCTGGCCCAGGAGCTGGATGCCGTATTTCTCGGCCATTCTTACACCGCCTTCTTTTCCGAAGATGTAGTACTTTTCGTCAGGGTGTTCTGCAGGGGTGAACCAGGCCATATTTTCGACAAGTCCGAAGATTGGCTTGTTGACGCTTTCGTTGCGGAACATATTGACTCCCTTTTCTACGTCTGCGAGGGCCACGTCCTGTGGGGTGCTGACGATGACTGCTCCTTCCATCGGGATGTCGTGGACGAGGCTGATATGGATGTCGCCTGTTCCAGGAGGCATATCTATGAGGAGGAAGTCGAGTTCGCCCCAGCGTACCTGCAGAATCATCTGCTTCAGTGCGTTGCATGCCATAGGACCGCGCCAGATCAGCGCCTGTTCGGGCTTTGCGAAATAGCCTATCGACATCCACTTCACTCCATATTTCTCAAGCGGAAGGATGACTTCCTTTTCTCCGTCCATAATGGCGTCCGGCATATCCGTTTCGCTTCCTGTCATCTTCGGAACTGACGGTCCGTAGACGTCGGCATCTGCGAGTCCGACCTTGTAGCCTAGGCGTGCCAGCGCTACGGCAAGGTTGACTGCCACTGTTGATTTTCCCACTCCGCCCTTGCCGGAAGCTATGCCTATGATGTGTTTCACATTCTCGAGTTCTTCTTCTCCGAGGTCAAGGCCGGGCTTCTTTTTAGGTGCCTCATCCTTGATTATGGTCTTCACCTCCACCTTAGTGCCTTCAGGGGCATTTCTTATGACCGCGGCCTTGGTGCTTCCTATGAGGTACTCTGCAAGAGGGTCACGGTGCTTTGAAAAGGCGAGGGTTATGGTGACGGTTCCGTCATTGATTCCGATATTCTCTACCATTCCGAGCTCCACGATGTTCTTGTCTCCCTTTGCGGGGTGCTCGACATCGCGGAGCCATGTGCTTATGTCTGCTGTATTCATATTCAATTATTTATTCAACTATATCCATTTCGTCTATGAGCCATTTTGCTCCACCGAACTTGTCGACAATGAAGAGGACATAACGGATGTCTACATTGATGCATCGCTGGAGGTCAGGCTCGAACATCACATCGCTGCTCATTGACTCCCAGTTTCCGTCGAATGCCAGGCCTATGAGTTCTCCTCTTGCGTTCAATACCGGGCTTCCGGAGTTTCCTCCGGTGATGTCGTTGTTGCTGAGGAAGCATGTAGGCATCTTTCCGTCAGGTCTTGCATACCGGCCGAAGTCTTCTGCCTCCCAGAGGTCCTTCAGCTTTTCAGGAACGACGAACTCCCAGTTGTCCGGATCCTCTTTTTCCATGACTCCGTCAAGAGTCGTGTAATGCTTGTAGATGATTGCGTCCTGAGGTTCATATCCCTTCACGGTTCCATAGGTAAGTCTCATGGTGAAATTGGCGTCAGGATAGCTCGGTTCTCCCTTTCTCCATTTCAGGAGTCCTTCCGTGTAGAGCTTTCTCGCTGCAGCCAGTCCGGCTTCAGATTCACTTGCGAGAATCTGTGCGCCGAGGGCTTCGCGGTAAATGGACATGCCTGTCCTGCATGCAGGGTCGTCAAAGATTCCCGTGCCTTTCTCCTCTATGGCTGCCTTGAGAGATTCAGCCGTGCAGAAGGCGCTGTTGTCAAACAGATTGTCTACAAATGCGTCAATGTCCATAGTCGCGAAATCTTCCGGAAGATCCTTGAGATAATTCTCCGGTTCTGCATTTTCACGGTAGTATTTCATCATGGCCTTGGCCACCTTCCTGTCTGTCTCAACCGAATAGTCGGCGTACTGAGGTGCGATGATCTCATATGCGCTCTTCAGGGCTTCAAGCGTGTCCTTGCCTGCCCTCAACTGTCTTGATGTCAGGATGTTAAGAGTGAGTCCGAAGTTTGTGAGCTCTATCCTGTACACCGACTCGAATGCTTTTGTGAAGGCTGCGTTTGCTTCCCTTCCGCCCTCTACAGCTGTCTCGAGCGCCTTCAGTGCGTCGCCATATCTCTCCTTCAGCTTTGAGTTTGAATTCACCCATTCTGTAAATTCTGCCTCTTCCTTCTCCGCTCTTCCTATGATGTTGAGCTTTCTGAAGGCAAGCTTCATTCCCTGCCATTTCTTCCATTCGTTGGACGAACTTGAATACTTGCTGGCATACTGGATCTTCACCTTAGGGTCTGCCAGCATGTCCTCCAGCATTACGTCCTGACGAATGGTACGTGCCGCAATGCGGATGTCGTTCAGCTCGATCTGTGACTTGAGCTCAGGGGATGTCTGGAAGCGGGTGGTGCGTCCCGGGTAACCCATGATCATTGTGAAGTCACCTTCTTCAACACCCTGGAGGGAAATCTTCAGATGGTTCTTCGCTTTGAGAGGAACATTTTCCGGAGAGTAGTCTGCCGGGTTGTTGTCCTTGTCTGCATATACACGGAACATGGAGAAGTCACCTGTGTGGCGCGGCCACATCCAGTTGTCGGTGTCAGCTCCGAACTTTCCGATCGATGAAGGCGGTGCTCCTACAAACCTCACGTCGCGGTAGATCTTGTAGACGATCACATAGTCCATGTTCTCATTATAGAAGGTGGTGTGGGTTACAGTGCAGTGCGGGTAATCCTGCTCCATTCCCTTGATGATGCCGTTCAGGGCATCCTCACGTGCCTTCATGGCAATATCTTCGATGTCTTCCGCTCCTTTTGCAGCCTTGCGTGCCTTGGCTTCCGCCTTGTCCAGAACCGCAGTGACGTCTTCCATCCTTTCGAGGAAGGTCACTGTGAGGCCTTCGCACGGAAGTTCCTCCGAGCGGTTCATGGCCCAGTAGCCGTCCTTCAGGTAGTCATGCTCCACGCTGCTGAGCTTCTGGATGTTGCTGTAGCCGCAGTGGTGGTTGGTGACCAGAAGGCCTTCAGAAGAGATTATTTCTCCTGTACAGCCGCCGCCGAACTGTACTATCGCGTCTTTCAGGGATGTGTCGTTGATGTTGTAGATCTGCTGGGGTGTTATTTCGCAGCCCAGGTTCTTCATAGCCTTCCCGTTCATTTTCTGAAGGAGAGGAAGCATCCACATTCCTTCGTCTGCCTTTATGCTGCCGCATGCGATTATCGCGAGGGCTGCAATCATAGTGATGACTCTTTTCATATATATCTTAAAATAATGTAGGTTCGAGTTCCTTTACATTGAAGCTTTTTCTGTGGTGCGGGGTGTAGCCGTGCATCCGGATGGCTTCGATGTGTTCCTTTGTGGGATACCCCATGTTCCTTTCCCAGCCGTATTGCGGATACTGCTCCGCCAGCCGCCTCATGTGCTCGTCGCGGTATGTCTTGGCCAGGACGGAAGCGGCGGCGATGGACGCGAACTTCGCGTCACCCTTAACGATGCATTGGTACCGGTAGCCGTCGAAAGGCTTGAACCTGTTGCCGTCTATCAGAAGGAATTCCGGTTTTATGCCCAGCCTGCGTACTGCCCTCTGCATTCCTGCAATGGAAGCGTTCAAAATGTTTATTGTGTCGATCTCTTCTGCGCTGACTTCCTCCACCGCCCACGCCAAGGCCTCCTGCTCGATGATCGGGCGGAGTGTCTCTCTTGCTTTTTCGGTCATTTTCTTGGAGTCGTTCAGCAGCGGATGATGGAAATCCTTCGGAAGGATGACTGCAGCTGCGTAGACCGGCCCGGCCAAAGGGCCGCGTCCGGCTTCGTCACAGCCTGCTTCCACCAGGTCCGGATGCAGATGGCTCAGTAGATGAGTTTCATTGCGCATTCTGCAAAAATACACAATCTATTTGTCCTTATCAAGCGATTTTTTGAGCATCCCTATGATTTCGTTCTTGCTTCTGATTGTCTCTTCAAGGCTGTCTACGAGTTTCTCCAGGTCGGCGACCCTCTTTTCCATAGTCTCTATACGGATGCCGTATCTTTCCTGGGCGTCTTCCAGTATCTTTTCCGGCATCTGTACCGGACGGTAACCCAGCACGAGTTCTTCTGGAGTGGTCTCAAGCAAGTCTGCGATCCTGCCTACATTGGCATTCATCATGGATGTGCTGCCTTTTTCCATGTCCCTGTAAGCGGTCAACGATATTCCAAGCCTCAGGGCCATATCTTCCTGTGTGAGCCTGCGGCTTTTTCTGATTCTTCTGATGTTATCCTTGATTGTTGAATTGTCCATATCCGGATTCTCTTGGTAGGAGAGGCAAATTTATCGGATATGAAAGTGCTCGTTAAACAAGAAAAAGTGACGAATAGCAAGTAAAACTTGTTAAAGAAAAAGAAAAACTTTAAAAAAAGAGAAAAATCTGCCGTGATTTCCGTCAAATATACACGGGAACTCTTGGTTTTTCCCTCTCTTAAGACCAGCTTTGCAGATAAAAATAAGCGGATGATATGCGAATGGAAAAGATTTATGAAGAATTCGGTGAGATCTTTGCTTCAAAGACAAGCCGGCATGTGAAGGCATTCAGACTTACAAGCCTGTACTCCCGGATCGGGACTTCCTCAAAAAGTCTTGATGACATGCTTTACCGGGAGATCGGACTGTCATGTGAGGACATCGTGATGATGCTCCGTAAGGGTAATATGAAGATTTGCTGATAAAACATCGTGTGTTTTATTGATATTGCGACAATAATTTATTAGATTTGCGAGGATGTGTCTGTCATGACGCTGAAAAGAACTAATAACTAACACAATAACAATAGGACTAATGAAAGCTTATTCAACCAAAAACATCCGTAATGTGGTTCTCCTGGGTAGCACCAAGTCAGGTAAGACCACATTGTCTGAAGCGATGCTTTACGAAGGTAAAGTCATTGACCGCAGAGGTACAGTAGAAGGAAAGAATACCGTTTCCGACAACTCTGAAATCGAGCAGATGAACCAGAGGTCGATTTATGCGACTCCTCTCTATGCAGAGTTCAAGGATACAAAATTCAATATCGTGGACACTCCGGGTGCCGATGACTTCGTCGGCGGCGCAGTTTCCGCTTTCAAGGTTTGCGACCAGGGAATCCTCGTCGTCAACGCACAGCAGGGCGTTGAGGTAGGTACACAGATCTTCTCACGCTATGCAGCAGAGTATAAGGTTCCGCTTATCGTGGCTGTAAACCAGCTCGATGGCGAAAAGGCATCTTGGGAGACTACCCTCGAGTCCATGAAGGAGTCTTTCGGCAACAAGCCGGTAATCGTTCAGTATCCTGTCAATGTAGGTACTGGTTTCGACGGTTTCATCGACGTCCTCAAGATGAAATACTATCATTTCACAGATGACAACGGCACACGTCAGGATCTTGAGATCCCTGCTGATCAGGTCGATCAGGCAGAGGAGCTCAGAAACGAGCTCATCGAGCGTGCCGCTGAATATGACGACACTTTGATGGAGACTTTCTTTGACCAGGGAGTCCTTTCAGAGGATGAGATCAGAAAGGGTCTCGGCATCGGTATCCGTGAAGGTGCCGTAATGCCTGTGTTCTGTCTCTCTGCAAAGAAGGACATCGGTGTGAAGCGTCTTATGGAGTTCACCATCAACACTGCGGCATCTCCTGCAGAGCGCAAGTGTGTCACTGTAGACGGAAAAGAACTTGAGTGCAAGGAGGATGCTCCTACATCACTCTTCATATATAAGACATCTGTAGAGCAGCATCTTGGTGAAGTCGCTTACTTCAAGGTGATGACAGGTGAGCTCACTGAGGGTATGGATCTCGAGAATGCTGAGACAGGCGACAAGGAAAGGATCACAGCGATCTATGCTGTAGCCGGCAAGAAGAAGGAGAAGGTTGCAAGCCTCAAGGCAGGAGACATCGGATGTACCGTGAAGCTCCGTGCGGCAAAGACCAATGTGACCCTTTGTGCTCCGGGTTCGGACATCACATATCTCCCTATCAAGTTCCCTCACTACAAGTATCGTTGTGCTGTCAAGGCCAAGGATGCCAAGGATGAGGAGAAGGTAAGTGATGCAATGGCAAAGATCTCAGCTGAGGACCCTACATACATCATCGAATACCACAAGGAGATGAAGCAGACCATCCTCAAGGGTCAGGGAGAGCAGCATGTGAACACCCTCAAGTGGAGACTCCAGAATGAGAACAAGCTCGAGATCGAGTTCTCGGCTCCTAAGATCTCTTACCGTGAGACCATCACCAAGGTCGCTTGTGCAGACTATCGTCACAAGAAGCAGTCAGGTGGTGCAGGCCAGTTCGGAGAAGTACACCTTCTCATCGCTCCTTATCAGGAGGGTGTGGATCCGGGCAACAGATTCAAGGTTGACGGAAAAGAGGTTGTCCTCAACATCAAGGGTAAAGAGGAATATGATCTTCCATGGGGCGGTAAGCTCGAGTACTACAACTGCGTAGTCGGTGGTGCTATCGATGCACGTTTCATGCCTGCTATCCTCAAGGGTATCAACGAGAAGATGAGCGAAGGTCCTCTTACAGGTTCGCTTGCCCGCGACATCCGCGTTTATGTCTATGACGGTAAGATGCATCCGGTTGACTCAAATGAAATCTCATTCGTGCTTGCGTCACGTAATGCATTCAAGGAGGCTTTCCGCATGGCAGGTCCTAAGATCATGGAGCCTATCTACAATGTAGAGGTGCTTACTCCGTCTGAGTACATGGGTGCATGTATGTCAGACCTTCAGAACCGTCGTGCCCTCATCGAGGGTATGGGATCTGAAAAGGGATTTGAGATCATCAAGGCGCGCGTTCCGCTCGCAGAGCTCTACCGTTACTCGACAACTCTCAGCTCTCTTTCATCAGGTAGCGCAACATTCACAATGGACTTCGCTGACTACCAGCCGGTTCCTGGTGATGTCCAGGAGAAGCTCCTGAAGGCATACCTCGAAGAGGAGAAGGAGGACTAATCCAGCAACGTCATCCCCGGCTTGACCGGGGATCTCTAACGATAAATCAGAGGCGACCCGTCCGGGCCGCCTCTGTTGTGTATATGCTAATGCCTATATTCATAAAAAAAGAGAAATAATTTAAAAATTCAGAAAAACTTTGTTAAAGAAAAAACAAAATCTCTCTTTGGGACTTGACGCGAATGACTGTGTGTTCGAAATTTGATGTTGGACAAAATTGAAGAAATATGATGGAGTATAATGTGACGGGCGCAGTTTCCCCTGATTTATCCGAAGAGCGGATTATAAAGATAAGAGAGCAATATGTTATTCTTGACAGGGACTTGGCAGAGTTATATGGTGTTGAGACTAAAAGAATAAATGAACAAGTCAAAAGAAACATTGAACGATTTCCGGATGCTTTCCGGTTTCAATTGACTGATGATGAACTGCGCGAACTGGTCGCAGTTTGCGACCGGTTCGCTATATTGAAACATTCCTCATCGTTACCATATGCTTTTACAGAGGAAGGTGTGGCTATGTTATCAACGGTCCTTCGTAGTAAAACAGCTATACAGGTAAGTATCCATATAATGCAGTCATTCGTTGCTATGAGGCGGTATTTATTCAATAATGCCGGTATTATACAGAGAATCAGCAGAATTGAAATAAGGCAGAATGAAACGGATAGAAGAATTGACGAGATTTTCAGCAAGTTTCAAGATAAAACAATCCCGGTCGAAGGAATTTTCTATGACGGTCAGATATTCGATGCTTATATCTTTGTGACTGACCTGGTCAGATCTGCACGCCGGAGGGTTGTCTTAATTGACAACTATGTTGATGAAAGTGTGCTTTTGATGTTCTCTAAGCGTGCTTCGGGTGTCTCTGCTGAGATCCGTACGGGGAGGTTGTCGTCGCAGTTGCAACTGGATGTCGTCAAGCATGACAGCCAGTATGAACCAATCGTTATTGTGCAGACACAAAACATCCACGATCGTTTTCTGATCGTGGATGATGATGTCTATCACATCGGAGCTTCGTTGAAGGATCTTGGCAAAAAGCTCTTTGCTTTTTCAAAGATGAATCTGTCTCCAAGCCTGGTGATTATCTGATGAAGTTGGTCATTATCGGTTTTTCCTTGATCGGGTCTGGGATGCCGGCGGCGCGGCCTGCTTCGATGCATTTGAGGAGCCAGGCCATATTGCGGCCGAGTTCGCGCATCACCTGCATTCCCTCTTCATCCTGAAGGACCTGTTCAGGGGTGCTCCCGTGGACCATGTTCCAGTATTTGGAAGATACTACAGGCATAGACGAGATAGTGAAGTACTTGTTGATCTGGTCGAAGGCCGCTGTGGTGCCGCCTCTGCGTGCACTGACGATGCCCGCTGCCGGCTTGTAGCGGTAGGTCTTGCCCTTGCCGTAGAATGCGCGGTCCATGAATGAAGTGAGGGCGCCAGAAAGGGCCGCATAGTGCACAGGGCTTCCGAAAATGAAGCCGTCGGCCTTTTCCGCCTTGTCGAGGAATTCATTCACGATGTCGTCCATGAAGCATCTGCCGCTCGCAGGCTCTCCGTTCGGGCCTCTCTTGCAGCATCTGCCGCATCCGAGACATCCTGAAATGGGTTTCACTCCGAGCCAGATGATCTCTGTCCCGATGCCTTCCGCCAGAAGTTCCTTCTCGACTTCCTTCAAGGCCGTGTATGTGCATCCTTCCTTATGAGGACTGCCGTTTACAAGTAATACTTTCATGTTATATCTGTTTCTTCAATCTCTGCTATGCCAGCTTCAATGTCAGTCCTATGAAATCCTCGACACCGAGACGTTCAGGACGAAGGTCGAATACCGGATCGGCGGTGAACTCCGCCAGCTGTTCCTCTGTCCAGCCGCAGCGGTCGGCCTTGGCCCTGATAAGCGGCTTGAGCGAATTGCGGAGCGTCTTTCTGCGCTGGTTGAAACCGGTCTTCACTACTGTCTTGAACAAAGCCTCGTCACATCCCAATGAAGTGCGTGAATTACGTACAAGCCTTATCACCGCAGACTTGACTTTCGGAGGAGGGTTGAATGCTCCCTCTCCTACGGTGAAGAGATACTCTATGTCATACCACGCCTGAAGGAGAACCGAAAGTATGCCGTATGTCTTGGTGCCCGGTTTTTCGGCTATTCTCTCTGCTACCTCCTTCTGGATCATGCAGACTACCTGCGGAACCTGTTCTTTGTAGTCGAGGATCCTGAAGAAGATCTGTGATGAAATGTTATATGGGAAATTTCCGATGACACAGAACCTGTCCGCAAAGAAGTTTTCAAGCTTCAGCTTCAGAAAATCTGCTTCGATGAGCCTGCCGTTCACCTGCGGGAAATGTACGAGGAGATAGTCGACCGACTCGGTGTCTATTTCTACCATCCTCAGGTCAACCTCCGGCCTCTGCAGGAGATATTGTGTCAGCACACCCATTCCCGGACCTACTTCCAGAGCCGGCATCACGGTTCCTTCCGGCACCACGAGCGCTTCTGCTATCCTTTGTGCAATCGACAGGTCTGTCAAGAAATGCTGGCCCAGGGCCTTCTTTGCTCTTACTTCCATATATTCCGGTGTAAATCTTTGCAAATATATATAATTTTCAGGTAATGATATATCAGTTTACACTTTGCTGTCATGTCAGTGTCGGCTCGAGGCGGCAATGCTATCTGGTGCCTATCCATATGAATGCCATTCCTGCCAGCAGGAGGGCGAGGTCCCATATCTTGGCCTTGATGTTCCTTTCCTTGAATATGATGACTCCGCAGATGAACGAGATAATCACCGAACTGCGGCGTACGAGGGACACAACCGAAATCATGGAATCAGGGTCGTTCAGTGAAGTGAAATATGCAAAGTCTCCGAGGCATATGAATATGGATATCAGCGGAATTGCCTGGCTCCAGCGGAAAGGCGTGGTCTTGTGACGCGAAGGGTACCAGATCAGTCCGCATATCACCGACATTATGACCATCTGATAGAAATTGAACCAGCTCTGGACGAACATCGGGCTGAGCGACTTCATTATGAACTTGTCATAGAGACCGCTGACAGCTCCAAGGATGGTGGCGAGGCCGACACACCATATCCACCGGTTGCTCCTGAAGTCTATGTCCTCCTTCCTGCCGGCCCTGCTCATGAGGAAGATCGAGGCCAGGGAGATCAGGACTCCTGTCCACTGGTAAAGATTCAGTCTTTCTCCGAACAGGAGCATCGCTCCGACAAGCACGATTACGGGCCTGGTCGCATTGATCGGTCCCACAATGGTCAGCGGGAGATGCTTCAGGCCGAAATACCCGCATATCCACGATGAAAGCACGATGAAAGCCTTCAGGATCACCAGCAGATGGGCATGAAGTTCATTGGAAGCGCCGGATGCCGTGTCCGCAAATGTGCCGGAGAACCAGCCGGAGCCGCAGATGTAATCCAGAAGGAAAGGGGAAAATATGATGGTTGAAAATATGGTGTTCAGCAGCAGTACCGGAAGTACGGCATTACCCTTGAGCGACGCCTTCTTTGAAGCGTCGTAAAAGCCGAGCATAGTCGCCGAAACAAATGCAAGAATAAGCCACATAAGTACAAAATAAGGGTGCAAATATAGGATAATTATCCAATCTCACATTAATCCGAATAATTTGTTTATTTTTGTAGGATTTTAGTCATCTGGAGATGACTGATGGACGAAATTGGCATTTTGCCACCCCGGCTAGGGGGAGGGGCCCACGAAGTGTGAGGGGGCCAATGGAGTCCGCAGTCATTCCGGATGACAGGACAAGAAAATATAAATTATCAGATATATGTACAGAACACACACTTGCGGAGAACTCCGCATCGAGAATGCAGGCCAGACAGTGACCCTGGCCGGATGGGTGCAGAAGTCAAGAAAACTTGGCGGAATGACATTCGTAGACCTCAGAGACCGCTATGGCATAACTCAGCTTGTAGTGGACGCACACGCATCACAGGAGCTCCAGGACACAGCTTCAAGCCTCGGTCGTGAATGGGTGCTCCAGGTGACCGGTGAGGTCATCGAGCGTCAGAGCAAGAACCCGAAGATGCCTACAGGTGACATCGAGATCAGCCTCAGTGCAATCAAGGTCCTCAACAAGGCAAACACTCCTCCGTTCACAATCGAGGAGGAAAGTGACGGCGGTGAGGAACTCAGGGCGAAGTACCGCTACCTCGACCTTCGTAGAGGCCCTCTTCAGAGAGCCCTCAAGATCCGTCACCAGATCGCTCACGAAGTACGCAACTATCTCGATGCCCAGAACTTCCTGGAGATCGAGACCCCATACCTTATCAAGTCAACTCCGGAGGGAGCTCGTGACTTCGTGGTTCCGTCCCGTATGAACCCAGGTCAGTTCTACGCTCTTCCTCAGTCTCCTCAGACATTCAAGCAGCTTCTGATGGTGGCCGGCTACGACCGCTATTTCCAGATCGTACGCTGCTTCCGTGACGAGGACCTCCGCGCAGACCGTCAGCCTGAGTTCACTCAGATCGACTGCGAGATGTCATTCGTAGAGCAGGAGGATGTGCTCAACACATTCGAAGGAATGATGAGAACCCTCTTCAAGAACGTCCTCAATGTAGAGATTGCAGAACGTATCCCGCGTATGAGCTGGTATGATGCGATGGATTTCTATGGCTCGGACAAGCCGGATATCCGTTTCGACATGAAGATCCATGAGATCACTGACCTTGTGAAGGGATATGGCTTCTCGGTGTTCGATGGAGTCGACTACATAGGTGCAATCAACGTGGAAGGCACGGCAAACTACACCCGCAAGCAGATCGACGAACTCACAGAATGGGTCAAGAGGCCTCAGGTGGGAGCGAAGGGTCTTGTCTACATCAAGCTCAATGAAGACGGTACCATCAAGTCTTCGATCGACAAGTTCTACACTCCTGAGCAACTCCAGGCTGTCGCAGACCGCCTCGGTGCAAAGAAGGGCGACATGATGCTCGTGCTTTGCGGTGCTAAGAGAAAGACACAGAACATGCTTGGCGTGCTCCGTATCGAGATGGGTAACCGCCTCGGCCTCCGTGATCCGTTCAACTTTGCACCTCTCTGGGTTGTTGACTTCCCTCTCGTGGAGTGGGATGACGAGACTCAGCGTTTCTATGCGATGCACCATCCGTTCACAGCCCCTAAGCCGGAGCATCTCGACCTCTTCTACAGCGACAGGAAGGAAGACCTTGAGAAGGTGTGCGCCAACGCATATGACTTCGTCCTCAACGGTACGGAGCTCGGTGGTGGATCCATCCGTATTCACGAAGCAGCGATGCAGGAGCGTATGTTTGAGGTCCTCGGCATCAGCAAGGAGGACGCGGAGTACAAGTTCGGCTTCATCATCAACGCATTCAAGTTCGGTGCGCCGCCTCATGGTGGACTCGCATTCGGCTTTGACCGTGTGTGCTCGCTCTTCGGCGGACAGGAGACCATCCGTGACTACATCGCATTCCCTAAGAACAATCAGGGCCGCGATGTGATGATAGACTCTCCTTCATACATCGACCAGGAGCAGATGGATGAGCTTTTCCTGAATTCTACAGCATCAACAAGAGAGTAATCCTGGAAGAATATGGCAAAACTGAATAAGATCGGCCTGCTGGGTTCGGCGATGGCAGCTGCGGCTGCCTGCACACCGGCAAAGGAACAGAGGCCGAACATAGTCTTCTTCTTTGCCGATGACATCGGAACAGAGTGCTTCGGCTGCTATGGCGGAGCGGAATATGAGACCCCTAACATCGATGCGCTGGCACAGCAGGGAATAATGTATTCGAACATGAATGCAATGCCTCTGAGCAGCCCGAGCAGGGTCCAGGTGATGACAGGTCTCTACAATGACCGGAACTATGTCTGCTTCGGCTACATGAACGACGACGAAAGGACTTTTGCCCATCTGGCCCAGGAAGCCGGGTATTCTACGGCTGTCGTAGGAAAGTGGCAGATGGGCCGTTCCCGGGAGATGGTTCCGAAGCTCGGTTTCGATGAGTCCTTCCTTGCCCAGGTGGAGCTTTACAAGGAATGTCGTGATGTCCATAAGACGGACCGTTTTGCCAACAGCTATTATGACAACAACGGCAAGACCTATGAATACTGTCCGTATGGTCCGGATGCGATGGAAGACTATGCATTCGATTATATTGACAGGAAAGTCGCAGAGGGAGAGCCCTTCATGCTCTACTTTACGGAACCGTTGGTGCATACGCCTCATGTGACCACGCCTGATTCCCACGACTGGGACTGGAACTATGAGAGCCGTTTCACAGCCGCTCAGGACACGTCTTATTTCCGTGACATGGTGAAGTACATGGACAAGCAGGTGGGAAACATGGTGGCTCATCTCAAGGAAAAGGGCGTGTGGGACAACACCATATTCATCTTCTCGTCGGACAATGGAACCTCCACCCGCATAGTCTCAAAGCAGAAGGACGGAAGCAGGATCAGAGGTGGAAAGGGAGCTCCTAACTACAGGGGAACCCATGTTCCGCTCATTATAACCTGGGGAGACAGGCTTGCGGGAAGGACGAGCGACAGGATAGCAGACCTTACAGACATCTTCCCGACTATAGCAGACATCTGCGGAGTGGATGTGCCTCAGGAATGGGATATAGACGGAGTGAGCTTCTTCCCGGAACTCAACGGTGAGGAACCTCTGGACAAGGATCTCTGTCTTGTGCATTTCAACCCTCTCTGGCCGACAACTCCGGCTCCTTATGCATCGCGTTATGCCATGAATGACGACTATGCATATTTCTGGGACGGAAGAATCTATGAATACAAGAAGGATCCTGACTTCACTGATCCTGTGATGTACGCGGAAGCATCAGAAGATCTGAAGGAGGCTGTTGCCGACCTCAAGGCAAGGGTCGAGGAAGTCGATTTCTATCCTGACATGCCTGGCCAGCCTCGTAGAAGCGGCTACGGTACATTCTACGATTTCGCACCACCTCAGAATCCGTTCTGATGGCTGCCCTGAAGGATACTCTTACCCTTCAGGATGCCGTAAAGATTACGGGCCCGCAGGCTTTCAACATAATGATAAAGCCTGTGGGCTCGCTTTGCAATCTGAGGTGTCACTACTGCTACTACCTCGACAAGGCTGACATCTACGGAGGGAGGGAACCTAAGATGACAGAGCAGATGCTCGAGCACTTCATTAAGGAATATATTGCCGCAAACGATGTCCCTGACGTATTCTTCAACTGGCACGGAGGCGAACCCCTGCTTGCCGGACTCGACTTCTACAGAAAGGCGATAGAATTCCAGCGGAGATATGCAGACGGGAAGAGGATACATAACACCCTCCAGACCAACGCGACCCTGATAACCCCCGAATGGGCTGATTTCTTCCGCTCCAACGGTTTTCTGATAGGTGTGTCCCTCGACGGGCCGAAGAATGTCCATGACCGTTACCGTGGCGGGAAGGGAGGCGCTTCCGTCTTCGACCGGGTGGTGAGGGGGATAATGACCCTGTATCGTGCAGGGGTGCAGTATAATGTCATGGCGACAGTCAACAGGCAGAGTGAAGGTCGGGGCCTGGAGATATATCAGTTCCTGAAATCTGCCGGTACGCGCTTCATCCAGTTCATGCCTGTGCTGGAGCACGTCAGGGACGGGCGCATCGTAAGTCCTGAAACTGACGGTGCCATGATCGCTCCCTGGTCTGTGACCCCAAGGGGGTTCGGACAGTTCCTTTGTGACATATTCGACCATTGGGTGCGCCATGACGTGGGTAAGGTCTTTGTGAATCAGTTTGATGCCGTCCTTGCATGCTGGTGCGGGACCCAACCGGGCATATGTGCCCTGGCTCAGACCTGTGGAGGCAATTCCATCATCGAGCACAACGGAGACCTCTATCCCTGCGATCATTTCGTATATGAGGGAAACAGGATAGGAAATGTCATGGAAACAGACCTTCGCACCCTGATGAACTCTTCGAAGCAGGTCCGCTTCGGAATCGACAAGAGAAATTCCCTTCCGGACAGATGTCTCGGCTGCCGGTGGCTGTTCACATGTCATGGAGAGTGCCCGAAACACCGTTTCAACACCACAGACAAGGGTGAGCCCGGACTCAACGCGTTGTGTGAAGGCTATCAGATGTTCTTCGGGCATGTCGCCCCGTATATGGACAAGATGAAACAACTCCTGATGGAGGGCAGGCCTGCATCAGGAGTGATGGATATGATATGATGATATTTTCCCAGTCCGAGTACTATCTGACGATTACCTCCTGCAGAACTATGCCGGGATCCAGCATGCTGACCCTGATCTTCTGCTTTCCGGTGCAGCCGGAAGGTATGCGCAGGCTTCGCGATGAGTAGCCGTGCAGCACATTGTAGCGCCATTCCGCAGTGAAGTCACCGGCATGAATGGAGAAAACCTCCGTACAGTCTTTCCCTATCTGTACTGCATATCTTGCATCTCTTCCCTCATATATGTGCAGGGTAGGGAGAGTGCGGATCTCTATTTCCGTGTCTGTTCCGCACAGGTCGACCTCATATTCCACATACGGTGCATCTTCTATCGGGTATGACGGCGTGTCGAAAGGAAGTACCAGGACTCCGTCAGTATAGCCGAGTCCTTCTGCTCTGGTAATCTGTCCGTCGTCGGAATGTCCGCAGCTGTCATATTCCGATGCGGCGATGCGGACGCGAGGCTCTTCATTGAAAGGAGGCCATACCCCAAGGAATATGCGGTATATACGGGCTTCTTCTTTCAGCTTGCTGATATGCAGGTGATTCTCTCCTTTCTTCAGGCGCAATGTGCCGACCTTGCTCCACATCGGACCTATGAGCGGTGAATGCCATATGTTGTTTATAGGTGTTGCTGAGGCATCGAAACTGTCGGCTCCGGCCTCCACGTGGCAGAATATGTTGTCCTTTGCGGCCTTGGAGAAATTCTGTACAGGTGAAATGGCTTCTATCCAGAGAGGAACTTCTGAATCCTCTTCACATTCTATGACAACTCCTTCTCCGGACAGGGCCTGATCTGCCGGAAGGAATCTCGCCTGAGGTGAATGGACGGCCATGTCGTGGACCTCAGGAGTGTAGAATGCAGGCTCTATCTTTTCTGAACGGTACCAGTGATAAGGCTGCCAGTTGAAGAATTCGTCCCATTTTCCGTTGCATATCTCTTTGTTATAGCGGTCTGTCCAGCTGTTGAGGCCGTCGAACAGCTGTTTTACGCGAGTGGCATCTTCCTCAGCTTCTTCGAAGTTGCGGAATGTGGCGCGAACCATGCTTCTGCGTGCCAGAAGCTGGTACTCGTTGATCATCGCGGCACCGCATACCGGGTAGCTCACAAGTTCAAAATATGCGTCCTGCAGTTCGGAAGGAATGTCTGCCGAGAGTGCTTCAGCCCTTGATGCTATGTCTTTCCAGGCGTGTATGCGTTCCTCGATCTGTTTTTCCGTATAGTTTACAAACCATACATGAGAATCCTTTCCGCTTGCCTGCAGTCTGTAGTATTCTGCCTGTATGTCTGCAATCTCATCAGCGAAGTCCTTTCCGAAAGTCTTTGCAGCCCAGTGCCTTATATAGCCATGGGCTTTTTCCGGACTCCATTTGCGGATGTCCCATGCCAAATCCATGGCGAAGGAGATTTCCTTCTCGGCCGGCTTGATGTCTCCCACGTTGAACACCCAGATCTTCCTTACACCGAATTCATATGCCTTTGTCAGCTCGGCCGAAATGAATGAAGGCGAAAGAGGACTGAGCCAGATCCAGCTTGCAGGGTCTCCGTGATAGGAGAGGTGGTAATATATACCCGCACCTCCCTTGCGCTGCTGCTCCTGAGGGTTGGACAGGTTGCGGCAGTAGCCGTGCTTGTCGTCAGCCCACAGAAGGGTCACGTCCTCAGGTACCTGCAGGCCGTTGTGGTAGGCTTCCAGCACTTCCTCATATGTACACAGCACCTGCGGGATTTCCTCAAGCGGACGGTCTATGTTGCGGCGCAGGATCTCACGCTGGTCATCGAGTGCCTGCTGCATCAGAAGCACACGTTCCTGCGTGGTCCGGGCGCCTTCCATGGGATAGTCGTGGATGCCTCTGAGTCCCAATGTATATGTGTTCTCGTATTTTCCGTTGGTGCGGACACGTTCCTCCCAGTAGTCTTTCATTGTCTGACGGTTGGTGATGTAGTTGAAGTCACCGTAGGTTCCGACATTCTTCCATTCGTCCTCGTTGTTGCGCAGCATCTGTTCGCAGTGGGACGAACCCATCACGATCGCATAGTCGTCGGCAAGCCGGGCATTTTCCGGGTCGGAATTGAATGCGGCGCTTCCGTTATGCATGGCCGGCCAGAGATAGTTTCCTTTCAGACGCAGGAGGAGATCGAAGACCTTTTCGTATGTCTTCGGACCGACTTTCCCGGTCTCCTTGTCGAAAGTCTGTTCCACCCAGCGGGCCCAGCCGCCGAAGCGCTCGTCGTTGATGAATATGCCTCTGTACTGAACGGAAGGCTCTCCCTGATGGAAGCATCCGGGCTCTACGTAGAGAGCTTCGCGTCTTGTCGGTGTGACGTCAGCCCACCAGTACCATGGCGAGACTCCCATGGCCTCGCTCAATGTGGTCAGGCCATAGGCCGTACCTCGTCTGTCGCTGCCGATAACGGCAAGGACAGGTGTCCCGTATTTCGGGTGCTTTGTGGTGGCGATCATGAATGATTCCCATTTCCCCTTCAGCCAGTCTGTATCCAGCCCGTTCTGTCCTGCAATCCAGCCGATGATGTCACTCTGTCCCAATGTACCTGCGACTACGGCATTGCCGGCAGGAATCTCGTCGCTGTTGCAGATGACATTCAGACCGGCTTCAATGCCGGTGACCCTGCAGATGTCATCGGCCAGCATTCCTCCAGCTGTCCTGACGACGGTGAAATCGTCTGAATCCACATATAAGTCAGCTGCGATGCCGTCCGACACCAGTGGGAAACAGCCTTTTCGTGCAGTTTCGCTGATGGCCGGCACGGATTCCTGCCAGTCTGCGCATGAAGCTGCACAGACAAAGGCGAGCAATAATGGTATGAGTCTTTTCATGTTGTATCTCATATGGGAATTACTGTCTTGTACGTTCTATGATCTCCATGCACATCCTTCCGTTGTGGTAAGGGCATTTCCAGAATCCGGCCTTGTCGTCGTCCCGGTTGACGCTTCCGTCTGCCCTGAGGCTCCAGAACCACTCGCCGTTCTGCCGGTCGATGATGTGAGCCTTGATGAAGTCCCAGCACATCAATGCATTTTCCAGGCCTTCCTGCGAACCGAAATGGTCCCAGAGATTGAAGAATCCCACGACGGTCTCCGCCTGCACCCACCAGTGACGGTCCCTGTCCACCTCGTCCGCCACCTTCTCGTATATCATGCCGCCTTCTGCAGAAAAGCCCTCGGCAGCTGCGGCTGCTATCTTCGGAACAAGTTTCTCTATCCTTTCAAGCACTTCGGAATTTCCCAGCACGAGAGCGGCTTCGTGGATGAGCCATGACGCCTCGATGTCGTGGCCGTAGGAAAATATGTCATAGCTGCACTGCCAGTCATCATTGAAGAACAGCTTGAGATGGCCGTCAGGGCCAAGGATGTGCCTCTCGAAGATTTCGATCAGTCCGCGGAGGCGTCTTTCCAGAAGAGGATCCTTCCACACGCGGTAGAGGCAGGTGTAGGCCTCGAGCACGTGGAGATGAGTGTTCATTGTCTTGCTTTCGTTGGCATCCTTGTCGCTCAACCTCATGTCCTCGATCTGCGCCCATTCGCGGGTGAAAGCCTCGAAATAGCCGTCTTTTTCATTGTCGAAGCTGTGATCCTCTATGTCATTGAAGAGCCTGATGGCATATTCCAGGGCTTCCTCGTCCCCATTCGCGCGGTGCAGTTCGGCAAGTCCGTAGATAGTGAAGGCTGTCGCATAGATCTGTTTCTTCGTGTCAAGAGGCGAAAAGTCGGGATTCAGGGACCAGTAGGTTCCTCCGAGCAGGCTGTCATAGAATCTGTCCAGCAGCAACTCTTTGGCCTTCAGTGCCATGTCGAGGTATTCCCTGTCCCCCATAAGCCTGTAGGCCGATGCGAATGTCCATAGTATCCTGGCGGTCATGATGTTGCCTACTTCGGCAGCAGTGTCCAGGTTGTCCTTTCCGTCAATTCTTCCGTAGAATCCGCCTGTAGGATTGCATATCCTTTCCATCCAATACGGAAGAATGTTCTCGGTCAATTCTTTCTTTGCCTGTCCGGCAAGTGCCTGTGCAGCCAGTAATTCTGCGGAAGTCTTGTTTGTCATGGTAGTATGGAATTAGTGTGTTACAAATATAATCAAAAAGATATTTTTACGGCAAATGGAGTCAGACAGTGAAAGATAATTGACAGTAAATGTTAAAAAAGTATCATATTTAAGAATAATTGCATATCTTGCGGAAAAAAGAGAATGAACAAGGTCTTCACTGAGATAACACCTTTGTCTGACAAGGACTGCTTTCACATCGTCGAGAGATATAAGACGGAATTTACCTACCCTCTTCACCAGCATAAGGAATTCGAGCTGAACTTCATCGAGAAAGGAAAAGGCATGCGCAGGATTGTAGGGGATAGTGTAGAGGAAATATCTGATTATGAGTTAGTTCTGATAGGTGGGGAAAATCTTGAACATGTATGGGAGCAAGGCTCCTGCAAGTCTGAAGCCATCCGGGAGATCACCATCCAGTTCTCCGGCGACCTGTTCGGCGAGGAACTTATAGGAAGGAATCAGTTCACATCCATCCGCCGTATGCTCAAGAGGGCTGAGCATGGACTCTCATTTCCGCTCCGTTCCATCATGAAGATATACTCAGTGCTTGACAACATCGCAAAGGAAGGCGAGAGGTTCATACAGTTCCTTCAGTTCATGTATATATTGTACGAACTGTCGGTTTCGGATGAAGCCAGGGTCCTGGCGTCCGGATCGTTTGCGCACACAGAGAAGAGCACTGAGAGCCGCCGTGTCCAGAAGGTCAAGCAATATATTAACGATAACTACGCCAAGTCGCTGACTCTTAATGATATGGCTGGTCTTGTCGGCATGAGCCCGGTCGCTTTCAGCCGGTTTTTTCGTCAGAGGACCGGAAGGACTCTGTCGGAATATATAGTTGATATACGCCTCGGCTACGCAGCCAGGGCTCTGGTGGATTCCACAAAGAACATCTCGGAAATCTGCTACGAATGCGGCTTCAACAACCTTTCCAATTTCAACAGGACCTTCAAGGCCAAGAGGGGTCTCACACCTCGTGACTTCCGTGCTATGTATAAGAAGAATAAGGTTGTGGTTTAGAAAGTATCAGAATTTGATAAATATATATTTGTTTGACCTCTGCGTTTTCAGTAAATTTGCGTTACCATAATTTTTAGCGCTAATTACAAAAATGAAAACTCGGATTCTGTCAGTCCTGACGGTCGTTGCAGCTGCTCTGCTGTGTGCGTGTCAGGCTCAAAAGCCATCTTTCGTGGAAGTGAAAGATGGAAAGTTCGTTTGTGAAGACTACCCTTCACATTACGTCGGTACAAATTTCTGGTATGGTGCCATCCTCGGCAGTGAGGGTGAAGGAGGTGACCGTGCACGTCTTGAGGCTGAGCTCGACACGCTCAAGGCCCTCGGTATGACCAACCTGCGTGTCCTGGTCGGTGGAGATGGCCCGGACGGCATCCCTACACGTGTCAGTCCCACACTCCAGAAGGAACCTGGCGTCTACAACGACACCATCTTCCGTGGACTGGACTACCTTCTTGCGGAAATGGCCGAAAGGGGCATGAAGGCTGTCCTTTACATCAACAACTCATGGGAGTGGTCAGGCGGCTATGGAATGTATCTCGAGTGGGCAGGAGCCGGCAAGGCCCTGATTCCTGCAGAGGTAGGTTACACCGCATACTGCAATTATGTCTCACAGTTTGTGACGAACGAAAAGGCAAAGGAATTGTTCTACAATCATGTAAGGCATGTGGTGACCCGTACCAACACGGTGACGGGCAAGCCATACAAGGACGATCCTGCAATCTTCTCATGGCAGATCGGCAACGAGCCTCGCTGCTTCAGACCGGACTCTCTCGGCCAGGCTGCTTTTGTCGACTTCATGTGGACTACCGCAGCCCTTATCAAGTCACTTGACCCTAACCACATGGTTTCATCAGGAAGCGAAGGCCGCCACGGCTGCGAAACAAGCCTTGAGCTCTTCGAGAAGGTACATTCCTGCCCTGACATAGACTACATGAACATCCACATATGGCCTTACAACTGGAGCTGGGTGCGTGAAAAGACCCTCAAGACAAACCTTCAGAAGGCAATAGCCAATACAGACGAATATATCGACGAGCATGTCGCGATCGCGGCAAAATACGGCAAGCCTGTAGTGCTTGAGGAGTTCGGCTTCCCTCGCGACGACTTCCAGTTTGCGCAGGGAACGCCTACAACAGCCCGTGACGAGTATTACAGACATGTCTTTGGACGTATCGTCGAGTCTGCGAAGACAGGCGGACTGTTCGCCGGTCTTAATTTCTGGGGCTGGGGCGGACTTGCCGGCCAGTCCCAGACCAATCTCTACTGGCAGCCTGGTGATGATTATTGCGGCGACCCTGCACAGGAACAGCAGGGACTCAATTCTGTATATGCATGCGATGAGTCTACAGTGGCTGTGATCAGGCAGTCTGCCGAGGCAATCGGGAAGGCCCTTCTTCCGAAAGCGAGATTCGTCATTGAAGAGACTGCAGGAATCTGCACAGGCAAGGGTCCTCATGCAGTTGACGTGGAGATCACTTCTTCAGATGTGAAAAAGGCGGATCTTCTCCTTGAGGTCTCTACGGATTTCGGTTCTCCTGTGACGACTGTTGCCAAGACTGTCCGGTTTCAGGACGGAAAGGCACTGGCTGCTTTCGGACTGGATATGGAACCGGGCTTCTATGCAGCAGTGCTCAACCTTGTGAATGAGGATGGTACAAAGGTGGAGATCGGCCGTACTAATCTTGGCTTCAATCCTGAGCAGATCGTTTCAGAGCAGGACAAGCAGCCGGACTTTGATGAATTCTGGGAGCAGACGCTCGCTGAGCTTGCAGCAGTCGCTCCTGATTACAAGCTTACTCTTCTTGAAGACCATTCCAATGATGTCCGCAAGTCATATCGCGTTGATATGAAGTCACTTGGCGGAGAACAGATCAGCGGTCTCCTCCTCCTCCCCACAGCTGAGGGCAAGCATCCGGCAGTCATTTCATATATGGGTTACGGCAGTGATGTCTGGTATGCGGATCCGTCTGCCGATCCAGACAGAATAGAATTCATGCTCTGCGTCCGCAATCAGGCTTTCAACAGAACACCGGGTGAGAAGGATGACTGGTGCACACGCGGTCTGGGTGACAAGTACAGCTACTATTATCGCGGAGCATTTGCGGATGCAGTCCGTGCGATTGATTTCGTGTGTTCGCTTCCTCAGACAGACACCGGGCGTGTCGTGGCTCACGGCGAAAGCCAGGGCGGCGCGTTGACCCTGGTGGCAGCTTCGCTTGACCACAGGCTCAAGGCCATCGCCCCTTCGGCACCTTTCCTCAATGACTACAAGGATTACTTCGTTCTCGCAGACTGGCCCGGCAACTGGTACATCCAGGCTGCCAAGGAGAGAGGGATCTCTGATGAGGATCTCTACAAGTTCCTGAGCTACTTCGATGTGAAGAACTTTACAGACAGGATCCAGTGTCCTGTGCTGATGGCAATAGGACTTCAGGACACAGTGTGTCCTCCGCACACTAACTTTGCGGGTTACAACCATATAGGGACAGAGAAGTCATGGATATGCTATCCTGCTGCAGGACACAACGTATGGCAGCAGGAAGGATGGCCTGTGGCCAAGGAAGACTTCCTCAAGAAATTCTTATAGACAAAGACACTATGAAATACTTGCTATATCTGCTTTCTTCCCTGTTCATGCTTGCCGGATGCGGACCGGATGACTCACGGTCGTCCCTCCATATGGAGCTGTCTGCGGACAAGACGCAGCTGGAATTCCCTGCTGAAGGCGGAGAACAGACATTCATGGTGACTTCTTCGGAGCAGTTCTATCTTGTTCCGGGGGAGAAATGGCTTACCGTGAAGAAGGGAACCAAGGTGGGCGGCTATCAGACGCCTGTCACCGTTGAGGTGGAGAGACTTACCGTTGCGGAAGACCGTAAGTCCAGGATTTCGGTCGTGTCCGGAGAGGACAAGATCTATGTGGATGTGACGCAGGTCTTCGATGACGGTGAGGATGACGGCAGCATAGACCTGCCTGCACAGACAATGGGCATGGGCTGGAACCTCGGAAACCATTTCGATGCATATAACAACGGTGTTTCAGGCGAAACGGCCTGGGGCAATCCGAAGGCTACGCAGACTACTTTCAACAAGGTGAGGTCTGCCGGCTTCAGCACTGTGCGCATCCCTGTGACCTGGATGGGACATATAGGCGAGGCTCCGGACTACAAGATAGAGGAAGCATGGCTTGACAGGATCGCTGAAGTTGTCTCATATGCGGAGAATGCAGGATTGTTCGTTATCCTGAACATGCATCACGACGGTGCCGACAGCAAGCACTGGCTTGACATAAAGACTGCAGCAGTAAATCCCGAAGTGCACAAGCAGATCGAGGAGCAGATTGCCGCAATGTGGTCGCAGATCGCAGACAAGTTTCAGGATAAGGGCGATTTTCTCATATTCGAAGCCTTCAATGAAATCCATGACGGCGGCTGGGGCTGGGGAGACAACAGGAAGGACGGCGGCAGGCAGTACAGATGCCTGAACGAATGGAACCAGACGTTTGTGGATGCCGTCAGAGGCTCTGCCGGTGAAAACAACCGCAACCGTATGCTTGGAATCCCTGCATATTGTACCAATGTCGATATTGCCGTAGAACACTTCGTCATGCCTCAGGATGTGGTGGAAGGCCGCATGATGATGTCTGTCCACTGCTATGACCCTTATGAATACACCCTTCCTGCAAACAAGTCCGAATGGGGGCACACGGCGTCTCCGTCAAAGAAGGTTGCCGGCAATAATGAGGCGGACCTCGAGAAGGTGTTCGTGAAGCTGTATGACAATTTCGTCTCCAAGGGCATCCCGGTATATTTCGGCGAATTCGGCTGTGTCAACCGTGCAACCGCGCGCGAACAGGCTTTCCAACAGTACTATTTCAGATATTTCGCGAAGCTTGCCAAGACATACGGAGTCCCGAGCGTACTCTGGGACAATGGAGCCGAAGGCCATGGAAATGAAAGGCATGCCTTCATAGACCATGGCACAGGACAGTTCTGTTCTAAAGAGGCTGAAGCAGCGATCGAAGCTTTGATAGACTCCTACAACAACGACCTTACGCTTGAACAAGTATATAATAACGCACCAAAATAGAAAATCATGAACCTGAAACCAATCTCAATCATCGCCGCTGTAGCGGCTCTTATCTCTTGCGGCAATCCTGAAGATGCTGCCCAGACCCCTGCAGAAGCCCTTCTTGACAGACTTGAAGGACTGGTGGAGGAAGGAAAGATCATGTACGGTCATCAGGATGACCTTATGTACGGACATTCATGGAAGCTTGCTGAAGACGCTTCGGAATATGTCCAGTCCGATGTCTTTGCAACTGCAGGACAGTATCCGGCTGTATACGGCCTTGACCTCGGAGGAATCGAAATGGGTTGGAAGGAGAACCTCGACAAGAACAATTTCGATCATATGCGTGCATCTGCCATCGCTCACCACAAGCGTGGCGGAATCGTGACATTCTCCTGGCATCCGCGCAACCCTCTCACCGGTGGTGATGCATGGGACGTTTCTTCAGACCAGGTTGTGGCTTCTGTCCTTCCGGGCGGTGAAAAGCATGAGTATTTCATGACATGGCTCTCAAATGCATCTGATTTCCTCGGTTCTCTCAGGACTGACGACGGTGAACTCATCCCCGTCATCTGGAGACCTTGGCATGAGCACACAGGAAGCTGGTTCTGGTGGGGACAGCGTCTCTGTACGACAGAGCAGTACAAGGCCCTCTGGCAGATGACTTACGATTATATGGTAAACGAGCGCGGCCTGAACAATCTTGTATGGGCCTATTCTCCTGGAGCAGGCGAACTCACTGTTCCGGAAGTCTTCGCTGAAAGATATCCTGGTGATGAGATCATCGACCTTGTCGGCTTTGACTGCTATTGCAGCACCAACTATGAGCGTTATGCGGCAAGCATGAAGAATGCTCTTGACATCACCAAGGCCTTTGCTGAAGAGCACGGCAAGCTGATGGCCATCACTGAAACGGGTCATGAGGGGCTGAAACATCCAAAATGGTGGACAGAGGTCCTCTATCCGATAATGAAGGATTACCCTGTGTCATATGTGCTTACATGGAGAAACGCATGCGACGACAACATGCAGCATCACTTCTATGCTCCGTTCCCTGGACAGGAGTCTGCAGATGACTTCAAGGCCTTTGCCGCCCTCGACCAGATAATGTTCCTTTAACCACTTACCATTGACCTGAACCGTCTTCTCCGGCCGGTCGGGAATCTAAATCAAGAAAGCAATGACATTCGAAGAAAGACTTGAGTGGCTCAGATCACAGCACGAAGCCCTCATCACAAAGAAAAACGAGCCTATAGAAGGCAACGGCGTGTACGAACGCTATACTAACCCTATCCTTACCGGTGCACATGCCCCTCTCTTCTGGCGCTACGACCTCAACAAGGAGACAAACCCTTATCTGATGGAGCGTTTTGAAGTGCATGCAGCATTCAATTCCGGTGCTATAAAGTGGAATGGAAAATACGTCCTGGTAGTGCGCGTGGAAGGCGCAGACCGCAAATCATTCTTCGCTGTGGCGGAAAGCCCTAACGGTGTTGACAACTTCCGTTTCTGGGACCGTCCTATCACTATGCCTGAATACGGCGAGCCTGCGACAAATGTGTATGACATGCGACTTACCGCCCATGAGGACGGATGGATATATGGAATCTTCTGTGTGGAGCGCAAGGACCCTTCTGCAGCTCCGGGCGACCTCTCATCAGCTGTTGCCGCAGCAGGTGTGGCACGTACGAAGGACCTTGTCAACTGGGAGCGCCTTCCGGACATGGAATCATCGTCACAGCAGCGCAATGTGGTGCTGCATCCTGAGTTCGTTGATGGAAAATACGCCCTTTACACCCGTCCGCAGGATGGTTTCATCGACGCAGGAAACGGCGGCGGCATAGGCTGGGCCCTTGTCGACAGCATGGAGAAGGTGGTAATAACAGAAGAGAAGATCATCAACCACCGTTTCTATCACACCATCAAGGAGTGCAAGAACGGAGAAGGTCCTCATCCGATCAAGACTGACCGCGGCTGGCTCCATCTGGCCCACGGAGTACGCGGCTGCGCTTCAGGACTCCGCTATGTATTATATATGTATATGACCTCTCTCGAAGATCCTTCAAAGGTTATCGCAGAGCCTGCGGGATATTTCATGGTCCCTGAAGGCTGGGAATATATCGGTGACGTCATGAACGTCCTCTTCACCAACGGCTGGATTGCCGATGAGGATGGAAAGGTGTTCATCTACTATGCATCAAGCGACACCCGTATGCATGTCGCGACCTCGACCGTAGACCGCCTTGTGGACTACTGTATGAACACAGAACCAGATGCGTTCACTACCGGCGAGACAGTAAAGCGCCTTAACCGTCTCATTGACAAGAATCTGAAATAAAACCCATGTCATCCCCGGCCCGACCGGGGATCGACCCTTAAAAAACAATAACCAATGAAATTGTCAGAAAAAATCGGATATGGCTTCGGTGACATGTCGTCGTCGATGTTCTGGAAGCTCTTTTCGTACTTCCTTCCGTTCTTCTATTCTAATGTATTCGGTCTCAGCCTCGCAGATGCGGGAGTCCTCATGCTCGTGACACGAATCTGGGACGCTGTGTCTGACCCTATGATGGGTATCATCGCCGACCGCACAAAGACCCGCTGGGGAAAGTACCGTCCTTATCTCCTCTTCTTTGCCATCCCGTTTGCGGTGTGCGGCATCCTGCTCTTCACTACACCGGAAAACGGAAAGGTGGTGTGGGCATATGTGACCTATCTTATGATGATGACCGTATATACCGGCATCAACGTGCCTTACGGCTCGCTCCTGAACGTGATGACTGCAGACTCGGACGAAAAGTCGGTTCTCTCGTCATATAGAATGTTCTTCGCTTATGGCGGAAGCTTCATAGCCCTTTTCGCATGGGAGCCGCTCTGCAACATGTTCGACAAGACCAGGGTTGCTGTTGAAGGCGCAAGCGGCCTTGCAGCAATATCCACAAGCCCTGATGCATGGCAGAAAGCCATGATAGTGATAGCGACCTGCTGTTTCGTACTCTTCATCCTTTCGTTCCTTCTCACCAAGGAACATGTCAGGAGTGAATCTACTGTTTCTGTCGGAAAGGACCTCGGACTTCTTGTACGCAACAAGCCATGGTGGCTTCTCATCGGAGCTGCCCTTGCATCCAACCTCTTCAACACGGTCCGTGGAACAACCACAGCATATTTCTTCGCAGACTACATCCAGCAGCTTGTTTCCCTTGACGGCAGATGGGCCTTCCTCGTTTCTGCAGGAATCTTCCTTTCTATCGGAGAGATCGCAAACATGGTCGGTGTGGTTCTCGCAGTGCCTATGTCCAAGCATCTCGGAAAGAAGAGCACCTACATCATATCAATGGCGGCCCTTGTCGGACTGAGCATCGCTTTCTTCTTCCTCCCGGCAACAGCAGGCGGTTATTGGGCAATGCTCGCATTCCAGATCATAATCTCTATATTCACAGGAGTGATCTCACCTCTTGTGTGGAGTATGTATGCTGATGTTGCAGATTATTCGGAGCTCAAGGACGGAACTGCTTCTACCGGTCTTATCTTCTCTTCTGCATCCATGGCACAGAAGTTCGGTGGTGCCTTCGGTGGCGCAGCCGTGATGTGGATGCTCGCAGCCTTCGGCTATGACACCACTGCAGGCGTGGTCCAGACAGAAACGGCCATCACCGGTCTCCGTATCCTCATGAGCTGGGTACCTGCAGCTGTCGCTACCCTTGCGATCCTCGTGACCTGGTTCTATCCTCTTACCAAGAAGAAGATGGAGGGAGTTCAGGTGGAACTCGCCGCAAGACGTGGCACAAAAGCCTCTGAGTAATATATTGATGATCAAGTAAATGATGAAACGTATAGCATTATTGTTTCTGGCTCTGATGTCTGTGCTCTCATGCTGTAGTCGTGCTCCGAAAGTCGAGCGTCTGCATGTTGAGGGTACTGCTCTCGTAAACGAGTCAGGAGAGACAGTGGAACTCAAGGGTATGAGTTTCGGGTGGAATGTGCTCTGGCCACGTTTCTATAACGCCGGAGCTGTAAGACACGTGGTGCGTGACTGGGATGCTGAAGTCGTCCGTGCTGCAATCGGTGTGGAGATCGACGACGACGAATGTCAGGTGCAGAATTATCTCAAGAACCCTGAGTTCGGCAAGCAGTCCGCCTGCACCATAGTCGATGCGGCTATTGAAAACGGAGTGTATGTGCTTGTCGACTGGCATGCGCATGGACTGCACACCGAGGCAGCCGTGGAATTCTTTACTTATATGGCTTCAAAGTACAAGGGTGTTCCCAATGTGATATATGAGATCTGGAACGAGCCTTCGTACAAGGATCATGTGAATCAGATAGATTACACCTGGGCGGAGATAAAGGAGTATTCGGAGCAGGTGATAGCGGCCATACGTGCCATAGAGAAGGATGCTGTCATCATAGTAGGCACTCCTCGCTGGTCTCAGAATGTGGATGATGCGGCAGACGATCCTATCCTGGGCTATGACAACCTTATGTACACCCTACATTTCTATGCCGGCACCCATAAGGAGTGGCTTCGTCAGAAGGGCGATTACGCAATTTCGAAGGGGCTTGCCCTTTTTGTCACCGAGTGTGGAGGAATGAATGCAGACGGCCAGGGACCTATAGATGTGGAATCGACGGATGCCTGGATCGAATGGATGGACGAGAACGACATAAGCCATATATTCTGGTCTATATCGGACAAGAAGGAGACCTGTTCGATGCTCTATCCTTCTGCGGCTTCTGAGGGACCTTGGCGTGCAGAGGATCTCAGTCCATGGGGAACTTTCGTCAAGGAAAAGCTCTGATATATATACCTATATAATATAGTACACAATATGAAAAGAATCATAGCATCTTTTATTCTTATTGCAGCTGCGGTTGCAGCATCTGCCCAGATCCGGATTACTGCCCCGGACATCGAAATGGTCCTCAAGGCGGAAACCGGAAGCGAACTTCAGATCCTTTATTTCGGAAACAGGCTTTCGGATCAGGATTTCACGAATCTTGAGGCGGCTGGAGTTCCGAGACATAACGCCTATCCTGCCTACGGATTCTGGTGCGCTTCCGAGGCTTCCCTGGGTGTTACCCACGCAGACGGAAATCTCTCTACCGTGCTCAGGGTGGAGGGCGTGACCATTGAAGATGAGCCGACGGCAAAGGTGACAAGGATCAGATTGAAAGATACCGTTTATCCGTTTTATGTGAACGTGTGCTACAGGGCCTATCAGGATGTGAACATGATAGAGACATGGACAGAGATAGAGAACCAGGAGAAGAAGCCAGTCACTCTGACCCGTTTCGATTCGGGTTATCTTCCTATTCGTACAGGTGACGTGTGGATCAGCCATCTCCACGGCACATGGGCAAGTGAAGGACGTCTGGTGCAGGAGCCTCTTGACAGGGGAATGCGCGTGATCAAGAACAAGGACGGCTCACGTAACTCCCACACCGACCATGCTGAGGTGATGTTCTCCCTTGACGGCAAGCCTCAGGAGAATTCAGGCCGTGTCATCGGCGCAGCTCTCTGCTACAGCGGCAACTACGAGCTCCGTGTCGACACCAGGGACACTGACTATCATGAATTCTATGCAGGAATCGGTCCGGACAATTCAGCCTACAAGCTTGCTTCAAAGGAGGTCTTCAAGACTCCCGAGCTCGCTCTCACATTCTCTGACGAGGGTCTGAGCGGTGCAAGCCGCAATTTCCACAGATGGGGACGTACCTATAAGCTCGCTCACGGCGACAAGCTCCGGAAGATCCTCCTCAACAGCTGGGAAGGCGTCTATTTCAACATCAATGAGCCGGGTATGGACCAGATGATGGGAGACATCGCATCCATGGGAGGAGAACTCTTCGTCATGGATGACGGATGGTTCGGAGTCAAGTATCCCCGTCTGACTGACAATTGTGCGCTTGGAGACTGGCAGGTGGACCGCAACAAGCTGCCTAACGGCATAGGCTGGCTTGTCGAGCAGGCGCACAAGCATGGAATCAAGTTCGGCATCTGGATAGAGCCGGAGATGACCAACACCACAAGCGAACTGTATGAGAAGCATCCGGACTGGGTCATCAAGGCTCCGGAGAGGGATGTGGTCACAGGCCGTGGAGGCACACAGCTGGTCCTCGATCTTGCAAATCCTGACGTGCAGGACTTCATCTTCAGGATTGTAGATGACCTCATGACTGAGAATCCTGAGATCGACTATATTAAATGGGATGCGAACATGCCTATATCCAACCACGGCTCGCAGTATCTCCCTAAGGATAAGCAGAGCCACCTGTATATAGAGTATCACCGTGGATTTGCCAAGGTCTGCGACCGCATCCGTGCGAAATATCCGGACCTTACCATCCAGGCCTGTGCATCCGGCGGAGGTCGCGCCAACTGGGGCGTGCTCCCTTGGTTCGATGAGTTCTGGGTGAGTGACAACACTGATGCCCTCCAGCGCGTCTATATGCAGTGGGGCACCTCTTATTTCTTCCCTGCGATAGCTATGGCTTCGCATATCAGTGCAACTCCTAACCACACCGTATTCCGTACCACTTCCATGAAATACCGTGTGGATGTCGCCATGAGCGGCCGTCTCGGAATGGAGATCCAGCCTAAGAACATGACGGAAGAGGAGAAGGAGCTCTGTCGTAATGCGATTGCCGAATACAAGCAGATCCGTCCTGTCGTCCAGTTCGGTGACATCTACCGCCTGGTATCCCCATACGACGGACACAACATGGCTTCCATGATGTATGTGTCACCGGAAAAGTCGGAGGCGGTGTTCTACTGGTGGAAACTTGAGACATTCTATGATGACCATCTTCCACGCGTGAAGATGGCCGGACTTGATCCTGAGAAGGTCTACACTGTACATGAACTGAACAGGATAGACAATGTGGCTCTCCCATATGAAGGCAAGGGTTTCACCGGACGTTTCCTTATGGAGAACGGCCTGGAGATTCCTCTCAAGCACATCGTCGACTACCACAAGCAGGATGACTGGTCCTCACGAGTTCTTTATCTCAAGGCTGAGTAGGCATCTCTGCAGTACCCTTGAAATCCGCCGTTTCGGCGGATTTTTTTGTCGACATTTATGAGGTTCTGCCATCGGTCGAAAACGCAGCCATATTTTTTTCAACACCATCTGTAAGTGTCCGAAATTACGTTACTTAGCAGTTGTAATTATCGGTCAAAAATATTGTGAAAAAATGAAAATATTATTTGCATTTCAATATTTTTTTGTATCTTTGCATCCCAATAATTGAGGACGACTACGCCCAACCAGCTGATACTCAATTAATTAGGGATATTGTGAAATATTTTCATTAAAAGTAATAGAGCAATGTTACAACCAAAGAAAACAAAATTCAGAAGGCAGCAGAAAGGCCGCATGAAAGGTCTCTCACAGAGGGGAAACCAGCTTGCGTTCGGCTCATTCGGCATCAAGACTTTGGAGAGCTGCTGGCTGACAGGACGCCAGATCGAGGCAGCGCGTCAGGCTGTTTCGCGTTACATGAAGCGTGAAGGAAAGATCTGGATCAGAGTATTCCCTGACAAGCCATACACAAAGAAGCCAGCCGAGGTGCGAATGGGTAAAGGTAAGGGTAATCCGGAGGGATTCGTATGCCCTGTAACCCCAGGCCGTATTCTTATTGAGGCAGAAGGCGTATCCCTCGAGATCGCAAAGGAGGCACTCCGCCTTGGAGCCCAGAAACTTCCTGTGACTACGAAGTTCGTGGTACGTAGAGACTATGTAGAATAATTTAATGGAGAAAAGACAATGAAAGCATCTGAAGTACGCGAAATGTCAATCGCAGATCTGCGCGAGCGTATCGAGCTTGAGAAAGCAAACCTCGATACCATGAAGGTTAACCACACTATCTCTCCATTAGAGGATACATCAAAGATTGCAAAGGCAAGAAAGGACATCGCACGTATGATGACTATCCTTGCTGAGAAAGAGTCACAGAACTAAAAATTGAATTCTCATGGAAAGAAATCTTCGTAAGGAAAGAATAGGTGTTGTGGTCAGCAACAAGATGGACAAGTCTATCGTGGTTGCAGTAGAAAGAAAAGAGAAACACCCAATGTACGGCAAGTTCGTAAAGAAGACCACAAAGTTCGTAGCTCACGATGAGAAGAACGAGTGCAGCCAGGGCGACACAGTACGCATCATGGAGACTCGTCCGCTCAGCAAGACAAAGAACTGGAGATTAGTAGAAATCGTAGAAAAAGTTAAGTAACAATGATACAGCAGGAATCACGTTTACAGGTGGCAGACAACAGCGGTGCAAAGGAGGTTCTTTGTATCCGTGTTCTGGGTGGTACCCGCCGCCGTTATGCAAGAGTGGGCGACAAGATCGTCGTTGCAGTCAAGAGCGCTATCCCTGGCGGTGACGCCAAGAAGGGCTCAGTGTCAAAGGCTGTCGTAGTCCGCACCAAGAAAGAGATTCGTCGTCAGGATGGTTCTTACATCCGTTTCGATGACAACGCTTGCGTTCTTCTCAATAATGCCGGTGAGGTTAAAGGTACCCGTATCTTCGGCCCTGTTGCAAGAGAGCTTCGCGAGAACTATATGAAAATTGTTTCACTGGCACCGGAGGTCCTCTAATACGCAATCATTATGAAGAAGTTACATATCAAAAAAGGCGACACCGTCTATGTAAATGCCGGTAATGACAAAGGTAAGACCGGTAAGGTGCTTGAGGTAATCCCTTCAAAGGATCGCGCTATCGTTGAGGGCATCAACATCGTAAGCAAGCACACTAAACCAAACCCAAAACATCCTCAGGGTGGTATTGTTAAACAGGAGGCAGGCGTACACATCTCTAACCTTCAGGTAGTAGACCCTAAGACAGGTGCTCCTACAAGAATCGGCCGCAAGATGGTTGATGGTAAGAATGTCCGTTATGCTAAAAAATCTGGAGAGGAGATTAAGTAATGGCAAAGAAGAATAATACAGCAGAGGTAGCAGCAGTACCAGCAGGATACGTGCCTACTTTGAAGAAGGTATACAAGGAGGAGATCGTTGCCAAGTTGATGAAGGAGTTCGGCTACACTACAGTAATGCAGTGCCCTAAGCTCGTCAAGATCACTATCAATGAGGGTGTAGGCGATGCAACAGGTGACAAGAAGCTCGTAGAGACTGCAGCGCAGGAGCTCTCTATCATCACAGGTCAGAAGGCAGTGATCACTCACTCAAGAAAGGACATCTCGAACTTCAAGCTCCGTAGAGGCATGCCTATCGGAACAAAGGTTACTCTTCGTGATGTCAAGATGTACGAGTTCCTTGAGAGACTCATCCGCGTTTCTCTTCCACGAATCAGAGACTTCAACGGTATTTCTGAGAAGATGGACGGCAAGGGTAACTACACCCTCGGTATCAAGGAGCAGATCATCTTCCCAGAGATCGACATCGACAAGATCAGCAAGATCCTCGGAATGGAGATCACTTTCGTGACTACAGCAAGAACCGACGAGGAGGCTCATGCTCTTCTCAAGGCATTCGGTCTGCCTTTCAAGAAAAATAACAAATAATAAAGGAGAAAAAGATGGCAAAAGAATCAATGAAGGCTCGCGAGGTTAAACGCGCGAAGTTGGTTGCTAAATACGCTGCCAAGAGACAGGCTCTTAAGGAAGCAGGTGACTGGGCGGCTCTCGACAAGCTCCCTAAGAACTCAGCTCCTTGCCGTATGCACAACCGCTGCTCTCTTACCGGACGTCCAAAGGGCTACATCCGCATGTTCGGAATCAGCCGTATCCAGTTCCGTGAGATGGCAAGCAACGGTCTCATCCCAGGCGTAAAGAAGGCAAGCTGGTAACATATGACCAAATCCGTCCGAGACGGTAAATGATATTTATTAATTAACAATTTGGATATCGGACGCTTCCGGGCGTCGGTTTTCAACAAAAACAAAACAAAAAAATGACTGATCCAATTGCAGACTTCCTCACCAGAGTACGTAATGCTTATCTGGCAGGAAAGAAGGTTGTAGAGATCCCTTCTTCAAAGATGAAGCTGGCTCTCACAAAGATCCTTTGCGAAAAGGGTTACATCCTCAGCTACAAGGTAGTTGAAGGAACTCCTTCAAACACAATCAAAATCGCTCTCAAGTATCATCCTCAGACCAAGACTGCAGCTGTCAAGAAGATAGTTCGCGTGTCTAAGCCAGGTCTCAGAAGATACACTGACGTCGAGAACATGCCACGCGTCCTCAACGGACTCGGTATCGCGATCCTTTCGACTTCAAAGGGTGTCATCACAGACAAAGAGGCACGTGAACTCAATGTAGGTGGTGAGGTTATATGTTATGTATATTAATCTAAAAGAAACGAATAATGTCAAGAATTGGTAAATTGCCTGTACACCTTCCTGCCGGAGTGAGCGTTGAGATTCTCCCTGGCAACGTTGTTAAGGTTAAAGGACCTCTTGGTGAGCTCAGCCAGAAAGTAGACGCTGACATTACAGTCACTGTAGAGGGAACAGAAATTAAATTGACCCGTCCGACAGACCAGCCACGCCACCGCTCGCTTCACGGTCTTTACCGTGCACTGATCAACAACATGGTTGTAGGTGTTTCTGCGGGTTACACTATCAGACAGGAACTCGTCGGTGTAGGTTTCCGTGTAGATGTTCAGGGACAGCTCCTGATCATGTCTCTCGGTTTCTCACATGAGGTGCAGATCCTGCTTCCAGCAGAGGTCAAGGCTGAAGCTGAGCCGGTAAAGAAGGGTCAGAACCCGGTACTTTGTCTCAAGAGCGCCGACAAGCAGCTCATCGGACAGGTCGCTGCTAAGATCCGCTCACTCCGTAAGCCTGAGCCATACAAGGGTAAGGGTATCAAGTTTGTCGGCGAGCAGCTTCGTCGTAAGGCTGGTAAATCAGCAGGTGCTAAATAATAGGAGGACTAGATTATGGCATTGAATAAGATAGAAAGAAGAAAGAGAATTCACTACCGTATCCGTAAAGTCGTTAATGGTACTGCTGAGAGACCAAGAATGGTTGTTTTCAGAAGCAACAAGCAGATTTACGTACAGGTTGTTGATGATTTGAAGGGCATGACTCTTTGTGCAGCCGCTTCAAATGACAAGGCACTTGCAGCAGAGTGCAAGGGCAAGACTGGTATCGAGGCAGCAGCTATCGTTGGAAAGGCGATTGCAGAGCGCGCTCTCGCAAAGGGTATCACTACAATTTCTTTTGACCGTGGTGGTTACCTTTATCATGGTAGAGTTAAAAGTTTGGCAGACGCTGCCCGTGAAGGTGGCTTAATTTTCTAAGAGACTATGGCAAATACAAATGTTAAAAGAGTAAAGACATCTGACCTTGAGCTTAAGGACAGATTGGTAGCCATCC
>SUYN01000006.1 GCA_015060405.1 Bacteroidales bacterium
AGCTTAGGGTAGATCTCCTTCTTTGCGTACGAGTACCACCCGTACTTTTTCATCTGATTTTCTCTCGCGTCAGGGGTAAGTGTGCCGTGCAGGTCGAAGTACTGCTGCTTCTGTGTGTCGGTCATCACTGTGTCCTCTCTTATGTATTCCAGCAGGTCATCCCAGTTCTCAGGGGTGCTTCGTGCTGTAAGCTTGATCTCAGGAATAGTGTCCTTCTCCGGAATGATGATGTCTTCTGTCATCGTAGAGTCGAGCTCATTGGTGAGCACGATGGAGAATCCTTCTTCGGTCGCCGCTTCAAGGCTGTCCCTATATTCCTTTATAAATCTGTCAAAGTATCTTGTCACCGACTCCGAACGTGCCTGGGCGTACTGTCCGTTGCGGACGTATGTTCCTTCTGGTGAAGCTGTTGCGTTCACGACGATCGAGTCGAGGTCGAATTCCTCGTTGTCGAGGAGATTCCTGAGGTTGGCCTTGATCTTCTCGATCTCGGCTGCGTTGTTGCCAAGCTCCGGATTGATGTCGGACTTTGCGACCTTGAAGTCAATCTTGTAGGCTGTGTTGGCATAGGCCCTTCTTTCGATGACCTGGGTGAGGTATTTCACGACATTGAGGTCTGCGAAAGTCGAAGTCGTACTGATGTAGTAGTCGAGCGGCTTGAAGTTCGGAAGGAGGTAGATCATCTCGTTGCCCTGGTAGATGCTTCCCTTGAGGTTGATTGTCGCCTTCCTGAGCTTCGGACGGGTGTTGATGGTCTGCACATAGTGGTAGACCACATCGCCGTTGGCTTTTGTGATGACGCTGTCAAGTCTCACGCCTTCTGTGACTATAGGGGTCTTTACAAGCTGCTCGTATTTCTTTCCGCGTTTGTTCTTGAGAGAGTTGTTCCACTTTCTCATGAGCTTCTGGGTGTAGTGTTCGATTGCTTCCTGTTCCTTCACGCCGTAGTAGCTTTCGAACTGTTCTTCTGACACGAAAGTCGTGTCGGTCTTGAATGCGTACAGGTCAGGGAAGTTGCGTGACACGAAACGCTCGAGCTGATAGACATTGATGAAGTATATGTCTTCCTCGACGATCTTTCTTACGAAACGGTCGTATCTTTCATATCCTCGGAGCTGGGCCTCTCTGTAGCCACGGCCGGTGATGAATATCGCTTCAAGGTCGGTGCTGTCGCCCTGGATGACCATTGACGGATACAGGCGGAACTGCCAGTCGTTGTTCAGCATGTTCTCAGGAACGGTCACGAGGTACTCGAGGTCGACCTTTCCACGACGCTCCGCGATGTTTTGGAAGCGCGCGGTAACTGTCGCAGCCTCAAGGACTTCGGTAGCCACCATCTCACCGGTCTCCTCATCCTGGACGGCCTTCATGAGGAACTGCTCGTTACCCTGGGCGTCCTTGATGATGATGGTGTCCTGCGCTACATTCTGCGCGGCGATCGTATTAGGCGAAGCCGACCTCTTCGGCATGTTGAACAGCACGGTGTCGAGCTGGCCCTCATACAACGCCTTAAGCTGCCTTCTGGTCGAGCAGGAAGCAAGCGCAAGGATCATCAAAAGACCTGCAATAAGAATATTTCCCTTTATACGATACATTTAAAATATATATACTAACGCTATCATTACATTGTCAAGGAACATGAAGTTTCTCGGTCCTATGTCAATGAGTTTTGATTCTACATCCACGTTGCCTTCATATTCTCTATATCTGAGAAGGCGTCCGCCCCAAAGTCCCAATCCCACATCGACATTGAAGTTTCTGCCGACCAGGAAGGTGTATCCTCCTGCGAGTCCTCCACCGACTGCATCTCCCCTCCTCAGGTTAGGAGACAGCAGGCCGACCTGCTCGAAGTTCTTGTACTGGAACTTTGCTCCGACCCACCACTCTGAGTAGACGTGCCATGGCCAGTACTTCATTCCTACATAGCCGCCGTACTGACGGTTCTTCAGGTTGACGTAGGTCGGTGTGTTCATCTGCCAAGGGTTCGCCACGAAGCCTGCGTTGATGGAGAAGTGCTGGTGGACACTCACTGAGGTTTCGGCGTTGATCGTACCGAGACCTGCCCAGCTGAGTGCGTTTGTCGACACCGCCCACTTCTGCGCATCTGCCATGTGCGGGATGCACATCAGCAGAAGAGCTGCAACCAGAACCTTATATATGTTACCTATATTCTTCACTTTCTTTCTACAACAATGGAAGTACTGTTACTATCTCATCACCCCAGTCGCTTACGCCGACGTCGAATCCGCCTGATTCCGGGTTCACCGGTGTCACTTCAGGAAGCGGTTCAGGCCAATATACGTGGACTTCCGGCCATATCACATTGCCGTTCTCGTCCAGCTGAGTGCCGTCATACTCGTTTATCGATGCGAGCTGCTCTCCTATCGGGAAGTTCAGGTCTATCATGGTCTCGTTGTCCACGAGGAGGAGCTTCACATAAAGGTTGTTTTCCTCGGAAAGGCCTGTGTGGCCGGCCGGAGTACCGAAGGTCGAGAGCGTTGCCTTGATGGCACCGTTCATGAGGTCTTCGGCTCCTTCCGAGTCTTTATTATATACGAACTGCCATGACTCGATGGTGTGAGTTACAAGGCCTTCTGTAGTCTCGCGTGATGATATGTAGCAGCCTTCGGCCATGTCCTCAAGGGCGCCGAGCGCCGAACGGAGGAAGTGCATGTTCTCAAGATGTACATATATATCCACATTCTTGATGATCGATTTAGGAACAAGGGTTCCTACTTCGTGCTGGGTCTTCGTCACCTTCGTAGGAGCCTTGGTGTCAAGTTCCTTTCTTGCGTTCTTGCGCGCACGGGCCGCTTCCTGACGGGCCGCGAGGTACTCCTGCTCCGCAATCTCGACCATTTCCTCAGTCACCTCGATGTTCTGGAGGCAGTCAATTGCAAGCCATTCAGGCTCAGCTCCAAGCTTGGTCTCGGGTGTTCTTGTCGAGTACCAGTTGGACTTCACCTGGACTACGCGGGCCTCTGCGTTTTCGAAATCCTCAAGGTTGTAGAACTCGAGTGTCGCGTACTCCGAGTCACTCTGGTTGAAGGCGAATGCATGGAAGAATCCTGCCTTGAGGTCGAGTGTCACGGCGTCGAGGTTGTGCGACACGAAACGGAAGAGGTCCTCATCCGGGTTGAGCGGATAAGCGTATACTGTCATACCGGTAGGCTTTTCGATGTGACGGAACTTGCTCCAGTCCACCTTCACCTTTACAGGAGCCGTATGCGGATGGTAGAAACAGAGTTCCTTGAATCCGAAGTCTATATCCTGTGTGCATGACATCGTAGCTGCTATTGTCATTATCAGAACGACGAGCGATGCCAATATTTTATTGAATCGCCTCATCATTCCTTGTCCTTATTTTTCTTCTTGAAGTTGAAGAACTTGAATGAAAGCGGAGTGTTTTCCCAGCTGAAGGTCTTGCCTTCTCCCCTTCTGTATGACTTGATCAGCCATACGAGCGACACCGAGGCCTTTGTAGGTCCGATCCAGGCTCTCTGGATGGTTCCGCGCCATGTGTAGTGGTCTTCTTCAACTATATATTCGTAGTAACGTCCTGTGAGCAATCCTATACCTATTTCAAGGTCGAGGTTGAGATTGAGGGTCAACGGGAAAGAGTATCCATACTCCGCTCCGAAGCTCATGTTGATGTTCGGGGTCTGCTGGCCGATGTTTCCGGCCTGAAGGTCGTAGGCCAGGGCCTGACCGTAGATTCCGGCATGGTGACCGGAGAAGCTTCTGTCTGCAGCCTGCTGGCCGAAGTACTTCCTTGCACCGAACTGAGCACCGAAAAGGTTCCAGTAGAAGTGCTTCTGTGGAAGTTTCCAGTCTGCGAACATCAGATCGGCATAGATTGTGTAGTTGTCGAAAAGGTTGAGTTCCGCTCCGAGATTTGGCACCATCAGGGCGTCGTAAAGGAGGTTGGTCTTGACTGCTATGTAGGCATGGTTATTAATAGGCTTGATTGTAGTAAGGCGCGTTGTCTCAACCTGTGCATAGGTTGGGACAGCACACAACACAATCAAACTGAATATTATAATAAATAACCTGTCTTTCATTAGCTTAATACACTATTCACACACACTATTCCAGTTTGCAAATATAAAACAAGTATTCAACTTCTGCAAAAGTCTGGAGCCCGATAAGGCCAACTTGTTTGGTTCATTTAGGTTCATTTAGGAAAGTGGCCACGAATCTGGTGAAATACCAGTGCCCGGACAGCATGGAAGGAGGACGGGAGACAGGAAAAAGGAGCCCGTCCGGGGGTGGAGGGGCTCGGGTTATGGGATGTTGAAGAGGTTAGTCTTCGTAGGTTCTGGTCGGGTACTTGTGGTTGAAGCAGGCGAGGCAGAGGTCGTCGCGATGGCCGGCGGCGAGCATTCCTTCGTGAGAGAGGAAGGCGAGGGAGTCGGCTTCGATGAGCTTGCAGACCTGCTCTACGCTGTTGCTGTTGCTGATGAGTTCCTGCGGGGTGTGGACGTCGACTCCGTAGTAGCATGTGTATTTGAGCGGAGCGCTGGCTATACGGACATGGACTTCAGAGGCTCCGGCTTCACGGAGCATCTTGACGATCTTCAGGGAGGTGGTTCCTCGGACTATAGAATCGTCTACAAGCACTACCCTCTTGCCTTTGACTATGGTCTTGACCGGAGAAAGCTTCATCTTGACTCCTTTCTCGCGGAGAGACTGGGTCGGAAGAATGAAGGTCCTGCCCACATATTTACTCTTGATCAGTCCCATTTCGTACGGCAGTCCGCTGGCTTCAGCATATCCCTGGGCGGCGCTGAGGCTGGAATCGGGCACTCCTATGACGATGTCTGCATCTGCCGGGGCCTCATGGAAGAGTATCCTTCCGGATTCCTTGCGATAGTTGTGTACGTTGCATCCTTCGATGTCGCTGTCGGGACGGGCGAAGTAGACATATTCCATGGCACACATGGCATGACGCTGAGTTTCTGCATAGAACTGGCTGCGAATGCCGTGATGATCGATGGTGACGATCTCACCTGGCTCGACGTCACGGATGTATTCTGCACCGAGGACATCGAATGCGCAGGTCTCGCTGGCTACCACATAGCCGTTTCCAAGTTTTCCTATCGCCAACGGATGGAAGCCGTATTTGTCACGGCAGGCATATATACGGCGGCCGGTCATGACAAGGAAGGCGAAGGCGCCTTCGAGCATATTGAGGGCTACCTTGAGGGATTCGATTCGAGGTTGGTTCTTGTCTATGCCCTGTTTCTTGATGAGGTGGGCAAGGACTTCTGCGTCGGATGAAGACTGGAAGAGGCTTCCTTTGTCTTCGAGTTCCTCGCGGAGCTGGTTGTAGTTGACTATCTGACCGTTGTTGGCCATAGAGAAGTCGCCGGAGTTGTGGTGGAACAGGAAGGGCTGGATGTTTTCTGTCCCTTTGCAGCCGGCGTTGCTGTAGCGGACATGGCCTATTGCCATTGTGCCGGGGAGTCTGGTCATCTGCTGTTCGTTGAAGACCTCGCTTACCAGGCCGTCTCCTTTGACTCTGTGGAATTCGCCTGTAGGGCCTACTGTAACGATGCCGCAGCCTTGCTGGCCTCTGTGCTGGAGGGCGTGCAGGCCATAGTATGCCAGGCCGGCGGCGTCTTCTACTCCGTAGATTCCGAGGACGCCACATTCATGGTGGAGTTTGTCGTCTCTGAATTTGTTACACTTACACATATCTTTTGTTGTTGGTTCCCCGGTCGAGGCCGGGGATGACGGTTGTCGGTTAGTTCCCCGGTCGGGGCCGGGGATGACGTTTCTTGGGTCGGTTCCCCGGTCGGGGCCGGGTATGACGGTTGTCGGTTGGTTCCCCGGTCAGGGCCGGGGATGACGAGTTGACTATTCTCCGCGGAAGTACGCTACTGCGTTGTCGAAAAGCGGTTGTTCGAGGCCTTCGTCCATGATGTTCTTGAAGAGGTTGCCCTCGTAGCGTTCCGTGTGGCCCATCTTACCAAGGATCTGTCCGTTGCGGCTGATGATTCCTTCAATCGCGTAGTATGATCCGTTAGGGTTGTATGGAGACTCCATGGTGATTTCTTCATCAATAGGGTCCACATACTGGAAGGCTACCTGACCGTTGGCGAAGAGTTCTTTAGCGAGTTCTTCATTGACTACGAACTTGCCTTCTCCGTGGCTGACTGCTATCGTGTGGAGATCGCCCACCGAGAAGCCTGCAAGCCAAGGTGAGTTGGTTGTAGAGACTCTCGTTGTCACCATCTGGGAGATGTGGCGGTTGATGTCGTTGCGGAAAAGCGTAGGGCTGTCCTTGGTCACCTGGCCGAGGCGGCCGTATGGAAGGAGGCCGGACTTGACGAGGGCCTGGAAGCCGTTGCAGATGCCGAGGATGAGTCCGCCACGATCGATGAGAGCGTGGATGGCATCGGCTATATCCTTGTTATTCAGCACGTTTGCAATGAACTTTCCGCTTCCGTCAGGCTCGTCTCCGGCAGAGAATCCGCCGCTGAGCATGAGGATATGACATTCGTCGATGTTCTTCTTCATTTCTGCGATAGAACGGAATATGTCATCTTCGGTAAGGTTGCAGAACACGCTCATGCGTACCTCTGCGCCGGCGTTGCGGAAGGCCTTGGCCGAATCGTAGTCGCAGTTAGTTCCCGGGAATACAGGGAGGTAGGCAATCGGTGTCCCGACAGGCTCGCCCTTGTACTTGAGGTCTGCCTTCTTAGCCTTGAACGGCTTCACGCCTTCGAGACCTGCAGGAGCTGTCTTCTTGTTGTATGCTTCGGCTGTGTCCGGATAGACCTGTGCGAATCTTTCGGCATTCACTGCGATGAGCTCGAATATGTCGAATTTCTTTCCGTTGATGCTGAGTTCGCTGTCCTCTCCGTCGGTCACCTCTCCGATGAGGATGGCGTTCGGATAGTCAAGCTCTTCTTCTGCCTCGACGATGATCGAGCCATAGCCGTAGTTGAAGAGTTCGGCTTCGTCCACATCGATTCTTGCATCGAGGCCGTTACCGAAGGACATCTTGCAGACTGCCTCTGCTATTCCTCCGAATCCGAGGGCGTAGCCGGATACTATATTCTCCTTCTCTATCTGTTCGGTGACATAGGCCCAGTTCTTCTTGAGCTGGTCTGTGTCAGGCATATAGTTATCAAGTGGAGTGTGCTTGATCAGGTAGAGCCTGTTACCCTCATATTTGAGTTCCGGCGAGATCACCTTCTCTGCGTCGACGGTCGTGATACCGAAGGCCATGAGCATAGGAGGCACGTTTATATTCTCGAATGTTCCGCTCATCGAGTCTTTTCCGCCGATGGACGGAAGACCCAGCTCGACCTGCATCTTGAGGGCTCCGAGAAGAGCCGAAAGCGGCTTGCCCCACGACTTGCGGTCGGTCATGCGTTCGAAATATTCCTGATATGAGAAGCGCATCTTTTCGTAGCTTGCACCTGCTGCAACAACCTTCGAACATGCCTCTACCACTGCATACGCCGCTCCGTGGTATGGGCTCCAGCTTGCGATGTAAGGGTTGTAGCCGAAGGCCATGATGCTGGCTGTGTCGGTGTAGCCGTCTGTAGGGAGCTTCTGCACCGAAACCTGGGTCTCAGTGGCCTGGAGCATACCTCCGAACGGCATGAGGACTGTCGAGCGGCCGATTGTGGAGTCGAACATCTCGATGAGACCTTTCTGCGAGGTCACGTTAGGATCCTGGAGGTTGTTGAATACCTTTTCCCTGAGGGTCTCGCCTTCGACTGTGCGCTCGAACGGGTTCCTGTTCTCGACTGCGCTGACGGTTGCCTTTGCATAGTGCTTGGCTCCTGCCGAGTCGATGAACTCGCGTGAGAGGTCCACGATGATCCTGTCCCCGTAGAACATGCGCATGCGTCCTCGGTCTGTCACATCTGCGACGTGGGTCACTTCGACGTTCTCGCTTGCGCAGTAAGCCATCATCTCCTCCATGTCCTTTGCCTCTACGACGATGGACATACGCTCCTGCGACTCGCTGATGGCCAGCTCTGTGGAGTTCAGGCCGCTGTACTTGACAGGGACTCTGTCGAGGTAGATGTCAAGGCCGTCGGTAAGTTCTCCGATGGCAACGCTGACTCCACCGGCTCCGAAGTCGTTGGACTTCTTTATGAGTCTTGTCACTTCAGGACGACGGAAGAGCCTCTGGAGCTTTCTCTCTTCAGGAGCATTTCCTTTCTGTACCTCGCTTCCGCAGGTCTCGAGTGATTCTTCGGTGTGTTCCTTTGAGGATCCTGTCGCTCCGCCGACTCCGTCACGGCCTGTGCGGCCGCCCAGAAGGAGGACGATGTCGCCTGGGGCAGGGCTCTCGCGGCGTACGCTGTCAGCCTTGACCGCTCCGACCACAGCTCCGACTTCGAGGCGTTTTGCCACATATCCTTCGTGGTAGACTTCACGCACGTGGGTCGTAGCGAGTCCGATCTGGTTGCCGTAGCTTGAGTAGCCGGCTGCAGCCTTGCGTGAGATGATGCTCTGAGGGAGCTTGCCAGGAATGGTTTCAGAAACAGGCAGGTAGATGTCTCCTGCACCGGTCACGCGCATTGCCTGATAGACATAGGCGCGACCTGACAGAGGGTCACGGATTGCGCCTCCAAGGCAGGTTGCCGCTCCACCGAACGGCTCGATTTCAGTCGGATGGTTGTGGGTTTCATTCTTGAACTGGAGAAGCCATTTTTCTGTGGCCATCTCGCCTTCGTCTGTCACGATGTCCACGTCCACATATATGCTGCAGGCGTTGTTCTCTTCGCTCACTTCCATGTCGTCGAGGTAGCCATGTGCCTTGAGGTAGCGGGCTCCTACGGTGGCCATATCCATGAGGTTCAGGCCTTTATACTCGCGTCCGAGCTCCTTGCGGATCTTCATGTACAGGTTGAGGGTGCCGTCGATCTCTTCCTTGAGGAAGGACTCTTCCACGTCGATCTCTTCGAGCTCGGTGGTGAAGGTCGTATGACGGCAGTGGTCGCTCCAGTAGGTGTCGAGGATGCGGAGCTCGGTCTCCGAAGGGTCGCGGCCTTCCGTCTTGAAGTAGGTGACCACTTCGCGAAGGTCGTCGGCGTTCATCGCGAGGCCCATCTTCTTGCAATATGGAGCAAGTTCCTCGTCCTTGAGGGCTGTAAGTCCTTCAAGGACAGGCACTGGAGTCACCTCAGGCTGTTCCATTGCGGTGAGCTTTGCAAGGTCCTTTTCACGGGACTCCACGGCGTTGATATAGTAACGTCTGATCTTTTCTACGGTCTCGTCAGATGTATCACCTGGAAGGATGATGAGTTTTGAACTCTTGATGCTCACCTTTGCCGTCGGATCGATCAGGCGGACGCAGTCCACTGCCGATGCCGCACGCTGGTCAAACTGGCCCGGAAGGTACTCCACGGCTATATATTTCGATCCGGTCAGGTCACATTCGTCCGTGACGCTGTCAGTCACGATCTCTCCGAAGACGCTGTAGCGGCTCTTCTCGAGAAGGTCTTCCGAGAAGCCGAAGAGGTCATAGACATTGAGGTAGCGCAAGGCAGGAAGGCTGAGCTGGAGATTCTCGTTCAGCTCGTTCCTGAGGCTGCGTGCCTCCACCTGGAATTCAGGATGCTTTTCTACGTAAATGCGGTAATTGTTCATATCTGTCTTTGGTTAGATATTTTGCTTGGATGGTCGCGGCTAGATGGTTGCGTCCAGCACTTTCTGTGTCTGGGCCTTTCTGAACGCGTCGAGCTTTACGGAGAGTTCAGGGCAGCTGAGGGCAAGGATCTGGACAGCAAGAAGGGCTGCATTCCTGGCTCCGTTTATCGCCACTGTGGCTACAGGGATGCCGGACGGCATCTGGACTATTGAAAGAAGTGAGTCAAGACCTCCCATCATCTGGGTCCTGATCGGAACTCCGATGACAGGGATTGTAGTCATACCTGCCACGACACCGGCTACATGAGCCGCTCCGCCCGCTCCGGCAATGATAACTCCGATGCCGCGCTCCTTAGCGGTCTTTGCGAATTCACACATGAGGTCTGGAGTCCTGTGTGCGCTTATGACACGTTTCTCCACTTCTACGCCGAAATCGGCAAGGGTGTCTATCGCCTGCGACATGACGTCAAGGTCGCTGGTCGAACCCATAATGATAGCTACTTTCATATCCGTGTATTTTATTTCTGAAACCAATCCACAAAGATAATGATTTTTTCCACGCGCGCAACGATTGAAAAGATTCGTATAGGCATATGCGGACAACGGACAATTATATCTGCGGCATCGGCCGCTTTACCGAATTATTTGACTATATTTGCAGGTTGGTACGGAAAGTGCCGGATTTTTTGGATGAAAAACATATTTCACATGAGAGAATTATATATAACCAATTCGCTTTCAAGGAAGAAGGAGATCTTCAAGCCTATAAATGAGGGGCATGTCGGACTGTATGTCTGCGGCCCTACAGTCTATGGCGACGCTCATCTGGGTCACGCAAGACCGGGGGTAACCTATGACGTGTTCGTGAAACTTCTCAGACATCTCGGCTACAAGGTGCGCTATGTCCGCAACATCACGGATGTAGGACATCTCGAGCACGATGCGGACGAGGGAGAGGACAAGATTGCAAAGAAGGCCCGCCTCGAGCAGCTGGAGCCTATGGAAGTTGTCCAGAGGTGTACCCTGGCATATCACGAGGCCATGAGGCAGCTGAATGTGGCGCCGCCTTCGATCGAGCCTCGCGCTTCAGGACACATCATCGAGCAGATCGACCTTGTCAAGAAGATCCTTGATGCAGGCTATGCATATGAGAGCAACGGTTCAATATATTTCGATGTGCTCAAGTACGATGCCGACCACAAGTACGGCGTGCTTTCCGGCCGCACACTCGATGAGGTGAAGGAGGGCACACGCGATCTTGACGGACAGCAGGACAAGAGGGCCTCATACGACTTCGCACTCTGGAAGAAGGCTTCACCTGAGCATATAATGCGCTGGCCTTCACCATGGAGCGACGGATTCCCCGGCTGGCATCTTGAGTGCTCTGCCATGAGCGAGAAGTATCTTGGAAAGGAATTCGACATCCACGGAGGCGGAATGGACCTTCTCTTCCCTCACCACGAATGCGAGATCGCCCAGAACACGGCTTCACGCGGATGCAGCGGAGTGAAGTACTGGATGCATAACAACATGATCACCATCGAGGGAAAGAAGATGGGCAAGTCGCTCGGCAACTTCATCACCCTGCCGGAACTGTTTGCTGGACGTCATGAGAAGCTGGATCAGGCCTACACTCCTATGACAGTCCGCTTCTTCATCCTTCAGGCTCACTATCGCGGTACGCTCGACTTCAGCAATGAGGCCCTGCAGGCGGCTGAGAAGGGTCTCAAGAGGATTCTCCAGGCGGCGAAGGACCTGCGGGCGCTTGCCGCTGCAGCAGGTGTGACCGGCGCTCCGGCTCCCGCTTACGGGGAGTTCGTTTCAGCGGTAGCTCCTGATGAGATCACAGCGTCCAACGCCGAGGTGCGCGAACTTGTGGAGAAGGTCTATGAGGCGCTTTGTGACGACCTCAACACTCCTGTCGCCCTTTCGCACATCTTTGACGCTGTGCGCATGATCAACACCGCAAAGGACAGGAAGCTCACCCTCGACGCATCTGACTACAGGGCTCTTGTGGACCTCTTCGACAACATCGTGTTCGGAGTCCTCGGTCTTCGTGACGAGGATAACGAGGGCGGCAAGGCGATGCAGACCATCGACGGCCTGGTGAACATGGTCCTGGAGCAGCGCAAGGCCGCAAAGGCAGCCAAGGACTGGGCCACAAGCGACCGCATCCGCGACGACCTCAAGGCACTCGGCATCCAGATCAAGGACACCAAGGAAGGTACCGAGTGGACACTTGAATAACACTCACGGCACAGAACACAGAAGGCCTCCGACAACTGAAATGTCGGAGGCCTTCTTGTATGATGTACTGAGGAAAGCTACGGATTCATGAGGTCGACGTTGACGAAGCCGTTGATTTCCTGAATCAGTTCGACTGAGGCAAGGGCCTTGCGGCGGATGTCTTCAGTGGCATCCGGAGCCGAGGCGGCGGCGCGGTAGACGTTTATTGCGTCGCCGAAATCGCAGCTGCGCCGGAGTTCTTCGGCCCTCTCCAGAAGTTCTTTCGCTGTCATCAGACGAGTCCTGAGAATCCCATGAATGCCATTGCCAGGATGCCGGCTGTGATCAGGGCGATAGGAATGCCCTTGAATGCCTTAGGGACATCGTTGAGGGCAAGCTGCTCGCGGAGACCTGCGAAGAGCACCATTGCGAGGCCGAAGCCGAGCGATGTTGCGAACGCATAGACGGTCGCTTCACCGAGGTTCATCATTCCGTCTGCAGCCGCTGCAAATGGCGATGACTTCTGAACTACTGTCAGGGCGACACCGAGAACGGCACAGTTGGTTGTGATAAGCGGAAGGAAGATACCGAGTGACGCATAGAGCGCAGGACTGATCTTCTTGAGCACGATCTCCACCATCTGGACAAGGGCTGCAATCACGAGGATGAACGAGATTGTCTGGAGGAATTCAAGACCGAGACTGACAAGCAGTGAGTTCAGGAGATAAGTCACTACAGTTGCGAGGGTGATCACGAAGCACACCGCCATGGACATTCCGGTCGCAGTGCTGAGCTTGTTGGATACACCCAGGAAAGGACAGATTCCGAGGAACTGCGAAAGCAGGATATTGTTTACAAATATCGCCGAGATGATTATAAGTATATACTCCATGACTACTCTGCCTTTTTAGTGGTTAACTTTCTGAATATCACGATGAGATAGCCGAGTGCAAGGAAGGCGCCCGGTGCAAGTACGAAGGCAAGGATGCCGTCTCCCCCGATGAATTTCCATCCGAATACGGAACCGCTTCCGAGGATCTCCCTCACAAGTCCGAGGACGGTCAGCGAGCAGGTGAATCCGAGTCCGATTCCAAGACCGTCAAGAGCCGAGTCGATCACTGAGTTCTTGTTGGCAAAGGCTTCGGCACGGCCGAGCACGATACAGTTCACTACGATGAGCGGGATGAACAGGCCGAGGGTCTCGTAGATGTCAGGAACATAGGCCTGCATCACGAACTGAAGCAGTGTCACGAAAGTCGCGATCACGACGATGTATGACGGGATGCGCACCTTGTCCGGAATAAATGATGCTATGGCTGAAATCACCATGTTGGAAAGGATGAGGACGAACATTGTGGCAAGTCCCATACTCATTCCGTTGATGGCAGAAGTGGTTGTGGCCAATGTAGGACACATACCCAGAAGGAGAACGAAAGTCGGATTCTCCTTTATCAGACCTTTAGTTATAAGTTGAAATTTTCCCATATTCTGTTCCTCCATTAATTATTGGATTCCTCGACTTCGCTCGGAATGACAGGATCAGCGGATTCATCAGCCAGCGGCATTGGTGTCTTGCCGATGGCGTCGAAGACCTTCACCGCAAGGGCAAGACCGTCAGCATAGGCGCGTGAAGTGATGGTGGAAGCTGTGATGGCATCCACATCTCCACCGTCCTTCTTTACAGCGAGTTTCTTTGCAGATGGGTCAAACTGTCTGAACTGGTCGGAGAACGAAGGCTCGACACATTTTGCTCCAAGACCCGGGGTCTCTGCCTGAGAAAGCACCTTGGTGTTCCAGATGACACCATTGGCATCAAAGCCCACCTTGATGGCGATAGGGCCTCCGAAACCTACAGGAGCCACATTGATGGCACAGCCGACTGTGTTTCCAAGCTCGTCGTATGCGAGGTTATACTGATACTTTGCACCTTCGAATTCCACTGTCCTTTCTTCCTCGATGGTGACAGCAGTCTCAGGAAGCACTTCCTTGATGGCAGCTTCGTTCTTTGCTGCCGCTGCAGCCTCGATAGGCTCCTTGGTCACGGCGTACACGGCTGCAAGAAGTCCTGAGCACACCAGACAGATCGCCAGAAGGCAGATCGTCATGTTGAAGAATGATGATTTTACTGCCATGATCAAGCCCTCCCGAATTTTTTAGTGTGGCACCACTTGTTGATGAGCGGAACCACGGCGTTCATGATGAGGATTGCGAAGGACATACCCTCCGGATATGCGCCGAAATAACGTACAAGCATGGTTATCAGACCGATGCCGACACCGAAGATGATGCCGCCGACATTGCTCATAGGAGATGTCACATAGTCAGTCGCCATGAACACGGCACCGAGAAGGACACCACCGGTGAGGAGGTTGAACACCGGACCGGTGAACTGCTGAGGATCGACAGCCCAGAAGATACCGGAGAACACAGCCACGGTCGCGAGGATCGAGAGTGTGATGTACGGCTTGATGACCTTACGGGCAAGGAGATATACGAAACCGACGAGGATGGCGATTGCCGAGAGCTCACCGGCTGATCCTCCGATATTGAGGAAGAGCATGTCCATATAGTCGAGGCCTTCGACGGCTGCCACGCCACCTTCCTTGGCAAGACCGAGAGGAGTCGCTCCTGTGAATGCATCAACTGAAGCAGGACTGATGAAGCCGTTCGGCTTCGCCCAGTCGGTCATGTATGTAGGGAAGGATATCAGGAGGAAGACACGGCCGACAATCGCAGGATTGAAGAGGTTCTGGCCGAGGCCTCCGAAAGTCATCTTTGCTACGCCTATCGCAACTACAGCTCCGATGAACACAACCCACCATGGAGTTGTCGCAGGGAGGTTGAGGGCGAGAAGCACACCTGTCACCACAGCGGACATGTCGCAGACGGTGCAAGGCTTGTTCAGAAGATATTTTGTGATCAGATACTCCAGCAGTACGCACGAGGCGACGCTTACTCCGAGCACGAGAAGTTCCGCCCATCCGTAGAAGAGGACAGAGACGACCACTGCCGGGAGCATGGCGATCACGACATCACGCATCAGGGACTTTGTGGAAGTCCTGGTGTGAAGATGAGGTGACGGTGAAACTAATAGTCTATCCATTTCTTTGAGTTATTTTCGGGTTCTTATAATTCTGATGACGTCGCCTTTGGCAATGCGGATGATGTCAAGCAGAGGAATGTTTGCCGGGCAGCTGTAGAGGCAGCATCCGCACTCGATACAGTCCTGGACAGCATTCTCTTCAAGCTCGTCCATCATGTTGTTGCGGGCATACCTGTTGAGCAGGAACGGCTCCAGACCCATAGGACAGGCCTCTGCACATTTACCGCAACGTATGCAGGCTGACTCGACACCTCTTACTGTCTGTTCCGCTGTAAGATACAGAAGTGATGAGGATCCCTTCACTGTGGTCGCCTCCAGGTTGGCGATGGCCTTACCCATCATAGGGCCTCCGCTGATCACCTTCACTGCATCTTCCGGGATTCCTCCTGCCTCCTCGGCTATATACGACAGCGGCATACCGATCCTGAACTTGTAGTTATGCTGGTTCTCCATAGGGAGGCAGTCACCTGTGACGGTCATCACGTTGGTGATGAGAGGGATGTTCTTCTGAACGGCCTCATATACTGCGAGTGATGTAGCGACATTCTGCACTACTGCACCCACGCTTATAGGAAGTCCTCCGGACTTGACCTGACGGCCCATCACAGCATCAATCAGCTGCTTTTCACCGCCCTGAGGATACTTCTTCTTCAGAGACATTACAGATATGCCCTCATATCCCTTGGCAGTTGCCTGGAGCTCCGCGACAGCTTCGCTCATAGCCTTGATGGCCTCCGGCTTGTTCTCCTCTATACCTATCACGGCAGGACAGCCGCCGAGCACCTTCTTCATGATGGCAGCTCCGACGACGATCTCCCTGCTTCTTTCAATCATGATGCGGTAGTCCGATGTGAGGTATGGCTCACACTCTGCACCGTTGAGGATGAGGCATTCGGCCTTGCTGCCCGGAGGAGGACAGAGCTTCACATGTGCAGGGAAGGTCGCACCGCCGAGACCCACCACTCCGCACATCTTGATCTTCTCGAGAGTCGCCTTGTCGTCTTCCGGAATCTCTGTAACGAGGGTGTCTGTAAGATCAACTCCCTCTACCCACTCGTCACCTTCCACATCTATCTCGATGTGTGTCACGTTGTTGCCCGCCAGATCCTTGCGCGGACCGACTGACTTCACCGTACCTGAAACGGATGAATGGACGTATGCCGATATGAAGCCTGCAGGCTCAGCTATCACCTGGCCCACCTTCACCTGGTCACCGGCCTTCACGACGGGAGTCGCGGGCGCGCCAAGATGCTGGGCTACGGAAATATATACCTTTGACGGAACAGGAAGCACCTCGATCGGGCAGTCCTTCGAGATCTTGCTGTCGTTGGGGTGGATACCACCTATTGAAAATGTCTTCATCATCGCACTATTCCTCCTTTGGTTTAATTACAGGAAAGTTCACTGCGTGAATGGCTCCTGTAGGACATTCAGCAACACATTTCTTGCAGAGTCTGCACTTGGTGAAGTCGATATATGCAAGGTTGTTCTCCACTGTGATGGCTTCGAACGGACATACCTTCGCACATTTGCCGCAGCCTATGCAGGCAGCCTTGCAGGCCTTGCGTGCGACAGCACCCTTGTCCTTGTTGATGCAGGACACATACACGCGCATGCCACGGCGTCCCTTGTTGCGAAGCTCGATCACATTCTTAGGACAAGCCTTCACACAGGCTCCGCATGCAGTACATTTCTCCTCGTCCACGACTGGAAGACCTGTAGCAGGATCCATCTTGATAGCGCCGAACTGGCAGGCTGCGACGCAGTCTCCACATCCGAGGCATCCGAAAGAACAGCCGGTGTCACCGCTGTAAAGGGCGGCCTTCACACGGCAGGACTGATAGCCGCCGTATTCGTTGGTACGAGGACGGTTCTCACAGGTTCCGTTGCAGCGTACTACAGCGACCATAGGCTCCTTGGCGGCAACCTCGACACCGAGTACTCCGGCAACCTTCTGCATCACATCATTGCCTCCGACAGGACAGAAACAGCTGTCAAGGCTTTCTGATTTCACGCAATGCTGGGCAAAAGCGCGGCAGCCTGCCTGTCCGCAGCCTCCGCAGTTTGCTCCAGGCAGCACTTTCTCAACCTCGTCGATCCTCGGGTCTTCCTCCACCTTGAACTTTTCAGCCACGATGTAGAGGACCACCGCAAGCAAAGCACCGAGAATGGTAAGGATTGCAATAGTCCAGATGATTGTTTGTGTCATTATGATATAATTTAGTTGTTATTTTCAGGTCAGTCCTTCTTGATGTAAAACACGAATTCGGTTGCAAGTCTGTCCCTCAAGAGCCATATGAAGAAGTAGTAGACCGCCACACCTGCGATGGCAAAGCCGCCTCGTGCATACTCATTTGCGATAACGGGTGACAAAGATAATATTAAAATCATTAAAACGGCCAACGGAATCACATAAGATATCCACACAGCTTTCAACCCCATGGACATTTTTGTGGCCACCTGTACTTCCTCTCCGACCTGGTAGACGGTGTAAGGGTCAGTCGGCAGCATTATGAGTTTCTCCTTGTCTTCAGACATTCCGCACATCGCCTTTGCCCCACAGGTGCTGCATGCAGATGAGACAAGTATTTCTATCGTCGTGAAATCCTTGTTGATTTCAATTATCTTTCCAGTGTGTACTATTTCGTTCTTCTTTGCCATATGTTCAGTCATTAAGGTCCGATGCCGGACAAGGGTTTATCTGTTTCTGGTCACCAGTGACGAGAAAGGATGCTTAAGTCCTTCGCAGCCGGTAATTCTTCCTGTCGCCTTGCCCACGAGAAGCGGCGCCTCGAAATACACCGGAATACGGTTGTCATCATCGGTAACCCATATCAGCATGTCTTCTTCTCCCTTGAAGACTTCGCCTTCGAGGAGCTTTGCCGCGAACTTGATGGTCTTCACTGTCCCGAAGCCCTTCACCTTGATGGTCTCACGGCCGTAGAGGATGAAGTAGACATTGAAGACATCATCATCTATCGCGAAGGTCATGGGGTATTTCCTTCCTGGCTCGACAGCGTCGAAGTCCATGTTCCTCGCGAAGAAGAAGAGTGACGGGAGGTCGAATGTGCATGGTGTCAAGGGCAGTTCCATTGACCTCTCTCCCCGCCTGGACGAGTAGAGGTCCGCAGCTATGTGCGGTTCAGCCGCAGAGCGGTCATACAGGTAGGTGTTCCTTGCCACATAGCTGCCTTCTTCCGTCGCACGGGTGAACTTCAAGGGCTGCAGACCGTCGCGGGTGAACCACGACTTGAAGTCTTCACGTACTCTGAAGAACACATCGTAGAACCTGGTCGTCCTGCCGTAGACCGAGCAGAGGAAGGCATCCTGACCGTTGAACCTCAGGGTGTCCAGTGTAACCGTGCCATGGCCCACGTCGGAGTTGATTGCTCCCCATCTGTAATGGAGGACGAAATCGAGCTTCTCGCCGGCCTGAAAGGCAAGCTTATCCTCGGAGAGAGTCCTTACCGGCACACAGGCCGTACCTTTCAAATCAGGATTCTCCTGTGCGTGCACCGGACTAGTCGTCAGACGCATACACAGGAGAACCGTAAGATATATGAACAATCTCATCTTCATCTTCTTGCAGATGAACCGTTTATGCAAACTCATCCGGCATGCCGAAATCTCCCTGCGGAGACATCGGGGCCGGGCCCGGGTAGTCATCATTCATTGCAGAGCCCACAGGCATCATGTCCGCCTGGTTCACCAGACTTTCCTGCTCATCCACAAACCGTACCTCGTCTGCACGGAACCTCATGTCGATGTCCGCAATGGCACCGTTACGATGCTTGGCAATGATGATCTGTGTTCTTCCGATGTCGTCAGGATTGTCCGAAAGTCCTTGATAGTCATAGCGATGGATAAAGATCACCATATCGGCATCCTGCTCGATGGAACCAGACTCGCGAAGGTCGCTCAACTGAGGGCGTCTGTTGCTTCCCTGACGGTTTTCTGACTGACGGGAAAGCTGTGAGAGGGCAATGATAGGCACTCCCATCTCCTTTGCCGTAGCCTTGAGCGTACGCGAGATAGCCGCCACCTCCTGCTCACGCATTCCGCGAAGCTCGGCCGGTCCCTGCATCAGCTGAAGGTAGTCGACCACGACAAGACGGACACCTTTCTGGTTGACAAGTCTCTTGACCTTCGAGCGGAACTCCATCACCGGAAGCGAAGGAGTGTCATCTATATATATAGGTGCCTTGGAAAGTCTCTTGAGCTGGATGTCCAGCTGCTGCCACTCCCAGTCCTGGAGCTTCACGCCACCCTTTATCTTGTCGGCACTGAGCTTGGTCTCGGAAACCATCATACGGTTGGCAAGCTGCTTTGCAGGCATCTCAAGGGAGAATATGGCCACCGGCATGTTGAAATCCACAGCGGCGTTTCTTGCCACATTGACCACGAAGGCGGTCTTTCCCACCGAAGGACGGGCGGCGAGGATGATCAGGTCGGAGGCCTGCCATCCGAGAGTGATCTTGTCCAGAGACGGAAAGCCGGAAGGCACTCCGCTCAATCCGTTCGAGTTCTGACGCTCCTGAAGATCCTCGAGGGCCTCGTTTATGACCTTTCCGATCTCCTGGACATCCCTCTTGACGTTGTTCTGGATGGCTGCGAAGACCTTGGTCTGGGACATGTCGATGAGGTCATCGACATTCGTTGACTCGTCATACGAAGCCTTGAGTATGTCATAGGACGCAGTGATGAGCTCTCTCTGTATGTGCTTCTGCTTCAGAATCCTTATGTAGTACTCGATGTGGGCAGCCGCACCGATCTTCTGCGAGAGCTGCGCAAGGGCTATGGTTCCTCCTACATTCTCAAGGTTGCCGGAGGACTTGAGCTTCTGCGACACGGAAAGCAGGTCGAGGGCGATGTGCTCACTGGTGAGAGCCCTCATCGCCTCGAAGATCATCCTGTGCTTCTCGCTATAGAAACAGCTCGGGGTGAGCTCGTCCATAGCCTCATCCACACAGTTGGGTTCAATCAGAAGTGCTCCAAGGACAGCCTCTTCAACATCAAGAGCCTGAGGCGGTCTGTTACCCATCTCAAGCCCAAGAGTGTCAAGATTGACTGACTGTTTCTTTCCTCTGACCGGTCTTTTCTTTACCTCGTCAGCCATGTCAAGATTATTCGAAATCCGGATTTACAAGTATTCTTCCGCAATATTCGCAGATGATCATCTTCTTGTTTGAAGCGATGTCGAGAAGTCTCTGAGGTGCGATGGTGTTGAAGCATCCTCCGCAAGAGTCACCGTTGAACACAGGAACTACAGCAAGGTGGTTTGTGCAGCTGTTCCTTATGTGCTCATAGGCGCTCATTGTCCTCTCGTCGATCTTTGCAGCGCAGGCCTCGCGGTTGGCGCGGAGCTGCTCCTCCTCCTTTGAAGTGGACTCTACGATCGTGTCGAGCTCTTCCTTCTTCGCCTTGAGGTCCTCTGTCCTGACTGTGATCTTCTCCTTCACGATCTCGAGTTCCTTCTTCTTGTCGAAGATGCGCTCCTTTGTCTCTGCGATATGCTTCTCTGAAATCTGACGGAGGAGGTCCTGGTTCTCGATCTCCTTGTTGAGGGAGTCGTACTCGCGGCTGTTTGCAACATTCTCGAGCTGTGACCTGTACTTCTCGATGAGATCCTCGCACTCAGTGATGCTCAGCTTGTTGGCTGCGATGAACTTGTTATACTCCTCTATCATCTCTGCAAGGCGTGCAGCCTTTGCCTTGATCTCTACGATCTCGTTCTCAAGCGCCGCGACCTCGACAGGAAGTTCTCCTCTGAGCTGGAGGATCTTGTCTATCTCTGTGTCTGCCTGCTGGAGTGCATACAGGGTCTGAAGCTTTTCACTTACGCTCAGTCCTGAATCTGCAAATGTCTTCTGAATGGACACGAAGGTTTCCCTCTTGTCTATCGGAGTTTCGATTTTCTTTGTCTTTTTAGCCATATCGCTTAAAAATAAAATATCGGGTTACTATATATATTCTGCGTAATGCGAACTGCAAAGGTAGGAAAATTTTTCTTTAACAATGAAAATAAAATATCAACTATCTCTATTTCACTCTCATAATGTCCTATATCCATTATCATGAATCCTTCACGGGTGAAGAAATTGTGATAGGAAATGTCTCCGCTTATGTAGAGCTGAGCTCCCGACTTCTCCGCGGCGCCTATGAGCGAGCCGCCGGATCCGCCGCACATGGCGATACGGGATATCTTTCCTTCAACAGGCCTCGAGGCTCTCATCGCCTTGAGGGAGAACCTTTCCTTGACGAGGGCCACGGCCTCTTCCGCGCTTATCGGCTCAGGCAAGTCTCCTACCACTCCCAGACCTGTGCCTTCTCCGTCCTCATCCAATATGTGTACGTTCTCCAGGCCGAGCCTTGCAGCCATGGCGCCGCTGACTCCTGCGATCACCTTGTCTGCACTCGTGTGGGCCGCGTATATGCTTATGCCTGCCTTTATCGCCTTGATCACGGCCTCTCCTACCGGATTGTCAGGAGAGATCTTCTTCAGGCCGGAGAATATGAGGGGATGATGTGTGACGATCATGTCGGCGCCACACGATATGGCCTCGTCCACAAGCTCCGGAGTGCAGTCCAGACCAAGCAGGACCGAGGTGACCGGGGCTTCCGGCGAGCCGATGCACAGGCCGCTGTTGTCCCAGCCCTCCTGAAGGGACAGGGGCGCGAACTGCTCGATGACGGCGGTCATATCCTTTACTTTATATTCCATTGCTGTCTTTATGTTCCCGGCCATGCCGGAGATGACTACATTTCGTTGCGGATCTCTGTAAGCTGTTCACGGATGGACCTGAGGGATTCCAGGACACGCGCCTTGCTTATGACATCCTTCCTGTCTCCCTTCAGTCTTTTGGCGACGCCCTCCAGGGTCAGTCCCTCGACATTGACAAGCAGGTGTATGTGCTTGAATGTCTCGACATCATCCTTCGAGAAAAGCCTGTTGCCCTTGCCGTTCCTCTGCGGCTTTATGAACTTGGGGAACTCATTGGCCCAGAACCGCACAAGCGAAGGACTCTCGCCCAGTATTTTAGCGACTTCGCCCACTGAATAGAAAAACTTCTCCATATCTAATCCATTGATTGCCCAGTTGTTATGGACATGACCAATATATTCATATACTCTTCCGGAGTGACTGCGGCGAACAGGTGGTTCACAGGATCGAGCACCACCGTGTCACGCATTACCTCATAATGAAGATGAGGGGCGAACGAACTTCCCGACACTCCCACATTTCCTATATGTGTGCCTCTCCTGACCTTGCGGCCTTTCACTGCCACGACATCCGCCAGGTGGGCATATCTGGTGAAATAGCCGTTTCCATGATCTATCTCCACCACGTTACCGAGGCCCTTGCGGGAGCGTGTGACCTTGCTTACCACTCCGTCCGCAGATGCGTACACAGGCACTCCGGCAGGGGCTATCATGTCCAGACCGTTGTGCTGTATCTCCACCTTGTAGAACGGGTTGATCTTGTAGCCCACCGAAGCTCCTGTCTGGGCAAACGAGAACTCCCGGAGAGGGTTGTGCATCGGTGGCATGACGAATCCGGAATCGGTGACTGCCTTCATTATGGCTGCAAAGTTGGCGTCGACCTTGTCCTTGACATCATCCATGACGTCCAGCTTTCTTTCCGTGTAGGTCACCAGGTCCGTATCAGGCAGGGTGTCCAGACCGACAAGGAACTCGACGGACTCCATCGGGTCCATGTTCGGCGCCGCCGTCTTGAATATCTCTTCATATATGCGGTCATCCTTGAGCTGAAGGCCCTCGATCACATCGGAAAGGAGCTGCTCCTTCCTGGCAAGCTCGGGATACTCGCTGGCATACATGCGGTTCTCGTTCCTGAGCCTTTGCTCTTCGCCCGTGCTGAAGATGAGGGCGAAGATGATGTAGTATATCACTGTCACTGACATGGTGGCGATGAAGAACACCATCACCTTGCGCAGGGCAACCCACACCGACATCTTCTTTTTCTTGACATTTATGTCGTTGCTGTCAAAGAAGTAGTCCTGGCTCATATGCGGTTCCTCTCCTTTTTCCTATGTGACGGATGCAGGGTTATCTTCTCGGAAGCATCTGCCGTGTTCTGTACCATGGTCGCATACTCCTCCGGAGTTATGGTCAGGTCGAAATAATTGGCAGGATTGACCGGAGCGCCCTTGTAGAGCACCTCGTAATGGAGGTGAGGACCGGACGAGCGGCCCGAATTGCCGCTCTCGCCTATGCACTCTCCCCTCTTCACCTTCATGCCTTCGACGACTCCCACCGACTTGAGGTGGGCGTACCTGGTCTTGTAGCCGAAGCCGTGGTCTATCACCACCTGATTGCCGTAGCCGAAGAACTCGAACTTCACGCTTTCCACCACTCCGTCTCCCGTGACATAGATAGGATTGCCCGGCTTCATGGCGAAGTCCACTCCGGTATGACGCTTCGAGCGGCCCGTGAACGGATCCGAACGGAAGCCGAAAGAGCTGGAGAGCCTGTACTTGGCAGGATCAGGATTGACAGGCGGGATGGCAGGGATGCACATCGCCATGTCGCCAGCCCTCTTGGAGAGCTGCGCCACTTCATCGAACGAACGGCTCTGGACATAGGTCTTCTTTGTCAGGACATCGAGTCTGACTGCCGTATTCTTGAGAAGACCGTCTGAGTCCGCGAGGTCGTAGTGGGCGTATCTGTTCACACCACCGAAACCTGCATTGCGCACTTCAGAAGGAATCTCGTTCATACCGAAAATCGAACGATATATGCCGTCGTCCCTCATCTGCAGGGACTCCAGAGCTGCCTCATACTGGTCAAGATGTCTGTTCATGACTTCCATCTTCGAACACCACTCGGCGTTTTCCTTCTTCAGGATCAGGGTCTTCGGCGGTTCCAGGCCGAGTACTGACACATAGATCCAGAAATAGAAGACTGTCATCACGACACTTACGACGAAAAGTGTCGCGAGCATAACCACCCACGACAAACGAGAACGCCTTTTCACATCATACAGCAGCGTTCTCGGGTTCAGAATGTACCCTAAAGTTTTTGACATACCCGGCAAAAGTACGAAAAATATGTGATACTTATATAAAAAAAGAGAATATTTTGGATTTATGCAACAAAATGAGTAAAATTGCAGAAGTAACACAGTGCCAATTCATCAGTTTCAGAAAATGATTTTCAGCCAGGACAAGCTTCAGAAGAATGTCATCGGGGTGACTTTCGGCGGTAAGTACCTCAGTGCAGCCAGAATAGAGAACGGAACGGTCGCACAGATCGTCCACCGCGAGATCAACAACAGGGAGACGGAGGAAGTCATCCTCAGCGAGATCATCCACACCATAAACGAGGTCTTCACAGATTCGGTAGTGGGAATCGGAGTCGGCATGCCGAGCCTTGTGGATGTCAAGAACGGCATCGTCATCAACCCGACCAACATCCCGTCCTGGCACAAGGTCCACCTGAAGGACATCCTCGAGGAACAGTTCAACATCCCCGCATACATCAACAACGACGCGAACTGCTTCGCCCTCGGAGAGAAGTATTTCGGCGTGGCCAAAGACTTCGAGAACATAGCCGGAATCACCATCGCGACCGGCTTCGGAGTGGGTCTGATAATAGGAGGGAAGCTCTATTCCGGACGCAACGCCGGTGCCGGTGAGTTCTGCTCCATCCCATACCGGGACCATGATTACGAATACTATTGCAGCACGAAGTACTTCGAGGAGAAATACGGCCTGAAGAGCGACATCCTGCTTGCAAGGGCGAAGAAGAAGGACAAGATCGCCCTGGCGATATACGAGCTCTTCGGAATGGACCTCGGCAATGCGATCAAGACCATAATGTACGCGGTCGACCCGGACGCCATCGTGATCGGAGGCAGGATCGGCGAGGCTTACGACTTCTTCAAGGACTCCATGCTGAAGACCGTGAACTCATTCATATACAAGGGCACCGTGAAGAACATCAGCATACTCAGGTCAGTCGAGCCGAACATCCCTGTCTATGGAGCCGCGGCACTTTGCTTTGAATAACGGGAGGGAGTATGGCAAAGAAGGTCACGATATATGACATAGCGGACAGGCTGAACCTCTCACCGTCCACCGTCTCACGCGCTCTGGCAGGAAATTCCCTCATCAGCATCGACACCAGGGAGAGGATCAGGAAGACGGCCGAGGAAATGGGCTACAGAAGCGGCGGCCAGGCGCCGAGAGCCGAGGCCGACACCATAGCGGTAGTTGTGCCGGAGATAAACAACATATTCTACAGCAACATCATACGTTCCATCCAGGACAAGGTGCAGTCAAGATACCTCCTGTCCATCATGTGTTCAGACAATTCCGCAAGGAAGGAGAGGGACATAGTCTCAAGACTCAATCCGTCCCACATCAAGTGCCTCATCATATCCCAGAGCATGGACGTGGAAGACAACTCGCATCTGAAGGAGGCCGAGAAGAAAGGGATAATAGTCATATTGTTCAACAGGATTTATTACAGCAACCGCAATCCTAAGTTCCTTGTGGACAATTATATGGACTCATATCTCCTGACAAGGCACCTGGCTTCGACAGGCTGCAGGAGGATAGCCTTTGCGGCGAAGCATTACAACTGCCCGATCTACAAGGACAGGATCCGTGCATACGAGGACGTGCTCAAGGAGAACGGACTGAAGTTCGAGAAGGAGCTGCTTATCTACAGCGAACTCACGATGGAGGATACGACGGAAGTGATCAGCCGGTTCCTGAAGACCAGTCCGAGACCGGATGCACTCATCATGCCGAACTTTGTTTCCGCGCTGCAGGCGATTTCTGCGGCAAAGCTTCTGAATCTCGCTGTCCCTCAAGACATTGCAATAGTGAGTTTCGATGAGAATCCTGAGTGCAAATTCTCCGCGCCATCCATAACAGGCATAAGCCGTCCGCATGAGGAGATGGGAGAAGAGATAGCCGCTGCAGCACTTGCGCTGTGCGAAGGTGAGACTCTGGAAAGCGGCACGATAAAGGTGTTCAGCTCACGACTTGTGATCAGAGGTTCGTCATTCTCCTGCTGACGTTGCAGACATTGATCAGTCATTTATCCGAGGCCAAGGCCCCGGATTTTTTATGCAACTTTATGCAACTTGTTGCAATTTGAAGTTATTATGCAATATTTTTCTGATTTTCGTTGCATTTAAAATTTTAAAAGCATACTTTTGATGTCGATAACACCACATTTATAAACGTCCCGACCTCGGAAATCTTATGCAACTTGTTGCAAAGACCGGATCAGGGACCGATATAGTTAATATACACACTAATGAGCAATATCATCGGTATAGACATCGGAGGCACTTCCATCGAGGGTGGAAGAATCGAGTGCGGACAGATTATCAGTTATGCAAAGGCTGATACACAGGCCAACATCGGAGGGGAAACGACCATCGGTGTCCTGAAAGGAGTCATATCACAGCTGATTGACGGGCAGACCACAGCCATAGGCATTGGAGTGCCGAGCGTTGTGAACAGAAGGACCGGAGTCGTGTACAACGTACAGAACATAGCAGGATGGGACGAAGTCCCGCTCAAGGACATCCTTGAAGCCGAATTCTCGTTGCCGGTATTCGTGGACAACGATGCAAATTGCTTTGCCTACGGCGAGAAGATCTTCGGCAAAGGCAGGGACATAGAGAATTTTGTCGGAGTCACCCTGGGAACCGGACTCGGCGCAGGCATAATCCACAACCACAGGCTCCTTTCCGACGCGAACTGCGGCTCGGGAGAATTCGGAGAGATTCCTTACATGAACGTGAAGCTCGAAGACTACTGCGGAAGCAGGTTCTTCACCGGCAGGGCGGGAAGAAGCGGATATGAAATAGCGGCAGATGCACGCAAGGGAGATTCCGAGGCTATCGGAGTCTTTGAGGAATACGGCAGACACATGGCCTTTCTCGTGAAGATCGTCATGCTGACCCTCGATCCCGAAGCCATCATATTCGGCGGGGCCATATCAAAGTCCTTCGACCTGTTCGAGGAGGCGATAATGGCAAACCTTACGGATTTTCCATATCCCAAATCGGTCGAGAGGATTAAGATCATGAGGTCAGAGCAGGACAACAGCGGCATCCTCGGAGCCGGCGCCCTCTGCCTCACGGATGACAGACAGGCATTAAGTATATCATAACACTATTGATTATGAGACGTTTGACAACCACCATCATTTCCATCCTCGGTCTGTTCAGCATACAGGCTGCGGCACAGAATCTTTCTGTAAAGCTGGAGGAACTTACAGCGGTCCAGTTCAAGGAGGCTGTAGAGAAGAGTTCCCGCACCGCCATCCTCCCTATCGGAGTACTCGAGAAGCACGGCCCTCACATGCCGCTCGGAACAGACGTGTACACTGCAAGAGAAATGGCTCTGAGAGCCGCCCAGATGGAGTACTGCGTGGTGTTCCCATGGTACTATTTCAGCCAGATCAATGAAGCGAGGCACCAGCCGGGCACTATCGCCTACTCTCCTGAACTGATATGGAAGATTCTCCAGGAGACCCTCGATGAGCTCTGCCGCAACGGATTCGAGAAGATCATCATCGTGAACGGCCATGGAGGCAACAAGGCGTTCCTCGAGTATTTCGGGATCTCACAGCTGTCCCAGAAAAGGGATTATGCACTCTACTGGTATCAGCCTGCATACGACCGCGAGGTCATCAGGAAGGCGGAGGCCCTGACCATGCACGACAGCCTCGACCAGCATGCCGGCAACAGGGAGACATCCATGGTGGAGTCCATCGTTCCGGATCTGGTACATCCTGAAATCGCAGGCACACAGTCAGGCGCAGACCTCGACAGGATCAGCAACCTGGAGCATGTGTACACAGGAATATGGTGGTACGCCAGCTTCCCTAACCACTATGGCGGCGACGGGTCAAAGGCAACCGCAGAAGCAGGAAAGCTCATAATGGACAGCGTCGTAGCCCAGTTCGCCGATGTGATAAGAGACATCAAGGCAGACAGGAACGTACCGGCGCTTCAGGAGCAGTTCTTCAAGGAAGCCGAGAATCCGATGGGCACGAAACAGCCGTATTAGAATCAATATAACCACATAATAACCACACCTTATCAACTTTACGTATGATGAACGACACTAAACAGACCCACACATATCGTGAGAAGGGTACAGGCCGGATTCTGCGTCCGCTTGTCGCCTTATCTCTGCTCCTTATGTGTGCGATTCCTCCTGGAAAGGCGGAAAATGTAAAGTCCGAAGGGTTCTCTGCCATGGAACAGCAGAGAAAGACGATCACAGGAAACGTCGTGGACGAGACCGGGCAGCCGGTGATCGGAGCGACAGTGATCGAGACCGGAACAAACAACGGTGCAGTGACAGACCTGGACGGAAACTTCTCTCTTGAAATAGGAAGCAACGCAGAAATAACCGTCACATGCATCGGATTCTCTGACGAACAGATCTCTACAAGCGGCAGAACAAGATTCACCATCGTCCTCAAGGAAGACAAGAAGATCCTTGAAGAGGTTGTCGTGACAGCGTTCGCCACACAGAAAAGGGTAAATGTGACAGGTGCGATCACAGCGGTGACAGGCGACGACATCATTGCAGCTCCGGTTGCGAACGTGTCTTCAGCCCTGGTCGGCATCACTCCAGGTCTGAGCGCCGTGACAGTCAGCGGTGAGCCTGGTCAGGATGCAGCCGACATCGCCATCCGCGGTGTGTCATCGTATTCAGGAAGTACGGCTCCTCTGATCGTCATCGACGGTATCGAGCAGCCTTCAAGCCAGGCTATGAGCATCATGAACAGCCTCAACCCTAACGACATCCTCGGAATTTCAGTACTCAAGGACGCATCGTCGACAGCGGTCTACGGTATCCGTGCCGCCAACGGCGTGATCATCGTCACCACAAGACGCGGCCAGGTCGGGAAGCCGAAAGTCAGCTTCTCGGGCAACTTCGGTGTGACCAATGCCACCAACCTCCAGAGAGGCCTTTCTTCATACGAGTACGCCCTCTTCAGAAACGAGGCTGTGATGAACGAGGTGGAAGGCTACGGCAGCACTGCACTGATGAATTTCCTCTTCACGGAGGATGACCTCTGGAAATTCCAGAACAACAGGGACTTCACTCCTGCGGAAGTGGCTGCAATGAACCTTACCGAAGAACAGAAGAACCAGCTCCTCAACAGCCCGGCCCTCTACTACGGCACTTCAGACGCCTACGCTGAGCTCTACAGCAGGGTGGCCCCTCAGTGGCAGGCCAACCTCAGCGTTTCCGGAGGTACGGAACGTGTGAAGTACTATGTATCGCTCAGCTACTTTGACCAGCAGAGTATCATGCAGAACACGAATTACTTCAATGTAAACACAGGTTCGAGATACCAGAGGTACAATGTAAGAGCGAACATCGACGTCGACATATTCAAGAACACCACCCTCTCGGTAAACACTTCAGGACAGTTCGGTGTGAACAAGGGTCCGGGAACAGGAAGCCTCTACAGCCGCTATAGCGGCATCATGCAGATCATCTATGAAGGTAACCCGTTCACCAACAGGGCGATGATCATGGATGACAAGCTCATCGTAGACTTCGACCGTCCGCAGAACTCCGTTCAGGACCTTCTCCAGAAGAGGACAGACAATGAGATGACAGGAAGCTGGCTTCCTGCACTGCTCGGACGCTCGCTCGGAGTGACTTCCAACACACGCGTGGACGTGACCATGAAGCTCAGGCACGACATGTCCTATCTCCTCAAGGGACTGGACGTACAGGCCAGTGTAAGATATCAGGAAAATGCCAGCAAGGTTGCAGTGCAGTCGTTCGCCATTCCTCAATATACAGTCAGAAGAAGCCAGAGCAACCCTAACGAGTACGAATTCTTCGGAGGTACAGTGGGTGCCGACGGCTATTCGTCAGGTTCATGGGGCGGCATGCGTGACTTCTACGCAGATGCGACGATCAACTACCAGGGCAACTTCGGCAAACATTCGGTAGGTGCCCTCCTCCTGGGACGTGCGACAAAGTACACCATGCCTGGTGACAGCTTCAACACTCCGAGCGGCCTCATCGGAACTTCTGCACGTGTGACGTATGACTATGACACCCGTTATATGTTCGAGGCGAATGTGGCATACAACGGAACAGAGAACTTCGCAAAGGGCAAGCGCTTCGGTCTCTTCCCTGCATTCTCCCTGGGTTATGTCATATCCAACGAGCCTTTCTTCCCTGAAAACAACTTCGTAACCTTCCTCAAGCTCCGCGGAAGCTACGGTCTTGTGGGTAATGACCAGATCGGTGGAAGACGCTATCTCTACCTCCCTGGCACCTATTCGATCAACCTCAGCCACTGGAGCTTTGACAGCTCGACTCAGTCTGGCTCGCTCAGCGGAAACTACTACCAGTTCGGAACAAGTACGGATGCGCACAACACCATCTACACAGGTTCTGCGGAAGGTACTCTCGGTAACCCTGACGTGACTTGGGAAAAGTCTGAGAAGATAAGTGCCGGTCTCGAGGCCAAGTTCTTCAGGAACAGGCTTTCCGTGACTGCCGACTACTTCAGCGAGAACAGAAGGGACATCCTTACCACTCTCGGTGTGATTCCGGCGACCTTCGGTCTTCCTTCTGGCAGCACCTCTCCTGTCAATGTCGGTCAGGTGACAAACAAGGGTTATGAGATCGTTGTCGGCTGGACCGAGAAGAAGAGAGACTGGGGCTACTATGTGGAGGGTAACCTCACATATGCAAAGAACAAGATCATATACATGGCCGAGGCTCCTAACCCATACGACTGGATGAACCAGACAGGACACAGCATCGGACAGAACTTCGGTTACATCACCGACGGCTACTACGACACCCTCGAGGAGCTCAACAGCCGTCCGTACTTCTCATCGAGCGCAAACGCAGTGACCCTCGGAGACATCAAGTATCTCGACCTCAACGGTGACGGTCTGATCGACAACAAGGACATGGCCCCTATCGGCTATCCTAACAGACCGATGATGCAGTTCGGCGGAAAGATCGGATTCAACTACAAGGGATTCGATGTAAAGGTGGTTCTCTCTGGTACGGCGATGGGTACCTATTATATATCACGAATCACCAGCCCGTTCTTCAAGAGGGCAGGAAACGCGTTCAGATGGCAGTGGGACGGAAGATGGACACCGGAGAAGGTGGCTTCCGGAGCGAAGATCACATATCCTCGTGCAGTGTACGATGCGACACAGGATCACTACAACTTCGGACCTAAGAGCGACCACTGGGCACTTTCAAGCGACCACTTGAGAATCAAGAACATAGAGCTCGGCTACTCGTTCTCGCCTGACTCGAAGTTCATGAGGAGAGCAAGACTCTCGGGACTCCGCGTCTATATGAATGCCAACAACCTTCTCACCATGTTCGACAAGATGAAGGCCTATGGTATCGACCCTGAGACAAAGGACAACCTCGGAGGTTCGGAAGGTAACATCTCATATGTCTTCCCTCTTACAAGGACTACCAATGTCGGTGTTAACATTCAATTCTAAGGAGGAACGGATATGAACAGAATCAAGAACATAATATTGACACTTGTCATCCTTGCAGGATTCACATCTTGCGAACTGTTCCTTGAGATGCCGGAAGTCACCGGAAGCGTGTACAAGGAAGACGTTTTCTCAAACAGAAAGGATGCTGAAGGAATGCTCTGGAGAGCCTATCACAGAGCATTGCGCGACGGTCTGCCTGAAGGCTGGCAGATCAACCACGGCACTCTTGCCAGCTTCTCCGGCGAGATCAGCCGCGGATACAGCTGGCATGCCGGCTACAATCTCGTGGTCAACGGCCCTAACCCTGCACCGGCAGACGGCTATCAGGGATTCCCTGCCGACTACGACGAGAACTGGGAGGTCATCAGAATATGCTGGCTTGTGATAGCCAACATCGACCAGGTCCCTGAACTCAGTGCAGAGATGAAGGAATACATGAAGGGTGAGGCCTACGGACTTATGGCCTACCGCTACATGGGTATGTTCTACCGTTGGGGAGGCGTTCCTATCGTAAGACAGGCAAACGAGATGACGGATGACATCAACTTCCCGAGAGCCACAGCACAGGAGACTCTGGATTATGCACTTGAACTCATGCAGGAGGCCTGCAACAGACTTCCGGACAGCTGGATCGACATCGAGCCGGGAGACGGCGAGAAGTGGGTAGGACGCCTCACCAAGGGTGCTGTCCTGGCGATGAAGGCCCGTCTTCTCACATTTGCCGCACGTCCTCTGTTCAACTCCAACACTTCATTTGTGGACGAGAACAACCTCAAGTTCAAGGGCGACAAGGAAGTCGTATGGCTCGGAGGATATGACGAGCAGCGCTACCGTGACGCCATCCAGGCACACCTTGACGTGCTCGACTGGGCGTCGAAGAACGGAAAGCACCTGATCTTCACTGCAGGCGAAGGCAACAGGAATACCTATGAGCAGGCTATCGACGACTATGGCCGCGGAGTTTCGGAACTCAACGGGCCTGAGCTCATCCTTGCGTTCAAGATCGCCAGCTACCAGCAGGTGTACAACAACATGACCGAGGGTTATAACTGGTCGGCATATTGCGAAGCAGGCGAGAGGTCACAGAGAGGCGTGCTCACCAACTTCGCAAGAGTCTATCGCGACAAGGACGGCGGTGAAATCGACTGGCCGAAGGTCGGTGAAGATGCACCTCGCCCTATCGAGGACTTCTTTGCAAACATAGAGAAGATCGAGCCGCGTTTCCGCGTGGACATCTGTGTACCTGGTATGTACGGACGCTCGAATGACGGTGACGCCAACTGGAACGAAGGCATGTGGTACATGGGCAGCCTTGCAACAAGCGAGGAGATCGCAGCCAGCATGGCCAGAGCGATCGAGGGCCGTGGAATCGGAGCCCCTACCAAGTTCTACTACAAGGCAGGAGCAAGAAAATGGCTTGAGTTCCCGCTGTTCCGTCTTGCCGAGAACTACCTCCACCTTGCAGAGGCTTACAATGAGATAGGTGAGACTTCAAATGCGCTCAGATATCTGAACATCATCCGCAACAGGGCGGGCCTGCCTTCTACCGAGGAGACAGACAAGGCGAAGCTCAGAGAACTCATCGTACGCGAAAAGGCATTGGAGTACTTCGAGGAGAACCACAGGTATTATGACCTCAAGCACTGGAAGCACCCTGAAATCGGCAACATTCTCGGAGGAGACATGACCGAGATCTCGTTCCTGACTACAGACGGAAACAACAAGGCCGGCCTCATATCATACTGGGATGCTTACTCATACACTGCTTACTGGCATCCTAAATGGTTCCTTGAGCCTTTCCTCCAGAGCGAGGTGAACAAGGGCATCATAGTCCAGAATCCTGGTTATTAACAAACGGTTCCAAAAGAAGACACTATGAAGAAATATAGAATAACAAGCCTGATTCTGGGGTTGACGGCCGCCGCGGCATTGAATGCCGGTGCTCAGGACATGACAGCCGGTGCTGACAGCCTTCAGGTTCCTGCAAATCTGATGCAGACGTCTGCAATCAGGAATACAGGCGCAGTCTCAACTGTAAGCGGTGAGGAACTTTACGAATCAGCAACACCGAATCTGACCAACATGCTTTCAGGCAAGCTGCCGGGTCTCTTCACGATAAAGGGAGACGGCACGCCGGGATATGGCACATCCAGGATGCTCATCCGCGGAATAGGTTCATATGCCCAGTCGACTGACCTGAACACTCTCAAGTACTATGTCGACGGCTTTGAAGTGAAGCCCGAGTATATAGAATTCCTTACACCTGAGGAAATCAGCACCGTGTCCATATTCAAGGATGCCGCTGCGCTCGCAACCTTCGGAATGAACGGTGCCAACGGCATTCTCTGGATCGAGACAAAGAGGGGCAAGGCTGGAGCACCTGTGGTTTCGTTCCAGACCCGCACGGGCATCCAGCAGCCGGTCAATGTGGCCAAGCCTCTCGGTTCATACGAGTATGCATATTTCTACAACCAGGCTGTCAGCAACGACAACGGCAGGGTGTGGACTCCACAGTATGACAACGAGGCCCTGAACGCATACTACTACGGACAGGGAACCGATGTCAGCTGGTACGACGAGGTGTTCAGGAACAACGGAATGTACACAGATGGTTCCCTCTCGTTCAGAGGCGGCTCCGAGATGGTACGCTACAATGTGGTCCTGGACTATGCCAACCAGCAGGGTCTGTTCAATGTGAAGAACACTGACCACACATCGAACGCCACCTATGCAAAGTATGGTGTCCGCACCAACTTCGACATGAATTTCGGAAAGGTCCTGACAGTGAAGATGGACATCGGAGGACGTCTTGAGGACAGGACACGTCCGAACTATGACATGTACACCCTCACTCAGAACGCATTGAACTACCCTTCGAACATCTACCCTATCTTCGATGAGGCTTCGACAGACCCTATCAGCAAGTTCTCGGGTACGGCCGTATATCCGGACAACCCTGTAGCATCTCTTACAGGTCTGGGATGGACCACAAGCAGAACGAAGGTCCTCCAGGCGAACTTCAGGTTCAAGGAAGACCTCGACTTCCTGCTCGACGGACTTTATCTTGAAGAAGGGTTCTCATTCTACTCAAGGAGCATCGGAAACACAGGCAAGACACGTACATATGCGAGATACTTCAACGGTGTGGCTCAGACAGACGACCAGTCGACCTATATCAGGTCCAACGGCTACTGGACTTCGGGCAAGGAGCGCTGGATGCAGGGCAATGTGACCCTCGGCTACGGCAACACCTTCGGCCTGAATGCCATTGATGCGGCACTCAATGCCCATATTTCCGACTACACAGGAATGGGATCGGCTTTCTACAACTGGAAATACCATTTCATCAATTACAACGGAAAGGTGAATTATGCATATGACAACCGCTATATCGCAGAACTCGCGTTCTCATATTTCGGAAGCGACGCATACGCTCCGGGCAACCGCTTCGGTTTCTTCCCTGCAGGATCGCTTGCATGGGTGGTTTCCAACGAGTCTTTCCTCAAGGACAACGACGTGGTCAGACTCCTCAAGGTAAGAGGTTCGGCTGGTCTTTCAGGTTCGACTGAGGCCAATGTGGCTATCGGCGGATTCGAGACCAACGGACGCTATCTCTACCAGCAGTACTATGCCAACGGCGGAAGCTTCATAACCGGTCTCGGCCCTTCATTCGGTGGAGGAGGAAGCGGTCTTGTGCCTCTGTTCATCGCCAACCCTGACGTGACAGCAGAGAGAAGCCTCAAGCTCAACGCCGGAATCGACATGAACCTCTTCGAGAAGCTCAGCATCACGGCTGACTACTTCATCGACAAGAGAAACGGCATCCTCACCCTCGACAACACACGCATGGACTACAATGGTACCAATGTATATTACTCGAACATCGGAAGGATGACCAACAGCGGTGTCGACGGAAACATCACATTTACCGACAGGATCGGCGACTTCGCCTACTCTGTGTTCGGAAACGCTGTGTATGCGAAGAATACAGTCGACTTCATGGGAGAGGTTCCGCCTAAGTATGCCTACAATGCAGCCACAGGACGCCCTCTCGGAACACGCATGGGACTCACCTGCGTAGGCTTCTACCAGACCAATGACTTCAATCTTGACGGTTCGCTCAAGAAGGATCTCCCTACGCCTCTCTTCGGTAGCGTGCAGCCGGGAGACCTCAAGTACATGGACTGGGACGGTGACGGATATGTCGACGAGACCGACATCAGCGAGATCGGCGCTCCAGGTTATCCGAAGCTCCAGTTCAGTGCAGGAGCAGAATTCTCATACAAGGGCTTTGACTTCTCATTCCTGTTTACAGGAAGCGCAGGCGGCACAGTCAACCTTCTTGACTACGCGGCATGGAAGCCGTTCCTCAACTATGGCAACATCTTCGAATGGGCAAGAGGCGCATGGGCATATTATCCTGAGCAGAACATCGACACAAGGGAATATGCGACCTTCCCTCGTCTGACTACCGGACAGAACGACAACAACTACCGTTCAAGTTCATTCTGGATCCGCAAGAACGACTACATCAGACTCCAGAATGTGGAAGTAGGCTACGACCTCGCCAACCTCAGGGCGGTACGTAACGCCGGAATCACAAAATGCCGTCTCTATGTGAACGCTCTCAACATGCTCACATTCAGCAACCTGCTGAAGGAGTGCAAGATGGATCCTGAAACAGCTTACTACGGCTATCCTGCGCTCAAGTCTGCAAATGTCGGAGTACAGATCAGTTTTTAACCGGTAAAATGCCAACATCATGAAAAGAAACATCAAAAATATCATTCTCATCTCTGCAGCAGCCCTGGCTTTCTGCGGATGTGAAGACTTTTTGGATACACGCATGGATGTGTTTGACACTATAGACAGGCTTGAGACCAGATCTTCCACCCTGACTAATTTTGCAAACGCATACTATGCTCCGATGCAGTACGGTTTCGATGTCATCGACGGAAACCTGTTTGCGGCAGCCTCTGACGAGGCTGTGCAGACAGCACCGGTGTCGGATGTATCATACTTCAACAGAGGCCTCATCTCTCCTGACGTGAATCCTCTGTCGTACCTCTACAAGAACTACTACGAAGGCATCAGGGCAGCCCACTTCTTCATCGACTATGCAAAGGACGGAGAAGACTTCCTCGCCCTGAACAGGGACACCACGACAATGTACAACCCTGACGGATCAATCTACAACACAAGCAATCCGAGAGCCTACAAGAGAGATGTGATCAACCTCAACTGGCAGAGAGCCGAAGCGAGAATCGCCGAGGCCTACTACTACGGAGAACTCATCAAGATGTACGGAGGAGTCCCTATCATACAGGAGGCCGAAGGCGGCAACGGTCTTTACCAGCAGGCTACATACGACCAGGTTGTGGAGCACATCGTAAGGCTGATCGACGAGAACAAGGACAAGGTCTGCCTCGACTGGCGCGTGATGCTCGACGAGACTCCGGACAACAAGATTGCCGATGTGGCTAACTGGAACTTCAGGAACAACACCGGACGCTTTGACAAGACCAGCGCCCTGGCGATCAAGGCACGAGTGCTTCTGTATGCGGCCAGCCCGAGAAACAACCCGGAGAACAGCACGGAGAAATGGGAAAGGGCTGCTGAAGCTGCAAACGAGGTCATCCAGACCCGCAAGGCCATCTTCGAGAAGGGATTCGGATTCGGAGAGGCCGGCAGAGTGCCGCAGCCATACACCATGCCTGTAAACAGAAAGTACGGCGACTACTTCATCAAGAACAATTCGACCACTGACCTCGAGTCCATCTTCCTCATCCGCAAGGTGAACAGCAGCACGCCTGAGCGTCTGAACTATCCTGTCGGAACACGAGGAGGAAACAGCGGAATCACTCCAAGCCACAACCTTGTGGATTCATATGAATACATCGGAGCGCAGACTGCCAATCCATATGTCAACCGTGACCCTCGCATGGCCGCTACCATCGTGTACAACGGATGTGAGTGGAACGGCGTGACCGACTTCGACCAGTCTCCTGGCGGACAGTTCGACCAGAAGACAAACGGAGCCAGCAAGACAGGCTACTACCTCAGGAAGTTCCTTGCTCCTAACCTCAACCTCGTGGAAGGCGGAAGCACAGACCACCTCTGGCCGGTGTTCCGTTATGCCGAAGTGCTTCTGAACTATGCGGAGGCGATGAACGAGGCCTATGGTCCGGATTCAGACCCTAAGGGATATGGAATGACAGCCCGACAGGCCCTCACCGAGGTCCGCAACAGTGCAAGCACTTCCCTCCCTGCTGTGACCGCATCTTCCAAGAGCGATTTCAGAAAGGCTGTCAAGCATGAGCGCCGCGTAGAGCTCGCATTCGAGGATCACCGCTATTGGGACCTTCTCCGCTGGCTGGACGCAGAGGACGTGCTGAACAAGCCTATCAAGGGCGCAGTGGTACGCCGCAACAACCTCGGAGGCTACCAGTACTCGTTCACAAATGTAGAGAACAGGGTGTTCCACAAACGCAACTACTACATGCCGTTCACCCGCAAGGAGGTGACCAACTCCAACGGAGCGATCACCCAGAATCCGGAATATAACTAAAATTAAAGATAAAGAATATGGCAATCTTATCAAGAAAAAATCTTCTGTTCCTTGCTTTGGCCGCCATGGTCACGCTCCTTGCCGGCTGCGAGCCAAGTGACGCAAACAAGGATTATGGTTTCCCTATGATATACATTCCTCAGGCGACCGTGACCGGAATGGACAACACCTATCCTATCCCTAACGGACCTCTGGACCAGAACAAGACCTATGTCTGCAATTTCGAGAACGGGAAACTCAACATTGCCCTTGGAGTCGTACGTGCAGGCGCCCTGGCACAGCAGAAGGCGTTCAGCGTGGACCTCAAGGTGTGTGACAGCGAGACTGAAAGGAAGATCGCAGAATATGACTCGAAGGACATCCCTGCATCAGAACTTCCTGCAGGCGTATGCACCATTCCGGGCAAGATCAGCGTCAAGGAAGGGGACAACACGGGCACATGCTATGTGACGGTCGACCTTCAGGCTCTTGCAGGCCAGGCTTCATCCATCATCACTGACGGAAAATACCAGCTCCTCGTCCTCGGTCTTGAGATTTCAAATCCTACGCAGTACGAGCTTGCCGAAAGCAACACCAGCGTGGTGATCGTCATCGACCTCAACAGCGCCGAGTGGGATGAGGCTCTTGCGAAGAATCTCCCTGAAGGCGGAGTCAGAACCCTATTCCCGATACCAACCGTTTAATTATAACCAACTCAAACCTAATTTTTATTTATCATGAAAAAGATTTTCAAACTTTTCGCGATGTTCGCAATGGCAGCTGCCGTAGTTGCAGCTTGCGACGATCCTGCAACTCCTACTCCAACCCCTCCGACACCGGGCCCGGGAAATCAGGACAAACCATCTGACAAGAAGGAGCTCAAGGCAGACTTCACATTCACAGCTGAGAACCTCACTGTCAAGTTCACCAACGCATCAGAGGGTGCAGAGGCTTACCTCTGGAACTTCGGTGACGAGAACACTTCAACTGAGGCTTCTCCTGAGCACACTTACGATGCAGCAGGCACTTACACAGTAAAGCTTACAGTGCAGGATGCTGACGGTAACGCAAAGAGCGTAGAGAAGGAAGTGTCTGTAGCAGGTGCCGTGAAGGCTTACTTCTCGGCTACAGCCCAGACTGACCGCGCCGGCAAGTTCGGTAAGATCTTCACTCTCGATGCTACAGCTTCTGAGAACGCAGCTTCAATCGTATGGGACTTCGGTGACGGCAGCGAGGCTTCTACTGAGTTCACAGTCAACCACGAGTTCCCTGAATTCAACCAGACTTACACTGTAAAGGCTACAGTTACCGGCGTTGGCGGAGACACTGACGTTTATGAAACTGCCATCGAGGTAATCGGTTACAACGAGCTCATCAAGGGTGGCGCGATGGAAGAGGAAGACGCCCAGTACTGGACAATCCTCCCTAAGTGGATCACTGACATGGATTACGCTACACCTATCGATGGTAAATACAACTGGCAGCCTTACTTCGGTTACACCGCTGACAAGCCTGCAGGCGGAGAAGGCGGATGCTTGAGATTGAGTCCAGAGAACCAGCTCCACGATTCTGCACACAACTTCTTCATGTACCAGACTATCGAGGTAGAAGCTGGTGATGTACTGGAGATTTCTGCAGAAATGAAATGGGGTGCAAACAACAACGACGATGGTCTCCTTTGGTTCGTAATATGTCCATTGGCAGAGGTTGAGGCAAACGGTCAGGCTCCTGACGGTTCGGCTGTAATTGAAATGTACAACTACTGGAACGTCGGAACTCCTCTCCCAGCATATGACGGAAACTTCTCTAATGCAAGTGGAGTACTTACAGCTGAGCATGGATATAGCGGAGACGGTGTTTCTGAAGTCGTTACATACACTGCTGCCGAAAGCGGAACATACGCATTCGGTATCGACTACCGTAATGTATGGGGAACGACATTCGGCCCTGCAATCGACGATATCCTCTTTGACAGCATAAGCGTCAAGATCGTCCTCTAATTCTTTTAAAAAATAAGGGGCGGGATGAGGGATTGTCCCGCCTCTTCCAACTAAACCACATGATTATGAGAAGAGTAATATTTACCCTTTGCGCGGCCCTTATGATGGCAGCTGCCAGTGCAAGCGCACAGTCTGTCGACACTGACAGATTCATGGACACATTCATCGAAAACTTCAACAGCGACCGTCCTGAGTTCTTCAACTGCCACGGCACATATAACTACCGTTATTATCCTAACGTGCCGTCACTTTCGGAAAAGGGTTCTGATGTGATGGTCATGAGAATAGATCCGACAACCAAGGCTGGTGCAGGACGCGGTCCTGAAATCGGAACAAAGAAACTCACCCACTTCGGCACATATAAAGCAAGGATCAGGGTGCCTGATGTAAAGAAGGTACAGCCGAACATCGGCGCAGTGGTAGGCTACTTCACCTACCGCATGGACAAGGCCTTCGGTCTGAGCGAGATCGACTTCGAGTGGCTCATCGCTGACCCTACCCTCATCTATGTCGGAACATGGACAGGCAACGCTGACCAGCGCGTGGGAAGGACGATCAATCTTGCAAAGGGTGAGATCCTCTACACCATCTACCGCTCAAGCCATGACGGCAACAGGAACCACAACATCACAGGCACAGGAAACCAGCCTGAGAAGATCACTGCCATCGAAGACTACGATGCTTCAAAGCGCTTCTACACCTACGGTTTCGACTGGCATCCTGACCGCCTCACATGGTGGATCATCCATCCTCAGACCAACGAAAAGATCATCCTCTGGGACTACCAGCCTGAGACAACCGCTCTGAACGGAGTGGAGGGCTTCGACGGAATCCCTAAGTCACCTACAACATATCTCCTCAACTACTGGCACACCAACAACTGGCCTGTGGACACAAATCCTAAATCCATCGAGGCTCCGGCCTATCCTTATGCCCTCGAGATCGACTGGATGTCGTATGAGCCTTTCGTAGAGGAAAGCCAGGCATGGATTGATACAAACAGCTGGAAATAAGCCTTGAGGAACATGAAGAAGACACTCATATCATTGTCCGTCGCGCTTGCCGTGGCGGCCTGCGGCAAGGAGTATCCTACTCCTGCGCCGGCCCCTCCGCCACCGCCGCTTCCGCCGGAGCAGGAGAATCCTGACAACGGAGGCGGGGAAGAAGAACCGGAAATCCCTTTCAAGGATGTCGTCCTGTATGGAGAATTCGAAGAGGGGTTCAGCGAGACAGCCTCATTCCTCAGGTTTGCCCCTAAAGCCAGCGGAGGAGAAGATTTCCGTTACTATTCAGCCTACCCTTCCCTCTCCGAGGCCAACACGAAGGTGATGATGATGCGCATTGACCCGTCTGATGGAGAAGGATGGGGAAGAGGACCGCAGGTACTCACAAAGGACTACACCTTCTACGGTTCCTACGCCGCACGTATGAGGGTGCCGGACATCAGGAAGGCGCAGAAGAACATAGGAGCAGCAGCCGGACTGTATGTATATGACGTGGATGAGAAGTTCGGACAGAGCGAGATCGACTTCGAGCTCCGCATCGCAGACCCGACCATCGTCTACCTGAGCGCATGGACAGGAACAGGCAAGGATCTGAACAGGATAAGCAGGACCATCAATCTTGCCAAAGGCACCATAACAGACTGTTCTTATGGAACAGGTGCAACCGAGAAAGGAAAGCTGACGGACGACCAGAACAATCCGTCCAAGATCACAGCCATCAGTGATTTCGATGCCTCGAAGAGGTTCTACATCTACGGGTTCGACTGGTATCCGGACAAGATCACATGGTGGATAAGGAAGGACATGAACACCGACAAGGTGATCCTCTGGGAGTACAAGGGAAAGGAGCTTTTCACCGGGACCTGCGCGCCTGCCGGCATCCCAGTGCTCCCTGCCCGCTACACGACAAGCTTCTGGCACAGCACCACAAGGCTGGCGGAAGACATGAAGGCAGCCAAGGAGGCACCTAAATATCCATTTGAGATGGAGATAGACTGGATGACATATGAGCCTTTCGACGACCACATCGGTGCGTGGAAGGAAAACGGTTCAAAATAACCCGATAACACCACATGATTATGAAAAAGATTACTTTGGTTAGTATAGTTCTGCTGGTAACGGCAGGAATCATGAATGCGCAGCCTCCCCACAGAGGGAAAGCCAGGGAGGCTGCCTTTCATGGTCCGTTCATCGAAAACTTCACCGGGCAGACATCTGACTTCTTCAACTATAACTACAGGCGCAATGCCTATGACTACCGCTATTATTCCGGTCATCCTTCCCTCTCGGAAGCAGGAACGGACATCATGATGTACCGCATAGATCCGAACGACCCTGCGGGCGCAGGACGAGGACCGGAGATAATCACCAAGGACTACACCTTCTACGGCACGTATTCGGCGAGGATCCGCGTACCTAAGGTGCAGGGAGTGCAGCCGAACGTAGGAGCGGTTGTAGGATATTTCACTTATAACATCGATCCTCAGTATGGTCAGAGCGAGATTGACATGGAATGGCTCATAGCAGACCCTGCCATCATATATGTCGGCACATGGACGGGTGTGCGTCCTGCACACAACCGCGTCGGAAGGACCATCAACCTCAGGGAAGGCGTGATCTACGAGACTTCCTACAGGGCGGAGACCACCAGGGAGGACAGGACACGCGAGATAACTGTCAGAGGAGACTTCAAGGGCAGACAGAACATGCCTAAGAAGATCACTCCTATCGAGGATTATGATGCTTCGGAAAGATTCTATGTCTATGGATGGGACTGGTATCCTGACAGGATCACCTGGTGGATCATCCATCCTGACACCAACGAGAAGATAATCCTTTGGGACTATGAAGGAAAGGTCGTATTCCCGGACCAGCCTGCAAAGACAGGTATCCCTATGGTACAGTCACGCTACAGGCTCAACTTCTGGCACACCAACAACTGGCCGGTAGAGACCAATCCGAATTCGGTGGAGGCCCCTCTATATCCATACGAGCTCGAAATCGACTGGATGGCATATACTCCATTCAAGGAACATGCGAGATAACACTGGATCATGAAGACGTCACATTTACTATTGGTGGTATTGTCTGTTGCCGTCAGCTGCACTTCCGGTTCCTTCGCCGACAGGTTCAAGGGAGCATCGGGATGCGAGGCCGAGGCTATAGCCAACGAATTCACATTCAATGGATACACCAACCATTGGCAGAACGTATACAGACAGCATTACAGATACGGCAATCTGTATAGGATCAATATCCCTGACCTGGAAAGGACAATAGAGCAGTCCAGGAGGGACCTTGCCGACAGGCTCGGCATACCAGGCCTGAACATGCAGGAAGGCTTCCTCTTCGCCCTCTCTGCAGCACCTTATGTCGTGCTGGAGAATCCTGATGATGGCCAGCTTGAAGCGGCATTCAGAGAGAGTGACAACGTCCTCGTATATGCAGACCGGGACTCACAGGCCGGACAGCAGCTGGGAGCAAAGGCTCCGGCGGCGCCATCCGGAACAGAAGGCTACCAGACAAAGGCTGAAGACTACACCCCTCTTGACGCATTCGTGCTCAGGAACAGGAAGAAGTCTTTGTTTGCCGTTGTCGGCACTCAGGAAGGACGCGACATATTCAGGGAGGCCCTCGGATATGTTGAAAAGGTGAGGGAGGAGTATGATATGAAGCGAGGATGGTTCGGCACAGGTACCAACATCCAGAGTGTCACCTGTACCCCTGGTACTCCTATCGATGTGATGGGAGCCGGAATGAATGAGGGAAACTCATGGTTTGTCTTCAGCGGAGGTTACGAAACCCACTCGGGAAACAAGATAGCTGACTGGGTGAAGGAGACGGGGCTTCCGGTAGTGACGGACCTTGGAGCATCACCTCTGTTCGGAGCAGACGACTGGGAAGGTTTCCAGAGCCAGCTCATGGGAGGCAGAGATTCATGGAAAAAGCTTCAGGCAGAAAAGAACGGTTACTTATTCAAGAGAGTAGGGCCGGACAAAGGTCAAAGAGACTATACAGATGACAAGGACTATGACGGTTTCTTTGCCGCAGCTGGTCATGAGAACCAGATAAACAGTTCTGACAAGCCTTTTGTGATCACCACTGGCAACATGCTTGGAGGAACACTCAACAGCATGGTGCTCTTCACGCCTAAGGATGCCTGTTTCGACCGCACAGCGATGTGGGATGCGATAATGGACAGGCGTGCGGTAGCCGTAGCCGAAGGCGGTCTGGTGATGGGGTCTGACATGTTCCGCAAGGCAGTGCAGCTGATGATGCTGGACAGAGTGTCCCTCGAAGAGTATTTCGGTGACAGACTTGACATGAAGGCCTATGCCGAAGGCACCAGGCTTCATATATCCATAACAAATCTCCATGACAGGAAGGTTGAAGGCAGACTTTCGGTGACGATGTCGGACAGGCTGGCACTGGGCGGCAGTCCTGCAGGTGAAGTAAGTATTCCTGCGGGAACTACAAAGGAGATCACATTGGACCTGAATCCTACAAAAGAGGCTATGGGCAGATTGAACGCAATCGGTCTGAAGTTCGACTGGGACGGCAAATCAAAGGCCATCATGGCCAAGCTGGACATGCCTCCTGCCATATCAGCCCACCAGCTCCTTTACGGTTCAGCCTCGGGCACAAAGATTCCTGTGTCCATATACAACTTCACTGATGATGAAGAAGTGGAGGTGAAGATGACCGTAGCTGACAAGGATGATTCTTCCAAGGTCATATTCCATGACGTCAGGACAATAGACATCCGCAAGGGCGGATACAAGGCATTCTGCTACGAGATGGAATCTGCACCGGGACACTACACGGTCACATATGAGGCAATGGGAGTGACAGCCCGTACCCGGCTCGGAATCGGTGACGATGCCGGTGAAGTGACCCTTACGGAGATTGACCTCAACGGCGACGGAGTCAATGAATATGTAATGGAGAACAGCAAGGTGAAGGTCACGTTGCTCACGACCGGTGCCCGTGTGATAGAATATATCGTCAAGTCACGCAACGACAATGTGTTCTTCAAGCTGTGGCCGGACAAGCCTGAAGACGTGAACAGGCCATACAGGGACAGGGCATTCTGGCCGTTCGGCGGCTTCGAGGATTTCCTCGGACAGGCAAGCATGGAGACACACAAGGTGTATGATGCCGAGGTAGTGAAGGCCGGAGGAGCCTATGCTGAAGTCCGCATGAGAGGCGAATACTACGGCAACACCATAGAGAAGACATTCACCCTCTACGGAGACACCCCTCTGCTGGGAATACGCTTTGCCCTGGACATGGTGAATCCGGAGCTTGACGTCCTGGGTCCCCAGCCAATCCTATCGATCGGCAGTGAGCATGGCGTGGAAGACAGGTTCATCATACCGGAAATAGGCGGAAACCGGGAATATGTCATGGATCCGAAGAGGATGTACGGAAAGATCCTGGACCTCAGGGAAGGCTGGAATGCGGGCTACGACACAAGGGAGGACATATCATTCGTCGGAGCCTATCCTGTACACCGTCCGTTCTATCTGCACATGTGGATGAATCTGGACACCAATCCTGACTCGCACTATCCATATGTCGAACTGCAGCCTTGGGTCCCTCTCTATCACAATTCCACTTCTTACTTCTCCTACTATATGTGGGCAGACGGCGGAAGCTGGGAAGACGGCCTCAGCCAGCTCAGATCAAGAAACCTCATAACAGAAAGATAGCATGAAGCATGTTTCATTAATCGTCGCAGCAGCACTCGTGCTGGCGTCGTGCAATCCGCAGACCAAGGCCAACGAAGAAGCCATGGCTCATAAGGTATATACCATATCCATGAACAAGATATGCAAGGAGTGGGACGGTCAATGGCAGGGCATCACCACTGCTTCGGACGGTAACTGCTACTTCTCGTCATCGACACATTCGAAGAGCCACGGAGCAGGATTCCACAGGTTCGACCCGAGGACGTATGAGCACACGATGCTTGCGGAAGACATGACATATGTCTGCGGAGAGCAGGACACACCTTCCCAGCAGGGCAAGATCCACAGCCCTATCGTCGAGTGTGACGGATGGCTGTACTTCACCACCCACCTCTCGAACTACTGGAAGGAAGGCATAGAGAACTACACCGGAGCCCATGTCCTGGGATACGAGACGGCCACAGGCAGATTCAGGGACTACGGCATCGTAAAGCCAAGATATTCAATATATTCCGCAATCGAGGCGGATCCCGTACGGAAAAAGCTCTATGTGTTCGTGGTGCCTTTCCTGGACGAGCTCTACGAGTCGGACGGCTGCCACCTCTACAGCATCGACATGGTCACAGGTGAGAAGGAAGACCTCGGCCTGGTGGTCGAAGGACGCAAGGCCGCAAGCTTCTGGTTCTTCATAGACAACAACGGAAACGTATGGTTCACTCTCTGGAAGAGGAACTACGAATACGAGAACGACCACGGAAACCTCTACGTATACAGACCTGAATCAGGAAAGATCGAGACCTATTACGACGTGCTTCCGAAAGGCCGCCTCATCGACGGCACTCCTGTGGATGAGTTCAGCAACACACAGAGGTCATGGACATGGCTCTCCCCTATGCCGGGACGCGAAAAGTGCTACTTCACCATGGGAGCGCTCGGCGGTGGAGACGAGCGTCTGTGGATCTTTGATCCGGGCAAGGACATCGAGAGCGGCGAGGCCTTCGAAGAGGTAGCCTATATAGGCTCGAACTATTTCCAGACCGCTGTCGGAGGAGACCGTCTCTATTTCATACAGTATGAGGATCTGGACGATGAAAGAAAGCTCTTCTCTGAGGACGAGAGGGAGATCGACCCTGCCAGCGAGGCGTATGTGGACAGGAAACTGCACCTGCGGAGCATCTCTCTTGCCGAAGGAGCAGACCACAGCGTGATAACCGACCACGGGCCTGTCATAGACCAGGACGGCCGCGCGGCAAGGATGATCATGTCCATGTCGGCAGATGACCAGGGAAGGGTCTACGCCTACGGAAGCTGGCATGTGAACTCGTTCAAGGAGGCGACTCTCCAGTATCTGCTTTTCGACTACCCTGGAGGAGACCTGTACAGGCTTCTCAAGAGAGGAGAGTTCTTCGCTGTCATAGATACGAATAAATAACATCATATTATCATGAAACTGAACTTTCTCAATTTTCTGGCTGTTGCAGCTCTTGCTGCCGGCTGCACGGAAGCAGTCGTGAACCAGGACACTGACTTCACTATCACCGACGGATGGAAGATACAGTCCTCGGAAATCGTCGGACTCGATGCAGACGCACTCTGCAGAGAGAGCGCTGAATGGTATGACGCCAAGGTGCCATCTACCGTGCTGGGAACACTGACTCAACACGGATTGTATGCTGATGCATTCATCGGCACCAACTACGACAAGGTCATCGACCGCGATGATTTCAAGGAGCCATGGTGGTATGTGAATGATTTTTCTGTCCCTGCATTGAAGGAGGGACAGCGCGTCAGTCTTGATTTCGAGGGAATCTGCTACAGCGCAGAGGTATGGCTCAATGGCACGCAGATAGCTTCGCGCGAGGAGATGACAGGCCCGTACCGCCAGTTCACTTTTGATGTGACGGACCTCATCGCCGAAAACAACACATTGGCAGTCAAGCTCTTCCGCGCAGAGGACGGAGACTTCAACGTGGGATTCGTAGACTGGAACCCTCGTGCCGCCGATGAGAGCATGGGTATATTCCGCCCGGTGTGGGTACGCTACAGCGATGCCGTGTCATTGTACAACACTGCCGTCAAGACCAAGGTTGACACCGAGACTCTCAGGAGGGCATGGCTCACAGTGGAAACTACTCTCAAGAATGCTTCAGATGTTCCTGTGGAGGGAGAAATCACCTATACGATGGAGGGCAGGACCTACAGACATCCCGTCACCCTCGGCGCAAACGAGGAGAAGACCGTGACAGTAGGCCCTGACGATGCAGGGATGTTCAATGTGAAGAACCCACGGCTCTGGTGGTGCCACAACCTCGGCAGCCCTGAGATGTACGCCATGGAGGTGTCCTTCAACGTGAACGGAAAGCAGTCAGACTCTGAGGACGTTGATTTCGGCATCCGCCAGATCGACAGCTACATGACTGAAGAAGGCCACAGAGGCTTCCTCCTCAACGGCAAGAAGGTCCTCATCAAGGGAGCAGGCTGGACCGACGACATATTCCTCCGCAATCCGGACGAGAGGAACGAGATCGAGCTCGACTATGTCAAGGACATGAACATGAACACCGTACGTTTCGAAAATGTATGGGGAACATCGCAGAATGTATATGACCTCTGCGACAGGAAGGGTCTCCTTGCCCTTGTGGGCTGGAGCTGCTTCTGGGAGTGGGAGGTATATTCAAGGACTCCGAATGATGAGTTCGGATGCATCAAGGAGGAGGATGACATGGAAATGATCGCCCAGTCATGGCGTGACCAGATCCTCTGGCTCAGGAACCACCCGAGCATCATAGCATGGTACTCGGGAAGTGACATGCTTCCGCGCCCTGCACTTGAGCAGAAGTACCTCGACATCCTCGAAGAGGTGGATGACCGTCCGTACGTAGGAGCTGCAAAGGCCCTAGTCAGCGAGCTCACAGGTCCTACAGGAATGAAGATGGTAGGTCCGTACGACTACCAGGCACCTGTCTACTGGTACAGCCCTGAAGCTCCGGGCGGAGCCTTCGGATTCAACACCGAGACCGGAATCGGAGCCCAGATGCCTATGAAGGAGTCTATCATGAAGATGATTCCGGCAGACAAGCTCTGGCCTCTCGGAGAGGAATATGACTACCACTGTACCACAGCAGGTGAAGCCATGCACTCTCTCGACGTCCTCAAGGAAGTCACAGAGAAGAGATACGGTCCGTCAGAGAATCTCGACCAGTTCCTGCTCAAGGCCCATCACCTTGACTTCGACGGTACAAGAGCCATGTTCGAGGCTTTCCGCGTGAATGTCCCTCGCTCTACCGGACTCATCCAGTGGATGCTCAACTCCGCATGGCCTTCGCTCTACTGGCAGATGTATGACTGGTATCTCGTTCCTACTGCAGGCTACTGGTCTGTCAAGAAGGCCTGCGAGCCGCAGCAGCTCGTATATAACTACTACGACAGGCACATCTATGCAGTGAACGACGAGGCCGGATCATTCGATCTGACCGCACATGCTGAGATATACGACATTGACGGAAAGCTCACCACCCAGGCACAGTGCGACGTGACCCTGCCTGAAGGCGGACCGGTGAAACTCTTCGAGATCCCTCAGTGCGAAAAGGTGTCATTCATGTTCCTGACCCTCAAGGACAAGAAGGGCAACGAGGTGGCACGAAACGAATACTGCCTCTCCCCTGTCGAGGACATCCACAACTGGAAGAGATATAACTGGATAAGGATCCGTCTTTCGCAGCACGCTGACTACAAGGCTCTTGCCGACCTCGGCCAGGCCACTCTCAATGCTGTTGCAAGCACCGAGGGCGAGACGGTCAAGGTGAAGGTCACCAACACTTCGGACAAGGTTGCCTTCTTCGTGAGGATGGCGCTCAAGGACGCTGAAGGCCAGATGGTGACCCCGGCATTCTGGAACGAGAACTTCATCAGCCTCAAGCCGGGAGAGAGCAGGACCTATACCTGCCGCACAGGCGTACCTGCACAGGGACAGCTCAATGTAGAATTATCAGGATGGAACATCGCTCCGGCGACATTGTCACTTTAAGACCTTATGATCATGAGAAAAACAGCAATACTGATCGCCGTGGCGATCGTTTCGATGGCCTGCAGCAAGGAAGTTGTCAGGAATCAGGTGGAAGTAATACCTCAGCCGGCTTCGGTGGAAGTCTACGAAGGTACATTCGATGCGGCTGGAGCCGCTTTCAAGGCAGATGAAGATTTCTGCCAGCTGGCGAAGGATGCCATTGCGGAATTCGAGGCAGACCTTGCAGGGGCAAGCGCAAAAGCCTCAGCTTCAGCAGACACCCGCTTCATTTTCGAGAAGGACGGAGGCCTTGGCGAAGAGGAGTACAGCATCGAGGTATGCGGAAAGAAGGCAGTCATCAGGGCTGCCGGACTCAAAGGCGTCTTCTATGCCATCCAGACACTCAGGCAGATGCTTCCTGCAGAGGTCTACACAGGGGCAGCCGCTCCTGAGGCTGACTGGACCCTCCCGTGCATGAAGATCCAGGACAAGCCGAGATTCGGCTACAGGGGAATGCACCTTGACGTGTCACGCCACTTCTTCGACATCAACGAAGTGAAGAAATACATAGACATCATGGCAATCCACAAGCTCAACGTCCTCCACTGGCATCTTACAGACGACCAGGGATGGAGACTTGAGATCAAGAAATACCCCCAGCTCACCCAGACCGGTGCAGTCCGCAAGCAGACCATCATCGGCCACGGACGCGACAGGAAGGGCTATGACAACACACCTTACGGCGAGGGCTGCTTCTTCACTCAGGATCAGGTGAAGGAAGTGATCGCATATGCGGCTGCAAGAGGAATCGAGATCATCCCTGAAATCGACCTTCCGGGTCATATGCTCGCAGCTCTCGCATGCTTCCCAGAACTCGGATGTACAGGCGGTCCGTACGAGGTGTGGGGCAGATGGGGAATCGCTGACGATGTCCTCTGCGTCGGAAAGGAGGAGACCATGAAGTTCCTCGAGGATGTGCTCGCTGAAGTTGCCGACCTCTTCCCTTCGGAATATGTGCATATCGGCGGTGACGAGTGCCCTAAGGTACGCTGGGAGGAATGTCCGCACTGCCAGGCGAAGATTGCCGAGCTCGGCCTCAAGGATGACGACAGGCACAAGGCGGAGCACTATCTCCAGAGCTATGTGACCAACAGGATGGAGCAGTTCCTCAGCACAAAGGGAAAGAAGATCATCGGCTGGGACGAGATCCTCGAAGGCGAGATAGCCCCTAATGCGACTGTGATGTCATGGAGAGGCGTGGAAGGCGGCCTTGAGGCTGTACGCATGGGGCACGATGCCATCATGGTGCCATATACCCACCTCTATCTTGACTACTATCAGTCAAAGGACAAGGCGGAGGAGCCTCTTGCCATCGGAGGCTATATACCTGTAGAGCTCGTATATTCGTTCGAGCCGTTCACAGAAGAGATGACTGACCAAGAGAAGAGCCACATCCTCGGCATCCAGGCAAACCTCTGGACCGAATACATCACTACAGATTCATATCTCGAATATATGCTTCTCCCGCGCATGTCTGCGCTCAGCGAGATACAGTGGTGCGAGCCTGAAAATAAGGACTACGACAGATTCCTCGGCAATATGGACAACATGGCCGGGATATATGACATACTCGGATACAACTACGCCAAGCACATTTTTGTTAAATAGGTCAGTTGGTTATGGGCAGGTTTGAATCCTGCTGTGAAAGCCCGGTCACAGCCGGGCTTTCTGTATTAATATGACTCACTTTTGACGTCAATTCAGAAAAATGTTGTACTTTTGTAAGTTATTCTGCCGTATTGTACGCAAGCGGCATCAGTTTGAGGATAAAAACAACAGATATATGACTTCAAAAGAGATCAGAAAAGCTTTCTTGGACTTCTTTGCTTCAAAGGGACACCAGATCGTGCCTTCTGCACCGATGGTGGTAAAGAACGATCCGACACTCATGTTTACAAATGCAGGTATGAACCAGTTCAAGGACTGGTTCCTCGGCAACAGTCCTGCAAAATGGAAGAGGGTTGCAGACAGCCAGAAATGTCTGCGTGTGAGCGGCAAGCACAACGACCTTGAAGAGGTCGGTCGTGACACATATCACCACACGATGTTCGAGATGCTCGGAAACTGGAGCTTCGGAGATTACTTCAAGAACGAGGCCATCGACTGGGCATGGGAACTCCTTACAGACGTATACAAGCTTGACAAGGACAGACTGTACGCAACTGTCTTCGAAGGTTCTGAAGCTGACGGCACAAAACTGGACACCGAGGCTTTGGAAGCATGGAAGAGACATCTTCCTGAAGACAGGATCCTGCTCGGAAACAAGAAGGACAACTTCTGGGAAATGGGAGACACCGGCCCTTGCGGTCCTTGTTCGGAAATCCACATCGACCTCCGCTCAGACGAGGAGAGGGCTGCAGTTCCGGGCGCATCCCTTGTCAACAAGGACCACCACCTCGTGATAGAGATATGGAACAACGTCTTCATGCAGTACAACCGCAAGGCAAACGGCGAGCTCGAGCTTCTTCCTAACAAGAACGTGGACACAGGCATGGGCTTCGAGCGTCTCTGCATGGCTCTTCAGGGCAAGAAGTCAAACTACGACACAGACGTGTTCACAGGCATGATTGCAAAGATCGAGGAGCTTTCAGGCCACAAGTACGGAACCACCACAGAAGAGGACATCGCGATGCGCGTGATTGCAGACCACATCCGTGCGATCAGCTTCTCTATTGCTGACGGTCAGCTTCCTTCCAACGTAAAGGCAGGATATGTGATACGACGCATCCTCCGCCGTGCAGTACGTTACGGATACACCTTCCTCGGGTTCAACGAGCCTTTCCTCTGCCGTCTTGTAGGACAGCTTGTAGACGACATGGGCGAGTTCTACCCTGAGATCGTAAAGCAGCAGACTCTCATCGAGCGCGTGATCAAGGAAGAGGAGATGGCTTTCCTCCGCACTCTCGACAGAGGTATCCGCCTTATGGACAACATCATGGCCAAGTCTTCCGAGACAAAGATAATCTCAGGTGAGGACGCATTCACACTCTACGACACATTCGGTTTCCCTATCGACCTGTCCGAGCTCATCGCATCTGAAAAGGGATACACAATCGACCTTGAAGGCTTCCAGACCGAGCTCCAGAAGCAGAAGGACAGAGCACGTAACGCAACTGCCATCGAATCCGGAGACTGGGTTGAGTTCACCCATTGCGACAACATCGAGTTCCTCGGATACGACTATACCGACCTGGAGGGCGTACAGCTCACACGTCACCGCACGGTAAAGGCAAAGAACAAGACAATGTACCAGCTCGTATTCGAGCGTACTCCGTTCTATGCCGAGATGGGTGGTCAGGTCGGAGATACCGGCTACATTCTTTCTGAGAGTGGAGAAAAGATCAACATCGTCAACACCATCAAGGAAAACAACCTCACCATCCACGTTGCAGAACGCATCCCTGCAGACTGCACCGAAAGCTTCAGTCTACATGTAGACACCGAAAGAAGACTCCAGATAGAGAACAACCATACAGCAACCCACCTCCTCCATCAGGCTCTCCGCGAGATACTCGGAACGCATGTCGAGCAGAAGGGTTCATATGTATGTGACAAATATTTCCGTTTCGACTTCTCGCATTTCGAGAAACTCAGCGACGAGCAGATCGACCTTGTCGAGAATCGTGTAAACGCCCTCATCAGAGCAAACAATCCGCTTGACGAAAACCGCAATGCGACAATGGAGCAGGCTCAGGAAATGGGTGCCATGGCCCTCTTCGGAGAGAAGTACGGCGACACTGTGCGTGTGGTGAAGTTCGGAGATTCATGCGAACTCTGTGGAGGAACTCATGCTGCAGCCACAGGTCAGATCGGATTCTTCAAGATTGTTTCCGAGTCTGCCATCGCAGCAGGAGTACGAAGAATCGAGGCTACTACAGGCGTGCATGCAGAACTTCTCGTGGACGGAATGGAAACCACTCTTCGCATCGCGAAAGCTTTCTTCAACAACGCACCTGACCTCGCAGGAGCCATCAGGAAAATAGTTGAGGAGAACGAAGCATACAAGAAACAGATGGAGGAAATCGTCAAGGAGAAGACCGTAACCCTCAAGAACAGCCTCAAGGGCATGGCCAGGGAGATAAACGGTATAAACGTAGTCAGCATCGACTACAGCGTAGATCCTGCAATGCTCAAGAATGCAGCATTCATGCTTCAGAAGGAAGCTCAGAACCTTGTGATTGCAGCGGCATTCGAGGCAGCAGGCAAGCCGCAGCTCCTTCTCATGTACTCAGACGATCTCGTAAAGGCAGGCCGCAATGCCGGTGCCGACGTACGTGAAGCAGCAAAGCTGATCCAGGGCGGCGGTGGCGGACAGCCGGGTCTTGCTACAGCTGGCGGAAAGGCTGTTGACGGCCTCAAGGATGCCCTCGACAGAATGATTACATCAGCGACAAGATAGGACATCGAGGCCACGACGACAGGACAATGAAGAAACTCGACAGGTTCATAATCAAGTCATTTGTAGGACCGTTCATAGCGATCCTGCTGGTTGTCGTGTTCATCCTCGTGATGCAGTTCCTCTGGCTCTACATCGATGAACTCGTCGGCAAGGGCCTGAGCCTCAAGGTCATCCTTGAGTTCCTCGGATGGGGTGCCATCACAGTGATGCCTCTTTCCCTGCCTCTGGCCACCCTGCTCTCATCCATGATGACGATGGGTACGCTCGGAGAGAACAACGAGATCCTCGCCATCAAGGCTGCCGGCATATCCCTTCAGAGAATCCTGACTCCCCTCGCGGCAGTCTGCATCCTGATCAGCATCGGAGCCTTCTATGTGAGCAACGACCTGCTTCCGGTGGCATATAACAAGATCTACACTCTCCGTGACGACATCAACAAGACCAAGGACGAGATCAAGATTCCGACCGGAACATTCTACAACGGAATCGACGGCTACATCCTCAGAGTGGACGAACGTGACGACGAGAGCGGAATGATGCACGGGGTGATGGTCTACAACCACACCAAGAAGAAGGGCAACACCAGCCTTACCATCGCAGACTCCGCAGTGATGAAGATGTCCAGGGACAAGAGCTACCTCACCTTCATCCTCTATGACGGAACCAACTACGAGGAGACCAACGACAAGAAGTACCGCGACACGACGCTCCAGGTGCAGAAGATCGACTTCCGCAAGCAGGAGATGTTCATCCCTCTGGAGAACTATGCCTTCCAGAAGTCGGACACAGCCAGATTCAACGACCAGGTGAAGTCAATGAACCTGAAGCAGCTGCAGCACGGTCAGGACTCCATCGGAGAGCTTAACGCCAAGGGAAAGCAGGAAAACCTCAATGCATTCAGGACAAGCAGGTTCATCAGATACAACAGCCAGCTCGACACATCCAACAGGAGGAGGCCGACAAGCGTCTTCAAGGCAGAGAATGTAAGCAGATGGGATGACCTGAAGAGGGAGCTGAGCTCGCTTGAAAAGGCGAAGACTGCGGCAAACGACCTGGAAATGTCCTTCGAGTCATATGCGAGAGAGCGCTACAGGCACAACTTCACCCTCAGGCTCATCGACATAGAGATACTCAAGAAGTTCGCAGTGGCGATCGCCTGCTTCATATTCTTCTTCATCGGAGCGCCTATCGGTGCACTCATCCGGAAGGGAGGACTCGGCACCCCTGCCATCATATCTGTCCTCTTCTTCGTGGCATACTGGGTCATCGACATATCGGGAACGAAACTGGCCAGAGACGGCGCTGTGGGACCTTTCCACGGTGTTTTCTTCTCAAGCTATGTGCTCTTCCCTACCGGTCTGTTCCTGACCTGGAAGGCCATAAACGACTCATCTATATTCAGTGCGGAAAGCATGAAGAACGGATTCAAGAAACTCAAAGCCAAGATAATGGGATACTTCAAGAAGACGCGTATCGTGTATATGGGTACGCCGGAGTTTGCAGTCGCACCGCTTGATGAACTCATCAGGAGCGGCTATGACATAGTCGGAGTAGTCACAGTAGCCGACAAGGCGAGCGGACGCGGACTCAAGATTAATGAAAGAGCAGTAAAGAAATATGCAGTAGAGCACAACATTCCGGTCCTCCAGCCGGTGTCACTCAAGGATCCGGAATTCCTCGAAGCGCTCAAGTCATGGAAGGCCGACCTGTTTGTAGTGGTCGCTTTCAGAATGCTGCCTAAGGTCGTCTGGTCGATGCCGCGTCTGGGCACCTTCAACCTCCACGCCGCCCTGCTTCCGCAGTACCGCGGCGCCGCCCCTATCAACTGGGCCGTCATCAACGGTGAGAAGACGACGGGAGTGACCACATTCATGATTGACGATGGAATGGACACAGGAGGCATCCTCTACCGCTACGACTGCAGGATAGGGCCGGACGAGACTGTAGGGGAAGTGCATGACAAGCTCATGGACATGGGCTCGAAGCTCGTGGTCCAGACTGTGGAAGCCCTCATCGAGAACAATGCGGAGCTTCGCGTACAGAAGAGCTTCATCCAGGGCTCGGAGATCCTACACCCTGCACCGAAACTCTCTCGCGAGCTCTGTCATATAGACTGGAACTGCAAGACGAAGGATGTATACAACCTCATCAGAGGTCTGAGCCCATATCCTGCCGCATTCACCGAACTTACCAAGGAAGACAAGGTGCTTCAGATGAAGATATACAGGGCTGCTAAGGTGGTCGGCGACGAATACGCATCTATGCTCCGTGAGAACGGAATGAGCCAGGCAGCACCGGGAACGATCCTTTCAGACGGAAAGAGCTATCTTGCCTTTGCAACTGCAGACGGAGCCGTCTCTGTCACGGAGCTTCAGCTTTCAGGCAAGAAGAGGATGCCGGTGAAGGACTTCCTCATCGGTTTCCGAGAGCCGCAGACCTACGGCACGACCCAGGGTACATCCTCACAGATAACAGGCAGACATGCATAGCAATGTAGTGATAATATGCGACGGAGCATTCCCGAAGACGGAATATCCCCGCTACCTCATCCGCACGGCAGACTTCATAATCTGCTGCGACGGAGCGCTGAAGAAGTTCCTTCGCAACAGCACTGCCATCTTCGGCAGGAAACGTCTGCCGGACATGGTGATAGGAGACATGGACTCCATCTCGCCGGCTGACAGGAAACGCTACAGCGACATCATAGTCCAGGTCGACGAACAGGAGCACAACGACCTGACGAAGGCATTCCGATGGGTCATGGAGAACCTGAAGGATGTGTGCAACATATATATACTCGGAGCCACAGGACAGCGCGAGGACCATACCATCGGCAACATGTCCCTGCTCATGGAGTATGCCCGCACATACGATCTTGAAGGCATGGGTATCGGTGTGGAGATGATTTCCGACTATGGAAGCATGTTCGCGGTGACGGACACCTTCGAGATGGACTGCGGCACAGGCAGGAAAGTGTCCATCATCAGCCCGGACAACACCCTGAGGATCAAGTCGCAGGGTCTGGAATGGCCTACAGACGAGGTCGTGTTCGACAACTGGTGGAAGGCGACGCTCAACCGCGCCAGCCAGGACAATGTAAGGCTCGAATTCAGCCACAGGTCCATAGCATTGATTATATTGGATTAATCACATAAAACTGTCCGATCATTAGGAAATACGCGATTAAAATTATATTTTTGACAAAATAATCACAATCTGATTTAAAACTATAACAAATGGTCACAAGCAAGTACTACCCTACTGTTGAAGCGATAGATAAGGCTTCAGGCGTGCTTGAGGAAATCCTCGAACCGACCCCGTTCCAGAGAAATCAGAATCTTTCAGACATCTATGGTGCTGATGTATATCTCAAGAGAGAAGACCTGCAGATGGTAAGGTCCTACAAGATCCGCGGAGCATACAACAAGATCAGGTCCATCGACCCTGAATCCATGCAGAACGGCATCGTATGCGCCAGCGCCGGAAACCATGCACAGGGTGTCGCATTCTCCTGCAGCAAGCTCAAGATCATGGGATCCATCTTCATGCCGGTGACCACACCTAAGCAGAAGATCGAGCAGGTGCGCATGTTCGGAAGGGAGTACATCGAGATCATCCTTACAGGTGACACATTTGATGCGGCCAACTCTGCCGCAATCAAGTTTGCAAAGGAAAACGACAAGACATTCATCCCTCCTTTCGATGATCCTAAGGTCATGGAAGGCCAGGGCACGATAGGACGTGAGATCCTCAGCCAGACCAAGGAGAAGCTCGACTACATCTTCGTCCCTATCGGAGGAGGCGGACTTGCATCGGGTCTGGGTTCATACATAAGACAGATGTCTCCAGAGACAAAGATCATCGGAGTCGAGCCGGGCGGTGCACCTTGCATGAAGGAAGCCATCAAGGCAGGAAAGGTAGTGAAGCTCGAGCAGATCGACAAGTTCGTGGACGGCGCCGCAGTGCAGGAAGCCGGCTCGCTGACCTATGAGGTCTGCCGCGAAGTCCTCGACGACATCGTCATAGTGCCGGAAGGTGCAGTCTGCACGACCATCATCCAGATGTACAACAAGAGCGCCATCGTGGTGGAGCCTGCCGGAGCGCTTGCTGCGGCGGCCCTGCGTTTCTATGCCGACAGGATCAAAGGCAAGAAGGTTGCCTGCATCGTCAGCGGCAGCAACAACGACATCACAAGAATGGAGGAGATACGTGAAAAGTCGCTTCTTTACGAAGGTCTCAAGCACTACTTCATCGTGAACTTCCCCCAGAAGTCCGGAGTGATCGTCTCATTCATCCGCGACATCCTCGGTCCTACAGACGACCTCGTACACATCCAGTACACCAAGAAGACCAACAAGACTTCCGGCCCAGCCCTCGTCGGCATCGAACTCGCATCCAAGGAGGACTTCGAACCTCTGGTCCAGAGAATGGAAGCACAGGGCATCAAGTACGAGTACATAAATGAAAACAACCAATTATTTGAAATACTAATCTGATAACACTATGGCTAATATCGACTGGAGCAAACTCACATTCTCTTACACAAAGACAAACACCATCCTCCGCACCACATTCAAGGACGGAGCCTGGACACCTGTGGAGAGCCTCACCGACGACAATCTGACATTCAGCAGCTACGCCGGCGCACTCCACTACGCAATCGAATGTTTCGAAGGCCTCAAGGCTTTCCGTGGTAAAGACGGCAGGATCCGCCTCTTCAGACCTGAAGAGAACGCCAAACGTCTTCAGAGATCCGCAAAATTCCTCGGAATCGAAGCGCCTTCTGTAGAAATGTTCGTAGACATGTGCAAGAGAGTCGTATTGGAGAACATTGACTTCCTTCCTCCTTACGAGGAGGCTGGTGCGTCACTATATCTCCGCCCGACCCTCATCGGAACCAACCCTCAGCTCGGTGTACAGTCATCAAAAGAAAGTACCTTCCTCATGCTCTGCTCTCCTGTAGGAGCATATGTAGGTGGAGCACTTGACGCAGTGGACGTAGTCATAGCAAGAAACTACGACAGAGCTGCAGCCAACGGCTCAGGAGCTTTCAAGGTGGGCGGAAACTATGCATGTTCACTCTACTCGCTGAACAAGGCACACGAGCTCGGTTACAAGGCTGTCCTTTACCTCGATCCTGCAACAAAGAAGTACATCGACGAGTTCAACTCATCAAACTTCTTCGCAATCAGAGGCAACAGCTACATCACGCCTAAGTCAGGGTCCATCCTTCCGTCTATCACCAACATGTCACTTGAGACAGCTGCCGCACATCTTGGAATGGAAGTCGAAAGAAGGCCTGTTCCCGTTGAAGAGCTCAGCACATTCGAGGAAGTGGGCGAATGCGGTACAGCAGTGGTGATCACCCCTGTACACAAGCTCGTGGACAAGCCGACCCTCGAGTCTGAGGAAGAGACAGTCTACACATACGGCGACGGCCAGTGCGGCCCGAAATCCCTCAGGCTCTACAACTTCATCAAGGGCATCCAGCGCGGTGAACTTGAAGACGTCTTCGGCTGGAATGTGTTCGTAGACTGATAGCCTTTGAGTGCTTCTGCTACACGCAGTCCCTGGTACATAATGTTTTAAACAATTAATGGTGGGTATTTTCGCCCACCATTAATTGTTTAAAACGCTGTCATACAACAGCCCGATATTCAGACCTACTTTATCACCTTGATTACTGGGCTTGTTGCCTCATCACCGGCAATTCGGCAAGTACCACCGTTCGGAGCTGCAACATAAGCCTCATTGCTTGACTGACCGTTTGCGACGCAAAGCATACGGAACTTCACGACCTTGGTAGCTACAGAAAGATCCACTGTTGCATTTACCTCAACATTAGTCTTTCCGTCATTATTCATAGCGATATTATAAGCAAACTCCTGCTCATTGAGGGTGTAGGAAGTAGTCTCCATTGCCGGTTTCCATTCTTCGCCATCAAGATACTCGAGTCTCCAATACTTATGACCTGTTTTAGAGGTTCGGGTAATATAGCTGATGTTTACGGATGTACCTGCAGCATATTCTGTTCCGTCTGTTGCCTCAAAAAGCCAATAGTCGCCAGGCCAGATACCTGTCACGTAAGGATGACCGGTACCACCTGTGATTCTTGTAGCCTTTCCATCCACATCGATTTCGCTCTTGTCAACCTGAACATAGGATATCTTACCTTCACCTGCCACATTTGCCTGAACGTACATTCCGCCATCGCCTGCAGTCTTGTCAGCTACACCTTCAGTCGTTCCGAAGGTGTCTGCATATGCTGACATCGCATCAGCAGTGAAGAGCCACTGTACATAGAGAGGCTCTGTCTCAGGCTGCTCTGGCTGCTCTGGCTGCTCTGGCTGCTCTGTAACGCCTGCTGGAATCCATTTGATAGAGAACACGTTGATACCACTGTTACCGCTCCACAAAGCGATCTCAGAACCGTCGGCTGCTGCAGAGCAGTCAACTTCCACAACGACAGGTGTTCCTGTCTTGTCAGGAAGTTCGTAACCAGCCTCTGAAGTGAGGGCGCCATCGATAGCGACCATCAAAGGTCTTGCATCAGAACCTGAGCTGATAGCCTCAACCTTGAGAGTACCTGGAGTTGAAACATAGAACTTCACAAGCTGCTTGTTCTTCTCATAATCACCCTTTCCGCCGAACTGTACACGGGCAACCTTCTCACCTGCAGCATTGTTGTTCTCACCGAATTTGAACTTTCCGCCACCTGCATAGAAATAGAGGCTTTCATAAACGAAGTCCTCGGTAACCTCTGTACCTGATCCGTACTGGCCGAGAAGTGTTGTCATTGCGTCAAGACCCCACTCTGTAACTTCATTTGCAGAAATCTTCTCATAATCAGGCTCTGGAACTTCTGGAATCTCCGGTGTCTCACCTGGCTTGTAGCCCGGAGTCATTACCCATACCTTGCCGTTTGCTGCATCGAGGTATACGTCATATGCACCCTCTGCCGCTGCAACGCAGATGTTGTCACCACCTGCTACCACTGCGATCTCTGCGTTAGCTGCCTGAACCTCTGTTCCTGCTGCAACACCGTAACCATCCCATGTACCTGTCTCGACGATCTTGAATTCGATCTGCTCTGGACCGCCATAAAGGGTAGAGGCCCATACGAAAGGAACATTCTGAGCTACATGGTAAGTGCCGTCATATGTCATCTGACCCTCTGCTGCCGCATTGTCCCAGTTGATGTTGTTCAGCGTTCCTACTACAGTGTAGCTGATCTGTGAAGGATCTACAGGATCAGGATTCTGAGGCTCCTTCTCACCTGGCTTGTAGCCCGGCTCCATAACATAGACCTCAAGGTTCTCGAAGTTGAAGTATACATCGTATACACCTGCCTCACCGTTGAGCTTGATGTCAGCTGCATCGCCACCGAGGTTTGCCTTAGAGTACTCGGCTGTAACTACGGAGATCTTGCCGTTGATTACGCCCTTCTCCGAACCTGGAGCCATACCGATGTTGGTAGGGTCTGACCAGCTGCCGTTTCCACGGATCTTGAAGGTCAGAGCAGAGAACTCGGCACCCTTTGCAACAATCCAGTCACCTTCGTACTCCATAGGTATGTCGCTGCCCCACTCGTTGCCCACGAACATACCCATCATGCCCCATGACACCGCGATATCCACATGCTCGACTGCTTCAGCAGGAGTCTTGCCAGGAGTCATGAAATAGAACTTGTCAAGAGCCTCGGCAAGATATACGTCATATGCGCCACCTGTTGTAAGGGCGATGTCGTTGTTGCCGACCTCACCGATCTCGTTCGGAGCGATCAGGCCATGGAGACCCTTTACGTTGCCTTCCCATGCCGCGTTCTTGGTGAAATGCATGCCCTTGTTGGCCTGGATGCCCACTTCCTTAGCGACATAATAGCCGTCTGTAAGGGTGAGTACGATTCCGTTAGCCGGATCCCAGCCGCAGTCAACTGCATCTCCAACGAGGAGATACTCCTGCTTCTCTGGCTCCGGTGGTGTAGGTTCTTCTTCCTTCTCCTTGCCGGTCTGGGTGATCTTCAAGGTCTTGGTGAGCTTGTCAGCCTTCACGGTGACTGTAGCTGTCCTGGCCTCCTCTGTCTCGTTTGGAGCAACGGTAGCCTTTACCTTTGCATTACCCTTGCCGGTCTGAGGATCAACTGACACCCAGTCCTGATCTGCGTCAGCTGTCCAGTCGACGTTTGAGGTCACTTCGAACTCAACTTCACCGCCTTCAGCTGTCACTGATGCCGATGTCTTGTTCAAATCCAATTCAGGTTCAACCAGAATCTCATCCGGCTTACATGCTGCGATTGCCGCCATAGCGAGCAAACCGCCTAAAATTGATCTTAGCTTCATTTGTTGTTAGTATTAAGTGATTGTATGCTATCTATATGCGATTTAGCGGACACAAATATAAAAAAATAATTCACATATATCAATAATGGGCTTTATTCCTGCACGCAGCGGACTGAAAAGGCATAGGAGCGATGGTTGTTGAAGGATATGTTCACATAGCCGTTTTCATTCAGATTAAAGCAATATGCCAAATGTCCGTTCGTGGTGATTGTCCACCAGAAGCCCTTGGCACCTGCGTTCTGGAGCCTTCCGTCATTGCCGCTGCGGCAGCCGGCAGCCGGATACCACAGCTGCAGCTCATTATTCAGGAATGACATGCCCTTATGAACTGCGTCGAAATCGCCGTTTGTCGGGAACCCGGCAAACCTCCAGACACCGAAGCTGCCGCCATCGGGCACACGCCATCCTGCGGGGCATGGATCATACATCGTCTTGGAAGACTGCCAGAGGGAATCGTTCTGCTCACACATCCAGTCATGGCCTTCCTCATCATTTGTGATGAATACGGTTGGATTTTCCAAGACATACGCCACTGTTCCTGTGGAAGACGAGGACCGGACCGGTGACGGCCAGTCTACAGCCTCCGATCCCGGGAACGGGTCCTTCCGTCCCCACTGATAGAGAAGTCCTGCCGAGCCCTCGTCGCCGGGTGCAGCAGAGACTGCTCCGAGGTTACGGTCCATCATGGTCCCTGCTCCTCTTGCATATATCTGTGGCTCAGGCATATCCGTAAGCCATATATGCCATGACCAAAGGATCCTTCCTGCAGCATCCTTGGCCGCTATGACTGCATTGCCCTCGCGGAACTCATCCGGAGTCTCATATATTATCAGGCCGTCCTGATGTCTGGCCGACGCTATCAGCGAGCCGGCAGACGGGGCCTCCGACGTGCCAGGTAATTCCCAAAGTACAACAGCCTCTTCAACAAAGCCGACGGATTCGGAAGTGTTACCTTTGACGGCCAGGAAGCTGTAGGTTCCGGCTGAGCTGACAATGTAGCAGTTTGCCGTGGCTGGGGCTGGAGGTGCCTCCGGAACCGCAGGTATGACAAAGGACGGAATACTTTCGCCAGAACCGGCCTGAAGAGTGACATTCAGTTCGGTGACTTCATTCTCAGTCACAGTCACATCTTCAATGCTGGTCATGTAACCGTCTTTGGAGATCTTCACGACATAGGTTCCTACCGGAAGGTCATTAAGAAAGAGAGGGGTCTGTCCCATCAGCTCACCATTACAATATATATCAGCTTCTATTGGAGAAGACGAGACTGAAAGCACACCGCGAAGAGGTTCCAGAGCGGAAAGTCTGACAGGAGCCTCAGGCATCCGGCTGGTGACTGACAGGGCATCGGTGGCCGGAGTGAAACCTTTCTTTCTGGATTCGATGATGTAATCACCGACCGGCAGTTCACCCTGCCATGTACCTGTCCCCTTATATTCTCCGTTCACCCATATATCCACCCCCGGCTCTGCCACAAGCGTCACATCCGAATAATCCGGTGACATCATCGGTGAAAGGCTGACGGTTTCTCCGTCAGACACCCTTACCTTTGTCTCATAGCTACGGAACATAGGCTTCACGATTCTGACATCGTGTGTTCCGCTGGAGAGCTGATCCGAAGTCAGAGGAGCCTGTCCTACAAGCTCTGAATCTATATAAACATAGGCCCCGTCGACATTCCCTCCCTTGATTTCAATCCAGCCATGTGACGGTCTGAGGGATATGGTCCTGGAGATCTTACCGGAATCCACTATGATCTGGCCGGATTCGGAATGACATCCTTTTGCTGACACCTTGTAGGAATATGTGCCATATTTCACAAGTTTCTGAGCCACACCATCGCGTATGAGCAGCGGCTCGCCGTCGAGTTCGACAAGGGCATCTGCAGGCTCAACCTTGAAGACGATAAAGCCCTGAAGATGGGATGCTGCCTTGAAATCGGCATTGAAGAAGACTCTTTCTTCAGAAACATCTATATGTCTTTCTGTCCTGTCTGCCCCGGACTTCACCTCAATAGTGTGAGGGCCCATCGTGACATCCAGAATGGTCAGGTGATTGTCTGCACCTATATGCCCACGGAAGGTGCCGTCAAGATAAACTTCCGCCCCGGGTTTAGGGCAGAAGACGGTCACAGGCAGCTTCTGCTCGCTCCATGCCTCCATCCTGTACTCCTTGTCTCCCTCAAGAGCCACTGTGACCGGATTGGAATCACCGAGCCTGTCGTGATGGAGATAGAACCTCGTCTGCGGCTTGGCAGTCAGTTCGATGATCAGTCCGTTGCCTTCATGTGCCACCAGCTGCTTCATCACCAGCACACTTCCGCCTATGGTACGCACCTCCAGACGGCTGATGTCTTCCGGGGTCATCCTGTTGACATGAAGCTTGATACGGGCACAGGGACGGTTGGAGCGGTCTTTGGCGATGGGGTCGAGGGCGAGGCCGGTCACGGCATCGACATTGACCGGAGCCAAAGAAGCCGCGTCAACCACTATCGTGGGAGACGTCTGGGCATAGGACACCGCCTCAATAAAGGACAGGACCATAATGAACAGCCAGATGCGTACGGCTTTCCTCATAAAACGACACTAATTGAAATACAGCCGTCAAATTTACTGAATATACTGCACTTTTCAAAAAAGGCGGCCATATCCGTCACTTCGCCTGAATGCCCCAGAGGATGACGCGGGTGGCGTCTGCCGTCGTGGAGAATGTCAGGGTCAGGTCTGACGGGAGAGGAGAACTGGTGAATGTAGAAAGATCGATTTCGTAGTGATCCGTGTCTGTAACCGTAATGGTATAAGGCGGATTGCCTGTGGCGCCGTCATTGGAAGCGAATGAAAAGGTTCTTATCTCATTGCCGGAAGCATCATTGATCACCAGATTCCCTGTGCGTCTAGCCCAGGCCACTCCATAGAAAGACAGGCTTGATGCACCTGCCGGCAAGGTGACGGTTGCGGAACCCGGACGTGAAGAAGTGCCAAGCTTCAAGGTCTTCACATCCGCCTGACCATTGATCACAGAGGTTGCATCCTCATAGGAGCTGTCTACAATCTGCCAGCTTACATTACTGTCAAAGGGACCTGTCTGCTCCGGCTCATCCTGGCCGGTTCCCGCCACATGACTTATATAAAAGGCAGGTCCTCCACCCTGAGGCTCTCCATTATACGACGTACGGATCGAGCCCAATGTGACTATGTCTCCGAGCTCCAGCCCAAGCTGGGAGAAGGACTTGTCGTTGGAGCTGCTCCACTGGGCAGTCAGTCCATATATATACACCTGGCCCGTAGCGTCCTTGATGGTGAAATTGCCGTAGTCGCGGCTTTCTATATTGATTATTTCACCTGTGAGTTCATACCATATGTCTGAACTCTCCGACATGTTGAGGAACTGGGCGAGAGTCACCTTGTACGGCCCGTCTATCGTACCGTCCTCTATATCCGGAGCGGTGCTGCCGGATCCGCTGCCTGAACCCTCCTTGAAGCAACGGACTGAGAAACCCCATGCCGGATAATTGTCAGAGTTGGTATTCTGCATTCCGGAACTGTTGAAGCTGAAACGATAGACTCCGCTGCCTTCCGGAGTTACAGACCAATAGTTGCCGTAGCTGTTCTGGCTCTGGAGCGCTCCGCTTGAAAAAGCCCGGTCACCTGCAGACGGGTACCACAATGAGAGACCGTTGTTCTCAAAGGTAATTCCGCAATAGGAGGAATCATAGCTGCCGTCAAGAACGATACCCGCCTTCGCCCAGACTCCGTCCGGCCCGCCGTCCGGAACGCGCCATCCGGCCGGACACGGGTCATATATGGTCTTCTGCGACTGCCACCTGCTGTAATCCACATTGGATGACCCGGTGTACAGCCAGTCGTTGTTGTATGGCCCCTGGGAAATGAATGTCGTCGGATGCTGCACAGAATAATCGATCGTACCTGTCTCATAATCAGCCCCTACTGCTGCCGGCCAATCAATAGTCGAAGGAGGCTGCGCTGCATAGAAAACCGAAGACGAACCCAGGAACGGATCCTTACGGCCCCACTGATACAGAAGACCAAGCGACGTCCCATCCCCTTTCGCATCTGAAGTGGCACCGAGATTACGGTCCATCATCGTACCCGCATTATTTGCATATACCTGTTCCTTCGGGCTTCCCGTCAGCCATATATGCCATGACCACAGAATCTTTCCCGACTCATCTTTTGCAGCTATGACTGCATTTCCTGTCGGATAGTAGATCAGGTCTGAAGTCTTGAAGTAGATCCAGTCTTCCCCCGTACCCTTGCTGCCATAGGTAACACCCTCGATAAGGTCTCCCTTTTGGGGCTCTGACTCAGTACCGAACGACTCCCAAAGGACCTCCACAGCCGCCACAGAACCTACTGACTGCCAGCTGTTTCCCTTGTATGCAGGGAAACAATATGTACCTGCCGACGAGACTATGTAGCAGTTTGCCGAGCCCTCATCCGCCAGACTCACAGCTCCATCTATAGGGAAGTCATCCTGACCGGAACCGCCAGAGTCCGGAGCTTCACCCGCCTGCATGAAGTAGGCGACAGTACCGGCAGGGTCTATGTATATGTCGTAGATTCCCACAGGGACATCTATGTTCGGACCTCCTGTTATCATTCCTGTCGGCATATTCACACCTTCCCAGTAGCCGCCACGGTCATAACTGCCAAACCAGTCCACCCCACAGAACTTCAGTTCAACACCACTTGAGATGAAACCTCTGAAGACTTCCCAGTCGCCTTCAACTGAAAGACGGTAGGCCGGGTCACCTGTCACCCAGCTGTTGAAGGTTCCAACAAGGTAGTAATTACCGTCGGCATCAGGACGAGGATTCTCACCGGAACCATTTCCGCCACCTGTCCCTTCTTTCTGACAGCGGACAGAGAAACCGTCTGCCTTGCAGTCATAGTATGTGGTATTTGTGAATACCCCTGTCATGTCGAACATCATTAATCTGGCCTCGTCACCTGACGGAATCAGAGTCCAGCAGTTTCCGCGTGAGGCCGTAGATCTGACCGTATTGTCTTCCTTGGCGATCCAGCCGGTCGCCGGATACCAGGCCTGGAAGTCATAGCCCAAGAAGATCATTCCACAGTTTGTCTTGTCATACTGGACTGTCGAGCCTGCAATCTGCCAGAAACCTGTCTTATCGCCTCCGTCAGGGACACGCCATCCAGGAGGACATGGGTCATACTTCGTCTTCGTCGAGTCCCATAGAGTGTTGTCATGCTCCGAGATCCAGTTGCCCGAGTTGCCTGAAGACATGAAGAAAGTCGTAGGATATTTAACCGAATACTCCGGTGTGACGCCATTCGTAGGAAGTACCGCTGCCGGCCAGTCGATTGTGGATCCCGCCCTGCTGAAATTTTCCTCATCAGCTGCGCCGAGGAACGGATCCTTTCGGCCCCATTGGTACATAAGTCCGAAAGAGCCCACATCGCCAGGGGTAACCGAAGTCGCTCCAAGATGGCGGTCCATCATGGTGCCGGCATTGTTCGGATACACATGCTCCTGAGGCTGATCGGTCATCCATATATGCCATGACCACAGGATCCTGCCATCTACGGCCTTGGCCGCCACGACGGCATTTCCTTCGCGGAAGTCCGCCGCTGTGTTTATATATACCGTATTATCCTCCAGGAACACGCTCTCGATAAGGGCACCCTCCGTCGGTTTTTCACTTGTTCCGAACGATTCCCACAGCACTTCCACCGTGTCCAGAGAGTCTATAGGTTCATTGCTGTTTCCCTTGACGGCAGGGAAGCTGTAGACGCCATAGCCGCTGACGATATAGCTGTTTGCAGCCTGTTCTACCGCCAGATTCATCGCATCGGTAGACTGCGTGTATGTCCTGAACGATGAGACCGCTCCATAACCGGTTCCGACTGAGTTTGTGGCAAACGGCTGCACAAAGTATTCCGTGTCAAGCGCAAGGTCATTCAGCCTGAACGAGAACGAGTCCGAGGTGTAGCTTCCGCTTACCCTTTCTGCATCTGACAGATCCGATGTGGTTCCGTACAGGAAACCGACCTGCGAGACGGTCTCTCCACCATGACTGACGACTTTTCCGTAAAGAACGGCAGAAGTGTTGCTCAGCCTTGAGTTGCTCAGGAATTCGACCACCGGAACGCCTACTGTTGTCTTGAAGGTACTTGTCTCACCATATGATATACCCATCGTGTTGACCGCATATGCACGGAACGAGTATGACTGATTCGGTTCAAGATCCTGAAGGGTCACCGAGAATGCGCCTTCTCCACCGAGCACCGTCACCTTCTCGTCGGAAGTGGTCGGCATGCCTGTCCCCTTCCTCCACACGAAGCCCCTGTCGGTGATCTGCTCTCCGTTGTCCGACACGACTTCTCCGGAGATCAAGGCACTCGAGGATGTGATCTCGGACGCTTCCGATGTAATCACCTTCGGCGCTGAGGATGTAGTCTTGAAGATTGCCGCATCGTTGAGATATTCACCTGCCCCGTTCCTTGCAAAGGCCCTGACATAGTACTCGGTTCCCTGTTCGAGGTTGTCGGCAGTGAGGGTGAAGCTGTCGGTGCTGTAGGCGGTGCTTACCTTCATCGAAGACGCATCGACATCCTCTGAGGTGTCGTAATAGAATCCCACTTCGGTGACGGTCGAGCCTCCATGGCTTGTGACCGTACATGTGAATCTCGCTGAAGACCCGGTGATGCCGGATATTGTGGTGGCTGACAGCGTCGGCATGCCGGCCACAGTGACGAACATCATAAGTTCGCCATACGATGTGCCCTTCGAGTTGGTCGCATAGGCACGGAAAGAATACTTCCTGTTCGGATCCAGATCTGTGAGTTCTGCCGAGTACTCGCCCGTTTCTCCTTCTGCCTTGAGCTTATGAGAAGATTCCACGGTCGGTGTCGCGTCGCCCTGGAGCCACACAAATCCCCTCTCCGTGACAGCGGAGCCGTTGTCAGAGACCACTGCACCATAGAGCATCGCACTTGTGGATGTCACGTCCGAAAACTTTATCGTCTTGACGGACGGAGCCGAAACTGAAGTGCTGAATTCAGCCACATCGCTGTACGCGGTTCCCACAGAGTTCTTCGCATAAGACTTGACATAGTACTTTGAGTTGACCTGAAGCTCGGTCACCTCTGCAGAAAAGGCATCCTGCGTATATGGCTGGTTGACCTTGACGGCGGTCTCGACAGGCACCTCGGCATCCGTGCTGTAGTAGAATCCGACCTCAGACACCGTTTCACCGCCATGACTTCTGACTGTACTTGAGAATGTTGCCGATGTGGATGTCACCGATGAGACTACAGCCGAAGACACCGACGGATAGCCCAGCTTCGTCGTGAATGACTTGACAGCGCCATAGTATGTTCCCGTCGGATTGACCGTATATGCACAGTACGAATATTTCCTGTTCGCTTCAAGCTCTGTCAGAGCATATGTGTATTCCCCTATCGTTCCCTCGACAATGACCTTGTTCTTCATGTCGGCCGCTTCGGCCTCCCCTTCGGTCCACACGAAGCCTCGCTCCTGGATGTCAGCTCCCTTCTTCACCTCCGCCGTCAGCAGCGCACCCTCTGAGGTCACCTCCTCGGCGACGCCGGTCTCCACGACAGGCACGGCAGGAATGAGGAACTCCGTCGTCTGACCGTAGGCGAGGTAGTCACCGTCCTTGACATACGGACGCAGCCAGTATTTCACATCGTCGACAATGTCGTTCATGGAGACTTCCAGCTTACCGCTGCTGTTGATTGTACCCACCTTGTAGAGCCCGTCCAGAGTCGGGTTTTCGGTTTCTCCGTAGCAGAGACCTGTCTCCGACACCTTCACTCCGGCATAGATCTCCGTCTCGAGAGTCAGTTCCACATGTTTCGAGGCCATGTCATAGGACAGCATGACAGGCGCTCCGAACTCCACATATCTGTCCAGAGTCTCAAGCACGAAGGTACGCACGTCGGAACGGATCTCCGTCTCACGGCCGTTGGTCACATAGGCACAGAGATAATATGTCGTGCCGTATGCCCGCTCCGGAAAATCAGCACTGAATGCATTTGCCGAGAGCTTTCCCTCTATCTGACGCGCATCCGCCATGTCCTTTGAAGTTCCGAGATAGAATCCGCAGCTGTACACCAGTTTCTCCGATCCTGCCGGGACCTTGGAGCTCAGCCTGAAACTTTCTTCAGAGCACTCCACCTCCGCGAGTGAAGGCACAAGGAACTCCTCCGGAGAACGCTCTTCCTGAAGACATGATGACATGACAAACACCGCCGACAGCGCAGCGGCACATCTGACTAGAACTTTCATGGACGTCACTGATTTCATATGGGGAAAACACTTGAATCTTATAAGATTCAAATATACTCAATAAAGCCCGAACCGCCCGCAAAAAAACGACATCCGGACATACGATTTGACGCAACGCCCATCAATTGACGCAATGACATAGCACTCACCACCTGCAAAGCAGAGCCGCAGCACCCCGCCTCGGGAGAGACAAAGCGTCCCAACGGCCCAAGGCCCAGCTCTCCAACCGCATGATTCACAGGACATTAAAGTGAATCACCTGCTCCAAATGCCGCAGGTGATTTTTCGTATATCGTTGATAATCAGGGTTTGGGTAAAACACCGAGTGTCTATTCTTTCTGGCAGCGGATGGCGAAGGCGTAGGCTCTGTTGTAGTAGTCGGCCGGATTGACGCTTCCATTGCCGCTGAAGTACAGGGCGTAGGCATTGTAGAGGAAAGGGGTTGCGGACCAGTAGTAGCCGTAACGGGCCACGCTGTACAGCTGACCGTCGACATCGCTGCGATAGCCTGATGCCGGATACCACGATTCCGACGGCTGGGACATTCCGCAATTTACGATGTCATAGGTTGTCTCCCTGAACCCTGCCTTCATCCATATTCCTTCCTGACCGCCCTCTGCGACCTTCCATCCGACAGGACATGGGTCGTATATGGTCTTGTCCTTCTGCCAGCGGGTGTCATCGGTTGATGCTGTTCCGGTAAAGTTCCAGTCTCCATTGACCTCGTTTCGCGTGACGAAAGTGGTCGGATGGGCAGTCACATATCCGATCGATCCTGTCATATAGTCAGAAGAGACTGCGGACGGCCATTCAACTGAGGATGCCGCCATGACGTCACTGTCGATTGATGCCGCTCCGAGGAACGGATCCTTGCGTCCCCACTGGTACAGGAGGCCGAGAGCCCCCATATCACCTGGAAGCGCAGATGTGGCTCCGAGGTTGCGGTCCATCACGACTATGGTCTGGTCTGCGTATGTCTGTTCCGCAGGCTGGTCTGTCAGCCATATATGCCATGACCACAATATATTACCGGAAATGTCTCTGGCTGCGATGACGGCGTTTCCTTCACGGAACGTGTCGGATGTCTTGAAATATATTCTTCCGTCGGAATATGTGACTTCATGTATGAGGGCGCCTGCAGACGAAGCTTCCGATGTACCGAAGGACTCCCAAAGGACCTCTGCCGATGCGACCTGGCCCACACTCTGGGAGCTGTTTCCCCTGACTGCCGGAATGTCGTAGGATCCTGCCTGCGACACCACATAGCAGTTTGCGCTGTTCTCTGATGGTGCCTGAATGACTTCTTCCGGCAGGTCCTCCGTTTCGGGTCCCTTCGTTTCATGATCGGCTGCTGCCCGACGGACAGATGAGCCCTTCTGTTTCTTTAAGGTAATATTTATTTCAGTCACCCCGTCCTCGCTCACCTTCACCTTCTCACTTCTGGTCTCGTAGCCCTCCATCACGAGCCTGACTTCGCGTGTCCCCACCGGCACATCCGTGATATATTGAGGAGACTTTCCTACATGTCTGCCGTCGACATATACCTCTGCATCCATTGGAACAGATGAGACAGCCAGCACGCCGCAGACCGGCTTCAGGGCGGTGAGACGGATGACGCGTGTGGTCATGTTCCGCGAGACTGTGACAGCATCGGTCGAGGATATATATCCCTCCTTCCTGCACTCTACCAGATAGTCTCCGGTGGACAGGTCGCCCTTCCAGGTGCCTGTGCCCTTGAGCTCTCCGTTGATCCATATCTCCGCTCCGTTGTCAGCGACAAGGGTGATCTCGGACGAATCGGAATTCAGTGTCGGAGAGAGACTTACAGTTTCCCCGTCACGGACTGTCACTGAGGTCTCATATGCCTCATGCATCGGCTTCAATATCCTTATCTGATGGTTTCCGCTTGATATATCCGTCCTGTCCAATGGGGCCTGTCCGACAAGTTCCGAATCGACGTAGACATATGCACCTTCGGTGTTGCCGCCTCCGATGCTCAGCCATCCGTGCGAGAGCTTGAGCGCCACTTCGCGCACGGTCTGGCCCGAATCGACGACGAGTTCCTCGGTAATGGTGTGATGGCCCTTTGCGGAAACGGTATATGTGTACGCACCGTATTTCACCAGCTTCTGGGCACGCCCTTCGGAATTGAGGAACAAAGGCTCTCCATCCAGCTCCACCAAGGCATCTGCCGGAGTGACCTTAAAGACCACAAATCCCTGAAGATGTGAGACATCCTTCAGTTCCACACTGAAAAAGACTTTTTCAGCCGTCACCTCGATGCTACGGATGTGCTCATCGCGGCCAGACCTGACTTCGAGCTTATGACGTCCCGCCTGGACATCTGATATGGTCAGATGGTTGTCGTTTCCCACGCGGCCGCGGAACACATCGTCGAGGTAAACCTCCGCTCCCGGTTTAGGGCAGAAGACAGTAATCGGAAGCTGATGTTCATTCCAGGCCTCCATCCTGTACTCCTTGTTTCCTTCGAGGGCAAGGGTCACAGGATTCGAGTCGCCGTACTTGTCATGATGAAGATATATCCTCGTCTCCGGACGGGCGGTCAGCTCGATTATAAGGCCGTTGCCTTCCTGTGCCAGCTGCTGCTTCATCACCAGCACATTGCCTCCGATGGCACGCACCTCCATGTCACGGATCTCTTCCGGAGTCATCCTGTTGACATGCAGCTTGATACGTGCGCATGGGCGGTTGGAGCGGTCCTTGACGATGGGGTCGAGGGCGAGGCCGGTGACGGCATCGACATTGACCGGAGTCAAGGAAGCCGCGTCAAGAACCAGCGAGGAAGACGACTGCGCAGAAGACCCTGTGACAGACAGCACCAAAGCCAGCACGCACAAGAATATTGCGAATGGTTTTTTCATCTGGATTTACGATAGGATTAACAACCTTCAAAATTAACGAAAAAGACGGAAACTGCAAAGTGCCTCTTTGAAAGAGCGGGATCGACGCAAAATCCAGGTTGTTTTCGATCGCGTCCAAGAAAAGGGCCCTAAATCTGGACGCGCACATCATTTTGAACTGCACTTCCAAGAAAAGGGCCCTTATTCTGGAAGTTGAGGGCATTTGTGAGCTCAGAAGCCTGACAAAGGAAGAGGTCGAAGAACTGAGACAGTGAGATCTCCGGTGGCCTTGCTTTCGTCAGAAAGAGTCCTGAAACAAAAGAGGCTGGGAGGGAGGGACTTAGATGGCAGCAATAAATTTGTTTGACTTTTTAGAAAAATCCAACAAATTTCCAGGTAGAAAACAGCCTCACATAAGCGCACAAGGCCGTTTTTTGAAAATAAGCGTATACTTTTTGAGTATACGGATAAGTCTGCTGAACTTTGCATCCAGAAACTTTAATAACTGATATTTATGGATAAAATCACAGCAGAGGGGATGGAGCAGCAGGAATATGTGGACATCCTGACCAACGGAGGTTTCAAGGCGTTCTTCGGAGACGAGAACAACAAGGAGGAAGTAATGGTGCTGATCAATGCATTACTGCCGGAGCATAGGAAAGTGGTGGAGATTGACTACAGGCCGACTGAGTTACAGGGCCCGGTCATAGGGCACAGCAAGGAGTTTCAGTACGACTTCGTGTGCCGCGACAATTCAGGAGCAGTATTCATTGTCGAGATGCAGCGCTACCGTGAGGATGTATGGTTCAAGCGGTGCGTGAGCTATGCAAGCAGGGCATATGACAGGCAGAACAAGGCCGGACTTGGGTATGATGTGCCGCCGGTCTACCTCATAGGCCTGATGGGCGTAGACATCGATCATCCAGACAAAGAGTACTGGAAGGACAGGTATATATCCGAATATACCTTCAGAGAAAAAGAATGTCACGATTTGTTGGGAGAGACAATTTGTATTATATTTGCTGAACTGACAAGATTCTGCAAGAGTGAGGATGAGTGTGAGACTGAACAGGACAGGCTTCTGTACCTGCTGAAGAATTCTCCACAGCTGAGAGCACTGCCGAAGTGGGGCAATGAAGGGCAATGCAAGCGTATCCTCGATGCCTTCAGAATCCGGAACTTTGATGAGCGGAAACGTAATAAATACACCAACGATATGTACGACGAATACAAACTCCTAGGACAGCTGAAGGCAGCCCGCAAAGAAGGCGAGGCCATCAGTGAGGCACGCACATTGGCCAGGCGCAATGCCGAGATTGCCACAGCCATGCTTGCTGATGGTGTCGACATTGCAATCATATGTAAATACACTAATCTGACTCCAGAAGAGGTAGAAAAACTGAGACAGTGAGGTCTCCGGTGGCCTTGCTTCGCCAGAAAGTCCTGAAACAAAAGATGCTGACATACAGCACATTACAAAAAATCACCTGCTCCAAATGCAGGTGATTTTTCGTAAGAGGCTGGGAGGGAGGGACTTAGATGGCAGCAATAAATTTGTTTGTTTTTTTAGAAAAATCCAACAAATTTCCAGGTAGAAAACAGCCTCCCAGAAGCGCACAAGGCCGTTTTTTGAACATAAACGTATACTTTTTGAGTATACGGATAAGTCTGCTGAACTTTGCATCCGTAAACTTTAATGACTGATATTTATGGATAAAATCACAGCAGAGGGGATGGAGCAGCAGGAATATGTGGACATCCTGACCAACTGAGGTTTCAAGGCGTTCTTCGGTGACGAGAACAACAAGGAGGAAGTCATGGTGCTGATCAATGCGTTACTGCAGGGGCACAGGAAAGTGGTAAATATGTCACGATTTGTTGGGAGAGACAATTTGTATTATATTTGCTGAACTGACAAGATTCTGCAAGAGTGAGGATGAGTGTGAGACTGAACAGGACAGGCTTCTGTACCTGCTGAAGAACTCTCCACAGCTGAGAGCACTGCCGAAGTGGGGCAATGAAGGGCAATGCAAGCGTATCCTCGATGCTTTCAGAATCCGGAACTTTGATGAGCGGAAACGTAATAAATACACCAACGATATGTACGACGAATACAAACTCCTAGGACAGCTGAAGGCAGCCCGCAAAGAAGGCGAGGCCATCAGTGAGGCACGCACATTGGCCAGGCGCAATGCCGAGATTGCCACAGCCATGCTTGCGAAGGGAATGGATATAGATCTTATCTGTGAACTCACTAGCCTGACAAAGGAAGATGTCGAAAAACTGAAGCAGTGAGGTCTCTGCCACCATTGCTTTAGCCAGAAGGAGTTCTGAAGCAAAAGACAAGACACTGACATACTGCACATTACGAAAAGTCACCTGCGGCATTTGGAGCAGGTGACTTTTCGTAAGAGACTGGGAAGGAGGGACTTAGGTGGCAGCGATGGATTTCGAGGCGCTACGCGCCTTCCGTCTCGCGCCGGGCGGGAGAATTAGACATCAAAACGCATGTCCACATGCCCTTGCTACGCGGGGGCACATGGACACGCTAATCAAATTATTCTGATTCTTGGAGACAACGGACCGAGAAGCCGTCCGCCCGAGAGTAGCTGATCGTCGGATAGACGAGGCCACCGTAGTAGAAGTGCAGGTAGTACGCGTCTTTGCTGCTAGGAGTAACTGACCAATAGTAGCCGTAGTTGCTGACATAGTTCAGTGCCCCATCGCCGCGGTCGCGATAACCCGAAGCAGGATACCAGATGGTTGAGGCACTGCCGAAATCACCGGAAAAGTTCATTCCCCTATTTGTACTGTCATAACTTCTGCTGTAAGACGATGAAGAACCCTTCGCTGTTGCCCACACACCATTGTCTCCTCCATCTGGTACACGCCAACCAAGTGGACATGGATCATAAATTGTCTTTTCCGACTGCCATAACGTATTATCACTAGAAGAATAATGCCAATCATAATCAGTCGAAGAACTGGATTTCACAAAAGTCGTCGGATGAGAGGTAACATAATCAACCGTACCTGTTGAAGAATCCGAAGACACTGCAGACGGCCAAGTAATCGTTGATTGGGTCTCTACTTTGCTGCTGATTGAAGAAGAACCCAGGAACGGATCCTTACGGCCCCACTGATAAAGGAGACCAAGAGCACCGACATCTCCAGGAGTAGCACTTGTTGCACCTAAATTGCGATCCATCATCGTACCAGCATTGTTGTTATAAACATGACCCTCTGGCTGGTCCGTCAACCAGATGTGCCATGACCAAAGGATCTCCCCCGATGCATCCTTAGCCGCGATAACGGCATTACCTTCCTTATAAGTGTTCGCTGTCTTGAAATATATCTGACCATTATAGTACTTCAGACCTGATATCAGACTGCCTTTAAAAACATATTCATCAGTACCATAAGTTTCCCAGAGTAACTCAGCAGAAACGACATCACCAACAGACTCATCACTATTTCCTTTTACCGGCAGTATGCTATATGTTCCTGCATTGGAAACTATGTAGCTATTTGCCGTTCCCATATCTGACAACGACTTGGCTTGTGAGATAGAGAAACTGCCATCAACTGAATTCTTATCCTTAATACATCGTAACGGGCACGTTGCTGAAGTACTACCCGACGATACGATATTATTTAAAGATATATAGTTGGAGGCATACCTAACACTACGATTTACACGAGAGGAATCCCACAAATAACTATCTCCCCAGTAGTTTATGCCACCACCCTCCTGAGGTAAACCTCTAAAAGGATACCAAGCAGTATTTACACCGTCATAAATAAAACACTCACCATTCTCTGACATTTCCTCTGTATACTGTAAGCAGGCATAAGCCTCTCGTGGCGCTACTCGATATCCTTGAGGGCATGGATCATACATGGTTTTTTGATTCGGTGACCAGAGATCTGGTTCACGAGTCCAATGTGCCAAAACAGTAGGGTTCTGAATAGACTGATCAATGGTATATACATCACTTGTAGATGTAAAATTACCTGAAGAAAATGGATCCTTTCTTCCCCACTGATAGTCTATACCACATGACTCTTTCCACTCCTCACCAACACCTTGATCTCCTCGCGTGGCCCCAAGATGTCTATCTTGAACTACAAAAGAAGACTTACCATCCGCATAAATATGATCAACAGGGGTATCAGTTACCCATATATGCCAACTCCACAGAATCATACCATTTGCATCCTTTGCTGCAATCAAAGCATTGCCTTCATTAAGATCATCGGATAACATGAATATAGCCTGATGATTAACTAACGATATCGATGATAAAATTGTTCCTAATTCGGCTTTCCTCATATAACTATCAGTTTCCCATAAAACTTCTAATACAGATATACTTCCCACCGATTCTGTGCTATTTCCCTTTACAGTACAATCAAAGCTATAAGTTGCTGAAAGAGGGGCAATCTGATAACAATTTGACGTTCCATTTAGACTTAAATATATGGTTTCATCTGTATATTTAGTTATAAATGTATTAATCGAACTATTACTCTCCCCCCCTCGAGTTAACAGCATAGGCTTTGACATAGTACTTTGTCGCATTTGGAAGGCCGGACAGATCATATGAGAATTCTCCTCCACCTTCGCCACACTGGACTTTTGTTCCGTCACTGAGGTCTGGGGTCTGACCATAGATAAAACCTCTCTCTGTTACAGGGGATACGCCTTCTGACTTGACATTTCCCACAAACTTTGCAGATGAAGTCGTTATGTCTTCAATTGCATTGATCCTCACCTGAGGATATGAAATGTCGACGTAGCCATCGTCTTTTGTACAACGAACAGCGAATCCGTAGGCACGGGCATCTGAATTCGTCCTATTGAAACTGCTGCCATAGAAGTATAGGTCGAAAGCATTTTGCCCAGTCGGTGAAACTGACCAATAGTGACCATCTACACCGACAGATTTCACATTTCCATTGCTTCTATCAAGATAACCTGCCGCTGGATACCAAGTAGTTTCGGGAGATGTGATTTCAAATGACCGTCCTTTATTGACATCGTCAAATGCTGTATTTGTAAAGCCTGCTAGCGCCCACACGCCTTCTGAACCACCATCTGGGACACGCCAACCAGACGGACAAGGGTCATAGACAGTCTTGGCTGACTGCCAGCGTGAATCATCTGTAGAAGAGTCCCCTGTGTAATACCAGTCATAATTGGAACCATTATACTTAATGAACACGGTCGGATTCAGCACTGAATAGCCAATCGTTCCATTTGTAGCATCAGATGACACTGGCGATGGCCAGGTGATAGTAGATTCCCTTTGAGTGCTGCTTTCTATCGATACTGCCCCCAAGAACGGATCCTTACGACCCCACTGGTACAGAAGTCCCAATGCTCCCACATCACCAGGGGCTGCACTTGTTGCGCCCAAGTTGCGGTCCATCAATATTCCTGCGTTGTTATTATAGACCTGCTCCTCAGGCTGATCGGTCATCCAGATGTGCCAAGACCAGAGGATGTTCCCTTCTGAATCTTTTGCTGCAATCACTGCATTACCTTCATCGCCTGATGTAAGGAATTTCAACATTCCTGTAGAGGCATCATAGCCACATCCGTTTATAAGTTTATGGTTATCCGCCCATAAGAGCTCAGCTGAGGCTGGGGCAATCTCTGGCGAGTTAGTATGGTAGTTATTATTTGCAGGGAAACCGAATTCTCCGTTACCAATCACTGTCGCATCGAATGAGTAATAACCTCCCTGAGTGACTATATAACTGTTTGCAGTACCTCTTTCGCTGAGGTCAGTGAAATTCGTAGCAGTGTTCTCAAACGCAAAAGAAGCGGCGTTGGTTACGATAGAGCGCTTGATTTTCAGCTGCTTGTCTGTTGACTTCTCCATAAACTGACCGTCAGTGGTGCTGATAATCAGTTTGAATCCATTATATGTACCCGGAGGCAGCACAAAGTGGAAGCTTGTAGGTGTTCCGCTGAGTTGAACACCTTCTCCGCAATCGAGGATAATAAAGTTATCCGCGACATCGCCCATTTGAAGAACCGGATAGTCACCGTAATCTGGATCGACAGTACCATCTCCACTCACCTTATCATTCGCATTAGCTTGAAAAATAATTGACCTGACCTTTTCATTTCCTGTCAACTGAACTGCCAACGCGCCACACAGATTCATAAAGTGCAGTGGCTCTGCGTGGTTACCCTTACCGACCATAGGCGCTGCACTGCCATCAAAAGAATTGGGCTTATATGTCTGCTTCGAAGGAATGGTTACATTGACGCTGCTGCTCATCTGCTGATTGTCTCTGTAGGGATATATGGCATAATACATGATATCCTGATTAACAGAACCCTCAAAGACACCGCTTGCGGCAGGCTCTTCCAATACATTCTCAAAGCGCTGATATCGTCCGTTATATGTTGCTATGCCGATGACATCCTCAGGCTCCCATAGGACGCCTCGGAAGCCGTCTACTTCATTCTCATCCAACACCGTCCTGGTTGCCGGATTGCCATCCTCAACCATAGCGGTAAACACCATATGGACAAGGTTGTCATCTTCTGTCTCTATGGATTCTTCCTCGAACATACATCCTGTGAGGAGACCCAAGCCAAGAAGGCACCATATATAATAAATGTATCTTTTCATACTTTCAACCAATTACAGATTACCACTCAAAATCTTCGGAGCCGTAGCCTTCGTTATCGGCGGCGGCATTTGTCCATACCTCTCTGATTTCACCATAACGGAGATTATGTCCACCCCGAGCATAAGTTCTCACCCAATATCTTGTCTTAGGTTTGAGACCTGTCACAGTGACAGTGAATTCACCGGCTGAGACAGTGTCGGCATTGACCACGTGACAATTAGCCTTACCAAGTTTCGGAGTGGAATCATCTGCACTATAAACGACTCCGATGACATCCATTGCTGTTCCATCATCTATGGTCAGTTCGCCAGGAATGCCGAGATGTAAGGCTCCTATATATATGTCTTCCTTAGCACCAGTATATACGGTAAATTCTGCATCCTTCATGCATCTTATGACACTTCCATTGTATTCAGAGGCTCCGTAATCAAGGCTTACGTCAGATGCCACACGGAGGATTCTTGTACGGGTTGCATACCATACACTCGCTACCTGATTGGCTTCATACAGATTGCCGTAATAGTCCATATAACCGGAATAAGGATAATACGCCGCCGGTTCAGAAAGCGGAGGATTGAAGAAAGCACCGTTATTGATGTAGCTGATGGTGCTGAATCCTCCCCAGGCATCCGTATCAAGATCCGGTATACGCCATCCATACGGACAAGGGTCGTACATAGTCTTATGAATGCCCCAATAATCAAGGTCATCATTCCATCCGGAACCCTTGATAAAGTGGCTTGGATGCGCCTCCGCATAGTTGTAATTATTATAGTTCGAGTTGTTGTCCACAAACTGGATGGCATCTTCAGGATAAGTTGCAGCATGAGTATTCTCAGTGATATTTCCACACCCCACAAACGGATCCTTACGTCCCCATTGGTAGAAGAGTCCATAAGAGCGGACATCACCCGGAGTCACACTAAGAGCTCCAAGGTTTCTGTCCATCATCAACGCACCATTCTGATACAGCTGTGCATTAAGCTCCATGTCTGCATCCACAGCCCAGATGTGCCAGCTCCAGAGAATCTTTCCCGCACTCTTCACTGCGATGAGGGCATTGCCCGGGGTAAAGTCTGCCGGGGTTGTGAATGTAACATAGCCGTTCTCAAGAGCTACTGACGCTATCACTGCACCCTGGGTCACAGCATCTGAAGTGTTGAGGGTTTCCCAAACAACCGCGACTGTTTCAGCGCTTACTGGTTCAGTGCTGTTACCCTTCACGGTCGCATTGAACTTATAGGTACCGGCCTGTGAGATTATGTAGCAGTTTGCTGTTCCTTCTGCAGAGAGATCAGTAACACCGGATACATCTGCAGTCGTAAATGATTTTACCTCGCTATAGATAGTATCGTCTCCAACTTTAGCAAAAGCTCTCACATAGTACTTGGTCATTCCACTCAATTCATTAAGATCTATAGAGAATGATCCCTGTCCTGCTCCACATTCTTTCGTAACCACATCTGACGCGGCAAGTTTCTTGTCTACGCCGTACACAAAACCACGGCTTTTCACCTCCTTCCTTCCTGAAGAATAAGCATAGCCGCACAATGTCGCGGATGACGATGTGACATTGTCAATGCCCTCAACCAACACCAAAGCTGCATCTGCGTCTTCGTCTTTGGCGCATCGGACATTGAACCCATAAGCAAAATTGCTGGTAGTAGCCGGCTCAATCCAACCACTCCCGAAACCCAGGTTAGTCTGTAAATCAGAAGACCACATGTAAGAATGGCTTGATTCACTATAGTCACCATAGTTACTGATGTAATTTGTCGACGGGTACCAGGACACTTGCTGACCGTCGTAAAGGAAATGCCATCCTTGATCGTAATCTCCCGAGACATTGAATTCTTCTCTACTTCTAGAATATCCACCTGTCTTGGTCATACCATGCCAGATGTCTTTTGAAGGCACCCTATAGCCTAATGGACACGGATCATAAATTGTCTTCCGGGTACGTGACCACAGGTTACTATTCGAGTCTGAATTCCATATTGTACCATTGTATGCATAAACGTCTGGCGATGACACGGATTCCTGAACACTGAACGGGACGTCTTGTCTAGTATATAAACCTCTGACAAACGGATCCTTTCTACCCCACTGATAGTATACTCCCATAGACTCTTTCCACTGATCATCCACTCCCCTGTCCGCACGAGTCGCTCCGAGGTTTCTGTCCTGTACTGTAAAAGTACCGATAGAGTTCACATAGGTCTGATCCACTGGGACGTCCGTACACCATATATGCCAGCTCCAAAGGATGTTTCCGTCTGCATCCTTGACTACAATCAAGGCATTTCCTTCCTTTCCTGTCGAGTAGAACCTGACTTTGTTATCCTTCAGTTCAACACCGAGCAGAAGATTAGGTCTGTCCTCCCACAGCAATTCTGCAGACACTGGAGAGATGGTCACATCTTCTGTATGGAAGTTCGCTCCAGCTATAAGACCGAACTCACCGTTTCCTATTACATCTGAATCAAACTCGTAGGATCCAGTTCCGGAAACGATGTAGCAATTTGCCCATCCTTCTTCACTAAGATCCAGATAAACATTCTCGACATAATCAAGAGCAGAAGTCGGCTTCACGTGAGAACGTGTGACTGTCAATGGTTTTGTACCTTCCTTGATCATAATTTTATCATCAGATGTCCGGATGATTATGCGGAAGTTGTTGTACTCCGCAGGAGGTAGAACAAAGTAGAATGGAGTAGCTTGCTGACTAAGCTGCACAGGAGTGTCACAAAGCAGGATCACAGAGGTCTGGCCTTCCTCTAGTTCTATGACCGGGTCCGCCTCATATGTCATATTGACACCGTAAGTACCGCTGACCGGCACATTATTCCCAGATATATCCTCTGCCAGGAAGGTAATCGAACTGACGGTTTCCTCACCAGTCAGCTGCAGTGCAAGAAGACCGCAAAGGTTCTGGAAATCAAAGGACTCCCCTCGAGCAGCTTTTGCAACCATCGGAGCTGCCTTCGGATCGAATGAGCCAGCCACATATCTCTGTTCCTGCGGAATGGTGAATATGAAGGTACCCTTAGAGTTCTTCAATGTCTCAGAATAAGGATAAAATGCATAGTATTCAGCTACCATCGGTATTGCACCATGGAAAACCGCAGTTTCCGAAGCTGACTCGACATCAGTCACAAACTCATTCACAGGCTCATTTTCTCCCATATTAGAACGTACTGCAACAATACCGATATTATCCGACGGCATCCAGACCGTACGCATCGAGGCATCTGAAAGCGAGCCTTCCAATGCAGTCTTGGTTTGGGAGTCGGCTTCGATTGTAGCAGTGACAGACAAAGGAAGTTTCTCCAGTTCCTGTCCACCGCCAAGATCATCCTCGTTCATCTGTACGCAAGACCATAGTGCGGACAGAGCTGCTATAAACAATGTATTATTCTTCAGTTTCATGATTCCTCCGTCTTTACCATTCATACTCATCATCTACGATATAGTCATCACCGCTACCCGTTTCGCCGGAATCGTTGATTTTCATGCAGCGGACGGTGTGTTCATATTCCTTAGAACTTGAATGCGTATTATCGTGACTGCTTCCCCTATACATATACATAGTGTATGGATATGCATCGTTCTGTGCAGTTGTGCAAGACCAGCTATACACATCTTCACCGACATAGCCGACATATGAGGTTCGTGTCGTATAGCCTGTTCCAGGATAGAAAGCCGCTGGGGTTGAATACGGTTCCTCAAAATAATGTCCATCATCTTTGTAGACATGTGAATCTATTCCTTCCCATACACCTGGGGCTCCATCCGGAACACGCCAGCCGACAGGGCATGGATCGTAGATCGTTTTATTCCATGACCAAGAGCCCGCCGGATTAACGAGATATGGAACCTCGGTCGGATTCTGAATTGTATACTCGATGCTCTGCATCTCACCTGAGTCAGTATATTTCTTGACATCAACAGGGCAGGTAGATATGAAGTTATCTCTGTCATAAGTCCCCAAAAGCGGATCCTTACGGCCCCACTGATAGAACATTCCGTATACCGATGGATCACCAGGCGTACAGCGAAGTGCTCCAAGGTTTCGGTCCATCATCACTGCGCCGCTGATATATGTCTGCGCAGTCACATCCGGATCGAAATCCGTCACCCAGATATGCCAGCTCCAGAGGATCACTCCTGCTGCGTCCTTGACTGCTATGAGAGCATTTCCATGTTTTGCATCCTCCGGTATTTCAAATACGACATGATTACCTTCAATAGAGGCAGATGTCACAACAGTTCCCTTGACCACCTCTTCTAAGCTATTATATGTCTCCCAGAGAACCTCTGCAGTGGCAGCTGCACCGACGGACTCATTGCTGTTTCCTTTGACAAGATCAAAGCAGTAGGAAGCGTTCACAGGGTACACGATGTAGCAGTTAGCCGTTCCGTAGGTATTCAGATCGATGGTACCGCTTCCATTTGGAGTAATGAAGTACAATGTATCTGAACTATAGAAGACCTTACCGTCAGTTGTCACAGCAAAAGCTCTGATGTAGTACTTGGTCATCGGTGACAACGAGTCAATGGTTTTTGATATATCCCCTATTTTTGCATCTGCATAGACGATTCTTCCATTTTCCATTGAAACAGACGGATCTATACCAATGACGTAGCCGCTCTTGTCCACTATAACATTACCTTGAACAGTTACATCAGCTGCAGCATAAACTGAAGTTGCCGTCACATCTGAAACGCCCTCAAATGATACAAGTACTGAATGCATCTGCTCGTCTTTCATGCAACGGACATTAAACCCGTTACATAGGGCGTATGAACCTTTTAGTTCAAGATAATCGTATGTAAAATGAAGATTTGCGTTCATCTCAGATGCCCATACATAAGTATCGCTATAACCTTCCCTTAAATATCCGCCAGTATCAATCCAGCACGATCGAGGATACCAGGTCGTATTTGACTGATCATAAACAAAGTTCCAACCTTCATCAAAAGATCCCGATGCATTAATTCCATCATTACTGGTTGTTTCTTCAGTCTTCGAGAAGCCCTTCCATATATCTCTAGTCGCTACCCTATAACCTAAAGGACATGGATCATAGATAGTCTTCTGAGAGCTTGACCACAAATCTTTGTTATCTCCTGAATTCCAGTTATAACCGTCATAGGCAAAAATATTAGGCGATTCTACCGATTCCATAATACTGATTGTATTGCCTTGACGGGTATATTGATCACGTACAAAAGGATCTTTACGTCCCCATTGGTAGTATGCACCTATTGATTCTTTCCATTCATCATCTGCCCCCCTATCGGCACGAATCGCTCCTATATGTCTATCCTGAACGATGTAAGTACCTGACGTATTAACATATGTATGCTCTTTCGGCTGATCAGTACACCATATATGCCAACTCCAAAGGATAATTCCCGAGGCATCCTTAACAGCTATTAGAGCATTACCTTCAATGCCATCGGTCATAAAATGGACTCTACCATCCTTAAGGGTAACTTCTGATACTACATTTTCTCGATCCTGCCAAAGGACCTCAACAGATTCCGGAGAGATATGATAATCATTAGTGTGGTATTCAGCTTCATCCATCATTCCAAACGCGCCATTTCCGATCACTGTAGCATCAAAAGAATACACACCAAGATCTAAAACTATATAGCAGTTTGAATATCCGTCATAACTCAAGTCTACATGCTCAACAGTGTTCCTGAACTCAAAAGCAGACGCGTATGTAATGTTTGAACGCCTGATATTGATGTTTTTAGAGGATGACTTCACCATTCGTTCTCCGTCTGAAGAAGTTATCACCAGCTTGACACCTTTATATTCAGCCGGGGGAAGAATGAAATGGAAGGCAGTCGGTGTGGTCGGATCTAGCCGGACTCCGTCTCCGCAGTCAATAGATATCGATGTCGTTGATTGATCCGTAGAAATCATCGGATATACGTCAGATTTCAGATCAACCTTGAACTTTCCGGCAACCTTCGCATCATCCCCAGATGCGTTCAGCATAGTCAGGCGCAGATTAGTAATTTTCTGCGTACCTGTCATCTTCACGACAAAACCACCACAAATATTCTTAAAGTACAGGCTGTCACCGATATTGAACTTTGCCACCATCGGCACAACATCGGTTGCGAAAGTATTCTCCTGATATTTCTGTACCTGAGGGATAGTCAGGGTCAGGGTCGTATCTGAAGATGAAAATGAAGCATCCTCTGAATATGGATAGAACGCATAATAAGTCTCCAGGCTTTCATACTGGCCATCAAAGACAGCGACCGAAGTGGTGTCTTCGCAGATGTTTTCGAATTTTGCCACATTCCTGTTTCCCGTAACACCGATAGCATCATCCGGAAGCCAATGGGTATTTCTCACAGAGACTACCGGCTTGCCGTCAAGGTAAGTCTTGGTGATGGCCTCTTCCGGGTCCATAAAGGCAGTGAGCCTCATTGCTATGGTCTGAGGCTGTTCCTGAACCGCTTCTTCTTCAAAGCGCACGCAGGAAAGGGCCAGAAGGCCAAGCGCCGCTGTGTATATATAGTATTTCATTTTCATAAGCGTCTGTTCTTTAGATTACCACTCAATCTCGTCTCCTGTAAATCCTTCGCCTGAACCAGGGGTCTTGGCGGTTGTGAAAGTCATAGGATCTCCATAAGCCGTTCCTTTTGAGTTCTTTGCATAAGCTCTGAAGGTGTAGGTCTGATCCGGCTCAAGTCCCGTAAGATCGGCAGAAATTGCCCCAACTACTCCTTCAAGGGTTATCTTCTGTGATGAAGTTGTCGGTGTCGAAGTGCCCTTCAGCCATACGAAACCACATTCGGTAACGGTTTCGCCATTGTCATCCAGAACTTCGCCAGACAGACGGGCGCTGTTTGGTGTAATCTCCGACGAACCCACTGTAACCACAGATGGCACTGTGCTGACCGTCTTGAAACTGACAGTCGTATTCAAGGCCTCTCCTGCAGAGTTCTTTGTATATGCTCTGACATAGTAGAACGTACCTATCTCCAGGTTATCAACGTTTATTGAGAAACTGTCGGAACTGTAATTCTCACTGACCTTAAATGCAGTCTGCACATCGACATCCTCTGTCTTGCTATAATAAAAGCCCACCTCTGTAACAGTCTCACCACCATGGTCCAAAACAGAGCTGGTGAAGTTCGCAGAAGTTGTCGTAATATTTGAAACCTTTGTTGCAGACAGCTTAGGCAACGAAGCCACCGTCGAGAATGTCATCACCGTTCCATAAGAGGTTCCTACAGAGTTAATTGCATATGCGCGGAATGAGTACGTCTTATTCGGTTCGAGACCGCTGAGGGTGGCTGTGTAATCCCCTGTCGTGCCGGAGGCCTCAAGTCTGTGAGAATCCGTAGTAGGAGTGCCGTCGCCCTGCATCCACACGAAGCCTCTCTCTGTGATTCTTGCGCCATTGTCAGTGTCGACTGTTCCTGAAAGGAGAGCTCCTCCCGAATTGACTTCCGACGCTCCGACTGTAGTGACAACAGGTACGTCTGCGAGGGTCTTGAATTCGGTCACCTTGCTGTAGGCCACTCCGGCTGAGTTGACTGCATAGGCTTTCACATAGTAGGTAGTAAAGATCGAAAGACCGCTCAATGTTGTCGAGAATGCGCTTCCGGCGTAGTTCTTTGTCACCTTGACGGCTGTCTCTATGTCTACCGTCTCTTCCAGGCTATAGTAGAAGCCGACCTCTGAAGCGGTCTCTCCGCCATGGTCTGTGACGTCAGCCACGAGGGTTGCGGAAGTGGATGTGATGCCGGTCACGTCCACCGCTGACAGCTTAGGAAGATCCTTGACGGTCGTGAACGACTTCACCTCTCCGTACGCTGTACCCTTTTCGTTGATTGCATATGCACGGAATGAATAGGTCTTGTTAGGATCGAGGCGGGTAAGGCTGCCGGTGTAGTCTCCTGTAGTTCCCGACACCTTCACCTTGAAGTTGCTTGTGACAGGGGTTCCGGTGCCCTGCATCCAGACGAAGCCGCGCTCGGTTATCGCTGCGCCGTTGTCGCTGACCACTGTTCCCGAAAGAACCGCGCTTTCAGGAGTGACTTCCGTCGCATCCGACGTCCTGACTGTAGGATATGACGAATCGGTCACGAAGGTCGCAACTTCACTGTAGGTCGTACCTGCCGAGTTGGTGGCGTAGGCCATGACATAATATTTCGTGTATACAGCCAGATTCTCTGCAACGAGGGAGAATGCATCGTCGGAATATGGCTGATTGACTTTCAGCGCTGTTTCCGGATTGATTTCCGGCTCGGTTCCATAGTAGAAGCCAACTTCTGTTACCGTCTCACCGCCATGGCTCCTGACCGTGCTTGAGAATGTCGCTGTGGTGGATGTGATCGAAGACACGATGGCTGATGTCACCGCCGGCATGCCGACATTAGTCACGAATGACTTCACTGAGCCGTAATATGTGCCCATAGGGTTTATAGCGTAGGCACAGTAGGTATATTTCTTATTCGGATTCAGGCCTGTCAGCTGCGCCGAGAATTCGCCCGTTGTTCCGAAGACGGTGACCTTGTATTTCAGGTCCTCGATCTTGCCGTCGCCTTCGTTATATATGAATCCTCTTTCGTTGATGTCGGCACCCTTCACGACTTCGCCCTGGAGCATTGCGTTTTCCGGTGTAATATCCTGAGCCTCATGGGTCAGCACAACAGGAATGGCAGGAATGAGGAAGGGGATCACATCGCCATATGAGAGATGGCTGCCATCCTTGACATATGGGCGGAGATAGTACTGGACATCATCGATAAGACCGTCAAGGACGATGGATATGAAGCTGCTCGCACGTGTCTCGCCGCTGAGGACACCGACCTTGTGGTCGCCTTCAATGGAAAGGTTGTCCTTGTCCTCTCCGTAGCAGACACCGACTTCAGTCACATCCACACCCGCCAATATGCTTGCATCAATGGTGATCTCGGTATGCTGGGAGTCCAGATCATATGAGGTGAGATTGACTTCACCGAATTCCACATATTCCTCCAGAGCCTCAAGCTTGAAGGTGCGGACGTCCGAACGGATCTCCGAGCCGTGACCGTTTGTCACATAGGAACACATATAGTAGGTCGTACCATAGTTTCGTTCCGGCAGGTCGGCGGTGAAGACATTGTCCTGGAGGACAGCCTTGACATTGGCAGCTCCGGCGAGGGAGTTGTCTGTTCCGACAAAGAATCCGCAGTCGTCGATCAGATTCTGCGAACCGCTCGGCACTTTTGAGGTCATTAAGAATGAAGCTTCGGAACAGTCCACCTGGGCAGGCGACGGCACCAGAACTTCCTCCGGAGAACGCTCCTCCTGCAGACAGCCTACGGCCACCAGCAAAGGAAGCAGGAATGCTGAAATTTTTCTCATATTGTCTGTGAAATATCTGCGATGGAAATAAACATGCGAATTTACAATAAATGCCCTGATTTTCAAAGAGGAGGAACGAAGGATATCGGAGATTTTTTTCTTTTTTCAAGGAGGACCTCCGACATTATCACAGAGGAAAATGTCGGAGGTCCTTCGGATTTCATGGATGACGGCACCGTCTGACAGACGGAGATGCGTCAAGTGGTGGCGACGGGCGAGAGGGATCAGTCTATGACGCTGGAGTTCCTGAGGGCGGACTGGATGGTGTCGTCGATCGGGATGTAGAAGCGGTGGAAGGCTTCGTCTTCGAGCTTCGAGAAGCGGCCGACAAGAGCCTTGAGCTGAGGCATCATGTACTCGGATGACTTTTCCCATTCGCCTTTCTCAGGCCTGATTCCATCGACCCTGGCCGCATAGTCAAGGAACTGGGATGCAAGGTCAAGGCCGTCAAGATAGGCGTCCAGAGCCTTGAAATCATCAATCGAGGCAAGGGAACCGCGATACTTGTCGAACATCGTCTGGGCAAATCTCACGGCGGTCGCCTTCCTGTTGCATCTGATATAGAAGGATGTAGCCTTGGTCGTGTCCATAGGGACGAATATGTCAGGAATGATTCCTCCGCCTCCATAGACATGACGACCCTTGAGAGTGTAATACACTGCCGAGGTGTCTACCTTCATGCTGTCGGCCGAGGTCATCTCGCCGTGGGCGTATCTCTCGTAGATGTCGTATTCGTAATCCTCGTCGTAAGGCTTCTGGATGCAGCGGCCCGAAGGAGTGTAGAACCGGGCTACGGTCAGACGTATTCCCGAGCCGTCAGTGAACTTTACAGGTTCCTGGACAAGTCCTTTGCCGAAGGAGCGGCGGCCGACTATGACTCCCCTGTCGTTGTCCTGGATGGCTCCGGCGAAGATCTCGCTTGAAGATGCGCTGCCCTCGTTGATGAGAACGGACAGCTCTATATCCTGAAGTCCCCCCCTTCCGTCCGCGTCAAAGCTTTCACGCGCACGATTGCGGCCTTCCATGTACACCACCTCCTGCCCTCTGGAGAGGAACTCGTTGGCAAGCCTCCATGACTGGTCGAAATAACCGCCTGTGTTGTCCCTGAGATCAAATATCAGACGTTTCATCCCCTGATCCACAAGCCTGGAAGCCGCATCGGTGAACTCCTTGTAAGTGGTCCTTGTAAACTTCGAGAGCTTGATGTAACCGGTGGTTGAATCTATCATGAAGGCTGCATCCACACAGTGAACCGGGATCTTGTCACGAATGATATCGAAAGGTATGAGGGCACCGTCCCTGTTGACGGTGATCTTCACCTTCGTGCCGGAAGGACCCTTCATAAGCCTTATCATGCTGTCCTGAGGTGTCTTGTTGCCGGCAATGACACGGTCATCCACCTTGACGATCCTGTCGCCCTGCAGAAGACCTGCCTTCTCGGACGGACCACCCTGGATGGGATTCAGCACGACTGCAGTGTCATTAGGCACATTGAAAGTGATGCCTATACCCTCGAAGTTTCCTGAAAGCTCTTCTTCCGACTCGGTAAGCTCCACCGGCGGGAGATAAACGGAATGCGGATCCAGCCTGGCGAGCGCCGCAGTCACTGCTGCGTCCGTCATTTCCTTCATCTTTATTGTGTCCACATAGTTCTTCTCGACCTCCTGAAGGATGAGATTGAGCTTGCGCCAACGGTTGTAGTCTCCGTCGAACTTCCTCTTAGGCTCGAGCGCCTTGTTCACCGTAAGGGTAGCAAGCACTCCCAGGACGATGCCAAGGAGTGCCACTGCTATCGTATTGTCAAATCTTCTCATATTCTATTCTACCTGCTCGACCTCTATGCCCGCCTTGCGGAGGAGGTCCACTCCGTCAGTAAGACGGTATTCATCCCGATACACCACTCTCCTGATGCCGGCCTGTATTATAAGCTTGGCACATTCGACGCATGGAGCTGCAGTCACATAAAGTGTGGCGTCCTTGCTGTTGTTGCCGGACTTGGCCACCTTTGTAATCGCATTCGCCTCTGCATGAAGCACATAGGGCTTGGTGACGCCGTTCTCATCCTCACAGATGTTCTCGAATCCTGACGGTGTGCCGTTGTACCCGTCCGAAATGATCATCCTGTCCTTGACAAGAAGCGCGCCCACCTGGCGGCGTTTGCAGTAGGAGTTCTGAGCCCAGACTCCTGCCATCTGAATGTAGCTCTGATCGAATTTTTCCATATGTCCTATCCTCTCTGGTAGAGGTATCTCTTGATGCTCTTCTTAGGTGTTCTTTCAAAGTCCTCTGTCATCACGACTATCTTCTTGATACGTGCGTAGTTAGGGAGCTCCTTGTTCAGCTCCGGCAGAGTGTCTTCGATGTATTTTGCAAAGGTCTTCTGATTCATGCCCTCCTTGGCGCCTTGGGCGAAGTCAGGATAGATGAGGGCGGTAAGGCCTCCGTTATCCTCTACTACCAATGAATCAACCACATAAGGCTGGCTGTTGATCACCACCTCGACCTCTTCAGGATAGATGTTCTGTCCGCTCGGGCCGAGGATCATGCACTTCGAGCGTCCCTTGATGAAGAGAGCTCCGTCCTCGTCAAGAACACCCATGTCTCCGGTGCGGAACCAGCCGTCCTCAGTGAAGACCTCTCTGGTGGCCTCATCGTTCTTGTAGTAGCCGAGGAATACGTTGGCTCCCTTGATGAGGATCTCGCCCGGTGTGTTTCTCGGATCGGCAGAATCAATCATTATCTCCATGTTAGGAACGACCTTTCCGCATGAGTACAGCTTCTCCACGCTCCAGTCATCATAGGTGATGATAGGGGCACACTCGGTCATGCCGTAGCCCACGGTAATCGGGAATCCGATCTTCTTGAAGAAGGCCTCCACCTCCTTGTTGAAGGCTGCACCTCCGACAATGACTTCATAGAACTCACCTCCGAAGGCATTGACCAGCTCTGTCCTGATCTTGTTCATCACCACCTGGTTGAGGCCAGGGAGCTTCATGAGGAACCTGATTCCTTCCTTCTCAAGGACAGGCTTCACCTTGCTCTTGTAGATCTTCTCGATGACAAGCGGAACGGCAATCACCACATATGGCTTCACCTCTGCAAGCGCCTGCATGATGATCTTCGGGCTCGGCACTCTTGAAAGGAAATGCACGTGGGCGCCTACGCTGAGCTCATACAGGAGCTCGAACATAAGTCCGTACATATGCGCAGACGGAAGCATGGAGACAACGCTTTTGGTGTTGTCAAGACCCGGAAGCACCTTGGCTGCGAATTCGATGTTGGACCTGATGGCGCGATAAGGGATCATCACACCTTTAGAGAATCCTGAGGTTCCCGACGTATAGTTAATGATGGCGAGTTCGTCCGCAGAATCCTCATAATAATTGAGGTCATCCTTCGTGAATTCCTCAGGATACTTCTTTCCGAAAAGCTCGTTCAGATGCTCTCTCGCCTGGACGATCTTCTCATTCCTCGCATAGAGGAGCTTTGTGGTGTTCACCTGTATGATGGCGTGAAGGTCAGGCATTTCCGTTTCGGTCAGGCCTTCCCAGATGACATCATCCACAAAGAGGATCTTCGCCTCCGAGTGGTTCACCAGGTGGTGTATGTTGCTTGACTTGAATTCGTGAAGGAGAGGCACCGGCACGGCACCGTATGTGATGGCCGAAAGGAAGGCTACAGCCCAGTTCGCCTGATTACGGGAGCAGATTGCAACCTTGTGTCCCTTTTCGAGTCCGCATTCTTCGAAGATGATGTGCATCTTCTCAATTCTGCGCGCAACATCACGGTAATGAAGAGTGACACCCTGGTAGTTTGATATCGCAGGCCTGTCCCAGTTCTTCTTGAAAGATTCCTGAAAAATCTTGTTTACTGATGTAAATTCCATATTGATCTAAGTTAAAGTCTCACTGTTTATTTCAGCACTACTGTGCGTTTCTGGCCATCGTAACACTCCACCATGACTGAAGTGCCGTCCACGACCGTCACCTCGCTCTTCGGCAGCACTCTCTTGTCACCGGTAAAGGTCGTCAGCGGCGTCCCACCGTAGAAAGGATATATGAGAGTCTGTATCGAAGTCCTGACCACCCAGAAGGTGCTTCCGCCCACTTCCAGACGCTCAGGGAGGCCTTTTATCCTCTCAGGGCCGACAATGCCTTTCCATGAATCCGGCTTCCTGCCCTTGAGGTTGTACATGTCTATGGTGTTGTCCTTATGAAGGACCATTATGTTATATGCCTTCTTTCTGTTGAAGTCATACACGTCCGGACCAAGGAGGATTTCCTTGCCCAGATCTATCGGGAAACCGTTCACATAGTTTCCCAGACGGTCTATCACATAGACCTTGGTGCCGGCCGCGAAGACGAACTGGATCTTGCCGTTGGCATAATAATCCACTTCTCCGACCGCGCCGCACATCTTCTCCTTGAAAGGGACTCCCCACAGGCCCTTTCCACCTTCTTCCTTGAGACAGATGGCTCCGTGCTCGTTCTGGTAAAGGAGATTGGTCTTTCCTGTGGCGCTGTTCCTGACCTTGAAAGGTCCCTGAGGAATCACTACGGTCGTGTCACGCTCGACCTGAGGCGCCTTGGACTTCATCATTTCAAGACGAGGGATCTGGAGGCGGCCGGTCATGCCGTCCTTTCCCTTGGACACGGTGAAGACTGAAGGGGCATAGTCACAGCCCTTGTACAGAGGTTCAAGAGCCTTGGCCACCTGAGTGCTGAACACGTCCTTATGACCGGCAGGATACTCTCCGAGAGAGAAATATGCGACCATGGAAGCCTCCGAGGCGAGCATATCCTTCTGACCGGCATTCGCCATATATTCGGTAAGGCTATAGTCAAGCACCTTATCCTCGACATACATCTGGACAGCCTGCATGCTTCCCGAGATGATCCATCCGTCCATATAAGTGAAGCATGACTCGTCCTTCAGTTCGAACATATTGCCGAAAACCGACGAAACAAACGAGGCATACGGCCACGCATGGGTCGACGGGACATAATCCTTGAAGGATTTGTTTTCCGTGCCCTTGAATATGAGGGTGTCCTCACGCGCTATTCTTATCAGATTGACCTCAGCAAGGGATTTTCCCATGACGAAGGATGCCTTGGCGACCTCCTTGATGTCGAGTCTCTCGACAAAGTTCTCCGGAGAGACGCCTGCTCTTGCAGTCAGCTCACGCTGTTTCTTGCGGTAGCTCTGGAGGGCGAGTCTGGAATCCATGAAGGACTCGTAGGCATCGATATACGGATCCGCACTCTTCATAGGAAGAGAGAACGCAGACACCGTGAATGAAGGCAGGACCTGCGAGAGCTTCGAGACGGCCGGCTGAGATTTCTCGAGCACGGTCATATAGTCGGATGCATCGTTGTCATACACCGCAGAGACTGTGGCATATGCCCCCGTCGCATCGGATCTTTCTATTTCCACGACAGTCCACTGTGCAAGATTCGCGATGAAGGGACTGCATGAGAGACGCGCCTTGGACAGGGCCACAGGCATCAGCGTCTTGGCGTTATGATTGGCTATAAAGACCAGGTCCCTGCCGCTGACAGACTGGGACGCGTCGGCAAAGCCTCCGGCATACATGACGGATATAGGCTCCGCAAGATGCCTTACGGCCGACTTCACAAGAGTCTCAGCCTCTGAAGCAAGGATTATGGAGTGCCGCGCTATGGAGCGGCTGCCGTCACTTGCCTTTGAACAGTCGACGAACTGGACATACATTCCCAGGTCTGACGCAAAGGACATGAATGCTGCAGCATCTTCGGAAGGCTCCGAAGAAGCCTGCCCCGCATCAATGATATACAGCGGATTCATCCTTCCGCCAAAATGCAGGGATATAGCCAACGAAGATGATGACAATGAATGAAAAGAGCCTGCGGCAAACTCTGCGGCCAAAGAATCCGGAAACCTGAATCCTCTGAGAGGACCGTTGACGGCATCCTCTGCATCAGAGAGACAGGCGACCAGGGCCGCATCCGCAGGAACGGCCGGCAGGAGAAGATAGCGCTCCTGGTCCGGCACGACGTTTCCTTTGCGGGTCGGCGTGCTGCCGGTACCGGAATACAACACCGCCACAGCAACACTGACTCCCACAATCATTACGGCCAGTACGGCCAGACAGATTATGATGGATTTCCTGCTCATTCAGAGCTGAATGACTATTTTACAGCTATAGCCTCGATCTCCACCTTCACACCAAGCGGAAGGGCTGCTGCCTGATAGCATGCTCTTGCAGGCTTGTCTGCGGTGAAGTACTCTGCATACACCTCATTGACAGCCTTGAAATCAGCGATGTCTGCGAGAAGTACAGTAGTCTTCACTACATTGTCATAAGTCATTCCGGCTTCCTTGAGGATGGCACCGATGTTCTTGAGAGACTGGTGTGCCGCAGCAACGATGTCTTCCTGCACCTTTCCGTCAGCAGGGTTTACAGGGATCTGACCTGAAATGTAAAGAGTTCCGTTCACTTCAATGGCCTGTGAATATGGGCCGACTGCCTTAGGAGCATCAGGAGTAGCAATTACTTTCTTCATGGTATTATAAATTTATAGATATTACATTATGTATAAACATGCAAATATAATCAATTATTGTAAAACACAAAGCAGGAATATGGCAACGGCATATACGGAAAATAGCCAGGCGCATTGCCTGGCTATTTTCGTGGTAGCCCCGAGCAGAATCGAACTGCTATCTAAAGTTTAGGAAACTTCCATTCTATCCGTTGAACTACAGGGCCATACTGAAGGAGACCGATTACTCAGCCTTCTTCTCGATAATCTGACGACCTCTGTAGTAGCCGCACTCAGGGCATACTCTGTGGTACATGATAGTTGCGCCGCAGTTTGAACAAGTTGCGAGTGTAGGAACTACAGCAACGTCGTGTGTTCTTCTTTTGTCACGTCTCTGCTTAGAGACCTTGTGTTTTGGATGTGCCATTTTACTATATTTTTAATTATTAATATTCTTCTTTTCAAAACAACCCCTTCAGTGCTGCAAAAGGATTGTCGGAATCCTCCCTGACATTTGTCTCCGGGCCCATGAGATGTCTGACTGCCTCCGGGTCACATTCTCCGTCTGGATGGAAACGCTGCATCGGCAACGAAAGGCAGACATAATCATATATGATCTGCTTCATGTCAAGGACAGCATCGTCCTGCGGAAGATATATGACTTCCCTGGTTCCGCCCTCCGAATCCTCGGAGCTTCCTTCCTCGCCGAACTTCACGCTCAGCAGGATCTCCTCATCCACCGGCATCACAAGGTCGCCGAGGCATCTGTCGCACTCAACGCTCACCGAGCCACGGACCTCACAGTCCACTCCGACATATCGTCCTGACTTCTCCACCAATACTGACACATCCAATTGTGCATCAAGTATTTCGGAGTTTTCAAACGTCTCAAAGAACTCCTTCCGGGCCTGCCATCCGAACTCATTCTTTCCAGCAGACAATCCATTTAGAGGTATTACAAATTCTTCACTCATTCCGACCCATAAATAGATTTGAGCCCGCAAAGGTAACAAAAACTTTTATTATTAGCAATTTATCTCTGAACTTTTTCTCTTCCGCTCAAGTTCGTTGAGAATTATCTTCCTGAGTCTCATGGACTTAGGCGTAACCTCAACGAGTTCATCCTCCTGAATATACTCAAGAGCCTCTTCAAGAGAGAAAACGATCGGAGGAGGAAGCATGACCTTGTCGTCACTTCCGGACGCACGCATGTTGGTAAGCTTCTTGGTCTTGCAGATGTTGATGTTAAGGTCACGGTCGCGGGTGTGCTCACCTACCACCTGACCCTCGTATATCTCCACACCCGGCTCAATGAAGAAACGTCCCCTGTCCTGAAGCTTGTCCATAGAATAGGCTACTGAAAGTCCGGTCTCCAATGACACGAGGGAACCGTTGGTACGACGCTCTATGTCACCCTTGTACGGCTCATAGCCCTTCAGGCGGTGTGCCACCACAGCCTCTCCCTGGGTTGCGGTGAGGAGGTTGCTCCTGAGTCCCATAAGACCGCGCGAAGGGATGTCGAACTCGAGGTGGGTCCTGTCTCCCCTTCCTTCCATCTGTATGAGAGCTCCTTTACGGCGTGTCACCATCTCTATGGCCCTTCCCACGAATTCCTCAGGCAGGTCAATGGTGAGGTTCTCGATCGGCTCGCAGCGCTGGCCGCCTATCACCTTGTCAAGTACCTTAGGCTGTCCTACCTGAAGCTCGAAGCCTTCACGGCGCATGGTCTCGATGAGTACTGAAAGATGGAGGACACCTCGTCCGTAGACTATGAACGAATCGGCATTAGGGCCCGGCTTCACCCTCAAGGCAAGATTCTTCTCAAGTTCCTTCTCAAGGCGCTCCTTCAGATGCCTTGATGTCACGAACTTGCCTTCCTTTCCGAAGAACGGAGAGTTGTTGATGCAGAAGAGCATGCTCATCGTCGGCTCGTCCACCTCGATAGGAGGGAGAGCCTCAGGATTCTCGAAGTCGGCAACCGTGTCTCCGATCTCGAAGCCATCCAGACCGACAACGGCACAGATGTCTCCGCACCTGACTTCCTCAACCTTGGACTTTCCAAGTCCGTCGAATATCATGAGTTCCTTGATCTTCTGCTTCTGCTGGATGTCATATCTCTTGCAGAGGGTGATGTTCATTCCGGTCTGGAGAGAGCCTCTTGTCACGCGGCCTACTGCGATACGACCCACATACGGAGAATACTCAAGTGATGATATGAGCATCTGCGGTGTACCCTCTACAACTTCAGGGGCAGGAATCACCTCCAGGATGGTATCAAGAAGCGGGGTTATGTCATTTGACGGCTCACGCCAGTCGTATGACATCCAGCCCTGCTTTGCGCTTCCGTATACAGTCCGGAAATCCAGCTGGTCCTCCGTCGCTCCGAGAGAGAACATCAGGTCGAACACCTCTTCCTGTACTTCCTCTGGACGGCAGTTGAGCTTATCCACCTTGTTTATCACAAGCACCGGTTTCTTGCCCATCTCGATAGCCTTCTGCAGCACAAAACGGGTCTGAGGCATACAGCCCTCGAAAGCATCCACGAGGAGTATGACTCCGTCTGCCATGTTCAGCACACGCTCCACCTCGCCACCGAAGTCGCTGTGACCCGGAGTGTCGATGACATTGATCTTTACACCTTTATATATAACCGAGACATTCTTTGCAAGAATGGTGATACCTCTTTCTCTTTCAAGGTCATTGCTGTCAAGGATAAGCTCTCCCAGCTTTTCCTGTTCGCGCGACTGACGCGCCTGATATATCATCCTGTCGACGAGAGTCGTCTTTCCATGGTCGACGTGGGCGATAATCGCGATGTTTCTGATTTCCTGCATAATAATCAATCTTTTACAGCATAAAATCTCTCGACCGGAAATCCCGGCCGAAAAAGATTTGCAAAATTAGATAAATTATGGTTTTTTTTATATAATTGAAAACACTTTTTTTTATTTTTGCAAAGGATAATAAAGAAAATCGTATCTATTTGAGTGACAGAGGTCAATAAAGAGGTCAAAAGCTGTTGGTAACGATTTAGCGACATTACCACCGCACCGATACGCTGTGCTTTGCTTATATCA
>SUYN01000007.1 GCA_015060405.1 Bacteroidales bacterium
ACTATATATTGAATATGCCTTCTCCGATAGACACGAGCATATTCAGTTACTCAAGATATATTCCGGTGATGCAGATCTCAGACAGCAAGTTTGATGACTTCCAGAGTTATTTCAGGTTTCTCTATAAGGAAAGCAATGAGAAAAGCACATACCAGGATGATATTCTTCGCTCGATATTGTATGCCTTGATTCTGGAAATTACTGGAGAATATGACGCACAGTATAATCTTAACACCGGTGCCGGGATCAAATCTCACGACCTGTCCGATAAGTTCTTTCAGTTGCTGGCTGTCTATTATAAAGAAAACAGAACTGTGCAGTTCTATGCAGACAAACTCAACATCACATCGAAGTATCTTACCACAGCGATAAAGAAGACAACCGGACGACCGGTTCTTGAATGGCTGCACGAGGCGGTATTGGTTGAAGCGAAGATGCTTCTCAAGACCACAGACCTGACGGTCCAGGAAATCTCCGACAGACTCAACTTTTCCAGTCCTTCCGCCTTTGTCCAGTTCTTCAAGAAACATACGGGAACTACGCCGAAGAAGATTTGAAGTATAAACTTAATCCCTGCACAACGGTATATACTATAGATGTTATCCCTTCTTCTGAAAGTAAATAATCTCGATTCTGTAAATTATCCATAAAGAAGTTTTCGATGAGGACTGCAGGACACAAGGAATGACGTAGGATATAGAAGTTTTCTTCCCAGTCCGGATCTCCGTCGCGGGCATAGTCGGTGCGGATTACATGATTCATGAAGATCTGCTCTGCAGCTTTATAGAGGCAATCTGCAAGCCGGTCCGATTCTGTTTGTCCTTTACAGGTGTAGCAGCTCCATCCGGTCGCATCAAGCCATTTTGATCCGTCTCCGGCGGCGTTGAGGTGTATGCTGATTAGAACTGTATTCTCGACACCTTCAGCCCGGCAAATGGCGTTTATTCGCTTGACACGGACATTTAGGGGAATATCTTCCGGTTCGGGTACAAGGATGTGGACTGTATGGCTATGTTTATCAAGTTCGAGAGCCAGGTCTTTTACGAGTTGTCTTGTGTAGATTGCTTCGATGAGAGTTCCGTCCGGAGAACGCTTGCCAGGAGTGTTGAGGCCGTGACCATTGTCAAGTATAATGTGCATTGTCTTTGGGGCGACGGCTCTGGGATTCCTCTGGCGAAGGTAGAGAAAATTTTAATTTTTCATGGAAAAATTGTAGATTTGCACATCGGTTGATGAAACTGCAACCGTTAATAATTCGTTTAGGCCTCACGCGTTTCAGTAACAAGTGAGGCCTTATTTTTGAGTTCAGTATCAACTCAGTATCAATTTTAATAGCAAACCCCTCTAGAAGCGCGTCTAGAGGGGTTGAGTGAGGTGCCTAGCGGAATCGAACCGCTGTAGCAGGTTTTGCAGACCTGTGCCTAACCGCTCGGCCAAAGCACCATTTCCCGATTGGGATTGCAAATATAGGCACAAAAATCGACTTTACAAATTTTAATTCGATTTTTAATCTACATCTTTTCAAATTCCGACTTGGGAGCGAAACATCTTGGGCAGAACCAGTCTTCTGGAAGTTCTTCGAACGGGGTTCCGGGAAGGATTTCGCTCAATGGATCGCCTTGTTTGGGATCATAGATCCATCCGCATTTCTTGCACTTGTACTTTTTCATATCTCATGTGTTCAGTCAAGGGGCACAAAGCAACTGATATGCCAATGACGCAGAAAAGCACTTCCTCTACCTGATTCGCATCTGATGTTTCCTTCTACTCCACATACAGAAGGAGACCCTTGAGGTACTCACCTTCCGGATGATAGATGTTGACAGAGTGGTCGCACGGCTGGTTCAGGCGGTCGAGGATGCGTACCTTGCGGCCTGTCTGGGCTGCAGCCGAGAAGACGGCAAGGGCGAAAGCCTCTTTGTCGACGACCTGCGAGCAGCTGTAGGTGAAGACAAAACCACCAGGAGCCACCTTTGAGATGGCAGCTGCATTGAGACGCTGATATGCCCTGAGGGCGTTCTTCAAGGCCCCCCTATGCTTGGCAAATGCAGGCGGATCGACTATCATAAGGTCATATTTCCCCTCCGGAACATCTCTCAAGTAGTCTATGGCATCGCAGCAGAGACTGGTGTGACGAGTGGAGTCGAAGCCGTTCAATGCGACGTTTCTGTCCACCATCATCATGGCCTTTTTAGAACTGTCTACAGAGTCGACATGAGCAGCTCCGTTATTTAAAGCATAGATTGAGAAACCACCTGTGTAGCAGAAGAGATTCAGCACATTACGTCCTTTGGAAAGGCTTCCCACCAATGCCCTGTTATCTCTCTGGTCAAGGAAGAATCCCGTCTTCTGCCCCTCGTTCCAGTTCACCATGAACTTATGCCCGTTCTCCTTCACGACGAGTTCATTGTCCTTGAAGTCCTCGCGGCGGTACATATAGCCGTCTATCAGTTCCAGGCCGGCTTTGAAAGGAGCCGTTCCTGAGCTTTTGTCATACACGGCCTTGAGTGTTTCTCCATATACTTTCTGAAGGGCGGCAGTGATCTGTTTCTTGGCTCTGAACATGCCTACAGAATGCGCCTGCATGACACATACTCCGTCATAATAGTCGATGATCAGCCCCGGAAGGTTGTCTCCCTCTCCGTGGACAAGCCGGTAGCAGTTTGTCTGCGCGCCCTCTCCGAGGGGATGCAGACCCGCCGCCACACGTACCTGAAAGGCACGGGAAAGCATATCTTCCCAGAAATCGGGACGGAGTGCACTCTCATCGAAACTGAGCACCCTTACTGCGATGGAACCTATCTGGTAATGTCCGCATGCCAGGAATTCACCATCAGAGGCATGTACGGACACCACATCTCCCTCAGCTGGTTCGCCCTGCACCTGTGCAATAGCTCCGGAAAACACCCATGGATGGAATCTGCGCAACGAGTCTTCCCTTCCCCTTTTCAACACTATCTTTATCATAATATATTTTCTTCAATCAAAGGATTCTTGTCTGATCTCATAAGTCTGATGTACATCTCACGGCATACCCACGCATCTGTCGCTGCATAGCGGCACTGCGACTCTGAAAGCGTGCCAGCTTCCCAGTTTGAAAGCTGCTGGGTCTTGGATATGCGGAAACCGAGGATTATTCCGGCCATCTTCTTGACGCTCTTGTCTCTGATTCCATATTCCCAGACTATCTTCTGAAGGTCCACAAAGCCGCCTGGGACGAAATCACGGAGCTTCTGGAGGCCTCTGATGTCGTCATGGACAGCCGCTCCAGCCTTGATTATCCTGTCATCGGAGAGAAGGTTGCACAGTCTCCGGTGCATGCCCATGTTCTTGACACGGAAAAGGAAGGCCTTTTCAGGACCGGAAAGCTGAAGCAGGGACACCCCATAGCGCGGCTGGTTCGGCGAGAAGCAGGGACGGGTCTCGGTGTCAAAGCCGATGACCTTCTGGGAGCGCAGATACGCTATGGCCCTGTTGAATTCAGCACCGACACTGTCGATCACGATTATCTTCCCCGGGAAGGACGCATATTCGAGTCTGTTCAACTCTTCATTACTTATAGTCTCAATAAACATAACAACACTCAGACACCTGATGCTCAGGCATTAAAAAAACAATAGTTCACGATACTTAGGCAAAGGCCACATCTCGTCATCTATCAGCATCTCAAGATTGTCAGCACTGATGCGGACTTTGTCCATCATACCCTTGACTTCCAGTGAATATACCTTCGCTCTTTCCGCAATCTCCTCTATCCTGTTAGCCTTCTTTCTTGCCTCGACCAACAGCTGCACGTCGGAGGATATGCGGTTTATATAGGATGATATCTGCTTCAATGTCTCGATCTCTGAGGCACAGTAATTCATGTATGCGTCACCGAATATATCCTTGAGGCCCTTGATGTTCTCTATGAGGACATTCTGATACCTTACTGCGGCCGGAATGACATGATTCAGGCACATGTCGCCGATCACCCGCGCCTCTATCTGAAGCTTCTTGACGTATGTCTCGTTAAGTATCTCAAATCTGGCTTCGACCTCGTTGGGAGCCAGCACTCCCACTTTGTCAAAGAGTTCTACGGTCTGCGGTTCGTTATACACTTCATACGCCTGAGCCACATTCACTATAGGCCTCAATCCCCTTCTCTGCGCCTCCTGTTCCCATTCCCTGCTGTAGCCGTTGCCTTCGAACATGATGTCACGTGATTCGGTGATGAATCTGCGGACTACAGTCATGACAGCGGCAGCCCGTTCTTCGCCGGCAGCTTCAAGGGCATCCACCTCAGCCCTGAATTCTCGAAGGCTCTCTGCCACGATCGAGTTAAGGACATATACCGACGTCGCCACATTCTGCGAGGCGCCTACAGCTCTGAATTCAAAGCGGTTACCGGTAAATGCAAATGGCGAGGTCCTGTTCCGGTCGGTATTGTCAGGGAAGATTTCAGGAATAGAATTGACTATCTTTATGGACTCCAGGGCTGACGTCTCGGATTCGTTCACCTCATCCATCTCCATAATGGAACTGAAGACCTCATAGAGGGTGGATCCTGAAAACACCGACATCACTGCAGGAGGAGCCTCATCACCTCCAAGGCGGTAAGAGTTGCCGAGTGTGGCCACTGTAGCCATCAGCAGATAATGATGCCTGTGTACAGCCTTGAGCACTGAAGCATAGAATGACAGGAACTGGAGGTTCTTTGTTGGAGTTTTCCCCGGTGAAAGGAGGTTCACTCCCGTATCTGTCACTATGGACCAGTTGCAGTGCTTTCCGGAACCGTTGACCCCGTTGAAAGGCTTCTCGTGCAGGATGACCTTGAGATGATGTCTCTCTGCCACTTTCTGCATCACGATCATCAGCATCATGTTCTGGTCGATAGCCTTGATGGCGTCGCAATACACCGGGGCGCACTCGAACTGGTTTGGAGCGACCTCGTTATGTCTTGTCTTGAGAAGGATTCCCAACTTGTAGGCTTCGGTCTCGAAGTCTTTCATGAAACTGCTGACACGGGAAGGAATCGCACCGAAATAATGGTCTTCCAGCTGCTGGTCCTTAGCTGAGGTGTGCCCGATGACGGTCCTTCCTGTCATCCTGAGGTCCATACGGGCATTGTAAAGTGACTCGTCAACAACGAAATACTCCTGCTCTATACCGAGATTCACCTTGACCGCCTTCACACTTTCATCAAAAAGATTTACAACGGAAGCGGCAGCTTCACTCAAGGCATGAAGCGACTTGAGGTTAGGCACCTTGGTATCGAGAGCCTCACCGGTATAAGACACGAAAACTGATGGTATACAAAGAGTCCCGTCCATTATGAATACAGGAGATGACGGATCCCATGCGGAATAGCCCCTAGCCTCGAATGTGTTTCTCAGACCTCCGTTCGGAAAGCTTGAGGCGTCCGGCTCCTGCTGGACGAGAGCGCTGCCGTTGAATTTTTCAAAAGCCTCACCGTTCTTGAATGATATGAAGGCCTCATGTTTCTCGGCAGTCGAGTCGGTCAGCGGCTGGAAGAGATGAGTGTAGTGAGTAGCCCCCATTTCCATGGCCCATGTCATCATGCCTGCTGCAATCTCGTTAGAGAGCCCTCTGTCAAGTTTTGCACCATACCTGACTGACGCAAGAACAGCCTCATAGGCCTCCTGAGACATGTAGTTACGCATTTTATCCAGGTCCAGAACATTGAGTCCGAAATAGTTGGACACCGGTCCATCTTCATCGTAGAAACGCCTGACATCATGCGCTGAAGCCTCATTTAAAGCTCTTTGTCTGAAAATAGCCATAATTTTTGCGGTTTAAATTTGTCAAGTCGGACGCAAAGATAATAAAAATCGCTATCTTTGCCGCGCAAATAATAAAACGGATTAATAAAGTACCTGATGGGAATGATTTCAAAAAGAGCCGTCCGGATGCCAGCCTCTGCAATCAGGAGACTTGTACCATATGCGGATGCAGCAAAGAAGGACGGAGTTAAAGTGTATCACCTGAACATAGGACAGCCGGACATCAAGTCCCCACATTGCGCCATAGAGGCCGTCCGCAACTTTGACCTCGATCACGTATCCTATTCACATTCAGCAGGTCTGATTGAGCTCAGGAAAGGATTGGTTGAGAAATATTACAGCAGGATAGGTATCGACATCGAGGTGCAGGACCTTATAATCACGGTAGCAGGAAGCGAGAGCGTCAACCTTGCACTCGCAATAGCCTGCGACGAAGGAGACGAGATCATCGTACTTGAGCCTTTCTACACCAACTACAACACATTCGCCTTCATGAACGGCATAACCCTGAAATCGATCAGCACTGACATCAGAGACGGTTTCCAGGTCCCTTCCATGGACGAATTCGAGAAGGCGATAACAGACAGGACAAAGGCCATTCTGGTGTGCAACCCGGGCAATCCTACAGGCACCCTCTATTCAAAGGAAAGCATGCTGGCGCTGGGCGACATAGCACGCAGACACGGTCTTTTCCTCATCTCAGACGAGGTGTATAGGGAATTCTGCTACACGGATGAGCCGCATTTCTCCGCAATGAACATTCCGGACCTGGAGGATAACGTCATACTCATTGACTCCGTATCAAAGAGATACAACCTCTGTGGAGCCCGCGTCGGCTGCATCGTATCCAAGAACAAGGAGGTGATGAATGCGGCCATGAAATATGCACAGTCACGCCTCTGCCCTCCTGTCATAGGACAGATCGCTGCAATAGGAGCTCTGGACACTCCGGATGAATACTTCAAGGCTGTAAGGGAGGAATACATCAAGCGTCGCGACTACATGATAGATGGCCTCAACAGCATTGAAGGAGTCTACACCCCTGTGCCGATGGGAGCCTTCTACACGATAGCTGAACTGCCGGTGGACGACACCGAGAGTTTTGCAAAGTGGCTCCTTGAGAATTTCCGTCTCGACAACGAAACCGTCATGATAACTCCGGCAGCATCCTTCTACGGGACTCCGGGAAAGGGACTGAATCAGGCCCGTATTGCCTACGTCCTGGAAATAGACCAGATGAAGAAGGCATTGAAGATTCTTGAAGAAGGTCTGAAAGCTTATCCCGGACGGACGATCTAGCCATAAATAGTTACAAATAGCAACAAAACAAATATGTTAACACCTAAAACATATTTGTTTTGTTATTTTATATTCAATACATTAAGTATCTCAAGGAGTACAATCGAGAAAACGTGTTCCTCCTCAGTGAAATGAGTCCCGTCATACCATTCAAAGGACTCTCCGAAGTACTTTTTCCATGTCCTTGCACTAACGATTCCGCTTTTTCGATAGTGGTCACGCCTGCCGAAGAAGGCATGGAAATAGTCATTCCCACCTTTCGCCGGGCTATTGGCTATCGCGGCCTTCCTATGTCCGGAATAATTCTTCAGAGTTCTGTAGGTGAAATGCAACGGCTGCCTGTCCCCTTCTCTTGGACGGTATATACGGTCAAGCAAAGCAGTAATTCCGGGGATGAAGGTCATCCACGCAAGGCCACTGAAGTACAAGGGAGCATTCAATGACGGCGAGATAAGGATATGGGGAATCCCTTTTATGCGTATGGCATGGAGGGCACCTAATGACTCGCCGATTATGAGTGATGGTGAAAGTTCGGTGACCCATCCGGCAATCTGTCCGGAGGCTGTCACAGGGTCAAAATCATATGTACGCACTATCACATCGACCCCTCTCGGGCCAAGTTCCTGACGGAGCAACGCCGGTATGCGGCTGTCTGCTCCTCCCCCCATGCCATGTATGTACAGTACATTCACCATTTAATTGCAAAGTTATATATTTTTCGTATCTTTGTGTCATATGTGCAAATTAATAAACACACTGATATGAGACTTAAATTCTTCTTCATTGCGGCGGCAGCCTTGTTCTGCGCGGCTGCATCAGCACAGGAAACTACGGAATACGAATTCACTGTAGTAAAGGAAAATCCTATCACATCAATCAAGGATCAGCATCGTTCAGGCACATGCTGGTGTTTCTCTGCCCTCTCGTTCATCGAGTCGGAGATCATCAGGACCAAGGGGCTCGAACTGGATCTCTCCGAAATGTTCGTTGTCGGCAAGTCATACCATGACAGAGCCATCAAATATGTAAGACTCGACGGTCACCTCAATCTTGCTGCAGGTTCTTCATTCGGCGATGTCCTCCACGTCATCAAGGACTACGGTATCGTGCCTCAGGCAGAGATGCCGGGACTCAACTACGGCACCGAGAAGCCGGAGCACTTCGAGATGGACGCAGCGATCAAGGGATATGCCGACGCAATAAACAAGAGACCTAACAGGAACCTCACTACAGCATGGGTGAACGGTCTTGACGGCATCATCGCCGCATACCTCGGAGAATATCCTGAGGAGTTCACAGTTGACGGAGTGAAATACACACCGGAGTCCTACAGGGATTTCCTTGGTATCAACTACGATGATTATGTGAACATCACCTCATTCGCTCACCAGCCTTGGTACAAGCCTTTCGTGATCGAGGTCTGCGACAACTGGAGATGGGACACCGCCTACAACCTTCCTGTCAATGAAATGATGGAGGTCATGGAAAACGCCATCATGGAGGGATACACTATCGCCTGGGGTTCTGACGTAAGCGAGAAAGGCTTCACCAGAAACGGTACTGCCGTAATCGTGGAGGAGCAGAAGGCAAAGGGGTCCGACATGGAGCACTGGACAGGCAAGTCAGACGCAAAGCAGGAGGAAGCCAAGAAGGTAGACGACTTCACGGTCACTGACGACATGCGTCTTGAGGCATATAACAACAAGACCACTACAGACGACCACGGAATGCACATCTACGGCATTGCAAAGGATCAGAACGGCGAGATGTACTACATGGTGAAGAACTCATGGGGCGAGTCAGGCAAATACAAAGGCATCTGGTACGCATCAGAGGATTTCGTAAGCTACAAGACCCTCAACATCGTAGTTCACAAGGACGCACTTCCTAAGCACATCGCAAAGAAGCTCGGCATCAGATAATTCCGGGATAAAAGAGATTTGACGTGGGAATAGTCAGACACATACCTAACACAATCACATCCATGAATCTCCTGTGCGGAGTTCTGGGTGTGATTTATACATTTGAAGGAAGCTACACCACCGCATTCTGCCTGATGCTTGCGGCAGCTGTCTGCGATTTCTGCGACGGACTTTCCGCAAGGCTGCTCAACGCCTATTCAGACATGGGAAAGGAACTTGACTCACTTGCAGATATAGTCAGCTTCGGCGTCCTCCCCTCTGTGATGATGTACAGTCTTATGATTGATGGTCAGGGAGATTCGTGGATCTGCCATGTTCCGCTTCTGATAGCAGTATTCTCCGGCTTGAGACTGGCGAAATTCAACATAGACGAGCGCCAGGGCGAGAACTTCATCGGTCTTGCGACTCCAGCCTGTGCGATGATATGCGGTTCTTTTGCCTATTATGTAAGCATAAATCCGGAGAGCACACTGAGTCTCTGGGCTCAAGGCAGATATTTCATTCCTTTCGCGTCGGCAGTCCTGTGCGCATTGCTTGTCAGCGAGATCCCTATGTTCTCGATGAAATTCAAGAAGGGTGCATCAAAGAGACTCAACACAATGAGAGGGATCTTCCTTGCCTCTGCCGCAATCATTGCAGTCGTAACTGCAATCCTGGGACTGGACTGGTCTTTCGTAATCCTGACGGTATTCCTGGTCTACATCCTGATGAACTTCACGGCAGCGCTGCTGAAGATCAGACTGTAAGACAGCAACATATCTAAAAGAGGCGCGGTCCGTTATCATGGAACCGCGCCTCTTTTAGATATTACTCCTCAGATTAGAAATTAGTCGGATGAATCATGAAGTAGCTCTTCGGATGCTTGCACACAGGGCAGATCTCAGGAGCCTTCTTGCCAATGACGATGTGACCGCAGTTAGAGCACTCCCACATCATATCCTCATCGCGTGAGAACACAAGGCCTCCCTGAACGTTAGCAAGAAGCTTGCGATAGCGCTCCTCATGCATTTTCTCGATTGCAGCGACCTTCTCGAAAAGGATGGCGATCTCCTCGAATCCTTCCTCGCGAGCCTCTACAGCGAAGCCTGCATACATGTCTGTCCACTCGTAGTTCTCACCTTCAGCAGCATCAAGAAGGTTCACCTCAGTTGTAGGCACCTCACCTCCATGAAGAAGCTTGAACCAGATCTTTGCATGTTCCTTTTCATTATTTGCAGTCTCCTCAAACAACTTTGCGATCTGCACATAACCGTCCTTCTTTGCCTTTGAAGCATAGTAAGTGTACTTGTTGCGAGCCTGTGACTCACCTGCAAAAGCAGTCTGAAGATTAGCTTCAGTCTTTGTTCCTTTCAATTCTTTCATAATTGTATTGATTTTAAGTTATATGTTCACCATAAAACATGTGCCAGAAGCACAATTACGCAAATATATGAAAGTTTTTTGAAATACCCTACTCTTTGTCACTTATCGGCTTCTCCTTCCTCTTGATCTTATATCCTACCATCGCTATGAATATGGACATGACAGGTGACAGGAGATTGAAGAAGCAATATGGGAGATAACTCATAGTCGGGACCTTCAGGACGGTTGCCTGGGTCATTCCGCATGAATTCCAAGGGATGAGGACTGATACGACAGTTGCAGAGTCCTCTACAGAACGGCTGAGAAGCTTGCTTTCATACCCTCTCTCCTTATAAAGTTTCTTGTACAGGTTGCTGGTGAGGATGATGGACAGATACTGGTCTCCGGTGATCATATTCGCGAATATTCCCGTACCCACTGTTGCAGCGACCATTGAGGTACGTCTGCGCACGAAGCCGACAAGAGCATCGGTCAGGCTTTGAAGCATTCCGCTGCCTACGAGAGAGCCGCCGAAAGTGCTGGCCGCTATGATCAGGAACACAGTGTTCAACATGCCGGTCATTCCTCTTGTTGCAATCAGGCTGTCCACATCGGGATTACCGGTCTGGATGGCTGTCGCACCATAGTAGCTCTGCATCAGACCCTTGAAGCCTTCTATGAATGTGAAGTCGGCATCTGCATCTACAGCACCTACCGCAATCTCGGAAATCACATGAGGCTGGAATATGAAGGCAAACAGTCCGGCGATCACCGAAGCCGCAAACAGGGTGATTATAGCCGGGACCTTCTTCATGATGAGCAGCCCCGTAAGCACAGGTACAAGCAGAAGCCATGGAGATATGTTGAATTTCGACGCAAGATCGGCAGAGAAATCCACCGTTTCCGCAACATCCGGAATCTGATGCAGTATGCTGGCGACAAGGAATATGATGAGCGTGACCGCAAATGAAGGGACAGTGGTGATCATCATGAAGCGGATGTGCGAGAACAATGACGTACCTGCAGATGAAGAGGCAAGGACAGTCGTGTCGGAAAGCGGTGACACCTTGTCACCGAAATAGGCTCCGGATATTATGGCACCGGCTGTCCAGCCCGGATCGTATCCCTGTGCAGTGCCGATTCCTACAAGAGCGACACCGATGGTCGCGATGGTTGTCCATGAACTTCCTGTCATGATGGCAATAAGGGCACTGATGACACAGGATGCAAAGAGGAATATCCCCGGAAGGATCACCTTCATACCATAATATATAAGCGTAGGAACTACTCCGCTTATCATCCAGGATCCGGCCACTGCTCCGATCAGAAGAAGGATGATTACAGAAGTACCCACCGACTTGATGTTATCCACCATGGCATCCTCCAGGGTCTTCCAAGGGATATTATAGAACACCATGGCGATAGCGACAGTGACCCCGGCTGCGAACATCAGGGCGACCTGGCTGCCTCCTGCAAGGGCATCGGCAGCAAATGCCTTGATCACAAGAACAAGAACCGCCACCAGAACGGCAAACGGTATAAGCGACACCCACCACGATGGTGTCTTTCCACTATCCACATTATTCATACACTACATTACCAGCTCAAGTTCCGCTATACTTGCGAAAGTTAAACTACCACTAAAACGGTGCGAAATTACGAAATATTAATGTAATTTCCTATTGGCACTAAAAAAGCCGCCCCTTCAGAAGGAGGGGCGGCATATGTATTGTCTCCGGTTTCAGATTACTTTGCGATAACGCGAGCCATCTCGAGAACCTTGTTTGAGTAACCCCACTCGTTGTCATACCATGAAACAACCTTAGCGAAGTTAGCGTCGAGGCTGATACCGGCCTTAGCGTCGAAGATTGAAGTGTTAGAGCAACCGCGGAAGTCAGTTGAAACAACTGCGTCCTCAGTGTAACCAAGGATACCCTTGAGTTCGCCCTCTGAAGCCTCCTTCATTGCTGCGCAGATCTCAGCCATAGTAGCCTCCTTCTCGAGAACTACAGTGAGGTCAACAACTGAAACGTCTGAAGTAGGAACACGGAACGCCATACCTGTAAGCTTGCCGTTGAGAACAGGAAGAACCTTACCTACTGCCTTGGCAGCACCAGTAGATGAAGGGATGATGTTCTCGAGGATACCGCGGCCACCTCTCCAGTCCTTGCGTGAAGGACCGTCAACAGTCTTCTGAGTTGCAGTTGCAGCGTGAACTGTAGTCATGAGACCCTTCACGATACCGAACTTGTCGTTAAGAACCTTAGCGATAGGAGCAAGGCAGTTAGTTGTGCAAGATGCGTTAGAGATGATGTCCTGACCTGCGTATGTCTCATGGTTTACACCATATACGAACATTGGAGTAGCGTCCTTTGAAGGAGCTGACATGATAACCTTCTTTGCACCAGCCTGGATGTGCTTGCGAGCCTTCTCATCCTCAAGGAAGAGACCGGTTGACTCAACAACTACATCAGCACCTACCTCGTTCCACTTGAGGTTAGCAGGATCCATCTCAGCAGTGAGGCGGATCTTGTTGCCGTTAACTACGAGAGCACCCTCTTCAACAGCAACCTCACCCTTGAACTGACCGTGAACTGAGTCATACTTAAGCATGTATGCAAGATACTCTGGCTCGAGAAGGTCATTGATACCTACGATCTGGATGTCGTTTGAGAAATTCTCAACAGCTGCACGGAAAACCATGCGGCCGATACGGCCGAAACCGTTAATACCTACTTTAATCATTTTCTAATAATTTTATATAAAAAAGTTAAACGATAAATTGCCAACTTGAATTCGCGGACCACTCCACAAAATCACGGCAAATTTATAAAATTTTATGAATATATTGTTTATATTTGTGAGAAAATAACACAAGAAATGCGTATACTCATCACAAACGACGACGGATATGAAGCTAAGGGTATAAAAATCCTTGCAGACATCATGAAGAAGTATGGTGAAGTCACCGTCATCGCTCCTAAAAGGCATCAGTCAGGCATGTCCATGGCAGTGTCTCTGGGATTCAAGCAGATAGCACATAAAGACCTCGGAAACGGATGGCATTATGTAGATGCCACACCGGCAAGCTGTGTGAAGTTCGGGCTGAACACAATGTTCCTCGGCAATTTCCCTGACGTGGTGGTTTCCGGCATCAACCATGGTTCGAACGCATCCACGGCCTCATGCTATTCCGGCACCCTCGGAGCAGCGGAAGAGGCAGCCCTGAACGGGATTCCTGCCATAGGTGTATCCCTTGACACGCTCAATCCGAATGCGGATTTCTCCGGTGTGGAACGCTATTTCGGAGAGATATTTGAGAAACTCATGTCTGACCTTCCGCAGAAGCACGGAGTATATTACAACGTCAATTTCCCTGACATCCCGGCAGAGAGGATAAAAGGAGTACGCACCGGTTATCAGGGACTTGGAAAATGGATAAGGGAGTTCAAGGAATGGGATGTGGCCCATTACATCAGGTACGGGATCACCCCTGAACTTCTCGGACAGAGTTCGGATCCGGTCCTGGAAGAAGGTGAAGAACTTTACATGATGGTTGGAGAGTTTGTCGACGATCCGCGCAACACTGACCAAGCCGATCACAGGATTGTGGGAAACGGCTATATAAGCATAGTCGCCCACAACGTGGACTGCACTGATTATCAAGAGCTTGAAAGACTGCGCAGCAAAGACATCGAGGTGTCGTTCTAAGGAATCGGAAGAGTCGTGAAACAACATATAAGGTCATGCGTTACTACATCATAGCCGGCGAAGCTTCCGGCGACCTCCACGGTTCCAACCTCATGAAAGGAATCTATACAGAAGACCCTAAGGCTGAAATACGCTTCTGGGGAGGTGACCTCATGCAGTCTGTCGGCGGAGAGCTTGTAAGACACTATAAGGAAGGGGCTGTCATGGGATTCGTGGAAGTGGTCGCCAAGGCCCGGAAGCTGCTCGGAAACGTAGCCTTCTGCAAGAAGGACATCCTGCAGTGGAAACCTGATGTGGTGATACTCATAGACTACCCCGGCTTCAACTTCAAGATCGCAGAATTCGCCCACAAGGCTGGCTTCAAGGTGTTCTACTATATAGCTCCTAAAGTATGGGCCTCGCGCGAAGGCCGCATAAGGAAGCTAAAGGCCTATGTCGACAGGCTTTTCATCGTATTCCCCTTCGAGATTCCATATTTCCAGAAGAAGGGCATACCTTTCATATATAAAGGAAATCCTCTTGTTGATGCAGTCGACGGATCCAGGGCCATGAATGAAACCCGCGAAGACTTCTTCGTCAGGGCAGGACTTGAAGACAAGCCTTTCATCGCCATGCTGGCAGGATCCAGGAAGGCTGAGATCAGCACGATGATGCCAGTCCTGACTGAATTTGCAGCAAAGATGCACGGACTGCCGCAATACAAGGATCATCAGTTCCTTATAGCAGGAGCTCCGGCGCGCAGCATGAAGGACTATGAGCCGTGGATGACGGAAGGGAACAGGCAGTATATCAAGATCCTGTTCGGAGAAACCCAGTCGATAATACGCCATGCAGAGGCTGGAGTCATCAACTCCGGCACGGCCTCCCTCGAAACTGCCCTGTTCGGCACTCCACAGGCAGTCGGATACATCACCAATCCCCTCACCTATTGGATAGCACGCAAGATCGTCAAGATCAGATACATAAGCCTCGGCAATCTGATAGTGGACAGACTGGCTTTCAAGGAGTTCATCCAGGACGACTGCAACGCAGACGCCCTCGTAACAGAAATACGTGAACTGATTGAAAATCAGGAAAGGAGACAAAAAATGCTGAACGAATACGCAGAAATCCGTTCAGCACTCGGTGGTTCCGGAGCATCGTCAGCAGTCGCCAAGTCAATGATTGAAGAACTTAAGAAATAGCCTTCCGTCAAGATCTTTCGCCGAAAATCATGGAGCCGATACGGACGATTGTCGAGCCCATTGAGACAGCGATGGGATAGTCATCCGACATGCCCATTGAAAGCTCATTGCATCCTGGACGGACATTCGGGCTCTCCCCTATCCAGTCATGAAGCGTCGTCTGCATGTCAAGAAGCCTCTGGAAGTCTTCACGGATGACTTCTTCGTCATCGGTGAATGTCGCCATGCCCATCAGGCCGCAGATCCGCACATTGGCATATACAGTATCGTCTGAAAGAATATTGGTCAGCTCTTGCTCAGAAAGGCCCTGCTTGGTTTCATCACTTGAAATGAAGCACTCAAGAAGCACATTGATTATCTTGTTGTTAGCAGCACCCCATCTGTCAATCGCTTCCAGAAGGCGGAGCGAATCAACCGACTGGACCAGGGACACATAAGGCAGTACCATCTTGAGCTTGTTGGTCTGGAGATGGCCGATGAAATGCCATTCGATGTCTGACATATAGTCCGGTTCTCCCCTCTCGGCACGAATCTCCTCAAGGCGCTTCACCTTGGCAAGAAGTTCCTGCGGACGGCTCTCTGCGAAGCAACGCTGGCCGGCAGCATAAGCCTCTTCAATGGCTTCAAAAGGGTGAAATTTAGAAACTGCCACCAACTTGACAGTTGCCGGCAGTTCCCCATTCAATCTCTTGATTACTTCTCCTATCATCTGCGTTATCTTTTCAAATTGCAGGAAGAATAAACAATATTGTGATAATTTGTGTGACTGATGGATGGAAGCGGCATTTTGCCACCCTCGGCTAGGGGGAGGGGCCCACGAAGTGGGAGGGGGCCGCTGGAATCCACAGTCATCAAATTACTTGCGGTTCTGCTGTTTCTGCATCTGCTCCTGCATCTTCTGCGCCTCTTCGAGCCTCTGCTGCCACTTCGACTTCTGCTTAGGCTGCTTAGCCCTGACCATCATGTCAGCACGAACCTTCTCCTCAGTCACGACAAACTTGCGGATGTACCATGTCATGATCATGGTGATTATGTTAGAGAGGAGATAGTAGTAGCTGAGGGCAGCCGAAAGGTTATTACAGATGAAGAACATCATTATAGGCATGAGCCATACGCTCATGAACTTCATTCCGGCCATATTCGGGTCATCTGACATCTGCCCTGAAGTCATCTTCGAGTAGAAGAACATCGTCACGGCCATGAGCAGGGCGAACAACGAAAGGTGGTCGCCGAGAAGAGGGATGTTGACACCGAAATCCCAGATCGAATCATATGCACTGAGGTCATCCGCCCAGAGGAACTTCTGCTGACGAAGCTCGATGGATGCCGGGAAGAAACGGAACATCGCAAAGAGGATAGGCATCTGGAGAAGCATAGGAAGACATCCTCCCATAGGGCTGATTCCTGCCTTCTGGTACAGTTCCATGGTCGCCTGCTGCTTCTTCATGGCATCCTTCTCGTTCGGATACTTCGCGTTGATCTTGTCCATCTCAGGCTTGATCACCTGCATCTTTGCAGAAGACTTGTACGACTTCACTGTCAGAGGAGAGATGAGAAGCTTGATGAAAAGCGTCATCAGAAGGATGATCAGACCGTAGTTGCTGAAGAACCGGCCGAGGAAGTCGAAGCTCGGAATGATCACAAGGCGGCTGAACCATGCCACAAGCCATCCCCCGAGAGGGATTATCTTCTCATATTTCTGATCATACTCCTTGAGAGTCTTATAGTCGTTAGGACCGAAATAGAACTGGTACGGAAGAACGATGTTGTCCGAGCCTGCACGGAACTCCGAACGGAGCTTGGCCGAACAAGCCATCAGCTTGCCCTCGCTCTTGTACTCATCTTCCGAGTAGAAGTCGATGCTGAGGTCAGCTGAAGTGAACTCATCAGCCGAAGTCATCATTGCTGAGAAGAACTGCTGCTGGAAAGCGAACCACTTCATCTTCGTGTCCACCCTCTTGCTTCCGTCGCGTCCTCTTCCGATTATTTCCGGCTTCTTGTCACCGGTGAAATAGTAGTTCAGCTTTGAATACTGCATCTCGTTCTTGAATCCCTTCTCAAGTCTTGGGACCACGAGAGACCAGTCGATGTCAAGCATGGACACATTTCGTGGGATGACTTCCTCAAGTCCTACGAAAGAGAGCTCATTCTCAAGCATGTAGCTGCCTTCAGCAAGGAAGTACTTCTGCTGGATGTATCCTCCGTTCGAGAAAGGGAGACGCATCACGATGGTCGAGTCTGTCTGCTCCGCGAGCTGGAACACCATATCCTTTGTGTTGATGTTCTCTCCGGCGAAGACATTTATGCCGTACTCGCTGTAACCCGGCTTTACAAGATAAAGCGCTGTGCTGTCGAAGGTCATGTAGTCATTGATCTTCACGGAATACGGTTGTGCACCCCTTGTCGTGAATTCAATCTCCACCTTGTCATTACCGAGCCTGTAGAGTGAGGCCTCAGCCATTCTGGCATCCGTAAGCATGCTGTCCTTATATGCAGGCATGTTCATGACCTTCACAGGTACCGAACCGTCTGTCTGTGGATAGTTGAGCGAGTCAAGTGCCATCGCGGCCATCTGCTCTGCCCTGGCGATGGAGTCAAGCTGCGCCTGGACTGCCATCTGATCATTGTACTGTCTTGTCTGGTACCATGAAAATCCCATCATGATAGCGAAGATCAAGACGAATCCGATTATCGTACTTCTATTGTTGTTCATCTATATTACTGAATTTATTCCTGTTCTGCCTCTGACTCGTTCAAGGCCCTGATCTGCTCTGCAAGCGAGTTGAGATCTTCCTTAGCCTGAGCTATCCTTTCCTGCATCTGCCTGATGAGCGGCTCAGAATTCTTTGACATAGAGAAGAATCCGATGTTGTTCTCATATGTAACGATGTCCTGCTCAAGCTGGTTGTATTTCTGGATCAGACGGTCTTTCTCAGAAAGTGCCGGTCTGCCGTTACGGCCTCTGCGGCCGTTGCCCCTGCCCTGACCAGGGAACTTCTCCTGAAGAGCCTCCTTGTATGCCTTTGCCACATTGTCCTTTTCCTTGAACGGCACGAAACCTATCTCCTGCCATCTGTTCTGGAAATCCTGCATTGCCGCCGCATCTGACTCGTCACCGCTGAGCTGGTAAGCCTTGATCTCCTCGATGAGACGCTGCTTGGCCTTGAGGTTGCCGTAGAAGTCGTTCTCAGGCTTCGAGTTCCTGTCTCTTTCAGCGAAGAACTCATCGCAAGCCGCGCGGAACCTCTTCCAGAGCTGCTCGGACTTCTTGCGTGGAACCGGACCGATCTCCTTCCACTGCTTCTGGAGGGCGATGAACTGGTCAGTGGTCTTCTTCCACTCCGTACTTGTCTTAAGTGCCTCGGCCTCTTCGCAGAGAGCTATCTTCTTCTCAAGGTTGTCATTGATGCTGTCCTTGTACTCCGTGTAGAACTCGCGCTTGCGGCCGTAGAACTTGTCGCATGCCGCACGGAACCGGTCATATACCTTCTGATTCTCCTTCTTTGAAGCAAAGCCGATGGTCTTCCACTCCTTCTGGATGTCCTCGATCTCCTTTGAGCATGCATTCCATTCGTTCGAATTGGCGATCTCCTTCTCAGCTATGGCCTCCACCTTCTCGCAAAGAGCAGTCTTCTTCACGAAGTTCTCCGCCTGCTGCTCCTTGATGCCCTCGAAATAGCCCTGGTATTTCCTGTTGATCACAGCTGTGGCTGCCTTGAAGCGCTCCCAGATCGTCTCCCTGTGTTCCTTTGCAACCGGGCCGTACTCCTTCCACTGCTCATGGAGCTTCTGGAGCTCGCGGAACGCCTCCACTATGCTCTGGCTTTCAGCAAGCTGCTCGGCCATCTGGCAAAGCTGCTCCTTGGCCTCGAGGTTCTTCCTGAAGTCAAGGTCGCGGAGCTCGCGGTTGATCTTGACCATGTCATAGAACTGCTCCACATAGAGCTGGTATGTTTCATTGAGGTTTCTGTAGCTCTGCGCAGGGACAGGACCGATGGCCCTCCAGCGGTTCTGGATCTCGCGGAACTCAGAGAAGGTCTGGTTCACGTCTTCCTGCTTTTCGATCAGTGCCTTGAGGTCGGCGATGACCGCCTCCTTGAGAGCAAGATTCTGCTCGCGTTCCTTTTCGAGCTGCCTGTTGTACTCGGCGCGCTCCTTCTTGTATTGGTTGTAGAGGTTCTTGAAGCCCTTCTCGATCTCCACGAAAGGATTCTCGCCGGTCTGCTCTTCTACCGGAGCCTCTTCTGTCTCGGTCTCCTCCGCTTCAGGTGCAGGCTCCGCCGCAAGTCCGGCATCCAGCTTCTCCTTCTGAAGCCTCTTGTAGAAAGCCGCCTTGAGAGCTTCTGCTTCCTTTGACATTTTCATTCTTTCTTCGTTCTGAACAAGATCTTCGAACTGTTTCACAAGTTCCGCAAGGTTCATTTCAGAATAATTAACGGCCGGCTCTTCTGCTGCAGCTGGCTCAGCCACTACTACATCTGATGTCAGTTCAACATCAGGGATAATCTGTTCACTCATAATAATGGAGTTTTGGTTTATAAAAATTACAAGTCGCAAATATACCATTTTTTTAGTAAAACTCGTATCAAAATATTATTTTTGCCCCACTATTAACACTTTTGTATAATTTACTATGAGAATTGACATAATCACCGTCGTACCGGAACTTCTCGAAAGTCCTCTGAGCCACTCCATAGTCGGTCGCGCCATAAAGAAAGGACTGGTGGAAATCCACATACACAACCTCCGGAAATACGGAAAAGGCCCACGCCAGCAGGTGGACGACTACAGCTACGGAGGAGATGCCGGAATGGTCATCATGGTCGAGCCGGTATTCAACATGATCAACGAGCTGAAGGCGGAAAGGGAATATGACGAAGTGATATATATGTCTCCTGACGGAGATATCCTGAGCCAGGGCATTGCAAACGAGCTCTCCCTCAAGGGGAACATCATCATCCTCTGCGGACATTACAAAGGCATAGACCACCGCATCAGAGAGCATCTGATCACCAGGGAGATATCGGTCGGAGACTATGTACTCAGCGGCGGAGAACTTCCGGCTGCGATTCTTGCTGACTCCATCATCAGACTCATTCCCGGAGCCCTCACAGACGAGACATCCGCCCTCAGCGACAGTTTCCAGGACGACCTTCTCTCCCCTCCTGTATACACAAGGCCATCCGAATTCAACGGATGGAAAGTCCCCGAAGTCCTGTTGAGCGGAAACCCTAAACTCATCAAGGAATGGCAGGACGAACAGGCTGTCGAAAGGACCAGAAGATTGCGTCCGCACCTGTTATCAGAATAAAAGCGAAAATTTATTTGCAAATAACATTTTATTATCTATATTTGCAATCAACATAACAATTTATGTTAATCAGACGTTTCTAACCACTAATAATTAATCATCCCAAAAGGGAATACACTACACTACTAACTAACCAAAAAACCTCGCAGTGATGCGAGGTTTTTTACATCCGCACTTCACTCCATCCCGAAAAATCCTGATAAACAGAAGAAAAGTGCTATATTTGCAGGATCGGGACACGGCATCCCTCAGTCTAACTCTTGAGGAACAGGAATTATGGAAGATAACATACAGTATTATGATGCCTATGAGGCAAATCTGCTTAATGAACTTCTGAAGATGTGCAGCAGTCTGGGAATGCTGGACGGCGAGCTGCTCAGCTCAGAAGACATAGACCACAAATGGAAGGAATGGGCTCCGGAATACATAGCCCAGGCTCTACCTGAAGTCAACAGCTACCCTGAGTTCGCCATCGCATGCGCAGGTTACGCCGGGATGGCAGTCGCACAATGGTGGGATCAGGACTGGGGACGCCATCACGGAAAAGGCTACGAGGCCCTGCAGGGAAGCCGCGGCTTTGACGACATGGATGAGCACATCCTCCAGAACATCCTAGGCTACAGTCTCGACTCGGAAGAGGCAGGACAGATCTCCAACATAATGCTCTGCTGCGCACAGAAGGCCGTAACGTACATCCGTCATGAGCACATCGAGGCACAGACGGTGAAGGCCTTCCACATATTCGCCCGTTCGGTACGAGTGATGTTCAAGATCGGAGCGGCCCTCCAGCTGAGGCGCCTCGGCTACAGGTTCCACAAGGTGGACCTTTCACGTCAGCGCCCTTCGTAGAGGATCCGGCATTCATCAGAATTCATAAGTCATCCTGACCATACAGTTGGCCGGTGCCTGGGGATAGACACCTATACCGTCTGTCAGGGCTCCGTCTTCTTCTATCATATTCTTCCAGCACCATCCGTCCGCATAATACATGTTGTTAAGGAGATTATTCACATAGACTCCCACACTGACCTTTCCGTCGCCGACACCGAAGGACTTGTTCACAGAAAGGTTGGAGACGAAATATGAAGGGATGCTGCGGCTGTCAGCCATAGTGTTGTCCAGATACTGCCTGCCTACATATTTCCCGTCAAGAGCCATGGTGAAGTCCTTCATGAAACCTGAAGCCGAGCCGGCCCACGGAGCGAATGCAAGACGCATCATGGCTGTCACCGAAGGGGACATGAGCATGGTAGTCCTCCCGTATTCAAAAGCTGTGACCCGTCCTGTAAGAGCCCAGTTGTCATAGGTGTCGACATGCTGGACATATTCCACATAGTCGCTGATCCTGTTGACACTGAGAGTCATGTTAGCATCGGTGCGGAGCCATGGAGCGGCCTGCCACATGGCGGCAAGCTCCACGCCGCGCCTCCAGCTCCGCGGGACATTCTCCTTGATGGCATATCCGACGTCAGAAAGCCGGCCGGTCTCAAGAAGCATGTCCTTATATTCCATCAGATACATATTCGCTGAAAGGGCCAGTGTTTCAGTCACATAGGTATACCCGACCTCAACATCCAGCATCTTCTCCGGCTTGAGGGACACTTCCTCCCCCGGCAGTCCGGCCTGAGAGGCAGCCCAGGCGTTCTTTATATTCTCCTTGATGTCGCTGCGTCCCGGCTCACGATGTCCGAGAGCCGCCGAGACATAAGCCTTGTGGGACGGGCTCCAGTGGAATGAGACTCCTGCCCTCGGATTCAGGAAATGCCAGGAGGCAGAATAGTCCAGAGGAATGTCGTCATCATCCGGGCCTGACATGTCGAGGCCTACACCCCTGTACTGAAGATCGGCATATGACGTAATCCATGGGGCAGGATTCCACTCTGCACGGACGAACACATTGGCTTCCCTCTTGAGTCCGTTGTTCAGGTACCATCTGTGAGAAGCATAGTCATACGAATCGCCGAGGATGTCGCTCCAGAGCACCTTTCCGATGTGGTCTCCGTCATAGCGGGAAAGATTGACACCTGCTGTGAGCCCTAAGTCATCAGATGAGTACCTGACATCGGAATTGAGCACGAGATAGCCGTTATCCATCGCTTCCTGCACTATGAAATCACCAGAACCGTCCATGTCAAACCCATATCTGGAGAAAGATTTTCCTGCCTTGTAGTTCTCGTAGTATCCGGCACCGTCAGTCCAGTTAAGCGTTGTCGTCCACAGGAGAGGAGCCGAAAACTGACGGGTGTAATTGAGCTGGAGATGGTGCTGGGTGTAATTGTCCGAGTCATTGTCATAATAACGTACGTTCCCATGACTGTCATAGTACTCTCCCGCAGGGTTATAACGCCTGTCCGCCTCGTATTGAGAAAGGTCTATTCCGTGCCACGTTATGCCTGTATGCTGGTCTCCGTAAAGCCATGTAAGCCGCAGGGAATTCCTTTCATCCAGCCAGCCCAGTACGGCAAAAGCTGACTGCACGTCAGCAAAGGCATTCCTTATATATCCGTCTGTGAGTCCGCGGGAATATGCGAAATCAAGATAAAGTCCTTTCCTGGTGAGTCCGGTACCTACAGAGGTTGTGGCAGTAAACGTACCGTACGAGCCGTAGCCCAGGGAAACATTTGCATAAGGATGCGAGCCTACGGAAGCCGTACTCATGTTTATGCTGGCTCCGAATGCGCCCGGGCCGCTAGCCGAGGTGCCCAGGCCACGCTGCAGCTGCACGCTTGAGAGCAGGTTGCCTAAGGCCGGGATATTGACCCAGAAGACTTCCTGCGACTCCGCATCGTTAAGTGTGATTCCGTTGAGAGTCACATTGATCTGTGAACCTTTCGAGCCTCTTACGGTGATCTTGGAATAGCCTAGTCCTGTTCCGCCCTCGTTCACGCTCACCACAGAAGGCTGAAGCGAGAGAGCCATCGGAAGCGAATTCATGGGACTGACATTCCTGAGTTCTTCACGGGAAACCATGGTGTAGGTCACCGGAGTGGACTTTCCTGCACGCGAAGTGAGGACTACCGCACTGTCGAGCTTTTCGACCGTGCCTTCGGGCTGCGTACCTTGTACGACGCCCGGAACAAGCGCATTGAGCGCCATGAAAAACAAAAAACCTCGCATAATGCAAAACATTAGACGAGGGGCGAATGATGAAGATTCCTCCGGCCGCTGACGGTCCGGTCCCACCATTCCAAGATTATGTATCCCTACGCCGGCATTATCCGGATCAGGTTATACGGGTATAATCTCAGCCCCTTGCGGAGCACCCCTTGATATTGACATCTATTTCTTCTCCACAAGCCTGACTTCATAAAGCACAGGCCAGTTCTTTCCGGTAAGATATATCTTTCCGGTCCTGTCGTCATATGCAATTCCGTTCAGGACATCGGTCTGCGGTGTGCGCATGTCCTCCGGAAGAAGTCCCCGGCAGTCGACGATGCCCTCCACACGTCCGTCACGCGGATTGATTATGACTATTTCATCAGACGTGTAGACATTCGCCCAGACCTTTCCCCTGATATATTCAAGTTCGTTGAGCCATCGCACCGGACGGTCCTCATATCTTACGACGACCTTGCGGTCAAGGACGAAGTTCTTGTCCATGAAATACAGGGTCGCCGAACCGTCCGAGGCTATGAGATGCCTTCCGTCCGAGGTGATTCCCCAGCCCTCGCGAGGATACTTCCATGTCGTCCTGTACTTGAGAGTGGCTGCATCATAGACGAAAGCCAGGCGGCTTTCCCATGTCAGGATGTAGAGGTTGTCTTCAAACATCACCGAACCTTCGACGAAATACTTCTCATCGAAATCAAGCTTGCGCAGGACCTTACCGGTCTGATGATCCACCACCCTGAATGTAGAACTGCCGTTAAGTCCCGTGCTTTCATACATCTGTCCGTCGTTGAAGAAGAGGCCCTGGGTGTATGCCAGGGTATCATGCGGGTATTCCCCGACCACTTCAAGCCTGTATTCAGTGACTTTCCCGTTGCCGCAGGAAATGAGCAGCAACGGTAAAAGGATCAATATGAAAAGACACTTCCTCATAGGCCGGCAAATATAATCATAACTTTCGGATTAGTGCACAGAATGTCGTCAAAAGAATGATTTAATGAAAAAAAGATTAACTTTGCCTGCCTGCGAAAAGTCTTACCGCAATATATCTGAAATATGAGCACCTATTATATTATACTGACAGCTATGGCTGTAATGGCCGTGATCGTCTTCGTGGCCTTGTTCTACCTCAAGGCCGGCTACGGCTATCTTTCCAGTTCGAAATGGGGGCCTGCCATAAGCAACAAGGCCGCCTGGATCATCATGGAGGCTCCCGCCTTCCTGTTCATGTTCTACTACACGGTACGTTTCGCCATGTCCGGAACAGACACCGGCAATTCAAGGCTTGTCCTTTACATAATGGCAGGACTGTTCCTGATCCATTATTTCCAGAGGTCGTTCATCTTCCCGCTTCTGATGAGAGGCAAGAGCAGGATGCCGCTTGCCATCATGTTCATGGGACTCACCTTCAACACATTGAATGCCTACCTGATCGGAGGATGGCTCTATAGGGAAGCTCCTGCCGGGATGTACGGCCTGGAGTGGCTCAGCGATCCGCGGTTCATCATAGGAACAGTGATATTCCTTGTCGGGATGGGCATAAACCTGCATTCCGACCACGTCATCCGCAACCTGCGCCAGAAAGGAGACACAAGACATCATATTCCTCGCAAAGGAATGTACAGATACGTCACGTCAGCCAATTACTTCGGAGAGCTGACCGAATGGACAGGCTACGCGATCCTTACCTGGTCGGGAGCCGGGCTCCTCTTTGCCGCATGGACCTTCGCCAATCTGGCACCAAGGGCCAGGGCCCTGACCCGAAAATACGAGGAAGAATTCGGTGAGGAGTACAAAGCATTGAATAAAAAGCACATAATCCCATATATCTGGTAATTAACCCGAGTGTCATGATGAGTGAATTGTTTACACCTTTCAGGATAGGCCCGCTTGAGCTGAAGAACAGGACCATAAGGTCAGCCGCATTCGAGGCGATGTGCCCGGGACAGCGGCCTTCGCAGGAACTTTTCGACTACCACACCGCCGTAGCGCGTGGAGGCATAGCCATGACCACAGTCGCCTATGCGGCGGTGTGCAGAAGCGGCCTCTCCTTCGAGAACCAGCTCTGGATGCGCGAAGAGATCGTTCCGGAGCTGAAGGAGCTGACCGATGCGATACACAAGGAAGGAGCCAAGGCCTCGATACAGCTCGGGCATTGCGGAAACATGTCGCACCGCAGCATCTGCGGATGCATGCCCTACGGAGCAAGCCGCGGCTTCAACCTCTACTCTCCTACATTCGTCCAGAAGATGAACATGGACCAGATCAACGAGGTAGCGGATGCCTACGGGAAGGCTGTGGAACTGGCCATTGAAGCAGGCTTTGACGCCATTGAGATACACGCCGGCCATGGCTACCTCATATCACAGTTCCTCTCCCCTTACACAAATCACAGGAAAGATGAATTCGGAGGAAGTCTCGACAACAGGATGAGGTTCATGAGGATGTGCGTGAGCAAGGCGGTCGAGGCAGGAAAGGGCAAGGTCGCCGTCTTCGCCAAGCTCAACACACGCGACGGCTTCAAGGGAGGTCAGGAAACGGACGAACTGATAGAGGTGGCAAAAGAGCTTCGCAGACTTGGCGTCGATGCCATAGTGCTCTCCGGAGGATTCGTGAGCCGCCATCCGCAGTATGTGATGAGGGGCCAGTTCCCCGTCAAGGCCATAGTCCATTATTTCCCATGGAGCAAATGGTGGCTCAAGCTCGGAGTCAGTCTCGCCGGCAGGCTGGTCGCCCCGACTGTACCTTTCAGGAAGCTCTTCTTCATGGAGGATGCCATGAAGTTCCGCGAGGCGATGCCGGATTACCCTTTCGTATATGTAGGCGGAATCACTGACAGGAAGAGTGCGGAGGAAGCGATAGAGAAAGGCTTCCCTCTCATCCAGATGGGTCGTGCGGTGCTGGAGGACACGGATTTCGTGAACAAGATGGCTGCCGACGCAGACCATTGCAGCGGATGCGGACACAGCAATTTCTGCATAGGAAGGATGTATTCAAGGTCAATGCAGTGCCACAAGCATTGCAGTGACATCACCCCGGCACTTGAAAAGGAAGTGCAGAGGATAGAGAGGGAGAATGACAGAATTGAACGCAAACTTGGATACAAAGATTGAAATAATTGCACTTTTATCCATATATTTGCAGCCTGGAATGAATTGGAGGAACACATAAGGCAGTTTGACCTGTCGCTGCTCTCGGGCAGAGGAAAGTCCGGACAGGGAGGGCAGCCTGCTGCGGAAAGCGCAGGTGGGAGTAATCTTACGGATGCCGTAACAGAAAACAGACCGCCCGTAAGGGTAAGGGTGAAACCGCGAGGCAAGAGCTCACGACGTCGTGTGGCGACATACGGCGGTGACGGCACCAGGCCCTGCAAGACCAAATATACTGATGGTGCTCTCCGGAGCGAAATGGACGGCCCGTTCACATCAGGGGGTAGGTCGCGAAGATAAATGACAGGATAAAACAGAAACCGGCTTACGGAACTGCCTTCAACACGGAGGATGACCGCTCAGGTCATCCTCTTTTGGTAAAATATTCTGAAGTTTTTTATTGCAGAAAAAAGGTATAAATGTTATCTTTGTAACCCGTATGAAAATCGGTTTTGACAACGAAAAGTATCTCAGGATACAATCCGAACAGATCAAGAAAAGGATTGCTCAGTTCGGAGACAAGCTTTATCTCGAATTCGGAGGAAAGCTATTTGACGACAATCACGCAAGCCGCGTGCTGCCCGGATTCCATCCCGACAGCAAGCTCCGCATGCTCCACCAGCTTAAGGATGAAGCAGAGATCATCCTGGTGATCAGCGCCCTGGACATAGAGAAGAACAAAGTGAGAGGCGACCTCGGAATAACCTATGATGAGGACGTCCTTCGTCTGCGCTCCGAGTTCGAGAACATCGGCTTCTATGTCAGCGGAGTCGTGATCACGCATTTCAACGGACAGTCAAGTGCGGATGCCTACCGCTCACGTCTTGAACGCAAAGGCATAAGGGTTTATTATCACTACACGATAGAAGGCTATCCTAACAATGTAGCTCTGATAGATTCCGACGAAGGATTCGGCCGCAACGACTACATAGAGACCACACGTCCTCTGGTAGTCGTGACCGCACCGGGTCCGGGAAGCGGAAAGATGGCCGTGTGCCTGAGCCAGCTCTACAATGAGAACAAAAGAGGCATAAAGGCCGGTTATGCAAAGTTCGAGACCTTCCCGGTGTGGAATCTCCCCCTCAAGCATCCGGTGAACATCGCCTATGAGTCAGCGACAGCAGACCTGAACGATGTGAACATGATAGACCCTTTCCATCTGGAGGCCTACGGGAAGATCGCCGTCAGCTACAATCGTGACACGGAGATATTCCCGGTGCTCAACGCCATCTTTGAAGGCATATACGGCGAGAATCCGTACAAGTCTCCGACAGACATGGGAGTCAACATGATAGGCTTCTGCATGAGCGATGAGGACGTATGCTGCAATGCGGCAAGGGAAGAGATAATAAGGCGTTACTACACAGCACTATGCAACCTTGCGGTCGACGGAAACAATGAGAATGAGGTGAACAAGATAGCCCTCATCATGAAGCAGGCCAAGCTCACTACAGACTACAGAAGGACAACGGTGGCGGCGCACGAAAGGAAGGAGCTCTCAGGAGTGGCCACCGCTGCCATAGAGCTTCAGGACGGCACCATAATCACATCACGGACAAGCTCCCTCCTTGGCCCTAGCGCGGCTTTGCTTCTGAATGCCACCAAGCATCTGGCCGGCATTCCGCACACGGCAAAGCTCATCCCTGAAGAGATGATAGCTCCTATCCAGAAGACCAAGGTGTCCTACCTCCACGGCCACAATCCGAGACTGCACACTGATGAAGTGCTGGTAGCCATCTCAATGCTCAGCAACGAAGACGAGAACTGCCGGAAGGCTCTTGACCAGCTTCCTAAGCTCGAAGGCTGCCAGGTACACTCCACCGTAATGCTCAGCGAGGTGGACCAGAAGATATTCAGAAAACTCGGCGTGGGACTCACCTGCGACCCGGTAAAGAAGATAGAATAACCTATGAATGAAAGAAACCCGCAGATCCTCGATCTTGAAAAGATAATACGTGAAAAAGCCGGCAGAAAGGCGAAATACATACCCCAGTTCCTCATAAACTGGTTCACGCGTTTTGCCCATCAGGATGAGATAAACGCCTTTCTCAAGGAAGGATATGTGGGGGTAGAGTTCTGCGAGAAATGCGTGGAGTACCTCGGCGTGAATGTCGAGATCGAAGGACTGGAGAACCTTCCTGACGACGGAAGGAAATACACCTTCGTATCGAACCACCCTCTCGGAGCGATCGACGGAGTCACACTCGGAAAGGTCATCGGCAGGAAGTATGACGGAAAGATCAAGTACCTCATGAACGACCTCGTGATGTACCTGAACGGCATGGCTCCCATGGGAATACCTATCAACAAGCTTGGCGGCCAGGCCAGGAATCTCCCTAAGCTCATGAACGAGGTCTATGCATCAGACAACCAGATGATCATATTCCCTGCGGGACTGTGTTCGAGAAAGATTGACGGAAAGATCCAGGACATCGAGTGGGGCAAGTCGTTTGTGACAAAGAGCAGACAGAGCGGGAGGGACATCGTACCTATCCATTTCGAGGGCCGCAACTCGGACAGGTTCTACAACGTAGCCACATGGTGCAAGCGCCTGGGAATCAAATTCAACTTTGCAATGCTCCTCTTGCCGGACGAGATGATCCGCAGCAAGGGCAACACCTATAAGGTAAAGATCGGGAAACCTATACCGATCTCGTCTCTTGACCGTTCGAGACAGGATATCGAATGGGCTCAGGAGATAAGGAAGACAGTGTATGAACTTTAACCTGAAACTTATGGAACCTATCATCAGCCCAATTGATGTCAGCATCATAAAATCGGAGCTGACGCCGGCAAAAAAGCTGAGAGACACCAACAAGGGCAACAACGAGATCTATGTAGTCACACACCATGACTCACCGAACGTCATGCTGGAGATCGGACGACTCCGCGAGGTATCCTTCAGGGATTCGGGAGGCGGCAGCGGCCTGGAAGCCGACATCGACGAGTTCGACACCATGGAGAATCCGTACAGACAGCTGATCGTCTGGGACCCGGATCACGAAAAGATCCTCGGAGGCTACAGATACATCTTCGGCAACGACATCAAGCTCGACGACAAAGGCCAGCCTCTCCTGGCGACGGCACATATGTTCCACTTCTCGGAACAGTTCATAAAGCAGTACCTGCCGCACACAATAGAGTTGGGCAGGAGCTTCGTCGTTCCGGAATACCAGAGCCGTCAGGCCGGAGTCAAGGCCCTCTTCGCACTCGACAACCTCTGGGACGGGCTGTGCGCCCTTGCCATAGAGAAACCTGACATCAAGTACTTCTTCGGAAAGATGACCATGTACCCGGACTACAACCGTGAGGCAAGAGACCTCATCCAGCACTTCCTCTTCAAGCATTTCAAGGACGAGGAGGGGCTCGTAAGGCCAGTGGAGCCGTTGAAGATAGAGACTGACGAGGCCTACATGGACAGTCTCCTCACAGAGGAGAACTTCAAGGAAGACTACAAGCTCCTGAACACGGAGGTCCGTAAAAGAGGAGTGAACATTCCGCCTCTGGTCAATGCCTACATGAGCCTCTCCCCTACGATGAAGATGTTCGGAGGAGGAATCAACCATGAGTTCAGTGATGCCGAAGAGACATGCATCCTCATTGCATACGACGAGATACACCAGGAGAAGCTGGAGCGGCACGCTGATTCCTTCATACAGGAGAAGCTGGCAAAGATAAAGATGAGGTTTCCGAAGTTTGTCGCGAACATGGGAGACGGGTTGAAGGACCTGCTGACCAGGAGAAGGGAGTCAAGACAGAGAAAGGCTGAAATGAAGGCAAGGAAGAAAGACGGGAAATCCGTCAGCAGAAAGGCACGGAAGAATAAGAAAAACCAACAATAAATCACTAAATTATGGCAGCAGCGACAAAAGGCAATGAATTCGATGTGATCATTGTCGGAGGTGGCATCACAGGAGCTGGTACAGCAAGGGACTGCGCCCTCAGGGGGCTGAAGGTCCTGCTTGTGGAAAGACATGACCTCGCTACGGGAGCGACCGGACGAAACCACGGTCTTCTTCACAGCGGAGCCCGTTACGCCGTCACTGACAAGGAATCGGCAGAAGAATGTATAAAGGAGAACATGATTCTCCGGAAGATTGCAAGGCATTGCGTCGAAGAGACCGAGGGTCTTTTCCTCACTCTTCCTGAAGATGACCTTGCATATCAGGGAAAGTTTGTGGAATCATGTCTTGAGGCAGGCATCAAGGCGGAGGTCATCGACCCCAAAGAGGCGTTGAGGATGGAACCGTCTGCAAATCCGGACATCATCGGAGCAGTCAAGGTTCCGGATGGCGCTGTCGATCCTTTCAGACTGACGTCAGCCAACGTCATCGACGCAAAGCTTCACGGAGCCACAGTCAAGGTGTACAGCGAGGTGACCAGACTGATCAAGGAAGGAGACACCGTGAAAGGTGTGGAGGTCTACAATCACATCACTAAACAGACAGAAGAGTTCTACGCCCCTGTCACCGTAAATGCCAGCGGAATATGGGGACAGCACATCGCAGAGCTCGCTGGCGTCAAGATCAACATGTTCCCTGCAAAGGGCGCCCTGCTGATATTCGGTCACAGGGTGAACAATGTCGTACTTAACCGCTGCCGCAAGCCTGCCAACGCCGACATTCTCGTGCCTGGCGACACGATATGCCTCATCGGAACCACATCAAGCCGCATACCTTTCGAGGAATGTGACAACATGTATGTGACACCTGACGAAGTGGACGTGCTCCTCAAGGAAGGAGAAAAGCTTGCACCGAACCTTGCATCAACACGTATCCTCAGGGCGTATGCCGGTGTCAGACCACTGGTTGCAACAGATGACGACCCTTCAGGACGAAACATCAGCCGAGGAATCGTGCTTCTCGACCACGAGACAAGGGACGGAGTCAAAGGATTCATAAGCATCACAGGAGGTAAGCTCATGACCTACCGTCTCATGGCGGAATGGGCCGCAGACCTTGTCTGCAGGAAACTTGGAGTATCGCAGAGCTGCATAACCATGAACACACCTCTTCCTGGTTCGGAAAGAGAGAACATAGATGAGATCTCATCAAAGACCTGGACAAGGCCGGGTGCCACACACAAGGCATCTGTAGGCCGTCACGGATCAAGGGCCGGGAACATAGGCCTGAACGACGAATATGAGGCAAGCCTTGTATGCGAATGTGAGGAAGTGTCTGTAGGTGAAGTGAAATACGCAATCAACGAACTCGATGTCCACAATCTTGTCGACCTGAGAAGACGTACGAGAGTCGGAATGGGAACATGCCAGGGAGAACTCTGCGCATGCAGGGCGTCGGGACTTCTTGCAGACTCGCACGGCTGCACGGAAAGAGCCAAGAACGACCTGAAGAGCTTCGTGAACGAGAGATGGAAGGGAATGTATCCTATATGCTGGGGCGACACTCTCAGAGAGAGCGAGTACTCACAGTGGATATATTCAGGCGTATGCGGCCTCGAAGGCGGAGATGAATGTGAAACGAAATAACGGAGGGCAGGACAATGAGATTTGATACAGTAATTATAGGTGGAGGCCTCTCCGGACTTGTATGCGGACTCAGGCTCCAGAAGGCAGGAAAGAAATGTGCCATCATATCGGCCGGACAGAGCGCAATGCATTTCTCATCCGGTACGTTCGACCTTCTGGGAAGACTTCCGGACGGGACTACGGTTGAAAACCCGCTGGAAGCGCTGGATGCTCTGGATGAGACCCATCCATACTCGGTCATAGGAAAAGAGAATGTGGCGAAATATGCAGCCATGGCTCCTGAGTTTCTTAAGGAATGCAGGATAAAGGTCAGCGGAGATGCTGAGAAGAACAGCTGGCGTATAACTCCGACAGGAGAACGCAAGCCTGCATGGCTTACTCTGGATGACTTCACTCCTCTGGCATCAAAAGAGGAAAAGATCGGAGAGAAGGCATTGATAGTCAATATTCTCGGTTATCTGGACTTCAACACGAAGTTCCTCGCCACATCATTTGAGAAACAGGGTACAAGCTGCCGCATAGTCTCCATAAAGCTTGAGGAGATGGAAAGGCTCCGCAAGAACCCGAGCGAAATGAGAGCGACCAACATTGCCCGCGTCATGGACAGGGAAGGAGTCTGGGAAAAGGCTGTCGCGCAGGTGAAGGACATGCTTCAGGGAGAAGATGTCGTCGTCCTTCCGGCAGTATTCGGCCTGAAGGAAGGATCAGTCATCGGAAAGATCAGGGAAAGCATCGGAGTCAAGACCATGTTTATCGCAACAATGCCACCTTCAGTGCCGGGAATCCGCTCGCAGATGACGCTCAAGGCAGAATTTGAGAAAGCCGGCGGCAGATTCCTGCTCGGTGACACGGTCGTGGACGCCACCTATGGAGAGGACGGGAAGGTTACCAGCGTCGGGACAGTCAACTTCGGTGACATCAGGGTATATGCGGACAACTTTGTGCTTGCTACAGGAAGTTTCTTCAGCAAAGGACTCATCGCCACACCGGACAAGGTGTTCGAGCCGGTGTTCGGAATCGATCTCACCTATGCAGACGGAAGAGAGGAATGGCTTGACAGGAACTTCTGGAACAGACAGAACTATATTTCATTCGGTGCCGGATGCACGGGAAAGCTCAATGCCATCATTGACGGGAAACCGGTTGAGAACCTGTATGCCATCGGCTCACTTCTTGGAGGAAGCAACACTCTGTATGAGGGTTGCGGCGGAGGCATCGCGATCATATCGGCACTATATGCAGCTGATGAAATACTGAACAAATAGGAGGAGAGGATATGACAATGCAAGAGAAAAACATAAGCGAAAACAATTTCGAACAGTGTATAAAATGTACGGTCTGCACCGTCTACTGCCCTGTGGTTCCGGTAAATCCGCTCTACCCTGGTCCGAAACAGGCCGGTCCTGATGGAGAAAGGCTCAGGCTCAAGAAAGGACTGTTCTTCGATGACACGCTCAAATATTGCCTTAACTGCAAACGCTGCGAGGTGGCCTGTCCGTCAGGAGTACGTATAGGCGACATCATCCAGGCAGCAAGGATCAAATATAGCACAGCACCGCCTAAATTGAGGGACATGATGCTTGCAAGCACAGACTTCGTTGGTTCGGTAGCATCAAAGGTTGCTCCGATAACCAACTTCGCCCTCGGTCTCAAGCCGGCAAAGGCGGTCATGGATGCAGTTCTCAAGATTGACAAGCATGCGAAGCTCCCTAAATATGCCTCAAAGACCTTCGAAAGCTGGTACAGAAAGAATGTCATGGCCTTCCAGAACTCATTCAGACATCATGTGAGCTTCTTCCACGGCTGTTCGACAAACTACAACTATCCTGAACTTGGAAAAGAACTGGTAAGCGTTATGAACGCACTCGGCTACGGAGTCCACCTTCTCGACAAGGAGAAATGCTGCGGTGTGGCGCTCATTTCAAACGGAATGATAGACAGGGCGAAGAAGAATGCTGTCCTCAACATCGAGAACATCCGCAAAAGCGTTACCGAAAGACAGATGCCTGTCATCGGAACATCATCTACATGTATGTTCACACTCAGAGACGAGTATCCGCATCTCCTCAGGATGGACAACTCCGACATCAGAGACCATATCGACCTGGCTACAAGATTCATATATCGTCTTATCGACGAAGGCAAGGTAAAGCTCGTGTTCAAGAAGGACTACAAGGCACGCATAGCCTACCATACACCTTGTCACATGGAAAAGCTCGGCTGGGGCATATTCTCGACAGAGCTCATCCGAATGATTCCTGGAGTCGAGCTTACGATTCTGGACAGCAACTGTTGCGGTATCGCAGGTACATACGGCTTCAAGAAGGAGAACTACCCTGTTTCACAGGCTATAGGAAAGCCGCTCTTCGAACAGATCAACAGGCTCAAGCCGGACTTTGTCGCATGTGACTGCGAGACCTGCAAATGGCAGATAGAGATGTCGACAGAGTATCAGGTGAAGAACCCTATAACCATCCTGGCAGAGGCCCTTGACCTGGTCGCTACATCTGAAGCAAACAAGTAAGGAAGCTTCATATAAAACAGGAGGATGGCCACGATGGCCATCCTCCTGTTTTATCTCATTCTCTGGTCTATGCGCTTTCGCATCGCATCCGAGATCGGCAGCTTGTTGTCTTCGTCCGAACGGTCAAGCCATTCTGAGGCAAGATGGTAATCTCCAAGCATATAGCAGGCAACCGATATGTTGAATTCAGCGCAGGCACGTTTCATCAGGTCGCCCGTATCGAGAAGGCCAAGCCATATTTCCATGGCACCTTTCCAGTCATATTGCTCCGCCTTGACCAGGGCATCGTACCATTTCTCGGTCTCATAATATACAATCGAATACTGCTCATGCTTCCACTGCGACTTGAATGAATCGGCAACGAGCACACCAGCGTTCCAACCGTCTGCGTCTATGTTCTTCATCGCGGTCTTCATGAGCTCGCCGCTGGTTCTCTTTCCGTCCGAATAGATGTCAGGCCTTGCCACGCTTGTACCCCCGAAGGCCTTCACTTCCTCCTTCTGGTCCATTGCATCGAAGCAGAAGAGTTTCATCGTATATGGCATGGTGGCTCTGCTGACATATGAGGAATCCTGCGAAGACGGTGAGGCAACTCTTGTCGCGCCACCTATGACTATGGTTCCAAGACGTACGGTGTCGAAAAGGAATACCACATCCGCGCCTGTGTCCATCAGGATATTGAAGAGCGAATCTCTTGACGCATAATTGCCGTTTTCAGACATGCGCATGCGATATATGCCCACACTTCCCTCTCCTGTGCCGTAGTCCTGCTCGAGGGTGTAGGCAAAACCGTCAGCCATGCCTTCCGAGAAGGTGTTTGCCACGGTGTTATCCGTCTCAAGATATACAACGGATATGTCTTTTCCCGCCAGGTCCACCCCAGACCTTGAAGGATGTCTCATCTCCACATGCACCGCATGTTTCATAGGGGCACACGATGCAAGAGTCAGGCATACAGCCGAAATTGCGATTAATGTCTTCTTCATCTGAACTATATTTCAACAGGTTCCGCAATAAGATCGTATTCATCAGCACCAGTGATACGGACCTTGATGAATTCTCCGACAAGAGAATACGGATCCACGTCACCGATGACGGCGGGATCATATTTCACAAGAATCTCGCCATCCACCTCCGGACTCTCGAATTCGCTTCTGCAGACAAACACGCCGTCCATAAAGTCATCGACGATCACAACTGTCTCCGATCCGACACGCGACTGATTGAAGGCGAGAGAGATCTCACTCTGGACTGTCATGAGCTCGTCAAGACGTTCCTGTTTGGTCCTGCAGGTTATGCTGTCCTTGAAGTTTTCTGCTCCATAAGTCCCCTCCTCCTCTGAATACTTGAACGCGCCCAGCCTTTCGAAACGGGCGTCCTTCACGAAGTCAAGAAGTTCGTTGAAGTCACGTCTGCCCTCTCCCGGATGGCCGACTATCATCGTGGTACGGAGCACTACTCCTGGCACCCTGCTTCTCATCTTCTCAATAAGCTCACGGGTCCATGCCCCTGTCACATGCCTGTGCATGTTGTCAAGTACCTTATCGGAAATATGCTGAAGCGGGATGTCCATATACCGGCAGACCTTAGGATTGTCAGCCATCTGGTCGAGGACATCTTCAGGAAATGATGCAGGATAGGAATAATGTATCCTTATCCATTCTATGCCATCCACCTCAGAGAGCTTCTGGAGAAGTTCGGCCAGAGCCCTGCGCCTGTAAAGATCGAGTCCGTAATATGTTGTGTCCTGTGCTATGACGATAAGCTCCTTCACTCCCTTGGCTGCCAGCTTTTCTGCTTCAAGCACCAGCTCTTCCATCGGTACCGACCTGTGCGCTCCTCTGATGAAAGGTATCGCGCAATAGGAGCATCTCCTGTCACATCCTTCGGAAATCTTAAGGTAGGCGTAATGGGACGGAGTCGTAAGATGTCTTTCTGAGGACTTTGCCGCTGACGGTTCCACCCCAAGCTCACGGATCACGGGATCGAACTCCCTTGCACCGAACCATGCATCAACCTCAGGAATCAGTCCTGGGAGCTCTGACGCATAACGCTCTGACAGGCAGCCAAATACAATCACCTTCGAAGCCTCCCCCCTGTTCTTGCGTTCAACAGCCTCAAGGACTGCCTGGATGGATTCCTCCTTGGCATCCCCGATGAATCCGCAGGTATTGAGAAGAATCACATCAACGGGAATATCCTCTCCCTCCGGAATCAGCTCATAATGAGACTCCACTTGGGAAAGGATATGTTCAGTGTCAACCTTGTTCTTGGAACAGCCCAAGGTAATTGCCTGAAGTTTCCTCATGTCCGGTTACTCCTGCTCTGTCGCTTCCGTCTCCTCTGCATCGAGGTCAACGAAGTCAAGAGAAGCGTAGTTCTTGAGGGCGTTGTACCATTCTACAACCTTCTTCATATGAGACACGTAGAAACGGTCACGGTCGTAATCAGGAATGGCCTTCTCGAAGAGTGCCTTGAGAACTGCAGGTTCGGACTTGCCTGACGGAGCATTCTCCTCACCGAGCACCTCTTTGAGATTGAGGAAGACCTGCTGGAGCTTCACTTCCTCATCCTCAGTGTAGATCGAGATGTCTGCAAGTGAAGTAATCTTGCTTGTCATTCCTACAGAAGTCCTCTTCTTATCGGCAAGAGCCTCTACGATGGCTCCTGTCCTTGCCTGTGAGATATAAAGGTACAAACCGCTCTGACCTGAAATGGCCAGGATTTTTGAAAGATCTGTTTTCATTTCTTAATAAATTGTTTATGTATATTCGACATTAATTCTTCTACCTTGTCTGCAAGCTCCGCAGGAGTCCCGTCGTTGCATATTGCAAAATCCACACGAGGATCGGTTTCTCCCTGTGACAATCTGTTCATCAGGGGCTGGCTTGCCATCCTCGAGCGGACAGCCTCAATGTCAGCGCCATCCCTTGAAGATGCTCTGGATGCCCTCAGTTCCAAGGGCGCATCCACCAGCACTACAATATCCGGCAGGCCGTCAAACTGCGGCTTTTCAAGAATGGTTGCAGACTCGAACACAATCACTTCCTCGCCGGCATTCCGTCTCTTGAACTTCTCGAAATCCTCGATCAGCGCAGGAAAGACAAGTGACTCCACTGTCGCAAGCGCGTCCTTGTCAGAAAAGATCCTCTGAGCAAGAAGGCGGGGCTGGAAGACACCGTTCCCGTCACGCAGGACACAGTCCAAAGCCTCCTCGATGGAAGCCAGCAGACCGTTGTCCTCTACATACAGGGCCTTGACTCTGGCATCCGCATCGTACTGGGCGGTCCATCCTCTTTCATACATCATCCTGCACACCGACGACTTGCCGCTACCAATGCCACCGGTGACAACCACCACACTCATCACTTGTCCTCCAGGAAACAGTTTACAGCCACCGGATCGGCTTCAAAAGCGATGAAACCACGTGGCTGGCCTGCAAGTCTGACAGGACATTTTCCGGAAATCGAATTCTGAAAATCCCTGTAGTCCACATAGAGTTCCAGCCCTTCTTCCGGATCCGCCTCCAGCGGGAAGGTGCATTTTATCTTCACCTGCGCTGACGAAGGAAAGACCACGAGATTCTTTTCTGCCGGCACATTCACAGCGTTGACCGGCAAGGTCGTCACGACCTCCACATATCTTCTTACATCCACCTTATAGTGTATGTCATCTATGGAGTATTCCAGTTCAGGCATGTTCTCAAGCTTGACCAGTCCCTGTACGGATGTAGAGAGGTCGGTGTGCTTGATCGGCTCGGTAAAGACCTTCTCCACGCGCTCAAGCCTGTATGGTTCACCGTACACTATCACAGAATCGGGAGAGAACTGAAGTTCGCCTTCAGCCATGTACTGGGGCATGTAGGTGAGGGAATACACCGGCTGGACCGGCACCTTCTTGTGGGATATTTCCGGGAAGGTGAAGAATACCGTGTCAGAAACGAAGAATTCCAGTGTGACTCCGTCTCCATAGATCAGATGAGAGTACTCGAACAGATCCTGTGAAAGTATGTAGAACTGGTCCCCGTCCTTATGCCTCAGCACTTCCGGCTTGAAATCGACATATGTCGGGATGCGTCCAGTCCTGATGTCAGAAAGGATGAAACGGTAACCTGTCGCTCGTCCTCTGGCTATGATGTCGCTGTGGTTTTCCGATTCGGCCGCTCGTCCGTCTATCTTGCAATGAGCAACCACTGAAGCTGATATGTAATCCGTGTACTTCAGAGAAAGGTTGTGAATGAGCCAGGTACTGAACGCCAAAAGGAGAGCCAGCAGAAAAACCGCCAGATCTCTCCCCGTGATGTTCAGCAAGCGCAATATCCTATGATAAAGCCTTCTCATTCGTTTCCGGCTGAAGCTATACCTGCTCTGTGTAGTCCTTTACGAGAGCCTGCTTGCTTACGCGGATCTTGACATTGTTGTCAACCTCGATAAGCACTGTTCCTTCCTTCACTTCGCATACCGTGCCGTAGATGCCGCCTACAGTGACCACCTTGTCACCCTTCTTGAGGCTGTCGCGGAAAGCCTGAAGTTCCTTCTGCTGCTTTCTCTGCGGACGGATCATGAAGAACCACATTACTACGAAGATGAGGATGAGCATGATCCACATTGAAAGTCCGCCACCCTGTGCAGCAGGTGCTGCCTGTAAAACTGTAAACATAATTATCTGATTTTAAAAGTTATTATTGCCATTAAAGAAGTCCTTTGCCTTCCTTCCTGATTGCCCCTTCGTTCACGAGGGACTGGGCAAGCCTGTCAAGAAGTCCGTTCACGAACGAACGGCTCTTCGGAGTGCCGTAGAACTTCGAGATCTCCACATACTCGTTGATGGACACCTTCAGCGGAATCGTCGGGAAGGTCACTGCCTCGGCAAGACCCATTACGATGAGAACGACGTCGGTAGAGAAGAGACGTTCCTTCTCCCATCCGGTCACAGACTCTGCAACCATGGCCGAGTACTTCTCGTATCCTGCAAAGGATGCCTGCAGGAGTTTCCTTACAAAGAACTTGTCGCTTTCCACCCCTTCGCCCTTGAGCATCTCGCTCTGGTAGAGAGGCAGGAGGCTCCAGGATTCACCGGATGCAAAGCTCCTGAAGGTCTTGCAGCACCATGTCAATGAATATGCCAGGTCGTCATTCCAATAGAGGGACTTTTCCTCAAGAAGTGTCTCCAGCTCCTCGCTGTCCACGAACTCCTCTTCAAAGATCCTTGTAAAGAGCCTGCAGTCCTCGGCAAGCGACCTCTCCGGACTTGCCATATACTCGGCATAATAGTCCTTTGATGCTACGGACGTCATGATCTTCTTGAGAAGAAGGTCATACTGCGACCAGTCGAATTTCTTCTTCTTGAATACCTTCTGGAACTCCTCGTCATTATCCAGAAGTCTTGCAAGAGCATTCTCTGCAAACTTCATGTTCGGGTTGCGCTCCTCCTCGGTCGGATTGAACTTGGATTTCAGGGATTCTATCCTTTCCTGCGCTATTTTTGTCAACGGCGACACGATTCCTAGCATGTAAATATAGAGGTCTCTTGTCGCCTCACAAGACACTTCAAGCTGACTTTCGGCCTGCGAAAGAGTCACATTGCCGGATAAGATGCTGCTATACAGCACTTTGAAGGCCTTGATTCTGAGAATTCGTCTGTTAAGCATAATTTATATCAAAAATTTATGCAAAGATACACGCATTTTCAGAAAAATCCCTAACTTTGTAAAGATTTACTTAAAAAAAGATATGCTATGTATAGTGAGGATTACGATGGAGCAAATGCTCAGGAGCGTTCAGGTGAGGACATCTATTCAAAACCTGTAAGAGCTGGAAAGCGTACATACTTCTTTGACGTCAAGGCCACGAAAGGCAACGACTACTACCTGACGATCACTGAAAGCAAGCGCAAGGTAGACAACAACGGCCACTACGCCTATGACAAACACAAGATCTTTCTCTACAAGGAGGACTTTGAGAAATTCGCGGAAGGCCTCGAGGAAGTGATCAAGTACATCAAGACCAATTGTCTGAAAGGCAACGAGTCGAAAGACAACTTTACAGACGTGAACTTTGAAGAATTATAATCAACCGCATCAGGACAACCGCTCAGGTTGTCCTTTATTGTAATATCATGAACAGTTACGGATTCATTCGTACAGCAGCCGCTGTACCTTCAGTCAGGATTGCAGACACGACATTCAACACCAGTGAGATCTGCCGTCTTATCGCAGAAGCTTCTGACAAAGAAGTTTCACTTGCAGTATTCCCCGAACTTTCGCTCACAGGAAGTTCGTGCGGCGACCTTTTCCTTCAGGACCTTCTTGTGAAGGGGGCAGAAGAAGGGGTGAAGAAGATTGCGGACTTCAGCCGCGGAAAGTCTGTCACTACAGTCATCGGAGCCCCTGTTCCGTATAGAGGACGTCTTTACAGCTGCGCCATAGTGGTCAGGAACGGAAACATCAAGGGAATAGTGCCCAAGACATACCTTACGGCAGAAGAAGGAAGATGGTTCGCCTCCGGAGCCGATTTCCTGTCATCGGAAGTAAGAAATGACGGCACTTATCTGGACAACGGAAAGGACTGCGTGCGCGAAGGCTTCTGCGGAGAGATAAGATATGCCGGACAGAAATCCAACATATCCCCAGACATGCTTTTCGGGATCGGTCACTGCACCTTTGCCGTCGAACTGGGGAACGACATGTGGGCACCCGTACCTCCGTCTTCATTCCATGCCGCCCAGGGAGCGCAGGTGATAGTGAACCTGTCGGCAGACAGGGAGATTCTGATGAGGGACACCTACAGAAAGGACCTGCTCAGGCAACATTCCGCAAGGAACATCTGCGGCTATGTCTACGCATCTGCTGGATTCGGCGAATCCACCCAGGACAATATATATGCAGGCGCCGCATCGGTCTGGGAGAACGGTCAGATGCTTGCGGAAAGCGAAAGATACAGCATGGAATCATCGCTCACGGTTGCAGACATCGACATACAGAAGATAGAAGTCCTCAGGCGGAGAAATCCTTTGAGAATCATATCTCCGGCCGGCACGGATGCATCGACTTATTACAGGAATTATGAAAGAAGGAACATAGGAGACCCTTGCTGCACGGACTTCGAAAGCCGTCTGTTCAGAGCCATAGAGCCGCACCCTTTCGCACCGGCCGAAGGCCTGCCCGAAAGATGCCGCGAGATTCTTTCCATCCAGGTGGCAGCCCTGATGACCAGACTCAGGCACATCGGCTGCAGGACTGCCGTGTTAGGCATCTCCGGAGGTCTGGACAGTACTCTGGCGCTGCTGGTTGCCGTCCTCGCCACTGACAGGCTCGGATGGTCAAGAGACCGCATAGTCGCAGTGACCATGCCTGGCTTCGGCACCACGTCCAGGACAAAGAACAACGCATGGGCCCTTATGGAAGCCCTGAGCGTGACGTGCAGGGAAATCTCCATCGTCCCTGCGTGCGAGCAGCATTTCAAGGACATCTCCCATGACTCTGCCCTTCACGATGCGACCTACGAGAATTCCCAGGCACGCGAAAGGACACAGATCCTCATGGACATAGCCAACCAGACAAACGGAATAGTCATCGGTACCGGAGACCTTTCCGAGCTGGCACTCGGCTGGGCGACCTACAACGGAGACCACATGTCCATGTACGGGGTAAACGGCGGCATCCCCAAGACATTGGTACGCAGCCTCGTGAAATGGGCGGCAGAAAACAGGTTCGGCATCACTTCAGAAGATCCGGAGGGCCGCAGCGTCAAGGATATCCTTCTTGACATCGTGGACACCCCTATCAGTCCGGAACTTCTTCCTGCAAATGAACAAGGCGAGATACAGCAGGTAACCGAAGACCTTGTGGGGCCATACGAACTTCACGATTTCTTCATATACAATTTCGTAAAGTCCGGCTATAATCCCGAGAAGATATACTTCCTTGCACGCAAGGCCTTCGACTACGACGACCAGACCATCCTGAAATGGCTGAAGACCTTCATCAGAAGGTTCTTCAACCAGCAGTTCAAGCGTTCGTGCATGCCTGACGGGCCGAGGGTAGGTTCTGTGGGTCTTTCCCCTCGCGGAGGCTACATCATGCCGTCAGACGCATGGAGCACATTATTTTCAGAAGACTTGTAAAGAAACGCATACATGAGAAGATCCATACTTGCCATAATGACATTTCTCCTCGGGATGGCGGCAGCAGCGCAGAACCGGCTGGAGAGTCTCGAGACAGTCTACAAAGACAGGAACGTCACATTCAGAAAGATTGACAGTCACACATGGATGGGCTCAGGAAAGGTCATGTCGTCCGAGACCATATATTTGATTGAAGGCAAGAAGAAGGCCCTGCTGATAGATGCTGGGACAGACATGCCAGGGCTGGACAGGATAGTTTCGGGAATAACGAGAAAGCCCGTCACCTTAGTGCTGACCCACGTGCACCCAGACCATGCAGGAGCAGTCGGATGCTTCGATGAAGTCTGGATCAACCCGGCTGACAGCATCAATATTCCTGACTTCATGGCAGACTATAAAGGCACCGTAAGGTATCTGGAGAACGGCCAGCTGTTCGATCTCGGAGGAAGAGTGCTGGAGACATATTTCACACCGGGACACACTCCGGGCTCAACAACCTTCCTGGAGGTGGGCACTGACAAGGGCTACAGCGGAGATGCTTTCGGCAACGGCAACCTCCTTGTGTTCTGCGACTTCCAGACACTCATCCGGACTTGCAGAGATTCATATTCCTACTTCAGCAGCAAGGGATATACGAAATTCTACTGCGGACATTTTTCCGGATCCAACTTCGAGACCATGGACAGGATAAGACTCATCCAGACCCTGGCTGAAGAGGCCCTTGCCGGAAAAATCGAAGGTGAGCCTACAGACGGATTCGGCAACATCAACAAAGTCATCGTCAGAGACAACTTCAGACTGAATTACAACGACCTCATGCTCGAGGAGGAAAAGTCCTCCTCGAGGTAAGATAAGAACGATTCTTCTGACGGGATAGGTCTGAAGAGAAATGACTGACGTCTAAAGGGATCCGATTATCCTGGCGAACAGGGTGGTCATCTTTTCCGCGGCCGCATCTGCAGCCACCACCACATCGTCTCCATCATTGACATAGTCATCCGCATAGTCGTCATGGGCCTCATTGGTGATGACCGACATGCCGAAGACAGGAATCGAAGAATGACGTGCCACGATGACTTCAGGAATAGTGGACATTCCGACTGCATCGGCGCCGATAAGCCTGTAGTACTTATACTCTGCAGGTGTCTCGTATGTCGGGCCTGTACTTGCGAAATACACTCCGCTCTTGAGCTCGTAGCCCAGTCCTGCCGCGATTTCGAAAGCCCTCATCCTGAGCGACTTGTCGTATGGTCTCGTCATGTCGGGGAATCGAGGTCCGAACTCATCCATGTTAGGGCCGATGAGAGGGTTCGGAAGATGGCTGATATGGTCTGTAATCACCATCATGTCACCTACCTTGAAGTCGAAGTTCACACCGCCCGCAGCATTTGACACAAAGAGATACTGGATGCCGAGCACCTTCATGACCCTGATAGGAAGGGTCACAAGCTCCATCGGATATCCTTCATAATAGTGGAAACGTCCCTGCATCGCGACCACGAACTTGCCGCCAAGTTCGCCTGCGATGAAGTTTCCCTTGTGCCCCACTGCAGTAGAGACAGGAAAGCCCGGAATCTCCTTATACGGTATGACGGTCCTGTTCTCGATCTTGTCCGCCAGCTTGCCGAGGCCGCTGCCGAGAACGATGCCTGCAAAAGGTTTTCTGCCGTCAAGCTTCGCCGCGATATATTCCGCGGCCTTCATTATCTTTTCTACTCTTGGATCCATATTCTTTTCCAGTTCAAGTTTCGCAAATGTAAATTAATGTACGGCCGGCAGCTTGGAAAGCACTTTTGCAGCTTCTGAAAGGATCTCCTTTTCTCCTTCCACCACTCTTCCACGCATCACGAATCTTCCGTTGCATATGACAGAATCTATGCAGTCGGAATGTGCTGAGTAGACAAGGTTGGCTTCAAAGGAGCCGGTGGAAAGGAAACTATAGTTCTGAGTGTCCACGATCAGGAGGTCTGCCAAGGCACCCTCACGGATCCGGCCTATCTCGAGACCGAGAGCCTTGCCTGCATTCGAAGTCGCCATGCATATGAGCTCGTCAAGAGGCATGGCTGAAGGATCATCCCTCCATGCCTTCTGTATCATGGCGGAAGTCTTCATTGTCTCCAGCATGTCAAGGTTGTTGGAAGAAGCACAGCCGTCAGTTCCGAGACATATGTTCGCTCCGGCATCCCTCAGTTCATTATATAGGAATCTGTATCCGGACGCGAGCTTGAGGTTGGAATTCACATTGTGCACGCAGGTGACACCTCTTTCTCCAAGGATCCTGATGTCTTCTTCTGAAACCCAAAGTGTGTGTGCAGCGATCAAATCCGGACCGAGGACTCCAAGGCTGTCAAGGTACTGTACAGGAGACATTCCGTCATGAAGCTCCTTGCAGTCAGCGACTTCCTTGCGTGTCTCGGACACATGGACATGGATCTTCAGGCCCCTCTCCCGTGCGAAACGGGCAGCCCAGAGAATCATTTCCTCAGTCACCGAATATATGGCGTGGATAGCTATCGCAAAGAGTGAATGGTCGTTCCATTTCATCGCCTCTTCATACATTTCAAGACACTGCGCCTTCTGGCGTTCCGCCTCCTGAGGATCGTTCCTGTCACATATCACATATGCAAGGACAGGACGAAGTCCCATCTCCATTGCGGCCTTGTGAGCCATCGGCATATGCCAGTAGTGGTCATTGAAGGTAGTCGTGCCTGTCTTTATCATCTCCAGGCATGCAACCTTTGTCGCATGATACACATATTCTTCATCTATTGCGGACTCGATCTTCCATATGCGGTCAAGCCAGTCGTGGAAGGCGATGTCCTCTCCGACGCCACGCATCATCGACATTCCGGCATGGGTATGCATGTTCACAAGGCCAGGGAAGGCTGTCTTTCCGGTACAGTCGACGACCTCTGCTGATGCAGCTGCATCCGCAAGCTTTTCACCGCCGGCGGGGGCGATGGCCGCTATAAGTCCATCCTCAATCAGGATATCTGACACAATTCCCTCTGACACAATATTTTTCAACAGTATCCTATTCATAGGCATCAAATCTTAAAGTCTTCAAAGTTATATATTTTTTCTAATAAAAAAGAGTCTGAAAAACTATTTTGACATTTTTCATCTCAACATTTGAAATATCGATAAAAAAGCACTACATTTACTTCGATTTTGAAACAAATAACGTGCTGTTTCAAAACAACTGAAACACGCGTCCCGCCACGACCCGGGAAAACACAGAAACTTGGAAAACACATAAACATAAAACATCTAAAACAAAAAAGTAATGGCATTCAAAGGAGCAATCGAAGTCGACACACAGAAATGCAAAGGCTGCGGAGTATGTGTAGAGAACTGCCCGACCAAGAGCATAGAGCTCTCCAAACTGGTCAACAACAAGGGTTATCATTATGCCGAGATGGTTGGAGAAGCTTGCATAGGCTGTTCAAACTGTGCAATAGTCTGCCCGGATTCGGTGATTACTGTTTACAGAGTTAAAATTTAGTGATATGGCAGAGAAAATTCTGATGAAAGGAAACGAGGCGATTGCCATATCGGCAATACGCAACGGTGCGGACGGATATTTCGGTTATCCGATCACCCCGCAGTCTGAAGTGATGGAGACTCTCATGAAGGAAAGACCTTGGCTCACCACAGGCATGGTGGTTCTTCAGGCAGAGAGCGAGACATCTTCAATCAACATGGTCTACGGCGGCGCATGCTGCGGCAAGAAGGTGATGACATCTTCAAGCTCACCTGGTATAAGCCTCATGTGCGAAGGCCTCAGCTACCTTGCAGGTGCAGAGCTTCCATGCGTGGTTGTAAACTGCCAGCGCGGCGGCCCTGGTCTTGGAACCATCCAGCCGAGCCAGAGTGACTACAACCAGTGCGTGAAGGGCGGCGGACATGGCGACTACAATGCCATAGTCCTTGCTCCGGCTTCAGCCCAGGACATGTACGACTTCGTAGACACCGGTTTTGACCTTGCATTCAAATACCGCACTCCTGTCATCATCCTCGCTGACGGTATCGTCGGACAGATGATGGAGAAGGTTGAACTCCGTCCGGAGAAGCCTCGCATGACAGAAGAAGAGCTGAAGGCAATCGCCCCTTGGGCCACTACCGGAAAATCAGCAGACAGAAACTACAACTTCATCACCTCCCTCGCCCTCGAGTCTGACGTCCAGGAGAGATTCAACCAGAAACTCGCCGCAAAGTACGAGGTGATCAAGGAGAATGAAGTAAGATACGAAGAGTACCAGACAGCAGACGCCGAATATCTTTTCGTCGCATTCGGCTGCTCAGCCCGCATTTGCGAGGCCGTAGTTGACCAGCTCCGCGAGGAAGGCATCAAGGCAGGTCTCCTCAGGCCGGTCACCCTCTTCCCATTCCCGACCAGGAGACTCCAGGAGCTTTCAGGACAGGTAAAGAGCATGATGAGCATCGAGCTCAACCTCGGACAGATGGTAGATGACGTAAGACTCGCAGTCAATGGTGCTTGCCCTGTAGGATTCTATGGAAGACAGGGTGGAAACATCTACACCCCAGACGAGATCGCAGAGGCGTTCAAGAAGTTCAACAATCTGAAATAAGGAAACAAAATGAATATAGAAGACATCAAGAAACCCGAGAACATCGTCTACAAGAAGACTCCTATCCTGACAGACACAGTGATGCATTATTGTCCGGGATGTTCTCATGGTACAGTCCACAAGCTCGTCGCCGAGGTCATCGAAGAGATGGGCATCCAGGACAAGACAATCGCCATCAGCCCTGTAGGCTGCTCGGTATTTGCATACAACTACCTCAACATCGACTGGCAGCAGGCCGCTCACGGACGCGCACCTGCCCTTGCTACAGCCACCAAACGTCTGAACCCGGACAAATACGTGTTCACATATCAGGGAGACGGTGACCTCGCATCGATCGGAACAGCGGAGATCATCCATGCATGCAGCCGAGGCGAGAACATCGTTGTGATCTTCATCAACAACGGTATATATGGTATGACAGGAGGTCAGATGGCCCCTACCACCCTTCTCGGAATGAAGACCGCAACCACTCCTTACGGCCGTGACGCAAAGCTCAACGGTTTCCCGCTCGTACTCGCCCCTATGATCGCGCAGCTTGACGGAACAGCCTTCATCACAAGACAGTCAGTTCACACTGCACCTGCAGCACGCAAGGCAAAGGCAGCCATCAGGAAGGCCTTCGAATACAGCCAGAAGGGAATCGGACTTTCATTCGTGGAGATCGTCGCAACCTGCAACTCAGGTTGGAAGATGAGCCCTGTGGCAGCTAACAAGTGGATGGTGGAGAACATGTTCCCTAAATATCCGCTCGGAGACATTAAGGACGTATTAAAAACAGAGTAATCATGAAAGAAGAAATAATCATAGCAGGATTCGGAGGACAGGGTGTCCTTTCGATGGGAAAGATCCTCGCCTACTGCGCAATCATGCAGGACATGGAGGTGACCTGGATGCCATCTTACGGCCCTGAGATGCGTGGTGGTACAGCCAACGTATGCGTCATCATCAGCGACAAGAAGATCAGCTCGCCTATCGTGACGAAATACGACACAGCCATCATCCTCAACCAGCAGTCGCTGGACAAGTTCGAGAGCACTGTAAAGCCTGGAGGTCTTCTGGTGTATGACCCTAACGGAATCATCAACCCTCCTACAAGGACAGACATCCGCATCTGCAGGATAGACGCGATCAATGTAGCTGCCCAGGTCGGCAATTCGAAGGTGTACAACATGGCTGTGATGGGAGCATTCCTCAAGATGAAACCGCTCATCAACCCTGAAAACATCGACAAGGGGCTCGCGAAATGCATCCCTGCCCGTTATGCAGACCTGATTTCACTCAACAAGGCTGCCATCGAAGAAGGCATGAAGGCCGTCGAAGTGATCCTCTAGTCACACGCTCATATATAAACTGCTTTGATTTGTTCAATTTATTTTGAGAAATCAAAGCAGTTTATTATTTTTGCATTGTATGCGGAAATTTTTGTAAAATGCTGGAAAACGTCAGGAAACAGATAACGCGGCTCATCGCCGCCTATGAATCAGAGAGGGAGCAGAAGCTTAAGCTCCAGTCTGAGCTTGATGAGGCAAAGGCAGAAAACGAAGCATACAGGAAGCAGATTATTGAGTTAGAAAGACAGATCGATAACCAGAAACTGACAGACGCCTTCATGGCGGGCGGCACAGACACGGCCGCAGCCAAGAAGAAGATCGACAGCCTGGTAAGGGAGATTGACAGATGCATAAAGCTGATGGAGGGATAGTATGGGACAGCAGAAGATCACAGTGAAGATTGCAGGCCGGCCGTATGTCCTGAACTCATCGTCACCCGAACAGGAATGGAAGATCAGGACCTCTGCCGACGAGATAAACAGGAAGGTCAATGCTTACCTGGACAAATTTCCGGGAAAGAGCATAGTTGACATACTGTCATTTGTGGCACTGAATGTGTGCATATCAAATCTGACACTTCAGGAGCAGATGAAGAATCTGACGAACGAGGAAAACGCTCTTGCAGAAGAGCTTTCAGGTTATCTTGACAATATTGATAAAAACAGCCGTTAGTTACTTATTTTTGCTGAAATCAACACTAATAATGTAACCGGGATGACTCGGATGGCAATGATGGACCTATGTTACCCTTATGGGGATTCCGCTTGCGGGACGGAGGATATCTGAACCATGGATCCGGCACCCAAATCTTATTCTTTAAGATTTTCTGACAAACTGGCTAACGGCTTTTTCTTTATAACTTGACCAGTCTGCTTATGTAAGACTGGTCATTTTTTGTAAAGACTAAAACCATATATACATTATGAATACATTAATTCTAGTTTTAACAGGTCTATCGAGTGGGGCAGCCGCACTCGCAGCCTACATAATTGTCCATAGAATAGTTCTTAAAGGACAAAAGGAAGATATCATCAAGAAAGCAGAGCTTGAGGCAGAGAGCATCAAAAAGGAAAAGATCTTCCAGGCAAAGGAGAAGTTCCTGCAGCTCAAGAGCGAGCACGAGCAGTACATCAATGAGAAGAACAAGATAATCAGCGAGACTGAGAGCCGTCTGAAGCAGAAGGAGAACAACCTCAACCAGCAGAGTTCAGAGCTTGGCCGCAAGCAGAAGGAGACTGACGCAATAAGACAGAATCTTAAGAACCAGATCGAGATTGCGAACAAGAAGACTGAGGAATACGAGCAGCTCAAGCAGACAGCCATCAAGCAGATCGAGGAGATCGCAGGACTTACTGCAGCGGAGGCGAAGAACCAGCTCATCGAAAGCATGAAGGCCGAGGCCAAGACCCAGGCTCAGTCATATATCAACGATGTGATGGACGAAGCACGCCTCACAGCTTCAAAAGAGGCCAAACGAATTGTAATCAACACAATACAGCGCACAGCATCAGAGACTGCGATTGAAAATGCCGTCACTGTCTTCCACATCGAGAGCGACGAGATCAAAGGCAGGATCATCGGCCGTGAGGGAAGGAACATACGAGCACTGGAGGCGGCTACAGGAGTGGAAATCGTCGTTGACGACACACCGGAAGCCATCCTCCTTTCGGCATTTGACCCTGTAAGAAGAGAGGTCGCACGTCTGGCCCTGCACCAGCTTGTCATCGACGGACGTATCCATCCTGCACGTATCGAGGAAGTGGTGGCAAAGGTACAGAAGCAGCTCGAGGATGAGATCATGGAGACAGGTAAGAGGACATGCATCGACCTGGGCATCCACGGAATGCACATCGAGCTTGTGAAGCTCATCGGCAGAATGAAGTACCGTTCTTCATACGGTCAGAACCTCCTCCAGCATGCACGCGAAGTTGCAAACATCTGTGCGACAATGGCATCGGAGCTCGGCCTGAATCCGAAGACTGCCAAGAGGGCCGGACTTCTCCACGACATAGGAAAGGTTTCCGACGAGGATCCGGAGCTTCCACACGCACTCCTCGGCATGAAGCTGGCTGAGAAATACAAGGAAAAGCCAGATGTATGCAATGCCATCGGCGCCCACCATGAGGAGATCGAGATGACATCCATCATATCTCCTCTCGTAATGGTCGGAGACGCCATTTCAGGAGCAAGACCAGGTGCACGCCGCGAGGTTATCGAATCCTACATCAAGAGACTCAAGGAGATGGAGGACATCGCAAAGTCTCACAACGGAGTCACAAAGACCTATGCGATCCAGGCAGGACGCGAGCTTCGTGTCATCGTCGGTGCCGATCAGGTCAGCGATCAGGAGGCCGAGTCACTGTCAGTTGACATAGCAAGGAAGATTCAGGAAGAGATGGTATATCCTGGTCAGGTGAAGATCACCGTAATCCGCGAAACAAGATCAGTAGCATTTGCAAAATAAAAAACATAAACAAATCGTATGAAAAAAGTCCTTTCCATACTGTCAACCCTGATAATCAGTGTTGCAGCATTTGCCCAAGGTCAGCTGGTGACCTGGTCATCTCACGTAGAGGAGGCTGGTGACAATGTCTACAAAGTGATCTTTACAGGAAAGATCGCTGAAGGTTACCACACCTACACTCTCGCAGATGAATTCTCGGCGACAGAATTCATGGATCCTGCAGTAACAGGCGGAGAACTTGTCGGCGAGCCGTACGAGCTCAGCACACCGACTGAAGAAACAGATGAATTCGGAGACCTTGCCAGACATTACTACAACGAGATCGTCATCGCCCAGGATATAAAGGCTGAAGATGGAGCTGTGTTCACCGGCACGATATTCACAAACTCATGCACAGGAGGCGCATGCAAGGCTGAATACTACGACTTCGAGGTGACCATCGGCGATGGAGCTGCTGCCGGAGCGCCTGCACAGAAGACAGCCTTCCCATGGGGCCTCATCCTTCAGGCCATCCTCTGGGGCTTCGCGATGCTCATGACACCTTGCGTGTTCCCTATGGTGCCTATGACGGTGTCTTTCTTCCTCAAGGGTTCCGATTCTGTAGCCCAGGGAAGATTCAAGGCCGGCATGTACGGACTTTTCATCGTTGCGCTCTACACATTGCCGATTGCGCTGCTCATCATCATCACAAGAGTGGTCGGAGGCGAATCGGTAACAGCCGACATCTTCAACTGGATTGCCACACACTGGCTGCCTAACATCCTGTTCTTCATCATATTCATGGTGTTTGCAGCATCATTCTTCGGAGCATTCGAGATCACTCTTCCTCAGTCACTCGTAAACAAGAGCGACAAGGGATCGGACAAGAAGGGCCTTGCAGGTGTATTCTTCATGGCACTCACCCTCGTGCTTGTGTCATTCTCATGTACAGGCCCTATCGTAGGAAACGTGCTCATCCAGGCTACATCAAGCAACGGCGCATGGTGGATCCCTATCGTGACCATGCTCGCATTCTCGATAGCATTCGCACTTCCTTTCACCCTTCTCGCATTCTTCCCTTCACTCCTGAAGGACCTCAAGAAGAGCGGTGGCGGATGGCTGAACACAGTAAAGGTGGTGATGGGATTCATCGAGGTGGCACTCGGTTTCAAGTTCCTCAGCGTTGCTGACCAGACCTATCACTGGGGACTCCTCGACAGAGAGGTTTATCTTGCAATCTGGATCGTATGTTTCTCTCTCCTTGGTTTCTACCTTCTCGGCAAGATCCGTTTTGCACACGATGACGAAGTTACCCACGTGTCTGTTCCAAGACTCACATTGGCAATCGTCGTATTCTCATTCGTAGTCTACATGATCCCAGGAATGTTCGGTGCTCCTTTGAAGGCCCTTTCAGGATATATGCCGCCGATCTCTTCACAGGACTTTGTGCTCTCTGCCGGAGGTCCTGCACAGCAGGTGACAGCTGCTCCTGCACATCAGGAGGGAACAAAATACGACTTTCTCCATCTGCCGCACGGACTTCAGGGATATTTCGATCTCGACGAGGCTCTTGACGCAGCCAAGAAGGCAGGCAAGCCTGTATTCGTCGACGTGACAGGACACGGATGTGTAAACTGCCGTGAAATGGAGTCAAGAGTATGGAGTGCACCGGAAGTTCTGGACAAACTTCATAATGACTATATAGTGGTTGCCCTCTATGTCGACGACAAGTACAAGCTTGCAAAGGAAGACTGGGTGACAGATGAGACGACAGGAGATGTCTACAAGGACCTCGGGCGTGCGAACTCGTACATCGCCCGCACAAAATGGAATGTGAACGCACAACCTAACTACGTGCTTCTCTCCCCTGACGGAGAAATGCTCGTTCCTGTACGTGGCTATGACCTCTCGGTTGACGGTTTTGTTGATTTCCTTCAGAGCGGACTCGACGCATTTGAGAAATAATCTGTAAATGACGGAAGAGACAGTGAAGCTTATGCACAACTGTCTCTTCTGTCGTTATAAGGGACAACATGAAAAGAACAGCACTGATCACAGCCATAGCGGCAGCAGTACTTATGTCGGTATCGGCCAAGTGACAGAATATCCAGCTTGCCAGATGCAGGATACGGATCTGAACTGGCTTGCAGGAGCCTTCCTCGGCACCTCGACCACGACGACTGATGCGGCAAGTTCAAGAAGCTGACGCCGACAATGTACATACTCGCAGTTCTCTTCATATTGAAGTACATCTTCATATAGAAGGAATCATCCGGGCTGGCGGATGTAAAGACCACTATTTTTCGGTACCATACCCAGGGCCTGGACCTTCACTGAACTGTCTTCGTCTGGACTCGCTGAAGCTTTTATAGCCGTTTACTCTTTTGCGGCATCTCTTTACGGTAATAATCTCTTCTCCAAGTACAACTTCTATTTTGGCAATGGTAGCCAATGTGAAATTGTGTTGCCCACTCATCCATTTTGATATTTCAGCATTCTTTTTGCCCATTGCATTTGCAAAATCTGTCTTGCTCCATCCTTTCCGTTTAAGAATGTCGCTTATGCGCGCTGCTATTGCAAAAGAGTGCGAACTCATACGTCTCTTTTCTTCTGGAATAACAGAATATAATTCCTCGAATAACGGATCGGAGTAATGAACTGCTGTCATGTCAATCTATATATAGTTTAATATTGTATATGATCTCTTCTATGTCTTTCCCTTCTGATTCTATTACGGACAATTCCTTGTCTATTCTTTGCAAAGTCTGTACATATCCGGACAGACATCCGTCTTCCTGATATGTCTTCGTCACTTTGACTCCTCCACCTCCAACAATCAACAGTCTATCAGATATCCTTATGCAGTAGAGTCTTAGAGTACCGTTATCTTTCAGTTTCCCGCAAGATGCAAATAATGGTATCGCGCATATCCTATCTGTCATTTTGCCTTCCGGACGGAAGAATGACTCCCTGACTCCATACCGGGAGACTCCCGCCAATGTCTGCAGAATCTGCTGAAAATCATGTTTCATGCTATCATTTTCTACTCCCATATAGGCATGGAGGAAATGATGCAGTTCTGTGGTTTCATTCCCATCGATCCTTATAGAAAAGATCTCCGCCACTTCCGTCAATCTGAATGGTACAAACTCAACCTCTCTCATAGCCCTCGGTTTCACTTACATGCAAATATATGCACATCATTTTAAAAAGCAATGGATTAGGGCTATATTTTTTAACTTATAAGTTAAAAAACAGGCATCGCCGGAGCTCCGCATCTTTGGGGCATAATCATCCGCCAGCCCGTCATCGCGGAAGCGCATGCTTCAGACGATGACGAGCTGGCGGTCGGTTATGAGAGACTGTCCTTAGAACTTGAAGCTGTCCTTGAGGGCAGTTGTCTTGTTGAACACATAGTGGTCAGGAGTTGTGTCAGGATCCTTGAAGAAGTAGCCGACACGCTCGAACTGAACTGCTATTCCTGAATTATCTTCAAGCAGAGCCGGTTCCGCGTAACCCTTTCCAATCACGAGGGACTCAGGGTTAAGGTAGCTCTTGTAGTCTTCACCTTCAGGGATCTGCCCCATCTGTGCCTCGGTGAAGAGCTTGTCGTAGAGTCTGAGCTCAACTTCCTTGGCATGCTCTGTAGAAACCCAATGGATGGTGCCCTTTACAGAGCGCCACTCGCCTGCTCCTGGCTTTGAAGTCGGATCGTATGTACACTTGATTTCAACGATGTTGCCCTCTGCATCCTTCACCACTTCCTGGCACTTGACGATGTAGGTATATTTCAGACGGACCTCCCCATCCGGCTTGAGGCGGAAGTACTTCTTAGGAGGCTCCTCCATGAAGTCGTTTCTCTCAATATACACCTCGCCTGTGAAAGGAACCTTGCGTGACGATCCTTCCGGATCAGCAGGATTAAGAGGGGCGTCGAACCACTCAACCTTGCCTGGCTCCCAGTTGGTGATGGTCAGCTTCACCGGATCCTGTACAACCATATAGCGGTTTGAACGCTCGTTCAGGTCCTGACGGACACACCACTCCATGAGCTGGAGGTCGATCAGCTGCTCACGTTTCGCGACTCCGACCTTCTCGGCAAACATCCTTATCGACTCAGGAGTGTAACCGCGGCGGCGGATACCGCATATGGTCGGCATGCGAGGGTCATCCCAGCCGCTCACGAAGTTGTTCTTCACAAGCTCAAGAAGCTTGCGCTTCGACATCACAGTATATGTCAGGTTGAGTCTCGCAAACTCGTACTGATGAGAAGGGAAGATGTCCAGCTTCTCAATGAACCAGTCATAGAGAGGACGGTGCACGTCAAACTCGAGAGTACAGATCGAGTGAGTGATGTTTTCGATGGAGTCTGACTGACCGTGGGCATAGTCGTACATAGGATAGATGCACCATTTGTCTCCTGTACGATGGTGGTGTGCATGGATGATGCGGTAGAGAAGAGGGTCACGGAAAAGCATGTTAGGATGAGCCATGTCTATCTTGGCACGAAGCACCTTCTCACCTTCCGCATACTTTCCGTCACGCATCTCACGGAAGAGCCGGAGATTCTCCTCAACGCTCCTGTTGCGGTACGGGCTCTCTGTACCGGGCACCTGGACAGTTCCACGGCCTGCGCGTATCTCTTCCTGTGTCTGGTCATCCACATAGGCCAGGCCCTTCTTTATAAGCTCTTCAGCCCACTCATAGAGCTGGTCGAAATAGTCAGATGCGTATCTTTCGTTCTCCCACTGGAAGCCGAGCCACTTGATGTCTTCCTTGATTGAATCAACATACTCGGTGTCTTCCTTTACAGGGTTGGTATCGTCGAAACGGAGGTTGGTCTTGCCGCCGTATTTCTTCGCAAGGCCGAAATTGATGCAGATGCTCTTCGCATGGCCGATGTGAAGGTAGCCGTTAGGCTCAGGCGGGAAACGTGTCATCACTGATTCACACTTGCCGCTTGCGAGATCAGACTCGATGATCTCCTCCAAAAAGTTGAGATTCCTTGTCTCAACAACTTCCTTGTTTACCTCTTCCATATCCTTGAATAATGAATTTGCAAATAATCGGGCAAATATACGGTTTTTTTCCCTATTATCCGTAGTTTGCCCGGTTTTTATGAAGGCCGCCTATCCTGTCCGACCAGCCGCTATTTCGGAATCGCATTCATCGTGACGCTGCATCCCCAGAATGAAGACACATTCTGAGTTTCTATGGAGCCGTCGTGTCTGATAAGATAAGTACGCATCACATGGGTGCTGTAACTTCCGCTGCTCATGAACTGAAGGGTGATGCGCGAAGCGACGCCACCAAGTACATTCCTGTCGAACACTACTTCCACATCCGATGTGTTGAAATGAGTATATTGCTCCTCACCGCTTTCACCATATACCTTCACGGCCAGTTTCCCGCTCCCGGGTGCATCTTCAAGCTGAAGGTATATCCCTTTATATTCATTCAGACTTACAGAATGGCCGCTCAGATGAGCCTCACCCCATTGGGACGTGTAATCTACGGTGTATGTACATTCATAATCATCTATCACAGGCAGAACCGGTTCATAGTTCTCTCCATGATAGGCCTTCAGTATGGCTCTGGCCGCCTCCGGATCGGAGAACACCGGCAGAGAACGTGAAGAGCCGTCGGACAGCCCCATCCAGTAGAAGGTCCCCATCTCATATTCCATGGCCTTCCTGACAAAGAAATCCATGAACTCCAGCCTCTTCGCCTTGTCAGGGTTCTCCGTGCTGGTCCCCCATTCGCCCAATATGACAGGAGCCCCCTTGGATACAAGATGGGTACGCAGGTCCTCGAACATCGTATTCACCTCATTCCTCATCTTTCCCATATCATCGATGCCCGGATAGGCATGCACCTCGAAGATAAGGTGATCTTCACTTATGTCCTCAGGCAAGGCCATCTCTTTGAGAGGATCTTGAAGATGGCTGTTCCAGTTGCCGCTTCCGTTGCAGGCTCCATAGGTGTTGACTATCAGGTTCCTCGCAGCATTGTTGCCACCGGTCCCTCTCACGACATCCACAAAGGTCTGGGCATAGGCATTTATAGCCTTGTAGGCATCAGCGGCAAAAGCCGCATCATAGCCGCCGTTGAAGGATGCGAAACACCACGAATGTCTGGAATCCAGCATCTCATTGTAGCTCTCGAACAGGAGTTTCTCGCCATAATCCCTGAACTCTTCCGCGATCTGCCGCCAGAGCGAGGAGTATCTGTCCTTCACCTGCTCATATTCCTTCATTCCGGCAAGAAGCCAGACATCCTCGTCCGCTCCCGTGTCGTGATGGACATTAACGATGCAATACATTCCTTCATCGAGCACATAATCCACGATTTCATGTACACGGTTCATCCAGGCCTCATATACATTATTGTCCGCATCCATATGGATCCCCCATGTAACCGGGACCCTTATCGCTCCGAATCCGGCATCCTTCATCATCTTCATCAGCTCAGGTGACGTCCGGGCCTGACCCCAGTATGTCTCCCAGAACAGCCAGTCATCCTCGCGTCCCTTGCCGGCATCCCACGCGTCAAGCGTATTTCCAAGATTCCAGCCGACACCCATGTTGGCAACCGCCTCGGCAGCAGTCTCCCAAGCTGTCACATCGACCGGAGGTTCCGGTTTCTGCTCCTGTTCCGGATCCTTTTCTTCCTCCGGCTTCTCCACTACGGGATCATCCGTCACAGGTTCATTTTCTTCTGCCGGCTGACAGGAGATGGACATAATCGCTGAAATTACGATACTGAAGAGAAATCTATAGGCATTCATGACGTTATCATTATTACATCCTCAAAATTACGCAGAATTTTCCGTTTCAGCATACAAATCAGCTCCATTACGGGAAAAATTTCTATTTTTGCACACCTAATCTGAAAACAGTGCTGATATGATAAAATCAATGACAGGCTACGGCAAGGCCGAGACCATCCTCGAGACAGGAAAGATTACAGTGGAAGTACGATCCCTGAATGGAAAGACAGCAGACATCAGTGTGAAGACACCGATGCTTCCCAAAGACAAGGAAATGGCTGTAAGGCAGAAGATTGCCGCAGCACTGACCCGTGGCAACATCGATTTCTTCATAACCTTCGAGCCGAATGCGGCAGACAGTGCCAAGAAGATCAACATGGCCCTTGCAATGGAGTACTACAGCCAGATCAGCGAACTCGGAGGACAGATCGGCGCACACAACCTGTGGAGCCAGAACCCTAACGACCTGCTCGCCCTGATACTGCGGATGCCGGAAGTGATGGACGCCAGGAAACAGGATGTGATCACGGAAGAAAACTGGCCGGCAGTCGAAGCATGCATAGACCAGGCGCTGGAAAACATCAACAGGTTCCGTGCCCAGGAAGGAGAGGTCCTGTATAAGGATGTTACAGAAAAGGTCGCTAACATCCTCGAATACTCAAGGCAGGTGGAGGCTTACGAAAAGGAACGTGTCGAAGCCATCAGAGAAAAAATTTTGAGCAGATTTGCCGAACTCAAGGCCGAACCTGACCAGAGCCGTCTGGAGCAGGAGATGATCTTCTACATCGAGAAGCTCGACATCAACGAGGAAAAGGTGCGCCTTCGCCAGCACTGCCAGTATTTCCTCGACACCATTGCTTCGGAAGAGTGTCCAGGCAAGAAGCTCGGCTTCATAGCTCAGGAGATGGGCCGCGAGATCAACACGACGGGCTCAAAGGCGAACCACACGGAAATACAGAAGATTGTAGTGAAGATGAAGGACGAACTTGAGAAGATCAAGGAACAGAGCCTCAACATACTGTAAAAGAAGAGGGAAGAACCGGCGGTTCCTCCCTCTTTTAAATACATGTATGATTACATTTCGTCCGGAGCATACTTGAACGGATCAAGAGGAGATTCGTATTCGCAATAGTCCGACTCCACAAAGAAACGCTTGAGCTCGATCGCGGCATTCTCGAGAGAGTCAGATGTGTGAACGATGTTCTCCTGTGCGCTGAGGCTGTAGTCTCCACGGATGGTTCCTGGAACAGCCTTGCTCGCCTTGGTTGCACCAGCCATGTCGCGTACCACCTGAACTGCACTGTAACCTTCCCAGCAGCAGAGGATTACAGGAGCCGCCATCATGCCGTCACGAAGCCAAGGGAAGAATGGTCTGTCGAGAAGATGTGCATAATGTACCTTGAGGATCTCTTCGTCAAGCTGGACCATCTTCATGGCTACGAGCTTGAGGCCTCTTTTTTCAAATCTTGAAATCACTTCGCCGATCAGACCTCTCTGGAGGCATCCCGGCTTGAGAATTACCAATGTTCTTTCCATTATCAATATATTATTAGTGTTACCAATCAACTTTACGACGGGACAGCGGCATCGTCATGCAGCGAGGTCCGCCACCTCCGCGTGGAAGCTCGGATCCGTCTATCGTCAGGGCACATGGCCTGTCACCATATACGATGGAATCGGCCTTTCCTGAAATGAAATCGGCGGACTTCACGATTTCGAATCCTTCCTTATCCAGTTCCTCCAGTGTGTGGATGTTTCTTGCATATGTCAGCACCTTTCCCGGTGCGAAGGAGAAGAAGTTGGCGCCGCTGTGCCACTGTTCCCTCTCCTGGTCCCAGTCATGACTTCCGCCGCATATTATCGGCTTGAGGTCCATGCCCAGAGTCTTCAAGGCCTTCAGAAGTCCGGAAACCGGCCTTATGCCGGAGACGTTGCCCTCTTCTATGGTTATATGGACGGTCTGATACTGGTTGGCCTGCATGATCAGAGGCTTGAACACCATGCACTTGTCCCGGTCCAGAAGGGTGAAGACCATATCGAGATGGATGAATGATTCAGGCTCGGACGGAAGCTGCTGCACAAGGATATGATAGGTTCCGTGAGGATTGCCCCTGCGGAACTGCTCTATCATGAAATCGATTCCCTGCGGAGTCGTCCTGACACCGTTTCCTATGATCAGGATGTCCTCACGCGCGATTATTATGTCGCCCCCTTCCATTATGACAGGCGAAGATTCCGGCAGAAGATTCGGATCGGTCACGCTGCAGCTGAAGGCCCCACTGTGACGGTATATGGCATCCATTATCAGCGACTCCCGCATTCTGACCTTGTTCGCCATCCTGCAGACCAGAGCCTGATTGCCGATCGTGACTGCCGCATCCCTTGTAAAATAGAAATTGTACAGAGGATAAAGTGCATAATATTCATTCCTGAGATAGGAAGTAAGCGTGTCCACCCTTGCAGGCAGGCCCTCTATAAGGACTCTTGCCAGTTCGGCGGAATCCAGTCCCATAAGTGTGTCAAGATACGGCATGACGTCTTCAGCGACGCATATCCTGTGTATAAGGTCCGCCCTTGGCTTCCACTGTTCGAGCACCCTGACAAGGAGATCACTGACCTCATATACCTTGGCAAGCTTGGATAGCGTGCCGTAGAGCTGCCCGTACTCGTGACGGGCGATCGAAAGATTCAGGATGTCACTGTACAAGGCTCTCTGGACATTCCTCGGAGTCATGTTCTCGACTTCTGCGCCCGGCCTGTGAAGAAGGACGGCATCAAGTCTGCCTATTTCTGACTGTATGTCAATCTTTAACGGATCAGCCATATTGAAATTACAGTTTAGCGTTATTCAACTTGTAAATATAACAATTATTTTGATATGGGACAAAAACCGCACGATATATGATATCCCATATATGATATTACGTCTTAATTCGCTATATTTGTAGAAGGAATCAGCTGATATGATCAGGGCGCAGTCCCGAAATATGCAGAATGAAAGAAACAAAAGTCAAAAACTATGAAAGGAAAAATCATCGGCATCGCCTCATTGACCGCCGCCCTGCTTCTGGCGGGATTCGTATTCTTCAAGTTCTATTTCGTGTTCGGCGAAGGGGTCAAGGCGGGAGAACTTAATTTCGTGGTATATAAGGGTTATGTCTTCAAGACCTACGAAGGAAGGGCCATACAGGCCGGATTCGGCAAAGGCACCAACACAGCGCTCCAGTCGTACGAATTCGACTTCTCGATCACAGACACTGCCGTCGCAGACAGCCTCATGAGATGCGGAGGAAAGACAGTCGAACTCCACTACAAGGAGTACCTCGGGACACTCCCATGGAGAGGCAAGCAGAAATACATTGTGGACAGAATAGTATCAGTAAGAGAATAATCATGAAGAAATCATTCCTTCTCCTGGGCATAGCGTTCCTGGGACTGACCGCAGCAGCCCAGCCGGGCGTAATCAGCACAAGACCAGCCAACCCGCAGGACGGGAGGATCCTGACTATGGAGGAAACCATTCTTTCAAGGGACCTGTCTCCTGCCAACCTCTGGGCCACATGGATGAACCCGGAGGAAATCAGCCTGTACAAGGACGGCAGATGGCAGGTGCTCGACACTAAGACAGGAGCTTACCGCAGCCACACCGGTGCCCCCGCTCCAAAGATGAAGGCTCTCACCAGGGACAGGAGCCTCTATCTTGCAGACAAGGACGGCAACGGGAAAGTGATAGCGGAGAGCCCATGCAGCGACATCACCTACGGGGAGCATGTAAGCCGCAACGAATTCGGCATCAGCGGAGGCATATTCTGGTCTCCTGACAGCACGAAGATAGCCTTTTACAGAAAGGATGAATCAAAGGTGACTTCATTCCCACTTCTGGACATAACCACACGGACAGGCTCCCTCAAGGAGATAAAGTACCCGATGGCCGGAATGGACTCCGAGAATGTTCAGCTGGGCATATATGACATAGCCACAGGAAACACGGCATATGCAAAGGCTGACGATTTCGGCTACGACACCTACCTGACCAACATAAGCTGGTCACCGGACTGCAGGAAGATATACATCATGGTCCTGGACAGAAGCCAGAAGCATCTCAAGCTCAACGCATACTGCTCAGAGACAGGAGAATACATCAAGACCATCCTGACAGAGGACAACGACAGATACGTCGAGCCTCTCGATCCCCTGTATTTCATGAAAGGCAGTAATGACGTATTCATCTACCGTACGGCAGACATGGACGGCTACCGCAATCTGTATCTTTGCGACAACGACGGCAACATCCGCAGGCTCACCGCCGTGGATGCGGATGTGAAGTATGTCGGAAACGACGGAAGATATGTCTACTACACTTCTGCCGAGGTGTCACCGATAGAGAATCATCTCTTCAGGATCGACATCAGGAACCTGAAGAAGGGGGTTGATAAAGCTGTGTTCGGAAAACCTCAGCGTCTTACACAGGAAGAAGGCTGGCACGAGATAGCCCTGAGCCCCGACTGCAGGCATTTTATCGATTCATACAGTTCGCTCTGCATTCCAAGAGTCATAAACCTCTGCAGATCAGATGGAAAAATCATTTCCAACCTCCTCACCGCAGAAGACCCGACCCTTGACTATGCATATACGGAGATAAGTCTGGGAACAGTGAAGAGCGCAGACGGACAATACGACAACTACTACAGGCTGATAAAGCCGAAGGACTTTGACCCTTCCAAGAAGTATCCTGTCATAGTGTATGTCTATGGAGGACCTCACTCGCAGATGGTTCAGAACACCTACATGGCGCTTCTGCGCAGGTGGGAGATGTATATGGCTCAGAGAGGCTATCTGGTCTATGTCCAGGACAACAGAGGGACAGAGAACAGGGGGCTCGCCTTCGAGCAGGCCATCCACGGACAGTGCGGGCAGGCAGAGATGGCGGACCAGATGGAGGGCGTGAAGATGCTCCTGGAGCTTCCGTATGTCGACAAGGACCGTATAGGCGTTCACGGATGGAGCTATGGCGGATTCATGACCATCTCACTGATCACCAACTATCCAGACGTATTCAAGGTCGGTGTTGCAGGAGGTCCTGTGATCGACTGGAAATGGTACGAGGTGATGTACGGCGAGAGATATATGGACCATCCGGACAGGAATCCTGAAGGATATGCAAAGACAAGCCTCATCAACAAGGCCAAGGACCTGAAAGGCAAGCTTCTGATATGCCAGGGAGCCATCGACCCCGTCGTGGTCTGGGAGCACAGCCTGAGCTTCATCAGAGAATGTATCAAGAACAACATCCAGGTGGATTATTTCCCTTATCCTTGCGCCGAGCACAACGTGATGGGCAAGGACAGGGTCCACCTCCACGACAAGATATCCATGTATTTCGAGGATTATCTCTGATCTGACTGTATAGGCCTGGGCTCATGATCCTCCAATGGAGCCACTGAGAGCCCTACACCTATTATGAATTCACCGGCGACAAAGGATGCCTGCACACCCACAGTGAAGACTTCGGGTGTTGCAGGCAATCTTATTGCGGCCGGATTCCCGTCAGGTGGAGGGAAGAGCACTGGAGAATATACGGCAATAGAGCCGAAATACTGCTGCCAGAATGCCACTGAAACATTCTTGGAAGGCCTGTAGATTATACCCTCACGGGTTCCCATGCCCCATCTGTTTCCTACCACGCCCATCTGTATTCCGTACAGGATACCGGACATCAGATAAAACCGGCTTCTGCCGAGCTTCAGGGTGTTGCCCAGCATATTCTGCATCGAAAGATACAGTTCGGGGACGTCTGTCACATTGGATCCGTTCAGACTGGAAAAGAATCTGTCAGGATGCGCCATGTTGAATTCGCCGAACCCCATCTTGCCGTCAAAGCCATACACAGGAACGACATGAAAGACCGGACGCAGAAGAGGCGCATATTTCCACGGCAGGTAACCGTTCAGGCGGTCTGCAGGGATGAAGAGCTGGGGCGAAAGAAAATTCCTTATAGGGGCAGGAAGGGTATCAGGTGGCGTCAGTTCCTGCCCTCCGGCTGCAACACTCAGGGAGACAGCAAGGGAAAATATCAATATATATCGTGTCATATCATCAGTCCGTTTCACAGAAAAAGGCAAGTATTATGCCCGTTTTCAAGGAAATATTCTAACTTTGTCCTGTTTTGCGTTTTGCGGGAACTATAAAGAACGGACAGGACATGAAATCGATAAAGAACATATACAAGATAGGCAAAGGGCCTTCCAGCAGTCACACGATGGGCCCTTTCAAAGCCGTGAGACATTACCTTGAAAACCACAGCGATGCTGACCATCTCCATGTGACCTTATATGGATCCCTGGCAGCTACAGGCAAAGGCCACCTTACAGACAAGGCCATTCAGGAAGCCTTCGAGACATGGAAATGGACAGACAAGGAGACACTCGAATCCACAGTCAGGAGAAGAGGGGACGTAGTGATAGAGTGGAAGCCTAAAGAGACATTGCAGCTTCATCCTAACGGGATGAAGATCGCGTCTATAAACTACGACGGAGACATCTACGACAGATGGACATACTACAGCATCGGTGGCGGGGACATCATATGCATGGACATGCCGGTAGAAGGTGAGAACGGCCCGGAAATATACTCTATGAACACGCTCAAGGAGATCATGGACTGGTGCAACAGGAGCGGAAAATCATATTGGGAATACGTCGAGGAGGTCGAAGGAGACACCTATGGCTTCTGGGAGCATCTCCAGCTTGTCTGGGAAGTCATGCAGAAGGCTGTTGAGCGCGGAATCGAGCAGGAAGGGGCTCTTCCAGGACCGTTGAACATGAGAAGAAAGGCATTGAGCTATTTTGTGAGGGCAGACGGCCAGAGCGATGCATTCCGCACAAGAGGTCTCATTTTCGCCTATGCCCTCGCTGTCAGCGAGGAAAATGCAAGCGGAGGGACGATAGTGACTGCCCCTACCTGCGGATCATGCGGCGTCCTTCCAAGCGTGCTCTATCATCTCAAGAAGACATATGGATTCAGCGACCTCAGGATAGTCCGGGCACTCGCGACTGCAGGCCTTATCGGAAATATCGTGAAGCACAATGCATCGGTATCAGGAGCAGAAGTCGGATGTCAGGGCGAAGTCGGCGTAGCCTGCGCCATGGCTGCGGGAGCAGTCACCCAGCTCATGGGAGGAAGTCCGTCACAGATCGAATATGCAGCGGAGATGGGACTCGAACACCACCTCGGACTCACATGCGATCCTGTAGGCGGTCTGGTCCAGATCCCATGCATCGAAAGAAACGCCTATGCTGCCGCACGTGCATTTGATGCGGGCATATATTCCCTCTACACGGACGGACGCCACAGGGTGACATTCGATCAGGTGGTCAATGTGATGAAGCAGACAGGTAAGGACCTTCCGTCACTCTATAAGGAGACAAGCGAGGGCGGACTCGCAAAAGAATTCGAATAGCACAAACATAAAATGAAAGCAGGACACACCTCACGGATAGTCCTGCCCAAAAAGAAAATTTGAATTGAATTGTGTGTGTTAAAGAAGTTCTTTCACAAGAACACGGCAAAGATAATAAGAATAAAGCATATTTCACAAGAATTTCGCCACAAATGAGAAAATTTGACACCTGTTTCTTCGAGCGTTATGCTCAGATCTGCCTTGAGACACTTCTTGGGGATCATTACTCGGATCTGGTCAACGAAGACAGGCCCGACCTGCAGAAGCCGGACAGAAGCCTGGGAATCGAAGTGACAAGGGCAATGGAGCCGGACAAGAAAGTCGCCCAGGCCTTGCTGAAGGAGATGGCAGGTGTGCCTGTAGAAGAAAAGGACAGGGAGGAAGTAAGGCAGATCATCAGCAGCGGTTACGGATATGGTCTTCAGGACGGGCGCTATGTCGGTTCGCTCGAATACGACTACTGGATGCTCGCCCAGCCACTGAGAAGGATAATCGAGAGCAAGATCAGCAAGGTTGGCGCCGGATTCTATGGCGATTTCAAGGAATACGGACTATATATATTCTGTAAGGACAACCTCAGCGAAGAGGAGGTCATCCTTACCATGGAGTATGCCAGCGACCTTCAGAGACATCTGGACATAAGATACTCCACACTCTATCTCTCCCTTATCGACAGACTGTATGTCTGCGACCTGACCAATGTAGACAGGCTCTTACACAAAACAACATGCACATCCCACGAGATTACCCGAGAGATGTGCAAGAAATTCTTTATCAATTCATTATAGATTTGCCGTCTGCGCTGCGACCTGGCCTGCAACCTTTGCAAAATCCTCTGAGCCGTCAGCAAAAAGGATTCCTCTTGAGGAGTTGATGAGAAGACCGCCGTGGTCATTGGCACCATGTGCTATAACCTCTTCAGCCGAACCTCCCTGGGCACCCACACCCGGGACAAGGAAGAAGTTGTCCGGGCAGAAGCTGCGGAGCTCTTCGAGCTTGTCAGCCTTGGTAGCACCTACGACGAACATCATGTTGTCCGGAGTCGAGATTTCCATCATCTCTTCCATGACAGCCCTGTAGAGAGGCTTGCCATCCTTCTGGGCCATCTGGAACTGGAAGGCCGAGGCATTGGATGTGAGGGCAAGCACGATAGCCCATTTGTCCTTGTACTCCAGGAAAGGAGTCACGCTGTCAGCACCCATATATGGAGCTATTGTCACAGCATCAAAATCCATTTCCTCAAAGAATGCCTTTGCATACATCCTGGCTGTGTTGCCGATGTCTCCCCTCTTCGCATCTGCGATAAGGAAGATCTCCGGATACTTGGTCCTGATGTAGTCTACCGTAGCATCAAGCGCACGCATGCCGTCGATTCCATAACATTCATAAAAGGCGAGATTAGGCTTGTAAGCGACACAGTGCTCTGCAGTCGCATCGACTATAGCCTTGTTGAACTCAACGATCGAACGGGCCTTCCCTTTGAAGAGTTCTCCCTTTATGGCAAGCTCACCACTCGAGGCAAGAGCCTTGATATGTTCAGGCATCTTGTTGAAATCCACATCCAGACCTACGCAGAGCATGCTTTTCTTCGCCTGTATCTGCTGATATAATTCTTCTCTGTTCATATATCGATGTCATTAATAATACTTGTAGAACAATGCTATGGCCTCCATTCCGGCGAAGAGCTGCTTGAGAAGGTAACTTTCGTTCGGAGAGTGGATCGTGTCACGCTCAAGACCGAATCCCATCAGAAGCGGGTCGATCTGAAGGATACGCTGAAGATCTGCAAGGATTGGAATCGATCCACCGCCACGAGACGGAACCGGTTCGATGCCATAAACTTCTGTCATGGCCTTTTCTGCTGCCTTATATGCATGAGAGGAGATCGGAATCAGGAAGCCGTCCCCACCATGATGAGGTATGACCTCAACCTTCACATAATCCGGAGCTATCGCGAGGAAATGTTCAGTAAAGAGCCTTGTTATCGTCTCGCTGTCCTGATTCGGAACAAGTCTCATGGAGATCTTTGCATGAGCCACTGACGGAAGTACTGTCTTGGCACCCTCACCTGTGTAGCCTCCCCAGATACCGTTCACATCAAGGCAAGGACGTATGCCTGTACGCTCAAGCGTAGTGTAGCCGGCCTCTCCCTTCACCTCCTTGATATCAAGGAATTCCTTATATTCTTCCATATCGAAAGGAGCGCGGGAAAGTTTTGCCCTGTCCTCGTCCGAAAGCACCACCACATCATCATAGAAGCCCTTGACTGTGATATGCCCGTCCTTGTCGATCAGAGACGAGATCATGTCGCAAAGGACATTGATAGGATTGGCGACCGCTCCGCCGTAATGGCCCGAATGCAGGTCCTTGTTCGGTCCTGTGACCTTGACCTCCACATATGAGAGGCCGCGCATGCCGCAGTTAATGGAAGGAACTGATTCCGAGATCATTGTCGTGTCAGAGACGAGTATTATGTCTGCCGCAAGCATTTCCTTATTCTCCCTGGCCCATGCGGCAAGAGAAGGGCTTCCGATTTCCTCCTCACCTTCGAGGATGAACTTCACGTTGTGCTTGAGACCGCCTTCACGCACCATGAACTCGAAAGCCTTGATATGCATGAACAGCTGGCCCTTGTCATCATTGGCGCCGCGGGCATATATAGCTCCGTCGCGGATTTCAGGCTCGAACGGATCCGAGTGCCATAGTTCGATCGGGTCGACAGGCTGAACATCGTAATGTCCGTACACGAGCACGGTCGGGAGTGAAGGATCAATGATCTTCTGGCCGAAAACCACAGGGTGGCCTGTCGTAGGATAGACAGCCGCCTGGTCAGCCCCTGCTTCGAGCAGAAGTTCGACGAGCCTTTCTGCACAGCGCTGCATGTCAGGCTTATGCTGCTCCAGCGAGCTCACAGAAGGGATCCTCAGCAAAGAAAAGAGCTCCTCAAAGAACCTCTCCTTATTTTTCTCAATGTATGTCTTCATATATCAATGATTTATAATTCGATTATCTCATCATCTGTCTCACCCCAATCGCCCACACCTACACTCATTGCCAGCACTCCTTCGGTCTGTATCTCTATCATCTCGACCTCAGGGGCCTCATATTTTACTCGTTTCACAACCATATTCATCAAAGATAGCAATTATTTGGCAAGTTTCTCCTTTGCGTATGCCAGAGTCAGCTTGAAAGTCTTCCTGCCGGAAGAAGGAGCCTCATACATGGCGTCTGTCATTATAGCCTCACAGATGGACCTCAGCCCTCGGGCCCCGAGCTTGTTCTCTATCGAGGTGTCCACTATCAGGTCAAGAACTTCCGGATCCACCGTCAGCTTGATGCCGTCGAGGGCGAACATCTTCTCATACTGACGCATCAGGGCATTCTTCGGTTCTACAAGAATCCTCTTCAAGGCTTCCCTGTCGAGATGGTCGAGATAGGTGATGACAGGAAGTCGTCCTATGATCTCAGGTATGAGTCCATACGAACGGAGATCCTGAGCCTCGACATATTTCAGGAGGTTATCCTTATCTATCTGCTGACGGTTTGCAGCCCCGAAGCCTATCACCTGGGTGTTGAGCCTCTGAGCGATCCTGCGTTCGATTCCTTCAAAGGCACCGCCGCAGATGAAAAGGATGTTCTGGGTGTTCACATGAAGGAATTCCTGCTCCGGATGCTTGCGTCCTCCCTGAGGGGGCACGTTGACTACGCTTCCCTCAAGAAGCTTGAGCATCGCCTGCTGCACTCCTTCTCCGGACACATCGCGGGTAATGGAAGGATTGTCGCTCTTTCTGGCGATCTTGTCTATCTCATCTATGAAGACAATGCCTCTTTCTGCCCTTGCCACATCATAGTCCGCCTCCTGTAGAAGTCTCGAAAGGATGCTCTCCACATCTTCTCCCACGTAGCCGGCTTCTGTAAGGACTGTAGCGTCGACGATAGTGAAAGGGACATTCAGAAGCTTGGCTATAGTCTTGGCCATCAGCGTCTTTCCCGTTCCCGTAGGACCTACCATGAGGATGTTGGACTTCTCAAGTTCGAATTCGTTATCAGCCTCAAGATTGTTATTGATGCGCTTGTAGTGATTATAGACAGCCACAGACAGGAGCTTCTTCGCCCTGTCCTGCCCGATCACATACTGGTCAAGGAAGGCATGGATCTCTTTCGGCTTATGCAGTGAATCCACCTTTCCAAGAGGCCGGGCAGCCTTTGCTGACCTGTCGAAGTCCTTGATATAATCACCGGCAAGCTTCACGCAATCAGAACATATGCAGGCATCAAGTCCCTGAAGAAGAAGGGGGGTCTCATCCTCGCTCCTTCCGCAGAACATGCAATATCTGCCGCTGGTTTTCTTTGTCGACTTAGCCATTACCTCTTCTTCTTTGTAAGGATTTCGTCAATCATTCCGTACTCGAGAGCCTCCTGCGAGGTCATCCAGAAATCACGGTCTCCGTCTGCATATATCTTCTCAATGCTCTGACCCGTGTGCTCGGATATGATCGAATACAGTTCCTTCTTTGTCTTTTCTATCTCCTGTGCAGCGATGAGGATGTCAGAAGCCTGTCCGCGTGCGCCTCCGAGAGGCTGATGTATCATCACACGCGAATGTTTGAGAGCCGACCTTTTTCCCGGCGCGCCTGCGCAGAGAAGCACCGATCCCATGGACGCGGCCATGCCTGTACATATGGTAGCCACATCCGGCTCGATGATCTGCATGGTGTCATATATTCCAAGGCCGGAAGACACCTGACCGCCGGGAGTGTTTATATATATAGATATGTCGCTTGCCGGATCATTAGAGGCGAGGAAGAGCAGCTGCGCCTGGATGATGTTCGCCACGTCATCATCGATAGGAACGCCGAGGAAGATGATCCTGTCCATCATAAGGCGGCTGAAAACATCCATAGATGCCACATTCAGCTTTCTCTCTTCTATAATAGTAGGGTTGATGTAGCCGTCATATATAGACGAATACCTATGCATCGTCATGGAGCTTATCCCATGCTCCAGGACAGCATATTTCTTGAATTCCTTATCCATCAGATTATGTTTCTTTGTAGTAAATCAAAAAAGGCCGGCTCGGGAGCCGACCTTCATGCTATGCGATGCTATTTCAGCTCACGGAACTTGTCAACCGAAATCTTCTTCTTCTTGAGTGTCACAACCTCACGTACTGCAGCGAAAGTCTTCTCGTTCTCTACCTGATCGAGGATCCTTCTTCCCTGCTCCTCCTGTGAAAGGATGTTCTTTGCAAATGACTCAAGCTGCTCCTCAGGGACATTGTTCATGCCGTACATTGCAAACTGATATGCAGCGAAGCCCTTTGCAGATGCGAGGAGGTCAGCCTCTTCGATCTGTACGTTGTACTTCTGCATGAGATAGTTGCGTACCATCTGCCACTTGTAGTCGATGATGAAGAGATCCCAGTCCTTCTCGATGTCCTCCATTGTGAACTTACCCTCGTTCACAACATATACCCATCTCTTGAGGAACTCCTCTGCGATCTTCACGTCAGCCTTCTCAAGAAGGAAGTTCTTTGCGTCCTTAGAGAAACGGAAATCTGCCTCCTGAGCATACTCGCCACGGATTCTCTCCTCAATCTTCGCATCGAATTCAGCCTCTGTCTTCACACCGAACACCTTCTCGAAAGTCTCCTCTGTAAGAGCTGCAGGAACGAATGTCTTGACATTCTTAACTGTCATCCTGAACATAGGGTCAAGCGAAGCAAGCTCTTCCTTGCTTACCTTGAGCATTGAGGCACGGTCAGTCTCATTCTCGAACGCCTCATTCACATTCACGTCAAGGACATCGCCAGGCTTCACACCTACGAATGATGCGCGCGCTGCTTCAGCGACGTTGCGGAGAGCCACATATGTACCCTCGACCTTCATGTCGCCCTGCTCGAAATCAACGATGATGAAGTCCTCTTCCTTTGCAGCCTCACCTTCCTCAAGCGAGCCGTACTGGCGGAGAAGGTTGTCCTTCATCTCCTTCTTGGCAGCCTCTGTCACTGTGATTGTGTAGTAAACCACCTCGTCATCCTTGGAAAGTTCGAATGAAATCTCAGGATTCTCAGCAATGTCGAAACGGAAAGTGAATTCATTGCCTGCCTCCCATACATGTGACTGCTGGTCTTCTGCAGGAAGCGGCTCACCGAGCACGCGGAGAGAGTTCTCCTGGATAAAGTTGTTCAATCCCTCTGCGATGACATCGTTCACAGAGTCCACGAGAGCCTGCTGGCCGTACATCTTCTCAACGAGAGACATAGGAACCATACCCTTGCGGAAACCCTTGATCTCAGCCTTCTTCCTGAAATCATTGAGTCTCTTCTTTCTGTTCTCTGCATAGTCATCGGCAGTCACTGTGACAGCAACTTCGAGGTTAAGATCATCGATTCTGTTCTGTTCAAGTTTCATATTATCTGTTATTTAATCATTTTCATTTCAAAAACGCAGTCGCGCAGAAATTTAGCCTGCAAAAGTAATCAAAACTTACGATATTTCAAAATACTATTGAGCCGCCTGCTGCTTGCGTTTAGGATAAGACACGCGGGAGTGGTAGATCTGCTGGAGATATGACTTGATCTCATCCTTTATAGCATTGATTTCCCTGATAGAAATGTCTGCATCTGAGAACTGTCCCTGGCTCATCTTTGTCTGCACAATCGAATCCACAAGTGCGGAAATGTTCTCGGCCGAGTACTGCTTGAGGCTTCTTGAAGCAGCCTCCACCGAGTCGCATATCATCAGGATGACATGTTCCTTGGTGACTGGCTTCATGCCGTTGTAGAAGAATGCCGACACGTCATCAGGATCACCGCCGTCATTGAGGTACTTCGTGTAAAAATAACCTGTGCTCGAGGTGCCGTGGTGAGATGAGATGAACTCCCTTATCACCTGCGGGAGACCGTGCTTTTCCGCCATGGCAAGACCGTCAGAGACGTGTCTGATGATCTCCTGTGCACTTTCCTTAGGAGTCAGGTCCTCATGGAAACGCACTCCGGAAGTCTGATTCTCAGTGAAGCACTGGGGGTTGTTGATCTTTCCTATATCGTGATACAGGGCTCCGGCACGAACAAGAAGTACATTGGCATCAATGGAGCGCGCTGCTGCATCCGCAAGATTCATGACCTGAAGAGAATGCTGGAATGTACCCGGGGCCTTGTCTGCAAGGGTCCTGAGAAGCCTGTTGTTGGTGTCGCTCAACTCGGCAAGTTTGGTGTTGGACACCAGTCCGAAGACTCTTTCGAAGAGATAGATGAGAGGATATCCCGCCACAGACAGGAACGCAGCCAGGGCCATGTCAAGCACGGTGCGGTAATTTGCTATTCCGGAAACGCCGTCCACAAGACGGAAAGCGCCCCACACAAGCACCATCACCGCAAACACGATCAGGGCCGTCACGAACTGCAGCCATCCGCGGTTGAAGAATCCGAAGACAAGCATGCCAACACTACCCGCAACCAGATATATGACAAAGAGCTCGACACCATTCGGAGCGAATATGAGCATCGGAAGCAGCGATATGAAATATACCGAGAACACCACCCTCTTTGAAAAGAATGCAAGAAGATAAAGGGAGATGAGCGTAAACGGCATTAGATAGTACATTGACGGATCCTCACGGGCGACAAGAGACGAGGCAATTGCAGCCAAGGCGAAGATCATCAGCAGGTAGAGGTACTTGTTGTATTCGTCAAACACCCTGAAGTTGCAGTAGCAGAGGGCAAGGAAGAGCACGAGAACTATGGAGAATGCAAGGAATATGTTTCCGACCCACATGAAGGCCCTGTTTCCGGCGTAACCCATGCTCTGGTCATACTCGTGTTCGTATGATTTAAGAAGCTGCTCGACCTCCGCTGTAACTATCTCACCTTCAGAGACAATCACCTGTCCGACACGAACAACGCCCTGAGTGGTAGATATGTACTTGACGCTCTCGTCATGCACAAGATCGGTGGTCTTGGAATCATATATGAGATTCGGAGAGAGCAGGCCCGACAAGCCGGCTGCGTTGAAGAGGGAGTCAACATTGCAGTCTTCCCGGGCGACAGCCACGGCTGCACGAAGATAGGCTTCGGCATCAGCCATGGTGTATACCTCGGAAACGGGGACCTTGGAAGCACGTCTGTCCTTCTGGACGAAGATAAGACCTTCGGCGCTGTCCCAGCTCTGTTCCTGAGACGGAGAAAGTATGCCTTTGGAGTACAGCACTTCCACAGCATCCGAAAGGACCGGCTTGATCACAGCCCACTCGCCAAGTTCCATTGATGCGATCGAGTTCTGGCTCTGAGGCGCCACATTGGCATCGAGCCTGAAATAAGGGATGACTGCAGAACCGTTCTTTTCACGCTCCTCCTGCATCTGGGCCTCGGTCTTCAGTATCGGAAAATCGAACTGAGCGATAAGGGTCTCATACATCCACGGCGAACCCTTCCTGTAGTCATAATTGAACTTAGGACTCTGTGGCATCATGAAGACCATGATGAGGAAAAGGGCTATCAATGGTAGATAGGCCTTGAATGTACGTGGGAAATTGATTTTTTCCATATGTCAAAAATTAGCCGTTCTTAAAGCACATACAGTGCCGCCACGGATGTGACGACACTGATATAAGTGCATCTGAAGCATAGTATTCATGAACTATGCATCAATGTTCGCATAGTGGGCGTTCTGCTCGATGAACTCTCTACGAGGTGGAACATCATCACCCATAAGCATAGAGAAGGTACGTTCTGCCTCAGCCGCATTCTCAATGGTGATCTGACGGAGGAGACGCTTCTCAGGATCCATGGTAGTCGACTGCAGCTGCTCGGCGCTCATCTCTCCAAGACCTTTGTAGCGCTGAACATACACTCCTTTGTCGGAGCCTTTTCCAAGCTGCATGGTCGCCTCCTTTCGCTGCGCCTCGGTCCAGCAGTACACTTCCTCCTTACCCTTCTTGACCAGATAGAGAGGCGGGGTCGCCAGATAGACGTAGCCGTTCTTGATAAGGTCGATCATGTAACGGAAGAAGAATGTGAGGATCAGTGTCGCGATGTGGCTTCCATCGACATCGGCATCGGTCATGATGATGATCTTATGGTAGCGCAGCTTACTGAGGTTCAATGCCTTGCTGTCTTCTTCGGTGCCGACGGTGACTCCGAGCGCAGTGTAGATGTTGCGGATCTCGTCACTCTCGAACACCCTGTGTTCCATAGCCTTCTCCACATTGAGGATCTTGCCTCGGAGCGGAAGGATGGCCTGGGTCATACGGTCACGGCCCTGCTTTGCAGTACCGCCCGCAGAGTCTCCCTCGACGAGGAAGAGCTCGCATTTGGCAGGATCCCTTTCAGAGCAGTCAGCCAGCTTTCCAGGCAGACCGGCTCCTGACATGACCGTCTTTCTCTGCACCATTTCACGCGCCTTTCTTGCAGCATGACGGGCAGTGGCAGCAAGTATCACCTTCTCGACGATCATCTTCGCCTCCTTAGGATTTTCTTCGAGATACTGCTCGAGCGCCGCTGCTGTCGCCTGTGACACAGCCGAAACCACTTCGCCGTTGCCGAGCTTGGTCTTGGTCTGTCCCTCGAACTGCGGCTCAGCGACCTTTACAGACACGACTGCAGTGAGACCTTCACGGAAGTCGTCGGCAGCAAGGTCAAACTTAAGTTTGGCAAGCATACCAGCCTTGTCAGCGTAATTCTTAAGGGTTCTGGTAAGACCCATCTTGAATCCCTGAAGGTGGGTACCGCCCTCTATGGTGTTGATGTTGTTAACATAAGAGTAGATCTTCTCCGTGTATGAAGTGTTGTACTGAAGAGCGATCTCGATAGGAATGATCTTGTCTGTCTCAAGATAGATCGGAGCCTCGATGAGCTTCTCGGCGCCGCCGTCAAGATAATCGACGAATTCCTTGAGACCGTACTGCGAGAAGAATACATCATTTCTGTAGTGCGAAGTCTCGAGCTCGTTTCCGTTTTCGTCAACATCCTGAACATGAGTACGGTGATCGGTCAGTGTAAGACGGATGCCCTTATTGAGATAGGCAAGTTCGCGAAGACGCGCAGCAAGCGTGTCATACTTATATACCGTAGTAACCTGGAATATCTCAGGATCCGGATGGAAGGTTACGATCGTACCTGTGTCTGATGCATCTCCGACCACCTCTACCGGCTTGTATGGCTTACCCTTGGAATATTCCTGTACAAACACCTTTCCCTCACGGTGAATCTCAGCCTTCAGATAATCCGAAAGGGCATTCACGCAGGACACACCCACACCATGGAGACCACCTGAGACCTTGTAGCTGTCCTTGCTGAACTTACCGCCCGCATGAAGGACTGTAAGAACGACTTCCAGAGCAGAACGGTTTTCCTTCTCATGCATTCCTGTAGGGATGCCTCGTCCGTTATCCTTGACAGTAATGGAATTATTCTCATTTATGCTCACCTCGATTGTGTCGCAATAACCTGCCAGCGCCTCATCGATACTGTTGTCGACCACCTCATACACAAGATGATGGAGACCGCGTTCTCCCACATCTCCGATGTACATGGAAGGTCTCTTCCTTACAGCCTCAAGTCCTTCAAGCACCTGAATACTATTGGCGGAATACTGCTCGGTGGCAGTGTTGTTCATTTCATTTTCGCTCATATCTGTCATTAAAATATTTATCTTAAACAAAGGCATCACGGCCAAATCCGACCCAGCCAAACAAACATACAAAAATAGTAAAAAAGTTGGAAACAGATGGGATTTTCATCACGAAAATGCCACTATCGGTTCACTTACATATCAAGGCATATTCCCGCCGTGACATATGGTCCTTCTTCAGCATAAAGAAGCTCCCTCTGTATGGTCATGCCAAGGAGATTGCCTCCACGTACCCAGAACGACATCCCCTTATTGAAGCGATATTCCAGGCTTACACCGAGATCGGCATATCCCGGCACAGTGACCATGAGCTCCTTTCCATGGCCGCCGGAGATCTTCCTGTAGGCATATCCGTCACGGGCTGTCGCAAACTCGCAGTCCACCCCGGCATGAATCCTGTCCTTGAAGTCATACATCACAGAGACGTCACCTGTGAAAGGTGCCGGAAAGACGAAGCCGGCGATATGGTCGAAGTCATTCTGCACACCAGTCACCCCATTGAAGCGAAGGCTGCCGTCCACCCGCAAGGGTTCCGTGTCGAGGAGGAAATCCAAAGCCGCAAAGGCAAGATCATACGCAGTATATCCGAGGCCCGGCATATAATCCGACCTGCCTTCCGGAACATAGAGGGTCTGGACAGGGGTATTCCCGAAGATCCGGTAACCTCCTCTGAGGGTATATCCGAAGCGCGAAGTGATCCTTCCTTCAAATCCGAGTTCTGCCGAAAGCTTCTCCTCGGTCACATCGAGCAGGTTCCACACTCCTCTTCCGTAGTACATGTTCAGACGGCGGTTGGCGCTCACAAGCGACGAATAAGTATTCATCCCGCATCCGCCACCTACATCTGCATAGACCTTAAGGAATTCCGGGAACATCATGTACTCGGCTCTGAAGTCAGGGTAGATGACCTGCTCCTTATAAGAATACATATCCGATCCTGCATCCGTCCTGAACACCGTAGAGAAGCGGACTCCGGCACTGAAGTTCAACCTGGTGGTCTTGATCACATAAGACGGCGCGAAATACAGGCTTCCCGCAGTTACACCGAAGACTTTTCTTTCGTCAGTCATACGGAATCCTGCATCAATATTCAGATTGTGGCCGCCGGACAGAACCGACTCAACATTAAGTCCGAAATCAAGGTCGTGCGCCCTCACACCGGCGTGCCCGTTTGCCTCATCATTGAGAAGGTCATCAGAAAACCGGTATTTGAGGCCGACGGAATATTCAAGTCCGACAGAATGAGGATCCTTGGAGGCAAGTCCAAGACTGAGGCCCGCAGAATTGAATGCACGGGCGCGCAAGGCATATATATCTTCTGACTGGCTCTGGAAAAGGTTGAGATAGTCGGCAGAAAAGACAAACATCGCATTGGTCCAGTCATATCTTCCTGCCACACCTGCAGAAGAAACAAGATCAAGGCCTTTCCAGCAGGTCTTTGCGGTATCAGCCTCTACTATGCTGACAATATCCTTGTTGATGCCCGATGAAGTCATCGGCAGATACTCACCTATATAGGACCTGTTCCTTCCGTACACATCAAGTCTGAAAGGTCCCTTGAGATCCGGGCTCCAGACCACGTCCAACGTCGGATGAAGCCTGTATCCGGCACCGGCCTTGAGATAAAGGCCGCCCCTTTCCCGCTGCTGCGGTTCAAGGGTCATGTCGACAGAATAAGGCACGAATTCATATGCTCCCTTATATGGGGTATCGGTCACGGAATAATCGAAATCAAGGTCGAACCGATACACCGAATCAGGAACAGCCATTTCTAATATAGGTTTATGTACGACCAGAAGCTTACCTTCATAGTCCCTGCTCACCTCAACGGTCGGGTCGAGATTCTGCGCGGAGGCCGAAAACGCCATGAAAGACGCAACAGCCACAAACAGATATGATATATTGTTCTTCATCTTCTTATTATTGTATCGCAAGCGATAAATTATTGACCGATTGGTTCAGACATCATCTCATCCAGCTTCCTCATCCTCATCGAGACGTTATCAAGGACATCATCATCCGGACCTGATGGCTCATAGCCGTCGACCAGGCTCTGGAAAGTGGCCTTTGCCTGCTCATACTCACCTCTTTCCACAAAAGAGTCTCCCAGGATGATGAAGCTCTTTGCAAGCCAGTACACATGAGGTGTCCCGGCATCCGACAGGGCATAGACCTTATTTTCCACCTCTTCGAATTCTCCCTTGTCATAGCTGTCGACTATGAGCATATAGGCAGCCTCTGCACCATACTGATTAGAAACATCCCTTGCAAGATCGGACACGATGGCGAAGGCCTCGTCACGACGGCTGGATGCAAGATAGGACTTAGCTTTCACATAGAGAGCCTCGGCCTTGCTCTGGGCATCTGCCTTGTCAGAAACAAGGAGTCTGTCTGCATTGCTGATGGCATCGGACCACTTGTGGGCCTTGAAGGCAGAACGCATCATTCCAACCACGGCAACATGCCTGTTGTTTTCCAGAAGTGCTGCCGAATACAGCGAGGAATAACCGCCGTAGGCATCCTCCCAGCGCTCAAGCTGATATGAGAGCCGTGAGAAATTGAGCATGGACAGCTCGACAAAAGAGCCTTCTCCGTCCCTGATCACATTGGTATATGAATCACAGGCCTGCTCCAATCTGCCCAGACTTCTGTATGACTCGGCCATATAGAAATCCGCCTTATATGCATTCGCTCCCGTCGGATATCTGTCCAGATAATTCTGCAGCGAGACAAGAGCCTTCTCGTAATTTCCTGACAGATAGACCTGTTCTGCTGAATTGAAGATCATCGCCTCCTTTTCATCTTCTGTCTTTGTGGCCCCCTTTCCGATGGATTCTATATATGAGATGTATTCTTCAGGATCGTTCTTTGTCTGATAGATAGCCTCTATGGCAGCCATCGCATCGTCAGAATAATCGGAGAAGGACATCTCCTCGACAACTTTCTTGTAATACTGCAGGGCCTCGTTGTACTGGGACTGGTTTCTGGCAAGGGAGCCCATCTCCACATATGCCCTTGCCACAAAATTATAGTCCTTTACGTCCTTCACTATCCTGTTGAAACATTCGAAGGCATGTTCATCCTGCTCTGCGGCCACATAGGCCCTTCCGAGCTCGAACATAGCCTCCGGATAGAATTCCGAAGTCGGAGATGCCTTCATTACATTGGACAGGAGCTCGATCTTCCTTGCACCCTTGTTCAGGAGTCCGTATGAAAGGCCCGCCTGATAGTAGGCATATATGTCATCTACATCGAAATAATCCTTAAGGACAAGGTCATATGCCTTTGCGGCCTTCTCATAATCCTTCTGGATGAAGAAGCAGTCCGCCCTTCTCTCCATGGCCTCCTTGCGATAGAGAAGCTCCAGAGACTCATTGAGGTACACATCGAACCACTTGAGAGCCGAGCCATAGGCTCCCTTCTTGTAATGGCTGTAGGCGATGCAGTATGGAAGGACGTATGATTCGGACTGCCGGTAAAGCGCCGATGTATTGTAGAGATTCTCGAACTGTTCTATTGCAGCATCATACTGGTCATTGCGGTAATATGATTCAGCAAGCCAGAAACGGGAGAGCTGGTTGAATCTGCTGCTTCTGTCCGAATAATATGCAGACGCCTTCAGGCAAGGGATGGCCAGACGATAGGACCCGCTGGATATCAGCTGATTTGCCCTCAGGTAATTTGCCTTCATATAGTTCAGGACCATCCCGTCATCGAGCTCGTCAATCCTGTCGTAGGCCTCGATTGCAGAGGCATAGTCACGGTCGTACAGGGCAGCCACAGCAATGTAGTTGTTGATTCTGTCCGACTGCTCCTTGGCAGGATATTTCTTGAGATAGTCATTGAAGACAGACGGATCATGGTTGATGTCGAAGGCAAGCTTTGCCCAATTGAAATATGCGTCCTCTGCTATCATAGGGTCGTACCACACCTGGGCGGCCTCCTTGAACGCAGAAAGTGCAGCCACCTTGTTCCTGGTCTGAATGTAGCTGTAACCCATATGATAATTGGCGATCTGTCCCAGGGAATCTGATCTTTCCGTCATCTTCTCATAGCTGCGTATCGCACCTTCGTAGTCCTGGACCGCATAGAGGACCGAACCGCTGTAGAACCATTCCGACCTGCTCTTCGGGGAGTCTCCGTCCACCATGGCGACATCATAATACTCTCTCGCCTGATCTGCCTGTCCAAGGACAAGGAGGGACTCTGAGATAAGTCTGGCCGTGTGGGGCTTCCGGTCCTGCGGCACCTTCCGTATCATCTCCTCCGCATTTGCAGCCACATATTCATGGTCACCGAGCATGAAGCGGCATTCCATGATGTAATAATTAGACATTTCCTGGAAACGGCCGTCCTTCACCGACTTCTCAAACCATGAGAGAGCCTTTTCAAAAGAGCGGGTCTCATAGTTTATATATCCGAGAATATATCTGGACGGTGCAGTGTAGTCATTCATAGGCAGTCTCTCCACCTGCTCAAATCCGGCCAGAGCCTCCTTGAACTTATGGTTCTCCAGATCACAGAAGGCCTTCTTGAACATGAACTCTGTCCTCTGGTCCGGGTAAAGCTGCTTCAGGTCAAGATCATCCAGAATCTCCGAAGCCTTTTCAAAACTGCCGTCATCAAAGAGATTAAGAGCATGGGCATAGCTTATCTGCGGCACAATGGCCAGATGCGGATTCTCATCTATGAAATGGCGCATCGGCGCCTCATATCCTTCAGTACGGCGGATCACTTCGCAGAGAATATCATACCCTCTTGCATGAGCTCCATCCTGTTCTGCAAACAATGCAGATGCACGGGAACCTAATCCCCTGTCCATCAGCCTTAACGCTTCCCTCAGCCCATCCGGGCCGCCCTCTGCTCCGGCAGAGACAGCAAATGAGCACGACAGGAAGGCCAGGACGGCTGCAAATATTGTCTTTCTTATCATTATCTGTTCTATATTAGTTTACAATGCACAAGCTTGATATAACTTACAAATTTAACCATTTTTTACTATCTTTGTGAGGTTAAACATGATTTTTTATCTATGGAACGGAATAAACCTATCATCTCATTCAGAAATGCGGACATCATCAACGGCGAGGCGACTGTGATCTATGGTCTGAACATGGAAGTCATGCCCGGAGACTTTGTCTACATAGTAGGAAAAGTCGGCACCGGAAAGACCTCCATCATAAGGACCATCATCGCAGAGAACCCTCTTACCAAAGGAGAAGGCGAAGCCTGCGGATTCAGCCTGAACGGGATAAGGGACAAGGAGATCCCTTATCTGAGAAGAAGGATGGGCGTCGTGTTCCAGGACTTCCAGCTCCTGATGGACAGAAGCGTCGAAGACAATCTTTCCTTCGTGCTCAAGGCCACAGGTTGGAAGAACGAAGAAGAGATGTCAAAGAGAATAAACTCCGTCCTCGAAGCCGTCGGCATGCAGCGTAAGGCTCACAAGATGCCGCACCAGCTTTCCGGAGGTGAGCAGCAGCGCATCGCTATAGCGCGCTCGCTGCTGAACGACCCGGAGGTGATCATTGCCGACGAGCCGACCGGAAATCTCGACAACGAGACAGCTGACGGCATCATGAAGCTTCTCACCGGCATCAACAGCGAAAAGGGCACAGCCATAGTGATGGTGACGCACAACAGACAGATATTCGAGAAGTATCCGGGCAGGGTGATGGTATGCAAGGACGAATGCTGCACGGAGCAGACGGAAGACGAGGCTATAGATCTTGAACTCGCCATCTGAGATGACCAGAAGAGAATTATACAGAAAGGTGACCGGATGGTTCTCGGCCAACATGGAGGTTGCGGAGACCGAACTCCACTATGACTCCGCTTTTCATCTTCTGATCGCGGTGATCCTGTCCGCCCAGTGTACGGACAAGCGCGTGAACATCTACACGCCCGCCATCTTCGCCAGATTCCCCCAGCCCGAGGATCTGGCAGAAGCGTCATTTGAAGAGGTCTACGGAATGATCAAGTCGATTTCATTCCCCAACAACAAGGCGAAGCACCTCATCGGGATGGCGAAGATGCTCGCTGAGGATTTCTCAAGTGTCGTCCCATCCGAGCCGGAGCAGCTCGAGAAACTCCCCGGAGTGGGAAGGAAGACAGCCAATGTGATAGCATCTGTGATATATGACAAGCCGGTCATCGCCGTCGACACCCATGTGTTCAGGGTATCGAGAAGAATAGGCCTGTCCAAGGGCAGCACGGTCGAAGCCGTAGAAAAGGACCTGACGGCCGGATTCCCGGCAGAACTCCGAGGCAAGGCTCACCACTGGCTGATCCTCCACGGAAGATATGTATGTACGGCACGAAAGCCCAAATGCGAAGAATGTGGCCTCAGGGATCTCTGCAACGAATATAAACTGAATAATCTCCGCATCCGCTGATGAACTGCCTCCACAGATTCAGCCCTGACATCCGACTTGAATGGGACGGCACCTTCACCGACCCGTTCAGATACAGGCCGCACCCGCTTGTAGCCAAGGCAGCAGCGGAAGTGCTGAAGACCGCTTCCGAATCCGGCTTCATGCTGGGGAAGATGATGGGAGTGCTGGTGGTGAAGAACCCGGAAGACGGAACGACAGGCTATCTCGCTGCATTTTCCGGATCGGTCAATGACAGGAGCATTATTGACGGATTTGTACCGCCGGTCTTTGATCTCCTGGATCCTCAGGGAGTGTTCAAGACGGGAGAAGCCGAGCTCAACCTCATGAGTTCCAGGATAAAGGAGCTGGAGAACTCCCCGGAACTTCTGGAACTGAAAGAGCAGCTGGACAGCACGCTGGCCTGCGCCGAAAGCGAAATATCAGCCATGAAGGCGAGGATGGCAGTCTCCAGGAAAGACAGAGAAGCCAGGAGAGCCAGTCCGGAAGGCAGGGAACTCTCAGGAATCCTGATAAGGGAGAGCCAGTTCGAAAAGGCTGAGCTTAAAAGGCTCAAATCGTCATGGAGGGCGCAGACTGAAGCGATAAGGCAGAAGATCGCAGCAATTTCAGAAGAGATACAGGCACTTAAGGCAGAGAGAGCAGAAAGATCAGAGAAGCTCCAGAAATGGATATTCGACAGGTTCATTGTCAGCAACGTCCTTGGAGAGCGCGCATCCATAAGTGAAATCTTTTCAGCCTGCGGCCAGATACCTCCGGGAGGCACCGGCGAATGTGCGGCACCCAAGCTGCTCCAATATGCCTTCCTCAACCATCTCGAGCCTGTAGCAATGGGAGAATTCTGGTACGGCGAATCACCGGAAGGCCCCATCAGGACACACGGACACTTCTACCCTTCATGTACAAGCAGATGCGGTCCGCTGCTGAAGTTCATGCTGAAAGGGCTGAAGACGGAAAAGGCCGAAGTCACCGGCGGCAGTCCGGCCATCATTCACCAGGACAATGACGTGGCCGTGGCATGCAAACCGTCAGGCATGCCGTCAGTGCCAGGGCTGGACGGGCAGGTCTCCATGCTGGAATGGATGCAGGAGCGCCTCGGCGGATCCGTGGAAAGCGTCCACCGCCTGGATATGGACACATCAGGAATCATAGTATATGCCATGAATCCCGAAGCCGGCAGCGACCTGCGCAGGCAATTCGAGGAACATTCGGTCAGCAAGACCTACATGGCAAGGCTGTCTCCGGAAGACAAGGGCACAGATGCCGGGCCGGCAATGAAGCTGCTCCCGGGTTCAAAAGGCAATGTCAGCCTTCCGCTTGCGGCAGATTATGACGAAAGGCCGCGTCAGAAGGCAGACATGACCCAGGGCAAAGAAGCTCTGACCAATTATGAGGTTACAGCAGTACACGAAGACGGATGTACAGAAATACTGTTCCATCCCGTAACAGGCCGCACACACCAGCTCAGGGCACACTCCGCACATATTCATGGGCTTGCCAGGCCTATAGTCGGCGACATGCTTTACGGCGGCCTTCCCCACCCCCGCCTATGCCTTCACGCACTGGAGATCTCATTCCGACATCCGGGCACAGGCGTACAGGTGACCTTCAGCTGCCGGAAATCCATGTACTAAATAAAACGGTCCGCATATCTGCGGACCGTTTTCACCATATGTCTTGGAAGAATTACTTCTTCTTTGCGTATCTCTGATAGAATTTGTCAACGCGACCTGCAGTGTCGACGAGCTTCATCTTACCTGTGTAGAATGGGTGAGATGTGTTAGAGATCTCAAGCTTTACCACTGGGTATTCAACACCTTCAATCTCAATTGTCTCCTTTGTGTTTGCACATGAACGTGTGATGAACACGATTTCGTTTGACATATCCTTGAAAGCTACAAGACGGTAGGTTTCGGGATGTATACCTTTCTTCATAACGATTAAAAATTAGTTAACTATTTTTTCGAGGCGCAAATGTACACCCTTTTTTCATAATAAACAACAATTTCCTCAAGAAAATCACTTAATTCTCACAGGCTGATCATCATAAAGAAGGAACTTCTTGGCCTTGCGGATCCATTTCTGCTCCTCCACCTTGATATGCTCCCTTGCATCCTCCCACGAGACCTCTCCATTGATGTAATCCAGAAGGACCTGATCGGAGAGCTTGGCATCAAAGCCTTCCTCAAGAACAAACTCCTTGCAGTTCTCCTTGAAGTAACGTATCAGCTGCAGGGTATGCATCAGAGAGTGATACTCCTCACCCGGCTCGCGCATCAGTTGATAGCCGAAACATTTCTGTCCCTGATACTTTCCGCAAGATGGCGTGAACGAGCACGGACGCAGCATGATACCTTCAGCTAAAGGGACATCAGCCTTTCCGACAGTCTTGACGAATGGCGCTCCGAAATACTCATAAGGACGTGCCGTACCAATCCCGGGAGTGATGTTCGTATTGTTCCACAATCCCCCGCCGCTGTACATGTCGCAGGTGAAGAGCCCCGGAATGTCCGAGGCCGGTGCTATCATCCACGGCATGAGCTGGTGATTCGAGCCTGTCGCAAGGGCGGATATGATATGAAGAGGGAACTTAGCACCGATCTCATGGTAGTAGAGATTCGCGAGCTCCCCGAGTGTAAGTCCATGACGATGAGCCACTTTAGGAACATTAAGCTCCTGCACGGAAGAAGGCATGGTCCCCTCCACTATACGGCCGGCCGGATTGTTATGGTCAACGATGTACAATGACGGAGCATCATCCTTCATCGTCTTGAGCGTCTCCATCAGACGGAACACGTCCTTCGTGTAGTTGAAGTATCTCGTGCCGACATCCTGTATCTCCACCACCACGGCATTCAGTCCTTCAAGTTCCTCCCTCGTGAATTCTATATGATTGGTCAGAGGAGTAAGTTCTGTGTCACGAGGATTGAATATGACCTGAAGGTTGCCTCTCTCACGGAAGAGGTCGTACATATATCTTCCTTTTTCAGTGTCCCAGCAGTTCTGGGTGCAGAAACAGCCCACCTTGCCTTCATGCAAGGCCTTGTCCAGCTGCTCCTCCAATGATGTTGTCCTGAATGAAAACATGTCCTCTAAATTACATTAACGAATCAGCTATGTCAATGACCTTGCGGGCCAGGGCATCCGCCGCCTCCTTCGTAGCCGCCTCTGCATATATGCGGACGATTGGTTCAGTGTTCGAACGGCGCAGATGGACCCACTCCTTCCTGGACTCGAAAGACACCTTCACTCCGTCAAGAGTGTTGACGTCCTCGTCCGCAAAGACTTCACGGACCTTATCCAATATGGTGTCTATCAAGGCATTGTCTGCCAGTTCAATCTTATTCTTCGCTATGACATACTTAGGATATGTAGCAAGGAGCTCCGACACCTTCATCTTCTTATATGCAAGATTAGTAAGGAAAAGCGCCACACCCACCATCGCATCCCTTCCGTAGTGAAGGGCAGGATATATGACACCGCCGTTGCCCTCGCCTCCGATGAGGGCTCCGCACTCCTTCATCTTTGTCGTCACATTCACTTCGCCCACCGCTGCGGCATGATATTCACCGCCATACTGCTCCGTCACATCCCTCAAGGCACGTGACGACGAGAGGTTTGATGAAGTGGCAAGTTCATATGGATGAGCTATCTCTTCGATCGAGCGTCCCGACTCGAGGGCTTCATTGTACACTCTTGAAATCAGATAGTCCGCGACACTGACCAGAGTATATTCCTCACCAAAAGGTGTTCCATCCTCGCATATAAGGGCCAGACGGTCCACATCAGGATCCACGGATATGCCGAGATCCGCCCCGCCCGCCACGACTGCCTCGGAGAGTTCCGTCAGATTTGACGGAAGCGGCTCAGGATTGTGGGCGAACTCGCCGGTAGGCTCACAGTTGACGAAGATGCACTCGACGCCGAGCCTCTCAAGCAGACGAGGCATGATTATGCCACCTACTGAATTGACCGCATCGAGGGCGACCTTGAAACCGGCCTTTCTCACAGCCTCCGCATCCACGGCATCCAGAGCCAGCACGGCATCCAGATGAGCATCGGTAAAATCCTTTTCCTCCATGACTCCGAGCGAATCCACATCTGCGAAAGAGAACTCCCCTTTTTCAGCGCACTCAAGGATTGCCGCACCTTCCTCAGCATTGAGGAATTCGCCTCTTTCATTCAGAAGCTTGAGGGCGTTCCATTGTTTGGGATTATGCGAAGCCGTAAGAATGATTCCGCCATCAGCCTGCTCGAACACGACTGCCATCTCAGTCGTCGGGGTCGATGCAAAACCTGCCTTTACAACATCCACACCGCAGGATATCAGGGTTCCGCAGACAAGCTGCTCGACCATATCTCCGGACAGACGGGCATCCTTTCCTACTACCACCTTGTATCTCCCGCCCTCCAGCTTCGGCAGACGTTCCTTCATCTTCTCGCAATATGCGTATGTGAATTTCACGATATCAAGGGGAGAAAGGCCTTCTCCCGGCGCTCCGCCAATGGTACCGCGTATTCCAGATATTGATTTTATAAGTGTCATGACTGGTTTATCCAATTACAAGTTATCTTGGCAAAATTAAAGTTTTATGACTGCAATAACAAATTAAATGTTACTTTTGCAGACTGAAAGACAAGGTATAAAAATGAAAGCGATCTGGACAATACTCCTTCTGATAGCATCAAATGTATTCATGACATTTGCATGGTACGGCCACCTGAAACTCCAGGAGATGAAGATCTCATCAGGCTGGCCCCTGATTCTTGTAATACTCTTCTCATGGGGAGTGGCCTTCTTCGAGTACTGCGCCCAGGTTCCGGCCAACAGAATCGGATTCGTTGAAAACGGAGGTCCCTTCAACCTCATGCAGCTGAAGATCATCCAGGAAGTCATCTCACTCACTGTATTCACAGTCCTGGTGACAGTGATGTTCAAGGGACAGACTCTTCAGTGGAACCATTTTGCAGCGTTTTTCTGCCTGATCATGGCTGTATTCTTCGTATTTTTGAAATAAAACGACGGTTTTTTCAAAAAATATTGCAGAAAAATTTGGAAGTAAAGAAATATTGCTTACCTTTGCAATCCCAAACGAAACATGGTCGGTTCGTATAACGGTTAGTACTCAAGATTCTCAATCTTGCAATAGGGGTTCGATTCCCCTACCGACTACCAGAGGTCAGCAGAAATGCTGGCCTTTTTCGTTATATAGGTCACCATATATAATTGTTACAAACCCATATCATCAGAGATGATATAATGACACTACGTCCCAATGCCAGGAACAATCATCATAGCCCCGGACTCATTCAAAGGATCGCTGACCTCGTCCGAAGTCGCCCAAGCCATATACGAAGGCATAATGGACGTCAGACCTGACTGCAAGACCAGAACAATATGCATGTCAGACGGAGGCGACGGGATGATCCGGGCGCTGGAAGGTTGCATTCAGGCCGAAAAGGTCTGTCTGCATGTACATGGCCCCATAGGCAGAACAGTGGAGGCTTCCTACCTCATTGCGGACGGAACAGCAATAATTGAGATGGCCCAGGCAAGCGGACTGACCTGCATCGAAGTCTCAGAACGCAACCCTCTCAAGACATCCACATATGGAACAGGCGAAATCATCCTCCATGCCCTTGGGAGAGGATGCAGAAGGTTCATTATCGGACTGGGCGGAAGCGCCACGAATGACGCCGGATGCGGAATGATGGAAGCTCTTGGCTGCAGATTCTTCACCCCCGAAGGGAAGGAGATCACAGGCTGCAATGGCGAAAGCCTCATATCCATAGCATCAATGGACACAACGGAAATGGACAGAAGGCTGGCAGGATGCAGTTTCACAGCTGCATGTGATGTAGATGCAGTCTTCACCGGCCCGGAGGGTGCAGTCCAGGTCTTTGCGGCACAAAAAGGAGCTGACGCGTCTATGATGAACGAACTGGAAAAAGGGATGAAATCCTATGAATCCGTAATCCTGAAGCAATATGGAACAAGACTCTCCGAGATCAAAGGAAGCGGAGCTGCCGGCGGGATGGGCGGTTGCCTTCACACATTCTTCAACGCGGAAATGCATAAAGGGGCCGACCTCATCCTTGAAATGACCGGATTCAGCGAGGCGCTGAAGCAGGCAGACCTTGTCATCACCGGAGAAGGCAGAATAGACAGGCAGACCTTCATGGGCAAAGCGCCATCGGAGATAGCTGCAAGGGCTGCCTCTGAAGGAACACCTGCAATTGCCATCGGAGGAATCGTGGAAAACGGCATTGAGGAATCCCACAGGAAGTCATTCAAAGCCATCCTCCCCATCTGCCCAAGACCGGCATCAGAAGAAGAACTTTCAGAAGCCATGAATCCGGAAACTGCCAAAAGGAACATCCGAAGGACCATAGCCACCTACCTGGCAGACAAGAGTATATAAAACAGCCTGACAGCTGCCACAGCGTCAAAAACATCAGACAATCAAACGGTTTCATATTTCAACGGAAAATCCCGGCTGTTCTCAATCACGGCCAGAAAAACGGCCCTTTACCTGGCCACTCATAGAAAAAAACATCTCCGGCCAGGAAATCGAGCTTATTTATGGCCGTCACTGTCACAAATAAACGATTATTCAACAAAAAATTTTGCAGATTCAAAAAAAAGAGCCATATTTGCAGTCGCATTAAGGGGGTATAGCTCAGTTGGCTAGAGCGCCTGCTTTGCAAGCAGGAAGTCGTCGGTTCGACTCCGACTATCTCCACTACCAACCCACTCGGAGATGCTTCTGAGTGGGTTTTTCTTTTTGGGAGGGTCAAAATGTACCCACATTGTACCCACATTTTGGATGTACCCACTTCGCTGAAAGAGAAATGATCCCGGAAATATCTTGCGATATCTGCGGG
>SUYN01000028.1 GCA_015060405.1 Bacteroidales bacterium
AAATCCCGATTTGTTTATGCTAATTGAGCAAATTATCTTTCTTGGGGAGTTCCTTACAAAACCATTCTCCTCAGGACCCGGTATTTAGGGGACTGGTTACTCTGTAATAATCATATGGTGTCGCATTTCAATGATATCAGTGTTCATACGAACTTTCAACCACTCTCTCAATTCTTCCAGTTCGCCCGCGCCAATAGAGTCTCTAGATGAAACGATAACTGAAATGACATCACGTCGAGAAGTAGAATCACGATTGTAAATGTGTCCTTTGGTAATGCTGATACCGCATACCGATGACTTGATACTGAATATTTCTTTTGATATCTTGTCATATTCAGGTTCATTGCTCTTAATCTTATCAAGTTCATTCTTCAGAAGAACGATTTCCTGCTCTTTAGCAGAAATAATACTTTCTTTCTTCTCGTAGATATCCTTGAAGGCATTCATGTCGGACTTGTCTTCAAGAGCATAATCTCGAATCTCTATCTGATCTTTATTGATGTCATATTCGGCCGCTACTGAGTAAAGTTCGTCTTTATCCCTCTCGCTTAATTCCTCGCCGGTAAAGAACAGTGTCAGGGATGTGTTGTCGTTGCGATCGATCTTGTAGTCGTATAGAATGCTCTTTCCGTATGTGCTACGATGTTCGGCAAATGAAGTTGCGTTGACTTCGAAATTATTCTGCTGTATGAGCAGGACGGCCGACCAGATGCTTGGAATAATGAAGATTATGATCAATGCGGTGGTCAGTCTCTTGGTGCGTTTGCCGATTGTCTCATCCTGATACTCTGTAGGACGGAATCTGAAATATTTGACACCGACATAAGTAGCAAGCATAATGAACGTGCAGTTGATTACAAACAGATACAAAGCACCGAGGAAGTAACTGAATTCACCACAAGCAAGCCCATAACCGGCTGTGCAGAGTGGTGGCATCAAGGCTGTCGCAATTGCCACTCCGGAAAATACTGTTCCCTTATCCTTTCTGCACTGTTCCAGAATGCCGGCAAAACCACCAAAAAGGGCTATCAGAACATCATAGAATGTAGGAGATGTTCTAGCTAAAAGTTCTGTAGGATTACTTAGGCTGAGAGGAGTGATTATAAAATAGAGAAATGCGACCACAAGACTGATGCTGACCATCACCAGAAGATTCTTTCCTGAGGATTTCATCAGCTGTATGTCGCTAACCCCAAGTCCAAGCCCCAATCCGAAGATTGGTCCCATCAATGGGGATATCAGCATGGCACCGATAACTACCGGAATTGAGTTGACGTTCAGTCCAACCGATGCAATGATGACTGCAACTGCAAGGATCCACGCATTAGGTCCCTTGAACTCAATGTTGCTTCTGATTGCACGTTCAGCGGAATCTGTATCAATATGACCATTAAGGTTTAGTGTCTCACGAACAAGAGTCGTAATCTTTTGGAAAATTCCCATATAGTTCCGATTAATTTTTGCGAATATAGTGAAAAATCATATTCTCATATATAAACAAACTAATTATGAGAGTTTGGTTTGCTCTGACAAATTGGAATTTAATCTTTAGTAGCTGTGACATTTTTTCGGGTATTTGAGACACAGCTCTATTGATTTTCGGCGTTTTTGAACTGATTTCGCCATAGCTGTGTCACTTTTTGCTTAAAATCTGTCACAGCTCTCAGCAGAGCGGTCTTTATGGTAAATCGGAATCAAAGTACTTGTTACGTCATGCCCGATCTCCTCAATATCATTAATTATGTTTTAGATCCCCGATCAAGTCGGGGATGACGGCAAATTGCGATTTAACGGTGTAAATATATAAAAGTCCTGCTCGTAGATTGTTTTCGAATGCAACACATCTTAGCACAACCAAACAATATCTTCGCAAGAGAGAGTTTAAGTTTGAGAACATTCAAACAACTGGGACTTTTAATATAATTTCGTCTGAAATGAAGTTTGCATATCTGAGATTGAGACAATAAGATCATTTGATAACCAGATGATTAGGACGATCTGGTTAGAAGAAGAATGGTATTTTTCTGTCAAAGATGTTGTCACTATATCAACAAGAACAGTTAATGCCATAGATTATATGTCTAAAATGCGCAGAAGAGATATAGAATTGTGCAGATGATTCGTCAAGCTATCGGGTTTGGTTTTCAGCCGGCGGTCCTTATTTCCACCAGTTGCGGCGGTAGTGAAAAATCTTGCCGTCACTCTCGGTGCGGTTCGATTTCTTCAGGAACGGAATCTGATAGCCGACACCGAACTCGATGTACTCGCAGATGTGAAGATGGGTCTTGGCGCTGGTATGAAGATAGAGATTGTCGAGGACACGGTACTTCAGACCGAAACGGATATAATGGAAGGCCTCTTCACCTCCTGCTCCAGTCGAATCGTAAAACAGCGGACGCTTTGGCGCCACCTCGCCATAATGAGCCTTATGGTAGTCATAATAAATGTTACGTGACGGATTATAGAAATACACTCCCCAATCCACTATGGCAGTTACTACACCGAACCTGAATTCATTATTCATGGCCACACCCGCACGGACCTTATGCTTGAGTTTATAGTCCTCTCCTTTATCCTGCCCACAGGTAGTACAGTCGACAACCATCCCATCAATGTCATATTGTCCACTGCAATACAGATCCCTTCTGGTGTTTTTAGTGACTGCATCGTTGTAGAAGACATCAACTCCAAAGCCGAGGCCATACCAGTTGTTCACAGAATACACAGCTCCGGCATGCAGGGAAGATATAAGGAATCTGCCAGGGTCGGCAATTGCAGACTTATGGGCACCGGCAGCTCCGGTAATGTTTATACTCCAGTCATAAGGCAGGTCGGGGAAATCCACCGGGGCCTTCCTGACATCGGTGTTGATGTTGGTCGTCAGTCCTACTGAACCGTAGATGGAATTCATGCCTATGTTAGGCATGTTTGTACGACCGTTACTGATGTGGAAATAGCCGAACTCGCCACTTAAAGAAAGATATTCGCTTACAGGGAAGTTCATGTTGACACCCGCATTGAGATAGACATTTATCGGGCATCCGAAGATGGTGTTCACGGTAGGCTCATAATAATGGTCCGGGTCAGTGTCTTCCTGAGTGTACCAGTGCTCGGTCACATAAGCGAGACCACCTGCCAGTTTGAGCCTGACGTTCATGAAATCAGTATTGATGGCATCAAGAAGGATATAAGGATAGGCAGCTATGGACATTCCCACCATATCATGGCCGAAATCAAGCCACGACAGTCCGACTCCTATTGTCGGATTGCCAAGATACTCCTGCCACGGACGTTGCTGTAGAGAGGGCAGCTCAAGGCCCAGATGCACTCCGGCCGGATGGAAGGGCTGGAATTTATCGAAGTGGGTGTTACTGTCAAGATAGGAGCCTCTGAACGCGAGGGCCTTTATTGAGAAAGGAAATTTCGTGCTGTCGCTCTTTTCCCCATGGGAGGTCTGTGCCAATGCAGGACTCACAAAGAGCAGAATTGTCAAAAATGACGCAATAATACGTTTCATAATCATCTGAATACTACTACTGTTTTCAATAACCGGCAGTATAGATGCACGGATGGCTGCAATCGTTGCAGCCACCCGTATTAAATATCGATATTTCAATAATTCCCTGTTCTGCCCGACATGCCAGATGCCTGGCAGCCGTCTTCACCTTAGTTGTTCTCCATCAGGAAGACTTTCATGAAATCATTCAGGTCTCCGTCGAGAACTCCCTGAGTGTCAGACGTCTCATAACCTGTACGAAGATCCTTCACCATCTTGTAAGGATGAAGGACATAACTGCGGATCTGAGATCCCCACTCGATCTTCTTCTTCTGTCCCTCGAGCTCGGCCTGCTTTTCCTGACGCTTCTTCAGTTCGATGTCATAGAGACGAGACTTCAGGATCCTCAAGGCGTTCTGCCTGTTGTCAAGCTGGGAGCGGGTCTCCGTGTTCTCCACCACGATTCCCGAAGGTATATGCCTTACGCGCACACCGGTCTCGACTTTGTTGACATTCTGTCCGCCCGCACCGCTTGAACGATAGGTATCCCACTCCAGATCTCCGGGATTGATCTCTATCTCTATGCTGTCGTCTACCAGAGGATATATGAACACCGACGAGAATGTGGTCTGACGCTTGCCCTGGGCGTTGAACGGTGAGATGCGTACAAGGCGGTGCACTCCGCTTTCCGCCTTGAGATAGCCGAACGCATAATCGCCTTCAACCTGCATGGTGACCGATTTTATGCCGGCATCTTCACCTTCAAGCTCATCCGTGACCGTCACCTTGTAGCCGTTACGCTCGGCCCAGCGTATATACATACGCATAAGCATGGCCGACCAGTCGTTAGCCTCTGTTCCACCGGCTCCGGAGTTGATGGTAAGGACAGCGCCGAGGTTGTCGCCTTCTTCTCCAAGCATATTGCGGAGCTCCAGCGCCTCCACTTCAGCGAGAACGGCAGAATAGGATGTCTCCAATTCTGCAAAATCCTCGAATTCGAGCAGGACGCTCAGATCTTCGATTTCAGCCTGAACCTTGTCATAACCTGTCACCCAGAACTTCACTCCCGCCAGTTCCTTCAGGAACTTTTCCGCAGCCTTGGGCTCATCCCAGAAGTCTGGTGCAAGCGTCTTTTCCGTCCTCTGAGCGACATCAGCCCTCTTGGCCTCCACATCAATGCAGCGGCCAAGCGTCTGGACACGCTCCTGCAATTCCTTTATCTCTTCTATTCCTACCATTTTATCGAAAAACCGCCGGTGATCCTCCGGCACATAAAACGCACAAAATTACGAATTATTCAGATAGTTGCCAAAACAAATTCCTATATTTGTAAATCAGACCATTAACACACACAACTATGATCACTCCGGTATACACAGCGGCAGAAGACCGTTATCAGAACATGAAGTACCGCAGAAGCGGCAGAAGCGGCATATTGCTACCTGAAATATCCCTCGGCCTATGGCAGAACTTCGGCGACACCGCCCCTCTGGCCAGAAGCAGGGCGATGCTGCTCCATGCATTCGACAACGGCATATGCCACTTCGACCTGGCCAACAACTACGGCCCGTCATACGGAAGCGCCGAAGCCACATTCGGAAAAGTCATGGACAGCGACCTGCGTCCGTACAGAGACGAGATGTTCATATCCACAAAGGCAGGATGGGACATGTGGCCCGGTCCGTACGGAGACCTCGGTTCACGCAAGTACCTCATGAGCAGCCTTGACCAGAGCCTCAAGAGAATGAAGCTGGACTATGTGGACATCTTCTATTCACACCGCTTCGATCCTGACACTCCGCTTGACGAGACTCTTCAGGCGCTTGTAGACATCGTACGCAGCGGCAAGGCCCTTTATGCCGGAATCTCCAACTATCCGCCACAGGCTGCAGAATACGCATACAGATATCTTGCAGAGCGCGACGTGCCTTGCCTTCTCCACCAGTGCAAGTACAACATCTTCGACAGGGAGCCGGAGACTACCGGCCTGCTTGAGCAGGCAAAGGCAGCCGGAAGCGGCTTCATAGCCTTCTCACCGTTGTGCCAGGGACTGCTCACAGACAGATATCTGAACGGAATACCTGAAAACTCACGCGCTGCAAAGGACTATTCACTGAAACAGGAGCGCATCACCCCGGAGCTCATCGGAAAGATACGGAGCCTCAACGACATAGCTGCAAGACGCGGTCAGACTCTCGCTCAGATGGCACTCGCCTGGGACCTGAAAGATGACCTTGTCACTTCGGTAATCGTGGGAGCAAGCAGTCTTGAACAGCTCAAGGGCAACCTGCAGGCCATCAGGAACACCACGTTCAGCCAGGAAGAACTTGCAGCCATAGATGAAATTGTAAAAGGATGACAGGAATTTTCGACTCGGGCGTAGGCGGCATGTCAGTGCTGAAGGAAGTCAGGAAGATTCTTCCCGACGAGCCCGTCATCTATTATGCTGACTCAGCCCATTGTCCATATGGCGAGAAATCGCGGGAATATATAATAGGACGGGCAAGATTCATAACCGAAACCCTGATTGCAGAAGGTGCATCAGTAATCGTAGTGGCATGCAACACAGCCACAGCTGCGGCTATAGCGACATTGCGTGAAGAATATCCGGAGATACCGTTCATCGGGATGGAACCGGCAATAAAGCCGGCAGCCCTGAGGACCCGCACCAAAGTGGTAGGCGTCCTGGCCACAGCCGGGACCCTGAAAGCTCAGAAATACATAGACACCAGGGACCATTTCGCAGAAGGTATCAAGGTGGTGGAACATATAGGACAGGGATTCGTGGAACTGGTAGAAAAAGGCATCCTGACAGGACCGGAAGCGGAAAAGACCGTGGAGACAAGCCTGAAGCCTCTTCTTGACGAAGGAGCTGACACCATAGTCCTCGGATGCACCCACTACCCTTTCCTGACAGACACTATCCGCAAGGTAGCCTCGGCTCTTGCTCCTGGAATGAACATCCAGATAATAGACCCGGCACCGGCAGTAGCAAGACAGCTGCTTAAGGTGATGACTGAGAAAGGCATGCTTCCTGATGGCGGCGGCAAGGCCTCGACCCTCATCCTCAGCTCGGCCGACCCGGCAAAGGCAGAAGACTTCTTCAGACTCAATGTCTGACCCATTCCGCAGCACATTATGGAAATCACCATTCTTTCAGACGACAGGATCGGAACCCGTGATGGCCTCAGATCCGAACACGGCCTTTCGATTCTGATAAGGACAGACAGCACATGCATTCTCTGCGACACGGGAGCATCTTCCCTGTTTGCAGAGAATGCACTTGCAATGGGAATAGACCTCAGCGAAGTCGACCTGGTCTTCGTCTCTCATGCCCATTACGACCACACCGGCGGCCTGGAACATTTCCTCAGGCATCATGATGCTCCGGTCTTCATATCGGCCGAGGCGTTTGCCGCGACCTGCTTTTCCTCGCGCCGCGGAGGGCGCAGGAACATAGGCGCAGACACCGGCCTGAAAGAACGCTTCCCCGAAAGATTCACATATATCAGCGATAGCCGTGAAATAGCCGAGGGCATATTCGCGGTCGTGCCCGAAGATCACGGTCATCCTTCCCCCGACGGCAACAGATGGCTTGAAGACGATTTCACCCATGAGCTCGCATTGGCAATAAAGACAGAGAAGGGGCTGGTAATCATAAGTTCATGTTCCCATCATGGAGCGGCCAACATAATGGAGACATGCTGCCGTCACACAGGAGAGACAAGAATCGCGGCCTTCATCGGAGGTCTACATTTCATAGACGGGCCCGACTCCGGCCGCGAAACAGATTCATTCTGCAGGTTCCTTGATTCGGTTCATCCTGAAACAACCGTACTTACCGGTCACTGTACCGGCGACGAGGCTGTTTCACATGCCACCCGCAACGGCAGATGCAGAATCCATATATTTCACACCGGCGACATCTTCACCGGCAATGATCTAGCTGTATAGCTGACCGAGGACCTCGAAGTAAGGCTTTCCGTCCTCTATCTTCAGCTGGAAGATGGTGTTGTCCACCTGATAGTACTCCTTGCCGTCGGACAAAGTCACGACATCATAGTCTTCAGGAAGAGTCTCGACCAGAGCTCCTGCAGGAGGCACGATCACCTTGTACTCGCCTTTCGCATCCATCATGTAGAACACTCCGTCCTGATAGTAATAACTGCCGTCTGCCGCCGCAAAGCTCTGGACAAGTCCGAGCTGGTTGGCCAATGTATATGCAGACTGCGCGAGCTGCTGGTTCATCGCTATCGTCTGGTTCTGCGCCGCTATGGTCGCATTGTTCTGAGCTATGATCGCGTTCTGCTGAGCGATGTATTCATTGTTTTCGTTGATGGTGCTGTAGGTCTGCGCCACTGTAGAGTAATATGCCATGTTCACAGCCGCCCAGGTGATGTCCGAGATCACATTCGCCGCGAGAACAGTTCCGAAAGGAGGTCTGCAGACAACATAATAGCTTCCGTATGGACGATACCAGATGTCATCATAGCAGTAGTACACGACACCGTGGTAATAATGTCTGACTGCCCTCGAAGGAATCACCCTCACCCTGTAGCCATAATAGTGATGGTGGTTAGACCAGTAATGTGACGGCTTCCTGTGAGTTGTGAAATGTCTGTCGCGTGGATGAACCCTGTGTACTTCAGGCTTTGGCTTTGGTCTGACATGTGAAGGCTTGTCCGGTTTGTGATCAGGCCTTACGGCAGGTTTTACTCCTGTCCCCTTGTCGTTCCTCTCACTTGGTCTTGCAGTGACCTTGTCGGAAGGACGACGAGTAGTCTGTGCAGGTCTCGCCTGGTCTACAGGCTTTACAGGCTTGGTCTGACTTTGAGGCTTTGTCTGGACCGACTGTCCTGGAGTTGCGGCAGGACGTGTCACTGTAGTACTTGGGCGACGCACTGTCGACGAAGACGAGCCTGCCGATGAGCCTGCAGAAGGGCGCGTTGAAGACCCTGATGAAGGACGCACTGCCTGGCGCGCCGGAGCTGATGTGCTCCTGCCAGCAGTCACGGTACTATTCTTACGCTCTGACGAAGTGCTTCTTGAAGTGCTTCTTGAAGCACTTCCTGATGTGCTCTTTGATGCACTTCCCGCAGGTGCCTGACGAGACACCTTCTTATCTGATGACTTAGATTGGCTTGAGGTTCTAGCTGTTCTTTCTCTCTGGGCCTGAGCGGAGGCCTCAGACTGGAACGCAGCGAATGTCAACACAGTCAACATTGCCGCCATTGCTGTTCTGATTGTTCTCATGATAGTCTCGTTTAAAGGTTAATAGATGTGGTACCTTTGCGATAAACGCCGGAAAGATTCCTCATCTTTCCGCCAGAATTCCATTATATCGCTGAATCTGTAATTCTTCTTGAATTCCGTTCTAACATAATCCGTGCCACAGACCTTGTCGAAGAGTCCGTAGCCAGTGATGACCTCAAAGGCCTTCTTGTCCGGATAGAGTTCCGCAACCGCCTGCATCACATAGAATTGGGTCTCGGTGACACGGGCCTTCCGATAGTCTGTGAAGAAGTACTGGAGTCCCTTTACAAGCTGACCCTTCTGGCTGCCGGAAAACGGCTTGAACCATATCGTACGGAACGAGACTCCCGGAAGGTCATATGATTCCAGACGTGACTTAAGGGCTTCCGGATCCAGCCAGGTCGCGCCGAACACCTGGAAAGGCAGGGTATATCCTATACCTATGTTCATGAAGCCATACAGTTCACCGCATATTCCCGCTGCCGCATAGTACTGCGGGGTGTCCTTGAACGGGATGTTCGGTGACGGAAGCACCCATGGAAGTCCTGTATCTTCATACAGCATATCCCTGGTCCACCCTTCCATCGGCACCACGGTAAGCCTGCATACTGCCGGCTTCTGGTCTCCCTTCTGGCCGCGGTTCATTCCCTCTTCGTTGATCATCACCGCAAGTTCACCCACAGTAAGTCCATATACATATGGTATGGGGTACTGGCTTACGAAAGAGAAGAATCCCGGCTCCACATAGTTTCCCTCAATCTTTTCACCTCCGAGAGGATTCGGGCGGTCAAGCACCATCACCTCGATGCCGAGCTCGCCGCATGCCTCCATGACCAGGCCGAGAGAGCTGATGAATGTATATGAGCGCACGCCCACATCCTGTATGTCATAGACGATGACATCTATGCCTTGCAACATCTCGGGGGTAGGTTTTCTTGTGGCCCCATATATGGAATATACGGGAAGGCCGGTCACAGGATCCTTCGTATCCGCCACCTTGCCACCGGCATAGACGTCGCCCCGGACGCCATGCTCAGGTCCGTACAGTGCCACAAGGTTCACACCGGGAGCATTGAAAAGGATGTCGACTGTCGAGTTCAGATGTCTGTCAACACCGCTGGGATTGGTCACAAGACCGACCCTCTTCCCCGTCAGGCCTTCAAAGCCGCGGTCGCGAAGCACTTCGATTCCGGTCTTCACGACAGGTGTGGCGGCTTCTGTCACGGTGCCGCAGGAGATCAATGCAACAAAGGTCAGGTAAAAGGTAAGAATTCGTTTCATCAATTATAGATTTACTGTTTTTCCGGCAAAAAGAATATTCTTCCCGCCATCTGATGCTATCATATATATAAATGGTCTGTCGACTATAAATTCTTCAGTCAGGCGGACTGAGGTCATGCGTACATGCGCACTTGTTACAGCTGCCGCTTCCGTTCCCTTCTCGCTGACATCGATGTAGCATTTCTGCTTGACCATGCTCAAAGACAACGGGCCCATAGCAGATATGCCCTTGAAATCTGCAGCCGCAGTGAAGGCAGTCTTCAGACCCATGTGCTGCAGGGTGTTGTTAAGGAGCATCTCTGTCTCAAGGGTAAACTTAGGAAGACGGAGGATGACTTCCTTAGGCGCAAGCATGCCAAGGGCTGCCTCAAGGGCAGATTCTCCGATATGAGGGATGAGGTCATCCGGAGCCATGCCTGACGGAGGAAGCATGACATACATGGAATAGCCACCGGCGGCATATGGGATCTCTATAAGCTTACATCCCTGATATTCGGCATAATTATATGTCCCCCTGCGCGACATCATCTGAACTGTGGAGTCTCCCGACTGGCCGTGGAAGACGGCTTCGCGTGTGTTGTCCGGATTGAATTCATCGTGCCATGGGGCATTGAAGTACAGGGCGTTGACCAGAATCATCACGTCAGAAGGCGAGATCTCATCCACGATTTCCAGAATCTTGTCCGAAGTATGTTCGGCGCACCAGTTGTTTATTGCATGCACTGTTGCCGGATCCGCAAAATTCTGAGTAGTGACAAAGGCATCGAAATCCTTGTCAAGCAGGTCCGCATACCTGTTTCGGACGCTGAAGTTGTCGCTTATCCAGATGGAGTTCGCCGAATTGACGGTCAGGGTGTCATTGTTTCCGAGGTCTTCCGCCTTGAACAGGGAGCCATTGAGCACATCGTCGAATTCCGTTCTTGTCTGTCCTTCAGCTCCTTCCGCGAGCATGGAAAGGACCACGCCGGCACTGTACGGCGACACAAGGACGTTCTGTCCTGACGGTGTGTCGAGATTCACCTTCCTGAAGAATGAGAGCGCAAAGCCGGTCTGGGATCCGTCCTGAGGCTTGACGTATTTCGGGCCACATGAGGCCGCACCAAGAATCGCAGTCACTGCTGCCATAATCACAAATCTTTTCATACTATTTCTTTCCATATTCAGGTTCTACCTTCAGCATAGATGTGACGGCCACCGTCACGAAGCAGCATATCATCACAAAAATGAAGAATGTCGTATAACCCAACGCTTCCTGCAAGTAGCCTGCCACAAGGCCGGGGAGCATCATGCTCAAGGCCATGAAGGCAGTGCAGAGCGAATAATGCGCTGTCTTGAACTCACCTTCGGAGAAGTAGATCAGGTACAGCATGTAGGCGGTGAAGCCGAAGCCGTAGCCGAACTGGTCCAGGGCAACGCATGCACTTATGAGGGCTATGTTCTGGGGCTGGAATGCCGCAAGGAAGACGAAAGAGAGGCATGGAAGGGTGAGGCTCAGTGCCATAGGCCAGAGGGAGCGCTTGAGTCCCCATCTTGATGCGGCGATGCCGCCGAGGATGCCGCCGACCGTAAGGGCGGCCACTCCGATGGTGCCGTAGACGATACCGACAGCTTCAGTGGAAAGTCCCAGACCGCCCGCTTCAACAGTGTCAAGCAGGAATGGATTCATCATCTTGACAAGGAAGGCCTCGGGAAGCCTGTACAGAAGCATGAAAAGCATGGCCACGGCCACGTGCCTCTTCCTGAAGAAGGTGACGAATGTCCTTATGAACTCCCGGCATATCTCCTTCGCACTCTTTGTCTGTGACATCCTGTCAGACTGGGGCACAGGCAGGCTCCAGGTGTGGTACAAAGTGATCACGGCAAACAGGACGGCAGAGAGGATAAGGGTCAGCTGCCATGCAAGATGCACATCCGATGTCCTTGTCTCCAGCCATCCTGCCAGAGCCACCAGCACTCCCTGTCCGAAGATCGAGGAAAGGCGGTAGAAGGTGCTTCGGATACCCACGAATTCCGCCTGTTTATGCTCATTGAGACCATGCATGTAGAAGCCGTCTGCAGCGATGTCATGGGTGGCTGAAGCAAATGCAGTCACCCAGAATGCGGCAAGAGTCGTGTAGAACATCGGCATGTCCCTGAACTCCGCACCGTCACCTTCAGGCAGCACAAACGGCAGCATGAGCATGGCGGCTGACATGAGCACCTGCATAGTTATGATCCACCAGCGCTTGCTCCTGATTATGTCCACGAAGGGGCTCCAGAGAGGCTTTATGACCCAAGGGAGATACAGCAGGCTTGTATACAGGGACAACATTCCGTTAGGCATCCCCATGTTCTTGAACATGACCACTGATATGTTGTTTACCAGGAAATATGGGATACCTTCCGCAAAATACAGGGTAGGTACCCATAGCCAGGGATTTCTTTCTTTCTTTATCATAGGATTCTTCAGTTTTCAATATGTCATACGCAGGACACAAGCACTGCTCCGGGATAATAATGGGACAATATCTCCTTATAGCCATAGCCTTCCGAAGCCATCACTGCGGCTCCGATCTGGCAAAGGCCGACTCCGTGTCCCCACCCCCATCCATTGAGAACAATACGGCCGCCGTCCACGGTCACGTCAAAGGCTGAACTCTTGAGATGAGTCTCAGAAAGTATTCTCCTGATCTCCAACTCTTTGCCGACCACCATAGTCTTTTCCGAACCCACTATCTTCAGCTTATATATCCTTCCCGACTCCCCTCTTTCAAGTGGCTCGAGCGATTCTATATGCCCCAGCCTGATTCCGCTCTTCCTCTCTATCAGCGAGGAGAGTTCCGCATTATCATACATCACGGTCCATCTGTAGAAATCCACGGTTTCCTGATCGTAATTGTTCAGCACCTGAGACAATATCTTCCTATCATCCGTGTCGCAGAAGCAACGGCCGTCCTCGGCATGCCCGGGCGTGTCGGGGAGAGGCTGGAGGTACGGATAGTCCCTGTCTTCCCAGCATGTAGCGAATCTTTCCATCCTTCCTCCGCAGCACTTCGAGAAGCGCGCGTCGCAGAGTACGCCTTCATATTCCAGCACCTTTCCCCATGTGGCATCTATGGCCTTCCCGACCTTCTCTCCGGTGGCGCGTGTCAGTCCCTGGTATCTTTGGCAGTGATCGTCGGCGCACACATCGAAGAGCCTGTGATCATCATGGTCATACCATTTCACATATTCATGCACCTGCCGCGAGTCCCCATCTTCAGCGTTCCCATCTCTCTGCGAATCAAGCCATGAGACCAGTGCAGGCACATTGTCCAGACCCTCCGGAACCCCCGGAGCCATGCATGTGCCGGGAGAAGCGATCTGAGCCATGACCCATGAACGGGAAATCACGGCATGAGCCTTCAGGAATTCTTCTGAAGCATCGGCACTCATCTCAGACGATATGACGCTCAGGAGATAATCTTCGACACCGATGATGTTTATCGCATGAAGCCGGCCTTTATCCACGACTATCTTCAGGGTTCCTGCAAAGACCTGATCTTCCTTGCGTTCCCAATGGAAGTCCACTCCTATGGTCACACCGTACAATCTGAAGGACGGCTCGGCAAAGCGGGTGGACAGGGTACGACCTCCGAAATGGAGCTCATCATAGAGTATTCCGCCGTAATCTATCTTACCCTCCCTGAGCACAGCCTTCCTGACTCCTGCACCGTCCGAGAATATCTCGAATTCGATCTCTTTTCCGGACATTATTCCCACAGAAAGAGACGGCTGTTTCCTGGAGAGTTTCCACACCAGTTCATCCTCCATCTCCTTTGTAAAGGTGACCTCGGCGAGCATTTCCTCCAGAAGTTCCGGAGTCAGCCTGTCATAATCCTCCTTGACGGAGGCTATAAGTACTCCGGCCATGTCCGCACAGCCGGGACTCATGGTGAGATGGTCAGGGCCGTCGGAGAAGTAATGATGCGAACGGTGGGATGTACGCAGGACTATGATCGTGCGGTATTCGCCATTCTTGTGATATGTGATGAAATTGAACCCGGGCTCCTTGTCCCCGTCCTGAAGAGGAAGGGTGTCAAGGAAGCGATAGAACATCTTGGCCGCAGATTTGGCCGTACGGCTCCTTATGACAAATATTCCCCTGACGAAACGTCTGTAATGGTAAAGCTTGGCATCCTGAACGGCAGTCATATAGTCGAAGACCGTGTCCTCCGAGATTTCACGCGCATTGCCGTTCTTTCGGGACATGAGGTCAAGTTCGCGGTCCACATCGTTCTCGAGAGGCATCCTGCCCTTCAATGTTGCCTGAAAATGATGATGATCGGGGGCGGAGGCTCCGCATTTGGGCCCGTTGTAGAAGAAGGTATAGTCCGGATACTCCGACGAAAGGTCGAGTATATCCACGAATCTTTTCCATATCGACTGATCCTCATGCCTTTCCAAGGCTATGACGAGATGTTCCGGGAATATGGGATAGGGATTCACCAATATATCATATTTCTTCCCCTTACGGCCTTCGAAAGGAAGGGATATCTGTTCGGCAGGACGGTTTTCCCTGCACAGGAAGCACTTCCTCTGCTTCAGTGACGCTGCATCGGTCTTTGCCGTCGAAGACACCACCCTTGCAGGATTGTGCTGCACGATGACTTCCAGACCTCCCACCGTCATGGTACGTGTCTGCACCGACCTCAGCATGCGGAAGTTACTGCAGGCCAGGGGCCACCTGGAAAGCTGGTCGCAGACGAACTTGTTTATCGTATTGTTCTTCATAATGCAAGACGGGCCTTGAGTTCCCATGTGCGTATCCTGTCCTTGTATAAATTGTTCGAGTTCACCTTGTCGATGTCCAGAGCGGCATCGGAATTTCCCTCCCAGCGGCGGCAGCAGTAGAGGACATCGTATATGCGTCCTATGCGGTACTCGCGGCTTATGCGAAGGCCTATGGCATAGTCCTCGCCATAGCTGGCATTAGGAAGATTGAGCTTGCGCAGAAGAGGCGTCCAGAAGGCTCTCGGAGCGCCAAGACCATTGACCCTCAATGCATTGTTGCGTCCATTCTCTTCCGTCCACTCACGATGGTCGATGATGCCGGGAGGGATGGGCTTCATGTCGAAGTCAGTCATCTGGTAGGTTCCCACCACCATGGCGCACTTCTGTGTTCGGAAGGCATCGACTATCCTGGCAAGAGTGTCCGGGCCGCTGTACACATCGTCGCTGTCCAGCTGGACGGCATATTCGCCGCAGGCTTCGTGGTGTACCGCCAGGTTCCAGCACCCCCCTATTCCCAGGTCATATTTCGCAGGAATGACGTGCTTGAGACGCGGATCCTCAAATGCCATCGCGGAAAGAAGCTCCGACGTGCCGTCAGTGGAATGGTTGTCCACCACTATCACATTGAACGGGAAATCCGTCTTCTGGCTCAAGGCACTGGTGACAGCATCGGTAATCGTCCTCACACGATTATATACAGGGATTATCACGGAAGCCGTGACCGGAAAGTCCACACCTTCGAATTCGTTGATGTCCGGTTCCTTGAATTCCGGCCTGAGCCACGCACCTATCCGCTTCAGATGGGCGGTGCACGCCTGCTCCATCTCCATCTGGACCGCCCGGTTCTTCGGATCCACATAATCAAACTGCTTTTCACCGGACTTCCTGACATCAGTCTCGACTTCTGTGTACAGGTACTCGTTTATATGGACTATATTCTTCATCCTGAGACGGAGGTCGTACAACGCGGCATACTTATATTCCGTCTCCATGGCCCTCACCGCCTTCCGGAACGAGCTGCGACGGAAGACAAGGACACTTCCGAAATCGAAGTCATCCCTGAGCGCTCCCATCTGACAGTCGATAAGAGGATGACGTCTCCTCTGCTGCACACCGTCTGCATCGGCCGTGAGCTGCCAGTGGTCGGCATACAGCATGTCGGCCTTGGTGTCTTCCGCAATGGAAATGATGCGGTCAAGGGCAGCCATGCCCATCTCGAGCGGCAGAGTCTTTGTGTATATGAGTATATATTTCGCTGACACCGCCTCGGCGATGCTCCTCAACGACTCCGTCTCACGCAAGGAAACGCCCGAGAGGATGGTCACACCTGTAAATGATTCGCTTCGGCTGAAGGATTCCACCGTAACCGAGGTATCTTCTGCAGACATGGCGGGAATAAAACATTCGATGTACGACATGATCATATTTGTTTGATATACAAAAGACAAATATAATCATTTAAAAGCATATTTCATAGCCTCGACGGGCCGGGAAACAATTTATCAGAGCAGGGCAAGAAGGGCGGTACGTATCATCTGGAACTCCGACTCGAAGTTCGGGGTGAAGACATCTTTTCCGATGTTCTCGTCTATTTCCTCAAGATCCCACCAGCGACCTTCCTCCACCTCGTCGGGGTCCGGAGTCAGATCATACGATCCCACCGCCGCGAAGACATTGACCATCTCCTTCTCCACAGAGGATTCGAATTCATATGTTTCGAGATGTATCGGATTGAATTCCACGAAGTTCAACTCCTCATAAGCCTCCCTGTATACAGCTTCGATAATACTCTCGCCATAGGACACATGGCCCCCCACTGCGGTGTCCCATTTTCCCGGCTGGATGGTCTTATGCATAGGACGCTTCTGAAGATATATGCGTGAATATCTGTCGATTATGTGGATATGGACCACCGGATGAAGAGGCTTCGCCCCGCCATGGCAGTACTCACGCACCGAACGTCCGATGACCAGGCCGCTTGGCAGGACTACCGGAAGCCATTCGCTCCCCTGCCCGCGGAATGATGCGGAGTCAGCCGTGGGAGCAGGAATGACCGGAGCCATATCATATGGATATACGAGTTCCGTCATAAGCCCTGTCAGAAAACGATTTCAACACAGAAGGCCGAAGTGTCACACACCTTGCCTTCCACATACACACGACGACCGCCCTCGGTCTCCACTATACTCTTGTACAGGGCCACTATGTCACCGGCCTTCGTCTCATGATTGAAATTTATGGTCAGTTCCTTCACCGGCCTTGATGATGCGATGTCATAATCAACTGCGTCCATCGCCCACTGCATGTACATGGCATTGTTGGTGTGTCTGTTGACATCGATGTCGGAGTAGGCGACCCTGTGCTCGAACATCAGCTGCGGCTGAACATCCTTTGGCATCTGCACCTTTTCCGCCGGCGTCGCAATGACATCCTCCAGGCACTCGCTGCCTTCACGAAGATGAGGGTCACGGACCAGGCGTCTGGTCTCGAGATTCATCACCAGCCAGGATGTCGTCGCCTCCACTCTGGCCCTGCCTTCTTCGTCGACAAGACGGAAATCCCTGAGAAAGAAAAGGCGGTTAAGACCTTTGTGCCAGGTATTCAAGGTCACCTTGTCCCTCCATTTCGGAGTGTCAACAAAACGGATATGGACGCGTGAAAGGATCCAGGCCGTGTTGGACACGATGAGGTCATCGTAGCCGAAACCGAGATAGACGGCATGCTGTCCGGCTGCCTCCTGAGCCAGGTTCATGAATGAAGCCGGTTTCAGACGGCCGGACGCATCCGTGTCATAGCACGGAATGGTATATTCTTGGGTGAATCTTTTCATTAAAGCTTGTAATTAAGAATCTTGAGCTCTTCAGGGGTGTACAAAAAGCCGTCCACAAAGTCAGGAGCAAGGCGCCCGACCACGGCAAATGCCACCATCAGAACAAAGATGACGGCCAGAATAACGATGAGAGCCTTCACCAAGCCGCCTTTCTTTGGCGCAGCAGCAGCTTCAGAAGACAGATTCTCCTCAACCGTCTCTGATTCCGGCCCTGCAACAGACTCAGGTTCTGCAGTCGGTTCCGGTTCCGCAGCTGGTTCGGGGTCAGTGTCAGACTCAGGTTCTGCGACAGGTTCCGGTTCTGCGACAGGTTCCGGTTCTGCGACAGGTTCCGGCTCTGCGACAGGCTCGGGTTCAGCCAGCGGTTCGGGTTCTATAACTGGCTCAGGTTCTGCAACCGGTTTCTGCGGAGCCTTTGGCTCTTCGAGGATAAGCTTAAGGTCTTCGACTACCGCCACGACCTCTTCCCTGCTCTCATGATGAGTCTTGAGAGACACCGGTTCGAGGGCAAATCCGTCCGGATAGATGTCGAGGTCTTCATCGGCCACAAAAAAAAGATTGTTCTCCTTGGTCGCCCTCAACCTGCCCAATCCGGGAAAGATCACGATCTTCCGGGTGTGCAACACAGGCTTGAGTTCCGCAATGAAATCCTTGATTATCCTTTCGGCAACCGCAAAATCGACATTGTTGCTGTCGGCATAAAAACGGGCAAGCTCCATTCCCTCATCAGGTTTCGCACGAAAATAAAGTTTCCTGTATGGAGGATTAATGGTATAACCCTTATCGGAAAAGGTGGAAGGAACAATCTCGGCCACGAATGAGCCAAGACCGGGCAATACAACCCTGTCATTGTCAAGAATAAGTTCCTTGACCATCTTTGATAAGAGATCGATGTCCATAATACGCGTTTTAGAAGGCCCGAAGAACCTGTTAATTCATGAAAACTTTACAAAGGTATAAAAAAATGTGAAAAAATTTGCGAAAAAGTTTGGAGGTAAAGAAAAAATGCCTACCTTTGCAATCCCAAACGAAAAGAAAACGTTTGAAACAACATTCCCGAATAGCTCAGTTGGTTAGAGCATCTGACTGTTAATCAGAGGGTCCTTGGTTCAAGTCCAAGTTCGGGAGC
>SUYN01000008.1:0-33488 GCA_015060405.1 Bacteroidales bacterium
TAGAAACGCTTCTAACTACCCTCTGGCTCAAGCAATATGATATATTATCTCTCCAATAACTACTCATTATTTTGCCAATACAATATTAAGTTGAACATTATTCTGTTGAGCATAATCAATAAGTCTCTTCAATTGATCCTGTTGGCTTTGAGTCGCACCTTCCGGTATTGCCAATTTAAGCACTCGGCTCTCTATCCCATTTTCAGGAACGCTACGTCCGCCATAGTCTTGTCCTTTAAAATTAGACAAATCGTCAATATAACCCTTAACCCTATTATAGACAGCGTTTCCAGATTTATAACTCTTAGCATTAAGGTCGAGACTTTTAATACTTGTTATCGTCTTGGTAGCATCATCATACATATCGACAACCGGGGAATTAGTACCCCAACCCTTTAATGTCGCTTCAAGGCTTTTCCCTCTATCAAATGGATTCAAGTTCCATGCACCTTTAGCATCTACAACCTCATCTACAATTTCAAGAGAAGATTTGGCAAATGTTTTTGCTGTTCCGACATTAATTGTGACTCCAGGAATGACCGCACACACCAGATCAAGCCCTATTCCTGCAACGCCCCCCAAGCTGCCTTAGTGTTGCCGGCTTTAATGTTTTGTGCCAGGTTATATATACCGCAACCAATGCTGATTACATCCGCGATGATATCAATAGCCTTGCCATCCAGATCCACAAAGTTCACCGGATTGCTGTTGCAGAAGGCGTACGGTGAGGTGCTGTAGTACTTCTCCGCGAGCGGGTCCGGGGTTGTCCAGCGGATGACGGAGCTGTCGTAGAATCTCGCGCCGTAATCTGTCAAGCCTACATTGCCTGTGACCTGCTCCTCCTTTCCGTTGAAACGGTAGCGGTTGGAAGGGTCGTAGGCCAGGGCCGCCAGGTTCACCCTGATGCCGGACGGCATGTAGTCGTCCTGCTCAAGGATGGCGAGGGCCGGGTCGCTGACCTGTGCCGTGTCCCTGGTGATGTCCAGTACCGTCCTCACGCTGCCGAGGTAGTCCCTCACGTGCCATGTGTCAATGAACTGTGCCGTAGTCGTTCCCGGTGACGCAGACAGCGCCACGAATCTTCCCTCGTCGTGAGCTATGCTCTCCAGCGTCTCGGTGACAGCCGGCAAGTTAAGCAAATTGTACTGGAATTGCAAGTCCCTGCGGCCGTCGCGCTTGCAGGCAAAATACCGCTATCATCATGATTGAGATGTACCTTCCGATGTTCAGGATCGGGATGGTTATCGGTTGAATATGGAAGCTACTATATTTATTTGAGTTATTTATCACAAATTGACGGACAGGTTGAATCCTGTCCGTCAGATTAGATTTTGTTTTGTGTGAGGTTCTATGGATGCCTTACCTTTATTCCCATCTCAGTCAAAGCCTCGATTACTTCTGTGCGTTTCTCAGCAGACCAGCCATTATATTGGTTCAGGCAAGGGCCACTAGGCAGGAAAGCACTTTGCGAACAAAAGTAATACTATCCGCCGATGTGTTAATACGTATAAATCTACGCACTTTTTCTGTATGCGAAGTCTGAAAGGCAGTTCTGATATATACGCTTGTATAAATCAATTAAGCGAGGTTCGTTAAAGAATGGATAGGCTTCAAGGAAATCCTCGAATCTTGGATAGTCGGTTCTATTATAAATCCAATCATAAGCGACCGCATAACAAAGGCGCTCTTTTACCATCACTTCCTGCTCAGGAAGAAGGTAGACAAGATACTTGCCAAGATCCTGAAACTTTTGAGGGTATTCTGTGAATACTTTATACAGGTTCCAACTTATACCTTCGTCATATTCGTCCAACTTATGGTCAACACAATAGCAGAAATAGTATGCATATTCTTCCGACGAGGAAGTAGGTTCTTTATAGAAATCCATTGACACAACATATTCTACAAGTGTCGAGTCGGAGACATTATGCTTGATTGAATCCATTAACTTTACGAATCTTTCGTTTTCTCTATCAAGATTACAAACCTCAGATTTCATTCCCGCACTTCCTTTTATGCAAAGCAGCATAATGAGCGTGTTGACTATTTTGTTATCAGACTAAATATTAGTTTTTCCTCTCTCATAGTCATTGGACATTGTCTCTATGGTTGGAATCCATATTTTTATCCCCAGACATTATGCGATATCTATATGTTAGATAAAATATTGGTATAGTTATACATTCTACAGCTATCGCCCAATAGCCGGAGTTCAATGCGTTGATAGAACTTTTGTAAATTGCAGGGAAAAATACAACAGCACAAGTAAATGCGAATGAGACCAAATAATGAACTCCGATCAATCTAAATTTGTTGATGAAAGGACTTTTCTGTTTTTTTATCAATAAAAACAGGATGAAACCGCCGCTCAATAATGGTATGAGAGTAGCAAGTAATAGTATGAAGATAATCTCATACCAGAACATTACTTTCAAAAAACATACTAACATATTACTCAATTATATTGTTGAAACTTATGGGAATAAATTCATTTTGCCATTTTTTTACAACTGAATTTGGTATATTAAACAAACTGATAGGTGCTTTCTTTTCAATATTTCTATCCTGTTTCAAAACATCCTCAGCGAATGTTGAGCAATTATTGTTCATAATATTATATGGTTCTCTTTCAGGGTTCTCATTTTCTGCCATAAGTGATTGAGCATAATCATTCATAGCTTCAAACTCATTACTTTCGACATATGCTCCTTCAATTTTTCCACCATCCCCAGCTATCTGTGATATGGCGCCAAACACTTTATCTAATGACTCCTTTTCAGGCCTACCATCTTCTCCAATTACAACATTAGGAACCTTAATGTTTCTAACTATTCCTATATTCTGTTTATCGTATCTGCCATATTCATAATATTTCGTAAGTCCTGTTTGATTGTTAATTAAAAGAATCCCTGAATGGCCTAAGTTTTCAAATTGCATATTTCCTACAGATATGACATAATCGGGGAAATTTATGTATATGCCATCTCTTCCATCCGGATCCACAAAATTCACCGGATTGTTGTTGCAGAAGGCGTACGGCGAGGTGCTGTAGTACTTCTCCGCGAGCGGGTCCGGGGTTGTCCAGCGGATGACGGAGCTGTCGTAGAATCTCGCACCGTAATCTGTCAAGCCTACATTGCCTGTGACCTGCTCCTCCTTGCCGCATCAGTCACGACGCGCACGCTACAAAGATAGTCATTTACATGATACTCCGGACTGACCGTACCGCCTTTTTCACCATCCTTCCAGCAGAGAATCCCGTACTCTCGGAATCCGCCACTGGGGCCACCCCTGAAAACGAGCAGGGAAAGACACATTTGTCGCGGAACAAAAGTGGCTGAGCATTTTAAAACACTCAGCCACTGAATTAGATGCATGCTATATAAGCGACTGTCCTATCACGTCGTCCTTTCCCTCATGCTATATACTCTAAAGGCATCAGCAGCTAAAGATTTTACGGCATATGGGGTTAGATTTTTAGGTGTAAGTCTTGATCTAAGCACGACTTCTGCAGCCTTAAACCATTTCATTGGGACACCCTTCACTTCACGTTTCGGTATATAAGCGAAATCATTGCCATAATCCTCCGATATCGACAGTTCTATTGTTGAATTGACATCATTGTAGATAGTCTCTAACAATGTACTGGCATATATCTTTTCAATTACTTCCGGCTGCATAGCAACTCTATTTTCTGTAAGACGGATAGCTGCAATGAAAGACTCCAATGATTCATTGTCATAGTTTCCTTCATGATCAAATGCATTCCACCACATATCTGTTATAAGGGGATTGTTCTTACAATTCTCATCAACGGTTATGTTCATACGTTCTTCTTGCGACATAAGCTTTCCAGGGCGCACATATGTCATAGAATAGGGTATATCACCAGAACATGCCGCCCATCTCGTTGTTCGAGACAAATAATAACTGCATGTAAATGCGTCGTCATAGCAGCGGTGGATTGTAAAACCTATAGTGAGAAACAAGTCTCCTTCAGGCTTGACAAACAGATTTGCATCTGATATCAGATTGTCATCAAACTCGATATATCCAAGGTTTGACATAGCATTCCGTATGAATTTCAACAATTTATTCTTATTCAGTTTCATACTTTTATCGTTTGGGACCTATATATGTTGGAGAATCCGGCAACCAGCGGGAATCTGTAGGGTCATAGAAAATTATCTGTGTTTCATAGCCACTGTCTTTCATCATTTTAAAGTCAGTTCGATGAAATTAAGTTATTGATTATTAGTAAAATAGCAATATATTTAGTAAATTTGAAATCGCCACAAATCAACTTCACAAAATACATTGCTATGATCTCAAGAGACAAAATTACCGAAATTTTCTGTATGTCCGATGACTTTATGAACGATTCATCAAGGCAAACGGTCTTGCACCTAAGCGCGGCAAGTCCAAACGCAAGTATCATCGCGACTCGAGAATGTCCTCTGCGGAGATCATAACCATAATGATTATGTTCCACCTGAGCGGATATAAATGTTTCAAGCATTTCTATATCAATGAAGTTCAAGAACATATGACTGATATATTTCCAAAGACAGTGGCATACAATCGATATACTGAACTTGAAAGGACTGTTGTAATCCCGTTCATTCTCTTTGTGAATAGATGCTGTATGGGGAAATGCACCGGAATCAGCTTTGTCGACAGCACATTGCTTCGCGTATGCAGGAACCAACGTATTCATATGCACAAGGTCTTTAAAGGTATAGCTCAACGGGGTCAGTGTTCTATGGGATGGTTCCATGGCTTCAAACTTCATCTGATATGCAATGAGATGGGGGAACTGTTAAGCTTTATGGTAACTCCAGGTAATGTTGATGACCGTGAACCTCTCAAGAACAAGACTCTCGTTGAACAGTTGTTTGGAAAGTTGGTCGGCGACAAAGGGTACATATCCAAGGACATCTTCTCAAAGTTGTTTGTCGATGGTATTCAGCTTATTACAAAACTGAGAAACAATATGAAGGGACAGATAATGACCCTTGGCGACAAGATACTTCTCCGTAAAAGAGCCATCATCGAGACCATCAATGACGAACTTAAGAACATAGCCCAGATTGAACATTCGCGTCACCGATCCGTTACCGGGTTCACTGTCAACCTTATGGCCGGGCTTGCGGCATACTCATACTCCGGAAATCAGCTGACGTCATCCACCTATGATTCAAATGGCAACATGACCTATGATGTGACATCGGGACTTACGATGGAATGGAACCATCTGGACCTCATCAAAAAAGTCTCGAACAATAGTGGAGTTCTTATAAATTATACCTATCTTTCGGATGGTACGAAGGTCAGATCGGTGGATGCAAGTGGCGAAGGACTGGAGTACCGAGGTTCTTCGACATTCAGGCGTTCGTCAGACGGCACACTGACACCGGAGAGCATAGCATTCCCTGGTGGACGCTTTATTGCTATGCAAGGTGCTGACGGCAGCATTCAGATGGTACCGAACTATCACATTGCAGACCACCTCGGCAGCGTCAGGACAATCGTTGATGGCAGCACAGGCCAGGTAATTGAGACCAATGATTACTATGCATTTGGAGGCAGATGGGACAGAAGTGGAAGCCTCATTGACCAGTCCAACCGCTACCGCTTCAACGGAAAGGAGGAGCAGGTCACAGGCGACATAGGCTTGACAGATTACGGCGCGAGATTCTACGACAGCTCCGTCATCCGCTGGACAACCCCGGACCCGCTGGCGGAGAAGTACTACGGCATCTCGCCGTACGTCTTCTGCAACAACAGTCCGGTGAACTTTGTGGATCCGGATGGACGAAAACTATATTTCGCGAAAGGTGTTTCAGATAAGTTCAAGCGACAATTCGCTGCAACGGTAAAATTTATGAATTCAAAAGGCACCGCAGGAGATTTGGCAAAATTGCATTCATCCGAAACGATTTATTACATTGGAGAAATTAATAAAGGACAAAAACATTGGAATCACTTTAATCCTAATAATCAAACTATTCTATGGGATCCTAACACCTTGTTTGTTTCAAATGATGGAATATACGTATCTCCAGCTACAACGCTGGCTCATGAAGCTGCGCATGCTGCTCGATATGACGAAGTGTTAAATTCAGCAGATCCTAATGCTAAAACTGAATACGAAAAGTCTAGCCAAAGTAAATCAAATGATGCATATGGCTCTGATGAGGAAGAGAGAGTTATTACAACTGTAGAACAATATGCGGCAAGAAAACATGGAGAAATCAGAAACGATCAGGTAACACGCACAAATCATTACGAAGGACATCTCATCTCGCTTCCGAATGAAATATCACCAAGCGATTTATCAAAAATGATATTTGAACATAATAATTTATTATGATAATGAAAACGATTATATTATTTGTTTGCAATGCGCTTCTCATTTGTGTTATATGCATTGGATGTAACAATGGACGAACAGAAGCACAAAAAGCACTCAGTTATGAGGAAGCAACTGTTATTTACCCTAAAGAGGATGGTCCGTGGACAGCCTTCCATTTCTTTAGTATCGAGCCTGACACTTTCATAGAACGATATAAAGGGAACCTCAATGCTATGGTAATAAAGGATACAGCGTTCATTAAAAAGTTAGCAGAAAATATTGAGTCTCGCGATATAATGCACAAAGCGGATACAAGTGAACGGCCTTTTGATACATTCCTTATAATTAAGCTAAAATACAAGGGAGACCAGAGCTTTGACACGCTTGCCTTAGGCAATAATCTGTTGCGGTTTAATCAAGATGTATATGCAGATAGCACTACAGTAAGAATGATTACTGATAAAATTATCAAACACGATAAAGATTTTGCCGAGAATGTAAGGAAATACTATGAAGATGGGGTATGGTATCCATACATCGGCAAAAATCCATGGCAGCGATAGGGTAAAACAAATATCCTTTATGGATTCAGACGGCAGCACAGCCCAGTTGGACTGTTATGCCTTTGGAGGCAGGTAGAACAGAAGCGGAAGCCTCATTGGCCCGTCCAACCGCTACCGCTTCAACGGTAAGGAGGAGCAGGTCACCGGCAATATCGGCCTGACCGACTATGGAGCAAGACTCTACGACAACTCCCTCCCACGCTGGACAACCCCGGACCCGCTGGCGGAGAAGTACTATGGCATATCACCATATGCCTTCTGCAACAACAATCCGGTGAATTTTGTGGATTGGGATGGAATGGACTGGATAAAGTGCGCTGAAACTGGTAATTATGAATGGAGAGATGCTATTTATAATGATTCTGAGATCCCTGAAGGGTATACCTATGTAGGTTCTTCTACGGATGACATTCTAAAAGACTTGAATATCAACTCGCAATACAACATGAACGAATTAAGTATTATTTCAATTGGAGGTGACTGCGATGAAGTGAATCCTAACAAAAGTTCTTGGAGGCTATTAGTTCCTATAAACATTGAAGTTACTGCCTCTGTAAAAGTATCCCCTATAATTTCTTTTATTCCAGCAAATAGTACCGGAAATAACTTACTAGGCAAGTCATTTACCGGAATAAAATTTACTGCAGTGATGACTCAAAGACAGGCTAACTCAATAAATGATTTTGATAACGAGGCTATTGCTCGGTTTTATATTAATTATGGTCCGAAAGTTTTTGACCAACAACTGGAATCTCCTAAAGAGGCATATGTAGTGCCGTCAGGAACAAAAATAACATCGGGGACAATATTTATTTCAGCGAGTGCACTATCTCCTAACCGGTCATTTGGTAATGCTACTCTTGGTATATCTGCGCAGAACTTTGGTTTATATTCTCAAACCAAAAGTATACAATGGAAGATTAGTAGGTATTATTAAACTAAATAACAATCATAATAGTTTGTATATGAATAAGATAAGTTACATTGTCGTATTCTGCCTTTTAACCGGATGTATTCCCAACAATACCAACTGGGCAGAACGTCTTCAAGAAGCAAATCAAAAAGCTAGTGCTTATTATGACTCACTTTCAGAGGAATGCCTTACTGATGCATTGAACCTATATGATGAAATCGCCGATAATTCCCCTGAATATAGAGATCATGCATTGATGTCAAAGTCTATATTCTTGGGCAAGATTACTAGATTTGAAGAGGCTGTCAGCACAACTATGCTGATACCTGACACATCCGCAGTATTTGCATCATTCCGTACTAAAAGCATTCATCTTAATGCCATTCTATCAGATATGGCACTGCATAATAATAACCGAGAGGATTATGAAGGTTATCTGATGAAAATAAACGAGGAGCTGGAGGCAAGGTTAGCGATGAGACGCGATTCATTGTATTATGCGATATGCTCTCCAATCATATACTCCACAGGATATATAGATAACGAAGATATTGTTGCTTTTATATACTATTTGGCTAATATGACAGTATATGATAACAAGAAAGTAAACGATGTGATAAAATGTTTGAAAGGCAGAATACCGGAGCCCAACAGTCACTCTAAAGATTTTTTTACTTATCTTGACGAAGCATTTCCAGCAGAGGAATAGTTGTAGGTTCCCTTTTACTTTTGTTTTCCGACCTCTCTGACTGATAATGTAGGGATAGTCATTTAATTCATTCAGTTTGAGTAAACCGGCAAACTTTCCCGTATTTTCCTCGATCTAGCTCATCGCATTTTATATCGTCGGCTCTAGTTTTAGGGCCGATTTTTCACTTTTTGGTCACGGCTGGAGCCACCTATGAGTCGTTATATGCCACATGCAAGCGCTAAGCATTACTATTCATACCTGGCAACAAGCTTACGTCCTCTGTCAATGGAAGCGACAGCGCTGCATACTCTTATTATGCGAATGGAAACTTGAAGAGCGACAGCCGCAGAGACTTGCAATTCCAATATAATTTGCTTAACTTGCCGTCAGTAGTTACTGATGCATCAGGTCAGACGGTCAAGGTAAGGTACAGCTACCTCGCTGACGGCACGAAACTGTCAGTGCGTGACGCGCAGAACGATGGCCTGAGCTACCGCGGCTCATTCGTTTACTTAGCGGACGGGACATCAAGTTCGACAGCCGTCACAGAAAAGTTGGAGAGTATTGCTCACGACGATGGAAGATTCGTGGCGCTGTCTGCTTCTGCTGGAGCGACTACGACACAGTTCATTGACACTTGGCACGTAAGGGACCACCTCGGCAGCGTAAGGACGGTTCTGGACATCACGAGAGATACTTCGGAAGTAAGCGATCCGACTCTGGCGATCCTGGAGCAGAATGACTACCTCCCGTTCGGCACAAGAATCGATCTCGACAGTCTTGCATACGACCAGTCTAACCGCTACCGTTTCAACGGCAAAGAAGAACAGGTCACTGGAAGCTTAGGCCTGATTGACTATGGAGCAAGACTCTACGACAACCTCCTTCCACGCTGGACAACCCCGGCCCCGCTCGCGGAGAAATACTACAGCACCTCGCCGTACGCCTTCAGCAACAACAATCCGGTGAACTTTGTGGATCCGGATGGGGAGTTCCCCTTTTTAGCTAATTTCGTAGGCGGCTTTGTGTCTGCAGGGGTTGAATACGGCAGCCAGGTAATAGGAAATATTGTTAGTAATGGATTTTCAGTTGAATCCTTTACAAACGTTGACGTTTTTGATATCGGAGTAGCTTTTGGAGAAGGTTTTATAACTTCCGGTACTAATGTCGCAAGAAGGGTGATTACTAAAGCAGCTGTTGAACTGACAGGAGAGATAGCACGTAATACTGTTGATGTTCAGGTCGGGTATGGTACAGACCATACTCCTATAGTCAATTCATTTGGAGATGTTATCGTTGAAACTGCTATTGGTGTGGCAAGCGAAGCAATCAATGTCGATGTAAATATCAGTCCGTTTAAAGGAGTGAGCAATACTAAGGCAGTTCGTGCAGCAAAAGATGCCGCAAATACAAAAGGCGAAAGTCTATCGTCTCATGCGGCTGATGGTGTTAGAAGAAGGAATGCAACGCTCAATACCGAAAAAGCTGCCGCTAATCAAGCTATATCAGAAGGTGTGGGATCTGTGACTGGTTCTGTAGTGTCTAAGGTTATTGATGAAATTCAAGATAAATATAGAGATTAACACATGGGGACAGAAGGGACTCGTAGACGTAATAGAAATCGTCGTTTACGAAAGAAAGAGCAAAAACTTTCAAAAATAAATCATATTTTCACTGAAAGTAGGAATATCTTTATTACCGGTGCACTTATTATTATTGTAACTTTCTTAATTGGGAAGGTCGAAATAGAAAATATTTGTCTTTATAATAAAGGAGTAGAGGCGAAGGCATATGTTTATAAAATACGCTCATTGAAAACAGGTTCTAGGAGTGTATACGAGTTTAAAGTTGCCAATGAGAGATATATAGGCGAAGATTTAAATGCTAAACTAGGGGATTCTATACAAGTCGTATATCTTCCCCTAAAACCAAAGATTAACAGGAATGCAGAAGTATTAGACCAAGATTGGTGTATATGGTTATACCGCAAAATTATTGAATAACATATTATCGATGCATCTTTCTCAAATCACAATTTAATATGAAAGTATCCATAAAATAGTTTCAATTAATACTATATGTAAAAATAATAGCATAGATTGGTGAATCCTCTTTTTCGACATATTCTTGGAGCTACCGAAAATGTTTGTACCTTTGTAGCAGTTATATGGGATGGTTCGTTCCCAAATTCATACATCAGGTGTCTATCTCCCAAATAGCACCTGATTATTTTTTTAGAAAGTTAGCCGAGAGGACTTTCATGAAATGAGATAGTTATATAATGATATGGATATGCATACACTGAAGAATGATGTGCTGACCGTTCAGGTCAGCGGGCATGGAGCTGAGCTCCACAGCATCCGTAAAGGTACACAGGAATATTTATGGCAGGCGGATCCGAAGTATTGGGGACGACATTCTCCGGTACTTTTCCCCATTGTGGGCAGCGTCTGGAACAAGCTCTATCGCGTAGACGGCAGGGTCTATGAGCTCGGACAGCACGGCTTCGCCCGCGACATGGATTTCGTGAAGATGGAAGGTTCCGACACGGAGGTGCTTTACCGGCTGGAGTCCGATGAGGAGACCTTGAGGAAATACCCCTGGCCTTTCCGCCTTGAGATAGGCTACAGACTGAAGGACAACACCTTGGATGTGATCTGGAAGGTGTACAATCCGGGAGAGGAGGACATGTATTTCCAGATAGGAGCCCATCCTGCCTTCAATTATCCTGATTATGATCCGGACAAGGCTGAAAGGGGCTGTTTCTCATTCGACAGGACGGAAGGCCTGGAATGTATCCGCATAAAGGAGAAGGGTTGTGTGGACGCGGTGACCAGGTACCCTCTTGAACTTCGTGAAGACGGGCTTCTTCCGTTGAGCAGGGACACCTTCGATGTCATCGACACCCTCATGCTTCAGGATTCGCAGATCTCCCGTGTGACCCTGCACCGCAATGACGGCACTCCTTGGCTGACCTTGAACTTCACCGCTCCGGTTGTCGGACTCTGGTCGCCTCCGGGAAAGAATGCTCCGTTCATCTGTATAGAACCGTGGTACGGAAGGTGTGACAGGGCCGGATATGAGGGCGACTACAGGGATAAGGACTGGATCAACTGCCTGGCTCCGGGTGAAGGATTTGAAAGCATATATACGATAGAAATAGCCTGATAGCATAGTTTTTGACTTTCCTGCGTTTAAGTTGATAGTGTAACTTAAACGCAGTTTTTTATGAAACGTCTTTTTCCGTTGGTCCTGGCGGCAATGTTGTTCCCAGGCCTGATCAAAGCCCAGAACGATTCGTTCGACAATTCTACAACAGATGATTTTGAACTCAGCAGATTTCTCGGTACATGGTACGAGATTGCGCGGTTCGACCACAGTTTCGAGAGAGGGATGCAGAATGTGACTGCCGAGTACCTCCTTCGCGACGACGGCAAGGTGGATGTCCTCAATTCGGGATGGAAGGACGGGAAATACAAGGTGGCAGAAGGAAAGGCAAAGCAGCCTGACCCTCTGGATGATCCGGCTGCCTTGAAGGTCTCCTTCTTCCTGTTCTTCTACAGTGACTACAATGTCATGATGCTTGATGACGACTACCAGGTCGCCCTAGTGGGCAGCAAGGGTCCGGACTATCTGTGGATCCTCTCAAGAGACCCTTCGCCAAGTGACAAGGTCATAGGGACGGTCATTGAAGAGGCCGACCGCCGAGGTTATGACACATCCAAGCTCATCTGGGTGGACCAGAGCATGAACGAAGCCGTCAGTTTGTGAATGTAAGGTTCAGGAACAGTCCCGGAGATGCCGCCACAGGCTTTTCCGGGGCATATTTTTCTTCAACAGCCAGTTCCGGAAGGAAGGACCTCGAGACGTAGTCTATGACATAGAGGTCAAGGGTGTCGGTGTCTTCTCCGTCTATGAGCCTCAGTCCTATGTATGACTCGGTGTCCTCACTGGTGAAGTCCTGTGAGAAGTCCCTGTTGGTCTTGTCGAGTAGGAAGGTCTGCACGGATGCACTCTCTCCGTTTCCGAGATCCAGATCCAGCTCCTTTCCCTTCTCCATGACAGACTTTCCGATGAAATAATGCTTGAAACCCGAGTAGAACCTTGGGCTGAATGATCCGGTCCCGAGATCGAACTCGACCACGTCGTTCGGATTGAACCGAGGCATCAGGTCGAGGCCGGTGTAGCTCTCGTTCCAGTACTTCCTCATGTAGGTGGAGTCTGTGACGAGCGTGTCGATCTCCCATTTCCCGTTCAGGCAGTTCCACAATGTGTCCATAAGGCTGATTGTCATCTGCTGTTCTGCTCCTGCTCCGTATTTCTCGTCAAATCCGAGGTTAAGGACTATGAGGTCCCTTCCTTCAGAAGGCTTCGGCTTGAGGGCTTTCAGCTTCAGGGAGCCGTTGCTCGCGCCTTTTGCTATCGTGTAGTGCGAGCTGTCTGCAAATACGAAATCCTCTCCCTCTACTGCAGTGGACTTCTCTGTGTCTATGCTGAGGGTGACGGCTGCATCCTTTCCCAGGACCTTTATCTTTCCCTTCCTGTCGCAGGTGCTGAATCCTATGTCCAGCGAGTCGGTGATCATTGCATGGCCGGTCGGAAATGAAATATAGGCCAGCTTGTCCTGCAGGGTGTATTCTGAAGTCAGGTACTTTCCCTCTCCGATCCCGTCGGCAACCGTGAGGCTGAGGGTCAATGTCCTGTCGGTGCCGAACTTCAATGTGGTCACCACAATGGAATCCACGGGATTCACGCCTCCAAGTATGAATTCGTCTCCTGAAACGGTGTAGTCGACTCCGCGCTCGGCTGTGCCTCCGAAGGTGACAGGGAAGTGCTGTGCATATGATGTGTCGACTGCCATCGAAGCCAGTCTGAAGATGGCTGTTTCCTCATAAATCTCCGGCTGCGGTGCGAATAATGACACTGCCGGTTCAAGGTCTGCAGTCTTGCTGCATGCCACTGACAGAGCTGCGATAATGAGCAGTGTGGATAGACTCTTTTTCATCATTTCATAAATTAACTTACAAAGATATGTATTATATTTGTATTTTCGGGTGTAGGGTGATTTGGAATTTGTGAAAGGTAAGTCATGAAGCTATCGGATTTGAAGACGGGGGAGCGTGGTGTTGTTGTAAAGGTCAACGGACACGGCAGTTTCCGCAAGAGGATAATAGAAATGGGCTTTGTCAAGGGCAATGGGGTCAAGGTGATTCTCAATGCCCCGTTGAGGGACCCTATTGAATATGAGATCATCGGATACAAGCTGTCGCTGCGTCGTGCCGAGGCCGCCAAGATCGAGGTCATCGGAGAGGAAGAGGCCAGGATGATGCTGTCCCAGCGGGAGGCGCTGCCGCCGCTGGATGCATCTGGCGATGCCTACCTCCAGAGCCAGATGCTCAACCTTGCCGAAGAAAGAAGAAAGGTCATCAAGGTTGCCCTCGTCGGCAACCCGAACTGCGGAAAGACATCCCTCTTCAACATAGCCTCGGGCAGCCACGAACATGTGGGAAACTACAGTGGCGTGACCGTGGATGCCAAGGAAGGCAATTTCGAGCATGGCGGCTACAGATTCGTCATCGTGGACCTTCCGGGCACGTATTCACTTTCTGCCTACAGCCCTGAGGAACTCTATGTCCGCAACAATCTCATCGACGACATGCCGGATGTGGTCATAAATGTCGTCGATGCGTCCAATCTCCAGAGAAACCTCTACCTCACTACCCAGCTCATAGACATGAACCTTCGGGTGGTGATGGCGATGAACATGTACGACGAGCTCAAGGCCAAGGGCGGCAACCTGGATATAAAGCAGCTTGGCTACCTGCTTGGAATGCCGGTGGTGCCGACAGTGAGCCGCAGCGGAGAGGGCATAGACGAGCTTTTCGACACAGTCATAAAGATATATGAGAACTCAGACCCGCGTCTGGCGCGTCACATCCATATCAACCATGGTGCCGAGATTGAACAGAGCATAGACCGTATCAAGCTGCTTCTTCAGAAGAATACGGACATCCGCTACAAGTATTCCACAAGGTATCTTGCCATCAAGTACCTGGAGAATGACAGCGAGGTGGAGAAGGTGGTGGAGGCTCTTCCCGGCAGGGATGAGATCATCGCGGCCCGTTTCGAGGAGCATAAAAGGATAGAGGGTCTCCTGAAGTCGGGACTCGAATCTGCGATGGTCGATGCGAAGTATGCATTCATCCAGGGCGCCCTCGCAGAGACCTACACCCCTGACCCTACAAAGAAACGCAAGAACACCCTGACGGACAAGATCGACTCGGTCGTGACCAACAGGTGGATGGCCTTCCCGATATTCTTCATCCTTCTTTACATTGTCTTCGACGCTACCTTCAGTGTAGGGGAGCACCCTATGAGATGGATAGAATGGCTGGTGGAGAATTTCGCGGCCTTTGTGTCCACAACCATGGCTGACGGGTGGCTCAAGGATCTCGTCGTGGACGGAATCATAGGAGGAGTCGGCAGCGTGCTGGTCTTCCTGCCTAACATATTGATACTGTATCTGTTCATTTCGCTCCTGGAGGATTCCGGATATATGGCCCGCGCGGCATTCATAATGGACAGGCTGATGCATAAGATAGGGCTTCACGGCAAGTCCTTCATCCCTATGATAATGGGATTCGGCTGCAATGTCCCCGCAATCATGGCGACAAGGACGATCGAGAGCCACAAGAGCAGGCTGATAACGATGCTGATCATACCGTTCATGTCCTGTGCAGGAAGGATGCCCGTGTATATATTGATAGCAGGCGCCTTCTTCCCGTCAAGGGCCGGACTTGTCCTCCTCTTCCTCTATGCCCTGGGCATATTCCTGGCTGTTCTTGCCGCAAAGGTCATGAGCAGGTTCTTCAAGGATGACGACCTGCCGTTCGTGATGGAGCTTCCTCCATACAGGGTGCCTACGGCCAAGTCTGTCTTCCGTCACACCTGGGAGAAGGGTAAGCAGTACCTGCAGAAGATGAGCGGCATCATACTCATCTGTTCGATGCTCATCTGGTTCCTGGGCTATTTCCCTAACCATAATGCATATGATTCGGTCAGGGAGCAGCAGGAACATTCGTTCATCGGATATATAGGAAAGGCTATGGAGCCGGTGCTCGAGCCACTCGGCTTCGACTGGAGAATGGGAGTCGGCATCGTGTCGGGAGTGGGGGCTAAAGAGCTTGTGGTCAGCACATTGGGCGTCATGTATTCAGATGATGTTCCTGCAGCCGTGCAGGCTGATGCTGGGGCCGGCGCAGATGCAGGTGTCGGTGCCGGCGCAGGTGCCACCCGCCTTCAGCGCGCCCTGACGCAGAGCGTCACCCCTGCAGCCGCACTTGCGTACATGGTGTTCATCCTTCTGTATTTCCCTTGCATAGCCACCTTCGTGGCCATAAAGAATGAAAGCGGCAAATGGAAATGGGCCATAATGACGGCCGTGTACACCATCCTGATCGCCTGGGTGGCCGCCTTCATCACATTCCGCCTCGCCTCGCTGTTCATGTGAGCCGTCTGATGTCCGTAGGGAGGCCAGGTCTCTGGACTCCTGTCGTCTGCCTATGCTTCAGGGCTTTTTAAGGAGTATGGCTATGACTGCTGTCACGCCAAGTGCGAAAGGATAATACAGGTGGCCGATTATCGATATGGATGAGACGCCGGCAAGGCCGGCTGCCATCAGGAGCTGTGCTCCGTACGGCAGCAGCCCTTGGATGAGGCAGGAGAATGTGTCCAGGATGCTGGCGCTCCTTCTGGGGTCGAGCTTGAAGCGCTTTGTGATGTCCCTGGCGATGCCTCCTGTGGTTATTATGGCTATGGTGTTGTTGGCTGTGCATATGTTGGCCAGACTCACAAGGGCGGCGATGCTGAATTCTGCACCTCTCTTTCCCCTTATCTTCCCGGTCAGCCCTCCGACAATGAAGTCAAGTCCTCCGTTTGCAGTTATCAGCTCGAGCATGCCTCCTGCAAGCATGGTGACGATGATCAGGTCGCCCATGCCGCTGATGCCGCTTCCTATGGATCCGAGGTAGCCGCTCCAGGTCAGCTCTCCGGCAGTGAATCCTATGACCGCATTGACGGCAAGTCCGATGCTCAGGACTATGGACACATCGATGCCGGAAATGGCGAGCACAATGACGAGTATATATGGTATCAGCAGCACCCAGTCCACCGGCCCGCTTTCAGGAACAGCCGCCGCAGATTGTCCCATGAATATATATAATATGGCTACGGCAAGGGCAGCAGGTCCTGCAATCCTAAGGTTCATCCTGAACTTGTCCGCCATTGAACATCCTTGGGTACGTGTCGCGGCTATGGTCGTGTCCGAAATGAATGACAGGTTGTCACCGAAAAAGGCTCCGCCTACTATTATTGCAGTTATGAAAGGGACGCTTGTCGAGATCCCCTCCGCTATTCCGGCAGCTACGGGAACGAGGGCCACGATGGTCCCCACGCTTGTGCCTATGGACATGGATATGAAGCAGGCCGCAAGGAACAGTCCGGTATAGAGCATCTTTCCCGGAAGGACCTTGAGGGCGAGGCTGACTGTGGCGTCAATGGCTCCGATTTCCTTCGCCGTTGCAGCGAATGCTCCCGCAAGAACGAATATCCATATCATCAGCAGTACATTCCTGTTGCCTGCGCCTTCAGAGAATATGCGTATGCGCTCTTCCATCGGCCTGCCTCGCGAGATGGCCACGGCATAGACGGAGGCTATCAGGAAGGCCGCAGAAATAGGTATCTTATAGAAGTCCTGTGCGGCTATGGAAGATACAAGATATATGCATAGAAACACCAGCAGCGGGCTCAGTGCATACCAGCCGTTCATCGGCTTGCCCTGATGTGCCTTCCATTTTTTCCTTATTCCCTTGGAAAGCTCTGATATATATTTATCCGGAATGATTCCCATGTCGTTTCTGAGATTAGAGCGGCAAAGTTACTGAAAAAACTTATCTTTGTGTGTTTTTTTGAATATATGGCAGTGAAGAAGCGTACGGATATCATACAGGCACCCATGGGAGAGACTAAAGTCCTGCTCCACACCTGCTGCGCCCCATGCTCAAGCGCAATCATCGAATGCATGCTTCAGAACGGATTGACTCCTGTGATATATTATTGCAATCCGAATATCTTTCCTGAAGAGGAATATGAGATCCGCAAGAACGAGTGTACCCGTTATGCCAGGTCGCTCGGACTCGAGATAGTGGATGCGGATTATGACCATGACTTCTGGCTGTCACAGATGAAGGGGCTTGAAAGTGAACCGGAGAGGGGAGGAAGGTGTCTGAAATGTTTCAAGATCCGTCTTCTCCGTACTGCGGAATATGCCAGGGATCATGGCATAAAGGTTATCACGACCACCCTTGCCTCGTCACGCTGGAAATCCCTTGACCAGATCAATGAAGCCGGCCGCTGGGCTGTCGAGGAATTGCAGAGGCGCATAAGCGCCGGCTGTGACACTCTGAAGGGGACAGAAACGGCCCCGCCGGAGATCAAGGTCTGCTGGTGGGACCATAACTGGAGGAAAGGAGGCCTGCAGGAGCGCCGCCTCCAGATCATAAAGGACTATGACTTCTACAACCAGCAGTACTGCGGCTGCGAATTCAGCATGCGTAGCAAGGATGTCTAGAGTGCGGGAGTGTTGGTAAAGGACTTCACCTCCACAACGCAGCCTTCCTTGACGCTTTCCGGTATTTCTGACTTCTCGTACAGCGATTCTTCGGCCGTGTCATTCACTGAGGTCAGGCTGAGCGTGCTGCCTTCTATGCTGACCTCATATCCGGCAGCCCAGTCCTCGCCGTCATTGTATTTTCCTGTAAGAAGACTGTCCTCAAGGTTCCATGAGCCTCTGTACAGGCGGTAGGCTCCCTCTCCGATCTGCTGATAAAGCTCGAAGGTCCCGTCCTCTGCAAAGCTCATATAAATGTCCGCATCTATTGCCACAGACGTGCTGTGCCACTGGCCGTAGAGCTTCTGCTCAAGGGTGAGCTCTGTATTGTTTCCGTTCTGGCCGCCGTTCCTGTCACCGCATGACGCAAGCGTCAGGACAGCTGCCAGCATATAAAGAATCTTTCTCATTATAACCATCCTCCATTGTCAGTTGCAAAAGGTCTTGACACTACGGATATTTCACGGGTGTAGTGCATTTCCCCTATGCCGTTTTCAATTTCATTGTCCTTTCCTACAGCGGCGCTGAGTGTCAGCTTCCCTGCTCCGATCCTGCTGCATGTGAGTTCAAGATGTCCGTTCCTGATCACAGGGGCCGATTCAAGTCCAAGCGCTTCCATCGTTTCCTGACCGACACTGATCTCGTAGCTGTCATGCGGGTTGCAGTATTCGCTGAGGTCTATCTTCACTGTCTTTCCGACCTCTGCCATGAATGCCGGAGTGCCTTCGATCGCCATGAGGAATCTCCATGCATCGAGGGCTCCTGTTCCCATCTTTTCATAGTACTGGTTCAGAGGCAGGTCCACATAGGTCCTCTGTACTGCATCATAGAACTTCTTTGTGCCGCTCTTGAGGTACTGGTCGATGTCGTTGACCGAAGTCAGAAGCATAGAGGTCATCTCTTCCCTTGTGAACTTCTTGCCGAGCTTTTTGGCGTACGAAACACCCAGGGCTGCTACTCCGGACACATGAGGACAGGCCATAGAGGTTCCCTGCATGTAGACATAGTGCTTGCTTGTGCCTTTTTCTGTCTCAACTCCCGGTGACTGTGTGGCTGCTCCCGACACTCCGGTAGAAAGGATCATGGATGCATAGTCGTCCTTTACTCCGCTGAATTCTCCTCCAGGTGCTGCAATCTTGCATCCGGGACCATAGTTGGTGTAGCCTCCCGGAAGGAAGTCGCATCCGAATGCCGTCACGGAGATGACGTAAGGCAAGGCACCCGGATAGATGGAGTACGGATTGCTGTGGTTGCCGGCTGCAAATATGGCCATATTGCCTTCCAGTGATTCGTGGTTGCTGTTGGAAGGGTCGAGGAAATACTGCAGAGCAGCGTTCTCCAGAGGTGATGCGTTGATCTTGACGCTCTGACCGTCGACATCGATCTCTCCACCGTTGATGTAGAGGTCGTCGCTTGTTATGATGTTGGCATTGCCGTACGAACACTGGGCTATGCATGCGCCATTGTCGGCCGCGTAGATGAATGCAGCTGCATTCTGGGCGTCAGAACCATAGGATGATCCCTCAAAGATCTGACATGTCATCAGCCGCACTCCGTCTCCGTTTCCGGTTCCCCCGGCAATGGAGCTCACTCCCTTCCCGTTGTTGTTGGTGGCTCCTATGATGCCGGCCACGTGGGTGCCATGTCCGCTGCCGGCATTGCTGTTGAGGGCGCGTCCCTTTATCGCCTTTTTCTTCTCTCCATTCAGAAGACCGCCCACATAATCCTTATCCAGCTCAAAGCAGTTCACGAAATTGAATCCGTATTTGTCATCGATGAAGCCGTTGCCGTCATCATCCACGTCCGCCTGTCCGCTGATCTCGGCTTCATTCCTCCACACCGCATCTTCAAGGTCTTCGTGACGATAGGATACAGCGCAGTCGAATACAGCCACTATGACGCTTGGGTCGCCTCCCGTGAGCTTCCAGGCGTCCCTGACCCCGATGTCTGCACCGGCCACGGCTCCTTTTGTCACGCTTCCGTCATTGTACAGATTCCACTGATGTGAAGCATAAGTGTCATTGAACATCTGTCCTTCCTGGATCTGCTCCTGGCTTCTGGTCAGCGTCTCACCGGAAAGGTGATGCACCTCACTGCTCCAGACCGGTCTCACCATCTTGTTGTACTGGACTGAGCGGACCATAGGTGAGCCTGCCAGCTTCATGGCTGCGGTCTCCGGTCTGGTCTGAGGGTCGAAACCGACCAGGAACCATTGGTCCAGGCCGTATCTTCTGGCAGCTTCGGCATTCTTCGGTCTTACAGGAATGGCCGGAGTGAAGGCTGTGGCTTCCAGGCCATTGAGGATGCTGCCGGAAATCTCGTGGAAGCTGCCTTCGGCAACCAGGTCGGCTGCAGCTGCGTCGAGCCTTATCAGGATCGTTCCCGGAACGGCTTCAACATCGCTTCCTCCGACCAGTTTTGCAGCAAGTGTGTTCTGCTGCATCTGCAGAGGACTCTCCTGGAGTTCCCTGCTGCAGGCTGTGCCGATCAGTGCAAGCACTATCAGCGCAAGTGTGGTCTTCTTCATATGGATCATTCTGATTTTATAGTCATCTTGGCTGTCCTGACACCTTTTCCGCTCACCTCGATGTGGATGTCTCCCGGTTTTCCGCCGCTCTGGACGATGAATGTGAGCTGGCCGCTGAAAAGATGCATCTGAGGGTTATGGAAAGGTTCCAGGCAGGTCGGGTCACCGTTGGCGACAGCCTTGAATGAACCGGCGCCGCTGACCTTGATCTTCACCTGCCTGCTGTCCACCGGCACAGGATTGCCGTTCCTGTCAGTCAGGCTTACATTGACGAAACAGAGGTCCTCTCCGTCCGCCTTGATGACCTCACGGTCAGGTGTAAGCTTTATGGCCGCTGCCTTTCCTGCTGTGCGTACCGTCTTCTCGGCCGCTGCCTTCCCTTCGGCATCATAGGCTACGACCTTTATTTCTCCTGGCTGATACGTGACATCGTTCCACATGAGGCGGAAGCGTTTCATCGCATCTTCACCCAGACATGGTGTCTTTTCGTCCGGCCCGGCAAAGGTACGCACTCCTTGCGACTTGCCGTTGACGAAGAGTTCTGCAGATGGATAGGAGGTGTATACGAATACAGGGGTCACCTCTCCTTCGCGTCCCTTCCAGTTCCAGTGCGGAAGTATATGGAGGGTCTGGTCGGTGGTGTTCCACTGGCTTCTGTAGAGATAGAAGCGGTCTTTCGGGATATATGCCAGATCGACTATGCCGAATACGGAAGAATGGTTCGGCCATGCGTCTGTGTCATATGGCGAAGGCTCGCCGAGGTAGTCGAAGCCGGTCCATACGAACTGTCCGATGCACCAGTCATAGTCCTCATCGGCAGCGAAATCATTGTCCGGAATGTTCGACCACCAGCAGAATTCCGTATCATATGATGATGACTGATGGTCATCGTGCATGATAGCAGATCCGAGCTTCACAGGGAAATGATATACTCCACGCGAACTTACTGTCGACGCTGTCTCGCTTCCGAGGATTATCCTCTGAGGAAGGAGCTCGTATGCAGGGATATAACGGTCTACCTTGTAATTGAAGCCGACTACATCGAGCTGTTCTGCAAATCCGTTGATTGTCACGGCGTTATACTGGTCCATGCCGCAGGTCACAGGTCTTGTCGGATCCTCGCGATGGCATATGTCCTGGAGCCATGCGGCCACTTCGAGACCTTCCTCCTTCCACTGCGACGGCACCTCGTTTCCGATGCTCCACATCACAACCGATGCATTGTTGCGGAAGTGACGGAGCATGTTGATCATGTCCTTTTCCGCCCATATCATTCCGTCTCCGCTGTCTTCGTTGAAGAACCTGTGGTAGCCGTTTTCGCATTTGGCGATGTCCCATTCGTCGAAGTTCTCAAGCATCACCATGAATCCCATCTCGTCGCAAAGTTCAATGAGTTCTTCTGCAGGCATGTTGTGGGAGGTGCGGATAGCGTCGCAGCCCATGTCCTTGAGGATGGTGAGCTGGCGGCGTATGGCAGCCTTGCTGACAGCTGCACCGAGAGGGCCGAGGTCGTGGTGGAGGCAGACTCCGCGGAATTTGCGGGCCTCGCCGTTGAGGAAGAATCCCTTCTCCGGACGTATCTCTATAGTCCTGAATCCGAATCTTGTGGACACCTTGTCCTTCAGGTCCTTGCCGTGACGTATGCTTATTGCCGGTCTGTCCATGCTCCAGTCAGTGTCTATGGAACCTCCGGTATATACTTCTGTTTCAGCATGGTACAGCACCGGATTCTCAGGAGACCAGAGATGTGGGGCTCCGACATTGACGATCTGCTCGAATTCCCCTTTTCGGATCTGCCTGCTGTCGGTCCTTTCCGCCACCACCTTTCCTTCAGGATCGATGATCCTTGTCGTCAAGGTCACCGGCGTTCCGTCCTCCACTCCTTCCACCTTTGTCCTTATGCTGACGCTCGCATAGTCCTTGCCGACATACGGTGTCGTCACATATGTGCCCCACACAGGGACGCGGATTTCAGGAAGAGTGATGTGGCGGACCTTTCTGTAAAGTCCTGCTCCCGGGTACCATCTCGATGACTGCTCCCTGTTTTCGAGAAGGACGGTCAGGTCGTTGCCGCCTTCCTTGAGCAGCCCGGTCACATCGCAGTGGAATGAATTATATCCGTACGGCCAGAAGCAGACCTTCTCTCCGTTCACGAAGACCTGGGCCTCGCTCATGGCTCCGTCGAACATGAGGATGTGTCTGCGGCCGTCAAGTTCTTCCGGCTTTATTTCAAGCGTGCGTCTGTAGGCTCCCTTGCCCATATAAGGAAGTCCTCCGGTACGTCCTGTCTTTTCAGTGGCGACGTCTTCTCCGTTCTGCACCACCGCAACAGTCTGCAGGTCATTGGATTTATCGAACGGACCGTATATTGCCCAGTCGTGAGGGACCGAAACTTTTTCCCATCCGCTCTGCGATCCGACCTGATGGTCGCGGCGGAATTCCCAGTCCTTCAATATGGTCTCGCTGCGCTGTGTCTGTGCGAAGGCCGATGCAGCAAGGGAAAGTGCTGATAGGAGGGTGATAAGATATCTCATGATCTGTGTGCTTTATTCTTTGAAAGGGTCGAGTGCAGATGTGGCCTTTCCGTTGTGGAATGCCCCCTTGTCGTAGGCGTTCCATCCCAGCGCCGCATAGCTGGAAGGTTTCCACACTCCGTCTGTCTGAGGCTCCCAGTAGAACACCCCCTGGCAGTCCTGCGACTCCGAAGTGTTTTCAAGAACATACCTGAGGGCCTCCTGTGACATCTCCGGCTCGCTGACAGGCATGCCGATCTCGCAGATGATCACCGGCTTGCCGTACTTCTTATGGAAGGCGGCTATGTTGGCCATGCATGCTTCGGCTGCGCTTTTCCACGATCTCCATCCGCCGTTCTCCCACCAGGTAGGGTAGAGGGACATGCCTATGATGTCGTAGTCGAGGTTCTTGTATTCCATCGTGTCCAGAAGCCATTCGAAGGCTGTCGTCTCGTGGCCGTTGCTTCTGTGGAGCACCACCTTGATGTCCGGATAGATCCTGCGCGCTGCGGCACTTCCTGCATTGAAGAACCCTGTGAAGTTTCCTATCTTCTGCGGGTCGCTCAGCTTTCCGTGAGGGTGGAGCATCCCGTCATTGATCTCGTTTCCGATCTGGACCCATTCGACCTCCACACCATTGTCTTTCAGAAGCTGCAGGACTTCGCCGGTATGTGCTGCCACGGCCTCTGTAAGCGCGTCAGTCCCATAGCCGCTCCATGCGGCCGGCACCACCTGTTTCGACGGGTCTGCCCAGGTGTCGCTGTAATGGAAGTCTATCATTATCCTCATCCCGAGCGCCTGTGCGCGTCTTGCCTTCACCAGGACATCTTCACTCCCGCACCATCCTCCTTCCGGATTGACCCACACGCGGAGGCGTATTGCATTGAATCCCAGTTCCTTCATCAGGGCCGTACATTCGGTTTCCCTGCCATCCTGGCTATAGAACTTCTGCCCGTCAGCTTCCATCTGCGTCACCCAGCTGATGTCCGCACCCTTGGCGAAGACCGTTTCTGTCTGTTCCGGTTCCTGAGGTTCAGGCTTCTGTCCTGAAGGGCCTTCCGGATTCTTCTCGCATGCCGCCATCATCATGATGCCGGCCATTACGTATGTAAGATGTTTCAGATGCATATTTGCTTGTATCATATAATCTTACAAAGATAATTAATTTTTGTTACCTTTGTCCGGCTAACCTGACAATCTGGTATGAAGAATTTTTTGATCCATCTCTCTCTGATTCTCATTCTGGCCGGATGCCGGCCAAGTTACGAACATCCTCTTGCCCAGGACTTCAACCGTCTTGATGAGGCTCTGGACAACATCGATGAGTACACTCTCATAAAGGAAAGCAGGATAAATGCCATACAGGAGACTCTGCAGGACAAGGAACTGACCCTTCATCAGAAATATGGCATATACGGCCGTCTTTATGAGGAATATGCCCCGTATCAGTTCGACAGGGCGAGGGAGATGCTCCAGATGCAGGAACGTCTGGCGGATTCGCTTGCAGATGCTTCGCTCAGGACAACGGCCTCTCTCAACAAAGCCTTCCTGTTTACGAGTGCGGGAATGTTCCTCGAGGCTTCAAAGACATTCCAGCAGCTTGACACGCTGTCGTTTGACTATCAGCAGAAAATCCTTTGGTACAATGCGTCGCAGAGGTTTCTGACCGATTATCAGGAATATATGCAGACTTCAGGCATAGAGGTGCCGGGAGTGGAGAAGATCCTTTCCTACCAGAACCTTATCCTGAAGAACACACCCGAGAACTCCTATCTCAACCGTCATATTACCATAATGCACCTGATACAGGACAAGAAGTGGACTGAGGCCTATGACGAGAATGCACGTCTGCTGGAATCCCTTAACAGGAAGTCAAGGGATTATGCGGTGCAGACCTACTGGCAGGGATTCATATGCCAGAATATGGACAGGACAGAAGAGACGATCAAGTGGTGGATAGAATCGGCGATATGTGACATCCAGGGGGCGATCAAGGACAATGCCTCGCTCTGCTCGATCGCTGTCAACCTCACCTCACCGGAAGATACTGAACGTGCATTCAGATATATAAGGATATCGCTTGACGACGCCGTGTTCTACAACGCCAAGCTCCGCAAGGTGCAGATCGCTTCCACAATGCCATGGATAGAAAAGGCATATCTGGATTCCAGGGAACAGCAGAATAAGGAAAGATCCATGTATATGATGATCACGGTCATAGCTGCCTTCTTCCTCCTGCTGGTGGCTGTTGTGGCCCTTAATCTTCATGTCACAGGAAAGAACAGGGCAAGGACCATCGAGACCAAGAACGCGCAGCTTGCCGAGTCTAATGCATCCATCGTCAAGGCTGAGGAGATACTCAGAAAGACCAATCTCGAACTGGTGGAGGCCAATGCCGCCAAGGAAGAGTATCTCGGCCTCTTCCTGTCCATGTGTTCGGGCTACCTCGACAAGCTCAGGAAGACTCTCTCCCGCGAGCAGTACGATGCGGAGCTGAAGAATTTCTACAAGACCTTTGACACCTCGTTCCTTCAGCTGTATCCTTCATTCGTCGAGGATTTCAACGGACTCCTTCAGGAGGGCAGCCGTGTGGTGCTGAAGGAAGGAGAACTTCTCAACACCGAGCTTAGGATCTTCGCCCTCATCAAGCTGGGAATCACCCAGTCCTCGCACATCGCATCCCTTCTCCGCTACTCTGTGAATACGATCTATAACTACAGGGCTCAGGTGAAGAATTCCGCCTTGTCGGACCGCGATAATTTCGAGGAAATGGTCAGAAAAATAGGCTCAAGACGATAAAAAAATCCACTTTTCAGGGGTGAGATTCATTTTTGTAAAATATTGAAGATTAATTAAATATAGTGGAAGATAGGTCATATATCTTCCACTTTTTTGCACTTTCGGGCTGTCGCGGTCTTTGTCTGGTCCACTTTTTTACCCATTTTTCCGATTGTAATACATTGTCAATCAGTGGTTTATTTTGATCATATCCACTAATTTGCACCTCTTTTATATATAAGGTGTGAACCGAAGAGGAAAAATGATTAAATTTGGGATTGCGAACCTGTATTGTTTCGTAAACACTTTAACTAACACATAAACACTAACCAAATGAAACACCTAACTTATCGAATCGCCCTTATCTTTGCGATAATGGGTCTGAGCTGCGCCAATGCGTTCGCTCAGCAAGTAAAAGGTACAGTCAAGGATTCTGCCGGTGAGCCTGTAATAGGCGCAGCCGTGGTTGTAGATGGTACTGCCAACGGTACGACCGTTGACCTGGACGGTAACTTCGTCCTCAGTGCAGTGCCTTCAGACGCAGTCCTTGTTGTCTCTTCCATCGGTTACAAGACAGCCCGTGTTCCAGTGGGATCAGGCTATGTCGAGGTCGTCCTGGAAGAAGATTCAGAAATGCTTGACGAAGTGGTCATGATCGGATACGGCGTTCAGAAGAAGGCCGTCGTTTCAGCAGCCATTTCAACCGTCAGCACAGAATTGCTCGAGCAGGCTTCTCCTATCCGCGTCGACGATGCTCTCAAAGGCCTTACTGCCGGAGTAGCCGTAACATCCAACTCAGGTCATCCTGGCGCAGGATCAAGCATCGTGATCCGTGGTATGGGCTCCATCAACGGAGCAAGCCCTCTCTATGTCGTTGACGGAATGCCTGTGGGTGGAATAGACTACCTTTCTCCAAACGACATCGAGCGTATCGACATCCTCAAGGACGGTGCATCCTGCGCAGTTTACGGTACCCGTGGTGCCAACGGTGTCATCCTCGTGACCACAAAGAAGGGTACAAAGGACAAAGTGTCGGTTTCTTACGATTTCCAGTATGCGATGTCAAGCCCTTGGCGCAAGCGCGAGGTCCTCAACGCGACAGAGTACGCAGTGATGATGAACGAGGCTGCCATCAACGATGGTAACGCCCCTAAGTATGCCGATCCTTATTCTTTCGGTGAAGGAACAGACTGGCAGGACGAGCTCTTCAACTGGAACGCCCCTCAGCAGAACCACCAGCTTACAATCCGCGGCGGTAACGCAAAGAACCAGTACTTCGTTTCAGCGGGTTACTACACACAGGAAGGTATTGTCGGAGGTGACTACGACCGTTCGAACTATGAGCGTTTCTCTGTACGTGTTAACGACCAGTACAGCATCTTCGATTCGACAGCAGACCGCAAGTGGCTGAACAAGATGGATCTCAACATCAACGTCTCTTATGCACGTACATTCACCACGGGCATCACGACCAACTCCGAGTTCGGTTCACCTCTGGGATCGGCTGCAGCCCTTTCTCCACTTCTTTCGGTATATGTGGATCCTGCGCAGGAGCAGGCAGTCATGGACCAGTACTGCTACAATGATGCAGCACATGCTGTAGATGATGCGACAGGCGAGCTCCTCAACCCTAACTGGAGCGACTTCAACCTCATCCGCGACCCGAGAAACGGACGTCTCTTCACTATTCCGGGCACTGAGTTCCAGGAGATGATCAACCCTCTCGCAGACCTTTCTCTGCCTGGTACAAAGAACAATTACGACCGCGTGGTCGGAGGTGCAGAGGTTGCTTTCCAGCTTTATGACGGCCTCACCCTCCGTTCTTCTGTAAATGTCGATTTCTCAGTCGGCGGCAGCGATGGATGGACACCTAACTACTACCTCTCGTCTACACGTAACCAGGGTTACTCTTCTGTATGGGGTTCGATGAACCGCGGAATGACATGGCAGGTTGAAAACACCCTGACATACACCAAGTCATTCAATGACAAGCACAACCTCACCGCGATGGCTGGTCAGACAGCATTCTCGAGCACAGGAAGGGGAATCAATGCTTCAAGAATGTACCTCATGGAAGAGGATCCTTCAAAGGCTAACATGGGCTTTGCTACAAGCCAGCGCGAGGACAACGACGGAGGCGGATACCTCTACGACGACTACAGGCTCGCATCCCTCTTTGCCCGTGTTTCTTACGACTATGACAACCGTTACATGATTCAGGCGACTATCCGTCGTGACGGTACTTCACACTTCGGACCTGGCCGCCGTTTCGCTCCGTTCCCATCAGCTTCAGTTGCATGGAATGTCAAGAACGAGCCTTGGATGAAGGATGTGTTCAGCCAGCTTTCTACCATGAAGGTACGTGCTTCCTATGGTGTCAACGGTAGTGACAACATAGGCGCATTCCAGTATGCTGCCCTGACTGCTACAGGCAACAACTACGTGTTCGGCAGCGGCGCCCTCGGAAATGAGACCATCCACAATGGTGTAAAGCCGTCTGTGACACCGAACTCCCTTCTCGGTTGGGAGGAAAGCCATCAGACTGACTTGGGAGTAGACCTCGGTTTCTGGGGCAACTCACTTCAGGTCACAGTGGACTACTTCAACAAGAAGACTGCACGTATGCTCCAGCAGATGCCTGTCCCTGGCTACCTCGGCGAGTCTAAGCCATGGGGTAACGTGGGAACCATGTCCAACAGAGGTGCCGAGATCGAGGCAACCTACCGCTACACTATCGGTGACTTCAACCTCTCTGTTGGAGGAAACGTGACTTATGTGAACACAATCCTGATCAACGCAGGAAACGAGACCGGTGTTGTCGACGTGGCTTCTTATCACCAGATGGGAACGATCGCACGTGGTGAGAACGGTCAGGTGTACCCATATTTCTATGGATACAAGACTGACGGTGTGTTCCAGAACTGGGCAGAGGTAAATGCCTATGTCAATGCTGACGGCAAGCTCATCCAGCCTGAGGCTCAGCCTGGTGACTTCAGATATGTCGACATCGACGGCAACGGAAGCATCACTGCAGAGGGCGACCGTACAGTGCTCGGAAAGTGCTTTGCACCATGGATGTACGGATTCAACCTCAACATGAACTGGAAAGGCATCGACTTCTCAATGATCTGGCAGGGAGTTGCAGGTAACAGCATCTTTGACGGAACACGTCGTACGGACATCCCTTCAATGAACCAGCCTAAGTATGTCCTCAACCGCTGGACAGGTGAAGGCTCTACAAACGAGTATCCTCGTTTCACCAATGTAGACCCTAACCAGAACTGGTCCAAGGCTTCTGACTTCTTCATCAAGGATGCAAGCTATTTCCGTCTGAAGAATGTGATTCTCGGCTACACTCTTCCTGCATCCCTTACAAAGAAGGTCTTCGTAAACAAACTCCGCGTGTTCGTAGCTTGCGAGAACGCCCTCACATTCACCAAATATGACGGCTTCGATCCTGAGGTCGCATCTTACATGGACAGAGGTGTATATCCACAGGCGCGTACAGTTCAGTTCGGAGCAAACATTACTTTCTAATCACCAGTAAAGAGATATAAGATGAAAAAGATATATTATATTTTTGCAGCCCTGCTGCTCTCTATGACTCTCAGCTCTTGCGGTGAGAAATGGCTTAATGTTGAGTCTCACGACAAGATCCTCATTGACGAGTACTACAATTCAGAGGCCCGCATCAAAGAGGCGCTCGTAGCAGCATATGACCCTATGCAGTGGTTTGACTGGGGACTTGGAATGTACAATCCTATCCCTATGATATATGAGGTGATGGCAGATGACGTCTATCCTGGCGGATCCGGCGTTTCAGACAACAAGCACTACCATCTCATGTTCGACTATTCGGTGGATTCACAGAATACTCCTGCAACTGTGTGGACTGTCGCATATTCAGGCGTAAACCGCTCGAACAACGTACACAAATACATGCCTCAGGTCCAGGGCATCTCTGATGAGAGAAAGGCCGAGTTCCTTGCAGAGGCGACTGTTCTCCGCACATGGTATTACACTCAGATGTGGAAGCTCTGGGGAAACCTTCCTTATTATGAGACAAACCTCGAGTTCCCTTATTCTACTCCTCAGCTCAAGGCTGACGAAGTGTACGGACATATGATTGCCGCTCTTGAGGAGGCTATCGAATCAAAGGCTCTTCCTATGAAGCGCACTTCAGAGCTCGGCCGCATCACTCAGGCTGCTGCCATGATGCTCTATGCTGACATCGTGATGTATCAGAACGACAAGGAGAAGATGCAGAAGGCTCTTGATTATATGGAGGAGATCATCACAAGCGGACAGTATGCTCTTGTTTCATCTGCAGACCTCGCCAACATGTGGGAGCCTGCAGGCGAGTGGAGCTCGGAGACTATCCTCGACATCAACTTCTTCAGCCAGGGAGCTTACCGTTCATGGGGTAGTCCTCTCGCAGCAGGCGGTACAGTTCTTCCTACCCTCATGGGTATGAACGGTATGTCCGGCAGCGCGAAGTACGGCAACGAAGGATGGGGATTCTTCCCTCTTACAGCATCGGCTCCTGAAGCATTCGAGCCAGGTGACCTCCGCAAGGATGTTACCGTTTATGAGCCTGCAAAAGAGGCTGGTGTGACTTACACTGCACGTTATCAGGACACAGGTTTCTACAATGCGAAGTATCTCCCTCGTCTTGACGGAAATGCAGGACAGATTGCAGACGCGACCCTTAACTATGGTACCAACATCCGTCTTTACCGCTATGCCGAGACTCTTCTCAACGCAGCTGAGCTCATCGCTGTCCATGGCTGCTCTGGAAAGGGTTCTGCAGACACTTACCTCAACGAGGTACGTACACGTGCAGGTCTTGGTACAGTAGGAGCGAACCTTGAGACCATCCTCCAGGAGCGTCATGTGGAGCTTATGGGAGAAGGCAAGCGCTATTGGGACCTCATCCGTCTCGGTCAGGCTGCCACAGTACTTACTCCTGCCAACGACAAGGGCGGATACCGTACGAAGGCTTGGACAGAGAGCAAGAAGTACATCCCATTCCCTCAGACAGAGATGGATGCTACTGCAAACACTCCTCATCCTATGACCCAGAACAACTACTAATCATTAATTCTGAAAGATTATGAAGATTTTTAAATATATGGCGTTGGCTCTGGCTGCAGTAGTGACTATGGGCTGCGTTCAGGAGTATATGGAGCTCGATCCGAATCAGGTTCCTTCGGCTTCTGACCTGCAGGTCAAGATCGATGTCGACAATCAGACCAACTATGTTACATTCTCTGTAGAAAACCAGGGAGTGGTTCCTATGTGGCTTTTCGGCGAGGAGAAGATCGACGGAAAGGCTAACAAGAAGTATGCTTACACCGGAAACGGCGTCAAGCTCCGTCTTCGTGATGCCGGAACTCATTCAGTTGAGGTGAAGGCGTACAACGCTCACGGTGTTTCTGTGGGTTCTAAGGTTGTCGAGTTCACTCTCGAGAACACCTACCGCGATCCGTTCGATCCTTCAAAGTACATCACTTTCTTCGCAGGAAGCGATCAGAAGGTATGGGAGTGGAACTCTACAGTGAAGGGTCACTTCGGATGTGGCGAGCCAGGTACTGACGGTACGAACTGGTGGTCAGCAGGTCCGGACGAGAAGAAGGACTGGGGCCTTTATGACGACAGGCTCACCTTCACCAAGGACATGAAGTATACCTACAACCCGGGTGAGGGAGGAATGGTATATGTGAACAAGGACTCAGGCTATGGCGTCGAGTACAATCCTAAAGATGGCAACGACTACATGGTCCCTATCGAAGGCTTCACAACTGACTATTCATTCGAGAACTCATGGAACGATGCAGGTATCGAGGAGATCTATCTCGTGCTTCCTGCAAACGCCAACCTTTCTTATATCCCTAACCCTGAGGCTATGGCAGAGCCACGCTACAAGCTCCTCGAGGGAACAAACACCAAGAAACTTGCCCTTGTTCATGACAACGGAGCAATCTCATGGAAGTATGAGTTCGTGGTGGAGGGCAGCGTAAAGCCTGATGTACCGCAGCCGGGTCCTGGCGAAGTCGTATTCGATCCGGACTCTGACCGCAACCTCTGGAAGAACGCCGCAATGGACGTCTCATTCTGGTTCGCGAACAATGACTGGGGCCAGATCGACAATCCGGCTTATACAGTTGACGGCAACAAGCACACAATCGTGATCCCTGAGGGCATCGGTACCCAGCGTTGGCAGGGTCAGATGGTATTCAACAACACAGGTATCGTGACATCCGCAGACAAGAAGTATGACTTCCAGCTCGTACTCAACTCTACTGCAGATCACGGCGGAATCACCATCAAGCTCACTCAGCAGGACAACGATAATGTATTCTTCTTCGAGGATGCACATGCTGTGACAGCTTACGAAGAGTTCAAGTATCAGGTGAAGGGCGTTCAGGGTGTAGATCTTTCTAACGCTAAGCTCGTCCTCGACTTCGGTGGAGCGACTCCAGGTTCGACAGTTGAGATCAAGGACATCGTCCTTCAGGAGCACATCGAAGGCGGAGCCTCAGGCCCTGCACCATTCGATCCTTCATCACCGGACAACCTCTGGAACAATGCTGTGACAACAGATCATCATTTCTACTTTGCAAACAACGACTGGGGCGCTATTGAGAATGCAACAGTGACTTCAGACGGCGGTACTCACACCTTCGTTCTTCCTGAAGGCCTTGGAACTCAGCAGTGGCAGGGTCAGTTCTTCTTCCAGAACACAGGCCTTAAGTCAGAGGCTGCGAAGACTTATGACTTCCATCTCGTGCTCAACTCTACAGCAGATCATCCTGGTGTTACAGTGAAACTTTGTGCTCAGACTGATGACGGAGCCATCATCACAGACGGCCGCTATGCACTTACAGCATACGAGGACTTCGTTCTTGATGTATATGCGGCTCCTGGTATCGACTGCGATAACCTCAAGCTCGTATTCGACTTCGGCGGCGGACAGGGTGGTTCGACTATAGTAGTGAAGGACATCGTATTCCGCGAGGCCAAGACAACATCTGGCGGTGGCGGTTCGTCAGAGCCTACATTTGACCCTGCCGATCCAAATAACCTCTGGAATTCTGCAGTAACAACAGATCACCATTTCTGGTTCGCCAACAACGACTGGGGTGAGATCGCACCTGCAACAGTGACTTCAGATGGCGGCACACACACATTCGTTCTTCCTGAAGAGATCGGCGGACAGCAGTGGCAGGGTCAGTTCTTCTTCCAGAACACTGGTCTCAAGTCAGAGGCTGCGAAGACTTATGACTTCTATCTCGTTCTCAATTCGGATGCGGATCACCCAGGTGTGACAGTGAAGCTTTGTGCTCAGGACAACGACGGAGCCATCATCACAGACGGCCGTTATGCACTCTCAGCATATGAGGACTTCGAACTCAAGGTGATCGGTGCTCAGGGTATCGACTGCGAGAACCTCAAGCTCGTATTCGACTTCGGTGGTGCAG
>SUYN01000008.1:33588-84511 GCA_015060405.1 Bacteroidales bacterium
ACCTCAAGCTCGTATTCGACTTCGGTGGTGCAGCTTCAGGTTCGAAGGTAGTGGTCAGCGGAATCACCCTCATAGAACATTAATATATACTGTATAATGGCAGGGGATCAAAGCCCGGACCGGGCTTTGCCCCTGCCTTTAAATTAATTAAGAATGAGACTCAAGACCTTATTATTGATAGCTGCCTTGGCAGGCATGACCACCGCCTGCGGCGAGAAGGATCCTCAAGGGGGCAATGCTCCGGAGGTGAAGCTTCAGGTGACCCCGAATGAGATCTCTGTTTCATCAGCTGCGCAGGAGGTAGTCCTGACGGTAGTTGCAGAGACGGACTGGGGTGTCACTCCTGTTGATTCATGGGTGAAGACTTCCCCTACAGGAGGAGTCAAGGGTGAGACGACCTTGAAGGTGACCATCGAGGAAAACAAGAATCTGGACGGACGTGCGACCACACTCCTTTTCAGGTCAGGTTCCATGAAGATGGAGGTCCCTGTGAAGCAGCATTATAAGGTCGAGTCTGTCGCTGTTGAGGACAAGGCCCTTCTGGCAGCCCTGCTCAAGGATCTCGACATGGATGGCGACGGCGTCCTCAGCACGAAGGAGATAGAGGGAATCACATCTCTCGATCTTTCCGACAGCGGGCTCACAGATGTCTCCGAGCTCGTTGCCCTGTTCCCTGACCTGGTCTCCCTTGACCTGTCCGGAAACAACATTACATCCATTGACATCCAGATGCTCGGCAAGCTCAAGGAACTGGATCTCACCGGAAACCCGCTGACCACAGTATATGTGTGGTCGGACTTTACCGCGCCTGCAGGATTCAAGATTCCTGAAGGTGCCGCATATGTAGAGCCGGAGATCTATACTCCAGCCGGCTACAAGCTCGTATGGAGGGACGAGTTCAATGACCCTTCACTCATTATGCCTGACACGAAGGAATGGTGGTATGAGACCGCAGAGCCGGGTTGGGTGAATAATGAGCTTCAGACCTACGTTGCCGGACGTACCGGCGATATCATCACAGCCGATGTGAGTGACGGCACCTTGAAGATCCGAGCCATAAAGAGCGGCAACAGGGTGTATTCGGCACGAGTGAACACAAAGAAGAACTGGACTTACGGCTATTTCGAGGCCCGTCTCAAGCTGCCGAAGGGCAAGGGCACATGGCCTGCGTTCTGGATGATGCCTTCCGTGTGGTCAGGCTGGCCTGAGGGCGGCGAGATCGACATCATGGAGCATGTCGGCTGTGTACCTACAGAGGTGTCTTCTTCAATTCACTGCAAGGCATATTATCATGCGATAGGAACTCAGAAGACTGCTGCAAGGAAGGTGGCCGGCGTGATGGACGAGTTCCACACATACGCATTGGAGTGGACTCCTGAATACATAAAGACATATGTGGACGGCAAGCAGCTGTTCTACTACAATCCGGATGATTATTCAAGAGGACGCAATGCCGACACCTGGCCTTTCAACAAGCCTTTCGAGCTCAAGCTCAACCTCGCTTGGGGAGGCGACTGGGGAGGAATGATGGGAGTCGACGAGACCTGTCTCCCTGCAACATATGAAATAGACTACGTACGTGTGTTCCAGAAATGATGTTGTCATTTCTTTCACTGTCGCTCAAGCGGCCAGCCGGTTACGGGTGACCGCAGTGAGTCGGGAAATCAATATTTTTATGAAAATGATACCAAAATTATCAACAATCGTCCTTCTGGCCCTTTCATGCACCGGCCCGGAGCAGACCGAAACCCCTGTAGGCGGTACCGTCCAGGTCTCTCCGGCAGAAATTGTCCTGGATTTTGAAGAGCAGGAGACCTTTCTTACAGTCACATCCGATTCGGATTGGGGTACCTCTGTAGCCGATCCGTCATGGTGCTCGGTTTCGCCGACAGGGGGCATCAAGGGGGAAACCAGGGTCAAAGTGTCCGTGAAGAAGAATCTTCTGACCGAGGACCGTGCCAACACCATCACATTCAGGACGACCTCTTCAAAGGTGGAAATCCCTGTCACCCAGCAGACAAGTTCCACAGGTGAGGCTATGTTCGTCCCTGAGGGCTATGAACTCTTCTGGAGCGACGAGTTTGAAGGCAACAGACTGGACGAGGCCAGCTGGACCTGCGAAGTGGGCCGAGGAAGCAACGGCTGGGGCAATGCTGAGCTTCAGTACTACACGGCTCGTCCTGAAAATGTGGACGTGGCTGACGGAAAACTGATAATAACTGCCAGAAAGGAGAAATATGAAGGCGCGGAAGCCACATCGGCACGCCTGATCACTCTTGGGAAAGTCTATTTCAAGTACGGCTATGTCACTGCTTCAATCAAGCTTCCGAAGACGGCCGACGGACTCTGGCCTGCATTCTGGATGATGGGCAACGACTTCAAGTCCAAGGGCTGGCCGAACTGCGGCGAGACCGACATACTGGAGATGGGCCATCAGAACGGTATCAGGAAGGGCACTCAGGAGAAATTCCTCAACGGGGCCTGCCATTGGGGTGCTCCCGGCCATCAGTATTATTCCTATGATTTCACCAACAGCTATTCTGTCCAGGACGGTCAGTTCCACACATTCACATGCATATGGGATGAAGACCAGATAGCGATGTACATAGACCTCGACACCAGACCGGATGCGAAGCCGTATTTCAAGATGGCTCTGAAGGACTTCGGTGACAATGAATTCCGTAAGGACAACTTCATCCTTCTCAATCTTGCCGTAGGCGGTAACTTCCCAGGTATATGGGATATCAATAAAGTTACTGCCCTTGACGACGGCCCTGCCCGAATGGAAATTGATTATGTGCGTGTGTTTCAGAAGAAATGATTAATCACAGTAAAATATGAAGACTATAAGATTTATACTCAGTGCTGCTGTCCTTATTTCGGCAATAGGCTGTGGTGCACAGTCTGAAACGGACAGGAAGGTGGAGGCTCTGCTTTCTCAGATGAGCCTTCAGGAGAAGATCGGCCAGATGAACCAGCTTTCAGGAGGAGCCTGGCTCAAGGATGAGGCAGCTGCAGGAAATGTGGGCAGCATCCTGAACTGTTCTGATCCTAAGGAAATCAACATCGTGCAGAAGGCTGCAGTCGAGGAAAGCCGTCTCGGCATTCCGATCATCGCTTCGCGTGATGTCATCCACGGTTTCCACACGATATTCCCGATTCCGCTGGGACAGGCTGCGACCTTCAATCCGGCCATCGTCGAGAAGGGAGCACGCATAGCTGCCATAGAGGCCACTGCAAGCGGCGTGAGATGGACCTTCTCTCCTATGCTTGACATCGCGCGTGATCCACGTTGGGGACGAGTAGCGGAAGGTTCGGGTGAAGATCCGTATCTTGATGCCGTCATGGGTGTTGCAATGGTCAAGGGCTATCAGGGCGATAACCTCAGCGACCCTACTTCCATGGCTGCCTGCATCAAGCACTTCGTGGGCTACGGTGCTGCTGAAGGCGGACGTGATTATAATACGACAATGATTTCGGAGCGTTCACTCCGCAATACATATTTCCCTGCATTCAAGGCTACGGCAGAGGCCGGCGCCGCTACCCTCATGACTTCGTTCAATGAGATCGACGGTGTGCCGTCTACAGGAAACAAGTGGCTTCTCAAGGATATCCTCCGCGACGAGTGGGGATGGGACGGAATGGTCGTAACGGACTGGAATTCAGCCGGTGAGATGATTGCGCATGGATTCTCACGTGACCTCAAGCATACTGCGGAGCAGGCGATAAACGCCGGTGTCGACATGGACATGATGTCATACGGCTTCATCCAGTATGTCGAGGAACTCGTGAAGGAAGGCAAGGTTTCCGAGAAGGAAATCGACCGCGCCGTACGTAATATCCTGAAGCTCAAGTTCGAACTCGGACTTTTCGAAAATCCGTATGTCGATGAAACGGCATCCGCAAAGGTAGACTATGCTCCTGAGCATCTTGAGGCTGCAAAGCAGTGCGCAGTGGAGTCGGCTGTACTTCTCAAGAACAACGGCGTACTTCCTCTTTCTGCCGCAAGGACTATCCTCGTGACAGGTCCTCTGGCTGACGCTCCGTATGAGCAGATGGGTACATGGGCATTTGACGGTCAGAAGGAACATACAATAACTCCTCTCGATGCTCTTCGTGAGGAATACAATGTTATCTGGGAACCTGGTCTGGCATATAGCCGCGACAAGAATACAAAGGATTTTGCAAGGGTACGCAATGCAGCTTCAAGGGCTGATGCCGCTGTCGTATTTGTCGGCGAAGAGGCCATCCTTTCTGGTGAGGCTCACTCTCTTTCAAACCTCAATCTTCAGGGAGCTCAGAGCGAACTCATCGCTGAGGTTGCAAAGGCTGGAAAACCTGTTGTGGTCGTGGTGATCGCCGGTCGTCCTCTTACTATCGAACGTGATCTTGCAAATTGTGATGCGATGCTTTACTCATTCCATCCGGGTACCATGGGAGGTCCGGCGCTTGCAGACCTTATCAAGGGTAAGGCAGTGCCTTCGGGAAAGCTTCCGATGACATTCCTCCGCGATGCAGGACAGGCTCCGTTCTATTACAACCACAACAACAGCGGACGTCCATGCAACGGTACCGAAACCCTTCTGAACGATATTCCTATCGCTGCAGGCCAGACATCCCTCGGATGTACTTCGTATTATCTTGATACTGGATACGGCCCGCTCTTCCCGTTCGGATACGGTCTTTCATACACTGAGTTCGAGTACGGAAAGCCTGTCATCGAGAATGCGGAACTTGAGCGTGACGGAGTGCTCCGCGTAAGTCTTGACCTTAAGAACAAGGGAAAATACGAGGCGACGGAGGTGGCGCAGCTCTACGTGCAGGACTGCGTAGGCTCGGTTGTCCGTCCGGTCAAGGAGCTCAAGAGATTCGAGAGGATCACCCTTGCTCCGGGAGAGACGAAGACAATTACATTCGAGCTTCCTGTAGCAGAACTCGCATTCTGGAACTTCGACATGGAATATGTTGTCGAGCCGGGAGATTTCAGACTTTGGGTGGCAGGGGATTCCGCTTCAGGAGAGCCTGTCGGTTTTGTAGTGAAATAGAATATGGAAAGATACATGAAGATCATATCATTGCTTTTCTCTCTCATACTCCTTTTATCAGGTTGTGAGAAGAATGAGGACACACCGAAGGAACCTCAGCAGCCGCAAGGCCTCCGGGAGCTTGTCCAGGCCTATCAGGACGGAAAGGTTTTCGATTCGGCGGAGCATCAGAACGGGAGTTGCGTCATAAGATTCTCGGACGGCTCCAGCCTGACTGTTGCCGAAACGGCTTTCGAGATTCATGACTGCAGGGTCGGAAAGCCTGCAAAGGTCGATGCTACAGGCAGTTGGTGGATGCTTGACGGCGCGGTCATTCCGATCAGGGTGGATTCCTCCCTCTCCGATGAGGAGTCCTGGCCGGTATATGTCTATTTCGATGCGAAGACCCTTTATGTCTACCTCAGTAACCGCAGTGTGCTGACATTCTCCAGCAAGGTTCTTCAGGAAGAGGAGAAGGAACAGGCTGAGATAGAGAGAAGGCAGAACATACCTGTAATCCGCATAACGACCAAGAATTCCGCCCCTATCGTGGACAAGAAGAACTATGTGGACGGATCCATCACCATCTCTGATCCTGAACTGCTTTACAGTGATGTGGCTGAGTTTAAGGCCTACATGGGCATCAGGGGAAGAGGAAACTCCACCTGGAGTTTCCCCAAGAAGCCATGGAAGGTGAAGCTGGATGAGAAGGCATCCCTGCTCGGCATGCCTGCAGACAAGGAATGGGCACTTCTTGCCAACTATGCGGACAGGACTCTGATCCGCAACATCGTTGCGATGAAGCTTTCAGAGATATGCGGCTTCAGCTGGACTCCGAGGATGCGCAGCGTCGAGGTCTACCTCAATGGCAAGTATCAGGGTGTATATACACTTTGCGAACATAAGAAGGTGTCCAAGGACCGTGTGGATATAGACCTGGTAGGGGAGGACGACAACACCGGAGATGCCATGACAGGAGGTTATTATCTCGAGATCGAGGAGCAGCAGGACGAGACCACATGCTGGTGGACATCCATGGGAGTTCCGATGATGTTCAGCGATCCTGAGGTGCCTACGCAGCAGCAGCTTGCGTATGTCAAGGGCCTTTTCGAGTCCTTCGAGCAGGCTCTGTGGGCAAGGGATTATTCGGAAGAGACGGGTTATCCTAAATATATAGATGTGGACTCGTTCGTTGATTACTACATCGTTCAGGAACTCACCAAGAACATCGACGGAAACCTCCGCAAAAGCTCCTTCATAACCAAGGAGCGTGGAAAGAAGATGGAGATGTACCATCTCTGGGACTTCGACCTGACTCTCGGCAACTGCGGCTATTTCTGGGGCAGTACCGGTAACGGCCCGGAGAACTTCTGGATAAAGCTCGACAAATGGTACCCTCATCTTTTCAATGATCCTGCATTCGTAGAGAAGGTTCAGGACCGTTGGAATGAGCTGATGCCGGAGTTTGAGAAGATCCCTGATTTCATAGACGACCAGGTCCTTTCACTGGACAAGGCCCAGAAGAGGAACTTCGAGGTCTGGAGCATATGGGAGTCGGTGGACTGGGTATACTTCCCGTCCCTGGGCTCGTATGAAAAGGAGGTCGACTATCTGAAGGAATTCTATACAGACAGACTCCATTGGCTTGACACAGAACTTAATAGATTATAGGTTAGTTGATATGAAAGCTTTACGATTCGCTTTGCTCTTGCTTGTGGCAGGGCTCTTTGCAGGATGTGGGAGCACAGGTTCATCTGTCTCTTCATCTGATTTCATAAGGATTGACGGTCAGGATCTTGTGGCTCCGGACGGTTCGAAGTTCTTCATCAAGGGAACCAACCTCGGCAACTGGCTCAATCCGGAAGGATATATGTTCGGTTTCCAGAAGACCAATTCGGCCCGGCTGATCGACCAGATGTTCTGCGAGATGGTGGGACCTGACTTTACGGCAGAGTTCTGGAAGATGTTCAAGGACAATTATGTGACTGAAAAGGACATTGAGTTCATCGCATCCACTGGAGCGAACACCATCCGTGTACCTTTCCACTACAAACTCTTCACTGATGAGGATTACATGGGACTCGTTTCCGGTCAGGACGGCTTCAGGAGGCTTGATGACGTGATAGGGTGGTGCCGCAACCACGGTCTGTACGTCATCCTTGACATGCACGATGCACCGGGAGGTCAGACAGGAGACAACATCGATGACAGCTATGGCTACCCTTGGCTTCTTGAAAGCGAAGCCTCGCAGCAGCTTTTCTGCGAAATATGGAAAAAGATTGCCGCCTACTATAAGGACGAGCCGGTCATCCTGGCCTATGACCTTATAAATGAGCCTATAGCCCCTTACTTCGACAATGTGGAGGACCTGAACGAGAAGCTGGAGCCTCTTCACAAGAGGGTGACAGCTGCAATCCGCGAGGTCGATGACAATCACATCATCATGCTGGGCGCTCCTCAATGGAACGGCAACTTCAAGCCTTTCAAGGACTGGAGCTATGATGACAAGCTCATGTGGACCTGCCATCGTTACGGCGGCGACCCGATCCGTCCTGCAATCATGAATTTCATCGAGTTCCGCGACAGTACCGGCCTGCCTATGTACATGGGAGAGATCGGCCACAACACAGACGAATGGCAGGAGACTTTCTGCAGGACAATGCAGGAGGCCAACATAGGCTACACCTTCTGGCCATACAAGAAGATAAGGAACTCCTGCTTCAACGGCATCACGCCTCCGGAGAACTGGGACAAGGTGATAGAGTTCTCGGAAGCTCCACGTGCGACCTTCTTCGAGATCAGAGCTGCCAGACCGGACCAGGAGACAGCAAGGAAGGCCATGCTCGACTTCATCGAAGCCTGCAGGTTCGAGAACTGCACCCCGCAGGAGGGCTACATCAACTCTTTGCTTATGAAATAGCGATATCCTTGACGGTCAGTGACCTGAAGTCATCTATGACCATGTTGCAGAGAGGGGCTATTGCCTCTCTCTTGTTTGTTGTAGCCAGGCCTATCACCCTGGCTCCTGCCGCACGTCCCGCGGCAATCCCGTGGAAGGAATCCTCGAATACCACTGTTTCTTCAGGCGTGCCTCCGAGTACTTCCATACCTTTGATAAAGCACTCCGGATCCGGCTTGGATCTCGAGAAATGCTCGCTTGTGAGCACCCTGTCGACAAGATCTGTAAGCTCCGGATGTGCCTTGTAGGCATTTGCCATCTTTACATCGTTGGAGCTTGTCACTATCGCCATAGGAATGCCGGCCTCTTTCAGACTTCTCATGAATTCATAAGCTCCGGGGATGTAATCGTATGTCATGCCGCGCTCGAAGGCATTGAGCTGCGGCACGATCTCCTCCTGCTCCTTCTGCATTCCGGCAAAGTATTTCCCGAAGATCTGCACAAGGGTCTGCCCCTTTATCGTGTGGCCGAATCCCTCCATCTCAAGATAGTCCATACCTATCCTGTCCCAGAACTTAGTGTACTGGTTCTCGGTGTCTGCGATGACACCGTCGAAGTCGAAAAGAACTATCATATCAATGGCTTTGTCAGTGCTTCCTTCAGCTGGCTGTCGTAGCGGAGACGTACTTCCACGCCTGCTTCCTGGAACCAGTATCTCGTGGCCAGCTCTTCCTCGATGAAAGGGACGATCTCATCCTTCTTCAGGCGGATGAACCTTTCCTTGTCCATCTCCAGAGCCTTTTCCATGGCCTCAAGCTCAGGAGCCATGGCTTCTGCAAGACCATCCTTCACGAGTTCCCTCTTCATCTGATCATAGAGGGTCTTGGCGCTGCTCCTGTAGTCGAACTCCTGGGTCTTTGCAAATCTGATGAAGTCCTCGAAATCCTCGTCTGTGAAATGGAAATCCTTCACTGCCGGAATCTCGGCATGCCTGCGTGCATAATCGATCACATACTGGTCTATCACGCCTCCCAGCACAAGGGCATATACAAGCCTGCTGTAGTCCTGTGAGTCAATCTCCACGTCCGGAGTGATTCCGCCGCCGTCACGCACGATTCTTCCGCCTGCAGTCCTGAACTCGCGTGTGAGGGAGTCAGGGATGTGGCCCACGCTTCCGTCTTCGTTGCGGTGAGTATAGTCTATGGCCTGGACGCAACGCCCGCTTGGAGTGTAGTACTTGGCCGTAGTGACCTTGAGCTGCCCGTTATAGGCTATAGGCCTTATGGACTGCACAAGGCCTTTGCCATAGCTTCTCTTGCCCATTATGGTAGCCCTGTCCATGTCCTGGAGCGCTCCGGAAACGATTTCTGAAGAAGAAGCCGATCCCGAATCCAGCAAGATGACTATAGGCATGAGCGTGTCTATCGGCTCTGAAGTTGTGTAGTACCTGTTGACAGACGACTCTGTGTTTCCTTTTGACGAAACAACGAGGGAACCCTTAGGGACAAACAATGAGACGATGTCTATCGCTTCGCTCATGAGTCCGCCTCCGTTTCCCCGAAGGTCAAGGACGAACTTCTTCATTCCCTTCTTCTTCAGTTCCAGGAACCTGGCCCTTACGTCGGCAGCCACGTTTTCGGTGAATCCTGTCTGGAGGATGTATCCCGTGGTGTCGTCCAGCATCCCGGCATATTCTATGTCAGGGAAATGGATGCGTTCGCGTATTATGTTGATGTCCAGGGTGTCACCCGTGCGCACCTTCTTCACCTTGAAGGTGACTGAGGTGCCCGGCTTGCCCTTCATCCTGTTGCTGCTTTCCTGCGACTCGAGGCCCTTGGTCGGAACTCCGTCTATGGCAATGATCTCATCTCCGCACTGAAGGCCGTATTTCTGTGCAGGCGAGCCTGCATAAGGCTCGTTTATTATGACATTTTCTTCCTTCTTCTTGTGGATGATGGCTCCTATGCCTCCGTATGTCTTCGAAAGCATCATCTGAAGGTCCTCATTCTCCTCTTCAGGTATATATATGGTGTAAGGATCAAGCTCTTCAAGCATCGCGTCGATCCCCGTCCTCATTATACGGCCGATCTGGAGAGAGTCCACATAGGTGGCGTTCAGCTCCTTGAGGATGGAATTATGTATCTCTACCCATTGTCCCAGCCTGAAGCTCTGGGACTGTGCGTCTGATGTGTGTGCGGCAAAAAAGAACATGGCTGCCGCGGCCAGGATTATTTTAATGTGACGTGTCATATCAGGTTTGAAATTTGCGATGTCAGTCACCGCATATATAATGCCACAAAAATACGAATTATTTTATACCTTTGCAGTGGTTTTTAGTAGTAAAGATTAATATTGGCAGTTATTATGAAACTTGTTTTTGCAACGGGCAACAGCGGAAAACTGCGTGAGGCTTCGGAAATTCTTGGAGATGGATTCGAACTTGCATCTCTCGCACAAGTCGGGATAACGGAAGACATCCCGGAAACAGGAAAGACATTGAGGGCCAACTCCATACAGAAGGCACGGTACCTTTATGAAAAATGCGGGTGCGACTGCTTTGCAGATGACACCGGACTTGAGGTGGACGCGCTTGGCGGAGCACCAGGAGTATATACGGCAAGATACGCCGGTGACGACAAGGACTTCAACAGGAACATGGACAAGGTCCTCCATGAACTTGAGGTCCTGGAAAGTGAACAGAATATGGCGGCCTCTCTGGGAATCGTGACGAAGAAACCCTCAAGAAGGGCAAGGTTCAAGAGCGTTGTCACCCTTATCATCAATGGTGAGATGAAACTCTTCGAGGGTACCCTCGAGGGTGAGATCGCGCGTGTGAAGTCCGGCAACGGAGGTTTCGGCTATGACCCGATATTCATTGCCGACGAGTATCCGGGACAGACGCTTGCAGACATCACGGAGGAACAGAAGAACGACATCTCACATAGGGGAAAGGCCCTCCGCGCTATGGCAGAATGGTTAAAGACACAGAACTCATAGTATTACACACCACAAGGACAGGTGAAAATTCTCTCGTCGTCCATACCCTGAGCAAGGAGTATGGACGGCGAAGCTTTATTATAAAGGGAATAGGAAAGAAATCCGTCATGTCCCTCTTCCTGCCCTTGAATGTTCTGGAGGCGACTGTCGTGGAGTCATCCAGGTCGAACCTCTACACTATGAGGAATCCCGTCGCCAAGCACCCGCTTCTTGGAGTTCGCGGCAATATGTTCAAGAACTCGATGACGATGTTCATCAGCGAGGTGCTTTACCGTGTCATCAAGGAGGGTGCCTATGAGCAGGGACTGTTCGAATGGTGCGAGAAGAACATCCTGCTTCTGGATGCCATGACTGAGGATTTCAGTAATTTTCATCTGCGGTTCCTTCTCGAATTTGCCGTGATTCTCGGCTTCAGCCCCCAGGCTTATGACCTGAGACCCTTCGTCGGCGACCATTATCCTGTCGTTGAAAGGTTCATGACAGGCTCCTTTGCCGAGTCAATGCTCATCCCGCTTTCGGGACAGGTGAGAAATGAAATAGCGGAGGAAATCCTCCGCTATATAGAATTCCACAGCGAGTCCGCTGTAAATGTAAATTCCCTGAAAGTCCTGAGGGAACTCTTCGCCTGATTACTTCACGCGCTCGCCGTATGAACGGTCAGTGGTGTTCACGCGGATCTTCTCTCCGATGTTGATGAAGAGAGGAGCCATGATGATCGCTCCGGTCTCGAGAGTGATCTCCTTCTGAGCGTTGGTAGAAGCTGTGTCACCCTTTACTGCAGGCTCTGTGTAAGTCACTTCAAGCTCTACATATGTAGGGAGCTCGCAGGTGAGGCAGCGCTCCTCGTCAGCAAGGAACATCATCTCCACGTGCTGGCCTTCCTTCATGAGGTCTGCGTTGTCCACGAGGTCTGTGTCGAGGTGGATCTGCTCGTAAGTCTCTTCGTGCATGAAGTTGAATCCGTCCTCATCCTTGTAAAGGAACTGATAAGGTCTTCTCTCTACGTTGATGGTCTCGATCTTTGCACCTGCAGTGAAGGTGTTCTCAAGGATACGTCCGTTCTCGAGGTTTCTGAGTTTTGTCTTTACGAATGCAGGACCTTTACCTGGCTTTACGTGCTGGAACCATACGATCTGGCATGGCTTTCCGTTATAGTCAAGGTAGAGTCCGTTCTTGAAATCAGCTGTTGTTGCCATAATTATCTTTTGTTTTTATAGAAAATTCAAAATCGGGTGCAAAAATATAAAAATGTCCGCTTACTGCCAAATTTTTACTGATTATCAGTGTCTTCCCCGTCAGAGAACTTCTCCTCCCACGCCGGTACATACTTGTTGAGGTCAAGGATGTGCCCGCTTACCTCTTCCAGCAGCCACTTCGGGGTCGATGTGGCTCCGCACACTCCGACCCTGTCGTCTGCCCGGAACCATTCTCGCTTGATCTCCGACACGGAATCGATGTGATAGCTTCTGATGTTCATCGACTTGCACAGATCGCACAGGACCTTCCCGTTCGAGCTCGCCTTTCCGGAAACGAAGATTATGATGTCGTGTTCCAGCGCGAATTTCGCAAGCTTCTCGTGGCGTGCGGCCACCTGAGAGCAGATGGTGTCATGGACATTAAGCAGCTTCCTTTCCCTGAATCTGTCGAGACTGATGCCGCCATAGGATGCCATCTCTTCCTCCAGCCTGTCGCACAGCCTTGAATACTCGGACGGGCTCTTGGTGGTCTGGCTGAACACTTCGGTAGGAATGTCAAGCCTGATCGTTCCGTCCTCGATGAACTCCTCCATCATCATGATGTTTTCCACGACTATGGAGTCACCACCTGTCTGTCCGACAAGTCCCAGCACCTCGGCATGGCCTATCTTGCCGAAGATTATGATCTGTCCGCTGCCTTGCTCCTGCTGCTTTTCATATGCTTCCCTTATCCTCTTCTGTAGCTGGAGCACGACCTGACACGTGCAGTCTATTATCTTGAACCCCAGACTGTCGGCCTGATTGTATGTGTGTGGGGGCTCGCCGTGGGCTCTGATGAGCAGGACCTCGCCGCGAGCGTCAAGCATCTCGTCAAGGTCTTCCCTGTCAATGGTGATGAGGCCTTTTTCCTTGAGTCTCGTGAGTTCGGCATCATTGTGTACGATGGCCCCGAGAGAATAGAGCTGCCTGCCCGATTTCAGGAAATCCTCAGCCTTGCTGATGGCCCTTATCACTCCGGCGCAGAAACCTGAATTGCTGTCAATGTCTACTGTAAGCATAAATCCTGCATTAGCATCCGAATCTTTCGGCTATTATTTTCTTGAGCCAGACCATCTGGTCCTGCATTGTCATATGGGTGTTGTCGAGCTCTATGGCATCCGCAGCTTTGCTGAGCGGGGAAATCTCGCGGTGTGAGTCTATGTAATCCCTTTCAAGAAGGTTCTTCCTCACTTCCTCTATGTCAGCCTCCATACCTTTAGCCTTCATCTCCGCTGCCCTTCTTCCGGCTCTGACATCGGTGTCGGCCGTCATGAAGATCTTCAGTTCCGCATCCGGGAACACGGTCGTGCCTATGTCGCGGCCGTCCATCACCACCCGTTTCTTCCGGCCGAATTCCCGCAGCTTGCGGTCCACATAGCTGCGTACCTGGGATACGGTGGCGATCGGGCTCACCTTGTCTGCCACTGCAAGCGACCTGATGTCCTGCTCCACGCATCTGTCTCCGATATATGTGCCACCCTCACCGAAGTGTATGTCCAATGAGTCAAGAGCTTTCTCAAGTTCTGGCACGTCTATTGTACAGTCGTCGCTGATCAAACCGTTTTCAATGGCAAACAGCGTAACACCTCTGTAAAGTGCTCCGGAATCGAGATATAGGAAAGAGAAGTCATTTGCAATGACTTTTGCGAATGAACTTTTCCCTGTGGAAGAGTAGCCGTCGATGGCGATTATTATATCAGGTATATGCATCAGTATGCGTCAATAAACTTAAAATCAGACAAAAATATAAAATATTGCTTAAACTCCCAAAAATGTCGATATTTGTAATCTCTCCTGTCGATATGAGGTCCCTTTCCCGAAGAAAGGGATCAGGGAAAGGGTAACGAAATATTAATCAATAATCAACAACTTGCGGAACTGAGGTTATGAAGATTCTTGTAATTGATGACGAAAGGGCGATCAGGAATTCTCTCAAGGAGATCCTGATGCTGGAAGGATACGAAGTGGAAACTGCCGAAAACGGCGTGCAGGGTATCGCGATGGTGGAAAAGGAAAAGTACGATGTGATATTCTGTGACATCAAGATGCCCGAAATGGACGGAGACGAGGTCCTTGACCGCCTTGTCGCCATGGGAATAGATGCCGCCATCGTGATGATTTCCGGCCATGGCGACATAAACTCGGCTGTAGCCTGCATCAAGCGGGGTGCCTTCGATTTCATCCCGAAGCCGCTCGACCTGAACCGTATCCTGATTACCATCAGGAACGCAACTGACAAAGTCTCCCTCGTGAAGGAGACCAAGGTCCTGAAGAAGAAGGTATATGGCCAGGAGATGATAGGAGACTCGGAAGCTCTCATGCATATAAAGGAGATGATAGACAAGGTGGCTCCGACCGATGCAAGGGTGCTTATCTGCGGATCCAACGGAACGGGAAAGGAACTCGTTGCCAGGAATCTCCATCAGAAGAGCAACCGCTCGGCTGCCCCTTACATAGAGGTCAACTGCGCTGCCATCCCTTCGGAACTGATAGAAAGCGAACTTTTCGGCCACGAGAAAGGTTCATTCACTTCTGCCGTCAAGCAGCATAAGGGAAAATTCGAGCAGGCAGACGGAGGTACCCTCTTCCTTGATGAGATAGGCGACATGTCGCTTGCTGCCCAGGCAAAGGTGCTCAGGGCATTGCAGGAAAAGAAGATATCACGTGTCGGCAGTGACAAGGATATAACTGTCGATGTCCGCGTGCTCGCTGCAACAAACAAGAATCTCAAGGAAGAGATAGCGCAGGGAAGATTCAGAGAAGACCTCTACCACCGTCTGAGCGTCATCGTCATCAATGTCCCTACACTCGATCAGCGCAAGTCGGACATCCCTCTGCTTGTGGACCATTTCCTCGAGCAGATAAGCTCTGAAACCGGGATGCCTTCACGTGCAGTGGATCCGGACGCGATGCGCCTTCTTGTGGATAAGTCATGGACAGGAAACATCCGTGAGCTGAGAAATGTAGTCGAAAGGCTTATGATCCTTTCGGGAGACCGCATAACAGCCTCTGATGTAAAGGCCTACGTTCTCTGATCAGACCTTGTGCGCCGGGAGTGTCACGATGAATGAGGCACCTCCGAGCGAATAGGACTTCTGGTAGCGTATCTCACCCTCACATTTTTCGACTATATTCCGGCATATGGCCAGTCCGAGGCCTGTGCCGGAACTTTTTGTAGTGAAGTTAGGAGTGAAGAGCCTGTCGAGGTTCTCCTCCTTCACGCCTGGACCGTTGTCGTCTACGACGATGTCATAATAGCCGTCCCGGGTGCTGTTCCTGAGGAAGATGCGTATGCGTCCCTCCGTGGCCCCGCCATCATCCTTGTGCTGCATCTCCACAGCCTGCACTGCATTTGTGAGCAGATTCACGAACACGCGGATGAGCTGCGGCTTAGGAGCCTTCACATACGCCTTTTCCATTCCTATGTATGAGAACCTGACGTCATCTCTGTTGTCAAATATCTTCAGCTGGTCCTTCAGGACAAGGTCCAGATCCATGAGTACAGGTTCCTCACTGTAGAGCTTGGCGAATGTCGAGAACTCGTTGGCGGTATCCGTGAGTATGTCGATGTGTTCGAGGATGACCTTGGAAACCTCGTTGAACTTCTCTTCCCATGCCGGATTGTTCTTCTCTTTGAGACGTATGATCCATTGAAGCTGCAGCTTGATAGGGGTGAGCGGATTCTTGATTTCATGGGCGACCTGTCTTGCCATCTGGCTCCAGGCCTTGTCTCTTTCGGCCTGCGCCAGCAGTCTTGTGGACTCCGAGAGGTCGCGTACCATACGGTTATATGCCTCGACTAATGACGATATTTCATCCTCGCGGTTATATGAGATGGTCTGGAGGTCGTGGATGTCAGCCACATTCATCTTCTTTCCCATCTCGACAAGAGGGGAGAACAGAGAGTTGACCTCTCTTGTACTGAAAAGGAGGGATGCCATGAGCAGCAGGATGAAGAGGTTGATGATCAGGGCGGCATGGAAGAAGGCTTCGCGCTCGAAGTTGAAGTTCCTGTCGGTGTAAGGGACTCCGATTATGGCCACTATCTTTCCGCTGTCGTTGAAGATCGGGGCATACATTGCCCAATACTTGAAGCTCACTATCTTTTCGCGATGAATGAAGTACCTCTGATGCTGGTCGTAGATGTTGAAATATGCCTCATGGTTTATCCTGCTTCCGAGCACGAGCTGCTCGAAGACTTCAGGAGTGGTCGACATGAACACACTTCCTCCCGGAGTGTACATGGTGATGTCCGACTTTGTCGTGGAGCCGATGTTTTCAAGGAGTGTGGAGAACTCCGGTGTGTTCAGGCTCTGCCAGTGGTCCGATGTCCTGGTCTGTCTCTCTATAAGTGCCTGAACCGTGGTGATCCTTGAAGACATGAGGTTACGCATGTTCTCTTCATTGCGCGTGTAAACGAAGTATACGCTGACGACAGTCATGCTGATGAGTATCAGTAGGGAGGATGTGAACAGGATGGTGTTGATCCTGTTCTTGAAGTAATTCTTTCTGAACAGCTTCTTCTTGTAGCGTGACTGGGCGAAAATGCTCAGAAGTCCGCTCAGGATGAGGAACAGATAGGAGAACGACGTGAAATAGACTATGCCTCCGCGTTTTGCACGCGATATGATGATGAGCTCGTTCTCGCTGACCGGATTGATGAAATGCACATATCCCTTCTCCCTGCTCACTTCACGTCTCTGATTGAGCATGTGCCCGTCATCATCCGTGTTGAAGTAGGTAGGATAGGGAAAATTGCCCTTGTATGACATGAGCCTTCCGTTCTTGTATTTGGCATACGAGTAGAAGGACGGTATGTTGATGTCTCCCGGCTTGGATATGGCGCCCAGTATGCTGTTGTAGCCGTGGTCGTCCCTGTTGGAGTTGGAATCGATGGTTATGAGCATCCTCATGATGCCTCTGTCCTGCCTGTAGAAAAGGAAGGCTCCGATGTATCTGCTGTGACCGTTGTCGTCCGTCAGGAACATGAAGCGCGAGCCCGAGGCGATAGGGGTGCCGGTGCGCATGATGCTGTTGAAGAAATTCTGCCCGGAGATATCGTCCTCCCTGAGCAGCCGTATGCCTATTGAGTAGTTCTGCCTCAGACGGTTCAGATAGAAGTCGCTTATCCTGTTCTGGATCATGTGGCCGGTGTTCTCCATGAAGGCGAGGGAGGAGATGAGCTGGTCGTATGCTATCCCCTCTTCCGCCGTCCTCAGCTGTATCTCAAGACCGAGGTCCCTATCGACCGACAGCCTGTTTGCCCACACTGCCACCCTGTTCTGCTCCTTCTTGAATCCGAGCTGGCTTGAGGTCAGCGTGAAATAGGCAGCGCAGATGAAGGCGAATATGACCAGCGACTTGGCGGAGAGCATGTCGAACTTGAATCCGGTGAACTCCCTGACCACACTTCTGAGCGACTGGATGATGAGCAGGATGCTGAAAAGAAGTCCCGTGTATGACAGGTACACCAGTACCGTGTAGAATATGTTGGAGTTCCACCTGTACAGCTCCATTGAGATGTTGGAGTTGGTCAGGAGACTTTTAAGCGAGAGATGTGTATACGCCATGGTGCCGGCGATGCATAAGATAAGGAACACTCCGTATCCAGCCATCCACTTTCTGAAATCCTTCCGTCTTATCCTCATGAGTGCTGTCACCCTGTTGCGTACAAGGTAGTTGCATGTTATGAGAAGGGTGATGAGAGAGTTGGTCAGAATGAGTGCTCCGAGGGAAAGGAAGATACCTCCGTCAGCATAGATGGTAGGGGAGAACAGCCCGACGGAGCCGTTCATCTGCAGACCCCATATGAATGACATCAGGTACAGCAGCACCAGAGTGAACACTACAATGCCATATACCTTCAGCGTCCTGTGGCCGGCGAAGAACATCATCAGCGCGAAGGCCAGCAGTATTACAGCCACCCATCTGAGCATGGAATTGTCGAAGAACGGGCTTGCATGACTGCTGTCGTAAAGTATCTTGAAAAGAGGTCTTCCGTCAATCGTGACGCAGGAACCGCCGCTTTCGGTGAGCGGGACCAGAGAGTAACGTCTGGCAAGCCTCAATGTCGGATTCACGCCGTTCTCGTTCTTGTGGGCGTCGTCAATAAGGGTGTTCTTTATCTCCAGTCCGGCGATTACCTTCTCGTTGTCGTTCTTGCAGACGGTCTTGGCTATGTACCATTTGGGACCTATGTCCACATAGGAAATCTCCTGCGTCACTTCGCTCAGAGGTGACACCAGGCCGCTTTCTCTGTAGGTCAGTCTCTGGAATACATGGAAGGACGAGATGTCGTCGTTGATGATGGCGAACTGGTTGCACCACGACTGAAGGGAGTCATTGATGTACCTGTATATCACCATGTCATCCGGCAGGCCATCCGGCAGAATGAAGTCGTCTTTCCCAGTGTCAAGCGCCAGAAGACTGTACTGGTCGAGTTCCTTCATCCTTCTCTCTATCCGTCTGCTCACCTTGTCCGCCACCTTCTCGGTGTCGCTTCCCGCATTGTTGCTGACCATTGACAGCACAAAAAGCAGGAGCGAAAGAAGGAGGGCGATAAGCGGCAGCCTCTTATGTAGCCATTTTTTCTTTTCCATTTCAGCTGGTGCTACTCGTGGTGGTAGGGCTCTCCTTTCATGATGGTGAAGGCCCTGTATATCTGTTCGGCAAAGATCGCTCTTACCATCTGGTGCGAGAATGTCATCCTCGACAGAGACAGCCTGGAGTCGGCCCTTCTGTAGACGGCTTCAGAGAAACCGTATGCTCCACCTATTATATACACTATGTCCTTGCCCGTGTAATTGATCTTGTCCTGCAGGATTTTTGCTAGTTCGACTGACGAGTACTCCTTTCCGCGCTCGTCCAGGAGGATCACGTCATCGGTCGGGCGAAGGTTCCTGAGGATCAGTTCGCCTTCGCGCGTCCTGATCTGCTCTTTAGTGAGAGAAGATACGTTCTTCAGTTCGGGGATCTCCACAATCGAGAATGGGATATAGTGTTTCAGGCGAGACACATAGATGTCCAGCCCTTGTCTTACCCAGTCCCTGTCTGTCTTGCCGACCGTAAGCAATGTGATTTTCATAGGCGCATGAATATATCCGTACAAAATTAATAAAAACCTGCAAATATCCCGCCATCGTACAAATGGAATATCATGTGGTTGCGCGGCTTGAAAATTGTAGTATCTTTGTCCTGCTATTCCAACATTCATATATGAGACATTGTATTACCGGCATATTCACGGCTGTGGCCATGATCCTTTCCACCAATGCGGCAGAAGCGCAGGACAACGGATATGATGTGTTCAATCCCATAGCCAAATACATCACCCAGGGTGATGCGGAAAAGCTTTCGGCCTGGTTTTCCGACAATCTTGAGGTTACGATCTTCTCGGATTCCAATGATTCCAGCCGAAACCAGGCACGGGAGATCCTCAAGTCCTTCTTCAGATCATACACTCCGAGGTCCTTCAACATCACTCACAAGGCGGGCCGTTCCAATATGAAATATGCTCTCGGTACTCTGAATGCGGGAGGCGAACTCTTCGTGGTGACCATATTTGTAGGTTACAATGATTCATCGTATAAGATACAGCATATAAAGATAGAAAGGATAAATTAGTTTGGCATACCCTTTGCAAATTAAACGGTCGGTTAGTTTAGTTGTTAATAATAGGGTTATAGTAAGTGGCGGACAGTCGTGAGACTATCCGCTACTTTTTTGCATATTTTTTGACGAATAAAAGAACAATGAAGAAGAAGTTTTTATAACTTTATCGTTTCATTTCGGAACCAGGGAGTTGTAAATGTTTTAAATGCAAGGTTATGCAGAACCAGTATCAGGCACAGATGGACAAGGATATCCAGGGCCTTTATGACAGTATCCGTAACAGGATGTCCGATGAGGATATGGACCGCATCAGGCAGGCGTATGAATTTGCGGCGTTGGCACATTCGGGACAGACACGCAAGTCCGGTGCCCCATATATCGTACACCCGATTGCGGTGTCGAAGATTGTGGCTGAAGAGCTGGAACTTGATGCGAACACCATCATAGCAGCCTTCCTTCATGATGTGGTTGAGGATACCGACTACACGGTTGAGGACATCCGCAGCAGGTTCGGCGATGATGTGGCCTTTCTTGTAGCTACAGTGACAAAGCAGAAGAAGCAGAAGTACAACCACTCGAAGCAGATAGACAACTTCCATCAGATGCTCGCTTCGGTCCACTACGATGTGCGTGCCCTTCTGATCAAGCTTGCCGACCGTCTGCATAACATGCGTACCCTCAGCAGCATGCGTCCTGACAAGCAGATGAAGATAGCGGGAGAGACGGACTATTTCTATGCGCCTCTTGCCAACCGTCTGGGACTTTATCAGATCAAGAGGGAGCTCGAGAACCTCTCGTTCAAGTACCGCTGTCCGAAAGAGTACGACCTGATCATAGGCCAGCTGGATATATATCGTAAGGAGAACGACGGGAAGATCCGTGAAATGGCCGATAAATACATCAGCTGTCTTGCGAGCTATGGACTGAAGGTCCGTGCCGAGATACGCTACCGCACTCCATACAGCATCTGGCGCAAGATGCAGACCACCGGTTCTGACTTCAACCATATTGACATAAAGCACATACTCAGGCTGATATATGATGTCGGCAGCCAGGAGAATGAGCTCCGCAGGGAGAAGGCCATGAGCCTTCAGATATATTCGGCCCTTACGGACAACTTCAAGGAACGTCCGGGAAGCGTTGTGAATTTCATCGACACGCCTAAGGAGAACGGCTATCAGAGTTTCCATGTGACCCTGCTTACAGATAGGGGAAGCTGGCAGGAAATCCATATATCATCGGAAAGGATGGTCCGCCATGCCCGCCTGGGATGTACTGCCGACAAGGACAAGGATACCGGTCATGTATGGCTTGAGAAGCTCCGTGACATACTCAAGGATATGGCGGAGCATACCGATGCGATAGATTTCATGGACGGAGTGACATCCTCATTCTATAATGAAGATATAATGGTATACACTCCGAAGGGAAGAATCGTGATCCTGCCTCAGGGAGCGACTGCCCTCGATTTTGCATTCGAGATTCATGGAGAGGTCGGCCAGCATGCGGAATATGCGCGTATCAACGGCTCGCTCAAGTCGGTAAAGACCGTCCTTCACAGGGGTGACTGCGTGGAGATCGGTACGAATCCGGAAGTGGAACCGTCGCCGGACTGGAGTGCTCATGTCCTCACCTACAAGGCGAAGAAGAGCCTGAAGCAGTTCTTCAACAGCAAGAAGAAACTCGATTATAACAGATGTCCTTTCTGCCATCCTCTTCCGGGTGACGAGGTGATCGGCTTCAAGGAGGAAAACGGCACTACTACCCTCCACAGACGTGACTGCCAGGCAGCGATCAGGCAGGCTTCCCAGCATGGTGACTCCATCGTGGCCGTAAGTTTTCCGGAGAACCCGGATTTTGTGTATCCGGTGCGCATCCAGATCAGGGGTGTGGACAGATACCATCTCCTGATAGACCTCGTCAACTGCATCACCGAGCAGCAGCATCTCTACATGACAGGTCTGGCTACCGAGACGGTCGACCGCATAGCAAGCTGTACCATAGATTTCCTGATCCATTCGGTGTCTGAACTCCAGACGACCATAGCTTCCATCCTTGAGATCAAAGGAATCGACGAGGTAAACAGAGTTGACATAGAATAAGAAACGGCTGATCGCACCGATCAGCCGTTCTCTTTATTTCTGTCTGAGGAAGATCTGTACAGGACATCCCAGGAAGTCGAACTTGCTTCGGAGCTTGTTCTCCAGGAAGCGGCGGTAAGGCTCGCGGATGTACTGCGGCAGGTTGCAGAAGAACGCGAATGACGGAGAACGTGTAGGAAGCTGGGTGACATACTTGATCTTGATGTATTTACCCTTCCATGCAGGTGGCGGGTAGTTCTCGATCTCAGGAAGCATCTCCTCATTGAGCTCTGATGTCTTTATCTTTCTCGAGTAGTTCTCATATACATGGGCTGCGGCATTCAGGACATCCATGATCCTCTGCTTGTTGATGACGGAGGTGAAGATGATGGGCAGGTCGTTGAACGGGGCAAGACGGCTCCTGATGGCCTCAGTGTACTCCTTCATCGTGTTGCTGTCCTTCTCGACGGTGTCCCATTTGTTCACCACGATCACACATCCCTTTCTGTTTCTCTGGATGAGATTGAATATCGCCATGTCCTGAGACTCGATCCCGGTCTGGGCGTCAATCATCAGGATGCAGACATCAGAGTGCTCGATGGCACGGATGGATCTCATCACCGAATAGAATTCAAGGTCCTCATGCACCTTGGTCTTCTTGCGCATTCCGGCTGTGTCCACAAGCATGAACTCGTGGCCGAACTTGTTGTAGAGCGTCGCTATTGAATCTCGTGTCGTACCTGCGATAGGGGTCACGATGTTCCTTTCCTTTCCGAGCAGGGCGTTCGTCAATGACGACTTGCCCACATTCGGTTTTCCGACTATCGTGAAATGAGGGAGTTCCGGGTGCTCGTCCGTGTCGGGATCCTCTGCAGGAAGCAGGCTTACGATCTGGTCAAGCAGCTCTCCCGTACCTCCGCCGTTAGCTGCGGAGATGCTGAACACCTCACCCAGCCCGAGTGAATAGAACTGGAATGCATCATACATCTTCTCTCCGGAATCGATCTTGTTCACTGCCAGCACTACGGGCTTTCCGCTGCGTCTGAGCAGGTCGGCGATCTCTTCGTCATAGTCGGTGATTCCGGTCGCAGCCTCCACCATGAAGAGGACTACGTGCGCTTCTTCTATGGCAAGCACCACCTGCTTGCGGATCTCTTCTTCAAATATGTCGTCGGAATTGGAGGTGTATCCACCTGTGTCCACAACAGAAAACTCCGCGCCGCACCATTCACATCTTCCGTAATGTCTGTCGCGGGTCACGCCTGCTGTCTCGTCGACGATGGCCTGCCTCATTCCTACGAGGCGGTTGAAAAGTGTGGACTTACCCACATTCGGGCGTCCTACGATAGCTAATAGACTCATAATCGGGTCGTTTTAATTGTTAACCCTCACGGGCTTATCTGTTCTCGGTGGATTTTCCCGGACCATAGACGACATCGCATCCTCTGCAGTCCGTGCAGGCAGATTCATCACAGCTGCTTGCCCTGCCTTTCTTCTTCCACATCTTCATTTCTTCTTCCTTCGCACATATTATCCCTCTCTTCCTCATTTCCTTGTTGCCCCCTATGTCTGTTTCAGGGAATTTGCCGTCCTTGCGGAATATGATGTTGAAACATAATCCGAAGACGCACAGACCTATCAGGACAACTGCTGCAAGTAATATCTCCATATATATAAGCTGCTGACCCGTCAGTTGATGAAGCTTGAACTGATCTCTTCGTAATTGTAGACCTTGCCAATGATGTCAGCGAAGATGTCTGTCATGGAGAGAACGGTGATCTTGCTCTTGTCCTTGTCAGGGTCGTTGCTCAAAGGGATTGTGTCAGAGACGATTACCTCCTCAAGAGCTGATTCCGCAATCCTGTCATATGCCGGACCTGAGAAAACGGCGTGTGTAGCGCACGCGCGTACGCTGAGAGCACCCATCTCCTTGAGTACGTTGGCAGCCTTGGCAAGCGTTCCTGCGGTGTCGATCATGTCGTCGACGATCACCACATTCTTGCCTGCAACGTCTCCGATCGCAGTGATAGAACCTACGACATTCGCCTTTTCACGGGACTTGTGACAAATGATCACAGGGCACTCAAGGTATCTTGCATATGCATTGGCTCTCTTTGCTCCGCCCATGTCAGGTGCTGCGATCGCGAGGTTCTCGATGTTCATCGCCTTCAGGTAAGGGAGAAATACTGCACTGGCATAGATATGGTCGACAGGGAAGTCGAAGAATCCCTGGATCTGGTCTGCATGGAGGTCGCAGGTCATGACGCGGTCGCATCCTGCGGCATGCAGCATGTTTGCGACGAGCTTTGCTCCGATTGAAACTCTCGGCTTGTCCTTGCGGTCCTGTCTTGCCCATCCGTAATAAGGCATTACTGCAATCACCTTGTGTGCGGAAGCTCTCTTTGCGGCGTCTGCCATGAGCAGGAGCTCGAAAAGATTGTCTGTCGGCGGAAAGGTGGACTGGACGATGAATACTGTGGCTCCTCTGACACTCTCATTGAAAGACGGCTGGAATTCTCCGTCGCTGAATGTCAGTACGTCGGAAGCTCCAAGCTCCAGGTTAAGAGCTTTTGCAACCTTGACTGCAAAGTCCTTGGAGGCTCTGCAGGCGAATAGTTTCATTCTATGTTCCTTGTGCATCGTATTTGAGGATTTAAATCTGTTCTTCTTCCTTTATTGTTTCGAGTACCGATCCTATGTAGTCGAGGATCTCTTCGCGTCCCATTCCGCTCTCCGAAGAGCTGACGAAGGTCGGAGGAAGCTCTTCCCAGAGTTCCAGGATCTGCTCCTTCATCCTTGCGATCTGCTGCTGGAGGGCTACAGGGCCGAATTTGTCTCCCTTGGTGAAGACTATGGCGAAAGGTATCCTGCTCTGTCCCAGCTCGATGAGGAAATCCATGTCTATCTTTCCTATGTCGTGGCGGCAGTCGATAAGCACGAACAGCATCACCATCTCCTGAGAGAGGTTGATGTAGTTCCTTATGACCTGCTCGAGCTTCTGCTTTGCAGTGCCGGACATCTTTGCGTATCCGTAGCCGGGGAGGTCCACAAGATACCACTCCCTGTTGATCAGGAAGTGATTCACAAGTCTTGTCTTGCCCGGCTTTGAGGATGTCATTGCGAGCTTCTTGTTGCGGCACAGCATGTTGATCAGGGATGACTTCCCCACATTGGACCTACCGATGAAGGCGAACTCCGGAAATTTCTGTTTCGGCTTCTCTGATATCCTTGTGCTGCTGCCTGCAAATAGTGCTTCTGCGATCTTCATCATTTCAAATACTCGAATCAGTCGGCAAAGATATAAATTTTATTTATATTTCTTGTGAAATGTGGAGCCGTATGGGAAATTTTGCTAAATTTGTTGCGCTTCAATGAAAAGTGTATGGAAAAAGAATTTATAGATCTTTTTGAACTGCAGACGAGGATGAAGGTGGGGGTGGAGTCACTTTTCCCGACGCAACTGTGGCTGAAGGCCGAAGTCAGTGCCATCAAGGCGCGTTCCGGAGGCCACTGCTATCTCGAACTGTCCCAGAGTGACGGAAACGGGCTCATTGCCAAGGTCGGAGCCATCATCTGGGCTTCGAAGTACAGGATACTTGCGCCGTATTTCGAGTCGGTGACCGGGTCACCGGTCCAGGTGGGCATGGTCCTGCTGGTCAGCGTACAGGTCAACTACAGCCAGCTTTATGGTTTCTCCCTGATAATAAATGACATAGATCCCGAGTACTCGCTCGGACTCAAGGAGCTTGAAAGGCAGAGGACGATTGACCGTCTCCGCGATGAAGGTCTCATGGACCTGCAGAAAGGCCTTTCGCTTCCGGATCTCCCTTACCGTTTTGCCGTCATTTCCGCAGAAGACGCTGCGGGATATCGCGACTTCATCCGCCATCTGGAGGAGAACCCTTACGGATTCAAGGTCCATACTATGCTTTATCCTGCCCTGATGCAGGGTGCTGACTGCCCCTCGTCGATCGTTTCCGCTCTTGATGCCGTGCTCGATGATCCGGAAGGGTATGATGCCGTGCTTGTCCTCCGCGGAGGAGGCTCCAGACTGGACCTTTCTGCATTCGATGACTACGGCCTTGCAGCTGCAATCTCGCAGTATCCGCTGCCTGTGCTGACGGCGATCGGTCATGATCAGGATCACCACGTCGCCGACATGGTCGCATATGAACATGTCAAGACTCCGACCGCGCTTGCCGACTTCATCCTTTCCATCTACGAGGACGAGGATGCCAGGATATCGTCCTACCAGATGCGCCTCAAGATGGCCTTTTCAATGAAGATCGCAGCGATGGAATCCGCCCTTCAGGTGCTTCAGACCAGGATACTTTCTTCGGATCCGCGCAAGATCGTGGAGAGGGGTTATGCCCTCGTGCTTGATGATGCCGGAGTCGTGGTCAAGGGCGTGGGAGGACGAAGCAGGGGAGACAAGGTGTCCCTGATGTTTCCTGACGGAACACTGGACTGTGTGGTAGATTCGGTAAAATGTTCTTAAACTTTCGGATAAGTGTATGGAAGAGAGATTTGATTATGCAGCCGCCGTCGAGGAGCTCGAGGCGATTGCGCAGAAGGTTGAAGACCCTAAGACAGGAATAGAAGAGATAGACAGATACATAGCCAGGACGGAAGAGCTGATCAAGGCCTGCCGTGCGTATCTGAGAGGTGCCCGCGAAAAGCTCGTGGAAATGAATGAAAATAATTAAAAGTTAAATATATGTGCGCTAAGAAAAAGAAAATGATATACGATGCCGACAAATGGCTCAAGCCATATAAGGACGTGATCGACAGAAGGCATGCAATGATTCTCGGGATGAAGGAGAGGATGTCTGTGGACGGGAAGCTGAGCAACGGCATGAACAACCACATCTTCTATGGAATGCATCGGGATGGCGACGGCGGATGGATATTCCGCGAGTGGGCTCCGAACGCGACGAAGATCTACCTCATCGGCGAGTTCAACAACTGGAAACGCACGGAGGCCTATGCGCTCAGGCCTATAGGAGGCGGAAACTGGGAGATCAGGCTCAGCGACATGTTCCTCAGCCACGGCACCTTGTACAAGCTCTTCATCGAGTGGCCTGGCGGGGGCGGCGAAAGGCTTCCTGCCTACCTCAACAGGGCTGTGCAGGATCCTGTCACCAAGCAGTTCTGCGCACAGGTTTGGGAGCCGGAGCAGCCATATCAGTGGAGGGACCGCAAGCCGGGAAAGAGGGAGCATCCTCTGATCTACGAGTGTCACATAGGCATGGCGACTGAAGATGAAAAGGTCGGCACTTTCGAGGAATTCCGTCTGAATGTCCTTCCTAAGGTGGCGGAACTGGGATATGATACGCTTCAGATCATGGCTCTCCAGGAGCATCCGTACTACGGTTCCTTCGGTTATCAGGTGGCCAATTTCTATGCATTAAGTTCAAGGTTCGGCACGCCGGAGGAGTTCAAGGCCCTGGTGGATGACGCCCACGACCTCGGCATAGCCGTGGTGATGGACATCGTTCATTCGCACTCGGTGGATAATGAGGCTGAAGGCCTTGGAATGTTTGACGGCAAGGAGGACCTGTATTTCTATAACGGATGGCAGGGACGTCATCCTGCATGGGGCTCGAGGTGCTTTGACTATGGCAAGGATGAGACCAAATATTTCCTTCTGTCCAACTGCAAGTACTGGATGGAGGAGTACCATATCGACGGCTTCCGCTTCGACGGAGTGACTTCGATGCTGTATTGGGACCATGGCCTGGAGAAGGCCTTCGTCGGATATGAGAACTACTTCAACCAGGGAGTCGATGACAATGCCATAGCTTACCTTGCGCTGGCCAACATCCTCATCCATGAGATGAATGAGGACGCGTTCACTATCGCCGAGGATGTCAGCGGCATGGCCGGACTTGCTGCTCCGATAGAGGCCGGCGGCGTGGGTTTCAATTTCAGAATGAGCATGGGAGTCGCGGACAACTGGATAAAGTGGATAAAGGAACTGTCTGACGACCAGTGGAGCGTAGGAGAGATATGGTGGCAGCTCACCAACAAGCGTGAGGACGAAAAGACCATCAGCTATGCGGAATGTCATGATCAGGCCATGGTCGGAGACAAGACCATCGCTTTCAGACTCATGGACAAGGAGATGTATTTCTCTATGAACAAGGATTCGCAGTCACCTGTGGTGGACAGGGGAATGGCCCTGCACAAGATGATCCGTCTGGTGACCATGGCGACTTGCGGAGACGGCTACCTCACCTTCATGGGTAACGAGTTCGGACATCCGGAGTGGATAGACTTCCCTCGTGAAGGAAACGGCTGGTCCTATAAGCATGCCCGCAGACAGTGGTCTCTTGCAGAACCGGACTATCTGAGATACAGGTATTTGAGAAATTTTGACCGTGCGATGATAGCTCTGGCGCGTCAGGAAGGCATTCTTGATGAGAAACCGGAACTTTTTGTACAGGATGAAGAGAAAAAAATACTTATTTTCAAAAGAAAAAATTGTATCTTTGCGCTCAATTTTAACCCCACCTCCTCTTTCGCTGATTACGGCTTTGCTGTTCCGGCAGGAAAATACGAGGCGGTACTTGACTCGGACGAAAACGAATTTGACGGCTTCTCCAGACTACGGACTGGGGAGGAGCATTTTAGTGTACCGTCCAAGAGTGAGAACGGCAATGGAAAGTATGACCATTCATTGTCGCTATATCTGCCGAGCAGATGTGCTGTGGTGCTGAAAAAGATTGATTAGAAATAACTTACAAAAACATATTGAATATGGCTTTTCTGAAATTCAACAAGTCCGAACTGGTCAACCTGGAGTACTCGCTCAAGCGTGAGCTCATCACGGCGAACGAGTCCGGTGCGTATTGCAACACGTCCATCGTGACCTGCAATACGAGGAAGTACCACGGACTGCTTGCTGTACCGGTGGAGGAGCTCGGCGGAGGAAAATTCATGCTGCTTTCCTCTCTTGACGAGAGTCTGGTCATGGGTGGCAAACAGTTCAATCTCGGCATTCACTGCTACGGTGATGTGTATGAGCCGAAAGGACATAAGTACATCATTGACTTTGATGCGGATCCGGTTCCGGTAGTAACCTACAAGGTTGGTGGAATCATCTTCACCAAGACTATCATGATGGTCCCTGACAACGATCAGGTGCTCATCAAGTATGAACTTATTCAGGCTCCGGCCAAGATCTCGCTTGTGCTTAAGCCTTTCCTTGCATTCAGAAGTATACACGGCCTTACGCATCAGAATCCCGAAGCGTACACAGGATATGATGAACTGGACGGCGGAGTGTCTTTCCGTCTCTACGACGGCTTCCCTGATCTCCATCTCCAGACTTCTGCACAGGCCGCATTCAAATATCAGCCATATTGGTACAACGGTGTGACATATTCCGACGAGTACCGCCGCGGCTTCGACTGCCGTGAGGACCTTTTCGTTCCGGGATCGTTCTCACTCGACATGAAGCCGGGTGACTCCGTGGTCTTCTCGGCTTCAGTGACTGAAGTCAATCCGAGGGGGCTCAAGAGGAAGTTCACCGACATTCTCAAGAAGATGGATCCCGTGGAGACTTACCACGACCTCCTCGTGCATAATGCCGAGATGTTCAAGTGCCACAACGGTGACAGGGCGCAGATCAACGCCGGCTACTCGTGGCTTGAGACAGGACTTCTCCGTGAGACGATCGTTTCACTTCCTGGTCTCACCCTTTATGCAAACGGCGACTGTGCGGAATTCGAGAAGATACTCGACACTCTCATAGCTGACGAGCAGGAACGTCTCTTCCATCGTACCACACAGTGTGAGGCGCCGCTCAGACTCACCGAGACCATCCAGCAGTACATCCGCTTCAGCGGCAAGGAAAGACAGATCTGGAAGAAATATGGCGAGACCCTCAAGGGTATCATCGAGAGCTATGCTCCGGGCCGCAGAAAAGAGATAACCATGCATCCTAACGGCCTTCTCTGGGCGCAGATGGATGGTGTGGCCCTCTCATGGATGAATGCATATGTGTACGGCCGCCCTGTGACCGAAAGAGCCGGTTATCAGGTGGAGACCAATGCATTCTGGTACAATGCCCTCTGCTTTGCCATCGACATGGAGAACAAATACGGTCTCAAGAAGAGCGATTTCGTTCAGAAATGGACGCCGGTACGCGACCTTGTGAAACAGAATTTCCAGCCTACATTCTGGAGACCTGACTGGGGCTATCTCGTAGACTACGTCGGAAACGGCCCTCAGGATCAGGCAGTGAGACCGAACATACTCTTCCCTATCTACCTGGAATATTGTCCTGTTGAGGATGAAGTGGTTTCGGAGGTAGTCATGACAATCAACGACGAACTCGTGACAAAGAGGGGACTCAGGTCGCTCTCACCACGAAATGAGGCATACAGGGGAGTGTACGAGGGATCGCAGATAGACCGCGACCTCGCATATCACCAGGGCTGTGCCTTCCCGGCACTTCTTGCCCCATATATTGATGTCTGCTTCAGGATGATGGGCGAAACGTTCTACAACAGAGCGAAATATCTCGTGGAAGGATTCTTCGAGGACATCAGCAAGCATGGTGTAGGTGCATTCTCCGAGCTTTATGACGGAGACCCGCCTCACGAACCGCATGGTGCGATCGCTTCCGCAATGAGTACTGCGGCACTTTTGAGAATAGCATATATTATGGAACAATACAAATAAGGAGGAGGAAAGATTATGAGAGTTCTGATGTTCGGATGGGAGTTCCCTCCTCATATCGCAGGAGGTCTCGGAACAGCCTGCTACGGCATGACCAAGGGTCTTGCCTACAATGATGTCGATGTTCTTTTCGTGATGCCTTCAGCTTCAGGTGATGAGGATGAAAGCGCTGTGAAGATCATCAATGCAAGCGATGTAGCCATCGACACTGTAAGTGCGACTGTGGACGAGTTCCTCGGAAAGGTGCAGTTCGTCCATATCGGCACAAACATGATTCCTTACGTGGATCCTCAGGACTTCACCACCATGGTGGAGGAGGAACGCAAGAGACAGATCAAGAGCTTCCGCGTCCAGTACGGACAGAAATATAAGTTCTCCGGCAAATACGGAGCCAACCTCATGGAAGAGGTGGCCCGCTATGCTATGGTGGGAGCAACCATTGCAATGCAGTACAAGGACCAGTTCGACGTGATCCACGCCCATGACTGGCTTACCTATCTTGCAGGTATCGCTGCCAAGCAGCTGACAGGCAAGCCTCTTGTGGTGCACATGCATGCGACTTCATATGACCGTGCAAGTGACGATCAGGTCGATACACGTGTGGTTGACCTCGAGACAAAGGGTATGATGGCTGCCGATAAGGTGATGGCTGTGAGTGAGCTGACAAGAAACATCTGTATCAACAGATACGGCATCGCACCGGAGAAGGTGGTTGCAGTCCACAATGCCGTCGACTTTACAGGCCGCGAGAAGATCGAGGTCGAGAGGAATGTGAAGGAGAAGGTGGTTACCTTCCTGGGCCGAGTGACTTATCAGAAAGGCCCTGAGTACTTCATCGAGGCTGCTGCAAAGGTCCTCAAGAGATGCAGGAATGTCCGTTTCGTGATGGCTGGAAGCGGTGATATGCTCAACAGGTGTATCCGCCACGTCGCACGTCTCGGCATTTCAGACAGATTCCATTTCACAGGCTTCCTCCGCGGAAAGGAGGTGCACAAGATGTTCGCTTTGTCGGATGTGTATGTGATGCCGTCGATATCGGAGCCTTTCGGTATTTCTCCGCTTGAGGCGATGCAGACGAATGTGCCTTCCATCATCTCCAAGCAGTCGGGTTGTGCAGAGATCCTCAAGTACGCCCTCAAGGTGGACTTCTGGGATGTGGATGCCATGTCTGACGTGATATATGGTCTGCTCCAGTATCCTGCTATAGCTTCTCTTGCTGCGCGCTGCGGCTATGAGGAGGTCAACAGCATCAAGTGGAACGATGTGGCAGCCAAGATCAAGGGTATTTATCAGGAAGTCATCGATGCTTCCAAGTAACAGGAAAAAGAATAAACAAAAGATATATTATGAAAAAGAGTATTTGTCTGTATTTTCAGGTCCATCAGCCAGCCAGATTGAGACTGTACAGATTCTTTGACATCGGAAAGGATTCGCATTATTATGATGACTTTGCGAACCGCACTATCCTCAGAAGAGTGGCGCAGAAGTGCTATCTTCCAATGAACGCCCTCCTTCTTGACCTCATCGAGGCAAACAAGGGCGCATTCAAGGTGGCTTTCTCCATTTCGGGAACAGTCCTCGAGCAGTTCGACAGATATGCTCCTGAGGTGATAGAGAGCTTCCGCAAGCTCGCCCAGACAGGCAATGTGGAATTCCTCTCAGAGACTTACTATCACTCTCTGGCGTCTCTCCAGTCGCCTATCGAGTTCAAGAACCAGGTCCTCAAGCACAAGGCTGCCATCGAGCACTATTTCGGAGTGACTCCTAAGGCGTTCAGAAACACAGAGCTCATCTATTCGGATGCAATCGGTGAGATGGTGTACGACATGGGCTTCAAGACCATGCTTACAGAAGGAGCAAAGCACATCATGGGATGGAAGAGCCCTAACTTCGTGTATAACTGCGCACAGGCTTCAGGCCTGAAGCTCCTGCTCAAGAACTCCAGCCTCAGCGACGACATCGCATTCCGCTTCTCGGACCGCAACTGGGCCGACTGGCCTCTTACAGGCGAGAAGTATCTCTCATGGCTGAAGGCCGCAGGTCAGAACGATGACATCATCAACCTCTTCATGGACTATGAGACCTTCGGCGAGCATCAGAAATCTGCAAGCGGAATATTCGACTTCATGAGATATTTCCCTGAGGCAGTGATCGCTGACGGACAGTTCGAGTTCGTGACCCCTTCACAGGCTGCCAAGAAACACAGGAGTGTGGGAGAGATCGACGTTATGGATCCAATCTCCTGGGCTGACGAAGAGCGTGACGTTACAGCATGGCTTGGCAACGAGCTTCAGAACGATGCCTTCAACAAACTCTACGAACAGGAAGAGAAGCTTGCCCTCCTCAATGACGAGGCGCTTTGGTCTGACTTCGGTCACCTTCAGGAGAGCGACCACTTCTATTATATGTGTACGAAGTTCTTCTCGGACGGAGCCGTTCATAAATATTTCAACCCGTATGACACTCCATATGAGGCATTTATCAACTATATGAACGTTTTGAGCGATTTTATTTTGCGAGTTGATGATGCAATTTCCGTTTCAGATGTTAACTTTGCACCCGCAAAGAAGGAGAAGGCTCCTGCAAAGAAGGCTCCTGCAAAGAAGGCCGCTCCGAAGAAAGCCGCTGTAAAGGCCGCCCCTAAGAAAAAGGCTGCGACGGCGAAGAAGGCAACGGCAAAGAAGACTGCAAAGAAATAAGACCTGACGAAAGTCAGTGGGTTAAACCCGATAGAATTATCCCCGGACGGAACTGAAGAAGTTCCGGCCGGGGTAAATAAATGATTAATATATAATGAAAACAGAACTTATCAAACCTGATTATCTGTTTGAGGTTAGTTGGGAAGTGTGTAATAAGGTGGGCGGAATATATACCGTCATTGCCACCAAGTCCCTTTATCTGAAAAGCGAGTACAACAGGCATCACATCATGGTGGGACCTGATGTGTGGATGGATACGGAGAGCAATCCGGACTTCATCGAGGATCCTGCATTGTACAGATCGTGGAAAGAATATGCCGCTTCAGAAGGATTGAGAGTGCGTGTGGGACGCTGGAACGTTCCGGGAAGGCCTACTGCCATCCTTGTGGATTTCAAGCAGTTCCTCACTCAGCAGAATGCCATTCTTACTGAATTCTGGAAGAAGTTCGGCGTGGATTCCCTGACGGGAAACTGGGATTATCGTGAGTCTGCCCTTTTCGGATATGCCGCGGGCAGGGTTATCGAGAGTTTCTACAGATTCAACCTCGAATCATCTGACAAGGTGGTGGCACAGTTCCACGAATGGATGACCGGAACAGGTCTTCTTTACCTCAAGTCAGCAAATGTTCCGATCGCGACGGTGTTCACAACCCATGCGACAGTGATCGGAAGATGCATCGCAGGAAACAACCTGCCTCTTTATGACGGTCTGCTCAGCTACAATGCAGATGATAAGGCCAGACATTTCAATGTTGTCGCCAGACATTCTCTTGAGAAGAAGGCTGCTCTCAACAGCGACATCTTCACGACTGTCAGCGACATAACTGCCCAGGAGTGCAGACAGTTCCTCGGCAGACCTGTAGATGTAGTGACCCCTAACGGATTCGAGCCTAGCTTCACTCCTGCAACAGATGAGGAGTATGACGCATTGCGCGAAAGGGCTCGCAAGAAGCTTATCACCGTGGCTTCCGCCATGTGTGGGGAAGAAGTGCCGGAGAACGCTCTTCTGGTAGGTATCGGAGGACGTTATGAGTGGAAGAACAAAGGAATCGATGTCTTCATCGATGCTTTGGACAAGCTTAACAGGACTGACTTCAAGGGCAAGAAGGTACATGCATTCATCATGATACCTTCAGGCCACAACGGCCCGGACAAGCAGCTTGCTGCAAAACTTTCCGGCAACGGCCCTCAGAACTATGTGACCAGGACTTCGCACTATCTCATGAATCCGGAGTACGACAATGTCACAAGACGCCTCAATGACGTCCAGCTGAGCAATGCGGCAGGAGACAAGGTGAAGGTGTATTTCATTCCTTCATACCTCAACGGCAACGACGGCATCTTCGACATGCCTTACTATGACCTGCTCAGCGGACTTGACCTGACCCTGTTCCCTTCATACTATGAGCCATGGGGCTACACTCCGCTTGAGAGTCTTGCGTTCAGGGTTCCGACCCTTACCACTTCTCTTGCAGGTTTCGGCCTCTGGGTACGTACATACTATGGCAAGAAACATCCGGGCATCACTGTCGTAGACAGAAACGACTCGAACTATTTCGAGGTTGTCGACTCTGTGGCACAGCGTGTGATGGAGATGGCCTCGCTCCGCAAGGACAGCAGGAAGAAATATATGCAGAATGCCAAGGAGGTGTCTGAGATAGCTCTTTGGGAGAACAATATAATCTATTATAAGGAAGCTTATTCGAAAGCCCTTGAGAAATTAATATCTGTCAACGGATCCTATCCGTCGACAAGGACAAACAAGAATATGGAATACAAGAAATTTGAAGTAAATCAACCGACCTGGAACAGCGTGATCGTGACACGCCATCTTCCGGATTCCCTTAAAGATCTCGAAATACTTTCCAAGAACCTTTGGTGGTGCTGGAACGAGTCTGCAAAGAACCTCTTTGCATCGATTGACCCTCAGGCATGGGAGGCATCAGGCCAGAACCCTATCGCCATGCTCGACAAGGTGAGCCTCAAGAGATATCAGAAGCTCGAGAAGGACAGCAAGTTCCTTGCTGACCTCAAGGCAGTGATGGAGGAGTTCAACGAATACATGGCACTCAAGGCAGAGCGCACTACTCCTTCTGTAGCGTACTTCTGTATGGAGTACGGTCTTGACACATCGCTCAAGATCTACTCAGGCGGTCTCGGTATCCTTGCAGGTGACTACATCAAGGAGACATCAGACATGAACACCAACCTCGTGGCAGTAGGTCTTCTTTACCGTTTCGGCTACTTCAACCAGAAGCTCACCGCTCATGGCGAGCAGGTTGCGGAGGATGTTGCCCAGGACTTCAACAAGATTCCTGCAACTCCTGTACGTGACGAGAACGGAAACTGGATGACCATCAGCGTGGCCTTCCCTGGACGCAACCTCAACGCGCGTCTCTGGAGAGTCGATGTAGGTCGTACAGAGCTCTATCTCCTCGATACAGACATCCCTGAGAACCTTCCGGAGGACAGGTCAATCACTTACAACCTCTATGGAGGCGACTGGGAGAACCGTCTGAAGCAGGAGCTTCTTCTCGGTGTCGGCGGTATCCGCGCCCTCCGCAAGCTCGGCTTCGATCCGCAGGTTTACCACTGCAACGAGGGTCATGCCGCATTCATCGGCCTGGAGCGTCTGCGCGAGCTCATCGCCGAGCAGAACCTTGAGTTCCAGGAGGCTCTCGAGGTGGTAAGGGCTTCATCCCTCTTCACTACCCACACTCCTGTACCTGCAGGACACGATGCATTCGATGAAGGTCTTCTCCGCAAGTACATCGGCCATTATCCGCAGCGTCTCAAGATCGACTGGGAGACAATGATGGGCCTCGGAAAGGACAACGGTGCAGACGTGAACGAGAAGTTCTCTATGTCCATCCTCGCAGCAAACATCTCGCAGGGCGTGAACGGCGTTTCATGGCTCCATGGTGAGGTCAGCAAGGACATCCTCGGACACATGTGGCCAGGCTATCTCCCAGAGGAGCTCCATGTAAGCTATGTCACCAACGGTGTACACTATCCTACATGGACAGCCCCTGAATGGAAGGAGGTACATGCAAGAGTCTTCGGTGAGGAATTCAAGACACACCACTATGACAAGTCATGCTTCGACGGCATCTACAAGATTTCAGACGAGGAAGTATGGAACATCCGCACATCTCTCCGCAAGAAGCTCATCGAGGAAGTCAAGAGAAGACTCTCTGACCCTGCGGCTGCAAGCCACTATTCTCCAAAGCAGGTGGTGACAATCAAAGAGACACTCCGTGACGATGTCCTCACAATCGGATTCGCACGTCGTTTCGCAACATATAAGAGAGCACACCTCCTGTTCCGTGACCTTGACAGACTTGCAGAGATCGTGAACGATCCTAAGCAGCCTGTACAGTTCCTCTTCGCAGGTAAGGCTCACCCTGCAGACAAGGCAGGTCAGGACCTCATCAAGATGATCGTGGACATCTCGAAGCAGCCACGTTTCATCGGAAAGATCGTGTTCGTTCCAAACTACGACATCACAGTTGCAAAGTACCTCGTGCAGGGTGTCGATGTGTGGATGAACAACCCTACACGTCCTCTCGAGGCTTCAGGTACTTCGGGCGAGAAGGCTGCGATGAATGGTGTGATGCATTTCTCTGTCCTTGACGGATGGTGGGTTGAAGGCTACAAGCAGGGTGCCGGCTGGGCACTCCCTATGGAGCGTACTTACGACGACCAGAACTATCAGGACGAACTCGATGCAGCTACAATCTACAACATCATCGAGAACGAGATCGCACCTACATTCTACAACAAGTCGCTTTCTACAGGACGTTCTTCAGACTGGATCGAGTACATCAAGAACTGTGTCGCTCAGGTAGCTTGCAACTTCACTACAAACCGCATGCTCACTGACTACATCGAACAGTACTATGTACCTCAGGCACAGCGTGTTGACGGCATCGTTGCGAACGACTATGCAGAGGCACGCGAGATCGCTGCATGGAAGAAGAAGCTCCGCAGGGAGTGGAAGAACGTAGAGGTGGTGTCGATGTCAATGCCTGACAGCAACAGCGACAACTTCGCGATCGGAAACACTATCAACGGTGAGATCGTCCTCAATATTGGTGACCTCAAGGCTGAGGAGATCGGTGTAGAGCTCCTCTTCGCTACATTCGACAAGAAGGGCAGACTTCACATTCAGGAGAAGTATGATTTCCTCCCTGTAGAGTCAGCTGATGGTGTGGCTAAGTATGTCGCAGCAATCACCCCTGACAGATCAGGTCTCTATCAGGTGGCAGGCCGTATCTACGCCAAGAATGCAAAACTTCCTCACAGACAGGATTTTGAACTCGTAAGATGGTTGTAGCAACCGGATTTTTCGACGGTGTCCACACCGGACACCGTCTTGTAATAGAGCAGCTTGTAGAGGCTGCAGCGGTACGCGGGGATGAAAGCATGGTCGTGACTTTCTGGCCACATCCCCGTAATGTACTGCAAAAGGAAGCCCGTTCGCTCAGGCTTCTTACCACTCTTGCGGAAAAGACGGAGCGTCTCACGAAGCTGGGAGTGGATAGGGTTGAGGTCCTTAGGTTCACTAAGGAATTCAGCTCAATGACAACGGAGGACTACCTCCGTATGCTCATGAAGGATTATGGCGCAGGTACCATACTGATAGGTTATGACAACAGGATGGGATTTGACGCGAAAAGTGCTGACGAGGTCGCCAGGATTGCGGAAATGCTGGGGATGGAGGTCGTGAGGACCGATGTGGTGTCTTCGGAGAAGGGCTATGCGGTCAGCTCCACCAAGATACGTCAGTGCCTTGAAGAAGGAAAGGTGCAGGAAGCTGCTGCGATGCTCGGTTATGACTACCGTCTCGAAGGCGTGGTCGTGGCGGGAAACAGGATAGGGAGGACCATAGGTTTCCCTACTGCGAACATCCAGCTCTACGAACCGCTGAAGCTTGTTCCGGGCAACGGAGTGTACTTCACCAGGGTACACACGCTCGGAAGGGACTTCTACGGGATGTGCAACATCGGCTACAGGCCGACGGTCGGGAGTGGAAACGCCCGTACGATAGAGACGAACATATTCGGGTTCGACGAGGATATATACGGACTTGACCTCGGACTCACCTTTATCTCCAAGATAAGGGACGAAGAGAAGTTCGCATCCTTGGATGAACTGAAGGTTCAGCTCGAGAAGGACAGGGAATCCTGTCTGGAAATGTTATGATTGACTTAATGTCATCCCGAGCATGGCGAGGGAATAAGAATATTATTATATGGAAACGATCATCGGTCTGTTGTTCATACTTCTGCCTCTGATATTCAAGTTCATCGGCAGGAAGCTGGAACAGTCCGGCCAGCATGAGGCAGCCGGAAAGTTTCAGGAAATAGCCAAGGCTCTGACTTCTGATGAAGATGATGAGGCTCCTGTCGCCGACACTCCCGTTGTTGTCGACGCCCCAGCAGTCATCGACATTCCTGAGGCAGCTGATGCCCAGCCTGTCATGACATATATCCCTGGACAGGCGCCGGAGACACTATCTCTTCCTGAGGAGACAACGAGGGAAAAGATCGATCCGAAAAAGCTCGTGATCTATTCCGAGATAATGAAACCGAAATTTTAAATTAAAAATATAACACATTATGGCACTACAGTATATGACCCAGGAGGGTCTTGACAAACTCAAGAAGGAATTGGCTGAGGCTATAGCCCAGCGTCCTGTCATCTCTGCAGCTATCGCTGAGGCCAGAGATAAGGGAGACCTTTCTGAGAATGCTGAGTATGAGGCTGCCAGAGAAGCACAGGGACTTCTGGAACTGAACATATCGAAGCTCCAGAATCTCGTTGCAAATGCACGCGTCATCGACGAATCTCAGATAGGAACGGATAAGGTTCAGATGCTTAACAAGGTGAAGGTGAAGAATCTTACTACCAATCAGATAATGACTTTCACCCTTGTCGGCGAGAACGAGGCCGACTTCATGGCCGGCAAGCTTGCTGCCCAGACCCCTATCGGAAGGGCACTGATGGGACATACCGTCGGCGAAGTCGTTGAGGCCAAGGTTCCGGCTGGGGTCCTCAAGTTCGAAATCCTTGATATATCCCTTTAAGCGATGGCAACGATTTTTACGAGAATAGCTGAAGGCGATATTCCGTCCTACAGAGTGGCGGAGAATGAGGATTTCTATGCATTCCTCGACATCGCCCCTATGGCAAAGGGACACACACTGGTGATTCCCAAGCATACTGAGGAGGATTACATCTTCAACCTCGATGACAGGACATACGCAGGTCTCTGCGCCTTCGCGAAGAAGGTTGCCGAGGCCATCAAGGCCGCAATACCTTGCAAGAGGGTAGGCGTGGCTGTCCTTGGAATGGAGGTCCCTCATACACACATCCACCTTGTGCCTCTTCAGACAGAGGGTGACATGGATTTCAGAAAAAAGAAACTTGAACTGTCTGCAGAGGAATTTGCGGAGACAGCTTCAGCAATATACAACGAATATGTCAAGATTCAGTAATATGATTGTTTCTGCAGCTGTGGCCGTCATGGCAGCTGCATGTACCACTGTGGCAGGCATCGACGGAACACTGGAGTCGGCTCCGTCTGCAGAGGTGATTGTAAAGCAGCTCGATGTGAACCGCTATGTGGTTCTCGACACTGTTGCAGTGGATCCTTCGGGCGCCTTCTCATATAAGGTGGAAGTCGAGAAGGGTCAGCCCGAGTTCGTATATGTGTTCTACAAGGACACGAAGATTGCATCCCTGCTTCTCGAGGCCGGAGACAAGGTCAGGCTCGTTACCGACACCCTCGGCAACTGCTCGATCGAGGGTTCTCCTGAGTCGGTGAAACTCGTCGCAGTAGAGAAGGCGTACAATGAGGCTCTCTTGAAGATGTCATTGATATCAGGGGAGATAGAACAGGCTCAGGATGAGAAGGCTGCTGCCGAGCTCGGCAGACAGTTGAGCAAGGAGTATGTGAACTACTACAGGAACTGCGTGAAATATGTAATGGAAAACAGTTTCTCTCTTACATCAGTTCCTGTGTTCTTCCAGAATTTCGGAGCATCTCTTCCGGTGTTCAGCCAGTCTACAGATGCCATCCATTTCAGAAATGTGGCGGATTCTCTTGAGACCGTCTATCCGGATTCGAAGTATGTGAAGGCATTGAGAAAAGAGGCTGACAGAAGATTCGGCATTCTCGAGCTTGCCGGCAGGATTGCAGCTGTGGAGCCTGTGGGCTATCCGGACATAGAGCTTGCCGACAGGGCAGGACAGAAGCGCAAGCTCAGCGACATGGAATCCCAGGCGGTGATGATATATTTCTGGTCGGCAGCGGTTCCGGCTCAGGCAATGTTCAACCTTGACACCCTCAAGCCTCTTTACGATGAATTCCACAAGAAGGGCTTTGACATATATGCCGTGTCGCTTGACACAGACAAGACCGTGTGGGCTCAGGTGGTAAAGGAGCAGAATATGCCATGGGTGAATGTGTGTGATTCACGCGGCGCAGCGTCTCCATATGTTACATTGTACAACATAGGAGCCCTTCCTGGAGCATACATCATCAATAACGGTGAGCTTGTGGACGGAGAGATCGTGGATGAGGCATCACTCCGCAATCTCCTGAAGAAGCTTTTGAAGTAACGGAAACCAGCCCCGTCAGAACAGTTTCTTCTTGCTGACGGTGGCTACGAATTCCTTGAGATAGAACGGTTCGAAGTACGCAACGTCTTCGAATCGTTCTTCTTTGTATGCCTTCATTGCAGGAACGAGCATGGACGATGCTTTAGGATGACACTGGATGAAACGGGCATTCGGATGCCTGATCACATCCGAGCATTTGCCGGCGCCGTCCCCGATGAACAGGCATGTGCCTTCAGCCAGCTGCGGTGCAAAGCTGTCCTCATCTATGATTGCCGGAGCAGTCTCCGTGATCTGGGTGCCGTCAGGGGAGAACACCGCCGAGTACACTTCCATGCGGCGGGCGTCGATCATCGGGATGATGAAGCGGGGATTCCCGCTCAGGTCATGGATTGCGTTACGGCACTCTGCAGAGGCCTGGGCCACCAGGGTGTCGAGGGTGCCGACGGCGAGGAGAGGCCTGCCGCTTCCGAAGCAGAGGCCCTTGGCGGTCGAGACTCCCACGCGCAGTCCCGTGTAGGAGCCGGGTCCCATGCTGACGCAGAATGCATCGCAGTCCTTTGGTGAGAGCCCTCTTTCGTCAAGCATCTCCTTGATAAACACTGCAGTCAATGATGCATGCGCCTTGGGCGCAGAACTCTCTCTGTATGAAACGATTTCTCCATTCTCAGCCAGGGCTGTGGAGCATAATGCCGTCGAAGTCTCTATCAGTACGATTCTTTCCATGTCAGTTCTTAGTTAAAAATCTCTTTAAGGTATGGGAACACCGAGTCTGCTACACCGCGGAGGCAGGTGAAGAGAACCGATCCTGAAAGGTACTCCTCGCTTACAAGGTGGAATGCATCATTGATGGCGCAGAAGGCCATTATCAGAAGACCGATCACGAGTCCGGTCTTGAGAAGGGCGAACACCACGCCAAGCAGTTTGTTGAGCCAGTCAAGCATCACGAGCTTGAACATGCCTTCTATTATCTTTCCCAGCAGGAACAGTCCCACTATGACTCCTGCAAGTATCAGAACGAATGCCACGATCTTCAGTACCTGTTCCGAGCCCGCTATATATTTCCCTATCCATCCGCTGACCAGTGTGGCGAACTTGAAGGACGTCCACACACCTACGATGATCGATATGATGGCGACCACCTGGGCGATGAAGCCCTTTTTCAAGCCCTGTACCAGGGCCGGGATGAAACATATCAAAAGAATGATATCCAAGATATTCATATTCTAACCGAAATTTGTATATTTGCAGATTCGTATTCAATACTTTGCAAAATTAGATAAATATTTCAGAATATTATGAAATTTAATGAGTATAAAGGCCTTGATCTTGTTGCAACAGGCAATGAAATCCTTGAAAGGTGGAAGAAGAACCGAGCATTTGAGAAATCACTGGAACTGAGGGAAGGAGCGCCGGAATTCATATTCTTTGAAGGACCTCCTTCAGCAAACGGAATGCCGGGCATCCATCATGTCATGGCACGTTCCATCAAGGATGCCGTCTGCCGTTACAAGACTCAGAGCGGATTCAAGGTCAACCGCCGTGCAGGATGGGATACTCACGGTCTTCCTGTCGAACTGGGTGTGGAAAAGATGCTTGGAATCACCAAGGAAGACATAGGTACGAAGATATCTGTAGAGGAATATAATGACGCCTGCCGCAAGGAAGTGATGAAATACACTGCAGAGTGGGTGAACATGACCGAGCGTGTAGGTTACTGGGTGGACATGAACGACCCGTACATCACGTATGACAACCGTTACATCGAGACTCTCTGGCATCTTCTCAAGAAGATTTATGACAAGGGACTTCTCTATAAGGGAAAGTCGATCCAGCCATATTCTCCTGCTGCCGGAACAGGTCTGAGTACGCACGAGCTCAACCAGCCGGGCTGCTACCGTGATGTCAAGGACACCACTGCAGTGGCTCAGTTTGCCGTGATCCGTGACGAGAAGTCGGAGTTCCTTTTCAGTGAGGGCGTTCCTGCATATATCCTTGCATGGACGACTACCCCATGGACCCTTCCTTCGAATACAGCTCTCTGCGTCGGACCAGCCATAGACTATGTGCGCGTCCTTTCATTCAACCCGTACACGGGACAGCCTGCACTCTATGTGGTTGCCCAGGCTCTTGTAGGAGCCCACTTCAATGCAAAGGCTGCGGATGTGGCGTTCGAGGATTACAGACCGGGTGACAAGCTTGTTCCGTTCAAGGTGCTTGACGGAACCCTCAAGGGAACTGACCTTGTGGGCATCAGCTACGAGCAGCTCATCCCTTGGTTCAACCCTGGCGAGGGCGCTTTCCGTGTCATCCCTGGCGATTATGTGACAACAGAGGACGGTACGGGTATCGTCCACATTGCCCCTACATTCGGTGCAGATGACGCCAAGGTGGCGAGACTTGCAGGTGTGCCTGGCCTTCAGGTGGTTGACCGTAACGGTGACCTTCAGGCCCAGGTGGATCTCAGGGGACGTTTCTTCTGCATTGAAGACCTGGATCCGGAATACGCGGCTGCAAACATGTCCCCTGACTACGCAGAGTGGGCAGGCCGATATGTCAAGAACGCATACGATGCTTCCCTCCCTGCCGATGCGCCGACTCTTGATGTCGACATCTGCGTGATGCTCAAGCAGCAGAACAAGGCTTTCAGAATCGAGAAGCATACACATAACTACCCTCACTGCTGGCGTACCGACAAGCCGGTTCTCTACTATCCTCTGAACTCATGGTTCATCAAGACCACTGCGGTCCGTGAGAGGATGATGGAGCTGAACGAGCAGATAATGTGGAAGCCGGAGTCTACCGGTACAGGACGTTTCGGAAAGTGGCTCGAGAACATCCAGGACTGGAACCTCTCGAGAAGCCGCTACTGGGGAACCCCTCTTCCTATATGGCAGACAGAGGACGGCAAGGAGGCCAAATGCATCGGTTCGATCAAGGAACTCTATGCGGAGATCGACAAGGCTGTTGCAGCAGGCTTCATGACAGAGAATCCGTTTGCTGCAAAGGGCTTCGATCCCGAGGATATGTCGAAGGAGAACTACGACAAGATCGATATCCATCGTCCATACGTGGACAACATCTTCCTCGTTTCTGACAGCGGCAGGAAGATGGTACGCGAGCTTGACCTCATCGACGTGTGGTTCGACTCGGGTGCGATGCCATATGCGCAGGAGGGTCTCCGCAACCTCGGTTCGGACCGTTTCGGCATCACTGCGGACTTCATCGCAGAGGGCGTTGACCAGACGCGCGGATGGTTCTATACCCTCCATGCGATCAACACCATGGTAAGCGACAAGTGCGCATTCAAGAGAGTCATTTCAAACGGACTCGTGCTTGACAAGGACGGAAACAAGATGAGCAAGCGTCTCGGAAACGCCGTCGATCCGTTCTGGGCACTTGACACATATGGAGCAGATGCGCTCAGATGGTATATGCTCACAAATGCACAGCCATGGGACAACCTCCGTTTTGACGTGACAGGTGTTGACGAAGTGCGTCGCAAATTCTTCGGAACACTTTACAATACATATTCATTCTTTGCGCTTTACGCGAATATCGACGGATTCGATCCTAAGACAGCAGCAGTGCCTGTGAACGAGCGTCCGGAAATCGACAGATGGATCATATCCCTGCTCAACACCCTTGTCAAGGATGTAGTGGCGGCTTACGAGGATTACGACATCACCACTGCCGGCCGTCTCATCCAGGACTTTGTCTGCGACCATGTCAGCAACTGGTACGTGCGTCTCGGAAGAAAGAGATTCTGGGGCGGCACGATGGATGTCGACAAGCTCTCGGCATATCAGACCCTCTATCAGGTCCTCGTGTCAGTGGCGAAGCTTGCGGCACCGATAGCACCGTTCTTCATGGAGCGCCTCTATCTTGACCTTGTCGAAGGCGAGGAGTCCGTTCACTATGTCGCAATGCCGGCATATGACCAGACGGTAGTGGATAAGGATCTTGAGGAGCGTATGGCTCTTGCACAGAGAGCCACATCGATGGTTCTGGCTCTTCGCAGAAAGGCTGAGGTGAATGTCCGCAAGCCTCTCTCGAAGATCATCATCCCTGTGATCGACAACAAGGTGAAGGAGCAGCTTGAGAAGGTCAAGGATCTCATTCTCAATGAGGTGAATGTGAAGGAGGCCGAGTTTATCTCTGACACTACGGGTCTGATAACCAAGAAGATCAAGCCTAACTTCAAGACCCTCGGAAAGATCTATGGCAAGCAGATGAAGGAGATCGCAGCAGCTTTCGGCACCCTGGATCAGAACGTGATCTCTGAAATCCAGGCATCAGAGGCTTCTGGCACAGGATATGTTCTGAGCCTGCCTTCAGGAGACGTGACCCTCAACAAGGGTGATTATGAAATCTCTTCTGAGGACATGCCGGGATGGCTTGTGGCGACCGAAGGTGCCATGACCATAGCCCTCGACGTGACCATCACTGAGGAGCTCAGACAGGAAGGTGTTGCGCGTGAACTCATCAACAGGATCCAGAACCTGAGAAAGAGCAGCGGATTTGATGTGACTGACAAGATCAGTGTCGTGATCTATGCGGAAGGTGCGGATGCAGAAGAGATCGCCGCATCCCTCGCCAACTTCAGCGGCTACATCGCAGCCCAGACTCTTGCCCTCTCAGTAGAGTCTGCGTCAATCGACCAGGCAGGCGATGCTCCTGAAGTGGAGTGGAACGATACAACCATAAGAATCAGAGTGACAAAAAGATAATAACAATTTAAACATAATGATTATGGCAGAAGAAATGAAGAACGCACCTGAGGTGAAAGTTCGTTACAGTGATGAGGAACTCCAGGAGTTCAAGGCCATCATTCTCCAGATGCTTGAGAACGCGAAGCAGGAGTACAAGACTCTTCGCGACATCGTGACACACGATTCAAGCAACGACATCGAAGATACATCTCCTACATTCAAAGTGATGGAGGAAGGTGCAATGACCCTTTCAAAAGAAGAAGCGGGAGCATTGGCACAGCGCCAGTATAAGTTCATCCAGAACCTTGAGGCGGCCCTTATCCGTATCGAGAACAAGACTTACGGAGTGTGCCGTATGACAGGAAAGCTTATACCTAAGGAAAGACTCCGTCTTGTACCTCACGCGACCCTTACCGTCGAGGCAAAGGAGATGATGAACAAGAACAAGTAGTCTTTATGAAAGTTTCAAAAGGGACTAAGCTCTTTATCCTTGGTGCCGTTTTGGTTGTCATTGACCAGATCATAAAGGTTCTGGTCAAGACGAATATGGAATTGGGAGAGTCCATCGATGTGATCGGTGACTGGTTCAAGCTGCACTTTGTCCTTAATAAAGGTATGGCCTTCGGAATGGCTTTCGGAGGCCTTTGGGGCAAGGTGCTTCTCTCCGTTTTCCGTATTGTCCTCTTCGGCTTTCTCTGCTGGTGGATATCAGGACTTTCCAGAAAGAAGGACACACCGGCCGGAGTCCTGGTCGGTCTTACCATGATAACGGCAGGAGCCCTAGGCAACATATTCGACTGTCTGTTCTATGGTATGATATGGCCGGAGACAGTCATGCCGGGAGCACCGTTCGCCTTTATGTTCGGCCAGGTCGTGGACATGTTCTACTTCCCGCTGTTTGACTATCAGCTGCCTTGGATGGACTATCCTCGGACCTTCTTCGGGGCGGTCTTCAATTTTGCCGACAGTTGTGTCACCTGCGGGGCCATCTACCTGCTCCTGTTCCAGTACAAGTTCTTCTCAAAGGAACAATGATTTTGCATAACAGATAAAAAATCATATATTTGCACACACAGAGGATGTGTGTGTTTATATTTTTATGACCTCTGATGACCATTAACATATTCATTTGATGAAAAAGGCACTGTATTTATTACTCGTGGCTGCTCTTTTTGTGGGCTGCAACAGAGACGGGAAGAAAGAGGGTTCCACTGGAGCCGGCATCTTCTTCGAGACCCGCACAGGGGAGACAGACACTCTGCCTCAGCAGGAAGGCGAGGCCTTCGGAGTGTTCGGCTATTATTCTTTGGGAGAATCCCTGAACAACGTATTTTCCGGCTATGATGACAGGATAGCCAAGGTGAGCTGGGATGCTGCAGATGAGGTGTTCTCTTACGACAAGCTCGCAAGATGGACGGACGGAACGTATTCGTTCTATGCCTATTATCCGTACACCTACAGGAATCAGGAGCGTATCGGGATTGTCGATAACGTCCGTTACAAGACCCTTCAGTTCGTGCAGCCGTCCGAGCTTGAGGACATGGTAGACCTCATGACTGCTTCTGTCGAATCCGTTACCAAGTCTTCCGAGCCTGTCAGGCTCCAGTTCGAGTCCAGACTCTTCAGTGTGGATGTGGTGATGGCAAACCATGATGACATGAATGAAGCCACTCCCGGCATCACCATACTTAATGCAGAGATCGATTTTGTCGGGGTTCCTGAATCAATGGAATTTGACATAGACGGCACAGGAATCATGGTGTCCGAGGAGACCGTCGACATCAATGCAGACCTGCTTCCTTCTTCATCGGGCATATTGCTTGAAGCCGGCATGGAATACAATCTGACAAAGGAATATGGAAATTCCTTCCGTTTCATTCCTGATGAAGGTATAAAGTGTTCCCTCGCGATTGAATATGTCGATCCGGAGGGAGAGACTGACATATATACCTATCCTGAAGATGGAGATTGGGCCTCATTTGCCGATGTGATGGCGGCAGGTGGAAAATACACCATCGTGATAAACACATCTTTAGGTACTCCATATCCGTTCACGGCCTCACTTGTGGCGGATTGGGAAGAGGAAGTCGATGTAGATAACGATTTTAATTAATGAGCCATGAATAAGATACTTAAGCATATTCTGACCTTTTCAGTCATTGCAGCCGGTGCCGTGTCTTGTGTGGACGAAATGTCTGACAATTCAGTGAACAGTGGATCGGAGGTTACTTTTGTGGCACGTATGACGGATTACTCTTACCGCAGTGTGAACACGAAATCGCTGAGCCCGGACAAGTTCGAGTCAGACGTGAAGTCATTGTATTTCCTTGTGTTCAACCATGATGGCGACAGGGTTTCGTTCAAGGAGGCAAAGAAGGATTCCTTCTCTGCAGTGTTCCATTCGGATGAAGCTTACGATAACGCCGTCGTATGCTGTGTGGCAAACATGCGCCGCTCATTCGTGCAGGACAGCCTTCTTACCCTGTCGGATCTGCATGAAACGCACTATAAGATAAACTATGCACCAGTCGAGGAAACCGGTTGTGTGGGAATCCCGATGTTTGAAGATGGCTCATATGCCATTCCGATGGTCGGTATGGTCGAGGGCATCGATTTTTCTGCAATCGGAGCAGAACCTTACCCTGTCACCTTGCGCAGGCTTTTCTCAAAGGTGGTCATGAACTTCGGCCTCAATCTGGGAAATGACATTTCTTCTTCAGAACAGCCGTTCTTCCGCTTTTCGGAATACACGGTGACGAATCTTCCTGCAAGTGTGAGGCTGGCGGAGGCCGATGAGGATACGGACTGCAGAGTGTTTGCACAGCCTCAGACCATATCCCTTGCAGATATGAAGATCTATGACAAGGCTGATCCTTTCACATTCCTGCTTTATGTTCCGGAATCAAAGATGCAGCCTGAAGTGACACCGGAAATCATGTCGCAGAGCTGGTATGCCGACAGGGATCAGCGCTATAAGCCTGTGCTCGCTGAGGGACTGGATGCAGTTTGCGTGTCTCTGAACGGAAGCTACCTTCCTACTGGTGAAGGCAATCAGGTGGGATATGACCTGAAATATGACATATACCTTGGAGAAAACAATTTCGACAGTTTCAGTCTCAGAAGGAATGTCCTTTACAACAATGATGTGACCATCAGAGGATTTGCCGGAGTCGGCTGGGATGCGGATGTGGATCACCGGGTGGATGTAGAGGTCAACGGATTCATAGTAGGATTCGAAAGGACCGCCTTGCTGGACTCGCATTATGAAGTACGTCCTCTAAGGGTGAGGTTCGACCAGAGGTTCGACACTGAAGGACAGGTGTGCATAGAAGTCCTGAATGCAGATGACGAGGAAGGGGAGATCCCTTCATGGGTCCGTCTTGAGCGTCCTCTTTCTACAGGAGGCGTGTATTGCGACAACAGCACCAAGAGACGCTATTTCACCATGGATCTGGTTTCAGATGTTCTGGCGGAGAGCGGAAAGGTGATAACCTACAATCCGCTTTCTTCGGAAGCCGACCTCAGGGGTGAAATCCCTGTATGGGTGTATGTCGACGAGTATTCTGCTGCTTCCACCGATGGATTCAGTACTGATACCAGACGTGCAAGGATAAGAGTCGGATTCCAGGACTCTGAAGGCGAGACATTGTATTATCAGGATTATATCATAAGCCAGCGTGCAGTTTATCCTGTAAAGGCAGGCTCATTGAATATGAGAACCTATGGAATGGAGTTCCATGAGGAGTACCTTCACGATTATGATGTGATTCCTGATTTCGATGATGTTCCCGAATCGGACACCAAGTCGAAACAGGGACTTGTCTGGGGACTTGACGGCATGCAGCTATCGCGCAACAAGAGGTCTGTCTATACAGATGACGTCGAGGTCAGTGACATCGCGTTGTCTGCTCTTGGAATCGACATCCCGATGTCAAAGGTCGATTCCCTGGCATCCTTCTTCCCTGGCGGTGCGCTTGCATCTGTGATGAATGCGCAGATCGGCCAGGCTCAGAGCATCCTTCCGTATTATGACTTCTACACTTCAGCGGATTCGGAGTCTGTCAATGTTCCGTCACTGGTCGTAAGAGACTATGAAGGATATGAAATGAACGTGGAGATCATCCATAACCTTCTTCTGAACAAAGCGTCTGATGCCTCTGCAAAGCTCAATGGAGTGGCGCTGAATGAGGATGAACTTTCAGTCATCTCTTACTGCTACAACAAGAACAGGAGAGATCAGTATGGAAACGTCGTGACTCTGGTCGAAGGTCAGGACAGCCTGATCAACACAGCGAACCTTCACTGGTATGCCCCGTCGATTTCAGAGATAGAGGACATCGTGAAAAACGCCTCAAAGCTTGAGGACGAGTTCTCGGTGTTTGCGGACAACCTTTACTGGTCATGCCAGCCTTCATATGAGAAGGGAGAGGTGGCATCTGACCTTCAGATGAGCATCGCACAGCCTGTTTCCGTACCGTTGATCGGAAGCTTCGCGTTCACAATTGACGCTTCTCTTCAGCTTACTGCCAAAGGTAAGGGCCTGTTCCTGAAAGATGACACCGACAGGGCCCGTGCGACAAGATTCGACACCTCTATGGGTTCTGTTGTGTCAAGTTCTGTTCAGGGATCAAGCAACATCATAAAGATGTCGGCAGAGAATTCGTCAGAACTTACCAAGATAGAGCTGACTACAGCCGAGCGTGACAGCCTCCTTACGGTTCTTGATGTTGACATCAAGGATGTAATGAACGGAAACTTAGGCAACCTGGCGGAATCTCTTACAACAGATGAGATCGTATGGCTTTCGAAGTTCATCATCAGCAAATTCGACATGAAGAGCATGATAGCGGACATCAGAGAGATCTTCGAGGGAATGTCACAGCTCGACTGGGATGTGGATCAGGACTCTGTGTCGGAGGAAGAGCTTGTCTATGACGAAGGAAACATGACAAGAAAGGACATGGCAAGAGTGCGCTGCCTCTACAATCCTAACCCTCCGAAACAATACATGAGAGCTCCGAATGCCTTGTCGACAGGGGGCTACACATACAACCCTGTAAACTGATAAAGCGAAAAGGTACAATAAAAAAGAAAAAAAATTTGCAGAATAACTTTTTTATTGTACCTTTGCAATCCCTTTCAACGGGGAAACATATTGGAGAGTTGGCAGAGTGGTCGAATGCGGCGGTCTTGAAAACCGTTGATCTTAACGGGTCCGGGGGTTCGAATCCCTCACTCTCCGCAATAAACGCTGAAAATCAGCAAATTATAAAACAAACACCCAATTTTACACCCAAGAATGTAAAGTTGGGTGTTTTTATTTTATTTAAGACGAATCATATTCGCTCGGAAAATAA
>SUYN01000009.1 GCA_015060405.1 Bacteroidales bacterium
GAACAGAGAAGTTAAGCTCACCATCGCCGATGGTACTGCCCCACCAGGTGGGAGAGTAGGTAGCTGCCACTTTTACATACGACACCCTGTCATCATCAGATGACGGGGTGTTTGCGTATATACCTGTCTGACATATATCCAAAAAGAGACCTCCTGTTCGTCAGCAGGTCAGTTCTCGTTGTATTTCAGACCGTATCAGAATTCTTCCTTGATCTTGTAGTTATTGCGTTCGTTGCTGTTGCGTGAGATCATTTCGCAGATGAAGCCTGACAGGAAGAGCTGGAATCCGAGGAGGACGGCTACAAGGGCGAGGTAGAACAGCGGCTGTTCTGTCACCGGCCTGAACGCAAGTCCCTTGCTCTGCTGGATGAGTTTTTCGGCTATGATCCATATTGCCAGGATTCCTCCGGTGAGGAACATGAGTATTCCGGTGAAGCCGAAGAAGTGCATAGGCTTCTTGCCGAAAGTGCTTAGGAACCACAATGAGATCAGGTCCAGAACTCCGTTGATAAATCTTTCGATTCCGAACTTGCTGACTCCGTATTTCCTCTTCTGATGCTGGACCGGCTTTTCTGTAATCCTGTCGAATCCTGAATTCTTGGCGAGGTAAGGGATGTATCTGTGCATTTCGCCATATACCTCGATGTTCTTGACGACCTCGTTCCTGTAGGCCTTGAGACCGCAGTTCATGTCGTGGAGCTTGATCCCCGTCACCAGACGTGCTGTGGCGTTGTAGAGTTTTGAAGGCAGGTTCTTGGTGAGTTTGTTGTCGAATCTCTGCTTCTTCCAGCCGGATACGATGTCATATCCTTCTTCCACCACCATACGGTACATTTCCGGGATTTCTTCCGGTGAATCCTGAAGGTCGGCATCCATTGTGACCACCACACGGCCTTCAGCAGCTGCGAACCCGTGATAGAGGGCGGCAGACTTGCCGTAGTTGCGTCTGAATGATATTCCTCTTATGGCCGGATTCTTTGCGGAAAGTTCCTTGACTGTCTTCCATGAGGAGTCGCGGCTTCCGTCGTCCACCATTATTATCTCATATTTATAGCCCTCCTGAGCCATGACTTTCTCTATCCACTCGATGAGTTCTGGCAGAGATTCCTCTTCATTATAGAGGGAAATTACGATTGACAGGTCTTTGTCGTATGACATAATCTATTGGTCTTCAGGTTTATAGTCTGCAAATGGGTTTCTGCTTGGAATCGATCTCGAAAGGATGAACGAGAGTACGGTTCCGTACAGGAAACAATATATGAGGTTGGAGAAGAACATGTATTGCGGGAGTCTCTCGAACATGGTCTCCATGGCTGCCGAGGTGTTGGAATCCATGAAGGAACCCATCTGCTGCATCACCATGTCCATTGTCTCGCTGTACATGTCTGCCGATATGAATGCCACATCTGCGAAGGAAACCGCTGCGTAGATCAGTGCGGAAAGGAAGGCGCTTGCCATTCCGAGCCTGTAAGTCGTCGAGTTGCCGGCTTCCGGATTTTCAGTTACGAATCTCTTCATGAAGAACATCATGAGCCAGATGCAGCCTCCGAATTTGCCTGCCCAGAGTGCGAAGTTCAGGAGACTTGAGATGAATCCGGGCAGTACCACACCTGTAAGTGCGTGACTGATGAACAGAAAGGCGGCCGATACACCTCCGAGGGCGAGTCCGGCCTTGCCGGCTGTGTTCCAGAGGTTTCTTCGTAAAAGATTTTGTTTCATATTCTTACGGTTAACTGATGCAAAGATAGAAAAAAATTCCTATCTTTGCGCTCTTGCCTGTTTATTAGGCTTTTGTATTGCTTAGAAACTTTAAAAAGGTAGAAATTATGATCAACATTACATTTCCTGACGGTAGCGTGAGACAGTATGAGAACGGAGTCTCAGCGTTTGAAATTGCACAGAGCATCAGCCCAAGACTTGCAGCGGACATTCTTGCTGCAACGGTTATCCCGGCTTCAGACACGACAGGAAAGGGAACAGTATACGATGTGACACGTCCTATCAATGAGGATGCATCAATCAGACTTCACAAATGGGAGGATGCGGAGGCAAAGCATGTCTTCTGGCATTCCTCTTCACACCTGATGGCAGCTGCCATCGAGTCACTCTATCCTGGAGTGAAGTTCGGTATCGGACCTGCCATCGAGACAGGATTCTACTACGACATTGACTTCGGTGAAAAGAACCTCGTCGAGGCTGATCTCAAGGCGATCGAGAACAAGATGATAGAGCTCGCACGCCAGAAGCAGGAATTCGTAAGGACTGAGGTGTCAAAGGAAGAGGCTCTCAAGAACTTCACTGAAAAGGGTGACGAGTACAAGTGCGAGCTTATCAGAGACCTCGAGGACGGTACGATCACATTCTACTCAAACGGCGAGTTTACAGACCTCTGCCGTGGAGCACACCTCAAGGATACATCCGTGATCAAGGCTGTGAAGCTTACAGCGATTGCCGGTGCGTACTGGAGAGGAGACGAGAAGCGTCCTATGCTTACGCGTGTATATGGCGTTACATTCCCTAAGAAGAGCATGCTCGACGAGTACCTCGTAATGCTTGAAGAGGCCAAGAAACGTGACCACAGAAAGATCGGTAAGGAGATGGAACTCTTCATGTTCTCACCACGTGTAGGTCAGGGTCTTCCTATGTGGCTTCCAAAGGGTGCGGAACTTCGTGAGAGACTCGAGCAGTTCCTCAAGAAGCTCCAGAAGTCTTACGGCTACCTGCCTGTGATCACTCCGCACATCGGAAACAAGGACCTTTATGTGACTTCAGGTCACTATGCAAAATATGGCAAGGACTCATTCCAGCCTATCCACACACCACAGGAAGGCGAGGAATATCTTCTCAAGCCGATGAACTGCCCTCATCACTGCGAGATCTTCAGATCGAAGCCAAGATCATATAAGGATCTTCCGCTCAGACTGGCAGAGTTCGGTACAGTGTATCGTTATGAGCAGAGCGGCGAGCTGCACGGACTCACACGCGTCCGCAGCTTCACTCAGGATGACGCCCACCTCTTCTGCCGTCCTGACCAGATCAAGGAGGAGTTCTGCAAGGTCATCGACATCATACTCTATGTGTTCAAGACCTTGAACTTCAAGGAGTACATCGCGCAGGTGTCTCTCCGCGACCCTGAGAACAAGGAGAAGTACATCGGATCAGACGAAAACTGGGCAAAGGCTGAGGCTGCAATCATCGAGGCTGCACAGGAGAAGGGACTCAACACTGTCGTAGAGACAGGTGAGGCAGCCTTCTACGGTCCTAAGCTCGACTTCATGGTGAAGGATGCGATCGGAAGAAAGTGGCAGCTTGGTACAATCCAGGTGGACTACAACCTTCCTGAGCGCTTCGAACTTGAGTATATCGGAAGCGATAACCAGAAGCATCGCCCTGTCATGATCCATCGTGCTCCATTCGGCTCTATGGAGAGATTTGTAGCAGTTCTTCTCGAGCACACAGGCGGAAAGCTTCCTTTGTGGCTGACTCCAGATCAGGTTAACATCGTGCCAGTCAGCGAAAAATACGAGGAATATGCAAAAAAAGTTTGCAGTTTGCTGAATAATTCCGATATTCGCGCCGCCGTTGATGACAGAAATGAAACACTCGGCAAGCGAATCCGTGAGAGTGAGCTCAAGAGGATTCCTTTCCTTGTGATTGTAGGTGAAAAGGAAATGACTGAAGGCACAGTTTCTGTCAGAAGACAGGGAGGAGTAGACTTAGGATCTATGCCGACTGAGGATTTCGTCGCACTCGTTACAGATGAGGTGAAGGCTCAGTTGTCATAGCTGATTTATATTTATTAACTTAACTTAACTTATAGGAGGTAATTTTATCGCAGCACCATTTAAACCAGGTCCACGCCCGATGGGTCCAAGACCTAACAATCGTCCAGGCCAGAGGCCTATGCAGAACAAGAAGGACGAGGACGGATTGAGAATCAACGAAGAGATTACAGCATCTCAAGTACGTCTCGTAGGAGAGAATGTTCCCGAGCAAGGAGTGTACTCGCTCAGGGATGCATTGAGAATGGCTGAAGAACAGGAACTCGATCTGGTGGAGATAAGTGCGAAAGCCGATCCTCCTGTATGTAAGATCATGGACTATCAGAAGTTCGTCTACCAGCAGAAGAAGAAAGCTAAGGAGATGAAGGCCAATGCGGCAAAGATAGTCATCAAGGAGATCAGGTTCGGCCCGAACACGGATGAGCACGATTTCCAGTTCAAGCTCAAGCATGCACAGGAGTTCCTCCAGGAAGGTTCCAAAGTGAAGGCTTCAGTGTTCTTCAAAGGACGTTCGATCATCTACGCTGACCACGGTGAGAAGCTTCTTCTCCGTTTTGCAGTAGAGCTCGAGGAGTACGGAAGGGCAGAGCAGATGCCTAAGCTTGAAGGAAAGAGGATGATCATGATGATCGCCCCGCTTAAGAAAAAGTAATCCAAGGGATTGGATGACAAATATTAATTAACTAAATCAAATTTAACTATGCCAAAGATTAAGACCAACTCCGGTTCAAAAAAGCGTTTTACGCTTACCGGAACGGGAAGAGTTAAGAGAAAACACGCTTACAAGAGCCACATTCTCACCAAGAAGACCAAGAAGCAGAAGAGAAATTTGACTCACATTGCTATCGTTGCCAATGTTGACGAGAAGAGAGTCAAAGCTTTGTTGGGAATGTAATCCGGTGATCTGAGATTACAACAGTAAAAATTAAGTTAAACTTGGAACGCAGTAGACAAGCTCCGATGAAGGACACTGCCTCCATAAACCAGTTAAATTTATGCCAAGATCGGTAAATTCAGTTGCCTCAAGGGCACGCCGCAAGAAGATTCTTAAAAGAACCCGCGGTAATTTTCTTTCAAGAAAGAATGTTTGGACGGTAGCAAAGAACACCTATGAGAAGGGTCTCACCTATGCTTACCGTGATCGTAAGAACAAGAAGCGCTCATTCCGCGCACTTTGGATCCAGAGAATCAACGCTGCTGCACGTCAGTACGGTATGACTTATTCTCAGCTCATGGGTCGTCTCGCAAAGCAGAATGTCGGTCTGAACCGTAAAGTTCTTGCAGACCTTGCTATGAACAATCCTCAGGCATTTGAGGCTATCATCAATTCTGTAAAATAGTCTGACTGATGAGCTTGAAGGAATTATACCACAATAAATGGGTCAGGTTCGGATTCTGGGCTGTCCTTTACATATTGTGGGTAATCTGGCTCGGAAACTATTGGTGGCTCTTCGGACTTGTCCCTATTTTCGACCATCACATCACCCGCAAGGTGAAATGGATGTTCTGGAAGAAAGAGTACAAGGAGGGAGAAAAGAGAAACACCCTTCTCGACTGGATAGATGCAATCATCTTCGCAGTGGTGGTGGTGACGTTCATCAATACGTTCTTCTTCCAGGCTTTCAAGATTCCTTCATCTTCGATGGAAAGCTCGCTCTACACAGGTGATCATCTGTTCGTAAGCAAGCTTGCATATGGTCCAAAGATGCCGCAGACGCCTCTGACCATACCTTTCACACATAATGTGATCGGATCAAAGGAGTCGTATTCGACGCTGATCCAGTCTGATTACAAGAGGCTCAAGGGCTTCGGACAGGTAGAGGAAGGTGACTATGTGGTATTCGGATTCCCTCATGGCGACACAGTGTTCGTGCGCGAACCGGCTGCTGACTACTATACCATCATAAGGATGTATGGCAGAGACTACGCCAACAAGCTTTATGGCCCGGTAAAGGTGAGACCTTCCGATAAGAAGGATCATTATGTCAAAAGATGCGTCGCTGTGGCAGGAGACACTCTCGAGATAAGAGACGGACAGGTTTACATAAACTCACAGGCTCAGGAAGTGTGGCCGGGAGTCCAGAACTCCTACACGGTGATCACGACCGGACAGAGAATTAACCAGGTTCTTCTCGACAAGCTCGGAATCAATGCTTCGGAACTTTGGTTTGACCAGAAGCTCCCTGGCTATCCTGCAATGCCTTTGACCGCGGAAATGCTTGAACAGGTCAGCAGTTTCCAGAATGTGGTCTCAGTGGAACAGAACATAGATGTCTGGCCGGCGGATTATCCGGACTCCGACAAGACCATCTTTCCGTTCTCACCTGACTACAGATGGACAAGGGACAATTTCGGACCGCTTTGGATTCCTCAGGCAGGAGTGACAGTGGAACTCACGGAAGACAATCTTCCGCTTTATCAGAGAATAATCACTTCATATGAAGGAAATACACTCGAAGTAAAGGACGGCAGGTTCTACATCAACGGAGAAGAGGCTCGCAGTTATACGTTTGCTCAGGATTATTACTTCATGATGGGAGACAACAGGCACAATTCTCTCGATTCAAGATATTGGGGATTCGTACCTGAAGATCATATAGTCGGAAAACCCGCATTGATCTGGCTCTCAATCGACGGGAACAAGAGCTTCCCGAAAAACATAAGATGGCGCAGGTTCTTCAAATTTGTATAGAAATTTTGCAATTGCGATTTTTTTATGCGATATTTGCAGCCCGCTAATAATGAATTAATTAAAAAAGTTATATACAATGGCAAAGGTTTGTCAAGTTACAGGTAGAAAGAGAATGGTAGGAAACAATGTTTCCCATTCTAAGAGACGCACAAAGCGTATTTTCGCCCTTAACCTCAAGACCAAGAAGTTCTGGTCAGAGGAAGAGCAGAGATTCATCACACTTAAGGTGTCTTGCAAAGGTATGAGAACAATCGAGAAGAATGGTCTCGATGCTACAATCAAAGACGCTCAGAAGAAAGGATTTATTAACCTTGTTTAATTTTTCGGATTATGGCAAAGAAAGCTAAAGGTAACAGGGTGCAGGTCATCCTTGAGTGCACTGAGCAGAGAGAGAGCGGTGTACCAGGTATCTCAAGATACATTACAACTAAGAACAAGAAGAACACGACTCAGCGTCTGGAGCGTAAGAAATACAATCCTTTCCTGAAGAAGGTAACTCTTCATCGTGAGATCAAATAATTAAGGAGGATTAACATATGGCAAAGAAAGCGGTCGCAACCTTCAAGGCTGGTGTACTCAAGAAGATGGTTAAGTGCATCAGAATGGACAAGTCTCCAAAGACAGGTGCTTATGTGTTCACAGAGCAGCTCGTAGAGGAGTCAGAAGCTAAGGATTTCTTCGCAAAGAAATAATTCTTTCAAGATAGTACTTTAAAGAGTGGCATGGTTGAAAATATTCAGCTATGCCACTTTTTTATGCGCTTAAAAAGGATTATATTTGCAAGTTAAAGTGAAACTTTATGGGAATTTTTGATAAAGGAGTAAAAAAGACCAATATGGGCTTCTTTCAGAAGCTCTCAAGGGCTATTGTGGGAAAGGCTAAGGTGGATGACGATCTTCTGGATGCAATCGAGGAAGCACTTCTTGCGACTGACATGGGTGTCGACACGACTCTCAAGATCATAGAGAATCTTGAGGAAAGGGTAAGCCGTGACAAGTATGTGTCTCTTGATGAGCTGATAGAGATCCTGCGTGACGAGATCGCAATGCTTCTGAATGTAAAGGAGGATGAGTCGGCTGACGACCAGGTCGTGCCATTTGACTTCTCAAAGAAGCCGTATGTCATCATGGTTGTCGGAGTGAACGGAGTCGGCAAGACCACTACTATAGGAAAGCTTGCAAGCAGCCTTCAGGCACAGGGCAGGAAGGTGGTTGTGGGCGCAGCCGACACCTTCCGCGCAGCGGCTGTGGACCAGCTTTCGATCTGGGCTGAGCGTGCAGGAGTGGACATCGTGAAGCAGGATATGGGCTCGGATCCAGCGTCTGTGGCTTTTGACACGGTCAAGTCGGCAGTGGCAAAGGGGGCTGATGTGGTCCTGATCGACACTGCTGGCCGTCTCCATAACCGCATAGACCTGATGAATGAGCTTACAAAGATCAGAAATGTCATCAGGAAGGTCGTTCCGGACGGACCGCACGAAGTACTGCTTGTCCTTGACGGCTCCACAGGCCAGAATGCATTCCAGCAGGCGAAGGAGTTCGCCCGTGCGACCGACATCTCCGCCCTGGCTGTCACCAAGCTTGACGGTACGGCTAAAGGTGGTGTGGTCGTGGGAATAGTTGACCAGTTCCGTGTCCCTATCAAGTTCATAGGCATAGGCGAGGGGATAGATGACCTTAAAGTCTTCAACAAACGCGAATTCGTGAAGTCCCTCTTCACCAAGGAGGACCTTGAATAATCAATAATGTCGACAAGAAAAATAAAATAAGCATATATGAAGATTTCGTACAATTGGCTCAAGGACTATCTTGAGTGTGACCTCTCTCCGGAGGCGGTATCTGAAGCTCTCACTTCAATCGGACTTGAAGTGGACTCACTCGAGCAGATCGAGGAAATTCCCGGCGGTCTTGCCGGAGTCATAGTGGCTGAGGTTGTGGAATGTGTCGAGCACCCTGACTCTGACCACCTTCACATCACCAAGCTCAATACAGGCGCTCCTGAACTCCTTCAGGTAGTCTGTGGCGCGCCTAATGTGGCGGCTGGACAGAAGGTTCTTCTTGCGACTGTAGGAACAGTGCTCGGTGAGGATTTCAAGATCAAGAAGTCTAAGATCAGAGGAGTGGAGTCTTTCGGAATGATCTGCGCTGAAGATGAGCTTGGCATCGGTGAGTCTCATGACGGCATCATGGTACTCGATCCGGAAGCTGTTCCGGGAACCCCAGCAAAGGACTATCTCGGCCTTGCTACAGATGCGCTGATCGAGATCGGTCTCACAGCGAACCGTGTAGATGCAGCTTCGCATATAGGTGTCGCCAGAGATCTGTACGCTTACCTCAGGCATAACGGCATCCCTTGCAGATTGAATATGCCTGATGTGTCTGCATGGGCAGATAACGACCAGGAAGGAGCAATCCCTGTTGAAGTCACAGCAGCTGACGGAGCTCCAAGATATACCGGAACTACCATCAAGGGCGTCAAGGTGGCCGCTTCACCGGAGTGGCTTCAGAAGAAGCTCCTTGCAATAGGTCTGAGACCTATCAACAACATCGTCGACATCACCAACTTCGTCCTCCATGAGATAGGTCAGCCTCTCCATGCATTCGACGCATCCAAGATAACAGGAGGCAAGGTGGTTGTGCGCAGGGCAGAGGAAGGAGAGAAGTTTGTCACCCTTGACGGCGTCGAGAGGACTCTTTCTGCAGCTGACCTCATGATCGCCAACACCGAGAAGCCTATGTGTCTTGCAGGAGTCTTCGGAGGCGAGGAGTCTGGAGTGACCGAGTCGACTGTGGATGTCTTCCTTGAGAGCGCATATTTCAATCCTGTATCGATCAGAAAGAGTTCGAAGAGACATGGACTCAAGACCGATGCTTCGTTCCGTTATGAGCGTGGCGCAGACCCTCTCGTGGTAGAGTACGCAGCAAAGCGTGCCGCCCTCCTCATCCAGGAGCTCGCAGGCGGTCAGATCGTTGGAAGAATGCAGGAGTTCTGCCCTGAAAAGATAGAGAAGAAGGTGGTTGATCTCGACTATGCTCGCATCGAGAACTTCGTGGGCAAGAAGCTCGGTCACGATGTGATCGAATCCATCCTCGAAGGCCTTGCATATGAGTTCATCGAAAAGAATGAGACCGGTGCCAAGGTAGCTGTGCCTTCATATATGATCGACGTATATCGCGAGTGCGATGTTGTGGAGGAGATCCTCCGTATCTACGGATATAACAACATAGAGCTTCCTCAGGCCATGAGGATGTCTGTAAACGCTCCGCAGAAGCCGGAGCCGGAGCAGGTGAGGAAGGCGATAGCCGACTTCCTCGCTGCCAACGGCTTTGTGGAGACGATGAACAACTCTCTGACCAAGTCTGACTATTATGCGAAGCTCAAGACCTTCCCTGAAGAGAAGTGCGTGAGGATAATGAATCCTCTCAGCTCGGATCTCAATGTGATGAGACAGACCCTTCTTCTCAACGGACTTGAAGTGGTCGCCTACAACATCAACCGTCAGATAACCAACATCAAGACCTTTGAATACGGCTCTGTATACTCATTCAAGCCGGACACAGACGGAAAGACCCTCGAATCATACGAGGAGCACACGTGCTATGCCCTCTTCATGAGCGGCCAGCCGGACAAGTCATGGAGAGTGGATCCCGGCAAGGGCAGCTACTTCCAGCTCAAGGGCTATCTGGAGCTTCTCCTGAAGCGTTTCGGCTGTGACATTTATTCACTTGAGACAGAGGCGGCTCCGTCTGACCTTTTCAGCGAGGGCCTTGCATATAACCTTCCAGGCACACATCAGCCGCTTGCAGTGATGGGAACCATAGCACCAGCAAGACTGAAGCAGTTCGGCATCAAGCAGCCTGTATTTGCAGCCGAGATCAGCTGGCCTGCCTTGTTCGAACTGGTGAAGAGGAACAGGATCAGGTACAAGGAGCTTCCTAAGTTCCCTGAGGTGAGAAGAGACCTCGCCCTCCTTCTGGATGAGTCTGTAAGCTATGCAGACCTCCGCAGGAGCGCCTTCCGTGCAGGAAAGAAGCTTCTCAAGCAGGTCGGTCTCTTCGACGTGTACAGAGGTGACAAGATTGCGGAAGGCAAGAAGCAGTACGCTTTGAGCTTCGTGCTTCAGGATCTTGACAAGACTCTGACAGACAGCGATGTGGAAAGAGTGATGAGCAAGCTGCTTTCTACATTCCAGAATGAATTCGGAGCAACATTGAGATAAAGATGAAGGTTTCACTGCAACATATCGTGGTCATTCTGGCCGCACTCTTCATTTCGGCATCATGTTCAAGGAATGATGCCGAGGTGATTCCGCGTGGCAAGATGGCCAGGATCTATGCAGAAATGCTGGTTCAGGACCAGTGGATTAATTCAACACCGGAGATAAGGCGGGTGGCGGACACCTCGTTGGTGTACGAGCCCCTGCTTGAAAGATACGGCTATGACCTGGACGACTATCTTGCCTCTGTGGACAAGTATATGGATGATCCCGAAAGGTTTGCAAGAATCATGAGGGAGGCCGGAGATATAATCGAGGACAGGATAAAGGAGATCAGGGAGGAGCTTGACCGCCAGGCGAAACTTGAGGAGCTGAGGCTCCGTATAGAAAAGATGACGCTCAAGTCGGACTTCAGACCGGAAGAATTCTTCCCGTATCTCTTCGATGAACCGTATGTCCACTATTATGACAGCCTTGCAGTGGAGATAGACACGGTCATAGAGCATTATCGTCTCATAGACCTTCCTACGACTGACACTCTCTACGAAGGTGTAAGGATGATCCTTCAGTCCGACACTCTCGCTGTGGATGATTCACTGGCATTGAAGGACTCCCTTGCTTTGCTGGATTCCCTTGCTGCAGCCGAGGGCCTGCCTGAAAGGGTGAAAAGGACATCCCTGAAAGGAGAGATTGAAAGGGTCGAAAATGAGATACTTTTCGACGAACCGGTAAAGAAGACAGGACGCATACATTCAATTGATAGGAAATGAGCAGGAGAATAGCAGCTTCGTATGTATATACATTGAAGACAGGGCCGCTCAGGAACGGCTTTGTGGAATATGACGAGACTGACGGAACCATACTGTCTGTCGGAGAGTGTGCGGAAGGGGAGGACGTGCTTCCGGGTGCCCTTGTGCCCGGTTTTGTCAACACCCACTGCCATGTGGAGCTCTCCCACCTTCACAGGAAGTTCCGTAAAGGGACAGGAATGGCCGGCTTTATAGACCAGATCAACGAGCTCAGGGACTGGGCGGGACGTGAGGTGAAGCAGCAGCTCGTGAAGGAATGGATGGACAAGATGTGGGCTGACGGAGTCTCTGCGATGGCTGACATCAGCAACGATGATTCATCGTTCGACATCAAGAAGTCTCATCCTATGTACACCAGGACCTTCCTTGAAGTCTTCGGCAGCGAGCCGGAGATGTGTAAGGGCGTCATGGCCGAGGTCACAGCTCTGAAAGCCGTGGCCGGTCAGGCTGGAATAGATGCAGCTCCGACCCCTCATTCGTGCTACACGATGAGCCCGCAGCTTCTCTCGGCTTCGGCTTCTGCCGGTCTTGACGCGGGCTTCCTTTCTTATCATTCTCAGGAAAGCCAGGAGGAGGAAGACCTTCTCATCAGCGGCTCGGGTGCAATGTATGAGAACAGGAAGAGGTCGGGCATGAGCACACCGCCTGTGACCGGGGAGTCATCCCTGAAATATTTCATAGACAGACTTGCAGCGGCGCAGCCGGCACCATATGCACAGCATATTCTGCTCGTGCATAACGTCTGCCTCTCGCAGAGCGACATAGAAGCGGCAAAGGAGGTGATGGAGAATGTGTATTTTGCAATATGTCCGCTTTCCAATATATTTATACATAATGCTTTACCTCCTGTTGACCTCATGAGGGAAAACGGTCTTGACATCACTCTGGGAACTGATTCCCTGTCAAGCAATGAAGACCTTGACATGGTCAAGGAGATGTATTGCATACACTCGGCCTTTCCGCATGTACCTATGCAGGAGATCCTGACATGGGCATCGCTGAACGGCGCAAGATTCCTCGGGAAGGAAGACAGATTCGGATCTCTCGAGGCAGGTAAGCAGCCAGGCCTGGTACTTGTTGACAATCTGGATGAAGATGGTTTCATAACAGCGGAAAGCCGCTCAAGAAGGATAATCTGATGCTTCATTTTGACGACATAGTGTTCGGCCCGATATTCAGCCGCAGGCTCGGTTCCTCCCTTGGGGTGAACCTTCTGCCGTCGAAAGGCAAGCTCTGCAATTTCGACTGCATCTATTGCGAATGTGGCTGGAACAGGGATGGAGCGCAGGACAGGACCTTCCCTTCATTCGAGGATGTCAGGTCTGCACTTGAGCATAAGATATCTTCTGCTTCAGCCGAGGGAGTACCTGTGGACTCGATCACGTTCTCCGGAAACGGAGAGCCGACCATGCACCCTGACTTTCCGGCAGTAATAGACCTTGTGCTTGCACTCAGGGACAGATATTATCCTCAGGCAAAGGTGTCAGTGCTCTCCAATGCCACATTGGTGGGAAGGCCTGAAATAGCAGAGGCGCTGATGCGTGTAGACAATCCTATACTCAAGATTGATGCATCATCGGATGAACTCATACAGAAGATAAACAAGCCCGTGGGAAGGTACAGGCTGGAGGAAGTGGTGGAAAGCCTGATGGGCTTCAAGGGACAGTTCGTGCTTCAGACCATGTTCCTGAGGTCTCCGGATTTCGATGCAGCCGCTCCGCAGGCACTGGAAGGATGGATGGATATTGTAAGGCGTCTTTCACCCCGCGAGATAATGGTATATACCATCGACAGGGAGACTCCGGACAAGAGCCTTGCAAAATATACGGTTGAGGAAATGACAGCCTTTGTCAAGCCGCTGCTTGATGAGGGATTCAAGATACAGATAAGAGGATAATGAGGGTAGTTGTTCAGAGAGTCTCGCAGGCATCTGTGAGAGTGGAGGAAGAACAGTATGAAAGTTCTATTGGAAAAGGACTTCTCGTACTGGCGGCGTTCATTGACGAGGACACTGAGGAAGATCTTGACTGGACCGTGAAGAAGATTGCAGCTATGCGTATCTTCGATGATGCGGAGGGAGTCATGAACCTGTCGGTGAAGGATGTGGACGGGGATATATTGGCTGTGAGCCAGTTCACCTTGTATGCATCGACCCATAAGGGCAACAGACCTTCATATATAAAGGCTGCAAAGCCGGATGTGGCGGTCCCTCTGTATGAAAGTTTCCTTTCAAAGCTGGAGGAAGCCTTGGGCAGGAAAGTCGGGAAGGGCATCTTCGGCGCGGACATGAAGGTGTCGCTTGTCAATGACGGACCTGTGACAATTATAGTCGATTCGAAACTTAGATTTTAAGAATTAAACAATTATATATGGTGGATTATTTGAATAAATATGGATACACGCCTGACAGCCAGGCTGTTGGAAGAGCGTTGGAGATCATCGCCGCAAATCTTGAGAATGTGGCGTCCGAGCAGGTCTATAAGGACTGCTTCTCGATGATGGACCTGACTACGCTCAAGACAGATGACACCCCGGCTTCTGTAACCAGACTTGTACAGAAGGTGAATTCATTCAGGGAAAGCTATCCTGAATGGCCTCTTCCGGCATCGGTCTGTGTATACTCCAACTTTGCTGCTACGGTGAAGGAGGCGAGAAACTGCGATTTCAACATCACGGTGGTGTCGGCATGCTTCCCTACATCGCAGAGTTTCCTTGAGGTTAAGCTCAAGGAGTGCGAGATGGCTGTGGAGCAGGGTGCAGACGAGGTGGACATCGTCCTCGCATTGAACGCCTTCCTCGCCGGAGACTATGAAAAGGCTTCAGAAGAGATACGTCAGGTGCGCAGATGCATCGACGAGGTCGCCCACAGACAGGGCAGGGAAGTGCACCTCAAGGTCATCCTCGAGACAGGACTTCTAAGGACTCCGGAGGCTATAGCCAATGCTTCATTCCTTGCAATGGAAGCAGGTGCTGACTTCATCAAGACTTCTACAGGAAAGGTTGATGTCAATGCGACTCCTGTCGCTGCCTATGTCATGTGCGAGTGTATCGCGAAGTATCATGAGGCTACAGGCCGTGTCGTAGGCTTCAAGCCTGCCGGAGGTATCTCTACTGCCCAGGACGCTTTGTGCTACTACTCTATCGTGTCGACCGTTCTTGGAAAGGACTGGCTCAACAGGAATCTCTTCCGTTTCGGAGTGAGCCGCGTCGCGAACAGCATCCTTTCGGCTGTAGAACAGAAGACAGTCAGCTATTTTTAGTGCAGATTCCAGCCTCTGAAGGGCGGAAATATGGCGAAAAAGACAAAAATTTGTTTGATTTTTTAGAAAAATTCAACAAATTTCTAGGTAGAAAACGGCCTCCCACATATCTGGGTGGCCGTTTTTTGAAAATAGCCGTATACTTTTTGAGTATACGGCTATTTCTCTTGAACTTTGCCTCCGTAATTTTAAACTACAAGATTATGAGAGGTAGAATCACATTCATCGTCCTTGCTTTCCTGGCGGTCTCCTGCGCAAAGGAAAGTCTGGGAACTGGCCGCGGACTGGACTATACGTACGGCCGCGAGCTACCGCATGATAAGATCGTGCTTGGAGACCGTCTTGAGAATCCCTACACCACGGAAAACATGACAAAGGCCCTTCAGTCGCTTTATCCGACGAAGGCTGATAGGGTGGATGTCAAGACCACCCACCTGTATGTGCGTTTCCTGCCCCGCACCGAGCAGGAATACGACATACTGAACTCCCTGGATCTGGCCATGACAGATCATCCCCTGGACTATGACATAGTCGTGGAGGGCGACTGGTACCACGATCCGGCCGTCCCGGAGGGAGAGGTGACATGGCAATATGCAGTCGTCCCGCCTGACTTTGAATTTCCCGATATAAGATATGAGATAATTGATGAATGCTATATATCCGAGAATGACGCCGCGACCAGGGCTGACGGCATCGACTGGGAGGCAGTAGAACGTGAATCCTATGTTCTGACAGGAAATGCCGACCGTCTCGCTACGCCTGTCAAAGGCCCGTCAAAGGTGCAGCCTGAGGGCAGGATCACCATAGAGGACGAGCAGTTCAACGGTGGCAAGCCCTTCGGAGTCGCTGGAGTGCGCATCTCCTGCAATTCATTTGTCAAATTCGATCATGCGACAACTGATCGCGATGGCTATTTCAAGATGGAGAAGTCTTTCTCGTCAAAGTTACGTTATCGTCTGGTGTTCGAGAACGAGAAAGGCTTTTCCATTGGCTTGAATCTGGTGCTTGTCCCGGCTTCGGTCTCCACCCTGGGAAGGACCGAGCCTACTGGGGTAAACATGACCATAACCAAGGATTCCGATGACAAGCTCTTCCGCAGATGTGTCGTGAACAATGCGGCATATGAGTACTTCTCACGCTGCAATCTCAAGGATCTGGGGCTTGCTCCGCCACCTTCTGATCTTCGTATATGGATCTTCCATAAGCTCTCTGCCAGCAGCGCGGTGATGCTTCATCATGGAGCCTTGCTCAGCCAGAAGGACCTCAAGGAATTCCTGGGTGATTATGCGGACCTCGTCTCATTCTTCCTTCCCGACATCACCATCGGAGCCGCTTCCTCACAGGGCTACAGCGGGCTGTACTCCTCGACCGTTCATGAACTTGCCCACGCCAGCCATTTTACTAAAGTCGGCACTGATTATTGGAACAAGTACATCCTCTACATAGTGCGGTCCTTTCTTGAATCCCGGGATATGACCTACGGGGATGGAACAGGCTTGTCTTCAGGCTATTGCGAGATCGGTGAAATGTGGGCGTATTACCTTGAAAGCAGGTTCTTCAAGGACCGTTACGGCGGGCCTTTCCCGACATTCGGGACAAGCTACTGGTTCTATCCCCAGATATTCCGTTTTCTGGACGAGAGGGGGATGAAGGCCTCTCAGATATTCTCTGTCCTCAGGGATAATGTGACATCACGCCCGGCCTTGAAGGAGGCTCTCATGACTTCCTATCCGGACAAGAGAACTATGGTAGAACAGGTTTTCAGCAGATATTAAGACCATGAAACGATTTCATCTTTTACTTTCAGCTCTCATTCTGATTGCCGCATCTCATCGTGCAGATGCCCAGAAGTTCACCCTCTCCACAAATGTTCTCGACTACGCCTGTCTCGGGACCATGAATCTGGAGGGCTCCTATTCCCTGTCACGGAGATGGAGCCTTTCCCTGGGAGCGAAATACAATCCCTTCACCTTCCGCTCTTCGGAGCCCCGCAGGCAGCTGCAGCTGCGTCAGCACTCCTATAGCGCAGGCGTCCGCATGTGGCCATGGCATACATCCTCCGGATGGTGGTTCGCCGGAAAGGCCCGTTATCAAGGTTATAATATGGGAGGCATAGTCTCACAGGCTACCAGAGAAGGCGACCGTGTCGGGGCAGGCCTGTATGCGGGATATACCCATATGCTCGGCCCGCATTTCAACCTTGAGTTCGGTCTCGGAGCATGGGCCGGCATGGACTGGTATGACATATATGCCTGTCAGGTCTGCGGGCTTACCATAGACTCCGGAAAAGGTCTTTTTGTTCTTCCCGATGATATAATGCTGGCTTTGGTTTATGTGTTCTAGAACTTTGATGATTGTCGTGCTGACCCTTGCCGCTGTCTCGTGCTCTCCATACAGGAAGATGCAGGATATAAGGTCCGGAAATGTCTCCTTGTCACTTTCCGTGCCGGATGATCCTCCTGTTGAAGAAGAGGAAGAGACCGTCATGAATGTGGACAGCATTCGAGGGACCCTTGTGGATGAGCCCTTGATAATGAATGCGATAAGGGACTCAGAGACGGGTGAGATGGTGGCTACTGATGTCATAAGCGCTTCAAGGGTCACCGCCCGTTTCAGGAATGTGGCGGAAAGGGACGGATATGTCTCCATCAGCTTTGATGTGACTGTCCCGTCTTCTCTCTCCGATTCCAGATGGCAGCTTAAGATACTGCCTCTGATGGCAATACAGAAAGACACGGTCCCTTTGGACGCGATCTATGTCACCGGAGAGAAGTATCGTGCAGGGCAGCTCCGCGGATATGAACGCTACAGGGCCTTTCTCTCGTCGATAATCACAGACACCACAGATTTCATCCGCATCCGGCAGCTTGAGATCTTCATAGAAAGGCATTACCCGCAGACCTATGCCATGAAGAGGGACTCGTCCATTGTGCCTGAGCCTATGGCTGAAAACCTTTTCGGAGTGACCCAGCGTGATGCGCTTATCCACTACACCCGCCATCTGAAGTGGAGGATGAATGAACGCCGGAAATCCAGGGTCGGAAAGATGTATGAAAGATATGTGAAGGATCCCATCGTCAGTGAAGGTGTGCGTCTGGACACGGTGCTGACAGCCTCGGACGGAGATTTCATATATAGGTATATACATACTTTCCGCAGCCGTCCGCGCCTGAAGAAGGTCAATCTTTCCCTTGACGGGAGGCTGTACGAAGATGGTGTATGCCTGCATAGCTTCCCCTTCCCTGATGAACTGACGTTCTATATCAGCTCGTTGTCAGGACTGGTGGATGACAGGCCGAAGTACAGGATGCTGGTTCTGGAAAGGGTGGTGCGTGACAACACGAAGGCTCTCATCGATTTCCATCAGGGAAGTTCCCAGGTGGACACCTCATTGGGAGACAATGCGTCTGAACTGCGAAGAATACGAAGATGCGTGGATGACATCGTGGCACGTGACGACCTGAAGCTGGATTCTCTGGTCATAGTGGCTTCCTGTTCCCCTGAAGGCCGGTATGACGACAACAGAAGACTCTCTGCGGCCCGCTCACAGTCAGTCAGGGATTATGTCAGGAGTTTCGTTCCGGAGGAATGGAAGGACAGTCTCAAGGCCTCGGAGCTTCCCGAGAACTGGGAGCAGATGGAACGCCTGGTGGCCAATGACACGGTCATGACGGAAGCCGTGAGGAAAAGGATCCTGTCCCTGGTCACGATGAGGGACAATCCTGATGCAGCCGAGGAAAGGCTTTCGCATCTTCCAGAGTACCGCTATCTGCGTGAGAAGATATATCCGAAGCTCCGCAGCGTCAGCTTCGACTTCCACATGCATCGCATCGGAATGAAGAAAGACACGGTGCACACGACAGAGATCGACACTGTATATATGTCCGGAGTCCAGGCGATAAGGGACCTGGACTACAAGAAGGCAGTCTCCATCCTGCGTCCGTATGATGATTACAATGCAGCCCTGGCCTTCATGTCGGCGGGCTACAACCACACGGCTATGGATGTTCTGTCCAGACTGGACGACACGGAAGCGAAGGTGTGCTACCTGAAGGCCATGGTGCTTTCCCGCCTGGGACAGCAGGAGGAGGCTATGAAATATTACAGGCTTTGCCTGGCCTATGATCCTTATCTGCGTCATAGGGCAAATCTTGACCCTGAAATGCACCTGCTCGTGAAGCAGGATATTAATAACCATTAAACAAATCATTTTATGAAACGTAAACTTTTTATCGCGGCTGTTGCCGCTGTGGCTTTGGCCGCTTGTGAGGAGAAGATCAATGAGCAGACTGTGTCGGCTGATGAGATGGTGGAGCTGAAGATATCCATCCCTTCTGCTGTGACAAAAGTTTCTGAAAAGAATGAGCCCGGCACGCCGGCTGCCGTACATTCGCTTCAGGTGTTCCTCTTCGACGAAGACGGCAATCTCGAGACGAGTGACATGCAGTCGAAGCAGTCCCTTGTGCTGCCTTGTGTCCCGGGAAAGAAAAAGGTGGTTGCCATTGTCAATGCTCCAGAACTGACCGGAGTCACATCCCTTACTTCGCTGACATCCATGAAATCAAGTCTTTCTGACAATACCATTGAATCTATGGTCATGGAAGGAACTGTGGATCTGGAGGTTACGACGAATGTAAGCGTCACTGTCCCTGTCTCGAGACTGGCTGCAAAGGTGGTGCTCAGGACTGTCATCAACAGCTTCGAGCTCCCTACACACCAGCAGATGGAATTCCAGGTGACCTCTGTCTATCTCGTCAATGTGGCAGGTGAAAAGACCTATCTCTCGGATGCGATGCCGACCCTCTGGTATAATAAGATGAAGAATGAAGAGGATACCCAGGCTCCGACCTTCATCTATGACAAGCTGTCGTCACAGGTGATTATCCCTTATAACGGCACCTACACGGCAGACAAATACTATTACTGCTATCCTAACCCGGCTAAAGAGGATTCAAGCGAAACTGTATGGTCGGAGAGATATACCAGACTTGTTGTGGAGACCCTTCTTGGAGGAGAAACCGTCTATTATCCGGTAACTCTGCCGTCTGTGGCAAAGAACACGGCTTATGAGATATCCCTCAAGGTGACACGTCCCGGATCAGATTCGCCGGATAAGCCGGTAAGCGGCCATGTAGCCGAGTTCAAGATCGAGGTTCTCGACTGGATCACCGGAGAACTTATTGAAGAAGTAATTTAATTGAACAATAGTTATGAAGATGTTATCGTTCAGATTGCTGTCATTGACAGTTTGTGCCATGATTTGCGCCGGATGTTCCGTGAAGGAGGACAGGACAGGATGTCCGTGCAGGCTTATGCTTGATTTCAGTGAGGTTGATCCGTCCGTCGTGAAGTCAGCCGACTTTCATCTGTCGGCATCTGACGGTTTCATCTTCACAGGAGCCGTTGAGGCTGGTTCGTTTGATGATGAAGTGGTCGTCGACGTGCCTCGTGAAAGGATAAGGGTGGTGTCCGTCTGTGGAGCTGGAAACAATGTTGGAGAAGCAGGCATCACCATTCCTTATGGAGAGGACTGTCCGCCGGTGTACATGCATGTCTCAGATGTGCAGGCTGACGGGGAGTCCGTCCGCGAGGTCGTGATGATGAGGAAGAATCATTGCAGGATGAGGATCAATGTGATAGGAGAGGACCATGAGGTGGTGAACCTCATCCTTAAAGGCAATGTCAACGGATATGGACGTGACGGGCAGCCGTCAGCTGGACGGTTCGTGTATAAGTCTGCACCTGACGCAAGCGGGGAGATAAGTGCGGTGTTGCCGCGTCAGGTGGACAATACGCTTGTGCTGGAGGTTGATGACGGTACGGGGGTCTCCAAGAGTTTTGCCATTGGGGAATATATAGCCTCAAGCGGCTACGACTGGTCGTCTCCCGACCTTCATGACATAATCCTTGACATAGATTTCGCCATCACCCACGTACTTCTGACCATCATGGGGTGGGACAAGGAATATAAATATGAGATAGTGATATAAAAGAAAAAAATAGTTCGTATATCAAAAAGATTTTATATCTTTGTGCCACTTTTCCAAGCCCGAGTGGTGAAATGGTAGACACGCTCGTTTCAGGTGCGAGTGCTTCACGGCGTGTAGGTTCGACTCCTATCTCGGGCACCCTCAAAAAGCTCAGCCTCGGCTGGGCTTTTTTCTTGGAATGATATGACAACAGGCTGATGATAGCAAAGTGTAAACTCATATGTCCCTCTCTTTTTCTTGTTGCTTGAACCGATTTTTTTTCCGAACTTCGTGTGCGCGTGCTGTAACTTTTGTCTGACCGCTGCCATCAGTGGGGTCAGGCCTGTTCTGCGGGATGTCAGATCCGATATGGGGTATGTATGTGACATCTATGATGTAAAAGGATAAATCATATTGCAATATGAAGATAGTTTTTCTTGATGCGGCGACTATGGGGGATGTTTCCTTCGCGCCGATTCAGCAGTTAGGTGAACTTGTTTGCTATGACAGGTCAACTCCTGAGGAGGCTTTGGCAAGAGTCGGGGATTGTGAGGTGCTGATTGTAAATAAGGTGAGGGTGACGCCGGAGCTTATTGATGCGGCACCGAAGCTCAGGCTCATTTGTGAGGCTGCGACTGGAGTGAATAACATTGATCTGGCTTATGCGGCCTCAAAGGGTGTTCCTGTGAGGAACGCTGTGGGCTATTCCACTGATTCTGTTGTGCAGGCGACTTTCATGCATATTCTTTCCCTTGTCGGTAATGCGCCATATTTCGATGGTGTGGTCAAGTCGGGCGAATATTCTTCCAGCGGACTCTTTACGGATGTGTCTGTGAACTGGTCGGAGCTGGCAGGGAAGACCATCGGCATCATAGGCCTGGGAAATATCGGAATCCGTGTGGCAAAGGTGGCTGAGGCCTTCGGAATGAGGGTCTGCTACTATTCCACATCGGGAACATCTCATTGCAAGGACTACCCGAGTCTGCCTCTTGAGGAGCTGTTGGCGTCTGCAGATGTGGTCTCCATCCATGCGCCTCTGAATGAAAGGACTGACGGACTGATAGGAGAGAGGGAACTTCGGCTGATGAAGAACTCCGCCTTCATTGTGAATATGGGGCGCGGCGGCATCGTGAATGAAGAAGCTCTGGCAAAGGCCATCGACGGGGAAATCATTGCCGGTGCTGCTCTGGATGTCTTTGTCGCAGAACCTCTTCCGCAGGACAATCCTCTCCTGCACACTCGCCATCCTGAGCGGCTCCGTCTGGCTCCGCACGTCGCCTGGGCCAGCACCCAAGCCCGCGAAAGACTTGTCGGAATGATAGCTGACAACATCAGAAAGGGATTCTGAAAGAAAGCTCAAATGTCTGATTCTTAGCGACATACGAAAAATCACCTGCGCCATATGGAGCAGGTGATTTTTCATAAATAGCTGAGTCTCAGCGCTGTGTGTTAGAGAGTTCTCTTGATCTCTTCGATGGTGTAGGCCTCGACAACGTCGCCGACCTTGATGTCGTTGTAGCCCTGGATGTTGAGACCGCAGTCCATACCCATGTGCACTTCCTTGACATCGTCCTTGAATCTCTTGAGTGAACCGAGCTCTCCGGTGTAGACCACGATACCGTTGCGGATCACGCGCACCTTCGCTGTCCTCTGGAGCTTTCCTTCGCGTACGATACATCCCGCGATGGTTCCCACCTTGGAGATCTTGAATGTCTCCTGTACCTCTGCAGTTGCTGTGATAACCTCTTTCTGCTCAGGTTCAAGCATACCTTCGATACCGCTCTTGAGCTCGTTGATACAGTCGTAGATGACTGAGTACAGACGGATTTCGATCTCCTCCTTCTCGGCAAGCTTTCTTGCTGAAGGCATAGGACGTACCTGGAAACCGATGATGATCGCATCTGAAGCTGCTGCCAGAAGGATGTCGGACTCTGAAATCGCACCCACAGCCTTGTGGATCACATTCACGCGAACCTCCTCTGTAGAAAGCTTGATGATGGAGTCTGAAAGCGCCTCCACTGAACCGTCCACGTCTCCCTTGACGATGACATTGAGCTCCTTGAAGTTTCCGATGGCGATACGGCGTCCGATCTCCTCGAGAGTCATGTGCTTCTGTGTCTTGATGCCCTGGATTCGAATGAGCTGCTCACGCTTGTTGGCGATGTCCTTGGCCTCCTTCTCGTCAGCCATGATGTTGAAGAGCTCGCCTGCTGTCGGCGCACCGTTGAGTCCGAGGACTGAAACCGGAGTCGAAGGCCCCGCAGCTTCTACCTTCTGTCCGCGTTCGTTGAACATTGCCTTCACGCGTCCTGTGTAGCATCCCGAAAGCATGACGTCTCCGACTCTCATGGTTCCGTTCTGTACGAGGATGGTTGCAAGATAGCCACGGCCCTTGTCGAGTGAAGATTCGATCACCGAACCTGATGCTCTGCGGTTAGGGTTTGCCTTGAGTTCGAGCATGTCAGCTTCAAGAAGCACCTTCTCAAGAAGGAGGTCTACATTGATACCTTTCTTTGCTGAAATTTCCTGACACTGGTACTTTCCGCCCCAGTCCTCTACGAGGATGTTCATCTGCGAGAGCTGCTCGCGGATCTTGTCAGGGTTTGCTCCTGGCTTGTCTATCTTGTTGATGGCAAAGACCATAGGGACACCTGCGGCCTGTGCGTGGCTGATGGCCTCGATTGTCTGTGGCATTATCGCGTCGTCGGCTGCGACGATGATGATAGCTATGTCAGTCATCTTCGCACCGCGGGCACGCATGGCGGTGAATGCCTCGTGACCAGGGGTGTCGAGGAAGGTGATGCGGCGTCCGTCAGGAAGCTTCACGTTGTAGGCACCGATGTGCTGTGTGATACCTCCGGCCTCACCTGCGATCACATTGGCCTTACGGATGTGGTCAAGGAGGGAAGTCTTACCATGGTCAACGTGTCCCATCACCGTGATGATAGGAGGTCTTGACTCGAGGTTCTCTTCTGTGTCCTCTTCATTGTCCTTCTCGATGGACTCGGTAAGGTTGGCTGTGACGAATTCCACTTCATATCCGAATTCCTCTGCCACGAGCACGAGGGTCTCGGCGTCGAGACGCTGGTTGATTGACACCATCATGCCTAGGCTCATGCATGCTCCGATGACCTTTGTCACAGGAGTGTTGTTCATCAGGGTGGCAAGGTCGTTTACAGTAACGAACTCGGTCACCTTGAGAACCTTCTGCTCCATCTCCTGGAGCTCCATGTCCTCCTGCATCCTCTGTGAGGCAAGCTCTCGCTTCTCCTTTCTGTGCTTTGCACCGAAGTTGCCCTTCTTGCTCTCGTTCATTCTTGCATATGTCTCCTTGATCTGCTTCTGGATCTCCTTCTGCATCTCTTCCTGTTCGGCTTCGGTCATAGGCTTGAACTTGTCACCTCCCTTGTCGCGGCGGTTCTTCTTGCCCTTGCCCTGCTGCTGGTCGCCCGGACGCTGCTGCCTGTTCTGGTTCTGGCCGTTGTTGCCTCCCTTGCCCTGCTGCTTGTCCTTCTTGACCTTGTTGTCGGCTTCCACCTTGGTCACATCGACCTTCTGGCTTCCTTCCTTTCCGATTCTTTCTCTCTTCTTCTTTTTCTTCTTGCGGTCGAACTGTGAGAGGTCAATCTTGTCAACCACCTTAGGGCCGGCAAGTTTCTCCACTTCGACCTTCATTTCACGAGGCTCCTTCCTGACTTCCTCCACCGCAGGCTTCTCTTCCTTTACGACAGGCTCCACCGCTGGGGTCGGGGCGGTCTTCTGCTCTGTCTCAGGGGTGTCTGTCTTCGGTGCAGGCTTCTTGCCGATGCTTTCCAGATCTATCTTGTCGATGATCTTCAGGCCTGGCGCTTCATTCTTCTGCTCAGGCTCCGCAACCGGCGCAGGTTCAGGAACGGTCTCCTTCCTGTCCTCAACAGCCGGAGCGACAGTCTCCTTCACAACCTCTTTCACCGGCTCTGCCACGGGAACGGCTGGCTTCTCTTCCACAGGCTGTGCCTTTACAGGCTCGCTGTTGAGCACGTTGCTCTTGATGACCACCTCTCTTTCCGGCGCGTCATCCTCTTCTTCCTGACTCGGCTTCTTCTTCGATCCCATCTCGATTATCTCCTTGAGCTTGATCGTGACTTTCTCCGAGTCCTTCTTAAGTTTCAGGTCTTCACCGAACTTCGCCTCGATAGCCGGCAGGTACTCGTCCGACACTTTCGCGTTCGGATTCATATCCACGTTGGCTCCCTTCTCGTTGAGGAAATCAACGAGCCTGGCAAGTCCGATGCTGAATTGTTTCGTTAGTTTGCTTAATCTGATTTCTGCCATATATTACCCCTTTATTAAATTCTTACTCTTCGTCTTCAAATTCTGCACGGAGAATGTCGATGATCTCCTCTACAGTCTCATCCTCGAGGTCGGCCCTCTTGGCGATGTCCTCTGCAGAAAGTGCGAGAACACTCTTTGCAGTGTCGCATCCGATCTCCTGGAGCTTCTTGATGATCCAAGGCTCGATCACGTCGTCGAACTCGCTCAGAAGTACGTCCTCCTCCTCTGCTTCGTCGTTGTCCTGAGGAAGCTCTCTCCAGACCTCGATCTCCTTTCCTACGAGCATTCCTGCGAGACGGATGTTGCATCCGCCCTTGCCGATACCCTTCTTCACTTCGTCCGGAAGCATATATACCTTGATCTTCTCGTCCTCGCCTCCGAGTGAGATTGAAGATATCTTGGCTGGGTTGAGCGCTCTCTGGATGAGAAGCTGTGTATTGTTTGTCCACTGGAGGATGTCGATGTTCTCGTTGCGGAGCTCGCGTACGATTCCGATGATGCGTGAACCCTTCACGCCGATACATGCTCCGATAGGGTCGATCCTGTCGTCATATGACTCTACAGCCACCTTGGCGCGTTCGCCAGGGATGCGTACAACCTTCTTGATTGTGATCAGACCGTCAAGGATCTCCGGAACCTCGTTCTCGAAGAGCTTCTCAAGGAATTCAGGAGTTGTTCTTGAAAGGACGATGTAAGGTGTGGTGTTGTTCTTCATCTCCACACTCTTGATGATGGTCTTCACGGTGTCGTTCTTCTTGAAGTGCTCGCCAGGGATCTGCTCTGACTTAGGAAGCCTGAGCTCGTTGCCCTCCTCGTCGAGGATGAGGACTTCCTTTGCCCATGTCTGGTAGACCTCGCCTGTGAAGATCTCGCCGATCTTGCCCACATATTTGTTATAGAGGTTAGCCTTCTCGATGTCCATGATGCGGCCCTGGAGGTTCTGTCTGATGTTGAGGATACCTCTGCGGCCGAAGTCCTTGAGCTCGATCTTCTTTGCGAAGGTCTCGCCGATCTCGTAGTCGTCGTCCAGTGCAGGATCGTTCATGGCGATCTGTGTGTTAGGATCTTCCACTTCCTCAACAACCTCGCGGTTCCAGTAGATCTCGCAGTCTCCCTTGTCGATGTTGATGATGATGTCGAAGTTGTCTGCCGATCCGTAGGTCTTTACGATCTGAGTCCTGAACACATCCTCGAGCACACCCATCATTGTGGGCCTGTCGATGTTCTTCTGGTTCTTGAACTCAGCAAAAGCGTCTTTAAGTTCAATCTTTTCCATTTCCAAATTTATATTTTTATCAGTTGAATTCAATGAATGGACGCACGGAGTTCACCTGGTCCATGGTGTAGCGGTCGTTGTGCTCGACCATCTCCTTCTTCTTCTTTCCCTCGACGGCCTCTTTCACCGTGTACTTCAGGGTGATGCTCTCCTGGTCTGCCTCCACGAGGGTGGCGACCATCTTCTTTCCGCCTTTGAGGGAGACCTCCACCTTCGTGCCCACAGCCTTCTGGAACTGCCTGAGCACCTTGAAAGGCTGGTCAAGTCCTGCCGAACTCACGGTCAGGGAGTAGTCTTCCACCTCTCTGTCGAACTTCGATTCGAAGAAACGGCTGAGCGATACGCAGTCGTCAAGTTCTATTTTTCCGTTTTCCGATTCGATAGTTAAAACAATATCGTTATCTTTGCTGACTGAAATGTCAACTATGAAGCATCCGCGTGCAACGATTTCGCCGCCGATTGCATCTGATATGTCTGATATTTTCATCATGTCGCTTCCGTGTAATGCATAAAATAAGGGGGCCTCCAGCCCCCTGAACCATTCTCACGGTGCAAATGTAGGAATTAATTCAGAAAAAAGCAAATTATCAAAGATATAGATAATGGAATTCACAGCAAAAGAGATCGCCGGAATCCTGGGCGGAACAGTAGAGGGAAATCCCGAGGCGAAGGTCACTTCATTCGCGCGCATAGAAAGCGGCAGGCCGGGCACAATCTGTTTCTTTGCAAATCCCAAATACGAGCACTATGTCTATGAGTGCAAGGCGGATATAATCATAGTGAACAATTCCTTCGTGCCAAAGCAGAAGGTAGAGGCGACGATGGTTAAGGTTGAAGATGCCTATGCTGCAGTAGCGGCACTGCTTGACTATGTGACCGCGAGGAAGAGATCGTACAGGCGCTACCGCGGATGCCGCAGCAGAGTGCGCTGGAGCGCAAAGGTTGGAAAGAAGGTGTATGTCGGTGACTTTGCATATATCGGTCGCCATGCACAGGTGGGCGACTATACGAAGATATATGAAAACGTATATGTAGGCGACGGTGCGAAGATCGGCTCACATTGCATAATCTATCCGGGCGTGAGGATATATCCGGGAATGGTCATCGGTAACAATGTGATCATCCACTCGAACGCAGTCATCGGATCGGACGGCTTCGGCTTCGCTCCGCTTGAGGACGGCACATGGAAGAAGATCGAACATACAGGCAATGTGATCATTGAGGATAATGTCGAGATCGGTGCCAATACATGTGTGGACAAGTCCCAGATGGGTTCTACGGTCATCCGTTCGGGGGTCAAGCTCGACAACCTCTGTCAGATCGCCCACAATGTGGAGATCGGAAAAAACACCGTCATGGCGGCTCAGTCCGGAATCGCAGGCTCTTCAAAGATAGGTGAGCACTGCATCATCGCCGGTCAGGTCGGGATCGTCGGACACATCACTATAGCAGATAACACTACGATCGGAGCCCAGGCGGGTGTCATAGGGTCTATAAAGGAAGAAGGAAAGGCCTTCATGGGCACTCCGGCATTGCCTCACAAGGAATTCCTGAGAAGTTACGCTGTCTTTAAGCGCTATGGTAAATAGGAATATACAAAAATTATCCTTACCTTTGCGGGCTAAAACATTGAAAAAGGAATAATGCAGTTGCAACAGACACTTAAGAAAAGCTATTCATTTGAGGGAAAAGGACTTCATACAGGAAGGATAGCGAAGATGACGATCAAGCCGGCTGCGGCGGACACTGGGATAGTGTTCAGAAGAATCGACATAAACGAAGATGCCAGGGTGGAGGCCTTGGCCGAGAATGTATCAAGTACAGCAAGGAGCACGACCATTTCTTGTGGAGACGCATCTGTCAGTACGATAGAACATGTGCTTTCCGCTCTGACGGGAATGGGTGTTGACAACGCAGAGATCGACATCGACAACGTGGAAGTGCCTATCCTTGACGGAAGTGCAAAGCCATATATCGACGCGATATGGAAGGACGGATTCCAGGAGCAGGACGTTCCGCGCAGATATATTGAGCTCAAGGAGACTGTCGAGATCAGAAATGACGAAAAAGGATCTGTTGTACGCATTGAGCCTGCGGAGGAATTCTCCTATAGCATAAAAGTTGATTTCAATTCCAGAGTGCTCGGAGTTCAGGAGGCGCGTTGGGATGACTCGGTAGTCTATCCTGCAGAGATAGGTGTATGCAGAACCTTCGTCTTCTTCCACGAGATCGAGTTCCTTTTCAATAACAACCTTGTCAAAGGCGGTGATGTGGACAATGCGATCGTCATTGTGGAGCATCCTGTGACTGACGAGCAGGTGGAGAGGATGAGCCGACTTTTCAATGTGCCTGCATTGAAGGTGCGTGAGGACGGTTACCTGAGCAACCTTGTGCTCCGTTTCCCTAACGAATGTGCAAGACACAAGCTCCTCGACCTTATCGGCGACCTCAGGCTCTGCGGAGGCTTCCTCAAGGCAAGGATCACGGCTGAAAAGGCCGGACACGGAATAAATACAAGTGCAGCCAAGGCTGTGCGTAAAATGATATGATCATGGCAAAAATTCATCCACTGGCAATAGTGCACCCAAAAGCAAAGCTCGGCGAAAACGTCGAAGTAGGACCATACGCATATATTGAGGAATTCGTAGAGATCGGCGACGGAAGCAAGATCCTTCCTCATGCGACGATCTTCAACTACGTGAAGATGGGAAAGAACTGTACTGTTTTCCCAGGAGCAGTGATCGGAGCTATACCGCAGGACCTCAAGTTCGACGGCGAGATCACTTATGTGGAGATCGGGGACAATGTGAACATCCGTGAGTGCGCGACCATAAACCGCGGCACAAAGGCAAGCGGAAGGGGAGTGACAAAGATCGGAAACAATGTTCTCCTGATGTCATATACACACGTGGCACACGACTGTACTGTCGGCAACAACTGTATTCTTGTAAGCTATGTAGGCATAGCAGGAGAGACCGATGTCGATGACTGGGCTACGATCGGAGGAAGCTCGGTGGCGCACCAGTTCTCAAGGATCGGTAAGCACGCGTTCATCGGCGGCGGCTGCAAGATCAACAAGGACGTTCCCCCATATGTGCTCTGCGGACGCGAGCCTCTTTCATATGCAGGCGTGAACATCGTAGGACTCCGCAGAAGGGGCTTCTCTTCAGACCAGATCCGCAACATCAAGGATATGTACGACATCATCTACGGAAGCGGCAACAATTTCTCTGATGCTCTTGCCAAGATAGAGTCCGGTTTCCCTGAATCAGAAGAAAGGGACACCATCATCCAGTTCATCAGAGGTTCTAAGCGTGGTATCATCAGAGGAGCGGACACCCTCACAAAAGGAAGCATAGACTAAGGTGCCCAAGCTTCTTTCATCAGCATATTTTCCGCCCGTTTCCTATTTTGCCGCAATGGCAGAGGAGATGGAAGGGTTGAGCAATAGAAGAGACGGAGACGGTTCGGAGGAACTGTCCCCGTCTGTCATTTATATCGAGGCCTGTGAGAACTTCCAGAAGCAGTCCTACCGCAACAGATGCAGGTTCTATGCTGCTGACGGAGTGCAGACCCTGTCCTTTCCCATAGTCCATGAGGGAGGCACGCACAAACAGCCAATAGCCGAAATCAAGGTGGATCATTCAAAGCCATGGGTCCTTCAGCATGAGCGCGCAATCATCTCGGCTTACGGTACTTCCGCCTATTTCGAGTATTACCAGGATGAACTCTTCGCCATTCTTGAAAGCAGACCGGAACGCCTCTTTGATCTGAATATGGCATTGATAAGGTTTTTCGTGGAGAAGACGGGAATATGTGTGGACATCCGTGTGACGGAAGACTTCTGCAGGGAAGCTCCGGAAGGATGCCGTGACTTGAGGGAGGCCATACATCCCAAGCGCCCAAACTCCATTCTTTCAGATCTGGGACTGGAAAAGCCGTATTTCCAGGTCTTTGCCTCGAAATACGGCTTTCAGAAGGATCTGTCCATCATGGATCTCCTCTTCAATGAGGGACCGGACAGTATTCTTTATCTCAAGAAACTTTAGAATCTCCATCCAAGAGTCAGGAGCACTTTCCAGAGACTTCTCTTGTTGAGGATCTCTGGGGCGTAGGCGTCAACCATGATGTTGCCGTTCTCATCGAACATGTAGTCATCGTAAGGCATGAAGAACTCATCCTGAAGGAAGGCCTTTCTGACTGCAATGTCTGTGAAGAAAGACTTCTTCGAGCTGTAGCCGAGTCCGAATGATGCTGTTTGTGACAAAGGCAGATTGAGACTTTCTCCGTTGATGTCGTATTTTTCTGCCGCAGTCTTCATGCCGTAGCCGGCTCTGACTGCAAGCTCTGGGATAGGCTTGAATTCGGCACCGACTCTCAATGAGTGTGAGACTCCGAATCTGCTTCTGATGTCGTCATTCACCTCGAAGAAGTAGTCGTCCCAGTCATTTGACCTGTACTTCATCTGGCCGTAGTTGCACATCTCGTAATCTGCGCTGATAACGCCTGCACCAAGGAAGGTGTATGCCGCACCGAAGCTGGCCCTGAACGGAGACACCATCGTGTAGGTGCTGGTGCCGTATGGACTGCTTGAGGATGCATTGTAGGCACCGTCGGTGTAGCTGGTCTCGCCGGCCATCTTCCACTCTTCAGTTATCGTGTTGACTATAGGAGTCTGGATGGTCGCTCCGAATCTGAGGCCGGAGCCCGGAGTCACGATCACACCGAACTTTCCGAAGAATCCCGAGCCGCTCGCGCTGTACTGGTATCTGTAGCGCATGTCGTTGAAGTAGAGGCTCTCGCCGTTGGTCAGGAGAATCTCGAAGTCGGCAGGGTCGACGGCCATTTCCTTGAAGTACTCCTCAAAGGTGTAGTTGATGGAATTGACGCCAAGGTTTGCTCCGAGGTAGATGAAGTCGGAAATGTTCATTCCGAAGTTGAATATATATTCATATTTTCCACCTGAAGTCCTTCTTCCGTATGTCTGCTTGAGCGGTCCTCCGAGAGCTACCGTGCCGTTGTCGAAGATAAGTTCGCTTGCTCCGACATACTGGTCGTTGTAACCTCCGAAAGTCGAGATCATGCCGCTCTGGTAGCCTACTACAGGCTTCCAAGGCATGAAGTCATAAGCGTCGTCGGCATTGAGGTTCGAATCCAGGTAGCCGTTCATCGTCGCATCATAGGCCATTGCTCCCATGAATGAGGTGGACTTGTTGGTGCCGCTCGCGTAGACTTCCTCATCCCATCCTGCAACCTTGTTGGCGATGAACCCGAAGGTCATGCTCTTGATGCCGCTCTTGCGGTTGGTGTCATAATGGAATGTCATTCCGATGTTCGGCATCGAGAATCTTGTGGCGTTGCTTCTGATCTCCCTTTCAAAATACGGGAGCGTGCCGTTGCTGCCTGGAGGAAGTACGCCCATTGTGGTGCTTCCTGTGAATGTGAGCGCAGGTGTGAGGGCGAACTGTGAGTATCCTGCCACTGCACTTCCTGCAGGGTTGATGCTTATGGAACCCAGGTCTCCTCCGAGTGCGGTGAATGCGTTGCCCATGGCTACTGTCCTGGCAGTGCCTTCGTAGTCGTTCTCGCTGAAGCTGAGCGCGTCATAGGCATTCTGGGCGTATGCACCCAGCGCTGTGAGCGAGAGCAGTATGGTGATTGCAGTCTTTTTCATGATTTCTGTCTTTTAGTTTGGTTCGTAGTCTTATCTCCTTGATCCTCCGCCGCTTCTGCTGCTGCCTCCGCCACTGCTGCGGCTGTAGCCGCCACCGCCGCTGAAGCTTGACCTTGATGATGAAGAAGAAGACGGACTGTAGCTTGATCTGGATGATGAAGACGATGAGCTGCTTCTGCTGTAGCCGGATGACGGACGGCTCGATGAGCTTCTGTCATAGCTGCCTGAGGAATTCCTGTCGTAGCTGCTTGAAGTGCCTGATGTGTTTCCTGACACTGCAGGACGTCTGTAGCTTCCTGATGTCGTGCCCTGTGAAGGAGTCGTGACAGGGCGGCTTGCCGAGACTGTCCTTCCTCCTGCTATGTTCTTTACCGCAGATGAGGATTGGGTTGCAGCCACCTTGCTCTCCCTTGTTCCCGGAGCGGTCCTTGCGACGGTGCTTCTCTGTACCATGCTTGAAGCGACCGGACTGGTGTTGTCCGATGTCACCCTTCTGCCTGCGGTCACCCTTCCTGTCGATGTGCCTCCTCTGGTCGCCGTGGTCCTGTCTGCTGCGACTGTGGTGTTCCTGCTGACCGTACTTCTGTTACCTATGCCTCCCCTGAGGCTTGTTCCGCTTGTGAACACCCTGTCAGATCCGGTAGTGCCTCTGGTGCCGTACCATCTGTCCTTGTGGTGGATGTCTCCGACCACACCATGGTGATGGTGGTGATGATGGTGGTGTCCCCAGAACGGGTCCCATCCGCCGTACCAACCTGCATAGTAATGGTAATGATGCCAGTAGCTGTGGTGGTACCATGGGTCCCATCCGCTGTACCAGCCTCCGTAGTACCATGGGTCGTACCATCCTGCATACCATGGGTCATACCAGCCGTATCTCCAAGGGCTGTAGTACCATGAACCATAGGCCCATGGCCTGTAGTGCCGGCTCCAGTACCATGAGCTGCCTATGCTGTATGGACCGTAGTAATAGCCATAGTTGTTCTCCAGGTCGTATCTCCAGTCGTATGGATTCTCTCCTACTGTCACGACGGTCCCGCCGAGCTGCTGGTCGAACCTTATGGTCGCCGACATGTCCTGCGGAATCATCACGGTGTCCTTCTTGTCACCGAACAGGTATATCATGGATGACCTGGTGGCTTCCGCCAGCGAGTCGGTGGATGCCCGTGCAATCTCCCTGGATGCCTTTGTCCTGAACGCCGGCGTGTTGCTGTATATGCCGTCCTGATAGGTCTGTCCGTTGTCTGAGGATGCAATCTGCATTGCGGCCCCGCAGGAAGACAGTATCAGCGCTGCAGCAATAAGTAGCGTTGAACTCTTTTTCATTGTCATTTCTCCTATTTTATTATAATAATTTCGTATCTTCGCAACCTGTTTTGTTATGCAATAACTGTACCGATGGAAATCGGCCGTACAGATTGCTGCATTCAAGTACAATTATAGGGATAAAAACAATAAAAAACAAAAATACAATGGCAAAAGAGGTAACTAAGAGGTCTGACAACTACTCGCAGTGGTATGACAACCTCGTCGTAAAGGCTGACCTGGCGGAGCGTTCTGCAGTCAGGGGATGTATGGTGATCAAGCCATACGGATATGCAATCTGGGAGAAGATGCAGGACGTGCTTGACAAGATGTTCAAGGACACCGGTCATCAGAATGCCTATTTCCCGCTTTTCATCCCTAAATCATTCCTGAGCCGTGAGGCTGAACATGTCGAGGGATTCGCCAAGGAGTGTGCTGTCGTGACTCATCACAGGCTCATGGCCAATCCTGACGGCCCGGGAGTAGTTGTGGATCCGGCTGCAAGACTCGAGGAGGAACTCATCGTGCGACCTACTTCGGAGACAATAATATGGAACACCTACAAGAACTGGGTGACTTCATGGAGAGACCTTCCTATCCTCTGCAATCAGTGGGCGAATGTGGTCCGCTGGGAGATGCGTACACGCCTTTTCCTCCGTACGGCAGAGTTCCTCTGGCAGGAGGGACATACAGCACATGCGACTCAGCAGGAGGCTGTCGAGGAGACGATGAAGATGGTGAACGTATATGCGGACTTTGCCCGCAACTGGATGGCAGTCCCGGTGGTTGTCGGCCACAAGAGCCCTAACGAGCGCTTTGCAGGAGCACTTGACACAATGACCATCGAGGCCCTCATGCAGGACGGAAAGGCTCTCCAGGCAGGTACATCCCACTTCCTCGGCCAGAACTTCGCGAAGGCCTTCGATGTGATGTTCACCAACAAGGAAGGGAAGCAGGAATATGTGTGGGCTACGTCATGGGGCGTATCAACCCGTCTCATGGGTGCTCTCATCATGGCGCATGGCGATGACAACGGCCTTGTGCTTCCTCCGAAGCTTGCACCTATACAGGTGGTGATGGTCCCTATCACAGGTAAGGACGAGACTGTGAACAACGGCATACTTGACAAGATGTATGAGTTCAAGAAGGAGCTCGAGGCCAAGGGTGTGAGCGTGAAGATCGACAACCGCGACACCCTCCGTCCGGGATTCAAGTTCGCAGAGTGGGAACTCAAGGGAGTCCCTGTACGTCTTGCCATGGGTGGACGTGACCTGGAGAGCGGCACTGTGGAGCTCGCCCGCCGCGACACCTGCGAGAAGGCCTCGTATTCACAGGAAGGCGTTGCTGACAGGATAGTCGCCCTTCTCGATGAGATTCAGGACAATATCTATGCAAAGGCCCTCAAGTTCCGTGACGAGAACATCCGCAAGGTCGACACCTGGGAGGAATTCAAGGAAGAGATCACCAAGGGAGGTTTCCTTCTCTGCCATTGGGACGGAACTCCTGAGACTGAGGAGAAGATCAAGGAGGAGACCAAGGCGACAATACGATGCATCCCTGTGGACAGCGCAGTCTGCGAGGAGGAAGGAAAGTGCATCTATACAGGAAAGCCGTCGCAGCGCAGGGTACTCTTCGCCATTTCATATTAATTAAAGGAAATTATAGATGAAGAAGTGTGTTATGTTATTCTGTGCGGCGGTTTGTGCTGCACAGGCGCTTTCGGCGCAGGAGCTGACAGATGCGCAGAAGGCCGCGGCTGCGGCTGCTGCGGCAGTTGTTGAAGCTCCGGAGGTTGTCGAGGAAGTCGTGAAGCCGGATTATTGGACCGAGTCCCTCAAGACCAACATCAAATTTGGCCAGACATCGCTTACAAACTGGGCGGCCGGTGGTGACAACACCGTGACCCTCCAGGCCTTTGTCGACGGTAATGCCAACTACAAGAAGGATGATCTTTTCTGGAACAACCGTCTCCAGCTGGACTACGGATTTGTCTACGCATCTTCGAAGCCTATCCTGCAGAAGAGCGACGACAGAATCTACCTTGAGAGCAAGCTGGGATACAAGAATGCGGAGATGAGGAACTTCTCGTTTTCGGCCAACTACGACTTCAAGTCACAGTTCTCGACCGGTTACGACTATCTTACTCCGGCTGTGCCTGACGGATATGAGAGCCTTGAGGACCTCAAGCACAAGGATAAGATCAATCTCTGGAAAGATGCCCGTAAGGTGAAGTCAGGATTCCTTGCGCCTGCATATACCAACCTCGCTCTCGGTATCGACCTCAAGCCTTGGAAATGGCTGTCGCTGAACTTCGCCCCTCTTACAGGTGGTGTGGTGATCGTCAGGGATGAAGGTTTGAGGAAGAACTTCGGTATGGAGCTGAAGGATCCTTACAAGGATGCTTCCAAGATGTCTCCGGAAACACTTGAGAAATTTGATGCGGATATGGCTTCAGGCGACCTGGACCTCATAGGAAAATACTACAGAGGCGCACGTTTCGAGTTCGGTGCCCAGATGAAGGCGGACATCGCGGTGAATGTCAATGAAAACTTCAAGTACACCTCGCAGCTCGTCCTCTTCTCCAACTACCTGGACAAGCCGCAGAACATGCGTGTTAACTGGGATAACCGTTTTGACTGGAAGCTTGCGAAGTATTTCTCCCTCACCTTGACAACCAATATGATCTATGATGACAAGGTGCTGATATTCAGTGATACAGACGGACTTACCAAGCAGAGGGTGCAGTTCAAGGAGTCACTCCTCTTCGGATTTATCTGGACCTGGAGCGGCAAGTAATTCCGATAGATATGCAGAGGAACTTTAAGGAAACGATAGAAGAACTGGGGGGGCTGATCAACGAATGGTCAGCCTCTTCTGCCGATGCTCCGGTGGTGCTTCTTGCAGTCAGCGGCGGTGTCGACTCGATGTGTATGGCCGAACTCTTCAGCTCATTGGAAGAGCCGGTGCCTTTTGCCGTGGCTCACTGCAATTTCCGCCTGCGTGGGGAAGACAGTGATGCGGATCAGGCCCTTGTGACCGGATGGGCAGAGAAACATTCCGTGCCTTTGCATGTCACATCCTTCGACACTGAGGACTATGCTGCAAGAAACGGAATAAGCATAGAGATGGCGGCACGCGAGCTCAGGTACGGCTGGTTTGCCGGATTGTGCTCGCAGCACGGCTACAGGGCCGTCGCTGTGGCTCATAATGCCAATGACAATGCCGAGACCCTTCTTCTCAATCTCCTGAGAGGTTCCGGCCTCCGCGGCGTAACCGGCATGTCTGTGATGTCCTCCCTTCCTTGTGCTCCGGATTCCGGCGTCCTTCTTCTGCGTCCGCTTCTGAAATGCACGAGAAAACAGATAGAAGGCTATGCCTTTGCACATAAGGTGCAGTACAGAGAAGACAGGACCAATGCCATGTCGGAGTACAGAAGGAACAGGCTCAGAAATGAGGTGTTCCCTATATTTGAGACTATAAATCCTTCATTCATAAGGACTTTGAATCGTGAGGCGTCGTATTTTGAAGATGCTCTGGATATAGTTGAGGACTATTGCTCCGGTCTGCAGAAGCGTGTCGTTTCCAAGGATGGGGATGTGTTGAGGATCGATCTTCCGGCTCTTCTTTCGTGTGCCCACTGGAGGTATCTGATATATCATATTCTAGAGCCGTATGGCTTCAATTCCTCTGTCCTTGAGTCTCTGGAGAATCTTCTGACCTCTGACAGGACCATATCAGGAAAGCGTTTCGACTCTGCCGGATATGTCCTCCGTACGGAACGCAGGAGTCTTGTGGTTATGGAAAAGATGACCGGTCAGGCCGGTCATGACGTTGTTGTCACCCGGGATCGTGACGGTCATGACGATGTTGTCACCCGGGATCGTGACGGTCATGACGATGTTGTCACCCGGGATCGTGACGGTCATGACGATGTTGTCACCCGGGATCGTGACGTAGCGGTCATCCCCGGCCTGACCGGGGATCCCTTCATCCCGGTGCGTGGGGCCGGAGCCTGTCACTGCAACGGCAGAAGAATCGTAGTGGAAGTGCTGCCGTGGTCACCAGGAATGCCTCTGAAGCAGCCGGCAGGCACGCTCATATTCGATGCCGACAGACTGAAATTCCCTTTTGTGTGCCGCGGATGGAGAAACGGAGACTGGATGATACCGCTTGGAATGCGCGGAAAGAAGAAGCTAAGCGACATGTTCACCGACCTCAAATACAGCTCTATGGACAAGGAGTCCGCACTTGTGCTGGTCGACTGCAACGGTGATATGGCGGAGAAACAGCACATCGCCGCCTTGCTCGGCGTCAGGATAGACGACCGCTACAAGGTGTCTGAAAAGACAACGTCCGTAATAAGGATCACGATGTCAGGACTTCAATGACGCAATGGTGGCGGCGACGCGGCGGGCAGTGGTCTGCATGGTGCCGTATGGGTCGGACTCGCTTCCCATCGTGACCTGAGGGTTACGGAACGACATACAGCTTTCTACAGGCTCTCTGGCAGAGAAATGGAACTCTCTCGCGCCGGAGAGCCTTGCTGTTTCAGCTATGTTGCCCTCATTGATGCCGCAGCCGGGCATGATTATTATCCTTCCTGCAGCCTTCTCTACAAGCTGAGTCAGCAGTGAAACACCCTCGATGGCAGTCGGCCTGCATCCTGAGGTGAGTATGCGGACACAGCCGAGCTCTATGATGTCCTCAAGCGCCTGGAACGGATCTGACGTGTGGTCGAAGGCCCTGTGGAAGGTCACAGGAGTGCCTCCCGCGGCATCCATGAGCCTTTTCATATTGACCTTGTCAACCGTTCCGTCAGGCCGCAGGCATCCGAATACAAGACCGTCGGCTCCAAGTTCCCTGGCAGCCCTGATGTCATAAAGCATCTCCCGTATTTCGTTCTCCGAGTAGAGGAAATCCCCGCCGCGAGGCCTGATGATGACGTTGAGCCCTATGCTGATGCCTGCCCTTGCCTGCCTTATCATGCCAACAGAAGGGGTGGTGCCTCCCTCCGGTATTCCGGCGCAAAGCTCCACCCTGTCTGCTCCGCCTTCCTGTGCGGCCATGCAGCTCGCGACAGAATTGGCGCATATTTCAAAGATATACCTATCTGATGCTGATCTCATATGGTATGCGTGCGTAAACCTTTCCGCTTTCAGACGCGTTCCAGTCCTTGAATGCATTCTCTACGCTTTCGAACGGAGTGCCGGCAAATACACTGTTTCCGCCACCGAACGACTCGAGGAACATCTCGATCGGGCTGAGCGGTTTAGGATATTCAGCAATCTGGACATCATTGACGCTTTCCACGCCGTCGATACAGAAGGCTGCGTATCTGATGGCATCCTCGATGGTTCCGATCTCATCCACAAGACCGATCTCCAATGCATCCGAACCGGCCCATACGCGGCCCTGTGCTATGTTGTCGACAGCTTCCACAGTCATGTCCCTTCCTTCTGAAACGAGCTCCGTGAACTGGGTGTATATCCTTTCTACCGAAGCCTGCATGTAATCGATCTCGGCAGCGGTGAGAGGTCTTGTCATGTTCAGCATGTCAGCGTGCCTGTTGCTGTTGACAGGGGTGACGTTGACATGGAGCTTGTCCTTGAGCGTTCCGCTGATGTCAGGTATCATGCTGAATACGCCGATCGAGCCGGTGAGGGTGGTCGCATTCGAGATGATATGGTCGCAATTTGCTGATATCCAGTAGCCTCCTGATGCTGCATAGTCGCTGTATGATGCAATCACAGGAATGCCTCTTTTCCTTATGAGGTCGATCTCGGCCTTGATCTTCTCTGATCCGAGGACGCTTCCTCCAGGTGAGTTCACGCGGAGTACAACTGCCTTGACTGTAGAGTCCTTCCTTACGTCTGCAATGATCTTTGCAAACCTGTCGCCGGCAATTTCTTCTTTTGCATCTCCGTCCACGATGTCTCCTTCTGCATAGATGACAGCCACCTTCTTGTCAGCCTTAAGTTTAGGAGTGTTCTTGAGCTTCGCATAGTCAGGCAGCTGGATGGCCTTCACGTCCTCGAACTTCTCTACCACGAAAAGGTCGCAGAGGTTCTGCTGGAGCTCTTCGCGTGACACGAGCTCGTCCACGAGTCCCTTTTCGAGGAAGTCGGCAGGGAAGTTGAGCTCGAGGTTGTCAAGCAGGGCGTTGAAGGCTTCCGGGGTAAGGTTGCGTGACTGCGCGATCTCGTCTGCCATGCTCTTCCAGACGGCATCCACCATCGCCTTGTTCTGCTCCATGTTCTCGGGGCTGGACGAATTCCTTACGAACATCTCGCCTGCAGATTTGTATTTTCCATGACGGATGAGCTGTACGTTTATTCCAAGCCTGTCGAGGATGTCCTTGAGGAAGATCATCTGTGACGAGATACCGTTGAGCATGCTCATGCCGCCCTCATATCTGGTCATATATATCTTGTCCGACACTGATGCGAGATAATAGCCGGTATTGGTAGGGTTCTCGATGTATGAGATGACGGCTTTGCCGCTGTTGCGGAAATTCTTCAGGGCTGTCCTGAGTTCCTCGATCTGGGCGATACCTCCGCTTACATTGTCTGGCTTCATGTAGATGAACTTCACTGCAGGGTCTTCCGCTGCGGCATTTATGGCAGTGATCGCGCTGTAGATTCCTAAAGGTGTTGTGGCAGATCCTCCGGTAAGCATCGATACAGGATCGGCCTCCTGTGTCTGCTCGCTGAGTGACATTTCTGCAAAATTGATCTGCAGCACGGCTTCACGTGGCATTACAGGCTGCTTCTCTCCCGATGCTGCAATCCCGATTATCATTGCAGTCATCAGGAAGAATGCTGCAATGCCGAAAATAAACAGGCCCGCGATTGTGGCGAGCGTCATCTTGACAAAATCTTTCATATTTATCTCTGGTTAAATTATTCCTTTGATCAGACGCATGAACCCCAAATATACTACAAAATCCTGACAAAACTGCAATTTTCTTCCCTAAAACCACATCAGGGACTTTCGGGAAGTCGTATGAGAGGCTGACTACCTATGTCTGGCAGCATCCGTCGTGTCGTGAGGGGGCGAAGAAAAGTGAAAAAATTAATGCGTGGCATGAAGTCGGCAGGACGATAATCTTTGTATTGTAAATACAAATCCCTATATTTGCGGATTGGTATGAAGGTGTTGATTACAAAGATTTCTGCAGCGCTGCTGGCCGGATGGTACATTGTCAGTGTCATCGGATTCGGTGTGCACACATGCAATGAAGAAGGCAGGAGCTTTGTGGTCGCTTTCTATGAGGAAATGACCTGCGAGGAAGTTCATCCGGAGCATGTCAGCCACCATTCCGGCTGCTGTCATTGCTGCCATGAGGAAGTAGAAGGTCTGTGCATCAGGGCGGCATCATGCTGCTCGAATGATTATCAGGCTCTGGAGCTTACCGGTGCTGTGATTTCGGATGACAGCCGCGGTGACGATGTGGATGTCCTGAGATCCCATCCGTGCCCCGGTGTGCTGATGTGCAGCGCAGACAGTGATTCTGTATTCAGGACAACAATCAAATACGTTCATGAACCCGGGTCCGGGTATGAGGGGGTATGCGACCGTCAGGCGCTGCTCTCGATCTGGCGAATCTGACGGGAAGGATGATCACATCTTAAGGGACGATGATCGGTCCCGCTTGAGTCAGAAACAGATATAATCATGAAATCCTTTGATACAATGAAACATACAATAATTACAATAATCGCAGTCCTTGCGGCTGCAATCCCTTCTTTCGCACAGGTGCAGGGCGTGGACGGACAGATAGTGGACACGACTGACATCTATGGCGAAAGGGCAGACAGCCTTGATGCAGCTGTGTTTGTCTCGCGTCAGGAGGGAACTTACCTCATGAAGGGAAAGGAGATAAGGACAGAGGTCATCTCTGCCGCAGGTCTGTGCAAGATGGCCTGCTGCAACCTTGCAGAGAGCTTTGAGAACTCGGCCAGCGTGACTGTCGGCTTCTCTGACGCCGTTACCGGCGCCCGTCAGATCCGTCTCCTCGGCCTTTCAGGAGTCTACACGCAGATGCTTGACGAGAACCGCCCGGTGATGCGCGGCCTGTCGGCTCCGTTCGGACTTTCCTATGTTCCCGGCCAGTGGCTGAACAGCATCCAGATCGCCAAAGGCTCGGGATCCGTGATCAACGGTGTGGAGTCGATGACCGGCCAGATCAATATGGAGCACCGCAAGCCGACAGATGAAAAGCCTCTTTTCCTTAATGCGGCAGTGATGAGCGACACCAAGGCCGACTTCAACGTGGCCTCATCCCTTCAGCTCAATGAAAACTGGAGCACTGTGCTCCTGGGTCATGTGTCAGGCAATGTCAGGCCCCACGACATGAATGGAGACACCTTTATGGATGATCCGAAGATGCTTCAGCTGAACTTTGCAAACCGTTGGCTCTACTATGCTCCGAGCGGTCTTCAGATCCGTTTCGGCGTACGTGCCCTTCAGGACAACCGGCTTGGAGGACAGATGATCTCCGAGGACGGAAGGGATGTCTTCTATGACAGACACACATACAAGCTCGGCTCAGACCAGCCATGGGGCTCTGACATAACGAACCGTTCTGTGAACGGCTATTTCAAGCTCGGACTTCCTCTGAGCGAGGACCAGAGCCATTCGATAGGAGTCATAGCCGATTATAACTACCAGGATCTCAGTTCCTTCTTTGGAGCCACAAGCTACATCGCCGACCAGCATTCCGCATTCGCGAACTTCATATACCAGAACCAGCTGAATGAGGTACATCAGTACACATTGGGCTTCAGCGGAACCTTTGACCGCTACATCGAAGACTTCTCACGTACGGTGTGGACTGCCCTCGGAGAGAACACGGCTGCCAAGGACGGAGTTACCGACCTGATGAACGGAGGCCTGTTCGGAGAATATACTTTCAAGCCAAGTGAGGAGTTCACTGCCATAGTTGGCTTGCGCCAGGACTTCTACAAACAGGGCGGCGGCAAGGCGGCAGGGAGATTCTCTCCGAGAATGACCCTGAAGTACGCACCCAACGAGTCAGTGATCATAAGGGCGAACGGAGGACGAGGAATCAGGTATTCTACTCCTCTGATCGACAACATCGGAGTGTTCTCGACAGGAAAGGTCTTCAACGGAGCCTACAATGAGCATCTCCTTGAAGATGCCTGGACCTTCGGCGGCAACCTGACATATTACCTTCCGTTCGGAGCATCCTCAAACACCTACATCAGCTTCGACTACTTCAAGACCATGTTCGCACAGCAGATGGTGGTAGACTACGAGCGTACTCACAATGCCATCGACTTCTATGCGCTTGACGGAAGACGTTCATACACAGATAACTATCAGCTGGACTTCAGCGTGGATCCGGTCGAGAGACTCAATGTCACGGTGACTGCGCGTTACACAGATGCGAAGATAGAACTCGACGGCAGGGGGCTTGTCGAGAAGCCTATGACAAGCCGCTTCAAGGGAGTCCTGAACATACAGTATGCGGCAAGGCTGAACAGATGGATATTTGACTTCACTGCTTCACTTAACGGTTCATGCCGCGTGTACAGCTTCATGGAAGACATGAAGGATGCGGACGGAAACCTTCTTTACAGGAACGGACGTACTCCTGTCTACCCTATGCTGTTCGCCCAGGTGACAAGACGTCTCAAGGGGGTCGATATCTACATCGGTGCGGAGAACCTCACCAACTTCACCCAGCCTGATCCTATAATCAGCGCCTCGAATCCAAGTTCGCCACAGTTCGATGCAAGTGCGGTCTGGGGACCTCTCATGGGCTTCAAGTGCCATGCAGGTTTCAGGTTCACGCTCTGGAAAAAGGCTTGACACACAATTTAATGACTTTAAAGCAATAATTAACCATTTGACAGATATGAAAAAGTTTTTGACATTCATCATTGTAGCTTCAATGACAGTCCTTTCAGCTTTTGCAGCAGATTCATCTGCAGATCAGAAGAAGGTAAAGAAATCTAAGGCAGACCTCAAGGAGGTGACCTGGAACGTGAACCTCCACTGCGAGAACTGTGTCGAGAAGGTAACCGAGAACATCGCTTTCGAGAAAGGTGTGAAGGACCTCAAGGTCTCTCTCGAGGAGGGTACCGTCTACATCAAATATGACTCTTCGAAGACTTCGGAGGAGACTCTTGCAGCAGCAATGAAGAAGCTTGGCTATGAAGTTTCTGCAGAGTGCGACTGCGGCCATGACCACGGCCACGGTCATGATCATGGACACGACCACAACCATTCACATAAACATTAATCAATAATGTACAAGATTGTTTCAAAAGAAATGCTGACTCCTACGATCTGTAGGATGAATGTCGAGGCTCCGCGCCTGGCAAAGGCAGCAAATCCGGGACAGTTCCTTATTGTCCGGGCTGATGAAAGAGGTGAGCGCATCCCTTTGACCATCAGTGATTATGATAAGGATGCGGGCACGATCACCATAGTGACCCAGCAGATCGGAGCCTCTTCGTCAGAGATCATATCTTACGAAGAAGGCGAAAGTTTCGCTGATGTGGTAGGCCCTCTGGGCATACCGTCTGAGTTCATAGGGATGAGTCCGGAGGAACTCAAGGCACAGAGATATGTGTTCATAGCAGGCGGAGTGGGCACGGCGCCGGTATATCCTCAGGTAAAGTGGCTTCATGAAAGGGGAGTCGCGGTGGATGTGATCATAGGTGCAAAGACTGCAGACCTCATGATATATGTCAAGGAGATGGAGGCTGTCTGCGACAATCTCTATCTCTGTACAGATGACGGATCAGTGGGCTTCAAGGGCCTCGTGACGGCAAGACTTGAGAAACTTGTTCTTGAAGAAGGAAAGAAATACACCCAGGCTGTGGCCATCGGACCTATGATCATGATGAAGTTCGCCACTCTCACAGCCAGAAAGCTCGAGCTCCCTATCATTGTCAGCCTCAACACCCTCATGGTCGACGGTACAGGAATGTGCGGAGCATGCCGTGTCACCGTTGCAGGAAAGACACGTTTCGCATGCGTCGAGGGTCCGGAATTCAACGGATATGACGTGGATTTTGACGAGGCTATGCGACGTCAGACAATGTACAGGAAGGAGGAAACCGATGCGAACGAGCATCATAAATGCAGAATAGGGAGGGGCAGATAATGGCAAACAAGATACCAAGAGTACCGGTCAGGGAGCAGGATCCCAAGGTACGTGCAACCAATTTTGAAGAGGTATGCTATGGATATGACGAGCAGGAAGCTATGCTTGAGGCGACACGCTGCCTTCATTGCAAGAATCCTCGCTGCGTGGCAGCCTGCCCTGTAAGCATCAGCATCCCGAACTTCATCGCTCAGGTCGCGGAAGGCAACTTCACGGCTGCGGCTGAAATCATTGCAAAGGACTCATCCCTGCCTGCGGTCTGCGGACGAGTGTGCCCGCAGGAGACACAGTGCGAGGGAAGCTGTATCCTCGGTGTCAAGGGAGAACCAGTGGCTATCGGCAAGCTCGAGAGATTTGTGGCGGACTGGAGCCGTGAGAACGGCGGAGTGAAGCCGGAAATCGCACCGGCAAACGGACACAAGGTGGCTGTCATAGGAAGTGGCCCTGCAGGACTTGCATGTGCATCGGACCTTGCGAAACTCGGCTATGCAGTGACAATATTCGAGGCCCTTCATCGTCCGGGCGGAGTGCTGGAGTACGGTATTCCTGAGTTCCGTCTCCCGAAGGACAAGGTAGTTGCTCCTGAAATAGAATCGGTAAAGGCACTCGGCGTAAAGATCGAGACAAATGTTATTGCGGGACGCACCATCACCATTGACACACTTCTTGATGACGAGGGATTCGACGCAGTCTTCATCGGATCAGGCGCCGGCCTTCCTAAGTTCATGGGCATCCCTGGCGAGAACTACAACGGAGTTTTCTCTGCTAATGAGTTCCTTACCAGAAACAACCTCATGAAGGCATATCGCGATGACTACATGACACCTATCCATGCAGGGCAGAAGGTAGTCGTTGTAGGTGGAGGAAATGTGGCTATGGATGCAGCACGTACTGCCCTCCGTCTCGGTGCAGAGACTACGATCGTATACCGCCGTACAGAGAATGAGCTTCCTGCGCGTCGCGAAGAGGTACACCATGCAAAGGAGGAGGGAATCAATTTCGCCATGCTGACCAACCCTGTGGAGATCCTCGCAGATGAGAAGGGGTGGGTCCGCGCGATCAAGTGTATCAGAATGGAACTTGGAGAACCTGATGAGAGCGGCAGAAGAAGTCCGGTAGCTGTCCCTGGCTCGGAGTTCGAGATCGAGACGGAGACCGTGATCATGTCTCTCGGAACCTCTCCTAACCCTCTCATCGCCAGGACCACAGACGGTCTGGAGGTGACCCGTCGCGGCTGCCTTGTAGCCGATGAAAGGGGAGCTACCACACGCGAGGGCGTTTTCGCCGGCGGTGATGCTGTGACAGGAGCGGCAACCGTCATCCTCGCCATGGGAGCAGGAAGAAAAGCCGCTGCAGCTATACACGAATATATAACTTCGAAATAGCCTTTCCTGCAACCTTTGCATTCATGGATGCATCTATACACGCGGAATAGACAGAATACTATGAAAACGTCAACACCTTTTTTCAGATTGGCCTTCCTTCTCGGATTGTCTTCATGTTCCGCCGCTCTCTTTGATACGGTTCCGGAGTACGGTACTCCGTATGCCGAACTGGAAGTCAGGGGGCTTGTGACGGACGAAGACAGGCAGCCCGTAAAAGGCATAGCTGTAGTTTATGATAATCTGAATGATGGGCCTGACACTGTCTACACGGCAGCTGACGGAAGATTCCTGATAGAGGGAACGATGTTTCCGCGTGAAGAGATGAATCTTGTCTTCAGGGATGTTGATGGTGCAGAGAATGGCGGGACCTTCCAGACGAGGTCTGTCGACGTGAATATGGAACAGGTGGCGGACGGTCAGGGTCTATCGGACTACGGCAGGTTCGTCGGCGAGACGGAAGTCGTTCTGAAGAGAGTTCCGGAAGAATGATCAGGATTTCCTTCTCATTGCAGTCACGGGCAGAAGAGCTGTCAGATAGCCGATAGTGGCAACACCGGCTGCGGTGAGCAGGACGTCGCTCCAAGATAGGATTACAGGATATGCCTGGACAAGAAATTGTCCGGGCATCTTTATGAATCCGAAGTGCTGCTGAAGCAGCGACAAGGCTATTCCTGCCACAAGGCCGCCGACAAGTCCGGCCAGGGAGATCATCCAGCCTTCAAGCACGAATATCCTCCTGATCAGACCTTCCTCCGCACCCAGACTTCTCAATGTCACGATGTCATCCTTCTTGTCAATCATCAGCATGGTGAGGCTTCCGAAGATGTTGAATGATATTATTATGATGATGAATATGAGGATCATATATATAGCAGCCTTCTCATACTTGATCATCTTATAGAGGGACTCGTTCTGCTGGAAACGGTCCTTTACCTTGAAACTGTCCCCAAGCCTGGCTGCGATCTCTTCCTGAAGCCTCCTGATTTCCTTGCTGTCGGTGCCTTTGGTGACGCGGATCTCCACTGCAGAGACCTCTTCGTTGTATTCGAGAAGTTCCCTCATGGTCCTGATGGGGACAATCATCAGTTCCTTGTCTATCTCCGTATTTATAGAGAATGTGCAGGATGGCCACAGATGCACTATCTCCACCGATGAGAGCGGATTGGACATCGACACCTTCTCCTTCCTGTTCGGATAGAAAAGTTCGATAGGGGAGGTGAAACGTGGATTTATATTCATCGAATATGCCAGACCTGCCCCCACTGCCGCCATAGGGATATCACCTTTATGCAGGGTGAAGCTCCCTTTTATCACATAGTCCTTGAGAGGGGATTCGTCTTCATATATCCAGTCCACCCCCTTGGCCTGGGCAATGCCCTGCTGCCCGTCGTAGTTGACGAAAACCTGCTCCTGAAGCACTGTACACATGCTCTTTACAGAAGGCTGGTCATATATCCAGTCGTAGGTTTCTCCTCCGGGAACGAAGACCTTGCCTTTGGCAGGGGTTATCATAAGGTCGGGTTCGACGTTGCTCATCATGGACCTGACAAGCGAGTCGAACCCGTTGTATACTGACAATATTATTATGAGGGCTGCTGTGCCTACGGCCATGCCGATGGCACTTATCGCCGAAATGATGTTTATCACATTGTGTGATTTCTTGGCGAAAAGGTATCTTCCAGCTATGAAAGGTGCCAGCCTCATGAATATGGTCCGGAGGATATTCCTTATTTCTTGAGGAGTTCCTCGATGTGCTCTACGTAATCGAGGGAGCTGTCAAGGTAGAATATGATTTCCGGCACTATGCGGAGCTGCTTGCCCATCTTGCCGCCGAGTTCTCCGCGCAATGCCTTGCCGTTCTCCTCCAGTGCCGCCATCACAGGCTCTGCCTTATCTGAAGGGAACACGCTGACGTATATCTTGGCTACAGAAAGGTCCGGGCTGACCTTTACTCCGCTTACCGACACAAGCGCGCCGCCGAAAGCGGCCATCCCCTTGCTGCGGATGATCTCAGCCATCACTTTCTGTATCTCCTTGGCAACCTTCAGCTGCCTTGTGCTTTCAATATTCCTTTCCATTGTTTACCTCTTACAGGAATTAAACTGTCTTGATGATGAAGTAGTTCTTCTTTCCTTTCTGTGCAAGGATGTACCGGCCGTTGATGAAGGACTCGCTGCCGATCTGTGCGTTGATGTCATTCACCTTTTCCTTGTTTATGCTTACGCCGTTGGCCTGTATCATCTTGCGGCACTCTCCCTTTGAAGGGAACACCTGTGATTCGGCTGCAAGAAGGTCGATCACTCCGAGAGGGAACTTCTCTGCAGGTACCTCAAATGTAGGCACACCGTCAAATACTGCAAGGAATGTCTTCTCGTCAAGACCCATCAGGGCGTCCTTTGTCGCATTACCGAAGAGCATCTGTGATGCGGCCACTGCGTTCTCGTACTCCTTCGCACCGTGTACCATAGTGGTCACTTCCTTGGCCAGAAGCTTCTGGAGCTCTCTTCTCTCCGGAGCCTCAAGATGCTGTGCTATTGCAGTCTCGACTTCCTCTCTTGTGAGCATCGTGAAGATCTTGATGTACTTCTGGGCGTCAGCATCCGATACATTAAGCCAGAACTGGTAGAACTGGTATGGGGATGTGCGTTCCGGATCGAGCCAGATGTTACCGCTCTCGGTCTTTCCGAACTTTCCGCCGTCAGCCTTGGTGATGAGAGGACATGTGAGAGCATAGGCCTCGCCTCCGAGCTTGCGTCTGATGAGCTCCGTTCCGGTGGTGATGTTGCCCCACTGGTCGCTGCCTCCCATCTGGAGGGTACATCCCTTGTGCTCGTAAAGGTAAAGGAAGTCATAGCCCTGGAGGAGCTGGTAGGTGAACTCTGTGAATGACATTCCTTCACGTGACTCTGAAGAAAGCCTCTTCTTCACGGAATCCTTTGCCATCATGTAGTTTACCGTGATGTGCTTTCCTATGTCGCGTGCGAAGTTGAGGAAAGAGTAGCCTTTCATCCAGTCGTAGTTGTTCACAAGCTCAGCCTTGTTCTCGATGTCAGACTCGAAGTCAAGGAAGATGGACAGCTGCTTCTTGATGCCGGCCACATTGTGGTTGAGAGTCTCCTCGTCAAGGAGGTTGCGCTCCTGTGACTTCATGGAAGGGTCGCCGATCATGCCGGTAGCGCCGCCGACGAGAGCGATAGGCTTGTGTCCGCAGTTCTGGAAATGCTTCAGTATCATGATTCCGACCATGTGCCCGATGTGGAGAGAGTCGGCAGTAGGGTCAATGCCCACATAGGCCGCTGTCGGGCCTTCCATCAGTTTTTCCTCAGTACCCGGCATGATGTCCTGGATCATGCCTCTCCATCTGAGTTCCTCTACAAAATTCTTCATATCTTTATTCTTTATTCCATTATTTCTACTTTGTGAATATCATGTAATTGTGCAGCTCTGCATCGTGGTGCGGAGTGCCTTCCGGACCGGTCCACAGCCTTATCTTCTCCGAGCCCTTGCCTTTTCCGAGGCTCACTGTCTTGCGGTACAGGAACTGCTTGGGATCAAGCTCCATGTAGCAGTCCACCCTGTTTTCAAAGCGGTTGAAAGAGCGTAGGACCACCTCGTTCCTGCCCTTCTTCAGTTTCAGGAGCACCGATTCCTTGCGTGACTGTGTTCCGTACGGATTCATATGCTTCATCACAGTCTCGCCGTTGAGCATCACTTCCACACCGTTGCCCGCTTCAATCTCAATGAGCTTGTAACCTGCTGTGGACGCATATATCGCGCCCTTCACAAGAATGCTCTGCATAGGCCTGATCTTAAGACCGCGGAGCTCGTCAGGAGTACACATCTTCATTTGAGTGCGGTTCGCATCGTAAAGCTCCGAAAGGTCTGTCTCGAAGGTCTGGTCCGCTATCTTGCAGAAAGCCAGTTCGGTAATCCTGCTGTTGGTCCTTGCATCTACATCCAGGAAGTTCAGTTCGGCAGACACCTGCTTGTCAAGGTTGAGGTCGAGGTGCTTTCCGTCAACGGTGAGGGTTATGGTCTTTCCGAGAGACTCCTTTGAGTAATAGATGTAAAGATTGCGTATCTGGCTCCTGTTGATTGTCCAGCTGTAGCCGGTCTCGCTTCTGTAGCTTGTGTAAAGGTCAAAACCGGAATGACTGTAATCCATGGATGCATTGTCCTTGTCGAGGATGATGCCCTTGCGCTGGGCCTTCATGTTGTTCTGTGTCTGGATCCTGTACTTGTAGGTCGCTTCCAGCACCTTTATCGCGTTCCTGTCCTCGAACCACTCTTTGCTGACCTTGATGACGTTGCCTTTCTTTGTCCCCTTGAACTTCAGGCCCTTGACCGAAGTCATCCTGTTGCTTGCAACTGATGGAATGATGATCTCACCCTTGGCAGGGTACTCCCCGCTGAGGATGATGTACATCGTCTTGTTCTTTGTGGTGATGTGACCCCAGTCAAACTCTTCTTCGAAAGGAGACGGGTCGGTGTCGTATATCGCATTGCCGTTTGTTTCAAGCCATTCTCCGATCCTCGTGAGGACTATCCTTTCAAACTGCTCCATGCGCCCGTTCTTGTCCAGGCTGACATTCAGAACGTAGTTTCCTCCGTCTGATGCGGTTGATATGAGACCCCTCAGCTTGTCTGAAATCTTGTCGCTCACATTGCCTTTGTACTGCCATCCCCTCCAGCCCCAGGTGTCATGGAACATGGGTGACAGTGCCTGCCATGGTTCGTCTATATCCTCGCTCTTGCGGTCGGATGTTAGCGCAAAGTCAAAGCAGTCGTTTCCAAGGCGGTCACTTATCATGCATGACGGCTGGAACTTCTTTATCAGGTCGTACAGTTCCTGGCTCTGTGCCGGAGTCAGCGAGCCCATGTCGAACCAGAACTCGGAGATGTCTCCATACTTCAGCACAAGTTCCTGCACCTGCTCCATGTTCTCCTTGTGGAGCGAATCGGAAATCTTGTCAGCATTGTGGCTTGATATGTGGCTTCCGTAAGGGGAATGCCAGTCCAGAAGAGAAAAGTAGATTCCGAACTTAAGCCCCTCTTTCCTGCATGCTTCTGACAGTTCCATCACAAAATCCCTTCCTGACGGCGTCGCATCTACGCTGTTGAAGTCTGTCGTCTCCGTGCCGAACATGCAGAATCCGTCATGATGCCTTGCAGTGAAGATTATGGATCTCATGCCGGCTTTCTTCGCTATGCCCGCAAGTTCCTCCGCATTGAACCCTTCAGGATTGAATGCATCTGCAACCTCCTCGTACACATCGTAATAAATTCCTGCTGCAGACTGGATCATCTCGCTTCCCTTGTCAGTTACAGGAACTCCGTTCCACATTCCGTCAAGGTGTGAATAGAGACCGAAATGGATGAACATGGAATATCTGTCTCCTTCCCACCTCTTGAACGACTCGGTCATCTTGAACATGTCACGGTCTATCGCTGACATGGTCAGGCTGGAGAGAAGGATCCCTATTGTTACGCTTAGTGTCTTGATGCTCATAGATGTTTCAATTACAACCCACAAAGATATACATTTTATATGATAAAAAGGCTGTTAAAGAAAACTTTAACAGCCTTTTTGAGGGTGTGACGCCGCTACCAGACGAAGTCGAATCTGATGTCGCGAGGAATGCCGAGAGAGTTGACCTTTGCAACGTCAGCTGCAAGGGCTTCTCCTATGCTTGCGTTCTCAGCTGCATAGGCCTTGGCGAACTCATAGTTTCCGTCTCCCTGTGTGGTGAGGACGAGCTCTGCCCATGAACTGATGCACTCAAGCGCCTTCTCGAAGTCGATGTGGTAGGTGCCGTCTTCGTTGCGTGTGAAGGCTTTGTGCTCCTCCATATAGTTGTAGCACATCATGTTGGCCTTTCCATGTGAGGAAGCGGCTCCGAAACGTACTGAACGGACGATTCCTCCGATGAATGTGGTGATTGCCTGCTCCTTGGTAACCGCTGTGATCTCGCCCATGTCGATGAGGGTGTTCACGAGGTAGAGACCCACGATGTCTGCCTTGGCCTCTTCCCATGAAGTCTTCTGGTCTCCCATTGCCTGGTCGACCGTGCCTTTGCCGTTGATGGTCTGCTTGACGCCGAGGCCGTGAGCCACCTCATGGAAGGTCACATTCCAGAAGAAGGCGTCAGAATTGAGGTACTGCTGCTGTTCAGGTTCGATGAGCGCCTGGCCTATAGGGATGACTATCTTGTTGAACTTCGCATCCATGCTGTTCTTCAGCTGAAGGCGGCGTGCGCCCTTTGCAGCGTGTACGCGTTCGTCGTTAGGAAGATTTATGGCTATGGTCTTGCTGCCGGCGTTGCAGTCTCCTGCATAGAAGATCGCGTCATAGACATTGAGGTCAGATGAGGTGCCTGGCACGAAAGTCTTGTATTCAGGAGCGCAAGGAAGCTGGGTCTGGAGGTAAGGAAGCATGGACACGAACTTCTCGAGGTCTGCGCTTCTCTTCTCGTCCTTCAGGAGGATGAATGCCTCGTAGGAAGCCTTGGCTTCATTGAACTTGTCGTCATAGTTTTCGATAGGACCTACGACGAAGTCTATCCTGCTGTCCTTCATGTCCATCCATGCGAGGTCGCTGGCGAGGTAGTCATCCGTGCGGAAAGCCTTGATCCTTTCGGTGAGGTAGTTCTTGAAGCCCTCGTTGTCAGACAGAGCGATGGCCTGCTCCATGTAGCCGATGATCTTGTCGAGGTGCTCCTTGTACTCGTCGCGGTACCATACGGTCTTGAGAGAACCGTCATCGTTGCGGCGGATCACGGTGTAGAGGCTGAGCTTGTCCGGGTCATCGAATGCCGCAAACTCTTCCGCAGTGATGTCCTGCGGGTAGTAGTTGCATCCGAGAGGCTTTGCTCCGACTCCTTCGATGAAAGGCCTGTTGTCGTCCAGACGGTCCCATGGTCCGTAGTGAAGCATGGCGAAGTCGCGGACAGCCGGATCCTTGATGGCTTCCATTTCAGCCTTGTCGCCATAGGTCTGGAGCCAGAAGAGATTGTCGCATTCTACAGCTGCGAGACGAAGAATATCAACGATCTCCCTCTCCTGCGGCGTCAGCTGCTCCAGAAGCGGCGAGGTCATCTCCACCACTGCATATTCATCAACCTTTGCTCTTATTGCTGCGTCCTCCTTTGGAGCACAAGCAGCCACTGCAATGGCAGCGGCTGCAATGATAAATGTGTTCTTCATACCGGAAATCAGAATGATACTGCGATACCGATGAAGTCTTCAGCCTTGAGGGCTGCGCCTCCGATGAGACCGCCGTCGATGTCAGGACATGCGAAAAGCTCCTTTGCATTTGATGGCTTGCAAGAACCGCCGTAAAGGATCGAGATCTCCTCAGCGAGCCCGCCAAACTTCTCTGCCAGTACCTTGCGGATCTCTGCGTGGATCTCCTGAGCCTGCTCTGCAGTTGCAGTGAGACCTGTACCGATGGCCCAAACTGGCTCGTAAGCTACGATCACGTTTGCCATCTGCTCCGGAGTGAGCTCGAAAAGGACGTTCTTTACCTGCTCTGTAACGACCTCGAAGTGACGTCCGGCCTCGCGCTCTTCCTTCTTCTCACCGATGCAGAAGATAGGTGAAAGGCCCTGTGCAAGAGCGAGCTTCACCTTCTCTACGAGCTTTGCGTCAGTCTCGCCATAGTACTCTCTTCTCTCAGAGTGGCCGAGGATCACGTACTCGCAACCTACGCCTGCAAGCATGTTCACTGCAACCTCACCTGTGTATGCGCCCTTCTCCTTGTCTGCGCAGTTCTGTGATGAAAGTCCGATTGCTGTGCCCTTTACGACCTCAGCTACAGGGTAGAGGTGTGTGAAAGGAGGAGCGATGATAAGTTTTACATCAGCCGGTACCTGTGCTGCGGCTGCAACGACATCCTTTGCGAGCTGTACGCCCTCTGCAACTGTAGTGTTCATTTTCCAGTTGCCTGCTACAATGTGTTTTCTCATTTCTTTAAATATTAAAATTGTCTGATATTTCCTTTGATGCCCACGGCCTTTCATTACCGTGAAAAGCGGTGCAAATTTACAATTATAATTCTTGAATTACAACCCCGATGTCCTTCGAATCGTTCCACATCCAGATCTTTCCCTTGCTGTCGATCCTGTGGACCTCGAACTCAAGGTTGCTTTCTCTGCGGATGTCATCCGTAGTGGTCCATGTCACCGTCGCACGCAGCTCCTGACCCTCGTATGTGGGTTTCGTGTCGCATTTCACGACGAACCAGTCTGCAAGATCGTCATCGTACACGCGGTACTCGTTGTCTGTGGTGTTGTGGGCCATCTGACAGGTCAGCGGGTCATAGCTCATCTGCAGCACTCCCTTTACTGTGATGGAAAGGTCGCTGCGCGTCAACAGTATCTCGTCGATGTCGTACGGCTGGCATCCTGCCAGCGCTACAATCGTCAATATGATATATGTCAGTCTCTTCATGCTCCTAATAGTCAACCGTCAGTTCCTTCACTATAACCTCTTCTGTGCCGTCAGGCCATATTATTTCGGCTTTCAGTGTCCCGCTTTCCTTCACCTGATAGTAGCAGTCTCCTTCCGGGGTGATCTTCTTGCCGTTGAATCTCCATTTTATGGAAGCGGCGCCGGCTGCATTATATAATTTCAGAGGAATCCTTGTCAGGACAGGGATGGTGCCGTCCTGATTGAAGCGCGAACTTCCCAAGTAGATGAAAGGCCAGTCCACTACCGGGCTTTTCTTTGTCATGAAGTTGGTCTTGACGGCGTCTCCTACAACTCCTGCTATCTCGAAATGGATGCTTGCGGTATATGTCTTGCTGTCAGGCTCCAGACCTCTTAAGGTGACTGCATATTTGCCCATCTCATATGGCTTTACCTTCACAGTGTCCATCTGCTGCCCTGTCCTTCCGTACACGAGGGTGGCTTCGCCCTCATATTTCCTGCTGCTGTTGAACTGGATGATGGCCCCGTCCATGAACACTTCCTGAACGATATCCTGAGCGACAGGCGGAACTTCCGTTCCGGAAAAGCCTATGACATTGAACAGGATAGTGCTGTTGTCGTCTGCGAATCTTATATTGGTCAGGGATGCTTCGCTGGACATTCCGCTCCAGAATATGAAACCGGGCTTTCTTTCTGACATTATCGAGTTCACGCCGTTACTCGGGAAGAATATCCCTCTGATGTCGGCGGCTGACTGGCGGTAAGCCTCGTCCTTGATTCCGGAGAAGCACTCCTGTCTGGAGTCTGCCTCCAGAAGGTCTGCACACTGATGGTCCGGGCGGCAGTTGACTTCATTTGCATATGTCCATCTGTCGATGGCCCTCAAGGTGTTGTCATATGCTTCCGACATTCCTGTCGGCCTTGTGCTCTTGTCGATGTGGTAGACCAACATTCCGGTGCCTCCGATCCCGGCATCCCATCTCTCGTTTGAGCGGCATTCGATAAGGAAATACTCGCTCTCGGTGTCTGTCTCTATCTTGTAGCATTTCCCGTCCGTGTTTATCGGAGCGAGCTCATAGCCTCCGTCGTCCTTCAGGGTTATGGCTGATGATATGCCCAGGATCTCACGCTCTATCGCGTTGAAGTAAGGAGGGGTGTTGCCCCTGTTTGTCTGGTTGCCGGCGTCCATCAGAGACGTGGCTCCCCAGAGACCTCCTGAAAAGCCTCCGCTCTTCTCGTAGTCCGTATCGTACAGGTCCGGAAGTCCGAAGGTGTGGCTGTACTCGTGGCAGAATGTCCCTATTCCGGCGAGCGTGCTGCTGGTCGTCTGTCCGGGCTCCGACCTCGCAAGTTCCGAAGTGCAGGCATATCTGTCTATCAGCTTGCCGTCCATGGTCAGGGTGATCCCGGCGCCGCTTTTCACAAACCAAGCGTGCGACCATATGCAGTCATCTCCGGCACCCCATGCCTCGTCGCCTCCTGCGAAGAATATGAATACATTGTCCACCTCTCCGTCACCGTCGTCATCGTAACGGGAGAAGTCTATCTTGCTGTCCACCATCCTGCAGGCGTCGACAACCATCTGGGCGGGATTCTCATCGTTACCGTCCTTTCCGTTCCTTCCGTAGTAGGCCATTTCATGCTGGAGGGTGATGATGTCGCTCACGTCGAATTCGAATTCCACGCTGTGGTTGAACTGCTCGTCGAAGTACTCCTTCGCGCAGCCTATCGCCCCGTTATAACTGTAGCCCTTCTGTACCAGCATGTTGACGAAGCTGGACCTGCTGAACTTGAACCCTACGTCCTTGAACTGCGTCAGGATCACAAGACCATGTTTGGTCTTCTTTCCTCCCGCCTTGGTCTGGATCCCATCAGCCTTGGTCTGGACCCCGTCCGATGCCATGATGCGCCTCATGAGCGGCACTTCCTCCATCTTCTGTACCGATCCTCTTCTTCTCGCCGCATTTTCGGCAAGCTTCCCTAATGGGATCCTCATGCTGGCCGCTGTCACTTCTTTTGAAACTTCCCCGCCGACCTTGCATCCCGTGCTGACCTTTTCTCCTTCATCCGTGTATCGTGCGTAGTACCACCATCCGTCCGCCTCCTTTATGATCGCGTTGCCTTGAGCGGTCGTGATGATCTTGCAGAACTCGTCTCCGGCCATCCTTCCTTCAAAGCTGTAGCCGTCCGGCTGCGTAAGGTATACCGGTCCTCTCTGGGCAGGACCCGCATGGAGCATTACGGATAAGGCCAGCACAGTTATGATTGATATTATGGTCTTTATTCTCATTCTTTTGTCTTTTCTTTCTGAAGTTGCAGTGCCTGCATGGCTGTTGCCGGCAAAAACACTATATTTGCAAACAAACTGCATATATAATCAATTTTTATGAGACGGCCAATTTTATTTTTCCTTTATATATTTACAGGTATTCTTGCTGCCTACTCTGCCGATGCGCAGGAGCAGGTCGTACGTCAGATAAACGATGTCGGAAGGTTTGATGACTGGTGCGTGAGGGAGATCAAGGAATCGGCAGTCATCGGAGGGGAAACGGAATATCTGTATGAATTCTTCGGCAGTCCTTACGACACCCTCCGTACAGGAAAGCAGCCCTTCAAGGCTCCTGAGGGCTATCTGTGGCGTACTAACAATGTGCTTGCAGTGGTCATGGGAGTGGTCAAGACCAACAACACCGTCTACCCTGAAAAGAGGGGGGAGGGCTATTGTGCAAGGATAGAGACGCATATAGAGGAAGTGAAGGCGTTGGGACTTGTGAATATGGAGGTGACCTGTCAGGGTGCCCTGCTTCTGGGGGAACTTCCAGAGCCGATCACTACGACTAAGGACCCAATGTCCAAAGTTCTGTATGGAATTCCTTTTACCGGTTCACCGAAGTGCCTGAGGCTTGATTATAAGGCAGATGTCGGTCATGAAGTAATACGGGGCACTGGCTTCTCGAAGCTGAAGGGCATGGGTGTGCCGGACTATGCGGAGATCACGGTCATCCTTCATAAGAGATGGGAGGACAAGGACGGGAATATACATGCCCTCAGGGTGGGAACAGGCATAGAACGTATATTGCAGGATGCTCCTGACTGGATCAACGGACATGAAGTGGAGATATATTATGGAGACATGACTTCCCACCCTACATATAAGGAATATATGGGCTTGAAGAATGATCCGGAATCCGCATATCATGCCATCAATTCGGCTGGTGAGAATGTAGTGGTCATGGAGGAAGGATGGGCAGAGCCGGGAACCCGGCCGACTCACATGATGGTATATTTCCTTTCAAGCTGCAGTGGGGCCTTCCACGGTGGGGTCGGCAACGTCCTGTGGGTTGATAATGTGCAGATTGTCATGTAAAATTTAATTTTTTAATATTTTTTTACTTTTTGATGCAACATTTGATTATTTATGTGCATCTTTGCAGCAGGTTTAGGTTTTAGTACACGTTGAGGGACCGTTGGGGCAGTGATGTTCCGGGTCCCTTTCTCTTTTTGTCAGGTCTTGCCTAATACAAAATGAAAAGGCCGCCCTTGTCATTTTCAGGACGGCCTTTCAATTCTTCTGAAGGATGATTATTTTGTAGCCTCAACTGACTGCTTTCTAAATTCCTTCATAGCTTTCATAAGGTTAAGAGCAGCCTTACGTGCGCGTGCACCAGCAGCCTTATTTCCTTTCTCTACCTGAGCGTCTGCGTTCTTTGCGAATACCTCGTACTCAGCCTTGATCTGATCAACAAGTTCTTTCATTGCGTTTCGATTTTAATTGGTTATTCTGGTTAATGATTTATAAACTTCAGCCAAGATAGCGACAATCATTAAAAAAAACAAATTTTGTTAGCGAAAAATGTAGTTTTCAATGAGTTTAAGCTATTTTTCAGGCTCTATGGGGCGTGTTTTGGGCTTTGTGTTGAGGGTATTCATCGCTCTGTCCGCTCCCATCAGCGCCCATGCCTTCACTCCGTCTATGACCCTTTTGCAAAGTTCCGGCATCTGCTCCTTCTCTTCCTTACTCAGTTCGCCAAGGACATAGTCTACCTGCTGGCCGCGGCCGAAATCGTTTCCGATGCCCATCCTGATCCTTGCATATTCCTGGGTCCCTATGAGCTCGTTGATGTTAGTCAGACCGTTGTGCCCTCCTGCACTTCCGTTCTTGCGGAGTCTCAAGGTTCCGAACGGGATGTTCAGGTCATCGGAGATGACGAGAAGCTGGTCGGGCTGTATCTTCAGCTCGTTCATCCAGTACCTTACGGCCTTGCCGCTGAGGTTCATGTATGTTGAGGGCTTCAGGAGTGTGAACTTCCTGCCCTTGAAGGACACCGTCGCCGTGCTGCCGTATCTTCCAGACTCAAAAACAATATTGGATGCCTGAGCCCAGGCATCCAATACCATAAATCCCATGTTGTGTCTGGTATTGGCATATTCGACGCCGATGTTTCCTAAACCGACGATCAAATAATTCATACCGAATCAGGCCCGGATTACTTCTTCTTACCAGTCTGCTGAGCCTCCATCTTAGCCTGCTGGGTTGCACGTGTAGGACGTACAGAGCAGATGATGGTAGCCTTAGGTGATACGATTGTAACGCCCTCGTAGTTGAGGTCACCTGCAACGATCTGCTTACCGATCTTCAGAGGAGTAGAGTCTACCTCGAGGATGTCAGGAAGCTTGTCCATCATTGCGCTTACGCGGAGCTTGCGGCTTGATACGAGGAGCTTACCACCCATCTTCACACCCTCTGCGTGACCTGTAACGAGAACTGGAACCTCGATGGTTACCGGCTTCTCTGTACCTACTGCGAGGAAGTCTACGTGGAGAGCCTCGTCAGTTACAGGGTGATACTGTACTTCGTGGAGTACTGCGCAACCACCTCTTCCGTCGTTGAGCTTGAGGTCGATGATGTATGAGTTTGGAGTGTGAGTGATAGTCTTGAGATCCTGTGCGTCTACAGAGAAGAGGATGTTCTCCATTCCGAGTCCATAGATGTTGCAAGGAACCTGTCCTGCTCTACGTACAGCCTTTACTGCTGCCTTGTTGCTGGCCTCACGAATCTGGCCATTGAGTTCAATGTGTTTCATTGTCTTGAATTGTTTAAAATGTGTTACTCAGTCCGGCTCCAGGGCCGGACCCCATTGCACCAAAAAGCTCTGCTGCTTTTTATGGGGCTGCAAAGATAGATAAATTATTTAAATATCAAAAGGTTGGGACTGAAATTTATTTTACAAGTCCTGTAGCCTTGTTCCAATCCAATGTCTTGTAGTATGAGTTCAGTTCCTCGAAATAGAATGCTGTGTTCAGGTCTCTCGGCAGATACATGCTGAATCCGCTGTAGGTCAGGATCCTGAATTCCTCCATGAATTTTGGGGTGTATGCACCATAGATCACGCATCTCTTCAGAGCCTCGTCAAGGCTTTTGAGCTCCTGAGCTGTGGCTCCGGCCTCCTGGATTATGCTCTTGAGGTCGTAGAAATAGCGGTAGTTGCTTCTGAAATACTGCTGTACATTGGACATCCTTATAGCCTTCAGTCCTGAACGATGGTTTGTGAAGATGTCCCGGCAGACTTCGGCAAGCTGATCCAGTTCGCGGCAGTCTATGAGGGAGATCGTTGCAGACTGATAGACTCCGCTCTGCTTTATGTACTGCATGAAGTAGTCGTCGCAGACAGCCTGCGGATCCGGCACTGTGTTCTTCAGAAGATGTTCGGTCATGGTCTTGTAGTCCAGGCCTTCCGCAAGCACCTCGGTCTGTGAGAACCCGATCCTGTCACACTTGTCCTTCAGCTCATATGCCACCTCTATACCTCCCATGAGGCAGGCATCGAAAAGGATGTAGTCAAACTTCATCGGAATGGCGTCTGCGAACTCTGCAATCTCCATTTCATATGAAACATATTCGCCTGCGCTGCCGACCTGGTCCTGGCCTACGCTCCTGACCATCGGTGTGCCTTCTTCTGTGCCGTCCGCGCTTTTCACCATCGGAAGCGACGGGTCGAAGTCCGGAGCATGATACGGCACAGGTCTCGTTTCGAACGTCATCGGAAGAGCGTCGAACCCGTCGCCGATCTGTCTCATCACGGACTTCTTCGGAATGTACTCATAGCTCTCCGGCTTGCTGTAGAAACCGGAAGGGAGGTACCCCGTGGCATGTGAAGAGAACACCATTCCATAGTTTCCTGCCGGGAAGTTGTTCCTGACGTATGTCAGCACATTGTGGAACTGTTCCGCAGTTGCCGAATGAGTACCGGCTTCATATGTCACCAGAGTGTCGGCGACGGCGTTTCCGTTTCCATCTTCGTAAAGCCTTATGAGATAAGGTGTGGTAGGTATTCCGTATGCGCCGTTCCTCTGAGTGGTGTGGGTGTAGACAAGAAGAATGTCATGGTTGGGGTAATCCTTTGGAAGCCAGCCGGACTTAAGGTCCTCGATGTCCTCCAGCAGATAATTCCTTAGTGAATTATATCCTGCGGAATAGAGCAGGAGCACCTTTCTGCGGTCCTCGTTATGTGTGCGGTCTCCTGTGTTGCCGCCTTGCCCGGCACCATTGCCGCTGCCGACCGGCTCGATCGGAATGAACCCCTGCTCCCATTCGCTGACCGAACAACCGGACCAGATGAGAGCGGCAAGAACGCCAGTCAGTATCGTCAATATATGTCTATGCATCTTATAAAACTTTATCAATTCAAATCTTCAACCCGCAAAGATAACCAAAAAACATCTATACAAAAAATATTCTTGCATGACATCCTTGTCTTTCGCCGTATTCCCACGGAGGTCTGCTGTGCATGATATCTCATGTCGCGTATGAAGGAAGCGGTGACTATGTCATGGCGAGCACGATTAGAGATTGTTAGAGCTGTGTCACTTTTTATCGTTTATTTGTTACAGCTCAAAGGATTTCAGCTCCAGAAACATCTTTTGGTAGACAGCTGTGACACATTATAGCCCAAAATTGTCACAGCTCTCCTTCACAGACGGAAATACTGAGCCTAGTCCTTGAAAAGGCCCCTCTGCAAGGATTAGTGGCAGAAAAATGGAGGCTAGTCCTTGAAATGGCCCCTGTGCAAGGATTAGTGGCAGAAAAACAGAGGGTAGTCCTTGAAATGGCCTCTATATAAGGATTGGAGACAGAAAAATAAGGCCAGTTGTTGGAATGGGAAAGACAGGAATCCCAGAAAACTGTGATTTTATGGGCTTTTGCCGGAGGTTGGCACAAGGCAAGTCATGCGAGCCTTTAGGCTGAGCTCGCGCGGCTTGTCTTGAGTGGTCGGCTCTGGTTATGGCCGACCACGGTGCCTCCTATGGAGGATTTCTGTCACTGCCTTTGAAAACTATATGCAGAATAGTATCGGCCGTGGTCGGCGAATACGACGGCCGACCACTATTCAGTCTATGGAGCAGCATCGCCGGCCGGAATCAGGGCAGGCGACTCAAATCAGCCAGCGCGAACGAAACCTAATGGGTTCGCGCTGGCTGATTTGTGCGTAAACAGAGCAGGTGTCGGCAAAAGAAAACTCCTTTGCAGAAAGGTGGAGGTGCCCTTCAGTAAGTGGATGCGCTCTGCAGTAGGTGGAAGGCGCTTTGCAGTTAACTGACGTACTGATCCCCGCAGAAGAAATGCCTCTCTTTTCTGCGAGGATTCCAATTCTCGGCTCAAAAACAGCATTTTTGTATAGAAACAGCAATCCTCGCAGAAAAATTGCGCGATTCTTCTGCAAGGATTGCAGCATCGACATTGGCCTAAAGCATATGCTCACCTCCAGCCCTTGAAAACAGGCCTCTGCAATGACTGGCGGCCGAAAATGCAAGGCCAATCCTTGAAAAGGCACTCCTGCAAGGATTAGTGGCAGAAAAACAGAGGCTAGTCCTTGAAAAGGCACCTCTGCAAGGATTAGTGGCAGAAACAACGAGCCTAGTCCTTGAAATGGCCCCTCTACAAGGATTAGTGGCAGCCATACTGAGGCTAGTCCTTGAAATGGCACCTCTACAAGGATTGGAGATAGAGAAATGGGAGATGAGATACCTGTTTACACCTATAATGATGTTAACTGTCAGGTCATGTATGACGATAATATGGCTCATCGTTAAGCCGAGCATGAAGAAAGTGACCTAGATGTCATGTTGATCATGAGAAAGTGTGTACTATGTCATGTCGAGTGGCCGACGGGAGTTGGGATGTGCTGTGGAAGATACATGGAAATGTGCGTAGAAATATGCAAGGGAATAAGCAGGAGAATAAGCAGAGGACTATGCAGAGGCATAAGTGGGAAAATATATAGGGAAGTATGCAGCGGGTTGAAGATTATTGTTAACTTTGCGAGTCGGCCGGACTGGAAGCGGAAAAGGCCGCATGGTGGAATCTTTAATCAGTTAATGTTATAAATATGAAAGTTTTAGTAAAAATGATCTGTTTTGCAGGAATGGCTGCGGCTGCCGCCGGTTGTGCGGGCAAGGCGCAGGAGGGTGAGTTCAAGTATCTTGTGGATGAATTTGCAGACCTCAAGGTGATGAGGTACCAGGTTCCGGGATGGGACGGACTTACTCTTCAGCAGAAGGAATATGTATATCACCTCGGAGAAGCGGCCAAGTATGGACGCGACATCATCTGGGTGCAGAACAACAAGTACAACCTCAAGATCCGCAAAGTGATTGAAAACATCCTTGAAAACTACAAGGGAGACCGTGAGTGTGAGGACTTTGCGAAGTTCCAGACATATGCGAAGAGGGTCTTCTTCAGCAACGGCATCCATCATCACTATGCGGAGGACAAATTCTTCCCTGAGTGCACTAAGGAATATTTCGAGAGTCTGATGAAGGCGGTAGGAGAGGATGAAGCATGTGCGGAGCTTCTTCCGGTGATCTATGACCCGTCGATAATGCCTGCCAGAAAGCTAATGAGTGCGAAGGACATCGTGGCGGAGTCGGCCGTGAACTTCTACGAAGGCGTCACCCGCGCTGAAGTGGAGGCATACTATGCTGCCCTTGTGGACCCTAAGGACCAGACCCCTGTTTCATACGGTCTCAACAGCAAGGTGGTCAAGGACGCTGACGGTGTGGTCAGGGAGGAAGTCTATAAAGTGGGAGGACTCTATGGCCCGGCTCTCGAGAAGATAATAGCTGAGCTTGAGAAGGCTGCCGCAGTGGCAGAGAACGAAACCCAGAAGTCATATATCGCCGACCTCGTGGAATACTACAGGACAGGTGACCTCGAGCTTTGGGACACCTATAATATAAAGTGGGTGAACGACACTCTCGGAGTGGTCGATTTCGTGAACGGATTCGTGGAGGACTACAATGACCCTCTCGGACGCAAGGCTACATGGGAAGGCCTTGTGAACTTCAAGGATATGGAGGCGTCACGCCGCACTGACCTTATCAGCTCAAACGCACAGTGGTTCGAGGACAATTCTCCTGTAGACGACAGGTTCAAGAAGAAAGAGGTGAAGGGTGTTTCTGCAAAAGTCATCAATGTGGCCATGCTTGCAGGAGACTGCTTCCCTGCAGCTCCGATAGGAATCAACCTTCCGAATGCTAACTGGATCAGAAGAGACCACGGCTCGAAGTCAGTGACCATAGCCAACCTTACAGAGGCGGCTTCAAGGTCTGCCCAGGAATCACCTAAGAGCATTCTCTCGGAATTCGCATGGTCAGAGGATGAGATCGCTGCAGAAAAGAAATACGGCGGCCTTACCAACAACCTCCACACAGACCTTCATGAGTGCCTCGGTCACGGTTCCGGCCAGCTTCTTCCAGGAGTGGACCCTAATTCCCTCGGGGAATACAACTCGACTCTCGAGGAAGCGCGCGCAGACCTTTTCGGCCTGTACTACCTTGCTGATCCGAAGCTTGTCGAGCTGGGAATCCTCCCTGACGAGGAGGCATACAAGGCACAGTATTCAAGCTACATCAGAAACGGCATCTTCACCCAGTTCACACGCGTGGAGCTCGGCAAGAAGAACATGGAAGCCCATATGCAGAACCGCAAGCTCATCGCTGACTGGTGCTATGAGAAGGGCCTGGCAGACAATGTCATCGAGAAGAAGGTCCGTGACGGAAAGACCTATTTTGTCGTGAACGACCATGAGGCCTTGAGAGGACTCTTCGGCGAACTTCTCGCAGAGGTACAGCGCATCAAGTCGGAGGGCGACTATGAGGCAGGAAAGGCATTGGTGGAGAAATATGCGGTAAATATAGATCCGGCCCTTCACAAGGAAGTGCTTGACCGTTACGCCACCCTCAACCTCAAGCCATATGGCGGATATATCAACCCTGAAATCGTTCCGGTGGAGAAGGACGGAAAGGTCGTAGACTACAGGATCGTCTACTGCGACGATTTCATCGGCCAGATGCTCGAGTACGGAAAGAAATATGCAACCCTCTAACAGAAATCGCTGATATTCAACGTGTCGAAGATTCTTAAAGACTACGGGAACTATCTGAAGATAGAGCGTGCGATGTCACAGAACACTGTGGCATCGTACTGCTCTGATGTTTCGGCCTTCCTTAAGGAGATCCCGTGCAGTGCCAAATTGGTGAAGCCTGAGGACATCGAAGCCTACATAGGTTCAAGGACTGAACTGTCAAAGCGCACCCAGGCCCGTGTGCTCAGCTCTCTGCGCTCGTTCTTCAGCTGGCTGGTCATCGAGGGCGCCGTCAAGGACAATCCTTGCGACAAGGTGGACTCACCGAAACTTGGAAGGTATCTTCCGGATGTCCTTTCCGTAGAGGAGGTGGAGGCCATAATCGAGTCGGTGGACCTGACATCATGGCAGGGCCTTCGTGACAGGGCGATACTTGAGATGCTGTATGGCTCCGGGCTGCGCGTGTCCGAGGCGACTGGTCTCCGAATATCCTCCCTGTATTTCGAGGACGGATTTGTACGTGTGATCGGAAAGGGCGACAAGGAGAGGCTGGTGCCGATGGGCGAAGTGGCTGCCAAGGCTGTCCTGGACTACCTTGAAAGACGTCCGGAGCCGGCCGCGGCTTGCGATGACATCCTGTTCCTGAACAAGTCGGGCTCGCGCCTGAGCCGTCAGTCGATGTTCAAGATGATAAAGAAGCAGGCCCTGGCGGCAGGGGTGCGTAAGGATATATCCCCGCATACCTTCCGCCACTCATTCGCGACCCATCTTGTGGAGAACGGTGCTGACCTGAGGGTGGTGCAGGATATGCTGGGCCACGAAAGCATCACCACAACGGAGATATATATGCATGTGGAAAGCAGCACGTGGCACAGGAACATCATGGAGCATCATCCGCGCAACAAAGGTTGATGCGGCATGATTTTTTACATATCTTTGCACCCTTATTGAAATTAATACATAAATATTGACAAATGGATAAGAACAGTTACGCATTGGGCATGAGCATCGCCCATAATATGATGTCATCAGGCATCAAGACAATCGAGTTTGACGATTTCGCAGCCGGCGTGAAGGCTGTGCTTACAGGTTCGGAGCCAGCGGTTTCGTTCCAGGAGGCAGGCCAGCTTCTCGACAAGTATTTCGCAGAGATCGAGGCTGAGCAGAAGGCGGAGGCGGAGGCCATGAGCGCAGCAATGCGCGAGGAAGGCGAGGCATTCCTCAAGGTCAACGCACAGAAGGAGGGAGTCGTGACCCTTCCAAGCGGTCTTCAGTACAAGGTGCTTGAGCAGGGCGCGGGCAAGAAGCCTTCAGCAACAAGCCAGGTGAAGTGCCACTATGAGGGCTCTTTCCTCAACGGAATGATCTTCGACAGCTCTTACAAGCGCGGCGAGCCTGCAGTGTTCGGACTCAACCAGGTGATCAAGGGATGGACTGAGGGCGTACAGCTCATGGCGGAGGGCTCTAAGTATGAGTTCTATATCCCTTACGATCTGGCTTATGGTGAGCACGGCGCTCCGGGAGCGATTCCTCCATACGCGACTCTGAAGTTCGTCGTTGAGCTTATCGAAGTCCTCTAATGGATTTCATGCAGATATTCACCCTCGTAACGGGGGTGATTTATATTATTCTGGAGATCCGCCAGAAGAACTTCATGTGGGTGATAGGCGTACTTACAAGCGTCGCCGCCATGTGGGTGTTCTTCCGTCAGGGACTGTATGCGTCATTTGCCTTGAACACCTATTATCTTATAACGGCGTTCATAGGTCTGTGGCAGTGGGGGAGGGACAAGGAACTTCTCTCTGCGGCAGTGTGCGAAGATGAGGCTTCTCATGAAGATGACCTGATCCACCTGAACAGGCTTCCGTGGAGGACCGTGGCTGTGAGCGCCGTGGTTGTGGTTGCCGGAACGGTGGGCCTCGTGCAGCTGATGATCTGTCTGAACTCGTTGGGCGTCCTTCAGGAGAATCCTATGTCCTACCTTGATTCGGCGGCGACCGTCCTCAGCGCTGTGGCGACATGGTGGCTGGTGCGCTCATACATCCAGCAATGGTGGCTGTGGATAGCTGCGGACCTTATGAGTACGATCCTGTGTGCAACGCAGGGAATGTGGTGGATGACAGCGCTATATGCTGCATACACCTTGTCTGCCGCTTACGGATGGTGGCATTGGAGACGGAACGGTAAATATATAGATGCAGCCTGATATATGATACTGATAGTAGAAAGCGGTGCTACAAAGACATCCTGGCGGTCCGTAGACAAGGACGGCCGGGTGCGTGCTGCCCTTACTGCCGGACTGAGTCCGACATGTCTGGATGATGATCATATAAGGACTGTGATGAGGCAGGCCCTTCCGGTCCTCAATCCGGATGGAAGGATGGTCTCACGGGTGTTCCTGTACAGCGCCGGGCTGGTTTCTCCCGAAGCTGCTGCCCCTTTCCTTGGCGCTATGGAGATCTGGTGTCCCCTGGCTCAGGTCGAATTCCATTCGGATATTGTCGCAGCTGCCAGAGCCCTATGGGGCGACGGCAGCGGAGTGGTCGCCATCATGGGCACCGGCTCCAACAGCTGTCTGTATAAAGACGGCAAGGTGGTCAGGAACATACGCCCCGGAGGATATGTGCTGGGAGACGAGGGAAGCGGAGTCGCCTTGGGCAGGGCCTTCCTTGCAGACTACATCAAAGGGCTTGTACCGGATGATGTGGCGGCGGACTTCGACAGGGAATTTGCCCTCGACTATGCAGGCATCGTCCGCAAGGTCTACAAGGAGCAGGGGGCGTCAGCCTTCCTCGGGTCGGTGGCTCCGTTTGTAATGCAGCATATTGACCATGAATATATAAGGAATATGGTGACGGAGTGCCTGGAGACCTTCCTGAAGCGTTCCCTCGCCAGATACGGTCAGGATGATCCGGCTGATGCGGCTGCACGTAAGGTCGGGGTTGTGGGCTCGTTCGGATGTGCCTGCAAGGATATCCTGCGCTCCTTGGGAAAGGACTTCGGTCTTGAATTCGTGAAGTTTGTGAAGTCACCTGTGGATGAACTGGTGACATATCATTCAAAATCCTATGGCTTATAAAGAAAACTATCCTTCAAAACTGCTTGAGGAAGCTGTCGACGCGATAAGCTCGCTGCCTGGCGTGGGCCGCCGCAGCGCCTTGCGCCTCGCCCTGCACCTGCTGAAGCAGCCGCAGGAGAACGTGCACCATTTCGCGGCGGCCATCAACAACCTCAGGGACGATGTCAAGTACTGCAGGCATTGCATGATGATCTCCGATGACGATGTATGCTCGATATGTTCCGACAGGACCCGTGACCACCGTACAATCTGTGTGGTGGAGAGCGTGCGGGACGTGATGAGCATAGAGAATACAGGTCAGTATCATGGTGTGTATCATGTGCTTGGCGGCATCATATCCCCTATAGGCGGCATCGGCCCGTCAGATATCACAGTGCGTCAGCTCGTGGAGCGTGTAGCCGCCCTTGTCAGTCCGGAAGTTCTTTTTGAGGCTGATGCGCCGGGGGTGGACGCCGGTCCTGGCGAAGTGATACTCGCCCTCAGCGGAGATGTGGAAGGGGAGACAACCGCCTTTTACATATATCGTCAGATCTCGCAGTACGGGGTCAAGGTCTCTTCTCTGGCGAGAGGCCTCGGATTCGGCGATGACCTTGAATATGCTGACGAACTGACACTCGGCCGCTCGATCGTCAACAGGCAGATATTCAAGCCTTAGGAAGCAAAACCGCCTCGGGATATTGTCAATTATCAAAAAATGATTAAATTTGCAGGCTTGCCTTTTTGTGCAGGCCTGTTTCGTAAGGTATTCACTCGTTCCGACGACTGGGCCGGAACTTAAAACGGACGAGTCATGATCTCAATCTTCTACAAGAAAGACGGACAGATAGAGCTTTTCCAGTCGGAGGCGGATTTCGCCAAAGTAATATACGAGGATGTAGTATGGATCGACCTTTTCACGCCGACCGGAGAGGAAAAAAGGGCGACGGAGACATTTCTGGGTACCACCATCCAGAACAGGGCACAGGCCGAAGAAATCGAGATCTCATCACGGTTCTCGGAGACCGAGAAAGCTATCTTCGCCAACACCAGCTACCTCATCCCAGGTCCGGAGGAGTACAACGAAGAGACTGTTTCATTCATCCTTTCCGGCAACATCCTCACTACATTGCGCGAGTGCCCGCTGAAGAGTTTCACTGACCTCCAGCGTCGTCTCATGGCATTCCCGAAGATGTATGAGTCTGGCCATCTTGTCTTTCTGAGCATCTTGGAGCAACGTATCGACCTCGATGCCGACATGGTCGAGCTCGTGTCGAAAGAGATCACCCAGTACAACAAGAAGGTGAGTCTGGGAGAAGACATCAGCGAGGAATTCCTCATTGATATCAACCAGCTGCAGGACAACACCATGCTCATCCGTGAGAACATCGTCGACAAGCAGAGGGTAATCTCCAGCATCCTCAAGAGTGCAAGATATCCTAAAGAATACCAGCCTAAGCTGAATGTGCTTCTCAAGGACATATCTTCACTCATCAACCATACGAACTTCAGCTTCGAACGTCTCGAATATCTCCAGAACACCGTTCTCGGTATCATCAACCTGGACCAGAACAAGATCATGAAGGTGTTCACCCTCATATCCCTGATGCTCATGCCTCCGACACTTATCGCAAGCTTCTTCGGCATGAATATAAGCTTCGGGTGGTTTGTAAGCCATTCTTCATGGGTATGGGCGCTGATTCTCGTCCTTATGGTCGTGTCCATCGTCACAATCTTCTGGATCTTCAAGAGAAGAAGAATGTTCTGACATATAATTATTTGTACCCGATAATCTTGCTTTTCCGATGTCGGATTCGTATATTTGAAGTCCTGAAGGATTTTGAATTTACAAAACTTATATCGATATGGGAAGAGCTATCATTGATTTTATCCGTTGGGCAGGTGGCAAGGACTATCTCGCGTACAGACATCCCGCAGCAAATATCAGCAAATATGCAAAACTGCAGGTGAATGATGCCCAGGAGGCTGTCATTATCGTAAATGGCACCAGATCTCAGAAGTTCGGACCGGGCCAGTACAACATGGACTCGCCGAACTTTCCTATTTTGCGCGCATTCTATGGCATTCCGTTCGGCGGAGAAAACCCTTGGACAGTCCAGGCATGGTTTGTAAGCAAGCTGACACCGAAGGATGTGGAGTGGAGTATCGGTGGTTTCCCGATCTATGACCCTAACTTCCAGGCACAGATTCCTGTGAAGGCCTATGGACGTTACGGTATCGTTGTGAAGGATGCCGAGAAATTCATCATCAAGCTGGCTCTCGGCTATGCGTCTTCACCGGAAAGCGAGGTGGCGGTGACCGTCGACCAGTTCACGGACCAGCTTGCCGGAGAACTCAATGCAAAGGCAAAGAGCCTCATCAGCAGGATCTTCTCAGCCAACGGCTACGGCATAAATCAGATTGCGACACATCTGGAGGACATCTCCGGCATCCTCGAGCCTGAACTGTCTTCGTTCTTCGAGGATTTCGGTTGCGAACTCTCCAAGTTCTATGTCACAAGCATCGACATCGACACATCGACAGAGGCTGGAAGGATAGCACAGGATGCAATCAATCAGCAGACTCATCAGAAGATCTCCGGTCACACATGGCAGCAGGGCAAGATGTTCGAGACTGCGCAGCAGGCCGTCAATAACATGAACGGAACGGGCGGCGGCATCATGGGCGCCGTCATGATGGCCGGCATGTTCGGAGCCATGGGCGGAGGTGGCATGTCCCAGCAGATGATGAACCCTCAGTACGGTCAGCCGGCTCCGGCTCCCTATGGAAGCGGACATCATGGTGGCCAGCCTCAGGAGCCGCAGCAGCAGGTGAGGGAGGTATATTGCTCGAAATGCAGCCGGAAATTCAGGTCAGACAACAGGTTCTGTCCTTTCTGCGGCGATCCTTACAATCCATGTCCGAAATGCGGTGCAGACAATGACTCTGATGCGACAAGATGTGTGACCTGCGGTACTGCACTGAATTCCGTCAATATCAATCTCTGCCCTGGATGTCATTCGCAGGTGGCTCCGGGCGCGGCCTTCTGTCCGACCTGCGGCAGGCCGCTTGCCGAAAATAAGTGTCCGCGCTGCGGCAATCCTTCTAACGGCAGCATGTTCTGTCCGGCATGTGGAATGAAATTAAAATAGCAATAATATGAAAGATATGTCAAAAGCATTAGTCGCGGCTTTCCTGGTGGGAGGCCTTGCGCTGATCGTTGCTGCATTCTTCCTGTTCCTTAAGGAATGTCAGCCTGAGAATCTCTTTTATCTGAATCTGACTGCAAGCTGTGCCGTGTATATGATCGCATTCTTTACGATGTTTGACGTTGTGGGGTCTGTTGACAAGGTCGGCTCGACAGCCTCGGGTTTCGGATTGAGGTGGATAAGCGATGGTCTGTATGCCCTTATGGCTGTTGCGCTCATCGTGTTGTCCATCGTATTTGAACTGCCGTTCAAGGTGTGCCTCATCGTACACATGGCCCTGCTGCTGTGCTATCTTTTCATGGTCTTCATCAGCTCGAAGACAGGCTCGTTGACATCTTCGTATGAAAACAAGGAAAAGGAGAGGAAGTCAGGCCTGGAACAGATCAAGGCAAGCCTTGCTGCCGTGGAGCTGAAGTGCCGCATGTCATCGGATGGTGCCTGCCTCCCGATGTTGGACAAGATCCGCGAGGAACTGCGTTTCATCTCGCCTGGCAATGAGGCTGCGGCTCGTATGATAGAGGACCAGATTCTGGATGTGCTGCTGCTCGTCGACACCATGCTCGGATCGGCAGGCAATGAAGAAAAGGTGAAGCAAGGTCTCGAAAAATGCCTTGCCCTTATTGACATGAGAAAGAAACAATATTAAACGTACTGCTATGGAAGGAAAGATTTTCAGAGATTCCGCGAACATTTATCAGGACCAGGCCAAGGTCTTGTATGAGTATTACAAATCTGCTGCCGAGAAGATCGTCTCACAGGAAAAGAAGATCGAGGCTCAGATCCGGGAAGAGGAGTATCAGATACAGAAGCTGAACGAAGACATTGCAAAGAAAAGCAGGTCAAGGCTTATCGCCTTCTGCTTATCCCTTACTCTCGTCGGCCTTATATTAGGTTTTGTCCTGAATTCAAAGATCAAGAAGCTGAGGGGAATGGTCGATGAGGCGGACAAGAGGATTGCTGACTTGAAGGAAGCCCATAAGAATATATTCCGAGACTATAAGGTTACAAAGATGGGTGTTGCCTATGTTCCTGTGGCAAAGAGAGTTGCCTATGATGGGAAGAGCTTTGTAGTTGACCAGAGCGGTGTGGCCAAGGACGAGAAGTTTACCCTTCAGGTGATCAAGCAGAGCCAGCTGATCAACGAGGCTGTGACAAACCTCCAGGATCTCGTAAAGACGGCTCCTATCGTGGAGACCTCGAAGGAGACTGAGCCTGTGAATACCGGAGACCTTTCACGCTCTATCCAGAAAGTCAACTTCAATGACTATTTCGGAAAGATGGACAGGACCTTGAGGACAATATCATTCAGCCTTGGAAATGTCGAAGAGTACAGTGTCGAACTTCCTGTAGTGTTCCCGGACACCTCGTATGCAAGGTTCCTGAACGAGCATGCGACCACGAACATCGGTGATTCTCCTGTGTTCAATGTGTTCGATACGTCGAAATATGACCCTTACATCCAGAATTTCAACGAACTCAACGAGACAAGACGTGCCATGTCGAGCCAGTCTGAACAGATGGACAGGGTGCTGAAGTCTCTCATGGTGGATATGGCGGACGCAGTGCAGTCGACTGCAGCAAGGAAGATCGCTTCTGCAGGCTCGCTGGTTGACTATTCCAACAGGATACTGTACAATATCCTGAAGGCTCCGTACAACTTCTACTCTCCAGTACTTGAAGCAGAGGAGATCGAACGAATCAGGAATGAGAAGTTTGACTATGAGTCAATAGATTACAGCTACAAGCCGTTCAATCTCCGCGAGAGCTCGAGAGTCAAGCTCGACCTCAGGTCAATGAGCTGGGTGGCAGAGGACGGCAGCAGGACAAGCGTACCGTTCGGAGTCAGCCAGATCCAGTACGAGATCATCGCGCCGATCGTGACCAACCTTCTCAAGGACACAAGAAAGGACAGGATCGCCATCTACAACCACATCAAGGATCAGAAGATGAGCTACCTCAATAAGTGGCATCAGGACACAGAAGACTTCTACGGCAGAAACAGGGCAGAAGCAGCTGACATCATCAACCTCATGCGCAGCACCCTTGCAGAGTATAGTGCAGCTTACAACACCCTGACCGCATACAAGAAGACCGAGGAAGAGATGAGCAGGGCTAAGTCGCTTGACGCTGCCGTGACTGAGGCCGTTGACAATTCAGCAGAGGTTCTCGCCGGTTATCAGGCACAGTCGCAGCAGGTGATGCAGACGCAGAAGGAGTTCTCGGACTATATGGACAGACTCCACGAGGATATCGACGCACGTGCGGAGAAGTTCGGCTATGTGGAATATTTCGACGCATCGCTTCGTGACAGGACATCGAGGGATGTGGCCGTGGCAGCTTCCAATGTGAATGCCTTGGATGAAAGACGCAAGCCTCTGGCAGAGGTCAGCCCTCTCCTGGCTCAGAATTCAGAGCTTCCTCCAGTTCCGAATGTTGATGAGGTGGCATACGAATATGCGGGAATGAACCTCGGAAGCATTGCAAGAGGTGCGGTTGAGGAACTTGAGAATGCCGCCAATGCCCCTGCTGTTCATGAAGAGCCTGTGGCAGAAGAACCTGTTGCGGCTCCTGTAGCCGAGGAGCCTGTAGCAGAACAGCCTGCGGAGGAAGTTGCCGAGGTGGCTGTGGAAGAGCCTGCAGCAGAGGAAGTGGTGGAGGAGACCGAGGACGAGGAGTACTATGAGGATGGAGAAGAGGAACTTGGTGATGAATATGAAGAAGAGTATGATGAGGAGTATGATGAGGAGTACGACGAGGAATATGAAGAAGACAACGATAATAAGTAACAGTTATGGCAAGTTTTAATTTTACTGTCGACACATCTCCGATGGCATCGGAGATGAGGAGCGTTTCAAAGAATGTGAATGTCGTCTCCGGAGCAGTAACAGCCATGAGCGTTGCTGTGGTTGCTGCTGAAAAGGAAGGTGCTGACCGCATCTGTGAAAACGTGAACAAGGGATTCTATGCAATGATGCATTCCCAGATCTCGCAGAAGATCGCCCAGCTCACCAGCACTGTCGAATCCAAGCTTATGGAGCTGGGACAATATGCGGCTGCCCTTCAGGGCATTCAGACCAGGATGCAGGGAGACTACAATATGATATCTGCAAGATATGCAAAGCTCTTCAGGTCCATAAACCATGCTCTCGAATCACGGGTTGCAGAACTGGATATGCCTGTATTCAAGCTGGTTCAGCGTGATGTAAGGCTAATGGACAACCGCATGCGTCTGAACTATGCACAGTTCACGACCAATCAGCTGGAATCGGTACTCTCGTCACAGATGCTTCTTGCATCCAAGATGAAGGTGGATGCCGACAATGCCATCAAGGTCATGAAGACATATGTGAAAGACTCCAATGAGGAACAGAGGAAGACCAATGTTTCCATGGAGAACAAGCCTATCGACGAGTCTCAAACCATATATATACCTGTTTCTGTAGTTGAATCGACGACCCCGGTCGGTACGAATGCGGTCAATTACTACGTCGCAAGAAGCGGCAACGAAGATATTGACAGGAGCATTGACCAGTCCGTCCGTGATCATTCTTACAGCTCTGTCAACAGGGGAAACTGGTCTGAAATCGATGGCGACGAGATGGGGAATGTTGAAGCTGAATTCATCAATCTCATAATGAACTCCCAGGAAGACGAAAGAGTCAGGAATGAGATCGTGAGAATGTTCAACGAGACTCAGGATGTACAACAATTGAATGCATAGCCTATGAGTTACAAAAGGACATATACGGGATATGTGTATTATTCAGGCTCTGTAAGTTATCCCGCAAGTGAACACGGCGGAAGCGTTTCATACTCCGGTTCGGAACCGGTGCATGTGACCATAGATGTCGACACTGATGCATTCGATGCCAGTGTGGATAACTGTAACGGTGCCCTGCATGGACTTCAGGCAGCCGTAGTGGCGACTGAGGCGGCACAGATAGACGCTAAGGTCAAGGCTTCCAAGAAAGTGTCAGATGCTGTGATCAAAGGATTCTTTGACTATGTCGGAGCTGACCTTTCTCAGAAGATAAAGGAACTCTCTTCGATCACCGAATCCAAATTCATAGAACTGATGGATCAGAAGAAGACCTGTATGACCAAGACAGATCAGATGAGAGAAGACTATCAGCGTATAACAAAGAGGTACTCCAACCTGTTTCAGGACCTTGACAAGGAAATGGTTTCGAGGATAGAGCTTCTTGACAGGCCGACATTCAATTTTGAAGCTGAGACCCAGGCGGTGGTTGACCGCAAGTCGGATTCCGAGCTTCTGGGAATCTCCACAGTGTCTGCCAACGAGAACATACAGCTCGAGACCGTCCTCTCATGTTCTCATCTGAAGAGGGCGGCCGGAGAACTCCTGAACAGGACGAACGCCTATCTGCGCGGTGTGTCACGACTGGCTTCATCAGTGCGTGATATGCTTTCGCCGCTAGACGGTGACGCACAGATCTACCTTCCAGTGATGTATGTGGAGTCAGTTCAGGATGCTGCAGGCAATGCAGGAAAGGTCTACGGACTTGACAACGTCTCGTCAGCAGAGGCTGTCAGATCCAATCTCATGAAGGATTTCCGTGCCTCATCAATATGTTGGGACGGAATGGACAAGGAGGAAAAGGAATATGTGGATTCATATGTCAATTCCTACATCCGTGAAGGGCTTGATGACGAGAGGATTCAGAGAACAATGCTGAACTTGCTGGGAGTCAGCGATGTACAAACAATTAAATAATTTGAAAGATGAAAGAGTTAAAGGATATAAGCTTTGATAAGGAAACCATAGTGTTGAACGGCCATCTCGTACAGGGGGCGATCCTCCCGCAGAATGTCGGTGAACTTGACCGTGATGTGAAGATCCAGATGGATACAGTCATCGAAGGTGCCGTATATGGTCACAGAATCGAGATAGAGAATGGTGATGTGGAGGTGAAAGGCGCAGCATTCGCACAGCTTGAGATATATATCAACAGTGGGGCGAAGGGATATGTGAAATTCAACAAGAGCATCGGAGCGGTGGACTCTGTAGTGTCCCACTCGCGCGAGTGCAAGGTCATGATGCTTTCTGACGTCAATGCCAAGGAAGTGCGTCTTACCAATGCCTTTGTCGGAGGCAGCATATTCGCTGATGAAGTGAGTCTTACCAACTGCGTTGTGATAGGTGGAGTCTTTGCAAATAAGGAACTCAGCATCAACAACTGCGTTGTGGGAACATTCAATGCTCCGACCGTGTCCATGGAAGGGGACAACGGCCTTCTTCTCCCGAGTGCATTCTCTCTTGAACCGATAGCCTACACCCCGATGACAACATTGTCAAACTATGCCCTTGCTGACTTAGGAGCATATTACAAAGGTGTCGAGCCTGCTGCTAATTCAGGAAAGATCAGAATGAATCTTGAAACTGACGAACTCAAGAGCACGCTTACTGAAGACAACCGTCAGCTCTCGGTAAGAAACTACACCGTGATCGGAAAAGTCCTTGCAGCTGATCTCGTGGACTGGGAAAAGATGCAGAACCATTTCCTTCTTACTGCGGCCAGCCTCAATACTCAGCTTCTGAGTACTTATGACTTAGGCGTGGACTCGACAGGTCAGAAGGCTCTTCTTTCCCCTGAAAAGATATATGAGTTCTTCATGAATCTCATGTCAGGAAAGATCCAGATCAATGACATTGACGGAACATTCTCGCTTGATGCAATGGCGGATAGCTTAAACAGATAGGCTTATGATTATAAAGTGTCCTAAATGTGGGGCAATGGTCTCTGATAGAGTCAAGGCCTGCCCGACCTGCGGCGAGCCGATCGCTCCTGCAGCTCCTGCAAAGCCGAAACCGGCTCCTGCTCCAGCTCCTGCTCCGGCTCCTGCTCCCGCACCAGCTCCTGCTCCTGCTCCTGCTCCAGCTCCCGCTCCTGCTCCTGCTCCCGCACCGGCTCCAGCTCCAAAGCCCGAGCCGCCAGTGGCTCCGGCACCGAAACCGGAACCCGCTCCGTCTCCTGCACCGAAGCCTGAGCCTATGCCAGTAGTGGAGCCTGTTCCAGCCCCTGTTCCTGCCCCTGCTCCCGCACCTGCTCCCGCACCAAAGCCCGAGCCGCCAGTGGCTCCGGCACCGAAACCGGAACCTGCTCCGTCTCCTGCACCGAAGCCTGAGCCACTCCCTGCGCCAGTTGTGGCACAGGAACCAACCATAGAGCCAGCGCCAGCTCCGAAACCAGCTCCGAAACCAGAACCGAAACCAGAACCGAAGCCAGCTCCTAAACCCGAGCCGATTCCTGTCGTAGCTCCAGCACCGGCCCCAGTTCCAAAACCTGTGTCAACACCAACACCGGCACCAACACCGGCGCCAGAACCGAAGCCTGTGGCTCCAGCTCCAAGGCCGGAGCCGGAACAGCCTAAGGCTCCTGTTTCCAAGACAGTTCCTCTCGCTCCGAAAAAAGAAGAAGAAAAGAGTAACAAGTCAAAACAACTGCTGATTGTGCTGATAGCAGTGGTGGTGATACTGGCGGGACTTGTCCTGCTTCTGCTGCTGAAGAAGTCAGATAAGCCGGTAGAGGAACCCGTTGTCATTGAGGAGGTTATAGATACTGAGGCTGCTGAGGTACCAGTAGATGAAGTCCAGGGGACACAGCAGAAGGTTGAGCCTGAGACGGAAGCCGGTTCTGAAACGGCACAGGAACCGGAACAGAAACCCGAACCGAAGGTAGAAAAGAAACCCGAACCGAAGGTAGAACAGAAACTAGAGCCGAAGGAAGAAAAGAAGACTGAACCAAAGTCGGAGCCGAAGGCTGAACAGAAACAGGTGTCGTCAGCGTCGGCTGTCGGAGGCTTGAAGATAAACGGTGAACTCTTCCCGTCGCAGGACGATCTGAATCCTAAGGGAGGTGAATTAACAGCCAGGATAACTCTTGAAAGCGGTTCGTCATCAGACTGCACCGTGAAGGCGGCCGGAGACTGGTACACAGCGGTAATCACTCCGTCAGGAGATCTGAAGGTCACATATATGAAGAACGCTACGGATAGAGCCAGAAGCGGCGAAGTTGAGGTCCTTGCAGGCAAGGAGAGCGTCAAGCTCATCTTCACACAGCAGGCTCTTCCTAACCAGATCGAATCCGATATATGGACCTCACGCATAAGGAGCATTCTTGCAGCCAAGTCAGAACCATACGACAACGGCGACAAGTACCGCGGAGACCTTGTGGAGGATGTCACCAGGACAGGATTGGGAATCTACATGTGGAGTGACGGAACTCTTTATTACGGAGGTTGGGACACCGACATGCAGGATGGCAAGGGCGTGTATTCGATGCCGAGCGGATATACATTCGCGAAGTTCAAGAAATGCCGTATCATCGTGGGTGACTTCGATGACAATGCTCCGTCGGGCAGGATCGCTTGTTATGATGCAAAGGGCAGACTCATTTACGACGGCGCTGTACAGGGATGGTCCGCAGTGGGAACCTATCCTTCGCCAAACCCATCTGCAGACAGGAAGTTCGAGTATATAGAGTATTCTCCTTCAGAATATTACATCGGGGAGACCCTCAATGGAAAGAGACACGGCTATGGCCTTTACAAGAGTTCAGACGGCACATGTTGGATAGGAACATTCAGCAATGGCCAGAAATCTCAGGGTAAAGCCATATAATCGCATGTCGATTTTTACGAAAACCTTTGAAAATCCGAAAATTATCTCTATTTTTGCGCGCCTTTAGACCAGAGGTGCGCATTTTCTTTATGGAAGTGCCCCGAAGGTCAGGTACAATAAATAATGTTTAACCCACTAGTTTGTCTTTTTAATTTTTACAATGGAAGAAAACAAGACAGTTGTTGAGGCTGCTCCAGAAGTGGCTCCAGCAGTAGAAGAGACCAAGAAGGTCGCTCTCAATGCATCAGTAGCTCCAGAGAATTTCGACTGGGATGCATTCGAGAATGATGATGTTTATGGTGGCGACATCGCTGCCATAGCAGATCAGTACAACCAGACTCTCTCAAAGGTAGTTGAGGGTGAGGTTGTAGAAGGCGAGGTTACTGCAATCACCAAGAGAGAGGTGATCGTTAACATCGGTTACAAGAGCGAAGGTGTCATCATGGCTCCTGAGTTCCGTTACAATCCTGAACTTAAGGTAGGTGACAAGGTTGAGGTGTTCGTTGAGAACGCAGAGGACAAGAAAGGTCAGCTCATCCTTTCACACAAGAAGGCTCGCCAGCTCCGTTCTTGGGATATGGTAAACGCAGCATTCGCAGCAGACGAGATCGTAAAGGGTTACGTGAAGACACGCACAAAGGGCGGTATGATCGTGGACGTATTCGGAATCGAGGCATTCCTCCCAGGTTCACAGATCGACATCAAGCCTATCCGTGACTACGATCAGTTTGTTGACACAACAATGGACTTCAAGATCGTCAAGATCAACCAGGAGTTCCGCAATGTTGTCGTTTCTCACAAGGCACTTATCGAGGCTGAGCTCGAGCAGCAGAAGAGCGAGATCATCGGCAAGCTCGAGAAGGGTCAGGTGCTTGAGGGTACCGTTAAGAACATCACTGGTTACGGTGTATTCGTTGACCTCGGTGGCGTAGACGGTCTCATCCACATCACAGACCTCTCATGGGGCCGTATCAACCATCCGGAGGAGGTTGTTGCCCTCGACCAGAAGATCAACGTCGTTATCCTTGACTTCGATGAGTCCAAGAAGAGAATCGCTCTCGGTCTCAAGCAGCTCAAGCAGCACCCATGGGATGCACTCGATGCAAACCTCAAGGTTGGTGACAAGGTAACAGGTAAGGTAGTCCTCATCGCTGACTACGGCGCATTCGTAGAGATCGAGCCAGGTGTAGAGGGTCTTATCCACGTATCAGAGATGTCATGGTCACCAAGACTCCGCATCGCTTCTGACTTCCTTAAGGTAGGTGACGAGGTTGAGGCTCAGGTTCTCACACTCGACCGCGAGGAGAAGAAGATGTCTCTCGGTCTCAAGCAGCTCGTTGCTAACCCTTGGGAGAACATCCGTGAGAAGTATGCTGTCGGATCAAAGCACAACGCAACTGTTCGCAATATCACTAACTTCGGCGTATTCGCTGAGCTCGAGGAAGGCATCGAGGGTCTCGTACACATCAGCGACCTTTCTTGGAGCAAGATCAAGCATCCGTCTGAGCTCGTAGCAGCAGGTGACGCTATCGAGGTAGTTATCCTTGACTTCGATGAGGAGAACCACAAGCTTTCACTCGGTCACAAGCAGCTCCTCCCTAACCCATGGGATGAGATCGAGGCTAAGTACAGTGTAGGTACTGTAGTTGAGGCTAAGATCGCAGCAATCACTGACAAGGGTGCAGTTGTAGAGCTTGAGGGCGAGGTTGACGCATTCTGCTTCAACAGAGAGCTTGCTAAGGAGGATGGCTCAATGCCTGTAACAGGTGAGACACTCTCATTCAAGGTTACTGAGCTCAAGAGAAGCGCTAAGAAGGTTACCCTTTCACACGCTAAGACTTATGCAGCTGCTGTAGAGGCACGCGAGCAGAAGGCTGCAGCTGAGGCTGACAACACTAAGAAGGCTGTGAAGAAGATCAACTCGACCATCGAGAAGACTACTCTTGGTGACATCGACGCACTCGCAGCTCTCAAGAGCCAGCTCGAGGGTAAGTAAGATCCTATGAATTTCACTCTTAATGTTCTGGGCACGGCTTCGGCCCTGCCCACTACAGAAAGACATCCAAGCGCCCAGGTACTTGACGTACGTGGGCGCTTATTTATGATTGACTGCGGAGAAGGTGCCCAGATGCAGATGAGGAAGATGGGAATATCCTTCCTCAAGATCGAGCATATATGTATTTCACATATCCACGGCGATCATATCTTCGGCCTTTTCGGTCTTCTTTCCACCATGGCCATGCTTGGCCGCACCGCACCTTTATATATATACGCGCCAAGGAATTTTGCACCCGTGCTTGATTTCTTCAGGAAGCATTTCGGTGAGGGAATCCTCTATGAGATCTACTATGTGGTCCTGGACATGACCGAGCCTGTCAAGGTGTACGAAAACAGGACTGCCGAGCTTCTTGCCTTTCCGTTGAACCACAGGATCGAGACCTTCGGATTCATCATCAGAGAGAAGATGCCTCCGCATAATGTCAGAAAAGAAGCCATTGCCAGATATGGACTCACACTGGCGGAGATAGGTACGCTCAAGAGGGGAGAGGACGTCATCAGGGAGGATGGGGTCATATCCAATGAGGAGGCAGCGTATATACCTTATGTCCCTCGCAGTTATGCCTATTGCAGCGACACTGCGCCTTTTCCTGAACTTGCGCAGTGGCTGAAAGGAGTGACGCTGCTGTATCACGAATCGACCTTCCCTGATGCGATGACGGAGATGGCGGCAAAGACCTTTCATTCCACCACCTTGCAGGCGGCCCGCACCGCCCTTGAAGCAGGCGTTCAGCGGCTCGTCGTCGGCCACTATTCCTCGCGTTTCCCTTCCGTTGACTTCTTCCTCGACGAATTACGCTCCATTTTCCCCGCAACTGACCTGGCCCACGACCTGGACATCATTGAAATAGAACGATAAATTTCGTACATTTGCCTGTATGAAACATATTTCGACACTCATCATCACGTTTGTATGCCTTTTCGCGGCATTTTCGCCTGTGCAGGCCTCTCCGGCTGAAGACACACCTCAGCAGCGATATATTGACAAATATGCCGACCTTGCGGTGGCGGAAATGCGCCGCACCGGAGTACCGGCAAGCATCACCCTTGCGCAGGGACTTCTTGAGTCCCGCTATGGCCAGTCGGACCTTGCAGTCAAGGGCAACAACCACTTTGGCATAAAGTGCCACAGCGATTGGAACGGCGCCAAGATGAGGGTGAATGATGATAAAAGCAGAGAGTGTTTCAGAAAGTATCGTACAGTGGAGCAGTCCTATCGTGACCATTCTGACTTCCTCCGCTACCGAGACCGCTACAAGTTCCTTTTCGACCTCAATCCTACCGACTACAAAGGCTGGGCATATGGCCTCAAGAAGGCTGGATATGCGACTGATCCGGCATATCCGAAAAAGCTCATCAACCTCATAGAGGAATATGAACTATACAAATACGACAGCGGCCGCAGGGTGAAGAAGAATAAGGCAAAGAACGAGAAAAAACAAAAACAGGAGCTGGAGACAACTCCGGCTGGTGCTGATGTAGCAGTGGCTGCCACTACGAGCGATAAGACCAAGAAGGAAAAGGTCAGGAAACAGAAGGTGAAGAAGGTGAAGAAGGAGAAGGTAAAAAAAGATAAGAAGGCTCCGCAGACCGTCAAGTCACCATCGCAGCTGGAACAGCCAAGGCCTATGAAGGAAGAGAAGCCTGAAGATGTCTTCCGTTTCTCCCTCTCTCGACAGAAGTATTCCCTCAACGGAGTACCTTTCGTGTATTCTTCGGCAGGAGACAGCTATGCTTCCCTTGCTGCCGCCAACAATCTCTTCCTGAGAGAGATCCTGCGTTTCAACGACCTTGATTCTGCAGAAGACCTCCGTCCGGGCACTATCGTCTACCTGCAGCCGAAAAAGAAACAGGCTGTAAAAGGTCTTGACAAACATATCGTCGAATCATCCGACGAAACCCTCCGAGACATAGCCCAGCGCTATGCCATCACTCTCAAATCTCTCTGCAAGCTCAACGACATGGCCCCGGACAACACCCTCCGCGAGGGCAATGTGATTGTGTTGAGGAAGTAACTTGTTAAGCAAAATCCCTACAAGATATTGAACCGAGGAGTCTCATTTTGTTAAAAATAAAGCAAAACTTTAAAAAAAGAGAAAAAAGATCATTAAGAAAAAGAAAAATCTGCATGAGGGTATGTGAAAGCTCTTGATTTTTTCACAAATTTGCAGACATAGAAGGGACAATAAGTCGAGCATAAATTTTTGATCGGCCCACGGTGGGACGGTTACAAACCTAAAAACAAAAATTTATGCAACAAGAATTCAAGTATGCGGACCTGCTTGATGACGATGTCTTCAAACTGGTCTTTGGACAGGAGTCCAGTAAGGATGTGATGATTGAGTTCCTGAATCAGGTTATTGAGGACAGGAATATTGTTGGCCTGACGT
>SUYN01000010.1 GCA_015060405.1 Bacteroidales bacterium
GCAAATGACATCAACTTTGCGATTGATATGATAGCGAATGAGGGGATAGCTGACCAAATCGACAAATATATGGGCTATGACCAATATTTTTCGAATTTTGGTAAATCTAAAGAACTTGCCAGCGAATTCAAGCAGTTATACAATAACGCTCCAAAAGATATTGAATATTTACAGACAACGATCGCTCAATATGCAGCAAATCAGATAGACAAGGATACATGCATTGACAGACTCATTAGCATTTACAAATACAACGGTCATGTCCTTGGCTTTTATATCTCCAATCAAATCATCAAAGCCGGATTAAGAGATGAAATGATAAAAGAATTTCATAATCCCTATGAATTCTTCAGATTATATAGCTTGACTCTACCTAAGAATGAAGAGGCTTCATTAAACGATGATTTTCTCCATTTCTTAAAAGCAGAAACAGAGCAATATTATTAATTGCAAAATTCAGCAAGCACAGCAGTCAGAAGACTTGCCCTGATGGGCAGAGCGGAATCAGAAGATTGCCAGATACTTCGGAAGGCACGCCGACGAAATCTTCCAGCTCGAAGACAACGACTGATTCATAAATCAGCAACTTGACAAATAGACAAGACTTTTCCCCGGCAATGCTCCCTTATTGCCGGGGATTATATTTTGGACTTTTGTTATCCATATTATATATATTAATAAATGGACGGCGAGAAGAATTTTCTATCTTTGTGGAACCCTCTGGAGAGGGATATTGATAAACTTGTTTTATGGAAGACAATAGAGGTAATATTCTGATGTATCAGACTGTAGACGGCAAAACTGCTATTGAAGTTATGCTGTCAAATGATACAGTGTGGCTGACAATCGATAAGATGGCCGAGCTGTTTCAGCGCAATAAATCAACAATTTCACGACATATAAAGAATATTCTTGAGTGCGGGGAACTGGCAGCAGATTCAGTTGTTGCATTTTTTGCAACAACTGCCGCTGATAATAAAGTGTATAATGTACAATATTTTAATCTAGACATGATTATCAGTGTCGGTTATCGCGTTAACTCCATCAGAGGTGTACAGTTCCGAATGTGGGCGACATCAGTGCTTCGCGAATACCTTATCAAAGGTTTTGCAATGAATGACGCATTGCTGAAGAATGCCGGCAGAGGAAACTATTTTGATGAACTTCTTTCTCGAATACGCGATATACGTTCATCTGAGAAAGTCTTCTATAGGAAAGTTCTCGAAATTTATGCTTTAAGCATTGACTATGACCCACGTGCCGAGGCTACAAAACAGTTCTTTGCCACCGTGCAGAACAAGATGCACTATTCTGTACATGGTCATACTGCAGCAGAAATCATATACGAGAGGGCCGATGCCGACAAGGATTTCATGGGTCTTACAACATGGACAGGAGCCCTTCCTACAAGAACCGATGCTGAATATGCGAAGAACTATCTTTCTGCAGAAGAGATTGAAACACTGAACCTTATTGTCAACCTCTATCTGGATTTTGCAGAGTTGCAGGCAAAAAGCCATACGCCGATGTACATGAAGGACTGGCTTGTCAAACTTGATGATTTTCTGAAACTTTCCGGCAAAGACCTCCTGACGCATAGCGGAAGGATATCGGCAGAAGTGGCCAAGAAGAAAGCAGGTGAAGAATATGCAAAATTTCATCAGCGTACTATGTATGAACTGTCTCCAGTGGAATTGCATTTCATCGAGAATTTCGAAAAAGAGCAGAAACTCCTTAAGAGCATAAAGTGAATCTGATTCGTCAACAATTATAGATATGACGATACTCAAGAAAATAGGACTCTCGAAGCGGTATGGCAAAGCGATATATGCCATATCTGCTGTATTGACTTTGGCGATATCATCGCTTGTCTTCTTCAATCCCTACGCTATTCCGATGGCTATACTACTGAAACTGGTCAGTATTCCGATAATCCTCTATCTGTATACGGCCTTCACCAAGAAGACAGAAATATACTTTTACCTCAATCTTGGTATCAGCAGGAAAGAGTACTATTACATTCCATTCGTGGTTGAGTTCGTCGGCTTCTTGATATTTATAACCCTCATAGGATATTTAGGTAATGCAATCCGTTAACAGACTGCTGGTCGACAGCGTGCATCTCGAATTCGATCAGCTGCAGGTTCTTCAGAGCGCCTTCATCACTGCTCAGACCGGCAGGGTGACCGGTGTGCTCGGCAGGAACGGTTGCGGAAAGTCATGTCTGTTCAAATGCATCATGGGTGGCATCAAGCCGCAGAATATCTTCGTCCGCTTCAATGACGAGCCGGAAACTGATTATGCCCATATCGGAAAAAGAGTAAAATACCTTCCTCAGAATGTCTTTATGCCGACCAACATGACCCTTGGTGAGGCGTTCGATCTCTATGAGGTTGATTATGACGGTCTGGTCGCATTTGACAATAAGTTTCACACATGTCAGAGAATGACATCAGGTCAGCTTTCCGGGGGAGAGGTACGTATTGCTGAAATGTATATGGTGCTTAACTCCGAAGCAGAATTCTGCATTCTCGACGAACCGTTCTCGAATGTCGCTCCGAAATATGTAGAAAAGATGCAGGAAATGATACAGGCTCATAAAGCCACTAAAGGCATCATTATCTCTGATCACATGTATGAATCAGTCATGCACATAACGGATGACCTCTTCCTCCTTCGCGACGGCTATACATTCCCGATCAAGACCCGGGAAGACCTGGTTCATCACGGATATATTCTCTGGTAATCCTTATTTAATCACTGTCAATCGTTCAACATGCAGAAGGTATCTTTCCGGATTGCCTTGTTCGTCATCATCTGACACCAGCACCACCAGGTTAGGATCGTGGCTCCATATTGCTATAGGGGATTCATCTGCCTTTTTTGCCAGGCAATATTTCTGGTAATAACTAATCATGGTATCGTCATTGGCCGTAAGGGTCGGAGCCCCATAAATTCCGGTGATGAAATCGTAAAGAACCTGCTGATCCTCGAGTACGCCTGAAACGGTGATCTCAAAATATGGATGACCTGAATCGTCCTCGTGATAGTAGGCCTTGAAAGATTGCTGGTGGAGTGCAGATGACAGTTCCTTGCGGCTTCCTCTGGTCATATCTGCCCAGTTCATATGCAGGAAATCCTTCCCGCTTTCCTTGACCTTCACATAGAAGACTGACCGCTTGATGACTTTGCTGTCTTTCCAGGCATCAAGATAAGTCTCATAATTGCCGGCCTTCGTGAAATAATGAGTCCATTCGTTTGTCTTTCCGACCAGGTTGTTGTCCGGCACGATGATATGCGACCCTTCAGCATCCTTCACAGTCCATACAAGCGAATCGCAGTGCTCCTCGATTCCTTCAAGATCCTCTTCGAAGATGTTGAATGACAGCATCTCAAATGTGGAAACCTCTGTTCCCTCCTTGTCGAACACGGGCATGCTGTCCTCTCCGATTCCCCATAAGGTCGGGAACTTCAAGGTTTCGGTGCCCGGCGTGTTTTCGTTCTCATTCTCGTTTCCTCCCTGCGTGCCTTGCTGCAAGTCTTCGCATCCGAAAACGACCAATGCCATAAGGCAGATTGCAAATATCCTCTTCATCTGATTATTTTCTTAAAGGTTCTGCGATGATTTTCCAATCACCGGTCTCTGTAAGTTCGTTATATACATAGAACAGAGCGACTGCGGAAGTCTCTGTCATCCAGATACATTCAGGTCGATATCTGTCGTCTCTTCTCACAAACAATCCGGCCCATTGTGCTTCCACTTCGGATTTCTCCGTATAGACCGGTTCTCCATAGATATGGGATATGTACTCGCGAAGGATCCTGCGGTTTTCTTCCTCGGAATTATCCTCCCAGTTGTTCCAGTTGAAGACTACGACTGGATTGCCGTCCTTGCATGAAACACCGCTTGAAAACCACCTGTTGTCATCGAAAGCATTGTGGTAGGATCCTCCTTCTGCAGTTCCTGATACGATTTCCTCCCAGTCGAACATCAGGAAATCCTTCTCATTAGTGACTGTGATATTCTGTACATCCTCATAGACCACCTTCCCGTCTTTATATGCAGACAAAACGCTTTCAATCTCGCCAGGGTGTGTGAAAAGATGGCCGAAATAAATCGTTTCGTGCCCATGCCCCATAATTACCTTGGTGTCTTCAAATCCTCTTATGCTCCATACCAGCGAGTCGCAGATTCCTTTGGATTTATACCACCACAGGTTGGTGGCCTCATCGCATTTATGCATATCGATCCTCACCGGCTCAAAGATATTAGCCTGTGACTTTTCAAGACTGTGGCTCGGCATCATCTCATCCGGATACCCCTTGCCTGCCTGTGTGCCTTCGAATACGATGAACCATTCGCCCCAGTCATCCTCTTGCTCCGAATTATAGAGTCCGTTACTTACTGAAACCATTACCTCGACACTTCTTTCGTCGACAGAAGAATTGACAGGAACTTCAAACAGTATTGCATTGTCCATCCATTTGATTTCTGTTCTCCTTTCCCACCATTCCATTACTTCTTTAGAGTAAGTTTCAAGGTACTCCCTTGTATTCTCCTGTACCATGTTGCCGTCGATCAGGAGCTTCCATCTGTAAGGATATATTTCTTCAGATGGATCAATCGCCTTTACTACTATGCGATTCAATTCTCTATAGAACCAGCAGGTGTCACCTTCGGCAGGAATGACTTCTTTATCGTATGGAATATAATCGGAACTACCTTCCTCAGGAACAAACACAGGTTCGTAGAAGATGTCATAGCACGATGCAAGGAGGACCATTGCGGAAGCAAATACAGCGGCACGCTTCAACATTGCCGCCAGGCGAAAATCGGTCTTTGTCAGCTCAGTCATAATCTGTTTTTCTCAAAGTTATGTTATTTTCCCGAACTTCAAAATAATAAGCATTTCATATTCTCAGATTCGATGCCGAGAAGGGCTGGAGGTGTTTCTGTGATTTACATCATGTTCCACATCGCTCCTTCTATGTTCCTGTTTTTCTTTGCGTTCATCTTGCCGAAATTGAATGACACGCTGAAAAGGAAGAAGCGGCCAAGGACGTTGCTGTAGACATCTTCAACATATTCTGCTGACACCGTTCTTCTCATGTTCCGTGTCTGGTTCAGGATGTCTGCCACTTTCAGCCCAAGGGTCACGGATTTTATGCTCTTGCTTACTGACATGTTCCATCTCCATTCCGGAAGGCCGAATCCGTCGGTGTAACCTCTGTAGAATCTGTATGTCAGGTCGGAACCGATCTCCCAATCCTTGCCAGGCCGGTACAGGATATTGGCGCCTATGTGATGGGTCCAGTTGTTCAGATTGGCGGTCGGGTCGAGAGAGTATTTCGACATCCTGTTCGACATGCCATATGTGAGGATGGCATCAAACTTCTCGATGTTGTATTTGAGCTGGAAATCTCCGCCCCAGACCAATGTGTTGGTGCGGCTTTCGGCAAAGCCGCTTTTGCCGCTGTAGAACCGGTCTCCGCTGGCATCACCCCAGAATCCTTCCATGAAGGAGTTGTAGTCAAAGGAGTGCAGGTCAAGTCCTTCCATCCTTGATGTGGCCTGATAGCTGGTGCCGCCTGAATATGTGGCATTCCCTCCTATCTGGAGTGTCAGCTGTCTGTCCCGCGTGACAGGCCTGTTGTAGGAGAGATAGACGGAGCCGGTTGTCTGAGGCTTGAGTGAATTGACCGGGATGGCGTATCTTACACCGTAATCGTCCATCCAGCTTGCCTGTACGGTGCTTCTGGTGGTTATGTTCCCATTCAGGTACATGGAGAAAAATGAGAAGGTCTCCCTGTTGTTGGTGCTCAGTGAGGTGTGAATGAAATGGGTGTACTGCGGCTTGAGATATATGTTTCCTGCTGTGATCTGTACAGGGTTGGAGATGTTCAGTGATGGGGTCATGGATGTCGGCGAAGGCCTGTTTTCCATGCCTGTGTAATATAATCCAAAATCAACGCCTTCTTTTTCGTAGTTATAATACATAAAAGGAGACCAGTTCACGAGCCACTCGTCCTTACCGGTTACGGTCTCGACCCCCAGAGACTTTGACCTCATCTCGTTCTTGACCGCATCTGCCACTATTCCGAACTGGACTGTGGTCGTGTCGTTACTGTATTGGACGGTAATTGCTCCGCGGTTGCTGAGGTAACGGTTGTCACTGAATGATGAATAATAGTCATTATATGCTCCGTCGGGGTCTGCAGCATTCCGTGTGTTCCTGTTCCTGTAATATCTGGTCTGGACACTCGCTTCTGCAGCCCACTTGTCTGCCAGCGGTTCGCTGTAACCCAGTGCTGCGCCACCTGATATGTTATTCATGTCTGTGTCATAAAAGAGATCCTTGGCGGTAGTCTGTTCTGCGCTTCTGATGACCGATGTTTCATGGGACTCCTTGTCAGTGCCGCTCAGCCCGTATTCTGCGCCGACTGTGAGGGATCTGCCTTTCTTTCCCATCTCCTTCAGACCGAAATAGAAACCTCCGTTTGTGCTGATGCCGCTTGACGAAGCGGTAGTAGCTGCATCTGATGTGTTCAGCAGCGAGCCTTCTGACCTTGTGACAGAAGAATTGGACGAATTGACGGCCTCTGAAGTGTAGCTGATGTTCGGCATGAAGTACAGATAGTATCTGGAATTCTCCTTGGATTTTATTTCGACCGAAGCGCCTACAGAGTTCTGGTGACCTGTGGCGTCGTAGTCTCCGTCAGTCGTCACGTCCGGACTGTCCTTCAGCAAGGTGGTTCTGGATGACACCTTCCGGTCAATCTTACCGTTGTTCTTGTAGTTGACATTGACTGTGGATTCCATGTCCTTGATCCTGGATGTGTTGTAATTGATTCCGGCCTGAGCGGAGGAGTTGAGGCCTCCTAGACTGCTGAAGTCGCTGACTGTGCTGCCGCTGCTGTAGTAGGCCACACCGGCGCCGGGCTCTATCGCATTGAATGCATTCCCTATGAATATGACCTGGTCTTTTTCAGTATATCCTGTGACCATCGCATTGCCGTTGTACAGCAGGCCTCTGTCGTCAATCAACTTGCTGCCGCTCTCCGGAGTGAGTGTGGAACCGCCTCCAAGCTTGGCGTTACCATACCATCCTTCGGTATATTGCTCCTTGAGCTCTACATCCATCACCTTCTCTTTCTCATCCTTGGTTACGACGCCCGACCCGGCTGCTTCATCCTTGGTCTTGTCCACCACCTTGATCTTGTCTACGATCTTTGCCGGAAGATTCTTCAGCGCAGCAGTGGGGTCATTGAAAAAGAAAGTCTTTCCGCCGACGGTGATCTTGTCGATCTTCTCTCCGTTCAATGTGACGGTGCCGTCTTCGCCCACTTCCATTCCAGGCATCTTCTTCAACAGGTCCTCAAGCATGGCGTTCTCGCTGACGCTGAATGAGGAAGCATTGAACTCGATTGTGTCCTTCTTCACTATGACAGGATTGCCGATTGCAGATATGGATGCGGCGTCAAGAAATTCCGGATTCTCATCCATCTTGATGATTCCGAGGTCGTAGGCATCCCAATGAGCTTTGATGGCATATGTCTTCTTGTGGGGATTGTAGCCGATGATTTCGGCGTTAAGCTCATATTTGCCGACAGGAACATCCTTGAGAAGTACGTCGCCTTTGTCGTCGGACAATGCGAAATGGGTTATCGTCGTGTCTCCTGCAGGGATGAGATAAACCGAAGCCCAGGATACAGGCTTGGACGATCTGGAGTCCTTGAGGGTGAGCTTGACGTCTGTGTTTGCGTTGCGCTCAATCATGTCATAGTTGAGTACCTGCGCGGAAAGCGTCTGCACAAAGAGGATTGTGCACATCAATAGGGAAATGTGTTTCATTAAGTTCGGTGTGTTTAGTTGTAACGGCTTCTATATCTGCATATTTCGTGCCAGATCCGTGGTTATCCTCTGCCTTTACCCAAGTGATCTTCAAAAGTTCAGATGTGTGATTAATTATTGCATTCGCCTTACAGAATATTGAAGCTTTATGACAATAAGGATAGTGGCCTCCCGATTCCCATCGGAAGGCCACTGCAATTCTAACCTAAAACTTAACCTATGAAAAAACTATTCGGTCTGAGCATTTGCAAATCCTGTACCATTATGACGTTTTCCGTATTGAGAAATTCAGATTGAGAGCAGCTTGGCTCAGAGGAAGCAGGGGAGGATTGAAGTAGTTTCATAGGAACTGTCTATCTGATTATGATTATCGGGCTGGAACATTTTACCCCGTCGAGTTTGAATGTCTGTTTCGCCTCTACTTTTACCTTGTTCAGCTTGCGGCTATAGGTGATTACATTTATCTTTCCATCAGGCCACATAATCGTCATGTCCTCCTCATCGAATTCGCTACCTCCGTGAAATTCTCCAAATGCCAGATAATAGTATTCCTGCCCCTTTTCCAGCCTGAATCCTTTGTATTCCGCCGGAATGTCCTTGGTTACTGGGGCCGTAATACCTGTTTCGTCCAGATCTATCGTGATGCCTCTGAAATGGATCTTTGTGCCTGCCAGCCATGAGTTGTCGTTTGCAGGATCAAGCAGGTCCTTGCCCTGTACATCTTGTACCCTTACCTGAAATGTGACCGGAACCCAGTCAATGATTTTAAATTTCGTGCATGAAACAACACATGCAATCATTAGAAGTAGTGTTAAGATTCGTTTCATATTGGTGATATATTAAAGATTCTTCATATAAAAGAACGTGCGGTAGTGAAATATACTTCCGTGAGGGTGAGGATAAGAGGCGCTTTCAGATTCAATTCAAATGACATATCCACCCAGACCGTATCTGTGAAGGCCGGTACAGAGGAAAAGAACGAGAAGAATTGACGCTCCCTGGTAAGCTTTTATTTCTGGAAGTTCACCGGAATCACAAGTCTGATTGCAGTTGGCTTGCCATCTTTCAAGGCTGGTGTCCAGTCTGGTGAAGAGGATATCACCCTGACTGCCTCATCATTGAGCTTCTGGTCAGGTCCCTGAAGCGCCTTCACATCCATCACTTTGCCAGACTCTGAGACTGTGAATGATACCGATACCCGTCCTTTTGCTGTTGTTCCCTCAGGATATCTGATGTTTGCCTGAACCCATTTAGAGAACTCTGCATTTGTGCCCCCATTGAATGTCGGTGCGCTATTCTGTGGCTTTTCTTCCGGTTTGTCATAAGTGCTGATCCAGACAGTCCCATCTGCGGCTATAGTTCCTTTCGGATTTGCAGGTAGAGCTGCGACCTCTTCGCTTGTTGCCTTCTTGCCATCGATGTAGATGTCTGGGACAGGCTTTTTCTCATTTGTCTTTGACGGATCGGTTGTAATGACGATCACGCCTTCGTCAGTAGCATATTCCTTCAAGGCCTTTTCTGTCTTGAGGACTTCCATTGAAGTAATTGTGGCCAGATCGATAGTGTTAAGGTCGAATCCCTCCGGCATTCTTTCGCCGTTGACAACGACTACCAGATCGTTTGCGCTGACTTCGACTTTCTCTTCGTCAGCAGGGCTGACCTGAGTGCCTGACTTAAGTGTGAATCCATCCGCATTCTTGTCCACATTAATAGTGCCGGTGACATAAGGACCGGTCTTGGTGATGGCGGCGCTTACTCTGTTGTTGTCTTTCAGGTATGCTACGATTACCACGACATCCGGATCGTCAAACATCGCCTTATCCTGCATTTCCTTTGTCACGATCGCACCATTGTGCATGTAGATGTTCTGGTTGAGGTCAAGTCCGGTGTAATGAACCTGAAGTTCCTTGCATGCAGAGTCGAAATAGATGAGCGTTACCGTGTTGTTTTCCTTGTCGACGATGAATCTTCCTTCACGCAGATTCTTTTTAGTAAATTCACTTTTCGGTTCTGGTAAAGATTTTTTACTATCTTTGCCGTTCAGAGTGTCTGCCGCAGCGACAGGCTGCTGGTCTTCATACTGGTAATCTACCCTTGTCTCGGCAGTTGCCGCGAGAGAGATTCCTACGAGAGGAATGACGTAGAGAGCCTTCCAGGCACTCATACGAGATGATTTTTTGTTCAACATCATAGTAATACGAGCTTTAAGTGTACTGTGATTAAAGCTGTTAGCAACTGAGTAGCCGCTCTTGCTGACAGCTTTTCTTATTAGTAAATATTGGTATTCCTTGATATTCGCTCCGCTTCTCAGGACTGCATCGTCTGCCTCGAACTCGTGGAGGGCACGAAGGTCTGCCTTGAGCATCCATATTGCCGGATTGAACCACTGGAGAGCTGTGATCATGTCGACGAAAAGAATGTCCCACGAATGTCTGAGTGCGATGTGTGCCTTCTCGTGTGTCAGGATCTGAGAGTAGCCGCTCTCATAATCCTCACGGGAAATCACGATGTATTTCATCCAGCTGAACGGGGCTGTATCAGTTTCTGTAATTATAAGGGTCTCGCCGCTTTCAAGAGTCTGTCTGTTTCCGCTGCCGATGATCCGCATGATGCCGATTATCGAAGTGGCAACATGTACAAGCACCGCCAGAGCGCCGAGGACGAATAACGAGCAGAGGACGACAGGCCATATAGGAGCAGACACTTCCGGAACCATGGCGACAGTCCCGGCCGCTTCGCCGACGATGGTCTCTGATGATGCTTCCATTGCCGGAAGAATGACTACCTTCCGGAGGGTAATGACGCAGAGGGGGAGTATGAATGAAAGAGCAGCCGTACCGAGAAGCACGATGCGGTTGAAACGGTGGAATGTGTCCTTGCTGAGCAGCAGGCGGTAGAACATATAGAACACCGCCAATGCGATTGCCGCCTTACCCTGATATGATAAAAATTCGGTCATATTTGTGTGATTCGTAAGTTGCTGATAATCTGTTGCTTATTCTGAATCACCTGCGTCATCAGGAGCAGGTGATTTATGGTATGGTGTTAGTGATCAGTGCTTTATGCTTCACCGTTTTCAATCTGTTCTATCAGTTCCTTGAGCTCGTCGACAGTAATCTTCTCTTCTTTTACCAGAGTTGAGACCGCGCTGAGGTAGGAGTTGTTGAAGTAGCTGCTGATGATGCCCTTGAATGTCCTTCCGGCGTAGTCCTCACGTGAGACGACGGGGTAGTACTGGTAGGAATTGCCATAGGCCTTGTGGCTTACATAGCCGTTTGCTTCAAGGTTGCGTACCATTGTCGACAGTGTGTTGAAATGCGGCTTCGGCTCGTCGTAATGCTCCAGAAGTTCACGTACGAACATCGCTCCTTTATCCCAAAAGAGATTCATGATCTCTTCCTCTTTTTTAGTCAGTTTCTTCATGTCTGTCATTCTTTACGACACAAAGGTAACTAAATTTTCTTTTAATGCAACTATTTTGTGTAGTTTTATAACTAAAAATTTTAGTTTATATATTCACGAGTGATGGTCTTTATGATATAAAATATTAAATGCCAGCACTTTAGAGTAGTACTGGCATTGATGTCATCATTGATGTCATTTACTTATCTTCTTGCTGGGGCATCTTTAGGGGCAAGTTCGGACACATTCATCGGGACAGCCTGGTAGATTATCTGCATCTCAGCATCCGAAAGTCCGGCAAGTGGTTTGCCGAAGACTTCACCGGCAAGTTCATCCCTTAGTTCCCTGTATGCCCTCTGCACGAATTCATTCACCTTCTGGTAACCGTCGAAACTTGTACCTCTGTCATGCTGCATCACTACCATAGCCTGGGTAACAGGATATGTGTATGAAGAACCATCAGGGAGAATGAATGTCTGGTCGATGCTTTCAGGATAATCCGGATCACCTTCCTTATTGAGGATGGCTTTCTTCATCTCTCTCAATGTATCTTCATCTAGGTACCTCGGTTTAGTCAGAATGAGATATCTGTCTGTAGCGTTGGTCTTTATTATCAGAACATTTTTGCGGTCAGCATTGATTGTCTCAACACCGTAGAACTCATCCTTCTTCATTTTCGTTGCCGGATGATTCGGAGTGGCTGTATTGTTCATGGTAAGGTAGATACGCAAGCCTTCAATGCCGCGCAGTTCCTTCTTAAGGTCGTCAATGTATCCCATCGGAGTCTGCGGATCTGCACTGATCTGAATGAGGTCGATAGAACTGTCTGCAGCAATCTTACCGGTAACGATATCCTTGACTTCTTCCTTGGTGCACCTCTGACCGTCTAAAGTCATCGTATAGGTGTCTGAAAGACGATTGTTGTCGATTCCGGCTTTCTGAATATCAAGTTGAATTACTTTTGCCTTGGCTTTGCCTGATAAGCCTTCAATTCTTTCCGTCCTGTCTGACAGAACAGTGATTTCACCTGGCACCGGACGATATGAACTAAGGTTGATCTTGAACACGGATGCCTTTCTCAACAGTTCTCTGACCATGTCAGCAACTTCAGACGGTACGTCAGTTGCAACTTCAAGCAGTACACTGCTGTAAGGAGATAATCCTGAAGCAAAATGCTCTCCGACAGCCTGGCTGATTTCCTCATTTATCTTGCAGAGTCTTCCTTCACAGATTGCGAAATATTCCTCTCCGGGTTTGTTTGTTCCTTCTACCACATATATGTGGAAAGGTCCCTTTGCCGGCCTGTCTGATGTAAAGTATCGGGCAGGATCTACGGGTTCTCCGTCCTTGCGCATTTCGAAATGGAGATGCGGGCCTGTCGCGCGTCCAGTCGAGCCGGCATAACCGATAAGTTGTCCTTTATGTACCTTTCCGGATATGGTCCATCCGGAATGGTCGGCGTCTGTCTCAAGATTATAAACGGAATTTACCTTGATGACAGGAGAAGAATTGTTCTCCATCTTTATGTGAGAGACAATAGCAACCTTGGACAGATGTGCATATCTGGTCTCGATACCATCGGTATGTTTCAGCACCAGCATAAGTCCGTTGCTGTCATCGCGGGTGACGGCAAGAATTTCGCCGTCGGCAGCCGCGTATACAGGATCGTCCTCGTTGAGGACATAGTCGATACCTGTATGTGTACCACCTGCACCGAATGAATTGCTTGCGGTTGCGTCGCATGGAGGGCACATATCTATATATGTCGCTTCCGTGCCATTAGTCAAGTCCGTTGATACTTCGGCCTTTGCCTCTTTTGTGCCGCAGCCGAAGGCCAGAAAGACAGCTGCAATGATGGGGAGTGTGGCAGCCAGTCTGATCCAGGCCCCTTTGCCACGGCGAGATTGAGTCATCATAATGAATCTTTGTTTTGTCAATGAATGATTCAACCCACAGGATATATCCGGATTATAACCAAAGAGTTGTTTGAATATGGTTGTTCTATATGTTCTAAGTTCGTATCCTTCGTTGAGGACATCCTTGTCTGCCTCCCATTCCTGCACTTCCTCAAGGGCCTTCTCCGCCATCCAGAAGAACGGATTGAACCAGAAGATTGAGCGGAGGACTGATAGAGCCACACGCTCGAAAGAATGTCTGTGACGGACATGACTGGCTTCGTGTGTCAGGATCTGAAGGCGTTCCTGTGGCTCGTAGTTGAATCCCATGAATATGGTCATCAGGAACGAGAAAGGAGTCTTTATGTCCTCGTGCTCGGCCAGGGTATATTCTTCTGTGCGAGTCAGTCTGGAACGTCTGCGGAGCCTCTGTATCTTTATTGCATTATATATGGTCAAGCCGATTGAGGCAAGTGCGACAAGGATATATATGACTTGGACAGCCATGACGGCAGCCACTTTTATACTGCCTGTATTCTTCGGCTGCTCCGTTCCGACATCTATGCCATCAGATGCTTCAGTCCTGACAGCTGATCCTGTGCCTGCGGCACCGTCGAGTTCCTGTTCAAGGAAATCATATCCTGTCAGAATCGTCTGCTGCGTGAATGTCTTCTCGGGAAATACCGGAACATTCATGGCTGGTATAGCTGCTGCCAGAAGCATAGACGCAATTATGAACGCCCTGCAGATAGCAAAGCTGACCTTCTTTGCAAGGAGCCAGCGGTACGCTACCAGGAACAGTCCGCTGCAGACCATCACCTCGATTATGTATCTGATTGCTGACATAGGGGAGTGGATTTACATGTCTATCTGTTTCCGTTCAATATCTTCATTATTTCGTCGGTCTCTTCCAGTGAAATCGACTTCTGTGCTGAGAAGAAGTTCACCATCCGGCTGATCGAGCCTTCGAAGAAATTGTCGAGGACAGTCCTCATATATGTATTGGTGTAATCCTCCTTCGCCACGATAGGGAAGTACTCGTAGGTCCTTCCATATGCCTTGTGTGACACGAACCCCTTGTTCTCGAGGATACGCACTATTGTCGATACCGTATTATATGCAGGCTTAGGTTCCGGCAGTTCAGCCAGGATGTCATGCACCAGCACCTTCTCTTTCTGCCATATCACCTGCATGATCTCAAGTTCGGCCTTTGTCAGTTCCTGAGGTCTGTTTTTTACTGTTTCACCCATAATTTTTTCGTTAAGATCCTTCGCCTAAGCTCAGGATGACAATATAATTTACAGCAGAAAGAACGGTCTCCCGAACTTCCCGATGCAAACATAAAACTAATTTTCTAATTATGCAACTAAATATTTAGTTAATTAACGAAAATTTTCATATTCGCCCATCTGCCGTACTTTGTAAGCTTCTCCAGAACCTGCACAGGCTATTACCGACAGAGAGCAGACCATGTCTCACCTGATCCGTAGTACGGACCGTCCGAAGGATAACATACTCCGCCGGAATATTGTCCTTTTCCGATAAATCTTATAGTCAGATATGTCATTGCTCATAAAGTCATAGGCATCTCAAATGTAGTAGTAGTGAAAGTGCTGGAAGCAGTAAATCAAGACATTATCTGTGCCTGCGTACAAAGACAGGCATTGGATTTGAAAAAAGTTTGTATATTTGCAATGCACATTCATTGTGTTGGGACAGGGCCTCTGGTCGTGTACCGCCCCGAGGTCGGTTTTCACTGACCTCTTTTTTTAATCTCTTTCAATTCCAAATCATCGGAAAAGTAAAAGAAAATTTGTCCGTAACATTTTCTACGTGCTTCAGCCAAGGCTCCATAATATGAAGGGTTATGTGACGGTAACTCGAATATCACAGCCTCTCCGCCTTGTTTTGTCAGTGCTCCGTACACTTCCTGTGGAAAACATGGTTAAAGGAAAGATTCTTTTTATCATAGCTGTGACACTTTTTCTTGTTTTTATGACACAGCTGTGGCGATTTACATCATTTTGATGTGATTTCTTTCACAGCTGCACCATTTATTGCTCAAAAAGTGTCACAGCTGTCATCCTCCGAACGGGACTTAATGTCGTCACGGCAGAGTATTCGCGGGCAGTAAACATCTGTGCTCGCTTCGCTTACACAGTTTTTAATTATGCATACCTTACAAAAGCATGCATACCTTACAAAAGCAAGCTTTTGACAGTATGCATAACAAAAAACATCCCACAAATTTGTGGGATGTTTGCTGCAGATTTCTCTGCTCTGGTGACTCCGACAGGATTCAAACCTGTAACCTTCTGATCCGTAGTCAGATGCTCTATTCAGTTGAGCTACGGAGCCGTTTGCAGCTAAGCTGCTATTTCCTTGTTACTCTGCCTTTGGAGCAGCAACCTTTCTCTCCTTGATGCGAGCCTTCTTGCCTGAGAGCTCTCTGAGGTAGAAGATACGTGCGCGGCGTACTTTACCATACTTGTTAACCTCGATAGACTCGATGAATGGTGACTCAAATGGGAAGATTCTCTCAACACCTACACCGCTTGCAATCTTGCGAACTGTAAAAGTTCTTGTTGCTGCTGATGCTCCGCGGAGCTGGATGACTGTTCCTCTGAACTTCTGGAGTCTCTCCTTATCACCCTCCTTGATTCTGTATGTTACGGTGATTGTGTCACCGGCTTTGAATTTTGGGTAGCTGGCTACTTTCTCGTTTGCGAATGCCTGCTCTACTACTTTAATAAGATCCATTTCCAATTAAGTTAAATTTTGTGGCAACATTGCGTTTCTTTTCACCCATCACAAGAGGTTGCTTTGATTTTGGGATTGCAAAGGTAGGAATAAAATTCTAACCTGCAAACTTTTTTGCAAAAATATTTTCAAAATCGTTGTTTTTGCCGTCTGACCGGCTGTCCTGAGAGGCATTTTATCTGTCAGGTACGTCATTTTTATCAGTCGAACAGGTCCTTAAGCTTGTCAAAGAAGCTCTTGTCCTCCTTGGTGGGATTTGGCTTGAAGGATTCTTTTGTCCTCAGCGACTCGATCACAGCCTTGTCATCCTTGTCAAGCTTCTTCGGAATCCAGACGGCGATCTTGACATAGAGGTCTCCTGTTCCTCCATAGCTGTTGACGGTAGGGAGGCCTCTGCCGCGAAGTCTCACGACCGTGCCGGACTGTGTGCCCGGATCTACCTTGATCTTGTAGCTGCCGTCTATGCCCGGGACTTCGACTTCGGCTCCGAGGATGGCGTCAGGAACTGATATGATCTTCGTGCAGTAGAGGTTGTTGCCCTCTCGCTTGAGGTATGGATGCTCCTGCTCCTCTATCACTACGAGAAGGTCTCCGTTGATGCCGTTGTTCTTTGCTGCGTGTCCCTCTCCGGAAACAGTCATCTGCATTCCTGCCTCGACTCCGGCCGGAATCTTTACCTTGATGGTCTCGCGCTTGCGTACGAGGCCGGTACCGCCGCAGTTGCGGCATGGGTTGGTTATGACCTTACCTTCGCCTCCGCACTGCTGGCAGGTAGAGTAGGTGACTGTCTGGCCGAGGAAGGTGTTGGCCACGCGCTGTACCTGGCCTGTGCCGTTACATGCGGAGCAAGTCTTGATGTCGGATGAGTTCTTCGCACCTTTTCCTCCGCATTCCTTGCACGGAACGCTTCTTTCTATGCTGATTTCCTTCTCGACTCCCTTGGCTATCTCTTCGAGTGTGAGCTTTACTCTGACTCTGATGTCGCGGCCTCTGTAGACCCTCTGCTGACGCTGGCCTCCGCGACCTCCGCCGAATCCGCCACCGAATCCGCCAAATCCGCCGAACCCGCCGAATCCGCCTCCGAACAGGTCGTTGAGGATGTCGTTGAGGTTGCCGAATCCGCCGCTGAAGTCCGGAGTGGACCCGTCGACTCCGGCATGTCCGAACTGGTCGTACTTCGCCTTCTTTTCCGGGTCGCTCAGGATGGAGTAGGCCTCGGCGGCCTCCTTGAACTTCTCCTCTGCCTCCTTGTCGCCAGGGTTCTTGTCAGGATGGTATTTTACGGCCAGCTTCCTGTAGGCCTTCTTTATCTCGTCAGCTGTGGCGCTCTTCTCCACGCCAAGCACTTCATAGTAGTCTCTCTTTGCCATATGATTCTTATATTCCTACAACCACTTTGGCGAACCTTATCACCTTGCCGTTGAGTGTGTAGCCGGTCTGCACCACGTCGAATACCTTGCCTTTCTGATCTTCCTCCTGTACGGGGAACTGGGCGACCGCCTCGTGCACGTCTGTGTCGAATGCCTGTCCCTTCGCCTCTATTACCGCAAGGCCCTTGCTCTGAAGATATGCCAGCAGCTTGTGGTAAATGAGCTCGGTCCCTTCTTTGGCAGCTTCGCTGTCGTTTGACTGCTTGAGCACCTCCATCGCCCTTTCGCAGTCGTCGAGCACCGGCAGAAGGCCCTTGATGGTCTCTGTGGAAGCCATGCTCACGATGTCCAGCTTTTCCTGGGCAGTGCGCCTGCGGAAGTTGTCGAACTCGGCCATGAGCCTGATGTAGTCATCCCTGTCCTTGGCTATCCTGTCCTCACATTCCGCAACTTTCTTCTCCAGTTCCTCGATCTTTGCCTTGTTCCTGTCCTTCTTGTTGAGGAAGCCTTTGCCTTTGGACTGCTCTCTGGCAGCCTCTGAAGCCTTTTCCTTTTCTGTTTCCTTCAATGTCTCCTGAGCGTCATTCTGCGCCTCTTCCTGAACAGTCTCCTTCATTGTCTCCTCTGGAGCTGCCTGTCCTGTTTCCTTCTCTTTTCTTTCTGACATATTCCTTGATATCTTTTATTTTCACCTTGCCGAACAAGAGTGCGATCACCAATATAACCGTTATCGTAATAATCATACTCTTACTGAGGATTTCGATATGGTCCTCAAAATCCGCGGCAAAGATAACAAATAATCTGCCATATGAAAATTACTGACATTATGTCAGCCTATGTGTCAGTCCGCTTCCCTTGCATACTCACAGATTGTATTCTACTTCTTTTATCCGGCGATTAAATGTAATTTAATTCGAGGTAATTCGTAATTTTTGTTTAACTTTGTACACTTTTTAAGAATAACTTTTTAACCCGATAATTAATGGCTAATTTCTTCACTCCACCGCAGGCGAAGCCGCTTCTTCCCAAGGAGAAGATCGACAAGGTGTTTAAGTCTATGAGATTTAGGGTATTCCTCGGTTCGTTCCTTGGTTATGCCGGTTACTATCTCGTCCGCAAGAACCTTTCTCTTGCCGCCCCTGACATGATTGCCGAGGGCCTTATCGACAAACAGGGTGTAGGTATCGCGGCATCAGCTGTGTCCATCGCCTATGCTTTCAGCAAATTCGTCATGGGAACCCTTTCTGACCGTTCCGATGCCAGAAAGTTCCTCACAGTAGGCCTCGTCATAGCCTCCCTGGTCATGATGGCTGTCGGATTCCTTCCGTTCTCGACCGTGAATCCTGCAATCAACGTGACCATGCTTTTTGTCATGATGCTTTTCGTGGGTGTCCTTTCCGGAATGGGATGGCCTCCATGCGGCCGTATCATGGCGTACTGGTTCTCGCAGAATGAGAGAAGCTTCAAGATGTCCCTGTGGAACACATCGCACACTGTCGGTGCCGGTACACTCGGAGTAATCGCGCTTCTCGGAGTCGGAATATTCGCGGATCTTGGCATTGAGCAGACATGGAGGGCGAATTTCATCATCCCTTCAGCCTTTGCGCTTCTGATTGCTGTGTTCTGCTGGTGGGCGTTGCGTGACACTCCGGAGTCATGCGGTCTTCCGTCTGTAGCTGACTGGAGAAACGACCACTCGGGCGTCAAGACAAAGGAGAAGGTGGGCGAGCAGGTGCCTTTCAAGACACAGCTTTTCGACTATGTACTCAAGAACAAGTGGATATGGATGATCGCTCTTGCAAATGCCTTCGTCTACATGGTAAGGTACGGCATCGGTGACTGGGCTCCTACTTATCTCCAGGAGACAGGCATCATGACTGCAGCAGAGAGCAAGGTCGCATTCTCCGTCCATAACTACGTGGGTGCCGTAGGTACCATCATATGCGGATGGGTGTCTGCAAAGTTCTTCAAGGGAAAATGCGCGCCTCCTAACATCATCTTCATGACCCTCGTGCTTGTGGGCTGCCTCATGTACTGGCAGGTTCCTGCCCTTGCGGCTGCAACAGGCATCGATGCAAAGGTGTGGGTCTATGTGGCTCTCATCCTCATCGGTTTCTGCATCTACGGTCCTGTGGCCCTTGTCAGCATCCAGGCTCTTAACCTTGTGCCGAAGAATGCTGCAGGTACAGCGGCAGGCTTTGTGGGACTCTCAGGCTACCTCATCGGTGACTCACTTCTCTCGAAGATCATCGTGGGAGGCATCGCAGACAGCAGCTGGAATGCTGCCAACCTCACAATGGTGATAGGTGCGGCGCTGGGTATCCTGCTCTGTGCGCTTACCTTGAAATCTGAAAGGAAATCCGAATAACATTATGAAGATATTAAGAAATCTGACAGTTCTCCTGGCAGCGGTTTTATTCCTGTCGTGTGAAAAGAATCCAGCCGGCACAGACGGGCCGGACAATGGACAGACCCAGACTCTTGAACTGATGATCAGCCTGCCGTCCCAGATAGATGGAGCGGCAGGAGATGTTGTTTCTGTGAAGTACTATTCAGGCAAAGGCCCCAAGACCGGAGACCTTGTGGTACTGAAGAAAGGAGGAAAGGAAGTCATATGCGACATCGTTTCCATCGAGCCGGACAGCTTCTCTTTCGAGATTGCTCCTGAGGTGGAGACCGGCAAGTACTCCTTCTGCATCAGAAGAGGAGAGGTGACCAAGGCAGTGAAGGATGTGCAGTTCAACATAGAAATACGCGTCGAGGTGGAGGAGAAGGACGGATATAATATATATGGTATAATAACCTGCGAAGAAGCGGGTGTGCCGGGTGTGGTTGTATCCGATGGAATCGAGACAGCCGTGACCGATGAGAACGGTATATATTATCTGAAGTCGCAGGAGTACAACAGGCTTGTCTTCATGTCTGTGCCAAGCGGATATGAGACGGTGGCCGAGGGAGTCGTGCCGAAGTTCCACAAGGTGATTGACGGAAACCCGTCGACTGTCGAAAGAGTGGACTGGACACTTGCCAAGGTGGACAATGAAGACCATATAATGTATGTCCTCGGAGATATGCACCTGGCAAACAGGACGAATGACCTGAACCAGTTCGCCGCGTTCACTTCCGACCTCAAGAGCCAGATCACAGCCAACAAGGACAAGAAGCAGTACGCCCTCACCCTGGGTGACATGTCATGGGATCTGTACTGGTACTCCAATGCATATGACCTCTACTCATATGTGGAGACAATCAATTCAAGCCTCAGCGGCATCCAGATCTTCCATACTATCGGTAACCACGATCATGACATGAATTCGGCCGGTGACTTCAACACCGTGACTGCCTTCAAGAACAGCGTGGCTCCGACATATTACTCCTTTAATATAGGTAATATACATTATATAGTCCTTGACAATATCCTTTGTACCAACAACGGTACGGGAGACAGGACCTATGAATCCAGCCTTACACAGGATCAGCTGACATGGCTCATGAACGACCTTAAGCATGTGGACAAGTCGAAGAAACTTGTAGTGACCATGCACGCCCAGATGTATAATGAGAACGGAAACGCGGCGATGGACTTCGCTTCCGAACTCGAGCAGCTCTGCAGCGGATATGACACCCATGTGATGAGTGCACACACCCATGTGATCTGGAACAACGACAAGACGGCTTCCAAGGGCATATATCATCACAATAGCGGTGCTATATGCGGAACATGGTGGTGGACAGGACATTACACTTCAGGACTCGGTCTGTGCAAGGATGGCTCGCCTTCCGGCTATTATGTGTATGATATGAATGGCAGCGACATCAGCTGGAGGTTCAAGCCGACAGGACGCGATTTCAAGCATGCCTTCCGTACATATGACAGGAATGAGATCGTACTCACTGCTGCCAAGTTCGCGCCTAAGGCCGATTCGGGCAATGCTGTCAAGTTTGAATCCACAGCTGCCTACTGGGCATCGCCGGATGATAGGAACTATGTGTATTTCAATGTGTTCGATTATGATCCGTCATGGAAGATCGAGGTTACTGAAAATGGCAGCCCGTTGAAATACGAGGTGGTAAAGGTAAAGGATCCGCTTCACCTTGCTGCTTACGAGGCAATGAGATACAATGCCAATGCGACTCCGACCTCAAGCTTCAAGGCCTATACCGTAGCGTCGCATTTCTTCCGTGTGCAGGCTTCTTCGAAGACTTCGACCCTCGAGTTCAGGATCACCGACCGCTTCGGAAATGTGTACACAGAGACAATGAAACGCCCTAAGGCCTTTTCACTTGCCGCATATAACAAGTAAGTTCTTAAAACCAATAACATACTAACTAACATTAATTTTTATGAGATTAATTAAATCTTTCGCAGCTTCTCTGGCCTTGCTTCTCGCAGGCTTCAGTGCCTTTGCACAGTCCAGAGAAATCTCCGGTGTTGTGCTGGATGCGACTGACTTCCCTCTGATCGGAGTGGCGGTCATCGTTGACGGAACAACCAACGGAGCCATGACAGATGAGAACGGAAGCTTCACTCTTTCAGTGCCGGCTTCTGAAGTTGTTCTCAACGTGTCATCCCTTGGTTATGAGACCAAGCTCGTGACCGTCCCTTCAACCCAGGACAAGGTCACAATCCATCTTGCAGAAGACAACATGATGATCGAAGAGACTGTCGTTGTCGGTTACGGTACACAGAAGAAGGTGAACCTCACCGGTGCTGTGGGTGTCGTTGACAGCAAGCAGCTTGAAGACAGGACCTCACACAACCTCAGCGCAATGCTTCAGGGTTCTGTGCCAGGTCTCAACATCTCGACATCAAGCGGTAACCCCGGCAGCTCAGGAGCACTCAACATCCGTGGTGTCGGTTCCATCGGTTCAGGTGCGGACACTACACCTCTCGTCCTGATCGACGGTGTTGAAGGTGAGATCGACCGCGTGAACCCTGCCGACGTAGCTTCAATCTCAGTCATCAAGGATGCTTCCGCTGCCGCCGTTTACGGTGCCCGTGGTGCATTCGGTGTGATCCTCATCACGACAAAAGGTGGTGACGACAAGTCAGATAAGGCTACCGTACGCTATAGCGGACGCTTCGGTTGGGAAGAGCCTACCACTTCAACTGATTATGAGACAACCGGTTACTGGTCTGCATATATCCACAACATGTTCTGGAAGGCGGATAACGCAAACTCAAAGTACATCCAGTACAACGACTATGACATGCAGCAGCTCCTTCTCCGTGTAAACGACAAGACCGAGCATCCTGACCGCCCTTGGACTGTAATCGAGAACAGAAACGGCAAGGACACCTACATGTACTATGCTAACACAGACTGGTGGCACGAGCTCTTCGTAGACCAGCATCCTGTACAGCAGCATCAGATCTCCCTCAGCGGCGGTAACAAGGCTGTTAAGTACTACCTTTCAGGTGCGTTCAACAAGCAGACAGGTATCGTGAAGGCTAATCCTGACGTGTTTACAAAGTACAACCTCCGTTCGAAGATTGACTTCAAGATCAACAAGTGGGCGAGAATGAGCAACAACACTTCATTCTACAGTTCGGTTTATGACTATCCGGGCGTAGGAAACGTTGAGAATGCGATCGCATATGCGGCAAACCACGGTCTTGCCAACTTCCCGCTCCAGAACCCTGACGGATCATGGATCTACTCGACACCTCACCTCAACTACAAGGTCGCAAACGGACGTCACATCGTCTACGGTAACGGTTACAACACCAACCTCGACCGCAAATCTGACTTCTCAAACACAACCGAGCTCACAATCAAGCCTGTGAAGCAGTTCAGCCTCGTCGGAAACTTCACTTACAGACTCCACGAGAACCGCAACACCAACAGGTCTACCAACATGACTTACTCAGACTATCCTGGCAAGTTCGGAGCCTACACTACAGGTGCCGGTGACAACAACCTCTACGAGACAGTTCAGACCATGAACTACATCGCAGCCAATGTGTTCGCGACTTATGAGGAGACTTTCAGAAAGAACCACAACTTCAAGGCTATGGCCGGTTTCAACTATGAGTCCTATTACAGAAAGGCTATCGATGCAACCGGATATGACCTCATCACTGACGAGCTTTCAGACTTCAACCTCATCACAACCACAAGACCTCCTGTACTTGGCGGTGGACAGACAGCTTATGCTCTCGCCGGATTCTTCGGCCGTATCAACTACGACTACAAGGGCAAGTATCTTGTCGAGGTGTCAGGCCGTTATGACGGTACATCACGTTTTGCAGAGGGACACCGTTTCGGATTCTTCCCTTCTGCATCACTCGGATGGCGTGTCTCTGAAGAGCCTTGGTTCGCTCCTGCAAAGGATGTGATGAACAACCTCAAGCTCCGTGCATCATTCGGTAGCCTCGGTAACCAGAAGGTGAGGAACAACGCATGGATGAGGCAGATCACATTTGACAACTTCGCAGCTTACTCATTCGACGGCTCCGCAATGGGACGTTATGCGACAATCTCTGCTCCGAATGCATCAGACCTTACTTGGGAGACTACAACCCAGTATAATGCAGGTATTGATGCAGGAATGTTCCAGGACAAGCTGATGTTCACCGTCGAGGGCTTCATCCGTGACACCAAGGGCATGCTCCAGCAGGGAGTTGACCTTCCGGGCGTCTACGGTGCAAACTCACCTCTTATGAACAGTGCTGACCTCCGTACTTCAGGTTATGAGCTTTCAATCAGCTGGAGAGACCAGATCGAGATTGCAGGAAGACCTTTCGGCTACAGCGTCATGGCCAACCTCAGTGACAACAAGACCATCATCACAAAGTATGACAACAAGGACAAGATCTTTGCAAAGGACTACTATGTGGGTATGGAGCTTGGTGAGATCTGGGGCTTCGTGACTGACGGCCTCTTCGCTACTGACGAGGAAGCAAAGGCATATGCAGAGCAGGTTGACCTCAGCTACATCACAAAGCGTCTTACAGGCGGATGGCTTGCCGGTGACCTCAAGTATGTCGACATCAACGGCGACGGCAAGATCAGCGTAGGTGAGAACAGCGTCGACAATCCTGGTGACCGCAAGATCCTCGGAAATGCAAATGCAACTCTCCAGTACGGTGTGACAGTAGGTTTCGACTACTTCGGATTTGACGTGTCTGCATTTTTCCAGGGAACTGGTAACCACTATTGGTATCCTAACGATGAGTCAATGGCATTCTGGGGACCTTATTCACGTCCTTACTGCTCGTTCCTCGCAGATGACTTCCTTGATCATGTATGGGCTGAGGATAATCCTGATGCATATTTCCCACGTCCACGTGCTTATTCGGCATTTACATCCGGTGCATATCTTGCAAATGTGAACGACCGTTATCTCCAGAACATCAGATATCTCAGATTCAAGAACCTCACCGTAGGATACACTGTTCCTCAGACAGCTACCAAGAAGATAGGTGTCGAGAAGATCCGCGTATACTTCTCTGGTGAGAACCTCGCTTACTGGTCTCCATTCAAGAAGCACAGCAAGTACATCGATCCTGAAGCAGCGTTCGACAGACTCAGCAGCGGATCGACTACACGTTACAACAATGCCTTCTATCCATGGCAGAAGACCATGATGTTCGGCGTTGACATCACTTTCTAATCAAGTGTAATCATTAAAGAATAATGAAGATGAAAAAATATCTGATAATCATAGCTGCCGCAGCTCTTGCCTTCGCTTCTTGTGATATGCTTGACAAGAAACCTTTGGCTGAGATGTCTCCTGAGTCTTACTTCAAGACTGAGCAGGACCTGCAGCTTTTCTCAAACACGTTCTACAACAACCTCCTTCCTAAGTCACCATATGGCTACCAGAGCGACCATTATGTGAAGCAGACAATGTCTGACGAGCTTCATGGCGGTTCTTACCGTGTCGTTCCTGAATCAGGTTCCGGCTGGTCTTGGGGTGACCTCAGAAAGATGAACACCCTTCTCGCGTACATCGACAACTGCGAGGATGAGGGTGCCATCGTGGAGTACACGGCTCTTACCAAGTTCTTCAGGACTTTCTTCTATTTCGAGAAAGTGAAGAGATTCGGTGATGTTCCATGGATTGAAGTAGAGCTCGGCTCTGCAGACGAGGCTCTCTGGAATCCGAGAGACAACCGTGAGGTTGTGATGCAGCATATGCTCGAGGATATCAACTATGCCATCGAGAACCTTCCTGCACCTACATCTCAGTTCCGTGTGAACAAGTACACAGCTCTTGCACTCAAGGCTCAGTTCTGCCTCTTCGAGGGTACATTCAGAAAGTATCACGCAGGTGAGTCTACATTGAAGACCCTTCCTGCTGATGCGGCTGACTACACCTTCTATCTCGAGCAGGCGGCAGCTGCTGCAAAGGAAATCATGGATGCGGGCAAGTACACCCTCTATTCAACAGGAAAGCCAGACCAGGACTATCGCGACATGTTCGTTCTCGAGGACTGCGAGAGCAACAAGGAGCACATCCTTTCAATCAAGTTCGATTATGGTCTTTCAATATTCCACAACGGAACAGCTTACGGACTCCTTCCTTCACAGGGCCGTATCGGTGCAACAAGAAAGTTCATCGACAGCTATCTCATGAAGGACGGTTCACGCTTCACCGACAAGCCAGGTTATGAGTCTCTCGAGTTCGCGGCTCAGGTTGCTGACCGTGACCCTCGTCTTGCACAGTCTTTCCGTACTCCGGGCTACACCCGTATCGACGGTACTGACATCCTTGCACCGGATCTTTCTTCAAGCTGCACAGGCTACCAGACCATCAAGTGGGTCATGTCTGCAAAGGCTAACGGTGGCGACTCTGACCGTGTAGACCGCTCTACAAGCGACCTCCCTGTTTATCGTCTCGGTGAGATCCTTCTCATCTATGCAGAGGCAAAGGCTGAACTCGGACAGCTCACACAGGATGACCTCAACAAGTCTGTCAACCTCCTCCGTAAGAGAGTCGGCATGCCAAGCCTTACAATGGACGTGACTGCTGACCCATATCTTACCAACCCTGCAACAGGTTACACCAACTCGAAGCTCCTTTCTTCAAGCCAGCTTGCCCTCATCCTCGAGATCCGTCGTGAGAGAGCGATCGAAATGGCCCAGGAGGGCAACACACGCTGGTATGACCTCATCCGTTGGAGAGAAGGCAAATGCGTTGACCAGCCATTCTACGGTATCTACTTCCCAGGTCCTGGCGAGTATGACATCAACGGTGACGGCAAGCTTGACTACTGCCTCTATGAGGGTGACGTGAAGCCGGATTCAAAGGCTACTTCAGTGCTTAAGATCGGCTCTGAAATCCTTCTCAGCAATGGCTCGAACGGTTATGTGGAGCCACATAAGGGCGAAACTCACAGCTTCAATGAAAACAGAGACTACTATTATCCGATTCCGATCAATGAGCGTTCACTCAACAGGAACCTCACTCAGAACGAAGGATGGGATGACGGTCTTGACTTTTAACAATTAAACAATTAAAGAGATTATGAGATTTATCAAGAATCTATATAGATCAGCCTTGGCAGCAGTAGCCGGTGTGCTTGCACTCACCGGCTGCCAGCCAGAGGAGTCTCCGCTTTCAAGAGCCATCCTGACAAGTGTTTCAGGAATGCAGTTCGCAGCTCAGAATGCGGAGCCGCAGACCATTACGGTTTATGCTGATGCAGACTGGACAGTAGAGGCTCCTGAGTGGGTTACAGTGGATGTGACTTCAGGCAGCCGTACAATGGACGTCACAGTGTCGGTTGCTGACAACCTTCGTGACGGTGCTCTTGACAATCCTAAGAAGGATACCATCATATTCAGAGGATACAATCTTCTTTCTAATGCATACGTGATCGTGTCACAGGACGGTGACAAGTACAGGGACGTTCCTGCAACTGACATCTCAGGAATCCTTTCTATGAAGGATGAGGATGTCGTCATCCTTGACGAGACTCAGGTAGTTGCGGTTTCATCAAAAGGTTTCGTGGTGTCAGACGGCGCAGCTAGTGTGTTCGTACTCAGTTCCGAGACAGTTGCAGTAGGCGACAAGGTCAATGTGAAGGGTTCAAAGGGTACTTTGAATGAACTCGCAGCTGTTACCATCTGCGACGAAGTTGAAATTGTCGGCGACGCTGCAGTTACTTATCCTGCAACTTCTGACATCACTGCATCTCTTGATGCATATGCTGCTACCAAGATGGAATATGTAGAGGTTACAGGTACACTTGACGGTGCAAATGTAGTTGTAGAGGGTGCTGCTAAGGTAGCTGCTGTTCTCGATGCAACTGCAGATTTCAACCTTTCATCTCTCAATGGTCACAACGTGACTATCAATGGTTACAGCGCAGGTGTGACAGCTTCTCTCGTTAACGTTATAGTTACTGAGATCGTTGACCTCGGTGTTGATGAGATCATCTACTACTCTGATAACTTCGAGTGGATTTCTCCAATGGCTCTTGCAGATGGCGCAGGCGATGCAGTCGGCACAAATGACCCAACTGCGAATGCTCTTAACGTATGGAAGATGGCTTCAAGCGCAGATTTCTTCGCTAAGTTCAACGAGATCGGTTACCAGTATCTTTACAGTACAGTGGGTATGACTGAGTTCCAGCCAGGTCCTGCACAGGAGCCTAACTCAAGTGTAGGTAAGGACGGTTCGCTCTACATCCAGTCTAACTACCTTAAGTTCGGCCAGACAAGCTATAGCGGTGCTCTCGTACTTCCTGCTCTTACTGCAATCCAGGGCGCAGCTAACATCCAGATCGAGTTCGACTGGTGCTGGCATGTGACAGGTGGTTATAAGCCAGACATTATGACTCTCTCAGTAGATGCTACTGTAGGTCAGTTCGCAGACACTGCGGCTCCTACAAGTGCAGCTCTTGAGTCATCTCAGTCAACTGTTGACGGCGAAAGTGCAATCCAGTGGCAGCACGTATGCATCATCCTTGATGGCGCTACTGCTGAGACAGTCCTCACTATCCGTCCTACAAATGCTGACCCAGATGTACAGAACGCAGCAAGACACCAGAACAGATGGTATCTTGACAACATCAAGATTACTGACGCTGGTGGCGCTGTAGTAACTCCACCGGCTGGAGGGTCACGTACACTTGCTGTGTTCCCATTCCCGAATGATCCTGAATTTACAGGAACTGGTGAAGGTGCAGGAACAAAGTGGAATCTTGAGGAAGGTTGGCTTCTTTCTGAGGATGGCAAGTCCAGATTGTCAGCTCACGAGATTCCGAAGGCCCTTACATATAAGTATGAGGCAAGAAACCCGGAGAAAGATGCTGAAGGCACTAAGGATCACGTGCGTGTCCTCGCTACAGGAATGCCTGTCGGTGGTTATTGGCTCTTCACTGTTCCGGTAAAGGATATGCCTGCAGGTACTTATAATATTACTTATAATCACTCAGCATCTGCAACAGGTCCTAACTACTTCCTTATGGAAGTGTCTGTTGATGGACAGAACTGGGTTCCGGCAGGAGCACAGACCACAACCGAGACTTTCAAGGATGGTAGCAACGGACGCGAGGTGACTTGGACTTATGCTCTTAATCAGGGAGGTGCCAATGCGGCTAATGTTGCTTGCACTGTGGATGTTGATTATACAGCTCCTGCACTTCCAGGCGAGAATACGCTTTATGTTAGAGCTAAGATCGCTGATGATATGGCATATGGTGCAACAAAAGCAATGGGTGGAAGTGGTACCAACCGTATCTGGGGACCTTGTGAAATTACTTTCACAGAGTAATCAGGTTCATACATACTGAAAATCAGTCGGCGTACAGTCTGTACGCCGGCTTTTTTGTAAATATATCCCTTTGCAAGGGTGGTAATAAACGGAATAATCACTATCTTTATACGATTAAACCATGCGTTATGAATGCTATCAAAAGAACCATTTTACTTGTTGCTTCAGTCTTTGTGCTGCAGCATCCGCTGGCGTCTGCTCAGGAGTCACCCGGAAGAGTAGGATTTACCGTCAATGAGGTTGCTCTCGGCGGCGGTTTCTACAATGACGGTCATGCATTGAAGCCGGTCTATGCGGCCTCGTACCTATTCGGCCGTCACTTCGACCAGCATTGGTATGCAGGTGTTTCTGCGACATGTGCTTTCTCCACTTACTATGCCGGTTACATCTACGAAGGCTCAAGAGTATACGACCACTCGTTTGGACTCCGTCTTCAGATGCACGGAAGGTACCACCTGCTTGAAAGCAAGTTTAGTCCATATATCGGAGCCGGTCTCGGAGGTGCGCATGTTCCGGGCGAAGATAAATTCATGTCGCCTTATGCATCATGCCAGCTCGGAGTACGCTGGATCCTTAACACTCATAACGTGATAGGCTTCAATGTAGGTCCCGGAGTCAGCACCAGGGGCTATAATGAACTCATGTTCAGGCTCACATTCGAATTCAATTAATAAATACAATACAGATGAGACGTTTATTTCTGACTTTGGCGGTTTTTGCCGCTGCTATCAACGGCCTTGCCGCGCAGGATCATCTTCCTGAGTGGAAGGAGGGTTATATGGACATCCACACCATCGCTACCGGAAGGGGCGATGCCACTTTCATCGTCATGCCTGACGGTACGACTCTTATGATTGATGCCGGCGACAACGGCAAGCTCAAGGATCCGCAGCATCCCGACACTACGAAGAGGGCCGGAGAGTGGCAGGCTGTCTATATGAAGAAGGTGATGGAGGATCTTCCGAACAAGACCAAGGTGGATTATGCTCTTATAACTCATTTCCATGATGACCACATGGGGGCGGTGCGTCAGATGCTTCCGGGCAAGAACGGCTACGGCCTTTCCGGAATTACCCTCGTGGGAGAGTTCGTGGATTTCGGCACGCTCATCGACCGCGCTTATCCTGACTATGATTTTCCGTCACCAAAGAAGATCAATGGCGCCAACAAGGGCTTCATGCCTGAATACCACAAGTTTGTGGAGTATAAGAAGTCTCAGGGAATGAAGGTCGAGAAGTTCGATGTAGGTGCCCTGAACCAGATAAGAATGGTTAATGACCCTAAGAAGTACAGGAAGAATTTCGAGATCCGCAACCTGGCTGCAAACGGTGAAGTCTGGACAGGCGAGGGAACAGCCGCTGCGAAGCAGTACAAGGGTGATCCTACCTTGTTCGATGAGAATGTAAACTCTACCGCTCTTGTGATCACTTACGGCGATTTCAGATATTTCAACGGTGGAGACCTCAGCGGAGGAAACTGGGATATATACAAGTCAGACGAGCGAGACATGGAGACCCCTGTGGCGAAGGTCTGCGGAAACGTGGACGTCATCAAGGCGAACCATCATGGCTATTATGACACCTGCAACGGGTTCTTCATGAATACGCTTTCTCCTGAAGTCGTAGTCATTGATGCACGCAGCAACAACCATCCTGTTCCATCGACAATGACCAGAATGACAGATCCTCTCGTATGGCCTGACCAGGGAGAGTTCTACATCACCGTAGACAAGGCACGTGAGAAGCTCAGCGAGGAGCTTTGGAGTCATTTCAAGCCTTGGGGCCATGTTGTAGTGAGAGTATATGAGGGTGGAAAGCAGTATCAGGTCTTCGTGCTTGATCCAGACAGGCTCGACTATCCTGTCAAGTATGTTTCCGAAATCAAGACAGCTGGAGTAGAATAATCACCGCAGGAATATGAAGAGGATATTGATGATTGCCCTTGCAGTCCTGGCCATGAGCACGGCTGCACAGGCGAGAAAGGTCACCGGAAAGGTGATTTCTGGCAAGGAAAAGATCTCTGGCGTGATCGTAACTGACGGCAGGAACTTCACACAGACAAGATCAAATGGAAAGTTCGCTTTCGAGATTGCTGATGATGCAGAGTTCGTCTACATCGTGACACCTGCGGGATATGCAGGCGACTGGTCGTCAGGTGTTCCCGCTTTCTATCAGAGAGCCGAGGGAAAGGACAGTTTTGTTTTTGATCTCGTAAAGACAGATGACTCAGGTGATTACTCTATCATTGCCGTGAGCGACCCTCAGACCAAGACAAAGAAGCATTTCTCGCAGTTTTCTGCAGAGCCTATGGCTGACCTCTGCGAGGCTGCAGGCGGCCTGGAAGGCGCTGTGGCAGGCATCATTCTGGGCGACATATGCTGGGATTCGCTCGAGCTTCTTGAAGACTACAAGAAAGAGATAGTCCGCACAGGGGTGCCTTTCTATCCTGTTGTCGGCAACCACGACCACGAACTCGAAGCAAAGGGTGACCTTCAGACTACTGCTGAATACAGGAAGATGATGGGCCCGGAGAATTATGCATTCTGCCTTGGAAAGGACGTGGTCATAGTTCTTGACAATATCATCTACGACACCCAGAAGAAGTACAAGGAAGGCTATGCTCCTCATGTCCTGGCATTTGTGGAAGGCCTTGAAGAACTTCTTCCTGAAGATGCCGACCTCTATATCGCGCAACACGGAACCACTTACAGGTGGTTTGAGAAGGAACGATGGGTAGTCAGCACGACAGAACTTCTGGATATAGTCAAGGACCGCAAGGTCAGCTTCATCTCAGGCCATACCCATATTTCCAACAATATGATATATGGCGAGAATGTGGTGGAACACAATGTGGCTGCAATATGCGCCGCATGGTGGGATACATATTACTGTACAGACGGCACGCCATGCGGCTACAAGGTATTCACATGCAAGGACGGTCAGCTGGAGTGGTACTACAAGCCTGTCGGCAAGGAAAAGGACTACCAGGTGGAGTTCTTCATGCCTGGTGAACCGCCTCTCCATCCTGAATGCATAGTGGCTAACGTATGGGACTGGGATCCGGCATGGAAGGTCGAGTGGTTCGAGGACGGCAGGCCTATGGGAGTGCTCGAGCCGGTCTTCGATCTCTCGCCGAACTACATCAAGGACATAAATGCCGCATTCCAGGGAAAGAAGATCCCGGGTTACAAGCAGCCTCGTCTGAACTGGCATTATTTCGCAGCCGCACCATCAAAGGATGCGAAGACCGTGAAGATCGTAGTGACAAGCCGCTTCGGTCAGAAATGGGAGTGCAGCGTGGACATGGCTGAGTACGCCGGTGTCAAGGCAGAGCCGATGGCGGCTGACCTGCCGGAGAATGCTGTGCAGATGCTTAAGGATGACGGAATATTTTAATGTATATATATGAAGAAGTTATTTTTGATGCTTCTTGCGTTCGGCGCCGTTGCGGTTTCTGCCGATGCAAGGAAGGTTAAGGGAAGCGTCGTTTCCGGTGACGAGAAGCTATCCGGTGTGATCGTGACTGACGGGACGAATTTTACAAAGACAAAGAAGAACGGAAAGTTCGCCTTCGAGATCAAGGATGATGCGGATTTCGTATACATCGTCACTCCTGCCGGATATGCAGGGGACTGGTCTGAAGGTGTTCCGGCTTTCTTCCGGAAGGCAGAAGGCTGTAAGAAGTTCGTCTTTGATCTCGTGAAGACAGAGACTGACGGCAAGGACTATCATATCATTGCCGCAGGTGATCCTCAGCCTCACACGGAGGCACATTTCAACATGTTTGCCGGTGAACCTCTCGATGACCTCAGCAAGACTACAAATGCAATAGGACTTTCGGGAGTCGGAATCGCGCTTGGCGACGTCAGCTGGGACAACCCTGCGCTTCTGGACAACTGGAAACGCGAAATCGTACGTACCGGCATTCCTTTCTACACAGCCATAGGTAATCATGACCATGTCGGCAGGCAGGGAGGTGACTATCAGAGCTCAGCAGAGTACAGGAAGAGGATGGGACCGGAGAATTATGCCTTCTTTATCGGAGATGACATCTTCTTCTCCTTGGACAACATCATATTCAGTCCCGACAAGGGCTATGAGGAAGGCTATGCCGACCATGTGCTCGCGTTTGTGGAAAAAGTGATGGAATATGTGCCTGAGAAAGCGGTTGTCTATGTTGCCCAGCATTCACCTCTTGCAGGACGCGATGTCGGCAAGCTCATCGGCAACACCGACAGGATGCTCGAACTGATCGCCGGCCATAAGGCCATCTTCCTCTCAGGACACAACCACCAGAGCAAGAGCTATACATATGGAAAGGATGTGGTGGAGTTCAACATCCCGTCGATAAGTGGAAATGTTTGGGAGAGCTATCATTGCTCAGACGGCACTCCAAGAGGCTATAAGGTCTTTACATGCAAGGACGGCAAGCTCACATGGTACTACAAGGCCATCGGTCATGACAAGGATTTCCAGGTGGAGATCCACAAGCCTGGTCAGACATGGAGACATCCTAACAGCGTAGTTGCCAATGTGTGGGACTGGGATCCTGCATGGAAGGTAGAGTGGTTTGAGGATGGAAAGCCTATGGGAGCGATGGAGATGATAAGAGAGGCTTCTCCTATGCATATAATGGAGATGAAGGCAAAGTATGATCCTCTTGGAAGGAAACCTTCTTCATGGAAGACCTCGAAGGTGACAGGTCATCATTTCGCAGCCACTCCAAGCCAGTATGCCAAGATCGTGACAGTGGCGGTTACAAGCCGTTTCGGCCAGACATGGGTGTACGATGTGGATATGAAGGATTATGTTGATGTCCAGGCACATAGAGGCGGAGCAGGCCTCATGCCTGAGAATACTATAGAGGCCATGAAACATGCTCTGGATATGGGAGTTAACACTCTCGAGCTCGACCTGCAGATCAGCCAGGACGGTCAGATCGTGGTTTCTCATGACCCGTATTTCCACCATCGCTATGCGACCCGTCCAGACGGAACCGTGATCACAAAGGACGATCCGAAGGAATATATATATACAATGCCTTACAGCGAGGTCGTGAAGTACGATGTCGGAAACCGTCCGAGTGAAGTGTGGCCGGAAAAGGCTTGCGTGGCGACAGTAAAGCCGCTTGCGGAAGACCTTATCGACTTTGTCGAGAACTATACCCGGGAAAATGGGCTTTCTCCAGTAAGATACAACATCGAGATCAAGTCAAAGAAAGGCAAGGGTGAGGGCACGGACTGGCCGACCTACGACCATTTCGCAACAGAATGCTGCAAGTTCCTGCTTTCAAAGCGTCTGGGTGACAGGCTTGTGGTCCAGAGTTTTGACACAAGGGCCTTGAACTATGTCCATGAGAAATATCCTGAGCTCATCCTTTCATATCTTGTGGATGCAAAGGCTCCTGAATTCGAGAAGTATATGGCCATGCTCAACTTCACTCCGCAGTGGGTCAGCCCTCATCATTCGATTACAGATGAGACACTTGTGAAAAAGTGCCATGAGATGGGAATGAAGATAGTCCCTTGGACGGTCGACAAGCCTGAGGACATCAAGAGGATTCTCGACCTGAAGGTGGATGCCATCATCTCCAACTATCCGGACAGGGTGCTTGAGCAGACCAGAGGATATGTGATACCTCTACATCAGTAATCTGTCATTACAGATTTTCATAGAGCTCCAGAAGACGGAGCTCTTTTTCGTCTGTGAGCTCTATGATCTGTCCTATCCTTTCTGAGGCGGCCTGCAGCTTGTCGAAAGGCAGGGTGCCGCTGCTGAGCTGCTCCTCAAGCACGGCTTTCTCTGCCGAGAGCTCTTCTACTTCCTTCTCAAGCTGTTCCATTTCGCGCTGTTCCTTGAAGGTGAGCTTCTTTTTCTTTTCCTTTGTTTCAGGTTGGGTGGTTCTGGCTGCCTTCTCCTTTTCCGCCTTTTCCTTTGCGCGGGCTTGCGAACGCTGCTCTGCTTCGTACTCCTTTATATATTCGCGGTACTCGCTGTAGCTTCCGACGAAGTCCTTTACGAGTCCATTGCCGCAGAAGATGAACAGGTGGTCGACAAGCTTGTCAAGGAAGTGCCTGTCGTGCGAAACTATGATGAGCGAGCCGCCGAACTCCTTGAGATACTCTTCCAGAATGTTGAGTGTGACGATGTCAAGGTCGTTTGTGGGCTCGTCGAGAATGAGCAGGTTGGGCTGCTGCATCAGGATAGTGAGCAGATACAGGCGGCGTTTCTCTCCGCCGCTGAGCTTTTCTATCCTGTTGTTCAGCATTTCGTGCGGGAAGAGGAACCTGTTAAGAAGCCAGGTGTCGTTGACTATGTCGAGTACGGTGTCCTGCGGGTTGAAAGACATGCCGCTCTGATGGTAGTAGCCCACCTTCAGAGATTCGCCTCGTTCTATCACTCCTGTCATAAGTCCGGGCAGGGAGCCGCTGCCGCTCTCTGCGGCCAGTTTCCTGTATTCTTCCGGATCCGTACACACCATTTCGGGAGTGTAGTTGCCAGTGATGATGTTCAGGAAGGTGGATTTTCCTGCGCCGTTGCGTCCGACTATGCCGACCTTCTCGTAGCGCTGGAAGTTATATGTAAATCTGTCGAGGTAGCATTGGTCACCGTAATGGAAGCTGAGGTCCTTGCAGTTGATGATCTTGGTTCCGAGTCTTGTCGTTCCCTTCATAGGGTCCATGTTCACCTGACTCTGGGTGTACACCTGTGAGGCCCTGTCCTTGAGGTCGTAGAAGGCGTTTATGCGGTAGCGGGCCTTTCCTGTGCGGGCGCATGGGGTGCTCCTTATCCATTCGAGCTCCCTGCGAAGGATGTTCCTCACCTTGTCGGTCTCGGCGTTGTAGTTGGCTATCCTTTCTTCGCGTTTCTCAAGAAAGTTCTGATAATCACCTTTGTAGATGTAGATGGCTCCGTGGTCCATCTCCATGACGGTGTTGCAGACCCTGTCGAGGAAGTAGCGGTCGTGGGTGACCATGAACAGGGTGCATCTCGACCTTTTCAGATAGCCTTCAAGAAATTCTATCGCGTCTATGTCAAGGTGGTTGGTGGGCTCGTCCATTATTAGGAATTCGGCCTCTGTTGCAAGCATCTGGGTGATGGCGACCCTTTTGACCTCTCCTCCTGAAAGCTCCTTCATCTTCTGTTCAGGGTTGTTCAGGTTGAAGCCGGTCAGAAGCTTGACCACTCTTCTCTCGTATTCCCACAGATGCTCCTGATCGAGATCTTTTGTGAATGTGGAACTCGATTCCATGATCTGGTCGAAGATGCTATTTTCCGGCTCGAAGTCGTACTCCTGCTCCAGGAAGGCGATCTTGATGTCTTTAAGGAACATTATCTTTCCGCCCGAATCCGACTTGTCCTTTCCGGCAAGAATCCTCATGAGTGAGGTCTTTCCGGTGCCGTTAGGTGCGATGAGGGCAATCTTGTCGCCCTCATTGATGTTGAACCCGATCTTTTCGAACAGCACCTTAGGTCCGTAGCTTTTCGAAATGTTCTCTATCTGTAGATAACTTGCCATATTCTGAAATATAGATTACCGGCCTTCCTTCGTTTCAAATGACTGCCTTCCCGCTTCCGATAACCGGATGGCGCAGTGTTCCTAAGACCCCCGCCACCGCGCCTTGCGGCGCTATGGCACCCCCTAGCCGGGGGTGGCATGTCTTATCCACACTGCGCCATCCGGTTATCGGAAGAACCTGTCGACTTCCTTGACTGCTTCAGGCAGAGCGAAGACCGCCACTCTGTCGTATGCCTGTATGTGTGTGTCTCCGACTGCTATGTATGATTCGTTTCCTCTGATCAGACCTCCGATTATCGCGTTCTTCGGAAAATCCATGTCCTTGAGAGGCTTCTTTGTGATGGCTGTGTCAGGGGATACGATATATTCAAGTATTTCCGCATTTGTACCTCTCATATACTTGATGAACCTCACCTTGTCACTCAGAGTGAACTTGAATATCCTTCCGGCGGTTATCAGCTTCTTGTTTATGACTGCATCTACGCCCATGCTTTCCGCTAGCCTGATATATTCGATGTTCTCCACTTCGGCTATCGTCCTTGCGACTCCTAGGCTCTTTGCAGCCACGCTCGCGAGGATGTTTGTCTCCGAATTGTTGGTCACGGCGACGAAGGCGTCATATTCCTTTATTGATTCTTCCAGAAGCATGTCCGAGTTTCTTCCGTCTCCGTTGACCACCACGACATTGTTCGGCAGCTTTTCAGAGAGTTCGAGACACTTTTCCCTGTTCATCTCGATGAGCTTGACGGACTCGATCTGTCTTGACAGCTGTCTTGCCAGGATCTCGCCTGTCGGGCTTCCTCCAAGGATCATCACGCTGTTGACCTCGATGTTGCGCTTGCCGATGTAGGTCATCAGCATGTCCATTCCCTCTCTCTTGGATACGATGAACACAAGGTCGTGGTACTTGAATTTTGTGTCGAACTTAGGAATTATGGTCTTTTCGCCTCGTGCTATGGCCACCACTCGGAACTTCAGGCCATCTTCGGCAGCGACGGCACTGAACTCGGCCATGTTCATGCCGATGAGAGGGGAGTCCTCGTCCAGCTTGAAGACTCCGATCTGGAGCTTGCCTCTGGCGAAATCCATGGATTCGCTTGATGCTGTCCTCTTCAGGAGTTCCGCAATCTCACCGGCAGCGATCTTCTCAGGATAGAACATGAGGTCTATACCCATCTCGGTGAACAGGTACCTGTTTTCGTACGAGAGGTACTCTTCGTTGTTGATACGGGCCGTGACCTTCTTGCTTCCGAGTTTCTTGGCCAGCATGGCGCTGACAATGTTGACATCCTGTGAAACGGAAGGATTCACTGCAATGAAGAGGTCAGCTTCGGCTGCCCCTGCCCTCTGAAGTACCTCGATGGCAGACGGATTACCCTCCACAGTGACCACATCCGTGTTTGTCGAGAGGGCCTCAAGCCTTTCGGGGACATTGTCGATGACAGTGATGTCGTTTGCCTCGTTACTGAGCATCTTTGCCAGGTGTGATCCCACCTCTCCTGCTCCTGCGATGATGATTTTCATAGTGAAATGATTTATTGTTCCTGCATCGTCCTTCTGACGCTGTCGAATATCCCTTCTCCCTTCAGGATGGACTGAAGTACTATCCATCTCGGGTATATGCCCTTCACTTGGGCTGCCTCCGGTCTGTTGCGAAGATAGTCTTCAACCTCCGGTTTTGACGGCTTCCGTATCAGTTTCCTGCTGTCCTTATAGGCCTTAATGACCGACTTGAAGCATGACCATCTCAATGTCAGGAGATAGACCGCGGCTGATGCAGCGTCAAGGCAGGCCCTCAGCGCCATTGTCCATGAGGCCTGGCGCAGGCCTTTTGCAGCTGCCTTCCCGTCCGGGCAGCCCTTCCTGCTGTATGCCAGCGCATAGGTTTTAGCAAGGTTGCCTGAAAGCATCAGACGGTTGTTCCTGAAGTTGAGGTAGAGCTTGAACGGTGATGTGGCCGGCAGTGTACCTCCGCCTACATGATAGACCACGGACTCAGGTACGACCGTCACCTTCCATCCCGCCAGCTGCATCCTCCAGCACAGGTCTATCTCTTCCATATGGGCGAAGAATCTGTCGTCCAGACCTCCCATGCTGCGATAGACTTCACTTCTGACTGCAAGGCAGGCTCCGGTCGCCCAGAATACATCGGCAGGGGAGTCGTACTGCCCTCTGTCCGTCTCAAGACGTTTCAGGACACGGCCCCTGCACAGAGGATAGCCGTATCTGTCCATATATCCCCCCGCTGCTCCGGCATATTCAAAGCTGTCGCGCTCCTGCCAGCTGTGCAGCTTCGGAGCGCATGCCCCACACTCCGGATGCTCCTGCATCCATCTTACGATGGGACCGAGCCATCCTTCGGTGACTTCTATGTCTGAATTGATGAGGATGAAGAGGTCGGAGCCGATCTCCCTGAAGGCCTTGTTGTAGCCTCCTGTGAAGCCGTAGTTCCTGTCGAAGGCTATTGTCCTGACTTGAGGGAACATTTCTGCCATGACCTTCAGCGATCCGTCCGTGGATGCATTGTCGGCCACTATGACTTCCGCTCCTTCCACCTTTTCGGCAGAACGCAGAAGCCTCGGAAGGAATTCCTTGAGAAATCCTTCCGTGTTCCAGTTAAGTATGACAACCGCCGTCTTCAAACCGTTAACTGTCAGAGTTTTGTGTCAACTGATCCTATCAGTGGCAGCCGCCGCATCCGCAGTCGTCGCCACATTCTCCGCCGCCGCAGCTTCCGCAGTCGCTGCCGCCGTGGCATCCTCCGCCGCATCCGCAGCTGTGGACATATTCTCCGTGAAGTCCCTCTGTGAGCTCTTTCTCAGTGGCTTCGCGGACAGTGAGGATCTCACCTGTAAAATGGAGGGTCTTGCCGGCCATCTGGTGGTTGAGATCCATCTTTACATTGTCTTCAGTCACTTCTAGGACCACTCCCGGGATCACGCCTCCCATGCTGTTCATCATAGGGATCGTGTTTCCAGGTACGAGAAGATCCTCGCGGATCTCTCCGTTCACCTCGAAAGCTGCCTTCGGCAGGTCGATGATTCTGCTTGGATCAACTTCTCCATAGCCGTCAGCAGGAGAGAGGGTGACATCGAATCTGTCACCTGCCTTCATTCCTTCTATGGCTTCCTCCAGTTTCGGAAGGAGGCTTCCTGTCGCATGTATGTAGTCAAGCGGTCTTTCCTTTGTGGTGCGGTCTGCTATCTGACCGTCTACTTCGAGTTCGTAGCAGAACTCCACTACTTTGTTCTTTCCGATTTTCATGTCTTATTGCTATTTTGTTTCTTGTTTAATTCATTTATGCTGAGAATGATACGTCTTCGAAGGCGAGGGTCGGGATCTGCCATCGCGAGCTTGGTCTGGCGTCCGAACCGGCTGCGATGAGGTTGTTCCATAGCTCCAGCATGTTGCCTGTGATCAGCATCTCGCGCACGGGGTGGGTGATCCTGCCCTTGCTGAAGGCAAAGCCCTCGACTCCGAACGAGAAATCGCCCGTGACCGGATTGCAGTTGCCTCCATTGAAACCTGTCACGAGGATTCCGTTGCCGCTCAGCTTCAATATATCCTTCAAAGATAGTTCTTTTTCTTCTGAAGACAAGGTCTCTCCCTTGATATATGGCATCAGGCAAGGTCTCGAGACATCCTCGACTGTCGGTACGATGCCCATCTTGTTGGCCAGATAGGTGCTGACAAAATACTTCTGCACCACTCCGTTGCAGATTATCGGACCGTCTTCCGTGGCGACTCCTTCGGTGTCGAATAGCCTGGATCCGTTCTTTCCGCATGTCCTCGGGAGGTCCATGATGGTGAGTCCTTCAGAGAAGGTCTGTCTGCCTATGCTGCCCTCCAGGAAGGACATCTTCTGCTGTATGGCTGAGGCATTCAGGGCATTGATCAGGGGGGTGACCACCCTTGAAGAAACCGTGTTCTCAAGGACCATCCTGTACCTTCCGCTTTTGCGCTTCTGCGGATCTATCTGTCTTACAGCTCTTTCCAACGCCTGCCCGCTTATGGAACCGAAATCTATCTGTGATGCCTTATGTGTGGTCTGCCACCAGTAGCCGCTGTACTTGCAGCCGTCGTGGCCTTCCACAGTGATCTCCGCAAAAGTGCCGAAGGAGGTCTCCTTGTGACGCCCTTCAAAGCCTTGTGAATCGACAGTGTAGTTGTCGTCTGCCGTGCATGAGAACTCACATTCTTCGGATATGATCCTATACGGGAGGTCTTCCTGTTTCATGTACTCTTCATATCTGCTCAGGCTATAGGCGTCATTCAGGGCCTTGTCGCTGTCGAAACTGTAATATGACTCGTCAAACAGTCCGAGTTCGTTACCTGTCACGGCGTCCTTGGCAGTCCTTTCCCTTGACGGGAGTGTCCTTGCCCTGTCTTCTCCCAGCATCCTGACCATTTCCACCGCCTTCAGGATGAAGTCGTGCAACTCATTCTCTTCCAGGCGGTTGGTGGAGAAAGTGCCGTATCTTCCGTCCACAAAAAGATAGATATATACCGACCTGTCAGCAGAATGGGTGGCCTTGTCCAGCTGGCCGTTCAGCAGGGTGTATGCGTCGGTCACGCATTTGCCGAGCGACACACGCGCCGCCTCAGCTCCCGCCTCGGTGGCGAAGCTTATGCACTTTCTTGCCAGGTTTATTTCATATTCCTTTATCATACTATTCTCCTCCTACAATAAGGTTGCCTATGAGTACGGTCGGCATTCCGCATGACACGGCGACGCTCTGCTCCTTGCCGCAGGTCCATGTGCCGTTGTCTATCTTTAGGTCGTTGCCCACGGCCTTTATGTCTGCAAGTGCCTGTGGGCCGTTTCCGATTATGTTTATGTCCTTTACCGGAGCAGTGATGCGGCCGTTCTCGATCATGTAGCCGCTCTTGACGAAGAAGGTGAAGTCACCCTCTCCGATCTTTACCTGTCCGTTGGAGAACTCGTCCACATAGATGCCTTCTGTGACTGAAGCTATTATGTCTGCCGGGTCTGCATCCCCGCTTTCCATATATGTTGCCCTCATCCTCGGGATGGGGTTGTAGCGGAAATTCTCCCTCCTGCCGTTTCCTGTCGGGGCGACTCCGTACCAGGCCGCGCTGATGCGGTCGTGAAGGTAGGAGCATAGGATGCCGTCCTTTACCATATATGTCTTTTCGCCAGGTACTCCTTCGTCATCGTAGTTTCCGGCGCCTCGGTTGAGGGCAATCGTGCCGTCGTCCACGACATCCACACCCTTTGGACACACCCTTTTGCCGAGCTTGTCCGAGAATATGGACTGACCTTTCCTGTTGAAGTCCGCCTCGAATGCGTGTCCCATCGCTTCGTGAAGGAGGATGCCGGATGCTCCGGCCCCCATCACCACGCTCATCTGCCCGCCCTTAGGCCTTGTGGCCTCGAAGCGCTGGTCGATTCCCTTGGCTATGTCGTCTGCAATCTCATCTGCCAAAGCCTCTCCTATGAACTCCGCTCCTGTCCTGAAGCTCCTTGAGGCACTCTTGTTTTCGGTCTTCCCGTCCTGCTGGAACACGGCGGTCGCGCTGACGCTTGCCACCGGCCTTGTGTCGCAGGTGAGCTCCCCGAGCGAGTTGTACATCATCACGTCGCTCACCGAGTCTGCAAGCCTGATCACCACCTTGACTATCCTGCTGTCCCTTGAAAATATCCTTTTCTCCAGATCCATCATGAAAGGCAGGAAGGCGTCTGCTCCCTTGTCCCTCCAGTTCTGTTCCATAGGATACAGGTCCAGCCTCCTGTCCTTCACTCCGCAATATGCTACCGGTGCCGAAACCGTGCCTCTGGCAATGGCAGAGGCCGCTTTCGCAGCGCAGAGCATATCGGCCATGTCGGTGTTCTCCGAATATGCATATCCGGTCTTCTCACCCTTTAGGACGCGTATCCCCACTCCGTAGTCGGTGTGGAATCCTCCCGACGAGACGACTCCGTCCTTGAGCATGAGGTTGAAGTATGTAGTGTGTTCGAAATAGAGGTCGCTGTAGTCGCCTCCGTGCGAGAGCGCCGTAGATACCAGTGCCTGAAGCTGGCTCTCGCTTACCTTGAATATGTCCAGATATCTGTTCTTCATCTTTTCCTTCTATAGTGGCAGGTCCTTCTATAGTGACAGGATCTCTCCTGTCTCTTCCACGATCTGTCTTCTTGTCTGAGCTATTGTCCTGATCTTCTCATAGGTCTCTTCATCCCTGATGTTTATCACATCGTTCTTCGAGCCTTCCGCTATGACGCGGAACGGTATCTGCGAATTGTCTGCCAGGATCCATCTCTCGCATATAGGCGAATAATAGTGGAAGAAATAGTCTATGCCCACATTGTAGCGCCTCCTGATGGTCTCCTCAGGGATGTTGTGGCCTCCTGCCTCGACCCTGGCGCGGACTCTTTCTATCGCAAGCTCGGGCGATTTCAGCCAGAAGTACAGAAGAGTTACGGTGTAGCCCGCATCCTGCGCCATCCTGACTGTCTTCAGAAGGGTCCTTGTGGCGAGGGTAGTCTCTATGGCGAAGTCCGACTGCTTCTTCAGCAGGTACCTGATCTTGAGCAGCATGTATCTGCTGGCCTGGATGGATGCGTTTTCAGGGTTGAAAGGGGAGAGCCCCTTTGCGAATTCGTCCGAATTCACGAACTCCCTGCAGTCCAGCATCTCCGGCAGCAGCGAGTAGGAAGCAGTGGTCTTTCCCGCTCCGTTACAACCTGATATTATATATAGTCTCGGCATATGCTCTTGTTACAGTTCTCTGTTCATCTGTTGTTCACTCCATAACCGAACAGGGCAAAATCGCCCTTGCATGGGTCCTCCGGCCAGATTTCCCGGAATGCATCAGTGATCTCCATGGCTGTGGTCAGGTCTTTCGGACGCCGCGCTGTCAGGCCAAGTGCCGTCGCCTGATCATAGACATGGACATCAAGAGGCAGGATCAGGTCCTTCTTGTCGGAAGACTTCCACACCCCGAGGTCGACCTTGCCGTCATCCCTGACCAGCCATCTTCTCATCATGCTGATCTTCTTGTTCGGGGCCTTCCTGTCCTCCTTCTGCCCGAATATCCCTGTCCTTATCTGAGCGTCGCTCAATCCTTCGATGCTGCCGTTCTTTTCATATATCACTTTCAGCCTCGAGCATATTGCTGCGAATTCGCTCCATTTCACCGTCCTGTGCAGGCTGACCGCTTCGTTGCGGTAGTCCCCGCTCATCACATAGTCATATGGACGCCAGCACATCTCGTCGAACATCCTTCCGCAGTCGCGGACTATCATCGCGCGCCTTCCCCACGCAAGATGCGCCGACAGAAGGGCCGAGATCTCCACATCTGCCAGGGAGGCCTGTCCGGCCTCATATTTCCGTGCAAAACCGGTAGGGAAGACTATAGGGTCTTCCTGAAAATACCTCGGGTCGTTGTACTCTTCCGCCCACCCCATGAGGGTCTCTTTCAAATGTACATCCATAATCTTACAAAGATACAAAAAATGGATGGTTGTACGATGTGCCCTGTGGGCTTTTTTTATTGAAAAAAGCCCACAGTCTCAGGAGACGGCGGGCATTAAAGGTAATTGTCAGTATGTCGCTATTCTGTAGCTGACTCGATACGTTTCATGTTTGCAAACATGAAGATACCAGCCACTAGGCAGATTGCGATGAGGACCACCCAGATCGACCAGAGAGGAATCCTCATCCAGAGGAGGCCAGGTACTGACACGAGGTAGTTTCCGATGGCTGTCGCTGCAAACCAGCCGCCCATCATCATGCCTTTATATTTTGGAGGAGCAACCTTTGACACGAATGAGATGCCCATAGGTGAAAGAAGGAGCTCGGCAAATGTGAGCACGAGGTATGTCGATATGAGCCATGTAGGTGAAACGAGGTCAGGGCTCACAGTTCCTCCGAGTCCCTTAGGAGAGACAAGTCCCATCGATGCAAGCGTGAGGATGAGGAAGCCGGCTCCTGCAACGAGCATTCCGAGGCCGATCTTGCGAGGTGCAGAAGGCTCTTTGCCCTTCTTTGCAAGTGCGCTGAAGATGGCAAGCGACACCGGTGTGAGTGCCACCACATAGAATGGGTTGAACTGCTGGAAATCAGAAGGCTGGATGTGTACAGTACCCTGCATCTGGAGATAAAGGAAGGCTGCAAGCCCCCATAGACCGAGGGTGATCGCAGCTGAAGTGACCTTGGCCTTCCTTGTCTCAGCCTGGAACACGTTGAAGAGCGTGTATACTGAAAGCGCGATGAGGGCGAGACACCAGATGTTGAATCCTATCCTGAGGATGCCTGTCACGCTGCTGGCCGTGTAGTCTCGTGCGAAGAATGTCATTGTCGCACCGTTCTGGTGGAAGGCCATCCAGAAGAAGATCACTACGGCGAACACGAAGATGAGGGCTCCGATACGGCTCCTGGTCTGGGCAGGTGTGAGCTCGACCTCGGCTGCAGGATTGGCGGTCTGTGCCTGCTTCGCATTCACGTCCGCATGCTTGAACCATGAACGGCAGCTGTAGTAGATGAGTACGGAGAGGATGAGTGATACGCAAGCCACAGCGAAACCTCCGTTGTAAGCGGTAGAAAGCTTCTCGATATAATATGGTGCGAATGTGGCCATGTCCATTCCTGCGGCTCCCGGCATTTTGCCGGCGATGCTCTCGAGATGTGAAAGGTTCTCGGCAGAGATGGTCCCGTTCATCACCTGGTGTGCAAGTGCAGGTACATTTGCGTTATAGACGAGATCGAACTTGTTGAGTGACCAGTTGGTCATGGCCTTTGCCATTGAAGGCGCGAACATCGAACCGACGTTGATCGCCATGTAGAAAAGGCTGAATGCTGCATCTCGCTTTGCCGAATATTTCGGATCGTCATAGAGGTTGCCGACCATTACCTGGAGGTTGCCTTTGAAGAGTCCGGTACCGATGGCGATGAGGGTGAGTGCTCCGAACATCATGATCTTTCCGGTGAGGTCCGGAGCTGTCGGGATGGCAAGGCAGAGATAGCCGAGGAACATCACACCGATACCGATGGTGACGCACTTTCCGTAGCCGATCCTGTCTGCTAGGATACCTCCGAAGAAAGGCATGAAGTACACGCCTGCAAGGAAGATCGAGTAGATCTGCGTTGCCGCAGCTGCGCTGAATCCGAACTTCGCCTGGATGAACAGGAGGAAGATGGCCAGCATTGTATAATAGCCGAAGCGCTCACCAGTGTTGGCGAGCGCGAGGGCAAAGAGTCCTTTTGGTTGACCTTTGAACATAATTTATATTTTAATTGATTGGATATCTGTTATTTGGCAACTCTCTCGAGCCACTTGACCATTCCGAGCATCACGCCCATCGAGATGAGGCAGAAGCCTGCGAACACAGCCCAGCACATCCACTGCTGCGGAAGGGAGTTGAGCATTGTTACGCCGAGTGCGATGAAGAGGTTTCCGATGGCAGTCGCTGTGAGCCACAGTCCCTGGCAAATTCCCTGGAGATGGCGCGGAGCGATCTTGGAAACGAAAGACAGACCCAGTGGCGAGATGAAGAGCTCTGCGACTGTGAGGAAGAAATATGTTGCGATGAGCACCATAGGGCTCGACTTCATGCCCATCTTCACAGCATCGCTGAGACTTCTGAATTCATCGCCTGAAGGGTAACCCTGTACCATTGCCACGACCATGAGCAGGATGTAAGAGCATGCTGCGATGAACATACCGAGGGCGATCTTTCGTGGAGTCGACACTTCCTTGCCCTTGCGTGCGAGTGAACCGAACACCCACATGATGACAGGGGTGAGGATGATCACGAAGAGAGGGTTGATGCACTGCCAGATTTCAGGCGGAATCGAAGCTGTGGTGACGAAGTCACGTGCGAAGATCGAAAGCGACTGGCCGTTCTGGTGGAACGAGAACCAGAAGAATACCGCTACTCCGAGAACTGCGAACAGGGCGTAGAGTCTCTGTCTGATCTCCTTTGCATTTGCTGCCCTTTCTTCAGCGGTGTAGTCCTCCACAGCCTTCTTCTCCTTCTTTGCAGGGTTAGGAAGCTTCTTCCTGATGGCGATGAAGATCACAAGTGAAGTGAGCATTGCCACGACTGAAGCGATGAATGAGAAATGTACACCTGTGTTGAAGATCTCAAGGTAGCTGTTGCAGAAAGCAGCGTCCACGACTCCTGAATGACCGACTTCAGCGGCAAGTTTCGTGAGGTTCTCCGCATCTGTTCCAGCCATTGCGTTCTGGTCCTTGATGAACATGTGGCAGAGGCGTGGGAGGTCCGAGTTGTATGCAAGGTCGTGGATCTTGAGCCAGAAGCTTCTGAGGAGAGGTGCGATGAAAGGTGCGATCACACCGCCGATGTTGATGAACACGTAGAAGATCTGGAATCCTGAGTCACGTTTTTCCTTTGCCTTTGCGAGAGCCTCGGGACCTTCCTTGGCTGCTTCGGCCTCAAAGTTGTCGTACATCTGACCGACGAGGGCCTGAAGGTTTCCTTTGAAGAGACCGTTACCGAAGGCGATGATGAAGAGAGCGACGCAGGTGAGCACGAGTACCCATGAGACTCCTGTAGTCGAAGCGAATACAGGAATCGAAAGGATTCCGTATCCGGCCGCCATCACAAGAAGGCCTGAAATGATGGTCGCCTTGTAGTTCTGTGTGCGGTCAGCGATGATTCCGCCAGGGAGGCTGAGGACATAGATCAGGAAATAGAATACCGAATAGATCCAGCCTGCTGCGCTGTCGCTGATGCCGAACTTCGAGCAGATGAACAGAAGGAGCACTGCATTCATGATGTAGTAGCCGAAACGCTCTCCCATGTTGCTCAATGCTGCGGCAATCAGTCCCTTAGGGTGTTCCTTACGTGCCTTGCTGATGTAGAATACCAGGAAAGGTATGACTACGATCAGGATCGCGATCAGAATCGCCATCGGACGGTTGTTAGTCCAGAGGTTAGAGATAAATGACATAGTCTTATAGTTTTAGTTGTTAACAAAGATACATACTCAAGTTCCGCGAGTGATTATATCCCGACAAAGATAGTAAATTATTTTCGAAGCAAAAATAGCGGAAATCATCAGGAAAATTGGTATATTTGTTTTTTGTGCAGAGCTGAGGCGGGTGCGGAGGGGGAGTGGAACGGCTCTGATATATAATATATATTTGGAAATGAAGAAGTTGCTTGTAAATATAGCCCGTGGCGTGGTGGTCGTGATCTCGCGTCTGCCCTTGAGATTCCATTATTTTATGGGCCGGATTCTGTCCTGGATTCTGAAGAATGTCCTGAAATATCGCTACGGAACGGTGATGATAAACCTCGCAAGGTCCTTCCCGGAGAAGAAGTATAAGGAACTTGAGAAGATCGCCTCGCAGTTCTACAGACATCTCGGAGAGATCTTCGCCGAGGCAATCTGGTTCGGAGGCTGCAACTATAAGCGCCTGTACGAGAGCGGTATAGTCACGGTCACTAATCCTGAGGTGTTCAATGAACTCTTCACGGACGCTCCGAGCATGACCGTGCTCTACTCCCACTGCGGCAACTGGGAACTTCTCGGCGGCTTTCTCGGCTACAGGTCCGCCAACGGTGAGAAGGTCATGCTGGAGGAAGAACAGATAACCGTAGTGTACAAGCAGCTGACAAGCGGGTTCTCCGACGAGTTCTTCAGACGCAACCGCGCCGCAGCCCTCGAGAAGATCGGGACATCGTGCGAGATAGAGTCATCAAACGTCCTCAGATATGCGATAAAGCATCGTAAGGAACACAGGATATACATATATATTGCTGATCAGGCTCCGTACAAGGGTACGGGAAAGCATCCAGTGGGCGAATTCCTCCATCAGCAGACCAACGCCATGATAGGAAGCGTGGCCCTTGCCAACAAGCTCGGCCACAGTGTCGTGTACCTGAAGATGAAGCATTTGGCGAGGGGAAAATATGAGATGACCTTCATCCCTGTGTGTCAGAATGCATCGGAACACACGCCGGAGGATCTGATCAGGAAGTATTTCGACATACTCGAAGAAGAAATTAACGAGACTCCGTACAACTGGCTCTGGAGTCACAAAAGATGGAAATGATATGAGAAAGTCAATTATTGCAGTCGCGGCTCTCGCGGTTTCACTTGCGGCATCGGCGCAGACAGCTGCTGATCCTCAGGGATATGTGACATATTCCCTTCCTTCGACTACGATAACCTTGGAAGTTGAGGCGGTTCAGGAGACCTTTCATGCCGGCCCATATGCCAGGTATGCAGAGAAGTTCCTCGGCATCGAGCCCCGCATGAAGGACGAGACCACCGTTCAGCTCACAAAGATAACCCTTATGCCCTATGTTGAGGCTGACCTTTCCAAGAGGTTTTCTCTCGTGGCAGGAAGCACGGTTGCATCCAATCTCTTCAAGCTCAGCTCGGCCGGCCTTGTGACCTTTTCAGATGCTCCGTTTGTGGAAGAGTCGGTGTGGCGTTTCCCTGTTGAAGTGAAGGCTGACTTCTCCGACAAGGGGATATCGTCAAACCTTACATCGGAATCGGCTGTCCTCTACAAGAAGGACAAGAAGGTAAGTTCACGCAACCCTGTCGCTGTTCAGCAGAATATGGTGGTGGAGAAATCCCTTGAACAGAAGGCACGGGAGACCGCTAACACCATCCTTGATCTCCGCAAGCAGCGTCTTCAGATCGTCACCGGTGACACGGATGCTACCTACAGCGGAGAGGCAATGGGGACGGCTGTAGAAGAGCTTTCACGCCTCGAGAGCGAATACATGACCCTTTTCACAGGCTATTCGGACTACCAGACACAGACAATGAAGTTCGAGGTCATACCGCAGGCTGACAGGCAGAACCAGATGTATGTGGCCTTCCGCGTGTCCGACAAGTCCGGTCTCCTCCCGGCTGAAGAGGTGAACGGAAAGCCGATAGTCATGGAAATAGAGGTGCCTCAGATAGCTCAGGTGCCGGATCCGGCAGCGGAGGCAGAGGCTGCGGGAGGCAGGAAGGCTACGAAAAAGGTGAAGGAGATACCTTCTATATATTACCGTATACCTGCAGCCTGCACAATCAGGCTCAAGGAGGGGGCGGACCTTCTGCTCCAGACCAGGATCCCTGTATATCAGCTCGGTCAGGAATCATCTGTTCCGTTGAAGACAGCATTGAATTAATCACATTAACACATTGATATTTATGAGCATTAAGACACTTGATCCACAGATCGTGTGGAAAAATTTTTATGAACTGACTCAGATTCCGCGTCCATCTAAGAAAGAGGCGCTTGCAGTCGAGTATATGTATAACTGGGGTAAGGCTCACGGCCTTGAGACAATCAAGGACGAGGTGGGCAACATAGTCATCCGCAAACCTGCGACTCCGGGTCTGGAGAACCTCAAAGGAGTTATCCTTCAGGGCCACATCGACATGGTGCCACAGAAGAACGCAGACACAGTCCACGATTTTGAGAAGGATCCTATCCAGACCTATATCGACGGTGACTGGGTGAAGGCGAAAGGAACGACTCTCGGAGCCGACAACGGCCTTGGCGTGGCCATGGGTATGGCGGTGCTCGAGTCTGACGACCTCAAGCACGGTCCTGTGGAACTTCTCGTGACAATCGACGAGGAGACAGGTATGACCGGCGCCAATGCCCTCAAGCCTGGAATGCTTCAGGGTGACATCCTCATCAACCTCGACTCGGAGACGGAAGGCGAACTTTATGTCGGTTGTGCAGGAGGTCTTGACGCCTCTGCCTATGCGACATACACAGCTGCAGAGCCTCAGGAAGGCTGGCTCTGCTACTCGCTTGCTGTGAAGGGCTTCAAGGGCGGACACTCAGGAATGGACATCATCCTCTGCAGAGGAAACGCCAACAAGATCGCTGCGCGCATTCTTTATGCCCTCATGACTGAGGCCGATGTGAAACTTCTTGACCTTGAGGGAGGTACACTCCGCAACGCTATCCCACGCGAGGCCTTCGCTACAGTCTATGTTCCTGCTGACAAGCTGGAGAAGGCGCAGCAGGTGTTCGACAAGGCGGCAGCTGAGATCAAGGCTGAGTACGCCGGAACAGATCCTGACTCAGAGTTCATCTTCAAGCCTTACGAGTGCGCTGAGGGCGAGTGCTGCAGCCACGGTGAGGAATGCAGATACGTTCCTGAGGCTGATGCAGTCCGCTTCATCCGCGCCATCCTCGCATGTCCTGACGGAGTGGAGCGCATGAGCAGCGAGATGCCTGGCCTTGTGGAGACATCCAACAACCTTGCGATGGTGAAGATCGAGCTTGGAGAGTTTTCTGTAAAGACCCTCATGAGAAGCTCTGTCGACACTGCAAAGGAGGCTCTTGCACAGAAGTTCGAGGCGATCTTCTCTCTCGCAGGCATCCAGACTTCATTCGCAGGCGGTTATTCAGGCTGGGCTCCAAACCCTGATTCTGCAATTCTTGCCACAATGAAGAAGGTCTACAACGACCTCTACGGCAAGGAGCCGGCTGTTATGGCTATCCACGCAGGCCTCGAGTGCGGTATACTCGGCGGTACCTATCCGAACTGGGACATGGTTTCATGCGGTCCTACACTCATGAGCCCTCACTCACCTGACGAGCGTGCGAACATCCCTTCAGTGGCAAAATGCTGGGACTTCCTCAAGGCGGTCCTTGAAAACATCCCTGTAAAATAATGACCGGACGTATTTCCGTCCTGCTGGCATGCCTGGTTCTCTTATGCGGTTGTCAGACCGATGACCCCGTAAAAGAGCCGGATGTGCCGTCGGGACCGGTGGAGCCTCCTCAGGTGGAGGTACCCGGCCCTCCTCAGATCACGGATCCGGGCATTCTGTACATGTGGGATGAAAGCGTCATCCCTGAAATCACCGTCCATATATCCAAGGACCAGTGGAATGCTCTCCTGAAGAGGTATGACGAGTACGACCACAATGTGGATTATTTCCATGCGGACTTCACCTATAAGAAAGGTGACAAGGTGCATTTCATAGAAGACGGAGGACTCAGGCTCCGTGGAAACACGTCGAGACGTCGTCCGGAAGGAAGCGGCGGCCAGTCCCATGTGACTGACGGAGCTGACTGGCACCATTGCCACTTCGGAATCAATTTCCGCAAGTTCCACAAGGACAGCGACCACACCATCGAAGGCATCAGGAAGGTCAACCTGAAATGGTTCAAGGATGATCCCTGCTATGTGAGGGAGCTATATTGCTATGACCTTTTCCGCAGATATGGCATATGGACTGCCGCGCATGACATGTATTGCCGTCTCTGGATCCATGTCGAAGGTGATTCCGAACCTGCATATTACGGAGTCTATGAGATGATCGAGCCTATAGATGACGAATTCATCGAAAGACGTGTTGACGGAATGTTCGGAAACGCCAAGGGCAATCTCTGGAAGTGCGGATGGTCTTGGGCAGGTGCCTTCCTCGACTCGACTGACGCACATTTCGGCCTCGATGAAGACACAGGCGAGAACATGACCTATGAATATAAAGGTGATGAGGAGGACTACCTGGCAGCCGAGGAGCAGCTCAAGGATTTCATCCTGAAGCTCAAAGGCAAGAGCGACGAGAGCTTCTACAGATGGATTCAGGAGGTGTGCGATGTGGACTTCCTCCTCAAGACCTATGCTGTGAATGTGGCTGTCGGTATGTGGGATGACCATTGGAACAACGGAAACAATTTCTATATGTACTTCAACTCCACAGACAAGTACGACTACAAGTTCTTCCTCCTTCCATACGACTACGACAACACTCTCGGTACCAGCCTTGAATGTGGAGACCAGAAGGATTCCGGACGTCAGGACCCGTATGACTGGGGTGACAAGGGCCTGCTTATGGAAAGGCTGATGAAGTTCGAGGACTTCAGGCAGATGTATCGCGAGGCACTTCTCGAGCTCATCGACCCTTCGAAGGAGCTTTTCGACATGGATGCCAGCGTGGCGAGAATTGAGGCCTGGCAGTCGAAGATACGCGGTTTCGTGCCTAATGATACAGGGGAGGACATGGAGATAAAGGACGCTCCTGCGCACTGGGGAAATCATGGGGAATACCGCCTTATGGACAAGGGAAACAACAATTTCTTCAAGGTCAAGGCAGAGACAATCCGTAAGATGAAGTAGCCGGTTTCAAAAAAAACTTCACAAAAAATCAAGTTTGTACACCAAATTTGTATTAAGACGTTTCAGACACATTTAAAACAGTGGTTATGAAACGTCTTAGATTTTTATTTGGAGCTGCGGCTCTTGCAGCTGTCGCTTTGACAGCCTCTCCTGATGCGGGTGCACAGGAGAACGGAAACAGGGATGAGAACGGCAAGGTCGTTCGCGGTCCTTATGAAACCAACAGATTCGGTGACAACTGGTTCATCGGAGCCGGCGGTGGTATCAATGTCTTTCTGAACGATGGCTACAAGGCTAAGATCGGACCAAGCATCGATGCAAGCGTGGGCAAGTGGTTTACCCCAGCTGTAGGTATGAGGGTAGGTTACTCCGGACTTACGGCAAACTCTTGGGCTGATGCACCGTCAGCTCTCGGCAATGTACTTGACACCGAAGAAAAGATGTATCTCCAGAAGTTCGGCTACATGTACTTCCACGGAGACTTCCTCTGGAACATGTCCAATGCGGTCGGAGGATACAAGGAGACCCGCTTCTGGAACATGATTCCATATGTTCATGCAGGATTCTTCCGTGCCTACGGACTTGACGATGTGGATTACTCGAACAATGAGCTCGCAATGGGTGTGGGTACACTTCACAACCTTCGTCTCGGAGAGAGACTCTCTATGATCATCGACATGAAGGCTATTGTCGTAAACGGCCGTGTCCATGGAGGCGAAGGAGCCGCAATGCTTCCTTCTGTCACAATGGGACTTGCCGTGAATCTCGGATGGCCGGGCTTCCTCAGGACTTCCACTGTGCTTGCAGCGGTTGAATCAGCCACAGCTGGAGAGATAGCTGCTCTTGAAGCTGCATCCCTTGCCCTCGAGGCAGCTAATGTGGCTCTTGCCGAGAACAACACCCAGCTTCAGAATCAGAATAACGAACTTAACAAGCAGATGGCCTCAATGACGAATGCCCCTTCTGCGCCGGACCCTATGGAAGTGCTTTCAGGTCTTTCGCCTGCAACAGTCTATTTCAATATAGGACAGACAGTCCTTACGGTTGACGAGATGCAGCATCTGGACTACATCGTAAAGAACATTCTTTCAAAGGTCAGCCAGCAGGATAAGGTCTATATCACTGTAATGGGCTCCGCCGACAGCAACACCGGCACTCAGAAACGTAACGAGACCATCAGCGCGGCCAGAGGAAAATACATCGCCGACATCCTCACAGGCAAATACGGAATCTCTAAAGACCGTGTGGTGGTGAAGTCGGAAGTAGTGAAGGCTACAGCCGATCCGGAACTTGACAGAGCTGTCGAGATCACCTTCTAGAACAGAACCGGCTGATTGCCAGCCTCTTGAGCCGGATGCCTGCTGCGTTTTAGCGGCAGGCATCTTTATGAAATATCTTCTCTGCCGATTTTATTACTTGAGAAACTTGAGTAATATCAGTATTTTCCTTAAATTTGCCAGATGTGTATAATACTGTAGAATTATTATGGCAAAGATCGGTACAACATTTACAAAATCAGGAAAGAAGGCTGTTTTGTGCGGCTCTGGCGAGCTCGGAAAGGAAGTGGCAATCGAACTTCAGCGCTATGGCGTGGAGGTGGTTGCGTTGGATAAATATGAAAACGCTCCTGCGATGCATGTCGCTCATGCGAGCTATGTCTTTCCTATGCTGGACGGAGAGGCCCTGAAGTCCGTCATCAAGGAAGAGAATCCTGATTATATAATCCCGGAGATCGAGGCCATCGCCACAGACAAGCTTGTGGAGCTTGAGGAGGAAGGGTTCAATGTAATCCCTACTGCCAAGGCCACCCGTCTGACCATGAACCGCGAAGGCATCAGGAGACTCGCTGCAGAGACCCTTGGCCTGCCGACATCTCCATACCGTTTTGCCGAGACTCGTGAGGAGTTCGACGCTGCAGTTGCAGAAATCGGCATCCCGTGCGTTGTTAAGCCGGTCATGAGCTCATCAGGACATGGCCAAAGCACGATAAAGAAGGCAGAAGACATTGACAATGCATGGAAGGTTTCCCAGGAAGGAGGCCGCGCCGGCGGTGGAAAGGTGATTGTCGAAGGCTTTGTGAAGTTTGACTATGAGATCACACTCCTTACTGTCCGTCATTGTGCCGGTACGACATTCGTGAAGCCTGTAGGACATCATCAGGTCGACGGAGACTATCGCGAGTCGTGGCAGCCCCAGGCGATGGCGCCGGAGGCCTTGGCAAAGGCCGAAGCCATCGCAAAGGCGATTACTGACGCGCTTGGAGGATACGGAATCTTCGGTGTCGAACTGTTCGTCAAGGGAGATGATGTAATCTTCAGCGAGGTCTCGCCAAGACCTCACGACACCGGTATGGTGACCATGATCTCGCAGGATATGTCCGAATTCGCCCTTCATGCACGTGCCATCCTCGGTCTTCCTGTGCCTGAGATAAAGTTCTATGGTCCGTCGGCTTCCAAGGCCATCGTTGTTGAAGGGAACACGACTGAGTACGAATTCGACAATCTTGAGGAGGTCCTCGCGGAGCCGGGTGTGCAGATCCGCATCTTCGGCAAGCCTGAAATCAAGGGCCACCGCCGCGTGGGAGTCATCCTTGCAACTGATGAGACAGTGGAAAATGCCCTTGCAAAAGCTGAAAGGGCATACGCAAAACTGAAAGTCAATATAAAGTAATCTACTTCCGGGATTATTTCTCTCTGGCCAGACGAGCCAGTTCGAAGTCAATCCTTATCTTGTCAATTATAGAGCAGACCACCTCGTAGGTTCTGCTCTCTTTTGTATATACGGCTGGCGTGATGAAATTGACACGCTGCTGCCTCAGAAGCTTTTCCGCAACCTTTTTCTTCTTCGGTATGGCCGGGTTGTAGACTCCGATGGAGTTTCCTCCGAACATCTTCACGATCTTCATGCATGGAACATCCGTCTCTCCGTCTCCGAAATAGATCATGTGAGGGAAAGGAATCCTCTTCTTTTCCTCCATCTGGCTCTCGTTGACCTTCTTGTTGTCCCTTATGCTCAGGATGCCCTTGTTTATCTTGAACAGGAACTGGGTCTTAGCCGTGTAATCGACAGCCACTCCCGGCCATTCAGCCTCGCCGTCCTTATTGTATAAGAACGAGCAGGCGAAGATCCTCTTGAACTCACCGGCAATCGGAGTCCCTTCGATCATTTCCGCCAGTCCTGACGAGTTGATGTAATGCTCGACCTTCACGCCGTGGGATTTTCCATAGTCATTGATGAGCCTGAACCATCCTGTCACCCCTTCGAACAGTTCCACGCTTTCTCCGAATTTGCGGAAATCCTCACGCCTCAGCTTGATGCCGGCCTTCTTCGCCTCGTCGAACATCAGTTTCATGTAGCTGAGGATGTTGCTGGCGTCCTGTCCGGCAGCGATGTCGTCGCTTTCCTGCCAGAACTCCTGGGGCTTCTTTCCGATTGCCTGGATAAATCCGAATTCCTGCATGTTGCCAGGAGACAGTGTGCCGTCGAAGTCGTAGATCAATGCTACTATCGGCCGGTTTCTAATGTTTTTCATGTTCCTCACGTTTCACAAGTGGTATAATCTCTGGGATCATGTTACCAGATTGTAAGTATTTCTCGCCACAAAAAATGGCCTTTCGCCACAAATATAATAAATTATATAAGCGCGAGAGCATATTTTGTTACATTTGCCCGCGAAAATTCTAAAACCAACCCACAGTAAGATGAAACATTATTTCACAAGATTTGAAGAGGCCATCAAGGCCAACTGGGATCGCCCGGCTCTTGGTAATTTCCGCGGCGAACTTTTCACTTTCGGTGAAGTTGCGACTCAGATCGCAAGATTCCATGTCTTTTTCGAAGCAATAGGGCTAAAGAAGGGAGACAAGGTGGCTCTCTGTGCAAAGAACTCCGCACGTTGGGGTGTGACCTTCTTTGCAGCCAACACATATGAAGCTGTAGTAGTTCCGATTCTTGCAGACTTCAATCCGGAGAGTGTCAACTCTCTTGTAGATCACTCTGAGAGTTCGGTACTCCTTACTGACACGGACATCTGGAACAAGCTTGACATCTCAAAGATGCCGAAGATCAGGACAGTCATATCTTCAAGCGACTTTTCTCTCCTTTATGCGGCGGAGGAAAGTATCCAGGCTGCAAACGACAACCTTGACCAGCTCTTTGCTGAAAAGTATCCGAACGGATTTTCCGCTTCTGATGTGTCCTATCCGACAGACAATGACAAGGAACTTGCCATCATCAACTACACTTCAGGAACCACAAGCGCTCCTAAGGGCGTAATGCTCCGTTACGAGTGCATCTCTGCAAACGTGGCTTTCGGACAGAAGAGACTTCCTTCATATCCGGAGGACAAGATCGTGTCGATGCTCCCTATGGCACATATGTACGGAATGATGTTCGAGCTCATATATCCTCTCTGCGGAGGCTCGTCGATATATTATCTCGGCAAGACTCCGACCCCTGCACTTCTTCTCGGAGCAATGGCAGAGGTGAAGCCGTATCTCGTGATCACAGTTCCTCTCGTGATGGAAAAGATCTTCAAGAGCAAGGTGGCACCTGTGATCAACAAGCCTGTAATGAAGGTGGTGACAGCCATCCCGGGCATCAACAAGATCATCTTCAAGAAGATCCGCAACACCCTTCTCAATGCATTCGGAGGAAATGTCCGCGAGATCGTGATGGGTGGTGCAGCTCTCAATCCTGATGTGGAGAAGTGGTTCAGAAAGTTCAAGCTTCCTTTCACTGTCGGCTATGGTATGACCGAGGCAGCGCCTCTTATGGCATATGAGGACTGGTGGGATTTCGCTTCGAAGTCATGCGGAAAGGCGATCGACACAGTTGAGGTGCGCATCGATTCAGAGGATCCATACAACAAGGTTGGTGAGATCCAGGCAAAAGGTACTAACATCATGAGCGGTTACTACAAAAATGAAGAGGCCACAAAGGCTGCATTCACTGAGGACGGCTGGATGCGTACCGGAGACCTCGGACTTCTTGACGAGAAGGGCAACATCTTCATCAAAGGCCGCAGCAAGAACATGATTCTCTCTGCAAGCGGACAGAACATCTATCCTGAGGAGATCGAGGCTGCCGTCAACAACCAGCCATATGTCATCGAGTCAGTGGTAGTGGACAGAGGACCAAGGTTAGTAGCCCTCGTGTATATGGATTCAGAAAAGGCCAGGACCGAGGGAGTGGATCTGGAGGAATACAAGAAGACCCTCATGGCAGAGGTCAACAAGACTATGCCGGCGTACAGCAAGGTCAATATCGTAGAGTACATGGAGCAGCCTTTCGAGAAGACTCCGAAGATGAGCATCAAGAGGTTCATGTACAAATAAGCATATCGTTTCAACATAAGGTCAGGCGCTCTTTTGAAAGGGCGTCTGATTTTTTTATCTGTCCGTGCAACACCGGCGTAACCGTATGCATCTATAATCCGGTCTGAATTAATGCCTATGAAACCAAGACTTCTTCTCCCCGCTCTTTTCATCCTCCTTCCTGCCGTGCTGGCTGCTGAAGACACTGACAAGCCTGAATATAAGCATGAATGGAGGTTCGGCCTTTCCGGCTATCCTGTCCTTGACAATCTTCTCTTCGGTGACAGTATTGTTCCTGACATAGATCATTTTGACACGGATTACATCTATAGTGACTACCATGGGACAAAGAAGATGATCGGTCTTCTTTCTGCAGAATACAACTTCAACAGAAGCAGGAAGGTGACTCTCTCTGTCGCAGCACATATGACTGGCGCATGGTATCATATGTATGACTACACCGGCCGCAGGAAATATACCCAGCTCGGCCTGAGCTTCCATCTCATTCCTACCGTAAGATACAACTACGTCGTCAGACCGGCCTTTACCTTCTACGGCTCGCTTGGATTCGGAGCGATATTTGGGCTTGATGACGGCGAGTTCGCCATGGCCCCTACCTTCCAGATCACTCCGATGGGCATTACATTCGGTCGTAAGGTGTTCGGATTTGCCGAGACCTCTGCCGGACTTTCATATATAGGCGGAAGGGTCGGAATAGGTTACAGATTCTGATTTTCATCACATATTGATATACTGAAAACATATGAGGACCATAATAAGAAACATATTGATATCTGCCTTGTGTCTGGTGTCATTCAATTCATGCAGGGTGGATGGGCCCGAGACTTCGAAATATCACCTCCTTTCCGATCTCGCAGAACACAAGGCTTCCAGCCGTCTGGAATTCCCTATGGTGATGGCAGAGACCGCCATGTCCATCGAGGCATACGAAGGCATGACTGCTGAAGAGAAACTGGGGATGGGATACATCTACGAGAATCTCATGAAGACAGGAGAAGGACAGTTCGGCATGAAAGACTTCTACGGATTCACGCTTGACATGCAGGGCAGATCCATAAGTGAACCTGGTGCGGAATGGGTCATCAAGGCATATAACGGGTCATTCGGGAGATATGTGGCGGACTTCACCATGTATTTCGCACGGCAGCAGGATGGTGAATATGACTACAAGCTGGTCTGCAATCATAAAGGTTATCCTGCCTACGAGGTCCTTTTCAGTGAGGTGGAGGATGATGAGGCCTTCTACAGCTGGATCATGGAAGTCTCTACAAGATTCACCACAGGAGAGGGACGTGTCGTGACCATAAGTACGGCAGAGCCTGTGACAAGGAAGGTGTACAGGGCGCAACCGAAGGATCCGCAGTCATATGTGACGATGAAGGGTGCCCTGGAGATCTCTTTCGAAGGTGATGCGGACGGTGACGGCACTCTGGAGCTCCTGGATGTCGTAAGATGTGAATATGACGGACGCAAGCATCCGAATGAACGCTATAATTTCTGATATTATGAAACGGTTCATCTTGATCATAGCCTCAGCGGCAGCTATGATGGCGGCAGGTGCGCCTGAGGTCGGGGCCCAGGAAAAGGCGGAGAAACATTTCAGGTATGAGTTCAGGCTCGGATTGGGCGGATATCCGGAATCGGATCATGATAACTTCACAAGCCTCAGGTCGGGTTCCTTCTATTTGAGAGATACATCTTTCAAGAATCTCTTCGATGACTATGACGGCCCTACATATATGACAGGCAACATCATGGCATCGTTTGGTGTCCATGTCGGCAAGAGGCTGACGCTCTCTCTGGGACTTGCTGCGAACGGAATGTGGAAGGATCAGTATGATGTCTTTACCGACCGCAAGACAGGCCGTGTGACAGGATGTGTGGTCACAGTCCTTCCACAGATAAGGTTTGACTGGATCTCCCAGGATGCGCTCAGGCTTTATTCATCTTTGGGACTGGGCACCACCAGAGGCTCATTCGACGGCCGCTCGGACAGATATCTGGCCGGCCAGGCTGTCTTTCTCGGAATAACCGTAGGACGTCGTTTTATTGTTTTTGCCGAATGCGGTTCAGGCTCCTTGTATAAGGGTGGAATGGGAGGCTTCGGCTACAGATTCTGACAGGTACTGATATGAAACGTTTTTACTTTTTCCTTTTTGCCGTAATGGCGGCTGCCTCCTGCAAGGTCGTGGATCCGTACATCAAGAACCCGACAAAGGGTCCGTATATGTATGAAGTCTGCAGGACGATCTTTGAGGCTGATATAGACAAGACATTGAAGCTCTTCTACAATGCCTACAATATAGCAGTATTTCAGAACGGTGACGCAGAACTCAAGGTGTCGCCTCAGTATGACCTCATAAGGACAGGACTCGTCAGTTCGGATGGAGTCTATGAATATGACAACGTCAGGTACAACTATAATGGGGAAGATTTCTTCTCTGAAAAGGGAATGTGCCGGATCTTTGACCTATGGCGGTTTTCGTTGACAGTTCTGCGCGAGTCTCCGGACACATGGACCATAGGGAACGCTGACGGACTGGCGATGTCAGTGACCGTCCTTGAATCCGGTGATGACGGGATGAAGCTGAGTGTCACAGTTGATGGACGACGGATTGAGGAGTCGACATATTATGTAATGCTGATTTCTGACGGACTGAAGGTGGACATCGCACATAAGAAGGTGGGAAAGGTCACTTCAGCAGCCTATGAGGGCACCTTGCTGACTGTCTTCTACGACGGTGACACCCTTCTGAAGACCTGCAGGATGACATTTCAGCCGGGGCACACTACCAGCTTTGACTTCGAGGACAACTATTGATACTGACTTTTTGTCAGTCAGACTGGCTTGGAACATATTTTGACTATATGAGGTCGTTCTTCGGGACGGCCTCATCTGCTTGTCGAAGACAGCAAGGCTGCATCCCGAGCCTGACGAGGGATCTGAATGTAAATTAATTTTAAATAGTAAAAGATATGTCAACAACAGGAAAAATTGGAGTAACCACCGAGAACATATTCCCGGTAATCAAGAAGTTTCTTTATTCAGACCACGAGATCTTCCTGAGGGAGCTTGTGGCAAATGCAGTAGATGCAACTCAGAAGATGAAGGCTCTTGCCGCATCCGGAGAATGCACTGCAGAGCTTGGAGAACTTGCAGTCCGTATAGAACTCGATGAGGCAGCCAAGACACTCAAAGTGATTGACAACGGTATCGGTATGACCGAAGAAGAGGTTGACAGATATATCAATCAGATCGCCTTCTCTTCAGCAGGGGAGTTCCTTGAGAAATACAAGGACCAGCTCGGCAGCATAATCGGACATTTCGGCCTTGGATTCTACTCGGCCTTCATGGTGGCTGAAAAGGTGACCATCGAGACCCTTTCATGGAAGGAAGGCACAAAGGCGGTGAAATGGACCTGCGACGGCTCGCCTGAATATTCAATGGAAGAATGTGACAAGTCTGACAGAGGTACGGTCATCACCCTCTACATCGCAGACGACGAGAAAGAATATGCAGAAAAGACCCGCATCTCCGGACTTCTCACCAAATACTGCAAGTTCATGCCGGTTCCGGTGATCTTCGGAAAGGAACAGGAGTGGAAGGACGGTAAATATGTCGACACTGACAAGGATAACGTGATAAACAAAGTGGAGCCGCTCTGGGCACGCAAGCCGGCCGACCTCAAGGATGAGGACTACAACGAGTTCTACCGTGCGCTGTATCCTATGGCTGAGGAACCGCTTTTCCATATTCACCTCAATGTGGATTATCCGTTCAACCTCACCGGTATCCTTTATTTCCCTAAGATCAAGAACAATGTGGAGATCTCACGCAACAAGATCCAGCTCTACTGCAACCAGATGTTCGTGACCGACTCAGTCGATAACATAGTTCCTGACTTCCTCACGCTTCTCCATGGAGTCATTGACTCGCCGGACATTCCTCTGAACGTGTCGAGAAGCTATCTTCAGAGCGATGCAAATGTCAAGAAGATATCGACCTACATCACAAAGAAGGTCGCAGACCGTCTGGATGAGATCTTCAGGAACGAGCGTCAGCAGCTCGAGGAGAAATGGGACAACCTCAAGCTCTTCATAGAGTACGGAATGCTATCGGACGAGAAGTTCTGCGACAGGGCCATGAAGTTCTGCCTTCTCAAGAACACAGAAGGAAAGTACTTCAGCATTGATGACTACAAGACTGCGATCGAGGCCGGACAGACCGACAAGGACAAGAAAGTCGTCTTCCTCTACGCGACCGATGCAGAAAGCCAGTATTCTTTCATCGAGTCAGCCAAGGCAAAGGGTTACGACGTCCTCCTGATGGACTGCCAGCTTGACAGCCATTTTGTTAACCTGCTCGAGACCAAGGTGGAGAATGCACGCTTTGCCCGTGTGGATTCGGACAGCATTGACAACCTTATCCCGAAAGAGGACAAGATCCGTCCTGAACTTTCAGACGCAGAGCAGGAAGACCTTTCGGTGATCTTCCAGAGTGTCCTTCCTTCGGAGAACCAGTACTATGTCCAGGCTGACAATCTCGGTGAGGATGCAATGCCTATCCTCATCACCCAGAGTGAATTCATGAGACGCTACCGCGAGATGTCGGCAATGGGCGGTGGAATGAACTTCTACGGACAGATGCCTGCAATGTACAACATCACAGTCAACATGCAGAACCCTCTTGTTGCCAGGATCATGGAATCAAAAGCTGCGGATGTCGCTCCTGCACAGGTGATTCCGGATGCTGCGGAGGACGCATCTGAAGATGTAAAGAGGACAGTCACAGAGGCAAAGGAAACTGCTGCTGCAGCTCATAAGTCCGATCTTGAAACATTCGCAGGTAATAACGAGATACTCAGACAGATCGTAGACCTTGCCCTCCTTTCCAACGGAATGCTCAAGGGCAAGGAGCTCAGCGACTTCATCGCGCGAAGTGCCAAGGTTGTAAAAGACGCCTATCTTTAGTACCCGGGTCATCCCCGGCTTGACCGGGGAACCATCCCTTACGTCATCCCCGGCTTGAGCGGTGAACCATCCCTTGCGTCATCCCCGGCCTGACCGGTGAACCATCCCTTACGTCATCCCCGGCTTGACCGGGGATCTATCTGATGAGATTCAGAAACTCATTACGCGTCCTCTCATCCTTGAGGAAGATGCCGCTGAAGGCCGATGTAGTAGTCACTGCATTGGCCTTTTGCACACCCCTGAGAGTCATGCAGGTGTGAGATGCCTCGATCACCACGGCCACTCCCAGCGGCTCAAGAGTCTCCTGGATGCAGTTGAGGACCTGTGTAGTGAGCCTTTCCTGCACCTGAAGTCGGCGGGCATACGTCTCCACCACACGTGCGATCTTGCTCAGACCTGTGATGGTGCCATTGGGAATATATGCGACATGAGCCTTGCCGATGAAAGGCATCACATGATGTTCGCAGGTCGAATAGAGTTCGATGTCCTTAACAAGGACCATCTGGCTGTACTCCTCCTTGAACATGGCGCTGCGGAGGATTTCCGCTCCGTCCTGATTAGAACCATGGGTAAGAAACTGCAGGGCCTTGGCAACTCGCTCAGGAGTCTTCACAAGTCCTTCACGCTCAGGATCCTCGCCTAAAAGCCGGAGTATCTCGCGATAGTGCTCTGCAATTGCGTTTGTAGTCTGTTCGTCGTATATTTCTTCCTTTGTGTATGCCATGGGGTCATATTATTTGCAAATTGAACATAATTGTAAACGGTGGTATGAATCTTGTGCGATGCCCTCGCCGTACGATGATATGTAAATTATGTGCAAAAATATAAAAAAAATAATCGTCATTAATTTTTTTTGTCTATATTTGCCGCCCCTTAATGAAAGGGATAACCTTAAATGCTGATAATTAATAATTTAAACTTATATTACGATGTATTGGACACTTGAACTTGCATATAGGCTGGAGGATGCTCCATGGCCTGCAACCAAAGAGGAACTGATTGACTACGCGACCCGTTCAGGAGCCCCCCTTGAAGTGGTGGAAAATCTTGAAGAACTTGAAGACGACGGCGAGATCTACGAAAGCATAGAGGACATCTGGCCTGACTACCCCTCAAAGGACGATTTCTTCTGGAACGAAGAGGAGTATTAGTAGTAAAGCTATCTGACAATCAGATAGATACACTTACCAAGGGCGATTCGGAAGGATCGCCCTTGGTGCGTTTATACCGCATTCAATGGCATTTCGTCGAATTCAGACTTACCAAGATTTACTAACTCCTCTTTTCTTACCCTTGAATTTTGACAAGAAATCGCCTTACACATTTATTCGTAAATAGTTGTAGAATAGCTATATATGACAAAATGGAGAATATAATTCTTACAGAAGCCTAAAACGCGAGATCCACCTGATAATATACACAAAGCACGGGCACTACCTGTGTACATCCTCACGGGTCTCGACTCCCTTCCGATGGTACAAAACAGGCAGGCCCGCGCAAAACGCAGGCGCTAATGCCCGTTGTACTCGTATCGGAAAATTAATTGTCGAGATTAGAGGATCGAGTATAACAGCAATAACGCAGTTATTGTATGTGTTGTTCCTAGTTTTACCTTGCTGAACTTTGCAAAGATACGGAAAAATCGCGTAAGCACAACACTCATTCCATAACATTGCCGACCAAATCAAGAGCAAGATCTTGCCGGATGAGACTGTGAAAGATTGGGCTAAACAATAAGCCGCCTACCAGTCTAATAATCATTACATTACGACAATCTCTGTAAGGCGAATTTATTTGCACACCATATTATATATAACTAACTTTATCATTAGCAAACAACACCTTATTATATATAGTATGGACTACTTCATCCCGATCATAATTGTCCTGCTCATTCTCTCATTGGGAATGGTCATAACCTTTTTCGTCATTCTGCGCAATAACATAAAGCCTAAATCCACACCAGCTGACACCATCAAGCCTATAGTGGACCAACTGGCTGCAATCCACAAGGATCTCGATACAATCAGGAGAAACTCTGTCAACACAGAAAGAAACATCGCTACAATAAAAAACGGCATCAACACTATAAATGCATCCCAAGTAACAGACAATTATCTTTCACAGACCCTCAGCCTAAAACGCTCCTGGGATAATCTCTCCACATACACTGGACTTTTATCAAAAGTCCGTCACCTCAGCACTACCGACTCTGAGGACATACTATATAGACATATATACTCTCTGGTGCAAGATACAGAAACCATCGCTTCACAGATAAAAGCCACTTGTGACATATCAGCCCAGCAAAAACGAAGAATGCTGACATCAATCAAGACAATGTATCAAGGAACCATCATACCGATTATAGAAGAGGTCATTCCTGTCATTGACGCCGAGCTCCAGAGCACATTGAATAAACTACAAAAAGCCCTGAACAAATAGCAAATGTCAAACTTTTAACACCACCGAAAGACTTTAATCTTCATCACAAACTTAAATGGCTGATATACAATATACTTCCATCACGCAATGAAAGACGGCAGATTTGCAGGTCAAACTTTGAATGATTAACTTTGTCATCACTGATGCAGGTAACAATATTCTCGACTACTTGTTACACGCACAGATATACTACAGCACCAAATATGCTGTAGATGCGTGCCCATATAAATAACCGAGAACCACTTTATCTGCTATATGAGAAAACTTATCACGATTCTAATCATCACCTTGGCTGCCATCTCGTGCGGCAGAATCAAAGACGCCCACAACACCCTTAATGATATAGAGACGTTCATTAACGAACGGCCCGATAGCGCCCTGACGATCCTTGATTCATTCGACACGTCTCTTCTTGAAAACAAAAGCGTATGGGCACATCACTCACTTCTCCATGCCCAAGCTAAAGACAAATGCTATATTGACGAGACCAATGACTCGTTGATGACTCAGGTAGTAAACTACTACGAGGGCAAACGAGACAAAGAGAAACTCTTCAAAGCATACTATTATCTCGGTCGTATCCAGTATAATGCTGGCAACTATACTGAATCAATGCTTTCATACACCAAGGCAGAACAACTTATAGATAAGGTTAATGACGATTTCTTTAAAGGACTTCTTTATGCTCAGCTTGGAATGCTCAATCAAATGTACTATGATTACACAAAAAGTATGGCCGCATATGTATCAGCGCAAACTTTTTTTATAAGAATGCAGGTGAAATAGTTCATCAATATTATATTAAACTAAATATTGGTCAACTATACCAGGAACTCAGACAATATGGTATGTCAGAAAAACTATTATGTGAAGTAATGTACTGGGCCTATGATAACAACTACGACCAACTTTATCAAGAAGCCCTGGAGTTTCTAACTACTTTATATGACGAAACATCGCAAACAGACAAGTCAAAAACTCTGATCAACAGTTCTTATATCGATATCTGCTCTACATCATTACCAATAATTCAAACCCAGGCCTTGAGTCTTGCCAAGAATAACGATTTAAGATCAATTGAGTTAATTGATAAATGTGAGCTATTGATTCAATATACAGAAGACACGATCAGTAACTATTATTATCGTTATCGTATACTTAAAGAACTTGGGTATTATAAAGATGCTCTTGTGAGCTATGAGCAAATGATTCATCTGCAAGATTCCATAACATTCGCAGCTTTGCAGCAGCCTTTACAAGCCGTAAAGAACAACTATTTACAGGCCGAGAACGAATATATACAACTAAAAGTAAAGCTGCACAAGACTCAGAAGTACTTCGTCATTTTTATCCTTTGTATATCTGTATGTTGCATATCGATATATTTCCGACGTAAAATACAAGAAAAACACACAGAAATGCTAGGCTATATCGAAGTCGCTGCAGATCTTAAGAAAACTCTAATAGAAAAATATCAAGAGGTTGAAAAAATCTCCGACAGTCGTGACGCAATTGACTACGAACTCAAAACCAGTAAAGGATATATATCCGAAATGTTCTATAAACAATATGAACTTCTTAACAAACTGACCAGTACATATTACGAGACTCACGTCTGCAATAAGGATATGGAGGCCATCTACAAGCAAGTAAGTATGGAAATTGAAAGATTAAGTTCCGACAGAAAATCCATTTGTCAGCTGGAGAATTTTGTGAACAGATACAAAGGAAATATAATGTCGACAATCAGGATTCACATTCCTAATTTGAGCGATATGGATTATAGACTATTATGCTACTTATGTGCCGGATTCTCGGCAAAAGCCATAAGCATATTCACTGGTGACTCTACAAATAACATATATGTCAAGAAATCTCGAATTAAAGACATAATCATCAAGCTGAAAGACGAAAATATAAAGCGAGCGATTCTAGAAGCCATTACCGTCAGATAGGTAAATTTCACGTCAAATCACTACACAAACTACATTTTTCAAGCCATGTAAGAAATTAAGGAGAGAGGAATTTTGTAACTCCTTAAATATCTGCACTTTAATAGAGTAATTTGTAAGGCGTATTTTCGAGTATTTTTGCCAGATTAAGCGCATCATTCCTTAAATTTGCAAGGACTAACACACTTATAATAAACACAAAATGAAACGCTTAATAATGTTTGTTGTATTAGCATTTCTCGCTAATATTACACCCGGTTTTGGTATGACTACACCTGATGACGAACAAGTCTCAAGCGAGTATCAGCCTATAGGGGTAAGAAGACGCCCCACCAACTTCCACCGCTCCCTCGAAGCCCCAATCTTCGCTTACTATGCAGCTGGCACAATCAACCTTGACTTCCTAGAGAATCTCGGCGCAGCCACAGTCGCAATCCAGAACCTCACAGCTGGCGGCCAGGTAGCAGAACTTATTGACACCGGTATGGGTAATGTTGTTATAGACATTAACAGCATCCTTACCGTAGGTGACTACTATATGACCATCACCACAATGTCCGGAGAAGTATACTACGCAGAGTTTACTCTTGAATAAATTGTATAGCTGACCCAATTTTCATATTTTGTGTCATTACAGACATTCTGGTCCCTATATGACAAAAACCTAATCAACACACACAACGGTAAGGCGGTCTGGATCTGTTCCAAAGCCGCCTTACATATTTACAAGTGATAATTCAACTAAAGAAAGCGTGGGCGCCATCGTCTCTGTATATCCTCTGGTCACTACTCCTCCGATAATACAGGCCGATACGCCCACGCGAATTGTGGACGTAATTGCCTGTCGTGCACGTATCGGAATTAGGTGTAGTGAATGAGGATCGAGCTAGACAGCAAAAACGTTGTATGTCTATTCTGTTCAAATTCTCCTTGAACAACACAAATATATATCTTTTTCTCAACATATCCTTAAACTTTTTCATTTCTGTACATTTCCTATAGAACAACATCAATTCCGATGCAAGCTTTTCTTAAGTGAATACACATATATTATGCAAAACTTATAAAAAGATAATAATCAGTACGTAAATAATTTCATATAACCATATACTTACTTTGGATTTATTTTCATTCTTCACAAATCCTCATTTTATCTAACTGAAACTATTTATCGAATCTAACCTAAAGGAAAATAAAGAAGCTCGATATGCATTCTCAAAACATAGCAAACTGGAACTTTTCTACAAATCGAAAGATTTTTATCGTCAATAACCATTTTAATCCATTGATCATCAAAGGCACATTACTAGAAAAGAAATAACAAATGATAGCAGTCTCTGCGACACTTATTTCTCTCCTTATTCTTATTGCAATATAGATTACTTGTCTTACGACTTTCAAAGATGGAGAACCTCGTCGCTGAAAGAGAAGCAGAAAGACAAACTTCTATACGCACAAACGAAGAGCGAGTTCGACAACCTCAATGCTATTATGCGACAAAATGAGGAGTTGGATCCTAAGGCTATGAATGCCGTTGCCAGAAGGATAGAACTTCTAAATAAGTGCTGTAGTACCTATATTACAGACAATAACGATATAGACAGAAAAGCAAGAAAGGAAATTGAGGAAGTTCTTGCAGATAAAGAGAAGTTTATGGATTCAAATTGACTTACGTATGCTGGTAGTGATCCTAAGTTTATAAAGTATCCTGAAGATAAAGGACTCACTGAATGGGAAATTAACTACTGTTGTCTATATACCCCCCAGCTTAAAAGATAAAGAGGTCGGAGGATAAATAGAGATGCGTGCCATTATAATAACAGTAGTAAGGGAAGAGAAACGCTCAGCGTCACGGAACCGGACATTAACCTTGGCCGGTATTCGTAAACTTGTCAAATCGCTTAGCAAATAATAGTCTATATGAAACTTTGTGTATTCTGATCCAAAGTTTCTTATACTATTCTTTAGCTGAAACTTCTTTAAGATATATCAGCGATGTTAATCGTTAAAATAAGAAAGATTATCACTCTTTTATTGTTTGCATTATCTCCTTATTAGTTAAGGCATATAAAATTTCTAATGAGATGAAGGCTAGATTTGAAATGCTTCCAGTATCAGTTACGGACAAATTAAGCCCAGGTCGCTTTCTACATTTACCGTCGATAGATGCGTATGTATTTCCTCGAACTGAAACTGGTGAAGTTACGCTCTATAGTATTGGCGTGGTTGAGGTGTATATTATTGTTTGTACAGTCAAATAGTTGACTACCCTCTCACATATACTAAAATTCCTTCTGTTGTCTACTTGGTCGCCAATGGCCCTAGGCTTTATTACCTCATGATCATTTCCGATTCATATTCTGTAGAAGGAAGGTTCTTATTGTATCGGATAATTCTGTATTAGTGCTTATTTTGTTAGATAAAAACATTGGGTGTTTAAGTAGATAATAAATTAGAGATTGTAAAGTGGGATTAGTTTTGCAACTAACTATAGCCCATAACATCTATCTACAATCTTAAAACACACTCTCTATTTTGCCAATTGAAACTTGGATTATATTTACCAGTATTGTTTCCGCGTAAAAGGTATGAAGCCATCCTTCAATATTTATTGCTCTAATACTTATATAAGGCACTATCCAAGATAGTATTTTATACGATGTAATATATCAGCTCCGCTAACCTTTCGTATAAGATTGATTAACAGATATTTACAAGATTACTTGTAAGGCGAAAATAATTGTAAGAATCATAATCTATAAATACCTTTGTACCAAAAACATTTCAACTATGAATTGGCCAATATTACCACGTTTTTTGAGCAAATATGTTCCAGATGGTGAACAGTACACGCCTAATACTCATGGACTTTTTGAGTCTGACACTTTGAGGGGTTTCATAGTAGACGCTTCCGATGATAAGTCAATCAAAAATCCGCTATCATTATTTCAAGTTGTACCATCTAGATTTCCATTAGAAAAAGAAAGCAATGATAGAATAGAGTCTTTGCCAACACCAGAATCAACATTCTTATCTCAGATACTTGGATCTGATAGGAAGATAATACGTATAGACCCTCGCAATCTATATCCTAACATGACTTGTTGTGACAAATTTCGTGAGTATTTACAAGTCAACAATCAATGCAATTTGTGCTATGAACAAGATAGTCAAATATTGTTGTTATATCATTCCGCTTTGACCAATATAAACTATACGACAGAATTCGATAAATACAAAGCCCAAGTTGAGGTCCTCTGTTCTGAATATAATGATGGAGTTGGACATTCAAATAGCAATAGTACATTAAATGTTGGATATAGCGGGAGAAGACTCTACATATGGTACAAGTGCAGATATTCTAATTTCTACGAATACTTTTTTCCTATTATTCATGCAGGAAGAGTGGTGGCAGTTTTAATGCAAGGACAAAGGCCATACATAGGAATGGATTACGCTGATATTTTTTCAGACTATCGTGATCAATCAGAAGAGCTAGAAAAAAGTATTAAATCCATAGCAAAATCCAGACTTCAGGATCCACCAATGTCTGAAGAAAGATTGAATGCGATATTCGAGAAAATTTCAATACTAGAGCAGCGTATTGAACAAGAAGTACTTAGTTATGCCAGAACATATATCTCAAATAAATTCAGCGAGATTCAAAGAGATTTTAGAATTGAGCTGCAACATCAAACTGATTCAGATGGTCGTATGGCATTGGAACGATACAGTTACATCTTAGATAATGCTTTAAGAAATGTTTGTGGTTATTTCAATCCGAATGGTTTTATACGAATTTACACCGCAGAGTCAGCATTAGAAGCATCAGACAGAAAAAAACTAAAATTTTACCTAATTGGAACATCAGAAACTACTAAGAGAAATACAATTATTCGTGAAATCACTTTTGCGGGGATAGAGCAAAAAGACTTCGATAAAATCAGTAATTACGATTTGGCCTCCTATACTACACCATTGGTTGAATTAAAAAATGGTGACGTTTTTAGAATTGAACCATTACAAGTAGGAGGGATGAGAAATCTGATTTGGAAAAACTATAATAGATATTCTCATATAGACGAATTACAATTTGAATTATATGGTGAGGCACTCCGTTCATTGTATCATATGCTTCTTGAACCATATCATATATTAAAAACAATTGAGTTGCAAGAACGCATGGAAGTCTCTATGAGAGTCTCCGTTCATGAAGCAGCTAACATAATTCCAACTATCTATAATAGATTAAATAACGAATACAAATTTAATAGCCACACTCTAGATAGACTTAGAGATGGCATGGGGTTAAATGCCATTAAAAATAGAGAGAGAAGTTTGTATGATGCCATACAACGTTTACTTCTACTTAATAGTTTGTATCGTCGTTCTACATTGATATTTAAGGATAGCCAACCAATTTTTAAATGGACTGACATACATAGGACAATATATTCTGTTGAAACTTTGTTTGCTGAGCCTGCCCTAGAAAACAAATATCAGAAAATCATCATTTTAATGGATCCCGTGCTAAATAGGTATGATTTCCTTACAGACGCGGGAGCATTTAATCATATACTATTTAATTTAGTTGATAATGCTGTCAAGTATGGCCATAGGGGTAGTAAAATATATATCAAAGCCGAAGTACCAGATGAGCAACAGCACTATTTGCCTTCATTCCCAGAAAAGGTTGACACTATCATTATTTCGGTAGTTAATTATGGATTTAAGATTAAAAATGAAGACAGAGATAAAATGTTTGAACTATATTATCGATCAGAACAATCTAAAAGCGAAGAAGGGCGAGGCATCGGACTATTCTTAGTTGACAAACTTTGTTCTGCCCTAGGATATAACATTGAAAATAACAGAAGTTCATTTATTGCCAAATATCATATACCGGCTAAATACTATTTCAATTCTCAAGATAAATGCCAACAATACCTAACATATGTGAGTCCGGAGATTATAAGTAGATTAGAGATGCAAACACCTGATGAACATATTCAGAAGGTCGTCAATAATCAGAATGATATTGAATGGAAAATCGGTCCAAGGGAAATAACTGAACTGATGAATACAGAAACATATGAAAACGTATTTACAATAACAATCAAAGCCCCTTGTGGAAAGACACTGTTACAAGAGAAACAACGATAATTAATTAAAGCACAGTCATAAAATGAAAAAAATATTATTAGTTGAAGACAATGGCATCATTACAAGAGAGTTAGAGGATGCATTAGCAAATTATCATATAGAAAAAGCATATAGTGTATGTTCCGCGTTAGATCGGTGGATTCTTGACGGCCCATTTGAGTGTATAATCGTAGATCTTCAAATTAGTCCTGAAGGGTTATCCCCAGAAGAAAATGGGTTCTATACACCTTTGTTTGGAATGGCATTTATCAATAAAATAAAAGACCTGACGAACAAAGAAGAAGAAGATAATTTGAAGAAACGTATAATTATTTATTCTGGGTATGTAAAAGAACTCAAGCAACATTCATTATATAATGAACATAAATTATGGCAAACAAAAGATCTTACAATATGCGAAAAAGACACAACAAGTATCAGTAAAGTTGTAAACATGGCTTTAAATATTCTAAAATAAATACAAATGAAATCATATAAGTTATTGAAATGGATAATAGGAATTTGCATTACAGCAATCTTTGTCATCGCGTTTATAAATTTTGTTAGAATTAATAGAAGAGTAAATGATACTATTATTTCCGCAAAAAAAGATTATATCCATTCCAGTTTATTAAAGGAAGAGGCATATGATAGTTTGTCAGTTAATCGTGAGAATTATTATGCTATTTTATTTAGTGACTTAGAGTCTATTAAAAAGGGAGTTTTTGATTCTAACACAATTACTTTCTTAGTATGTTTCACAATCTCTCTCCTTTTTACCATCTTATTAACCTTACAGAGTAAACTAGTTGAGCAAAAAACACTCGTTGAGGATGCTATCAAACAAGTACAAAACGAGAAAATAACACAAAAATATTACATTAAATTATACGGACTTCATTGCGGAGGAGTCCTGCTAAATGACGTGCTTAGCCGCGACTGTTACAAGGTATCTGAAGCAACTTTAAATATTGTATATATTATGGATCGCGAAGCACAAGATCTGCTTAAAGAAATCCCAGAAAGCATGAACCTGCTTACCAATACCATCCGGATTGATACAAGGGATTGTTCTGCACTAATAAAGATCATTTATAATACCATTCATTTTTTAAATATTGAAAAAATACAAGAAGCGAATAAATCACAGTTAATTTCAATTAGATCAATAATTAACTTACATCAAAAATTGTCAGATCTTGCATCGAGATTTGAATTGATGTCTAACAAGCATGCTATATCGTAAATATTCAAGGGCTACTATATATTATATATGCCTGTAGTAATACTATTATGGCCTTTGTATTTCGTATGACATCACGCTGTCCAGAGGACGGCTCGAACGTGCAACTGATTTATGGTGAAATTTCTCCGGAACATTAACCATCTCATCAAGTTTGTTGTAAAAGTCTCGGGTGTCAACTATTTTGATGAAGACTTGTCCATTCAAGGATAAGCAGCAGGGAGTCACAAATGGCTACCATATTTGAGGGTAGGCAGAATTGTGGGTTATGCCGTATAAGGTCTTAATCTGCAAGTGTAGTTTGATCCACTTGAAGAAGATCACATTCTGCCATCTTTCTCGATACTGTTCAGCAACAGTGATTGCGTCGATCGAGAAGCTGTTCGTAAGGAAGAGATAGGCTTTCCCGTCATTACAGCCTCTTTCTTTTCTATTCCCACTGAAACTTTTTAAACCCTCTGAAAGATTTAATTTTTCAGAGGGTTATATAATATGTTGATTTCCAATCATACACGCAATACATCTGATAGGCGGATTTTCTTGCAGATGAGATTTCCGCTATGTATCTTTGCATAAAACAACCATACATGTTGAATACTGACTATGAAATATCTCTTGCCAATACTTTTCGCGTTTTGTTTCTTCTCCTGCCAGCGTCATTCTGACAACTGGGAAAAGATATGCGACATTGAGAAATATATAGAGTCGCGCCCTGACAGTGCACTCACGGTACTAGAGGCAATTGATATTGAAACTCTATCTTCAGATGAAGAAAGAGCGAAGTATGCTCTATATATGTCTATGGCTTTGGATAAGAATTATATCGACAAGACTGATTTTGAAGTCTTGCAGCCAGCTATTGACTATTATGAGAATCACGGATCTGCAACTGATAAGTTGAGAACTTTCTATTATCAGGGAAGGATATATTTTAACATAGGTGAATCTGAAAAAGCGATGAAATGCCTGGTTAAATCTATTGACCTTGGCAGCAAGTCGAATGACTTATCTACAAAAGCAAGGAATTACAATGCTCAAGGCTTATTATACTCTCAATATTATAATTGGGAAAAATATGTACAATGTTGTTTAGCTGCAGCCCAATGCTACAAGTCGTTGAATAATACCGATGCTTATGTTAGAATGTTATGCAAAGCATCAGAGGGATATGTGTTCATTGGCAACAAAGAGGCAGTAAATAAAACTCTTTTAGAATGTCATACCTATCTGGATGAAGTAAGCGATAGAAGTAAGGCTTATTACTATGAGGTATATTTAACACATGGACGCGATAAAACCATCTCTGACGAATACGTTGACGGCGTTATTAGAGAGTATCTTAATATAGTGCCTTCAAACGAAGTGGATTGGATTACGATCGCCAATGCCTATTTGTCGACAAAAGATGTCCATTCTGCTAAAGATGCTATAAATAAGTATGAGGCTAACGGAATTAAAGACAATAGATATTATGCCATCTTGACTCAGATATATAAAGCTGAATTCTCCTATAAAGAAGCTTTAAAATCTTATGAACTGTTTAATCATCTAACAGATTCAATAGACTTTAAAATGTTAGAGCAAGACACTCAGTTTATAGAAGAACGTCATCAGTTAGAGATGGCAACAATAAAAGAACAAGAAAAGAAGAAACAAATAATAGCAGTCTGTGCAACACTAATTTCCATCCTCATTCTTATTGCAATATGGATTACCAGCCGCTTACGACTTTCAAAAATGGAGAAAATCGTTGCAGAGAAGGAAGTAGAGAGATACAAGCTTCTATATGCTCAAATGGAAGATGAGCGCGACAACCTCAATGCTCTCTTGCAGCAGAATGAAGAATTAGATCCTAAGGCTATGAATGCAGTTGCCAGAAGACTTGAACTTTTAAATAAATTCTTCACTGCATATATTACAGATAATAGCGATATAGACAGGAAAGCAAGCAAGGAGATGGAGGAACTGCTCGAAGATAAAGAGAAGTTTATGGATTCTAATCGCCTCGCGTATGCCGGTAGTCATCCTAAGTTTATAAAGTATCTTGAAGACAAAGGGCTCACAGAATGGGAAATCAATTATTGCTGCCTATATGCACTCGGCTTAAAAGGTAAAGAAGTCGGAGCGTATATAAAGATGCGTAGTCATTATAATAACAGTAGCGAGGTAAGAGAAAAACTTGGCATCTCCGAACACGACACCAACCTTGGCATATACATTCGCAAACTAGTCAAATCGCTCAGCGAATAATTGTTTATCTGAAACTTTAGGCGATTATGCTCCAAAGTTTCTTATGCAATAATTGACAATCAATAGAATAGAGTTTCAAATATGAAACTCTATTTTTTTGTTGAAACTCTTGCTCAATAATTTTGCAGAAACAAAAAGGAAACATTATGAGTAAGAAAGAACAGCAAACATTCATCCTAGAGCTTAAGATCCTATCTAAGATTCTTCGATCTTCCTGGACAATGGATCGTTCTACACTCGCACTACTAGGTGAGCGGCACCTGATGCTCGAGAAAACGATTATTCCGCTTATTCCGGACAGTACTTTTATTGCACCCGAAGTAGAGCAAAAACTCAAACAAGCCGAATCAACACGTAACGATTTCATAATTGATGTTCAAGAGGCGTTTCTAACCAATAACACTAGTTTTGTTGACTATCTGAAATCATTCGGTTTGACTCGTAGTGAACTTAATTACTGCTGTCTTCTGACTCTTGGGCTTCGCGGTAACGAGATTGGCATTATAACCAACAACCGTAATCATTACAATCATAGCAGTATAATCCGTCAGAAATTGAGGCTAGCTCCCAATGACACAAATCTAGGTAATTATCTTCGTTATCAGTATGAAAGGCTGCAATCTGAAACTACTGAAAGTGGTGCGCTAAAATAGTTGCAATCACTATTGATTATCAATCATTTACGACACGTAAAACTGAAACTTTATATTTTTTACTGAAACTATGCAGGCATAATTTTGCATCATCAAACAATTAAAACCAACGATTATGAAAAAGTATTTTCTTGCAATTGCAATGCTTGCATTCAGCACTTTCACTATGCTTGGAATGTCAAACATGACTTCTGATGAAGAAAAGAACAGAATTGAGACTGTCACTAAATTTATAGCAGGGAAAAAGCCTCTTGACAGATCAATAGATTCTTCATACGTGCTTGAAGCCTATCTAGTACATCGAACAGAAGAAGTGGAAATCAGTCTATATAACATAGGTGCCGTAGATATCTATATTATTGACTCTAATAGCCAAACTGTTGATTATTCTTATGTCAATACCGACATACCTTCAACTATATATTTATCAACTAATGGTCCAGGAAGCTATTATCTAGTTGTTGTGTCCGAGACTTGTTATGCCGAAGGACATTTTACGACAGCACTGTAAATACCAAAGAAGTATTTGATATTACTATCATCAACTACACTATTACATAATTATTAATTAAAACGAGTATCCATGACACCACCTGATTAATTTTGTTGCTATTGCAACATAAAATAACATCACATCTAATAACTTTAAAAACAAAATTGATTATGAAAAAGTATTTATTTATCGCAGCCGCGATCACCGTTTTTGTATCATCTTGCGCTAAAAACGATTCAGCATCGATCGAAATTAAGAATGATCCATCATCTAATCCATACGCAGAACTATCTGCTCAAATCGAAAGTCTGAATCAAGATTATCTAGTACCTGAAACAAGGGCAAAATGGTGGAAATACCTAATAACTGCAATAGTTGATGCTGGTGTCGGCCTAATAAATCTTGATGTAGGAGAAGCTATCTCTGCATCTACTTTCACTTGGAATGTACTTAAAGAAATCAAAGAAAAATCAACAACGTCTGCTACTGATGTGGCTTTGGAGCCATCCCTTAGAGCACCCGAAATATCTTTGACTAAGCTTGAAATCAGTGAAGGAAACAATGATGGTGAAATTCATAATACAGTTATATATAACTTGTATGATAGATACGGAGAAGAAATGTTTGAATTTGAATCAGAAGAACTCCTTTCACTAATTTCAACAGAGGTGTATAACTTAACAGGTTCATCACCTGTATCAAATGATACCAATATAGAAGCTTTCGCTGCTGAGATGGACACATACACCAGCGCATATCTTAGATCAAATTCTGTTAATGACTTCGTTACTGAACTTAAAGTATTGCACCCTGATAAAGCTGACGAACTCGAAGTTCTCAAAGTGTCGCTTGAAGGCTTTCAGTATGTAGATCCGGAAACAGATAATGGAGAATACGCAAAAAAGGTTGTAACTATAATTGAAGACTCTAATATTGATTCTACTTCTAAAGATGCTTTGATTTCAGGAGTATCAATTGCTAATGCAAGTGTACGATTGTGGAATGAGTAACGCCTACTATCATGAAAGTAAAGATAATCTTATCTCTATTGGTCTTTAGTATAGCTTTGTGTTCCTATGCTCAGGGAAAGGGAAATGATAGTAGTGGCAGGCGCTATATATCGTTAGAGTATCTTGTTGCTGGAGAAGGGAATTCTAATCTCAATAAGACAGACTTTGCCCTGAATGATTTTATGGTAAAAGTTGGTTATCAATTTAAGAATAAAATTTCGTTATATATCCCAATCACTCAGTCTCTCGCAAAAGAGAATTTATGCACTACCCGCAACTATTCTGACCAGACTCTTCTAGGTCTAGGGACAGAATACGAGATAAATACAAAACAGAATTCATTTCTATTGGACTTATATGTTTCATCAACGATAAGACAAGCTCAGCAAAAGTATATGACAGCAACATTTATGGTAAAAGTTGCATCATTGAGGAATGCATCTACGACAATTGGAATCGGCTTAATATACAATAAGCCATATACGAACACACTAGAAGACCGCTTCCTTTTAGGATTCTCCTGGGGATGTAGAATTTTCTAAACTACTTATTGCTAAACAGCCTCTCAAACGAATAGTATGAGAGGCTGTCCTGCGTATATAATAACTATACTTTAATGATATATCCCATAATAATATCGAATGCGAGACACAGGATCAAGATACCAGTTAGAGGCATTTGCCAATATAATCAGGTATCCTTGCTATAATTCCCACTCCACTGGTATTATCCCTCAAAACACCACCTTTCAGTGTCTAATCTCAATAAAATTCCCAACCCATTACGATTTTCTTGCATTTCTCATCTAACAGCACTAATTTTGTTAAAAATTACCAACATATTGGGAATATGAAAACTTTAGGGGCACAGATCAAAGAGCGCAGGAAAGCTCTAAAAATCACTCAACAGGAACTGGCTGATCTTGCGGGAATCAGCATAAATACTGTTGTCGCGGCAGAACGCGGACAAGGAGATCCGAAGATCTCGACCTATCTGGCAATATGTAACGTCCTTGGACTTAAACTGACAGCACAGCTATGAGACAATGTGAAATCTATCTGCACGGAATAAGATGCGGATTGCTAACTGAAGAGGACAACAGGGTCTACACATTCACCTATGACAAGGCATATCTCATTGGAGACAATGCAGAGCCGGTCAGTCTGACTCTGCCACTTCAGAGCGAGCCTCATACCTCCCCTTATCTATTCCCGGCATTCGCAAATATGCTCTCTGAAGGCGAGAACCGACAGGTTCAGTCACAGCTATTGAGGATCGATCCGGAAGATGACTTCGGCATTCTCCTGGCTACCTGCAGTACAGATACTATCGGAGCGATAACAGTTAGACCAATCGAGCTATGAAGACATTGAATATATGTCCATCCACTTTAAAAGATGGATTCAGCACATACTCTCCGGTTGCAGTCAAAGCGCTTTTCGACGGCATCCAAGTCCCTCACATATTTCCAAGCCTGAGTCCTGAAGATGAAGCCGGCAGATCAAGTGAGCCGATAAAGAACATCGGCCGTATCTCCCTTTCAGGAGCTCAGCCAAAGTTTTCCGTAATCATCGGAGAGGATAACAAGTTGAGATACACACGTGACGGAGAACAAGGTACCTATATCCTTAAGCCGCGTCCGACCGGCTATCAGATCATCAATAGGGATTACTGTGCGGCAAATGAACACGTCACAATGCAGATTGCATCTCAAGTATACGGCATCGAGACAGCCGTGAACGCTCTGTGTTTCTTTGAGGATGACAAGCCCGCATATATCACCCGCCGCTTTGATGTTCATCCGGAAGGCAAATACAAGCAGGAGGACTTTGCTGCACTGCTCGGCTGGAGCAAAGACAATGGAGGAAAGAACTTCAAATATGACAAGGCCAGTTACGAGGAATGTGCCGAGGTCATACATAAATATGTAAAGGCTGCATTGGTTGACATCAGACGATTCTATAGGATCATACTGTTCAATTTCGTAACCCTGAACGACGATGCACACCTGAAGAACTTCTCCCTCATAGAGAGAAACGGAGAATATCGTCTTTCACCGGCATACGATCTTGTAAACACATCCCTTCAAATTTACGAACCACGCATATTCGCCCTTGACAAAGGTTTGTTCAAGGAGGGAATGAGCAAAGCAGACACCCACAGCGTCTGTTACGATGACTTTGTGGAATTCGGCCGTAGAATCGGACTTACTGACAGAGTGATCAAACAGGAGATAAAGATGTTCCAGGAGCCAAGCCCTGAGGCTATAGAACTTATCGAGAAATCATTCCTGTCGGACGATCTCAAGAAGCAGTATATCACGGCATATAAGTTTAGGAGTAGGATGCTTAGCTTTTAAGTACTATGTCATTATTTAAGTTGGAGGTGCAAACGTCCCAAAGCTAAACCAAAACTCAGAAATAAGATCCTCATATGTTTCATTATTAGAAAAGCATATGAGTCATCTTCATTCCAAGTCAAAAGAATTACGAGGGCGTATATTATAATAAATACACCCTCTTTTACCAACTTAAAAATATCCTACTATTCTATAGTATACTCAGCTTGATTTAATCCTTCATTCACTAACTGAAAATTATCACATTCATTACGTCTAATAAAAATCCTAACAAAATAAGTATCTAAGTTAGGGCTGTCCGCAATAATCAGAAGATGGTCTCCTGCAGTGAAAGGTCCGAAATCTTCAGACCAATATTCCTTGCAATAAAACCTTGTAACATCGTTTCTGTTGAGTGAAGTCTGCACAAGAACATCTGTATATTCTATTACCGTACTGGAGGCAATCGCTTCTACTTCATAACGAACATAATACTGACTCTCAATGCGATCGCAGGCATTTAGAGTTAAGAAACAAAGGAATATGATGATATACCTATACATATTTCTATCATTTTAATGGAACCATAATAAAATCAAGTTTGGCCGTTGAATAATAGTCTAAGATATACTGTTCGTCATCTTCATCTTTAATAATATAGTCATCAAAATATAGTTCTTTTGATCCTAAATCATCGGAACCTGTTTTGATTTTATACTTCATAGTACGTTCAAGTGAACTGCCATTATAATCAAAATCAAGTTCAAACTTATCTCCGACTTTAGCACCTAAACTGATTCCATCCTGTGTGGTTAAAGTATCAGTAACCTCCATTTCAACCGTACCATCCAATTCGTATGCATGAATGTCGATTACAGATGAGCCTGAGCTAGGATCCCACTTATCAAATTCTAGTGGAGTAGGCAAAAAATACCATTTCGGACTCAAATCATTTTTTGTTGCAATATACACATACTTTCTTTGCGTAAATAAACTCTTGATTTGCCAACCTTAAATATCTATTTAATTATCAATTTATTACTTACTAATATTATGATTGTATTATAAATTTATAACATACAATTTGCATACAAAATCGGAGA
>SUYN01000011.1 GCA_015060405.1 Bacteroidales bacterium
ACGTCAGGCCAACAATATTCCTGTCCTCAATAACCTGATTCAGGAACTCAATCATCACATCCTTACTGGACTCCTGTCCAAAGACCAGTTTGAAGACATCGTCATCAAGCAGGTCCGCATACTTGAACTCTTGTTGCATAAATTTTTGTTTTTAGGTTTGTAACCGTCCCACCGTGGGCCGATCAAAAATTTATGCTCGACTTATTGTCCCTTCTATGTCCGCAAATTTGTGAAAAAATCAAGAGCTTTCACATACCCTCATGCAGATTTTTCTTTTTCTTAATGATCTTTTTTCTCTTTTTTTAAAGTTTTGCTTTTTTTTAATGGTTGTAAAGCCTTGTGATGGGGCCGACCCTTCTATTATTGTGAGAGGGTCTGAGCGGAGATGTCGTCCTGAGCGGCATGACCAAGCTTCAGAGGCTGTACATCGGAAACAATGACTGTACATGTCTTGAACTTTATAACTGTCCGGAACTTACCGATCTCAGCACAATCGGCAGCCATTTTACCAGTCTTGATCTTTCCGGGTGTCCTTCTTTGGTAACCGTGTCATTGGCAGGCTATTCAGAGTATGAGACATGGACCGGAAGCGGATGGGCCCTCAGCGGATATGAGAATCTTCCTTTGAAGGAACTGAATCTGACAGGATGTGATTATCTGCAGACGCTCTCTCTTGATTTCACTTCTATGACAGAATTGGAAATCTCGGATTTCCCAAGACTGTATGCCTTGTATTGTACCAACAATGAGTTCATGACCTCATTGAAGGTGTCCGGCCTGTCGAATCTTGGAGAACTTCAGTGCTATGGCAATGACCTTGTGTCTCTTGAAATCGACGATTGTGCGAGTGTTGAAAGATTATGGTGCGGTGACAACCGGCTCGAGTCACTTGACTTGAGCGGGCTGCCTTACCTGAGAGACCTTGGCTGTGCGTCAAATAAGCTGACCCGCCTTGACCTTGCAGATAACCTCTACCTCGGTGGAGTGGTATGTTCAAATAACCCGTTGAAGGAACTGAATCTTGGCATCAGGGAAAGTCTGGATCTGCTTGAGTGCACCAATTGTGACCTTGAGTCTCTTGAACTGTCGGACGTTTACGTGTCAACCCTCAATTGCCGGGACTGCAAGTTGAAAGAATTGACTTTGAATAATGTTTCAGGTTATAGTCTGTATTGTTCCGGCAATGAAATCGAGATGTTGGACATCTCCGGATTCGGACTCGTGGACTGTTCTGACAACAAGTTGAAGGAATTGAGGACCGGACAGTCACTTTTTGAACTTGACTGCCACAACAACTTGTTGACAGAATTGAGGTTTGACAATTATATTACCCTAGCTTACCTGAATTGCTCATATAATAAGCTGAAAGCACTGGATGTCATGAATGTCAAAGGGTTCGACATGGGACTTGACTGTTCGTACAATGAACTGAAATCAGTCGCCTTCTACGCTGCATTGGGCTTTAACGGCATCGGCAACCAGATTGAGGAAATCACGACAAGCGACTACATGATGTCTTTTGTCGGAACTGAATACTTCCTCTTCGAATCATGGGGATCATGCGATGCTTTGAACTACCTGCCGCCTACCTACCAGTTCTTCTACGAGTACCCGAGATTTACGGTGCTGTAGGCAATCCCTTCTGACGCCCGTCAGCAAAACCACCCCGAAAGAATGAGTCCAGATTCCTTCGAGGGTGGTTTGTTTAGTAAGGGATGTGTGAATCAGAAGCCTATGGGACTTCTTATATGTGGCTTCTTCTATGGCTTTCTCTATAGCTGCATGATATCTTCCAATGTAAGCCCTGTTGCAGAAGAGATGATGGCGTGGTCCCGGCGCCTTGAGGTTTCTCGCGACCTCAGCGCGGCCTTCGGCGAGCCTTTTGACGAGTCCTTCGGCTATTGCCTCTTGCTATGCGTAGGCCATCTGGTTTCGTAAGTCTTTTTCTTTAAGATCTTTTCTCTGAATTGTTTAAATTCTTGCTTTTTTAAGGGGTGATATATATGTTTACATTTTGTTATCATACCTACTGATTTTGTATTCTGCTGTCATATCGACTGAGCGAAGCGGATGGAGATATCTTCATACAGATGTCTCGACTCCTGCAGGTCGCTCTACATGACAAAGGCTCCGTTTTCTTCGTGCCCTACATGTCATAGGACCTACTGGCGTCATTCCCTACCAGACAGTTAACACTGTTATAGGTGTAAACAGACAGGTCATATCTTTTATATTATAAGAGGTTGGACGGATTCCTGTCAAATTTGTATAACAAATGTTCAATAATTGTAAATTTTTGTAACCGTGTTGCTAGTTTTATTCATATATAAATTCTACCTTTGTCGGCCTTTTGCAAATACAGCGAAATAGGCTCTAGATGTAGGTTTAGCATATGATGAAGTTTTCAATTGCTCTTGCCCTTCTGGGTTTGAGTCTTTCTGTTTATGCGCCTGCCCAAAACAAGACATGGACGGGTGTCAAGACAAATGCCGTATACGATGCGACTACAACAGTCAATCTCGGTTTAGAGGTCGGCTTGTCCCAACGTTGGTCTCTGGATCTGTCCGGAAACTACAACGGTTGGGATCCGATTAATGGAAGCAGGTGGAAGCACTGGATGGTTCAGCCAGAGTTGCGTTTTTGGGCCTGCGACCGCTTCGCCGGCCATTTCGTGGCCATGCATGCCATCGGAGGACAGTATAACTTTGGTGGGATCAAGAATGATATAAGGATAGGGAAAGCTGATCTCTCACTGCTGACGGACAGCCGTTTTCAAGGTTGGGCAGGAGGAATCGGTTTTGCTTATGGATACGCCTGGGTTCTAGGACGCCACCTCAATATCGAGGCTGAAATAGGAGCCGGATATATCTATACCCGATACGACCGGTTCAGATGTGTAGGCTGTGGCAAAAAGATCATGTCAGATGTTCCATTCCATTATGTGGGGCCTACCAAGGTGGCGCTCAATCTTGTTTACTATTTCTAACCGGGACATAAGATGAAAAGAACAATCATAATAGCTTCTCTACTTGTTTGTGCAGGCCTTGTCGTTTCTGCTCAGAATACGGACGATGGTCTGGCAAGAAATGTAAGACTCGCCAGAAACGGGAACTACATGGCAGTTACGATGGATCTCGACCTCGCTGGACTTTAAGTGCCTTGCGATCGCGCCCTTCTCATAACCCCTGCTATAAGCAATGGTGACAGTCTTGTAACCCTCCAGTCTGTGGGAGTCTACAGCCGTACACGCTGGTTCTACTATCAAAGGAATGGCGAAGTGATGATTTCGGGTGAAGACGAAATAAGCCTCAGGAAGTCAGATAAGCCCAACAGCCTGTCATATGAAACCGTTGTTCCTTACCGGGAATGGATGAATGGAGCTGAGCTTAGCCTTACTGTCGGTGAGTATGGCTGTTGCAGCAGATTGATGAGTAAAGCAAGCCGGTCTCTGACAAGATATGAGGAAACAGCTCCGTACGTGCCTCAATTGATTTATATGGTTCCGAAGGCGGAAACAGTCAAGTCTAGAAGTCTGAGCGGAAGAGCATACATCGGTTTTCCTGTCAACGAGACCGTTATATATCCTGAATTTCAGAAGAATCTTGAAGAACTCGCAAAGATACGGGCCACCATCGATTCGGTGCGCAATGACTCTGATGTGACCATCTATGCGATCAGTATCAAGGGATTTGCCTCACCAGAGAGCCCTTATGACAACAATGCCCGGCTTGCCAGCGGCAGAACTCAGGCGGTAAAGCAATATGTCAATGAACTCTATGGCTTTGCCCCTGAATTCATTTCGACTTCATACGAACCGGAAGACTGGGAAGGATTGAGACGTTTTGTGGAGAATTCTTCGATCCCTCACAAGAAGGAGATACTTGCTCTTATCGACTCAGACCGCGAGCCGGACAACAAGGAGTGGAAGATCAAAAGCGAGTACAAGGATGACTATCGTTATTTGCTTGACAACTGTTATCCGTACTTGCGACATTCAGACTATGTGGTGGAATATGTGGTGCGAAGCTACGCTGACCCGGATGAAATCGGTCGGATCATGATGGAAAGGCCCCAGAATCTCAGCTTGAATGAGTTCTATGTGTATGCTCAGACCCTGGAACAGGGCAGTCCCGAGTTCATTGAGGTGTTTGAAACAGCTGTCAGGATGTATCCGAGGGATGAGGCTGCTAATCTTAATGCTGCCAATACAGCAATGTCGCGTGGGGACTTCATCTCCGCACTCCGTTACCTCGACAAGGCAGGAAACTCACCTGAAACAATATATGCAAGCGGTGTTTGCGCCTATCTCGCAGGTTACATGGATCATGCATTGGAACTGATGAAGAAGGCCAGAGATCTGGGTGTAGGGCAGGCTGCCGAGGTGATAGAAGTGATCGAAAATAAAAAATAAGGATTTATCATATTATTAACACATCTAATCTAACACAAAATGAAAACAAGAAATCTGTTATTAGGTTTGTTTGCATTCGCAGCACTTTGCTCATGCAACAAAGAAGTTCAGCCTGAGACTCCTCAGATGCTGGGAGATGACGCTTGTCTAAGCGTAAGGATCATGGCAGCTGATGTCAACACAAAGGCTACCGATGGTGACTTTGAGGTAGGCAGTGATGAAGAGAATGCTGTTACCAATGTACTTTTCGCATTCTTTACTGCTGACGGTAAATTCATGTATACCCGTGAATATGCCCCTTTTACCTGGAATAATGTCAATGAGACTGACCCAAACATTGAAAAGGAATCCAACGCAACTGTAGTTCTTGACGGCAAGACTATCGCTCCTCGTCAGATGGTGGTCGTCCTCAACTATAACTCAGACATCAAGGATGCTGTAGAAGCAGTTAATAATATTTCAGAAATGTATTCTGCAGTGACAACAACTGTATATGGGCTGAACACCAACACGAAATTTGTGATGACAAACTCATCATATGCCATGCTCGGCGGCACAGTGAACATGTTTGCCGCTCAGATCGATGAGACCGACATCTATGAGAAGGGGCAGACTCCTACAGCCTCGCAGATAGTTGATGTATATGTGGAGCGTGTAGCTGCAAAACTTTCTGTGGAGACATCCGCATCCCTTGCAACCACTTCAAAAGAACTTGAACTGTATAACGGTGAGACAATAAAGTATTATCCTCAGATCCTGGGCTATGCCTTTACAGGAACAAAGGATGCATCATACCTCTGCAAGAATCTTGAGAGTCTGTATACAAACTTCAACTCTAACTGGTCAGGATGGAATGATCCGACAAACAGACGTTCATATTGGGGCGTATCATATCCTTCAGCAACCTCTGAATATGTTGACTATGATGTTATAACGAACTCTTCTCCATATTCTGTATATTGCCATGAGAACATGACGACAGCACACACAAAACTGATCGTCAAGACCGTCATCAGGAAGCAGGCTGGTGCAGAGCAGGCTCCAGCTGTTGACCCGGTTCTCAGCCTTGTAAAGGTCGGTGCCACTTATTATCTGAAGTCGGACCTTGAGGCTGCAATCGTTGATGAACTCGCAACAGAAGGAGTAGTCTGGAATGACGGATCTGCTGATCAGGCATATGCGGCATCACACATCAAGTACACTCCGATTATAGGCGGAACCGGATATGAGGTTAAGATCGAGCTTGACAAGACTCCTACAGATGTATCAAAAGCAGCGGCAATCATGGATAAATATGCTGCTGTGCTTCTCTGGGATGAAGGACAGTCATACTTCTCGACAAAGATTGAACACCTTGGTAATGCATCCACTACGCCGGCTTCTGATTATGGTGTAGTACGTAACCATGTCTACAAACTTTCTGTCAATAAGATTGCTGGTCTTGGTACTCCGTATGTACCGGGAATCGGTGGTGACGGCGGTGATCCGGTAGTACCTGCTGAGATCGAGTACGAGCTTCAGGCCAAGATCAACATCCTCAAGTGGAAGGTTGTAGAGCAGGGAGTATCTTTCGAATAACATTTCTTTTATCCGTGTGAGTCCATCCGGACTCACCGGATTATGAAATCCGACTTATAACGCGAACAAGTCAATAATATTCAATTACAAGCAATGAGAAATTCTGCCATTCTCAAGAAGATCTGCGTATCTGCCATGGTCCTGCTGGGGTCGGGTGTGCTGCAATCATGCAGCAGTATATTTGAATATGAGGGCGACTGCTCTTCAAACTGGCGTGTGGACTTCCGCTACGACATGAATATGAAGTATGCGGATGCTTTCGGCCATGAAGCCAAGGCTGTGACTTTATATGCGTTTGACAGTGATGGTGTGCTCGTATGGCAGAAAACCGAGCACGGAGATACACTCGCTACCGATGACTACGCAATGACCCTGGACCTGGCTCCGGGGACCTATGACCTTGTTGCCTGGAGTACTTGTGACAAGGCAATAGATTGTTTTGCCTTCCCCAAGGTAGAAGAGGGCAAGACGACCAAGCCGGATCTGATATGCGAAATGAACAGGCAGAGAGATGAGGACGGTAAAGCTTTCAGCAGCAGATATCTCGGTTCTTTGATGCATGGATGCATTGATAATCTTGAAATAACAGAAGTCGAAGGAACGCACACGGTCAGGATGCCGATGGTCAAGAATACCAACGATGTGCGCATCATCCTTCAACATCTTTCCGGAGAGACTGTGGACCATGATGTTTTCACTTTCTCCATTACGGATCAAAACGGCATATTAAGCCACGACAATACGCTCCTTCCGTGCGAGGAGATAAACTATCGTCCTTGGCGGAAGGAGACCATCTCAACATCGACAGGGACACGCGCCATCACAGAAGTCGGTGCTCTGATAGCCGAACTTACGTTGAATCGTCTGATGGCCGGCAGTGACACCAAACTTGAGGTGTTCAATGACAAGGAAGAGACAGTACTCTCCATTCCATTGGTCAACTATGCCCTTATGATAAAGGGACATTATGATGTGATGGATGATCAGGAATATCTCGACCGTCAGGACGAATACAATATGACTTTCTTTCTTGACGATGACATGCAATGGGTTTCGTCCCATATTCTCATCAATTCATGGAAAGTCGTTCTGAACGATGTCGACTTTGACTAGAAATGACAGTTGTTTAATATATATATCGGATGACAGACAGACTTACATATCTCCTCATTGCCTTGGCAAGCCTTCTTCTGACGGCCTGCTCGGTCTTTGATGACCATATGTATGGTCCCAATGGTGAGCGGAAGGTATCTGTCTCTTTTGTACTCGCCCTTGGGTCATCCGACGCACCTTTGACAAAAGCCGAGACCTGGGATCCGGAAGATCCTTCAGATGACAATGATGGCATAGGCTATGACCCGAAGGTTATCGGCAGCGGCTATGACAACACGATAGATCCAGGCACGCTTCAGGTTGTGCTATACCACAATGCCTCTGGGGATTTCATCGGACAAGTTGATGATCTGACTTACCATCATGCCGGCGAGACTGAGAATGATATGAATCTTTATGAATTCACTGGCAGTCTTCTTATGGATGAAGATCTCGTGGATTCCCAGATTACATGTAAGATGATGGTATTTGCCAATATGCCGGAGTCTCAGCGCGAAATCATAAGCGGGGGTGTCAATGTCTCAGGCCTGGAGGCCTTGAAGTTCACGCGGTTCACAGTGGGTGACCTGAGAAAGGATACAGAGTATATTCCGATGTGGGGAGTGAAGACCGTGGAAATGAACCTCTCCGAGGGACCGGGAACAAAGGATCTGGGAACAATATATGCCCTTCGCGCAATGGCAAAGGTGGAGGTAAAGGTCAGTGAAGAACTTGCAGATGACTACACGCTCACAGAAATGAACATCTGTAACCTGAACGCTTCCGGCTATGTTCTGCCCGGCAATGCCCTGGAGCAGGGGGCTACCGAGGATCTCCAGCTGGCCGGATGTCTCAATGTCCTTGACTCTGATCAGTATGTGTCGCCTGTAGTCACATCAGAGGGAAGCAGCTCTCTGGCAATGTACATCCCGGAAAAAGACAATCACGGCTTCCCTTCGGAGATCAGTGTCACTTTGAAGTATAACGGAGGGGCGGCTCCCCAGGTGATCTGCCCGGAGTCAACCATAAGATTTACTGAGTATAAACTCGGAAAACCAAGTGAAGATGATGCGGATATCTATGATGTCATACGCAACCATAACTATATTTTTGAAATAACCGGCATATCCCCGGATGGTCTCAGGTTCATTGTGTCTGTAAAGGATCTGGATCTCGGTGGAATATACGGTTTCATATATGACCAGGACATGCAGTGATGAGAAAGAGACTTACATATAGGATACTATTCGTATTGTGCGCGATGCTCTTGCTGACTTCGTGCATATATGATGAGTATGATCAGGTCTTTGAAGGTCCTGGATTGGTGTTCAGAGTAATGACGCAGAGTGACACAAAGGTGTCCTACGATGGTTTTCACTCATATTTCGAGAATGGGGACAAGGTCGGCTGTGTCATTGCTGAAAAGACAGGATCCGGCTATAGCTTCATGTCCAATACCCGATGGGAATTCAACAATAATGTACTCATTCTTCAGGCTGATGACACTTACATCAGGAAGGTTGAGGACCAGAAGAGGGCGGAAGACGGTTATGTGGAATTAGCCGGAAATCTGGAAGCGTTCTCCTTCTTCTTCTATTATCCGTATATAGAGGATGTCCCAGGGGAGGATTTTCCTGAATTCGAAGATGAGTCTTTAGTTCGGACTCCTGCTTCTGACAATTGGAACAGTTTCCCTTTATTTGTCAACCTTGAGCAGACTACGAAGGAAAGAATGAATGCCAGCGACTTCCTGTGGGTAGGCTACACGCTTGATCAGAAGTCGGGTACATCGGATATAACTATGTCTAATGCCAATTATCCGGTAAAGCTGGAGTTCCTGAAGAAGACTTCCACCATAGAAGTACAGAGCGATGCGGCCATAACCGATGCCATGATCAGGACAAGCGAATCTTTGGCCGAAGGACAGCTGCCGATATTGAGGGGTTCTTCCATAAATCTCAGCTCCGGTGCCATAAGCTGCTATACTCCTGTCACTGACAATGACGATGATTCTGATGAATGCATTCAGTACAAGGCGCAAAGACTCACCGCCGATCAATCCTTTGTGCCGTTCAACTTTGGAAAAGGAGACAAGTATCGTTTTCTCCTGCCTCCACAGGATGGATTCAATGCTACCTTCTCATTTGCTTTAAAGGATAAGCTGTATGTTGCCAGACTCAGCAATCTCACAAGACTGGAGGAGGGGAAACTCTACATCATCTACATTGCATCGGACGACGGATCGATCATCATCAATGACTGGATCGAAGGGGAGTATGGAGATCTGGAGGAAGTGATTCCCGGCAAGGTGGTGATATATCATATGGCTGCAGACAGATTCAAGGCCGGACATACGGTGACCATTTCTGGTGAGAATCTGGACAAGACTGCCTATATATCCATGGAAGGAGCAGTGGTTTCGGAATTTACTTGTAATACGGAGGGTACTGAGCTGTCTTTTGAGATTCCTGAAGAGGCTAAAGATGGAGAAGTCATCATTGTAAGTAATACGGCTTTGGAAACAGAAGCCGGCTATATGACCCTTGTCAAGCCATCAGATGTAATTCTGAGCCCGGCTGCACTGAAGCCAGGAGCGACTCTCACAATAAAAGGCAATGATCTCGATCTTGTCAAGGGAATCACTTTCGGTGGCGACATTTATATTGATGCTCTCTACGCAGATTCAGAAATAAAGGTGACGGTTCCTCGAGATGCAGTTTCTGGCACATTGTTCCTTAACCTAAGGAACGGAACAATCATTGAGGGGGGCGGACTGACAGTCATCCAGCCGGCCATTTCTGTAATGACGGCCGATAGATTCAAGGCCGGATATGAAGTCACCCTCTCTGGCGAGAATCTCGACATGGTAAAGTCAGTTGTTGTTCCTGGGGCAGGTTCAGTGGTCATGAATAGCCATACTCCGGAAATGATTACATTCATACTCCCGGAATCAGCTCAGGACGGGCAGATCATACTTGTCAATGAAATGGATGGCGAGATCGTGTCGGACAAATGCGTGCTTACTCTTGTCAAACCTGATGAAGTGCAGTACTCACCTTCTGAGGTTGAAGCAGGAGACGACCTGCTGATCACCGGAAAGGATCTCGATCTGGTCAGAAGCATAACATTTGCGGGATGTGCCCCGGTTGAAGTCAGCTCCACAGAGCCTGAGATTGCTGTAACCATACCTCTGACTGCTGTGAGCGGCATCGTAACATTGAATCTGAAGAACGATACACAGTATGCCGCGCCGGAACTCACTCTTGTCGAGCCAGAGGTGATCTCGATTTCCGGAAAGCATAAGGAAGGAGAATCACTCACTCTTACAGGTAAGCACTTCAATAAGGTCAGTAAGGTCATGATCTCAGAAACCGAAGTCGGATTTACTTATGATGGAAATGAGTTCCTCACATTTACGGTACCGGAGAATACACCTGACGGAGATATTGCTTTTGTGACATTCAATGGCGCAAAGGTCAAAGGTGGAGATTACAGGACAGTTGTTCCGTCATCGCTCTCAACTGACCCATCTTCTGTAAAGATCGGAAGCTCATTCAGCATTGTAGGAGATGATCTGGACCTTGTGACAGCCATATTGCTTCCGGGAAGCGGTGAGCTGGCCTCAAGTGACTGGGAATATGCGGATGGCAGGATCACGATTGCAGCACTTCCTGAAACCGCTGTGGACGGCAACATTACGCTGATGACAGAATGTATCGATATCAATGGCAATGCAAAGTCAGTTGATGTGGGGCTGAACGTAAGGGATTCATCAATGTTATATGAAGGACCTTCTGAAAAATCAGGCTGGAAGATTCACATTGAGGCAGAAGACCTGAAAGACAAGACGACAGTAATTGTCAATTATTCGTTTGCAGGCGGTGTATACTCACAGTTTAGTATAGACAATATATATTGGGGTGAATACATCAATGGTGCCGAAGACAAGGAAGATACATATGAATATACCATAGTGGACAACAACAAAAATAACGGATTGGATATAGTCTGGCGGAGTGGCGAGGTAACAATTTACAGCATAACGGTAGAGTAACATAAAGCAGTTCATCAGTGAAAAACGCATATATCATATCTGTCATCATGTTCTTCTTCATATCCTGTTCGGTTGAAGAAGCTTATATCGAATTTGAATCAGGAAACGAATCTGCGTGTGAATATCCGGGATATTTCATCCTGGCAGGCAATTCCCGCCACACCAAGGTCGCATATTCCGATGATGCGGTTTCATCTTTCTTTCAGGCCGATGATCTGGTGGGAGTATTTGCCTTGGACAAGGATATGAACCCTTTGGCAGACAGGCCTCAGAATGCCTGCCATAAAGTGGTCGTCACTGATGAAACTGACCTTGAGACCGGAGAAAAGATCCGTATACTTGAAAAGAATTCTGAGGCTGATGATATAGGCCGTGGAGCTGCATATTATCTGTTCTATTATCCCTACAATGAAGAGATAGTGTCTTTGGAAGAATTGAAGGATCTGGATCATGCCGTCAGTCTGGAACAGACTTCAAGAGAAGCCTTCCAATCATCTGATCTTTTGTGGGACATTACATCTCCTGCACAGGATATAAGCGGTACTGCCGAATATGTGTGGGTCAAGATGGACCATGCTATGGCGCAGGTAATCATTGAGATCGATTCTGACATCATGGTGCCGGGAACTCTTCCGGAACTCATTGGAGTCAGGAATCAGGCGGAAAACATAAATCTGCTTGCAGACGGCATTGATGCAATTGATTATGAGGTCTCAGGTTCCCTGACAGATCTTACTGCATGGGAATTCGGTTTCAGCACAAGCCGTGATTATCTTTTCCGGGTTGCTCTTCCGGCATATCAGACCCTTGGGACAAAGATGCCTGTCCTGAGATTCAGCGGATTTGACGAAACAATGCAGGAAGTGTCCAAGTTATTCCGCCTTAACAGTCCGGTCAGCCTTCTTCCGGGAAGGACTTACTATCTCAAGGCGACCTCGACTGCCATACATGCCCCGGATGAAGGAGAAGAGGATTCTTGGGTACTTGATGTAAGGCACCCCATAACTCACCAGCCCGTGGGATTGCTGTGCAGAGAATACATCAGATATCAGCCTGATCATGCTGGTGACGCCAACTTGAAAATGATCGATGTATTGACAGGAAACCCGACACCGGACGGAGAGTCCAGGTATATCTCGTCTCAGGTCTGGGTGTTTTATGGCTTTCATGAGAATACCACCCTGCCTGACCTTAATGTCGGGACAGCGATGAGGTTCGTGTATGATATAAGATCCGCTTTTAACAAAGCTTATTCAGAAGGAACCGTCCCCTCATGGCCAGATCCGCACAGGTACGGAACAAATTCAAAGGTGGCACAAGGACTCTTTGCAGCCGATCATGGTCATACATGGGTATACAGCCCGACCGGAGATTACGGGATGAGTTCTGAAGATGAAGTCGAGCACTACATGCATGGCGGCCGGATAATATGGGATGGAACAAATGATGTCATAGAAGAGTTTCAGATGCCAGTGGATCCAGAGGGAAATCCTCTGGAGATAACAAATGCATGGGCTTACGACCATGGACATATAGCGATCACGCCTGAAGGTAAGGTGTTTGTTTCATTTGCACAGATCATCGAAGATACAAACAAGGATGTAGAGGGCAATTATATTGGCATTCTGTCTCCACATTATCTTATCGACAGACGAGTGGGCATTTCAAAGGAGGCTCAGGAGAGGGCCTATCCGTTAGTCAAGATAGGATATAACCAGTTCTGGATGTCAAAGTCGCTTCGCGCTACAACCTTGAGTGATGGTACTCCATTGATATGCTATAATAATGAGAATGCGCCGGGTGTCCGGTTCAAGCAATACCATGAAGATGGCGCTGAAGTATTAGAGCCTGGATATCTTCTCCCTATAAAGAATACCGTGGATAGCCCTATGGGGACTTTTGACCCGTACAATCAGCTGACGCCCGAGCAACGGGAGGAAAATGAAATATCCCTTCTATATAACACGAAGGCCTTCTACAGTGGGAAAATACTGCCCAAATCCTCAGACTCCAGGACATACTACATCATACCGGGAAAAGAGAATGTTGAAAAGATGATGTTATACTGCGGATGGTGTTTTGCCGCAAAAATGATGACGGACGGATGCAGGACGCGTATAAATAATGGAGACACCTATGGTGAGGATGAATGGGATGCTTTGGTGGCAGGTAAGTTTTCGCATGAGAATTACAATCTGTATGCCCCGAACATATCAGGACTGAACCTGAAATCTCATGGAATGTACCAGAGTGCTGTAGGCTACACTGATGCTGGCACCAAGTGCTCGATGCTCCTGTACCCTGATGATCCGGAAACCGAGGCTATTGTCATGAACTTCAATCCATGGAATGTCTTCTCCACAGATTCGTTTGCCAACCTCTATCTTGAAATGTCGCCTGTTGAATGGCGGCGTCAGGAGAATCTTTCCCGCAATTTTGCTCCCGTTAGATTCATAATGAAGTTCAAGGGGCAGGATGACAGCGAACCGATGATCAATGTCACATCCCAGACAAAGAGTATTTCCACACCGCCCCTTTCTGCATCTCTTGAAAGCCGTGACATATATTTGGGGATCGAACCTGTTGAACATTCCATTTTTCTTTGATATTTTGATTATCTTTGAGAGATTATTGGAGTTATGTAAAGATGAAGAAAGGTACCAGAATTCTTTTGTGGGTTGCTGCTGCGGCTGTTGTGCTGGGCGGTGTCGGCGGATTTGTAGCGGGACGTTATTATGTCGATAACAAGATGCCGAATTTTTCGGATGAATATGTGCTGTTCGTGCGTCCGGACATGAGTGCGCAGGAGGTCATGGATTCGATCCAGGCCGGGGCGGGGACTGTCAGGCCGAAGAGTCTCGCACGAGCCTTCAAGGAGGTCGAGGTGCAGCAGAAGATGAAGCCCGGACGCTATGTCGTCAAGCCTGAGGCTACGAGCATCTATGTGGCCAGGATGCTGGTCTTCGGCTGGCAGACGCCGGGAAACCTCGTACTTTCGGGGACGATGCGTACCAAGGAGAGGATAGCGCAGAAGATAGGCAGCCAGATGCTTGTGGATTCGGCTGCGGTGATGGCTGCACTCAATGATGAGGCCTTTCTGGCGGAATATGGCTTTACTCCGGAGAATGTCTTCGGACTCATTCTTCCTGACACTTATCAGATGTATTGGACTGCGTCGGTGAAGGATATCTTTGACCGTCTGAAGAAGGAATATGATACATTCTGGACGGAGGAGCGTATGGCGAAGGCAAAGGCCCAGGGTCTGACCCGTGAACAGGTGTCTGTGCTGGCTTCCATAGTCAGCGGTGAGACGCTTCAGGCGAAGGAATATCCTGTGATAGCAGGTGTCTATCTTAACCGCTATAAGAAGGGAATGAAGCTGCAGGCGGACCCGACTATCGCATATATACACGATTACAAGCCGAACAGGATCCTGAAGAAGCACTTGAAGGTGGATTCGCCATATAATACATATATGTATGCAGGACTTCCTCCTACTCCTATCAACGTGCCGCCGAAGGCATGTCTTGATGCCGTACTGAATCCGGATAAGAACAATTACATCTATTTCTGCGCCTCTCCGGCTTTTGACGGCACTCATCGTTTCGCTGTGGGGTACAGCGAGCATCTCAGGAACGCCAGAGAGTTCCAGCGGGCTCTCACCAAGCGCCAGAAGGAAAGGGCTGCCGCAGCAAAGTAATCATCTGATATATAGACAAATAAGCTGACATCAACTGATGCCGGCTTATTTGTCTATATGGGGATGCTGTTAGTAGATCTTCCACTCTTCCCATCCTTCCTGGATGCCTTCTCCTGTGACGATCTGTGGAGTCTGCTTGGACTCGTTCACAAGGATCGAGGTCTCGCCGACTCTGCTTGCTACGATGTCGAAGAGGTTCTTGACGGTGATTTCGCCCTTGGCCTCTTTGATGGCATTGAGGAGGTGGTAGGTGAATGTTCCCTGCTTCTTCTCCTTGTATGGCATTGACTTCTCTTCGCCGGATGTTGCTGTCATGACAACGATGTCGCCTCTGAGTGACGGTTCGTCGTAGACGAGCTCGATCCAGCCGGCTCTTCCCTGACCGCTGTAGCATGCGTCGAGGAACACCATCTTCTTCTTTGCCTGCATCTCGCTGATCGCATTGTAGAAGTCGTCGAGCTTGTAGCCGCCTGTAGGCTCCTTGAGGTTGCCGTCGCAAGGGATGAGGTAGGTCTTCTTCGAGTCTTCGTCAGGCTGGCCGTGTCCTGCATAGAACACATAGATCTCTGCCTCTCCGTTCTTTGTCTTGCAGAGTTCTGTCAGACGGTTGACTCCTCGCCTCATACCTGCGAATGTTGCGTCATTGTACACGAGGCAGTGGTTTTCCGGAACTCCCATGTAGCTGACTGCATACTGCTTGAATGCCTCTGCGTCAGCTTTTGCGAACTCTACGTTAGGGCTTTCCACAGTTCCGTCGCTGTACTTGTTGTAGTCCTCGTTACCAATGATGAGGGCGTATTTGTTGTCGTTGGCTTCTGCAGTCGTAGCGATGTCCTTGAGAAGCTCCGGAACCTCCTTCTTCTGACCCAGGCCGCTCTGGTTGCTGCCTTCCATGCGTGAACCCATGTTGGCGGTGCCGTTCATGCTGTAGTAGCCGCCTCCATACATGGCTGCCATATTCATGTTCATATATGGATTGTAGGCTGCGCTCTCGCCCTCGAAACCTCTCGGTGTGTTCATTCTGCCTTCGTAGTAGGTGATGTAACGGAAGGTGTCGTTCTTGCCTGTTGCGTCTGAAAGCTCCACCACGATGGTCTCTTCCGGCATGTTGAAGGCTGTCGCGAATCTTGTGATGACTTCGGTGCTTTCTCCGGCGTTGAGCTCTGCGATAGTGAGCTCCTCCTGTTCTCCTTCGACTCCGTCAGGCCAGTGGAATCTGATCCTGACGTCCTTGGCCGGGTCCTTACCTTCGTTCTTTACTGTAAGGCTGAGGTTGAGCATGGAGCCTTCATAAAGAGGCCTGTGGTCTTCCGTGTGCACCCAGTACTGGCTCAAGGCTGGTTTGCTGGCTGCGATACCTCTTGACTTGAAGGTCAGCTCCTCAATGTCATGGCAGAGCATGTTGCCCGGACGTGCGGCGAGCCTCATGCTGATGTCGCCTGATTCAAGAGAGAGGTTTGATGTTCCATGGAATACGACAACAGAGTCTTTGCGCGAAGCAAGTGACGGGATGAAGACGCTCTTTGTCGGTATGTCGAACCATTCTTCGTGTGCGACCTGGTTCTCGATGGTCACCAGCACGTCCTTCATCTCTTCGTTGCTCGGGTTGCGGACTGTCATGGTGATGGTGAACTCCTCGTTGGTCTCTACGACTCCGTCACCGTTGTTGTCTTCGATCCTGAAGTCAGGGACGAGGATGGAAGGGGTCTTGTAGCCCTGCTCGTACCTGATGAAACCGAAGCGGTCTGCTGTCGCTACATATGCGTGGTTGAACTGGAAGTCTGTGGCATCAGTGAACAGCGTGTCGATCACGAGCTTGCCGTCTGTGTTGATGTAGCCGAACTTTCCGTTCTTCTTCACGAGGGCAAGGCCGTTCTCGCTGAAGTCACCGATCATGTCGTAGTCTGACTTGAACTTCTCTTTTCCGGATGCGTTGATGTAGCAGAGGGTGTTGTCGCCAAGTCTTACCGCAGCCATGTTGCCTCTCTTGAAGTCGCTGACTTCCTTGTAGGTGTACGGAAGTCTCTTGAAGTCGCTGCTGATGAAGCTGTAGCCGTTGTAGCTCTGGATCTTGGCAAATCCGTTCACGAATTCGAGCGGCTGTCCCGATATGCCTTCGATGTACTGCTCTGCACCGGACTTCCTTATATATTTATATGTGCCTCTATGCTTCACGAGGGCGATGTCGTTGCTGAAGCTGTACACTGTGTCGTACCTTGTCTCGATCACCAGACGGCCTCTCTTGTCGATGAAGCCCCATTTGTTCTTCTTCTTGTTCTTTACCGGTGCCATGCCGTTGGAGAAGCCGGTGAACTCGTAGCCTTTGTGAAGTCTTCTGATCTCACCTTCGTCGTCGAGGAAGTACTGCACGCTGTCAGCATATGCAAGAGCAAAACCGTCCCTGTACTCGTTCACCTCATCGAAGATGATGCCGGCTGGACTCTTTCCTGTTGTGTTGATCACGCCCCACTTGCCGTCTCTCAGGACGATGGCAAGACCGTTCTTGAAGTCCTGGACATCCTCGAACTCCGGAGCGATCACGAGGTTGTGGTTCCTGTCGATGAATCCCCATTTGCCGTTTACTTTCACTGCCGCAAAGTTGTTCTGGTAGTCATGGCACTCGTCGTACTGAGGCTCTACCACCACCTCACCTGCTGTGTTGATGAATCCCCATTTGCCGTTTTCCTGGAATGCACTGTGGCCCTGGCTGAAATGACGGACCTTGGCATAGTCGATGTCCTTGACCCACCTGAAGTTGGTCTTGTCTGCATAGGCGTTTGCAGTGGTCGCCGCTGCAAACACGATGATGCTTATATATCTGAATAACTTCATAGTAATTAATAAATTACGCATTGTTTCACTTCAATTGCCCTGTCGTTGGCCGGCAGGTTGTATATCCATTGGAGGATGGATGCCGCGTCGTTCTCGCCGAGGTAAGGATAGTTCTTCTTTGTCGCGACGAAGAGGATCACGACGTTTTCAGGATCGGCGCCGTTCTTGCGCATCTGGATGGATCCCTGGCGGGTGCCCTGCGGCAGAGGGAACATATAGGTCTGGCCGACCTTGAACTGCATCTGCTTGTGCTCGGGTGTGCTCGGAAAAATCATTCCTGCCATCTCGTCATTGAAGAAGAACACCTTCAGATAGGAGTCGGTGCCGTCGACAGTGAATGAGCATGTGCATTTGTCACCGTTGTTGTAGTGGGTGGATATGCCGCTTGTGCTTACCGCATAGGTCTTGTCCTCTTCGGTGTTGTCGATGGTGACCTCTGCATCCATCTTTACAGTGTAGACCGGATTGCCAGCCTCGCTCAGGGTCCAGGCTCCCTCTTCCTTGCTGATGGCAACCTTTCCTTCGATCGCCATTACAGACATCTCAGAGTAAGCCTCCATGAAGGTGCTGCTGGTGGAGGTGGACATCATTCCGAAGATGGACCATACGTTCTCTCCGACTCCGGCCTTGCGGAGCGCATCTTCCTTCGCCTCGTGACGAGCCCTTGACATGACCTCGCCTCCTGTGAGGTCAGGACTCATGGCCCATTCTCCGTATGCGCCTCTTACTTTCTTCTTCTCGATGTCATCAGCATAGGAGACCGATGCCGTGAGCATCAGGGCAATCATTGCCGCTGTCGTTTTCAGGATTCTTCCCATGGCCTACTTGAAAAGGTGTTTCTTTGATGAGAAGAGTCTGAAACCGAGGCTGACCTGTACGCTCTGGGTCACTCCGGGGTAGCCCTTCGAGTAGCTGTCGTCTATGCCTCTGAGATAGCGGAAGTCGAGGACTCCCACCTTGCCGAGGTTGAAGTTGATGCCGGCAATGTAGCAGTCATAGTCCTGAAGGCCAATGGCTCCGTCAGGAACCTTGTTGCCTTTGGACATGGTCTCTTCCTTTCCTATGGCTTTCTGGATTCCCACCTCGAACGCCACACTGCGTCCGAGCCACAGCTGTGCTACTGCAGGAACAAGAAGATAGGTCTGCATGCCGTGGTAGGTGGTGATGTCATCGTAGTCATCAAAATCGTAGTTGACAGTCTGCTTGGCGTAGATGGCTTCTGCCTGTACGCCGAGGAAATTGGCAAGCTTGAAGCCGAGGAATGCTCCTCCGCCACCTCCTACGGATGCGCAGTAGGTCATGTCTTTCTCAGTGCTCACCATTGTGCCGACTCCGGCACCTTTGATTCCGAATGATGCCTTAAGAATCTGTGCATCAAGGGTCAATGCGCTGAAACTCAGCAGCATGAGGATAAGTAGTCTTTTAATCATTGAAGGACTGATTTTTAGTCTGGAATTGCTTGTGTCTGTAAAAACAGACAAAATTAACACTTATTATGGAAAAAGACAAAATAAAAAAAAACTCCGTCGGGTTTTATTTGAAACAGGACGGAGGGGTATGTCAACAGGTCTTTCGGAAGACCGGAATTCTTATCAGATCCTGACTCCGACATAGTGCGGGCCGAAGCGCTCGAATGCTGCGCGGTCAAGCGCTTCGCGGTGGTCAGGATGCGCTATGCTGATGAGGAGCTTGGCGCGCTCCTGCATTGATTTTCCGTAGAGGTCGACTGCGCCATATTCGGTCACTACATAGTGTACATGCGGCCTTGTGGTCACGACTCCGCCGCCTTCTATGATCGTAGGGGCTATCTTGCTGCCTCCCTTCTTTGTGGTGGAAGGCATGGCTATGATGGCCTTGCCCTGCGGCGCGAGTGAAGCTCCGTAGATGAAGTCCACCTGGCCGCCGACGCCGGAATGGAACCTTGTTCCGATCGAGTCGGCGCAGACCTGTCCTGTGAGGTCGATCTGCACGGCAGAGTTGATGGCGGTCATCCTAGGGTTCCTTGCTATTACATACGGGTCATTGGTGTAGCCGACATCCATCATTGCGACCATAGGGTTGTCGTCTATGAAGTCGTAGACCTTCTGCGAACCCATGAGGAAGGTCGACACGAGCTTGCCTCTGTCTGTCACCTTGTTGGAACCGTTGATGATGCCCTTCTCCACGAGCTCGAGGACTCCGTCCGCGAACATCTCTGTGTGCACTCCGAGGTTCCTGTGGCCGCCCAACTGAGCGAGGACTGCGTTTGGAATGGCGCCTATGCCCATCTGGAGGCAGGCTCCGTCGTCGATAAGTGCAGCACAATGCTTTCCTATGGCGGTCTCCACTTCGTCAGGGTCGCTGAAATGAGCAGGCTCGAGCGGTTCGTTGCCTTCCACGAATATGTCGATCATGTCCATCGGGATCATTGCATCACCCCAGGCGCGAGGCACGTTCGGATTCACTACGGCTATGACGGTCCCGGCACATTCGATGGCTGCCAGGGTCGCGTCGACTGAAGTTCCGAGGGACACGAAACCGTGCTTGTCCGGAGGACAGACCTGGATCATGGCCACATCGCAGCGGAGGGCGCCGCAGCGGTAGAGCTTCTGGGTCTCGCTGAGGAATACCGGGATGTAGTCGGAGTAGCCTGCCTGTACGCTCTTGCGGACGTTCCCGCCCACGAAGAATGCCTGATGGAAGAATATTCCGTCAAATTTCGGGTCCGTGTACGGTGCGGGTCCTTCTGTGTGGAGATGGTGGATGCGTACATCCTGAAGTTCCCCGTTTTCTCCGCGTCTGCAGAGTGCTTCTATGAGCTGGCGTGGAGCGCTTGCCACACTGCTGAAATGGATGTGGTCGCCTGACTTCACGACCTTGACGGCTTCATCCGCCGATACGAAGTGTATAGGTTTGAGCATAATTTTGTTATTGAGCCTTCAAAGATAGTTATTTTTCTGATAATTGCTAACTTTGCAGGCTGTCATCAAGAAGTGTAAGAATATGCATACAAGAGAAGAAAAGCTTCAGGCCTTCGGCCGTATACTGGATATCCTCGACGAATTGAGGGAGAAATGTCCATGGGACCGCAAGCAGACCAATGAGTCCCTGCGCCCCCAGACATTGGAGGAAGTGTATGAATTGAGCGATGCGATCCTCAAGGGTGAGGAACATGAGCTGTCCAAAGAGCTGGGAGATGTCCTGCTCCATGTGATCTTCTATGCCAAGATCGGTGAGGAAAAGCAGCATTTTGACATCGTCGATGTCATCAATTTCCTGTGTGACAAGCTTATCTACCGTCATCCCCATGTGTTCTCGTCTGCCGAGGTCGGAGGTGCGGAGGATGTTATCAAGCAGTGGGAGATGCTCAAGACCACAGAGAAGGACGGCAACAGGAGGGTGCTTTCCGGTGTGCCGGACGGACTCCCGCCGCTTCTGAAGGCCTACCGTATGCAGGACAAGGCGCGTGGAGTGGGTTTTGACTGGGAGAAGAAGGAAGATGTGTGGGAGAAGGTGAAGGAGGAATGTGGAGAATATCAGGCGGAGCTGGATGCGATGGCGGCGGCGACGACGCAGGAGGAGCGCGCTGCGGCGTATGACCGCGCGGAGGACGAACTCGGAGACTTCCTCTTTGCAACCGTCAATGCTGCAAGACTTTACGGACTGAATCCGGACACAGCACTGGAGCGTACATGTGCGAAGTTCAGACGCCGTTTCACCTATCTCGAGGAGCAGACAATCCGCAAGGGACGCAACCTCAAGGACATGACGCTTGCCGAAATGGATGCGATCTGGGACGAAGGAAAGGCTAAGGGACTGTAGCTTATGATATACGACTGGCAGGAAAGGACGGCCATGCTGGTGGGGGAGGAGATGCTGGAGCATTTCCGCAACTCTACAGTGGCCGTGATAGGAGTCGGCGGCGTGGGAGGATATGCCGCGGAAATGATAGTGCGTGCAGGTGTGGGCCATCTCATCATCATGGACAGTGATGAGGTGTCGGTGACAAACAAGAACCGTCAGCTGCTTGCGCTGGATTCTACTGTGGGCAAGCCAAAATGTGAGGTGCTCGCGGCCAGGCTCAAGGACATAAATCCGGAGCTGGACCTCATCGTCATTCCCGAATACCTTGAGGCGGAAAAGGCCGGGGAGGTGCTCGGAGGCTACAGGATCGACTTCCTCGTGGATGCGATAGACACTCTTTCACCCAAGCTCCATCTGATCAGGTACTGCATGGATGCGGGCATCCCTCTGGTGTCTTCGATGGGTGCGGGAGCGAAATATGACGCCACTAAGGTGAGGCTCACTGATGTGTCGAAGTCCTTCAACTGCCCGCTTGCCTATATCGTACGCAAGCGACTCAGGCATATGGGGATAAAGAAGGGCTTCCAGGTCGTGTTCTCGGAGGAGCTTCCGGACAGGGAATCCATAGTTCCATGCGAGGACCGCAACAAGAAGTCGCAGGTGGGCACGATTTCATATATCCCTGCAGTCTTCGGCTGTGTCTGTGCGCAGGCGGCCATACGTTCGCTTATGGAGAGGGTAAATGACTGATTGTCGGAGAATTTTACTATATTTGCACGATTGTGCATGCGTGAAATGCATGCAATCGTCTGATTATTAGGAATATAATAGATAAATATATATGGCAGATCATTCGCTTTTGGAGAAGGTGTTGGGCCTTCAGGAGAAATATGAGTCACTTCAGGCGCAGCTTTCTGACCCTGAAGTAATTTCGGATATGAAGAAGTTCGTCCAGCTGAACAAGGAGTATAAGGAACTTACCCCTATCATTGAGGCCGGAAACGAGTTCAAGAAAGTCATCGAGGAATATGAGATGGCCAAGGAAATCCTCGCGACGGAGAAGGATGAGGACCTCAGGGAAATGGCCAAGGAGGAGATTGCGGAGATCGAGCCGAAGCTCCCTGAAATGGAGCAGAACATCAAGCTCCTTCTCATTCCTGCAGACCCTCAGGACAGCAAGAACGCGATCCTCGAGATCCGTGGCGGTTCTGGTGGAGATGAGGCTGCCATATTTGCCGGAGACCTCTTCCGCATGTACTCCAAGTTCGTGGAAAGCCGCGGATGGAGACTTGAGGTCACCAATCAGGCTGAAGGCGCAGCAGGCGGTTTCAAGGAGATCATATGCAAAGTGTCCGGAGACGGAGTCTACGGAGTGCTCAAGTACGAGTCCGGCGTTCACCGCGTACAGCGTGTCCCTCAGACCGAGACCCAGGGCCGAGTTCACACCTCAGCAGCGTCAGTGGCTGTCCTTCCGGAAGCGGATGAGTTCGATATCGAGCTGAATATGAATGATATCCGCAAGGATACCTTCTGTTCTTCAGGTCCTGGAGGACAGTCGGTGAACACCACATATTCGGCTATCCGTCTTACTCACATCCCGTCAGGTCTGGTGGTGCAGTGCCAGGACGAGAAGTCTCAGCTCAAAAACTTCGACAAGGCTCTTGCAGAGCTCCGCACACGTCTGTACAACATGGAGTATGAGAAGTACCTCGCCGAGATCTCTTCTAAGAGAAAGACCATGGTCGCCGGCGGTGACCGTTCCGCAAAGATCCGTACATACAACTATCCTCAGTCACGTGTGACCGACCATCGCATCAACTACACCATGTACAATCTTCCTGTCTTCATGGACGGAGCCATCCAGGATGTGATCGATCAGCTGCAGATCGCCGAGAATGCAGAGCGTCTCAAGGCTGCCGGAGAAGAAGCATAGCATGAAGAAGATCCGTAACCCGTATCTGGGACTTCAGGAGCGCGGCTATTTCTGCTTTGCCTGCTGTCCCGAGAATCCTCATGGACTCAAGATGGAGTTTTATGAGGACGGTGATGACCTTGTGTGCATCTGGAATTCATCTGACTCGTATCAGGGCTGGCTCAAGACCCTTCATGGAGGCATCCAGGCGACTTTGATGGACGAACTTGGAGGATGGATCGTGAACCGCAAGCTTCAGACTGCCGGCATGACTACATCCCTGAACATGCGCTACCGCCGCCCCGTACCGACAGGAGAGGGGGTGAAGATAGAGCTGCGAGGCCACATCAAGGAAGTCAGGAGAAATCTCGCCATAATAGAGACCACACTATCACACGAAGGACAGGTCTGCTCTTCGTGTGAAATGATATATTATTGTTTCAGCAAGGAGAAATCAGCCTCGGACTTCTATTTCACAGGTTGTGAACTTGAGGACTGATCCCTGACGGAATCCCTTAATCATCCATAGGTTCGAGAAGCGGCTGGGTCTCAGTGAAGTGGCTCAGCACGGTGTCCGTATATGTCTTTGTCACCGGCAGCGGCGGGATGGCCTCATTGTCGATTTCAAGGACATATCCTTCGGATTCCTTGCGCAGCACCTTCACTTTGTTTATGTTCACGACATACTTCCTGTTGCATCTTACAAGGCCGCTGCCCTTGAAGCTTTCTTCCACCGTCTTGAGGCGGCATCTGAGCATGTATTGCTTTATCTCTCCCTTGTTGTCAGTGTACCAGACTTTTATGTAGTTGTCGTCTGACTCTATGTAGTAGAGGTTCTCCAGATTGAGGGAGAGCTTCAGCGCTCCGCTGTTGTCGAAGAGGGTGATCTTCTGCATGGATGTGTCGGGCTTCGCCGGCTCGTCTGTCACCACATTCTCATAGTTCATGAGCCTGATGGTGTTGTTCTTGTCGATTATGGCGAAGTACATGCCGGAGATCAGGTAGGGGATTCCCAGGGCTATGCTTGCGAATTTCAGCGCACGCTGGAAAATGTTGATGGCATCATTCTGAGGGACGCCTGTCGCTTCGATGGTGAGCCAGGTATAGAGGCCGCATATCATCAATATCTCGATGACACACCATAATATATATGAAACGTATGTATGTTCTATGACTTGCTTGCTCTTGTACATGAGCACCCTGCTGACTACGAGGGTGATGATGGCTATGGTGATATATGCGAGCGTCATGAGGAACAGGGCGGAATCTCCGAGGGCGAACCATGCGGTGTCGGAGAAGGGGATTGCTATGTTCAGGTAGACGATCGCAAACAGTACGGAGAAGGTCACCGTACCGATGAGCTGGTACTTTCCGAGGAGATAGCCCGGAATCTTATTGTTGATTGTCATGTGTCGTCAGGTTTTAGTCAAGGCAAATGTAGGCATTTTGTGGCAAAAAAATAAAAATATATGTATCTTTGTAAGATTCGGGGCTGAAGCGGCGGCCCTGTTTAGTGTAACTGAGACTTGGAACAATATGGATAAAAGAGTAGTTGTTACGGGGATGGGCATCATTTCCCCAGTCGGAAACAACATAGAGACTTATTGGCAGAATCTTCTTGACGGTGTGTGCGGAATAGATTTCCTGACTTCCATCAAGACGGATGACCTTCCGGTGAAGATCGGTGGCGAGGTGAAGGATTTCAATCCTGCGGATTATGAGATAGAGACGCCTTTCGCACGAAAGCAGGACAGGTTTTCCGTGTTTGCGGTGGCTGCGGCATGGCAGGCTATGAGACAGTCCGGCCTTGATGCATCAGAAGGTGGCAATGTGGATCCGTTCAGGCTTGGCGTATATGTCGGGTCCGGCACAGGAGGCTTTACGACCATGGTCCGCGAGACAGGGAAATGCCTCAATGAAGGCCCGAAGTGGGTTTCTCCTCTCTTCATTCCGACAATGATTTCCAACATGGCTGCCGGCAATATAGCCATACGGCACAATGCCTGCGGACCCTGCCTTCCTGTAGTCACTGCCTGCGCCACTTCCACCCATGCCATAGGTGAGGCCTATCGTGCGATAAAGCATGGATATGCGGATGCCATCATAACCGGCGGTACGGAGGCAGCGCTGATTCCTCTCGGAATTGCGGGATTCGCCAATGCAAAGGCATTGTCAAGGTCGGAAGACCCTCTTCGTGCATCACTGCCGTTCAATAAGAACAGGGGCGGATTCGTGATGGCTGAAGGTGCGGCAGTCCTTATATTGGAGGAATATGAGCATGCGATGCAGCGTGGGGCAGATATGTTTGCGGAGGTGTGCGGATATGGAAACACCTGCGATGCGCATCATGTTACGGCTCCACGTCCTGACGGAAAGACCCAGGCTGCCGCGATCAGACAGGCTCTCGACGAGGCAGGATACACTTCCGACGACGTCCTCTATATCAATGCCCATGGCACAGGCACAGCCTTGAATGATGTGGCGGAGACTGCAGCATTCAAACTGGCTCTCGGCGATGACGCCTACAGGGCTCATATCAGTTCTACAAAGGGTTCGACAGGCCACATGCTTGGAGCGGCCGGCGCTGCTGAAGCAGTCGCTGCGGTCATGGCCCTGCACAATGGTGTGGTCCCTCCGACAAGGGGACTGGATGAAATAGAACCGGAGTGCGACCTTGATTATACGCCGAACACCCCGGTTAAATGTGATCCTACCATAGCGATTTCTGATTCTCTGGGCTTTGGCGGCCATAACGGCTGCATCGCCTTCAGAAAGCTTTAATTATGATGTTTCATGTCGAGCTTTATCTTCTTGAGCTCTGACAGAGGCCTCTGAGGCTTTTCCACATCTCCCGGAACTTCCATTCCTGAGAATTCCCCGAAGTACTGCACGCAGGCGTCACGCCACCAGCGTGCATCGCTTTCCTGTATCGCAAGCTTTGAGTTTACAGCTTCCCATCTTTCGCTGTCGATGTATGGCTTCATCTCCGACCATGTCTTCTGATAGTCTCTGACTGTCTTTATGCCTCTGTCATAGTGGAGGCAGATTTCCTCCCATATTGTGCGTCCGGATGACATTTCGTGCGTCCATGGCACATGGTGGAACCAGAGGATGAGATTTTCCGGACAGGTCTCCAAGGAGTTGAACATCGAGGTGAGAGGCTCGTGGTACTGGAGGACGTTTCCGCTCCCTTCTGTTGTCCTGTCGAAGCCTATGCCGTCTTTTCCGGCCTTGTGGTAGTAGCGTGGCATCCAGTCTATCCTGGCTCCTTCCACGTCGCACCAAGGCTCCGGACCGTAGTGATGTCCCCAGGCGAAGAGGTGATGAAGTCCCAGAGGCATCATGTAGTCTACGGCTGCTTCTCTCGATGTCATCATCATCTCCATTACAGGTTCTGTGAATCTTCTGTCATCAGTGAATGTCTGCTTCAGCCATTCGAGGGCTATGTCTTCTGATCCCAGTGACGGGTCCCATGCAAGACGTCCGAAGGCGTACCACGATGACTGGGCGAACTCGTGACCGCACCAGTTGGCGTCTCGCCCTATGTTGGCTACACCGGCTATTGCGGTGGTGCTGTAGACTTCAGGCTGGAGTTTTCCTGTGGTGATGGCCGCTATGGTCGAGCCTTCACCGTTGCACCAGGTGTCGCTGTCCAGACATTCCTTGAAGAGGGGATGAAGGTAGACGAGGTGGTTGGAGAATCCGAGGTACTCCTGGGTTATCTGCAGCTCGGCCATCAGCCTTGTCTGCGGCATTCTTCCGAACAGAGGACTGAACGGTTCGCGCGGCTGGAAGTCCACAGGGCCGTTCTTGATCTGTATCAGGACATTGTCGCGGAACTTTCCGTCCAGAGGCATGAACTCTTCGCAGGCCTGATTGGCCCTGTCAGGACTTTTGGGAGAGTAGACGAAGGCACGCCACATCACGATTCCACCGTGAGACTCGAGGGCTTCAGCCAGCATATTGGCCCCGTCTGCATGCGTCCTTCCATAGTCCTGCGGACCCGGAAGTCCTTCGGAATTGGCCTTTACGAGAAATCCTCCGAAATCCGGGATCAATCCGTATATCTCATCTGTCTTTGCCTTCCACCATTGCTGTACTTCCGGCAGAAGCGGGTCTGAACTTTCAAGCCCTCCGAGTGCGGCAGGAGATGAGAAGTTGACTGAGAGATAGACCTTTATGCCATATGGACGCATTATGTCCGCAATCTGCGCCACCCGGGCCAGGGTGTCCGGGTGAAGGATGCCGGGACTGGCGTTGACGTTGTTCAGGACGCTTCCGTTGATGCCTATGGATGCATTCAGCCTCGCATAGTCGCGGATCAGTTCTGCGGGAACCGGCTCTCCCCAATGCCATATCGACCATCCTGCATATCCTCTTTCGACTGTGTTGTCGAGGTTGTCCCAGTGGTTGAGTATTCGCCTTTCGTAGGCCGGCTCTTCCCTTATGTCCAGGCAGCCTGAGGCCTTGCCTGTCCTCTCGAGCCGCTGCAGGGCGTATTTTCCATACAGCGCACCGGTTTCCGTTCTTGCCTTTATCACTCTGTCCTTCGGACCTCCTAGGATGATGAATCCGTCATTCTTCAGGTCGAGTGATGCATCCACGGTCACTTCAGCATCCACATGCACATCGCCCTCAGTTATCCATAACAAATCATTGCCGGCCCTCTGGGAGCAGCCGACAATGATAAGTGCTGATAATATCGTAGTAATGAGTCTATTCATCGATTCCGTCTATTGTCTGGATTGTGCCATCCTCGTTGTAGGTGATTTCGCAGACCTTCAGGCTTCTGAGCCATGATTTGCCGCCTGACGGCACGCTGTCGTGGTGGAAGAGGTAGGTCTTGCCCTTGTATTCCACGATAGAGTGGTGGGTTGTCCATCCGACCACCGGTGTGAGGATGACACCCTTGTAGGTGAAAGGTCCGTACGGGTTGTCGCCGACCGCATAGCAGAGAAGATGACTGTCTCCGGTAGAATATGAGAAGTAGTACTTTCCGTTGTGCTTATGAACCCAGCTTGCTTCGAAGAACCTGTGAGGGTCCCCGGCCTTCAGCGGCTCGCCGTTTTCGTCTACGACGTACACCGGCTTCGGCTCCTCCGCCCACTGGAGCATGTCATCTGTGAGCCTTACGACTCGGCTTGGCAGTGAAGGCTCGTCTCCTTCAGGGAGATAGGCACTTTCGAGTGCCTTGTTGTCCTTGTATCTCTGAAGCTGGCCGCCCCAGAGGCCGCCGAAGTACATGTAGTATGCGTCACCCTCCTTGAGCACGGCGATGTCCATGCTGTAGCTTCCGCGGATAGGGTCAGGCTGAGGGATGAACGGACCTTCAGGACGGTCTGCAACAGCCACTCCGATGCGGAAGATGTCACATTTGTCCTTCATAGGGAAGTACATGTAGTATTTTCCGTCCTTCTCGTGGCAGTCGTTGTCCCACATCTGGCGGCCTGCCCATGGGACATCTTCAAGGGCGAGGACGCAGCCGTGGTCGATGACTTCTCCGTTCATAGGGTCGTCAGTGGAGAGGACATGATAGTCCTTCATCACATACTGGTCGCCGTTGTCATTCTCTACGTTGTCGCATTCCCAGTCGTGTGACGGGTAGATGTAAAGCCTGTCGTTGAACACGTGTACTGACGGGTCCGCCATGTAGTCGGCAGGGAAGAGGTATCTTTTCTTAGTCTTCATGATTCATATATTTGTTAAGGAATGGTTTCATATTGTGTTCGCGGTCAAAGAGGAGAGGGTACTCGGTACGTCCTCTTACCGGCCAGTTGTTCTTCCATGAGTCACCGTCCGATATGCCCCATGCAGTCACTCTCTGAACCTTGTCGGCATGCTTTAGCAGGAGGTCCATGAAAGACTCCATACGGCCGTTCCAGATTGCAGCGACGTCTTCAGGAAGACCGTCAGGATATGGATTCAGCCTTGCCTGATACTCCTCGGTGTCCGAGATGTTGGCTCCCATATTGACTGTAGGAAGGGCAGACATGTCCCATTCTGTGACCATGACCTTGATGCCGGTGCCTGCAAACGCAAGGAGGCTCGCTTCAAACTCTTCTGTTGTCGGGTAGTCCATGCCCATATGGCCCTGCATTCCGATTGCATCAATGCGGAGACCACGTTCCTGGAGGTCCTTGATGATCCTGATATAGGTGTCGCGGCGGCCCGGAACGTTCATTCCGTAGTCGTTCAGGTAGAGCTCCGCATCAGGGTCGGCTTCGTGAGCGCACTGGAATGCGAACGGGATGAACTCCTCGCCCAGAATCTTGTAGAAAAGACTGTTCCTATATGAGCCGTCCTCTACAATCGCTTCATTCACAACGTCATATCCGTGGATCTTGCCTTTGTAGCGGGTCATTATCGTCGTGATGTGGTCCTTTATCCTTGCTTTCAGCACTTCAGGAGACACGAGGGCTCCCTTTTCGTCAAAGAAGTACCAGGGGGCTGTCTGCGAATGCCACACGAGGCAGTGGCCGATGATCTCCATGCCGTTCTCGACTCCGAATTCCACGAATCTGTCGGCGAGCTCGAAGTTCCATACACCTTCTGCAGGGTGGAGCTCTTCATGTTTCATGCAGTTTTCTGCAACGATGGAGTTGAAGTGCTTCTTGAGGGTCCGTACCCCGAGAGTGTCAAGCTGACGTATCTGGGCTTCATTGATTGCGGCTCCGATGGTGAATTTCCCTTCGAAGGCATCCTTCAGGCCCGGTTCCTGCTTTGTCGCAGAGCAGGAAGCTGCTGCAAGCACGATGGCTGCGAGTAAGATCCTTTTCATGTCGTTATGAGTTTAGTGTGCGGTTTTCGATTTCTCTGTTGATCTTGTCGATCACATCGTCTTCGAGCTCGTATTTAGATATGATCCACATTGCGAGTACCAGGAGGACTGCCGGGATGACGCATACGAGCCAGAGGATTCCCTGCTCTGCCATGGCTGTCTGCTGGCTGAGTGCTGCATCGAAGCCTACGATTGAAAGCACAAGGCCAGGTACGACACCTCCGAGAGCCATTCCGGCCTTGAAGAATATGCCTGTAAGGGCGTTGACGATGCCGGCGATGCGGCGTCCGGATGTATATTCACCATAAGAAACGACTTCCGGAACAAGGGCCCACATGTATCCTGTAGCCACGATGATTCCTGTGCTCTTGACGAACTGTGCGATGCACAGAAGCCAGAACTGCTTGAGTGATTCGACTGAAACGAATATGTACATCATCGCCATACCTGCGACGGCTGTTCCGAGGAAGAGGTAGAACATGCCCTTCTTGCCTATCCTGCGCTTGATGGCAGGTACCAGAGGCATGAATATGAATGCCGGGATGGTGCCCAGCCACATGAAGGCGGTTGTCATCATAGGGGTGGCCCCCACGTTATAAGTCATGAAATATGCGTCAGCAGCGTTTCCGATGCTCATCATCGCGAAGGCTGTCACGAAGAAGAATGCAAGCACTCTGAGAGGACGGTTGCGGATGAACTCCATCCACAGGTCGCTGACCTTCACGTTCTCGGACTCCTTCTTGTCCATGACGACCCTTTCCTTGCACTGTGAGAATGAGAATACGAGGAGGGCGAGGCCTGCCAGGGAGAATATGGTCATAGTGATGAACCATGCGGAAGCTGATTCGGGCTTATCGATTATTGCAGAACCATCGGCTGCCATAGGCGCGAAGATGGCAATCACCATAGGAAGGGACTTCACTATCAGGGCGCCGAGGTTGGCCATGAACATACGGGTGGAGGTGAGGATGGTGATTTCCTCGGTGTCTCTTGTGAGGGATGAGTTGAGGGCTCCGTAAGGTACGTTTACCAGGGTGTAGCACATGCTCATGCCGACATAGGTGATGTAGGCATATGTCAGCGAACCGCTGAAGCCGTTCCAGAAGCAGAGGACAGCCAGGCCGGCAAGCGGAATGCCACCGAGGATGAGCCATGAGCGGTATTTGCCCCATTTAGGGTTGCCCTTGTCCACAAATGCGCCCACGAGAGGGTCCCAGATCACGTCAACGAGCCTGACTATCAGGAACATGAGTGCGGCAGCACCCGGGCTTATTCCGTAGACGTTTGTGTAGAAGAACAGCAGCCAGATGCTGACTGTCTGGTAGATGAGGTTCTGTGCCATGTCGCCGCTTCCGAAGCCTATGCGCTGGAGCCATGACAGTCTGTAGAAGCCTTTTGCCTCATTTGGGTTATTGTTCTGTGCCATTGCTATTGGTTTTTAGTGTTTCTGTCTTGATGTTTCTGCCTTTCGTGTGTCAGGACAGCTTCTGCCACTCTCTTGCCGAGGGTCTTCTTGTCCAGAGGATGGATGTCGTTCCATTCTCCGAGGTCCTTGTTGCGGATCAGGGTTGCAGGCTGGCTGCGCTTCGCCGCCTCCGCCTGCTCCTTCCTCATCTCGTCCCAGGCCTTGCGGCCCTGTCTGTCGCTCCTGTGAAGGAATTCTGCCAGTTCGACGATGTAGAATGGCATGTCAGGGGCCTTGAATGCAGTCCGCCAGTCAGCTATCATCGTTGTGAGAAGGTCAGCATATTCGTTTCTTCTCTCCACATTGGATTCTCCCTGGTACCAGATGGCGCCCTTGAACTTCAGGCTGAGAAGGGGAGCGATCATACCGCTGTAGAGGGTGGTAGGGATATATTGGAAGAACATCATCGACGGAGCTTCAGGCATAGGGCCCCCCTGATGGTATCTCCATCGGTCGGCGAGGAGGACCTCCTCCGTGCCGCAGATGATCTTGTATGGCTTTTCCTTGACAAATGAAGGCTGGCCGCCGTTGCTGATGACCCTGACGGTGACGTTGTTCCTTCCGGCTTTCAGCACGCCTTCCGGGATGCGGTATATGCGGGGCGGATACTGGTAGGTGGTGTTGCCTACAAAACGCCCGTTGACGTAGACCGAGTCGGCATCCACGATGCAGCCGACCCTGATCATGGCCTCTTTGCCTTCCCAAGCGGCTGGAAGCTCAACGTCCTGCCTGAGCCAATGTGAGCCTGCCGTCGGATTCAGCCCGTCGTTGCCCCAGCTGTCAGTGAAGACGTTGACGGTTCTCCAGTGCGAATCGTCGTAATCTGCTGAGTACCATTTCTTTGGGTGGATTGCTGGGTTGTCGCCGTGATGCTTGTCCTGTCCTGGGTGTGATTCGTTAAGGCCGGGGTCTGAACTGTCGAGGGCAGTGTTCCACCTGTGGAAGTCCTCTCCTTCAAGAGCCTTGATGCGCCGGCGGTAGTCCTCGCTTTCATATATCCTCTTTTCGCTGATATACTTCGGATACGCGGCAAGCGCCTCTTCGCTGATCCAGGCCTCGACCGGTGTGCCCCCCGTGCTTGCATTGACTATTCCCACAGGGACTCCGGTGCGTGACAACATCTCCTTGGCAAAGAAATATGCAAAAGCAGACATGCTCATGACGTCTTTCTGACAGACTCTCTTCCATGTCCCCCCGGCATCTTCCCTGCAGCCGTCAAACGATGGAGAGTCAGGCACCTCGAAGTAACGTATCATGTCGCTTTCATAAGAAGCTATCTCATCGGCAAACATATCCGTAACCCTCCTGACCGGAAGCTCCATGTTCGATTGTCCGGAGCATAGAAACAGGTCTCCCACCAGAATGTCCTTGATCTCGATGTCCCCTGCATGCAGGCTGTAGGGGCCTCCCGCCGGCGCCTGCGGCAGCTCGAGCTGCCACCTGCCGTCCTCCCCGGCCTCTACAGGATGGCAGGCCTCCTGCCAGCACACCCCGAATCTCTCACCAGGTTCCGCCCAGCCCCAGACCGTGAAAGGTTCACCTCTCTGGATGAGCATTCCGTCACTTATCACAGACGGAAGTCTGACCCCCGCAGCAGCAGTCAGCCCAAGCTCCAGAAAGAGGACTGTGGTCACGACCGCTCTGAAAACATATATTCGAAAGCACTTCATGATATACCGGTTCTGATAATCCCTGACAGTTCCTCCGGATTCCCGATAATTCCTGTGGTTCGCGAGAGTTACTGTCATTTTTACAAAGTTAGCCATTAAACGTCTCACGACCCATCTGTTTTGTGTCATTTGATTGTCAAATTTGTTTGTCCTATGTCAGATTAAATACTAATACTGTCACTTTTGTAACATCGGCAGGATGCCTGACACATGCCGCACTGAAACCCTGCCGAAAGCATATCCTGATCCGTCCCACCCTTTCCCACCTCCTGCAGGACCCTGCCGGAAGTGTCTGAGACCCTACATCAAAGCGGGAACCTCCAGCGTGGTCCGGGTGAAAGTGATGGGGTGCTCCCGTCAGGCGGCGGATGAAAGTGGAGAAGGAAAGCGGGGAATATTATCGGATTTGTCGGCTAAATTGATTAGATTTGTCCGGTTTATTGCAAAACAATCACTTTCTACAGATATGAAAAACAACAAAGTCATGACCCTCGCTGCGGATAACATCCGTATCCTTGCAGCTTCAATGGTCGAAAAGGCCAAGTCCGGTCATCCGGGTGGCGCTATGGGTGGTGCCGATTTCATCAATGTCCTTTATTCGGAGTACCTCCAGTATGACCCGGAAAATCCCAAGTGGGAAGGACGCGACAGATTCTTCCTCGATCCAGGACACATGTCTCCGATGCTGTATTCCCAGCTTGCTCTGACAGGCAGGTTCACCCTCGATGAGCTCAAGCAGTTCCGTCAGTGGGGCTCGCCGACACCGGGCCATCCTGAGGTGGATGTGATGCGCGGCATTGAAAACACATCAGGACCTTTAGGACAGGGACATGTCTTTGCAGTAGGTGCTGCCATTGCGGCCAAGTTCCTTGCAGCAAGGACAGGCAACCCTACCTTCTCGAAGGAGACGGTCTACGCATACATTTCAGATGGCGGAATCCAGGAGGAGATCTCACAGGGCGCCGGCCGTATCGCAGGGCACCTCGGTCTTGACAACCTCATAATGTTCTTCGATTCCAACGATATCCAGCTCTCTACAACATGCGCTGATGTGATCTCCGAGAACACTGAGATGAAATACAAGGCCTGGGGTTGGCATGTCATCACGATTGACGGCAACGACTGCGACCAGATCCGCAAGGCTCTTGACGAAGCCAAGGCAGTCGAGGGCAAGCCGACTCTGATCATCGGCAAATGCGTAATGGGCAAGGGAGCAAGGCAGGCGGACGGATCATGCTACGAGCGTAACTGCAAGACTCATGGAGCACCTCTCGGCGGTGACGCCTACAGGAATACAATCATCAACCTCGGCGGTGATCCGGACGATCCTTTCGTGATCTTTGATGAGGTCAGGGAACTGTATGCACAGCGTGAGGCTGAACTCAAGGCCATTGCCGCAGAACGCCACTTGGAGGAGGCTGCATGGGCGGCTGAGAATCCGGAGATGGCTGCAGCCCAGAAGGAGTGGTTCAGCGGAGCGGCTCCAAAGGTGGACTGGAGCAAGGTGCAGCAGAAGGCCGGTGATGCGACCCGTAATGCATCTGCGGCAGTTCTCGGACAGCTCGCCCAGCAGGTCCCTAACATGATCTGCTCATCTGCTGACCTCTCGAACTCGGACAAGACAGACGGCTTCCTCAAGCAGACTCACTCTATCGTGAGAAATGACTTCAGCGGAGCCTTCTTCCAGGCAGGCGTGTCGGAGCTTACAATGGCATGCTGCTGCATAGGTATGGCTCTTCACGGTGGCGTGATTGCCGCATGCGGTACATTCTTCGTGTTCTCTGACTACATGAAGCCTGCAGTGCGTATGGCTGCCCTCATGGAGGTCCCTGTGAAGTTCATATGGTCTCATGATGCGTTCCGTGTGGGTGAGGATGGTCCTACCCATGAGCCTGTGGAGCAGGAGGCTCAGATCCGTCTTATGGAGAAGATGAAGAACCACAGCGGAAAGAATTCGGTTCTTGTACTTCGTCCTGCAGATGCGGATGAAACCACAGAGTGCTGGAAGATGGCCATGGAGAATACAGACACACCTACAGCCCTCATCCTCTCACGTCAGAACATAGAGAAGCTTCCAGACGGAAACGATTATACAGAGGCTGCAAAGGGAGCCTACACGACAGCCGGATCCGATGAGAATCCTGATGTCATCCTTGTGGCCTCAGGCTCTGAGGTGTCTACACTTGTAGCGGGTGCGGCTCTGCTGCGTGAAGATGGAGTGAAGGTACGCATCGTCAGCTGTCCTTCTGAAGGTCTCTTCAGAAACCAGTCCAGGGAGTATCAGGAGTCAGTGCTTCCGTCCGGAGCGAAGATCTTCGGCCTCACAGCCGGCCTCCCTGTGAACCTCCTCGGTCTTGTGGGAGCCAATGGCAAGGTCTTCGGTCTTGAAAGCTTCGGATTCTCAGCGCCTTACAAGGTGCTTGACGAGAAGCTCGGCTTCACCGCACAGAATGTCTACAATCAGGTGAAGGAAATGCTCTAAAAGAATATAAGGTGTCTACAGAGTGAGTCTGTAGATGCTGAATGAATATGGTTCAAGCGACAGGTCGAGTGCTTTCCCGGAAGCTTCGACCTGTTCTTCTTGTGGCGTCACTGTCTCGTTGCCGAAGGTGTTCATCACATTCAGGTCGTCGCTCTGCATATATATGCGTCTGCACGAAGTGATGCCCTGCCTTTTCTTCAGTCCGTCGATCCCGATCCTGATGTTTTTGCGGGCATCAGATGCGTTGACGATTTTGATGATGGTCTCTCCTGTCTTTGAATCACGTGCCGCAGTGGCATAGAGGCCCTCCTGGCCGGTCACGGCCTTTCCGTCAAGGGTCATTTCAAGGACCTCGTTTCCGCGGTTCTCCGAGTACATCTTCTGGACGTAGTAATTTGCCGTCTTCAGCACCTCGAGATTGTTGAACCAGATCAGGTCCGGACTCCACTGCCATGCTTCGGCATGACCGAGCAGCGGAGCATAAGTCGCAAGTCTGACTATGTCCGCGTTTCTTTCAAGGCCGGTCATGAAGGCGGCTTCTGCGAGAGCCGACAGGAAGGAATTGCCTCTGTCGTTGGTGTAGTCATGAGCCGCAAATTCTCCGGCGAAGACCTTGGGCCCTTTCCTGTCGTAGGAGTCATATCTGTCAGCGTTGCTGAAGAACCAGTCAGGCTCCATATAATAATGTTCGTCCACCATGTCGACTCCCAGACGCTTCATTTCAGGCCACAGGTATTTGAAATGCTCGTCTTCAGGGAATGGTCCCGAACTTCCGATGAGAGTTATTTCCGGATGGACCTTCCTGATCTCCTTCATGAACTTTTCGAGGCGTTCCACATAGCCGGGACCCCACTGCTCGTTGCCGATGGCGAGGTATTTGAGTCCGAAAGGCTCCGGATGGCCCATTTCTGCCCTCACCTTGCCCCACGTGGTGGAAACATCGCCGTTGGCGAACTCTATAAGGTCGACCGCGTCCTGTATATATGGTCCGAGTTCATCGAGAGGCACGACTTCCTTGCTTTCGAACTGACAGGCCATGCCGCAGCTGATGACAGGCAGCGGAGCCGCTCCCATATCCTCGGCCAGGAGGAACATCTCATAGAATCCCATGCCCGTACTCTGGAAATAGTCAGGTGCAGCCCTGTGCTTGAACACATGGTTCCATCTGTTCTCGTTCAAAGGACGGTTCTCCACAGGACCTACACTCTTCTTCCATTCATATCTTGTGTCCAGACTGTTGCCTTCTATGATGCAGCCTCCGGGAAATCTGAAGAAACCAGGCCTGAGGTCAGCCAATGCCTGGGCAAGATCCTTTCTCAGGCCGTTCTCACGGCCCTTCCAGGTCTGTGCCGGAAACAGGGATATATGGTCCATCTCGATGGTGCCCTGGCTCTCGAGGATGATTCTCAGCTTGCCGTGACAGTCGGTGAACGGAGATGTAAGATTCATGGTGATCTTGTGCCACTCCCTGCCTTCGACCTGAGCGTACACCCCATAGTCGCCGTTATATCCGTCCGCTGCCACGAGTTCAGCCTTCAAGGTCGCAGGCTTGCCGTCAACGGCCCTTGCATATGCCGTCAGGCGGTATTCCTTGCCAGCCTCAAGGCCGATTCCGCGGAATCCTTCGTTCTGGATTCCGGCCCTCAGCCTCCTGCCGTCGTTTGTGATGCGTACATAATGAGGATTCCTTTCAAAACAAGGATCCTCATCCTCTACGCTTACCAGGCCGAAAGGCGTCCAGCCCACAAAACTGTTGGGAAATTCGAACGAGCGGTTCTTGACCAGCTCGGCATAGAGACCGCCGTCCGCTCCGAAGTTTATGTCTTCGAAGAAGATTCCATACATTTCCGGTGATATGGTCTTCACCTGGCCTTTCATGTCTATGTTCATCACGTGAACGGGTTCCTGTGCAAAAGCATAGTGGCAGAAGACTGACAGAGTCAGGATGGCAAATGATCTTTTCATAGTGTGGTTATTCAAATATCTTCTTTAATGTTTCTTCGTCCTTGCAGTTCATGTATTTGGCTACGAACTCCTTAGGGGTCATCCCGAAGAAGTCGTGGAAGGAGTTGGAGAAGTATGAGTGTGTCGAGAATCCCACCTTGTAGGCTACTTCTGATATGTTCACCTTGTTGTTGATCAGAAGGAAGGCGGCCTGCTTCAGCCTTATTGACCTTATGAGATTGCTCGGCGACACGTTCATGAGTTCCTTCAGCTTCCTGTTCAGATGAACACGGCTCATGCCTACCTCATGGCTGAGCTCCTCGACACTGAAGTCCGGGTTCTCGATGTTTTGTCTTATTATCTCTATGACTTTGTGCACCAGCAGATTGGCGTCGGTAGGCATCTTGATCTCTCCATAGCCGTAGTCAATGGCAGAGCTGAACTTGTTGCGCATGGTCTCTCTTGTGGATATGACATTGGCGATGGCGCTCTTGAGGATCTCCAGCGACACTGGTTTGGTGAAGAATCTGTCCGCTCCGCTGTCTATGCACTTCTGCTGACTTTCTTCATCGGTGGATGAAGTCAGGAGTATCACAGGAATATGGTTGGTGCCCGGGTTCTTGCGTATCTTCTCGCAGAGCTCCGCGCCGTTCATGAACTCCATCTTCAGGTCTGTGATCACGGCATCCGGCATGGTCGTGGATATCTTGGACCATGCCTCCTTTCCGTTGGCGCAGACAGTTACGTTGTACAGGCTCTGAAGCTCCAGTTTCATATATGCCCGCATCTCGTTGTCATCGTCGACGAGGATTATGCTCTTGCGGGATTTGCTCTGTCTTGAGTCGCCTGGCTTGTCTGAAGAAGGATTGAAGGTGACGTCCTCTATGCTTTTGTGATGTTCTGCCGTATGTGCCAGACCTTTGGTGTACAGGTCTTTGTGATTTGACGGCTTGGTCATCTCCTCAGCGCTGAGGTGGGATGATCCTGCAGGGATCCTGATGCAGAACGCAACTCCGTTATCCGTGTTGAAGGCCCTGATGTCTCCATGATGCAGCTCTGTCAGCATCTTCGCGAGGTTGAGGCCCACTCCGGAGCCGACCTTCGCATCCAGGACGTGTTCCTGGAAGAACCTGTCGAATACTTTGTCAAGATTGCGTTCCTCAATGATGCTGCCGGAGTTCTCTATGGTGAATTCCACATATTCCGCAGCCTTGCAGTCAAGCACTCCGTCATTTGGCTTGAATCCGCTCACAGAGACCGTGATACGTCCGTGGTCAGGTGTGAACTTGAAGGCGTTTGAGAGGATGTTGAATATGATCTTGTCGAAGTTGCCCTGATCTATCCAGATGTTCGTGACCTCGTCGGTTGTCGTCATGCTGAGGTCGATCTGACGGCTGACTGCCAGATTCTCGAAAGACTGCATTATGTCCCTTATGAAATATACGACATCAGTTTCCAGAAAATGGAGCTTCATCTGTCCCTCGTCGATCTTACGCATGTCCAGCAGCTGGTTCACGAGTCTGAGTATGCGCAGACAGTTGCGGTACATCAGGTTGTAAAGATCCTTCTGCTGAGGGTTCTTTTCGGCTTCACGCATGGTCTTGAGCGGGCTCATGACAAGGGTGAGGGGAGTGCGGATCTCATGTGATATGTTGGTGAACATCTTGAGCTTCATCTCCTGTATCGCAGAAAACTCCTTCTCCTTCTTGTGAGTCTTGTGACGCTTCATTACAAAGTATATGGTCAATACTGCGAGACCGCCTGCGAAGACATAGATCAGCCAAGCCCAGAACGACAGGTACCACGGCGGAAGAATGCGTATGTCTGTTTCCCTATAGGAATATGTCTCCGGCTCGCCCTCGAAGAAGGCTTTCACCTGCATCTTATACCTGCCGTGCGGAAGGTTGGTATATGTCACTTCGCGCGATGACTGCCTTGTGTGTTTCCATTCCTTTTCAAAACCTTCCATGCGATAGGCGTAGGTGATTCGCAGAGGATTTGTGTACTCCAGGACAGAGAACTCCATCGAAAATATGTTATCAGTCGCCTGTAGAGTGATCTCCGTGGCTTCAGTGATGTGCTTGTCGAGTATGTTGCTGCTGTGCGCCGGGTTGAATTCTACCGCCTCGTTCATCACGGACAGGCGGGAGAGATATACAGGAGGAACAGGATGGGGCCTCTGGTCCACTATATGAGGATAGAAGGATGATATGCCTTTGATTCCGCCGAAATAGAACTTGCCGTCCGTGTCTCTGAAGGCAGCGCCGGAATGGAACTCGTTTTCCTGAAGTCCGTCGTAGTGGTAGTAGTTCTTGAATTCCTTTGTGGAAGGGTCGAATCTTGAAAGGCCGTTCAGGGTCGATAACCAGAGACTTCCATCGTTGGAAGAGAGGATGTTGGTGACCGTGTTGCTCGGCAGGCCGTCTTCCATGCTGTATGTGACGGTGCTCTTGGAATTTCTGTCCAGACAGGTCAGTCCCTCTCCGGTTCCGATCCAGATGTTGTCGTCGCTGCTCCGGTGGAACGAATGGACTCTGGTCGCGAGCTCGTCGTAGGTGTTGTATCTGAGCAGTCTTCTTACCCGGTTGTCATATACCATGGGCCCGTTATATGTACCTACCCACAGCAGGCCTGTGTCGTCGATGTATAAGGTGCTTATCCATTTGTTGTCGTCATCCGCCCATGTCCTGATTACCTTCTGCTCATGCGCGTCGATTACGGCGAAACCGCTGCCGTGCGTGCCGGCATAAATTATATCGTCATCATCGGAGTATTCCAGGGATATGATCTTGTTGGTGTTGATCGTCTCGTGATCCCTGAACTGGCGGAAACCCTCGCGAGGTGTATAGGTCATCAGTCCTCCAAGATAGGTGGCGATCCAGAGCCTTCCCCTCTTGTCCACCTTAAGGGACATTATCGAATTGTTCGTGAGGGAAGAGTTCTCTGCAGAATAATGGCTCGTACCGCCATCGCGGCTCATGTGGTAGAGACCTCCGCCGTCCGTTCCGATCCAGAGTCCCTCCTTTTCATCAGACACTATCGAGGTGATGCATGCCCCTATGTCTGAATCATGCTGGTCCTTGCTGAAAAAGGTGTAGTCAAATCCGAACATGGACTTAGGGATCACCATGACTCCTGTCTGGTAGGCTCCCATCCATACGTTACCTTGATTGTCTTCGAAGAGGTTGTGGACCTTCCAGTTGGATGTGTGGTATGGCACATTCGGAAGGATTATGTCTGTAATTTCCTCAGTTATTGCATTGTAGAGCTTGTATCCGTTGTTCTCCAGGCCGATCAGGAAGGTGTGGTCCCCATGCTCGGGAGCAATCCTGTTCGGCAGGATGGACATCACGCGGTATCTGTCCGATGCCTGACCTTCAGCTTTTCGGATTCTTCCTGTGGAACTGTCGTATATGAGTATTCCATGGCTGAATGTGGCGATTATCAGGTTGCCGCTTGAGGGATCTTCTGCAAAGTCCTTTGCCTGGACCATCTCCTTTTCAGGTTCGAGCTCTTCATCCCAGATGTCTTTATGCACCGTCATTCCGTCCAGTGCAAGGAAGCTCAGCCCGCCGTCTTCAGAGGCCATCCAGAGCCTGCCTGCGGAATCCTTGTATACCTTGTGGATGAAAGGCGAGGTGATTGTGCTGTTGAGGATTTCCTGCAGCCTGGTGTCGACATCGTATGTGCCGGCATCCAGGACATATATGCCATGTCCCGAAGACGCCGCCACTATCTTGTCGCCGCCGGCCCTTATCTCCGTTATGGATGAAATGCGCATGTCGGACCCGGGAAGCTCATTGTCACCCATGTTGATCTTGACGAAAGTGTTGTATTCCGGATTGAAGACCTGCAGTCCGGCGGATGTACCCACCCAGTAGGTGCCTCTGCTGTCCTGATACAGTTCGATCACAAGGCTGCTTGCTATGGAGTTCTTCCTGTTCCTGTCGTAGCGGAAAGTAGAGAAGCTCATTCCGTCAAATCTTGACAGACCGTTCTCGGTCGCAATCCATATAAATCCCCTGTTGTCCTGGAATATTCCGTACATCTGGCTGCTTCCCAGTCCCGAGGCTGTGGTGAACAGTCTTGCCATCTGTGCACCGGCCGGAACAGAACATATCAGTGCCAGTGCCACGGCTAAATATCTAAGGTATTTCATCAGTGTCATTGTGGTTTCTCAGATCAGGTGGTACCTGTCTGCTTGTCTGGTTACAAAAATATAAATTATTTGTCGCTTGTTGTAGATTTATAACATTTTTTCATCTATTTTTGTGGATGTGATACATTTGTAAAGAAAAAAACATCGTTTTGTGTTCCGATTTTGAAAGAATAGGATCGGTAAGAGAAACTCGAGTTATCTGAATTAGGAATATGACAAGGAAATTTCTGTTTTTTGCGGCAGTTCTCGTCGCATTGCAGTGCTTTGCAGCCTGCGAACCGGACAATCAGGATGTGATCATCAGTCCGCTTCCGGATCCGGACAAGAAGCCGGAGACCGATCCGGAGCAGCCGAAGCCTGAAGACAAGCTTTCGTACGACGACCTGGATGCCTACGCACCGTTGAGGACGTATGTCAACCGTACGCTTTCTCCTGATTTCAAGCTCGGAGCTGCCGTCACCGTGTCCAATTTTCTGAAGCAGACGCAGGAGTACGATATCGCTGTTGAGAATTTCAATGAGATGACTGCAGGAAATGCCATGAAACAGTCGTCTGTCATGCGTTCCGACGGTTCCATGGATTTCAGCCAGGTCCGGAAATTCCTTGAACAGGCATCCAGAAGCGGAATGACGGTGTATGGACATACTCTTGCATGGCATTCACAGCAGCAGAATGCCTATCTGAATCGTCTTATAGAGTCCAAGCGTGTGGACCTTTCTCCTGAAGAAGCTGTTGATGTGGTCCTGTTCGAGACTGATTTCAACGACGGGGTCAATCCTTTCATCGGCTGGGGCAACAATTCCGTAAACGGTGTCGAGGACTCGGCCTTCAAGGTCACGAATCCCTCGCCGGTAAGGTACTGGGAGGCGCAGTTCTGCAGAGATTTCGATGAAGCTTTTGCCCAGGGGCAGGAATATGTCCTGAAATTCAGGATAAAAGGCTCGGCTGCAGGTAAGATCACTGCGGGTTTCCAGATCCTGGACGGTAGCTACACCTCCGCAGGAGAGTTCCCTGCTGTGGAATTCGGCACGGAATGGAGTGATGCCGAGGTCTCATGCAAGTGTACGGCGGCAGGCGGAACCCGTCTTGTCTTCAGCTTCGGAGAATTCGCCGGTGACATATATATAGATGATTTCCAGTTCATTGCTACAGGAGTGGATTATATCTATGAGACCTTGACTCCGGAGGAGAAGAAAGCTGTTCTGACCGATGCAATGGACCGCTGGATAAAGGGCATGATGGAAGTGACTGCCAAGGATGTTTCAGCGTGGGACGCTGTCAATGAGTCAGTTTCCGGAAGAGATGTCGACGGTGACGGCTACTATGAGCTCGAATCGGCCAAGTGGGGAAGTTCAGACCATTTCTACTGGCAGGACTACCTCGGCTCTGAAGATTATGTCCGTATCGTCATTGCAAAGGCAAGGCAGTATTATGCTGAATCCGGCGGCACAAAGCCCCTGAGGCTTTTCATAAATGACTACAATCTGGAGTCAGACTGGGATGACAATGCCAAGCTTCGCAGCCTCATACATTGGATCGGGATATGGGAGTCCGACGGCGTTACAAAGATAGACGGCATCGGCACGCAGATGCATATATCATATTATCAGAATCCGGGCACACAGAAGAGCAAGGAGGAGCATGTCGTGAAGATGCTTCAGCTTATGGCTGACACAGGCAAGCTTGTCAAGATCTCGGAACTTGACATGGGCTATGTGGACAAGAACGGAAACACTCTTGCCGCCAAGGATCTCACTGCAGCCCAGCATAAGGAAATGGCGGACTACTATGAATTCATCGTTCGGAAGTACTTTGAGATCGTACCTCCTGCCCAGCAGTACGGGATCACACAGTGGTGTCCGATGGATTCTCCGGGTGCCCTGGGTACAGGGTGGCGCGGCGGCGAGCCGACCGGTCTGTGGGACCAGAACTACAGACGCAAATATGCTTATGCCGGCTTTGCAAACGGCCTCAGGGCTGCGGGGCAGCTGTAAGTGTGAAAAAAAGGTGTTTTCTTTCGAATTTGATGCATTTCTTTCGTTTTTGATACCTATATATATTGTGTCTTGATCCGATGTTTCAAATTTGAATACCTTTGTTACCAAAATATATAACGCGGGCCTGATTGTTCGCTAACTTTACGAATATTTATTGCCGTTGCGGCAGAATATGTTTTTGAATACATACTAACTATGTTTTAATAACCATCCCTAACGGGAAAAAACTCATTAACCCTAATCATTATGAAAAGGAAAAAGCTAACTCATCTGTTTGGACTTATGGTGCTTCTGCTCCTGACGTCCGGACATGCTTTCGCCCAGAACCTGCGCGTGCAGGGTAGGGTCCTGGATGAACTTGGGGCGGGTTTGATTGGAGCTGGTGTCCTCATTCAGGGAACAACCCAGGGAACAATCACCGACATTGACGGAAACTTCGAACTTCCGTCAGTCCCCAAGGGTGCGGTGCTCGAATTCTCTTGCATAGGCTATGCTACGCAGGAGGTTCAGGTGACAGGAACGCACCTCGAAGTCACAATGGCGCCTGACAAGAGGCTCCTTGACGAATCTGTGGTAATCGCCTATGGTCAGCAGAACAAGGTGACCATTACTGGTGCTGTCACAGCCGTCGGTGGCGAGACCCTTATGAAATCACCTGTGGCTAACGTTGCGAATGCACTTCAGGGTAACCTACCTGGTGTCTCTGCAGTCCAGCCTTCAGGTATGCCTGGTGCCGATGAACCGGTCATCAGAATTCGTGGAGTCGGCTCCCTCAACAGTGCTGAACCACTCGTGCTGGTCGACGGCGTAGAGCGTCCGTTCTCTCAGCTCGACCCTAATGAAATCGAGAGTATCTCAGTCCTCAAGGACGCTTCTGCAACAGCCGTATTCGGTGTGCGTGGTGCCAATGGTGTGATCCTCGTTACAACCAAGCGTGGTGAAGTCGGCAAGGCTTCAGTCACAGCATCTGCAAGCGCTGCCATGCAGACCATCTCGAAGTTCATCGATTTCGCTGACTCATACACTTATGGTCAGATGTACAACTATACTCAGATCACTGACGCTCTCCCTATGAACGAGTGGCCTGGCACAGTGGCAATCGCTGACTACACTCCGTATGAAGACAACTGCAAGGTGCGTTTCAGCCAGGAGGTAATGGAGCATTTCCGCACAGGTGACATGCCGGTTACCTTCCCTAACACTGACTGGATCGACTATATCATGAAGGATGCTGCATGGCAGGAGCAGGCAAATGTGAACGTATCGGGCGGTACTGAAAAGGTACGCTACTTCGTTTCTGCCGGTTTCCTCAACCAGAACTCACTCTTCAAGACTTTCTCACAGAACAAGAACGAGACTTTCGACTATCAGCGTCTGAACTATCGTGCAAACCTTGATATCGATGTTTCAAAGTACAGCCAGCTGTCAATCACCCTCGGCGGCCGCATGCAGGACCGTAACACAATGGGTGGCGGTGAGGGCTTCCTCTTCCGTTATCTCCAGGGTGCGACTCCATATGCAGGAGCGGGAATCGACGAGCAGGGACGTCACATCGTTTCAGACCCTAACATCGTGGGACCTTTTGACCGTTCGGCTCTTTCAAACTACTATAACCTCGGTTATGTGAATGAAAGTACGAACGCACTCAACTTCGACCTCCAGTACAAGCTTGACCTGAGCTTCCTCACCAAGGGACTCGACTTCAAGGTAAAGGGTTCATACAACTCAGACTACACAGCCCGCAAGAACCGTCAGAACGGTTACGGTACAGGTGTGACTTATGTCGCTACTCTTGTGGACGGAAAGGAAGTCCTCCGCAAGGAAAACGTGACATGGCCTATCCCTTACAGCGAGGCAAAGTGGGGTAACCGTAACTGGTATGCAGAGGCAAGCCTCAACTATGCACGCAGATTCGGCAAGCACAATGTCGGCGGTCTCCTTCTCTACAACCAGAGCAAGAGCTACTATCCTTGGGATTCGGACGGAAGCCTTTACCAGTCTATCCCTAAGGGTTATGTGGGACTGGTTGGACGTGTGACATATGACTATGACACCAAGTATCTCCTCGACCTGAACATCGGTTACAACGGTTCAGAGAACTTCGCGCCAGGTAACCGCTACGGTCTCTTCCCATCTGTTTCATTGGGTTGGATCCCTTCACAGGAGAAGTGGTGGCAGCCTATCAAGCCTGTTATCAGCTACTTCAAGCTCCGTGCTTCTTATGGTCTTGTAGGAAATGACAGTACAAACGGTGCACGTTTCCTCTATCTCCCTGGTGCATGGCAGTTCTACACAGGTTCGATGACAGTGAACCCTCAGAACCGTGGAACCAACTTCGGTACAAACGGTAACTGGCTTCAGGCAGTCAAGGAGCTTACCGCAGGTAACCCTAACGTTACATGGGAGACAGCTACAAAGATCAACCTCGGTGTTGATGCAGGATTCTTCAATGACAAGCTCCATGCATATGTAGACTTCTTCTGGGAGGACCGTAAGGACATCCTCGTGTCAAATGCCTCTACTCTTCCTGCAATCACATCTCTTCCTTCAAGCTATGTCAACGAGGGCCGTGTGAAGAACCATGGTTACGAGATCACCTTGAACTGGGAGCAGAAGATCGGAGACTTCCGTTACTCTATCTCGCCTAACTTCGCTTTCGTAAGAAACAAGGTCATCGAGATGCTCGAGGTTCCGCCTATGTATGACTATCTGAGCCGTACAGGTCTTCCTGTAGGTCAGCGCTTCGGTTATGACCTCTTCGAGTTCTACGAGCAGGGTGCTACAGAAGAGCGCTATCTTCAGAAATATGGTGTGGAAATGCCGGACCAGAATGTAGCTCTCAAGAATGGTGATGCTGTCTATGTCGACTTGAACGGTGACGGTATCGTCGACCAGAACGACCAGAAGCCTCTCGGTTACACCGATAACCCAGAGATCACATATTCTGTGAACTTCAACTTCCAGTGGAAGGGCCTTGACTTCACAATGCTGTGGATCGGTGCCGACCATGTGAGCCGTCAGCTGAACGGATACTTCCGTGATCAGTTCGGTTCAACAAATACATCAGCCCTTACCCAGTGGGTGGCTGACAACTCTTGGACAGAAGACAATACAGATGCGATCCTTCCACGTATCTCATTCGAGAACCGTGTTCACAACAACCGTGACTCACAGGCATGGGTGATCGATTCGAGATATGTCCGTCTCAAGAATGTCGAGTTCGGTTATACCTTCGCTCCTAAGAAGAAGGATGCATTCTTCAATTATATAAGAGTGTATGCTTCAGGTAACAACCTTCTCACCTTCGCGGACTTCAAGGGTAACGACCCTGAGGCTCCAGGTTCAGGACTTGACTATGGAATGCGCTATCCGATGACCAGACTCTTCAACATCGGTGCACAGTTTAACTTCTAATCACTATAAGACATGAAAAAGATATTGAATAATATACTTGTTCTGGGATTCTGTGCGGCTCTTTTCTGCACCTCTTGTGTGGAGAAGTTGGCTGTAGGAGATGCTTTCCTTGAGAAGGCACCAGGTGTAGATGTCAATATAGATACCGTTTTCTCAAGCGCAGAGTACACACGTAACTTCCTGTGGAGTGCCTACGGACAGATCTATTGCACCTATACCTCCGGAAATATGATGAACGGTGCGCCTATCGACGCCCTTTCTGACTCATATCATTGCTACTGTACCTGGGGCGGCCCTATCCAGAGCTACTATCCTGGAGCACTTACCGAGGATGCCCAGGATACCGAAGACGGTAACTATCAGGGTAAGTTCTCTTACTCTACCAAGACTGGTGGTCTCAACGCAGACTCAGGCGGACGAGTTTCAATCTATGAGACAGTGCGCAAATGCTGGCAGATCATCGAGAACATCGACAGGGTTCCTGACATGTCGGATGATGAGAAGAGCCGTCTCCGCGGTGAGGCCTACACCATCATGGCAAGCCGTTATTTCGACGCTTTCCGTAACTTCGGAGGACTCTGCCTTGCAAAGAAGGCATATGCCGTAGGTGAAAACTTCGAGGACGGCCGTGCAACTGCATGGGAAACCGTAGAGTTCATCGACTCCCTCATCGTGTGTGCAATCGAGGAGCCTGGCTTCATCTGGAACCTTGACAATGCAGACCAGGGCCAATGGTCAGGTCGTCTGACACGTGCTTCTGCCCGCGCACTCCGCGCAAAGCTGTGGATGCACGCAGCGTCACCTCTCTTCAACAACGACAAGCCTTATATGGAGTACAATCCTCTTAAGGTGACAGAGTACACTGATATCAATCATGTATGGTTCGGAAAGAAGGACCCTACACTCTGGAACCGTTGTCTTGAGTATTGCGAGGACTTCTTCGAGGACAATAAGAACAATGGTGACTACTACCAGCTGATCCAGCCTGCAACACAGGACGAGGGCGGTTACCGTATGGCTTACCGTCGTGCTTACAGATATCGTAATGATGCGAACAACCATGAGAAACTCTTCGACGCACACCCTACGCAGTGGATGTCAAGTACAGGATCTGACGGCGTCATCACTGAGAACGGCTGGGGCTGGGGCTGGAGAGGCTTCGCTATCGACTGTCTCCGTCAGGGAGGTGCAGTTCCTACCAACGAGCTCATGGAGTGCTTCGGTATGGCTGACGGAACCAACTTCCCATATGAAGACATCTATGGCCCAGGAAAGAATCCGGAAGGAATCGACATCTTCGCAGAGCGTGACCCACGTCTCTATGAGACAATCGCCGTTCCAAGACAGTCATTCCCTTCAGGAGTCGTAGGAGACTACAACGGCTTTACATATATAGATACATGGGTGGATGGCGCAATGGCCAATGATGCAGGTAACTTCGGTGACCTTTCTGCTGATGCAGCTTCCCACTACAGAAAGTTCAAGTGGCTGCTTGACTACTCAGGCGGAAAGATGGACGATGAATTCATCGGAGTATCATATATCCGTCTTGCCGAGATGTATCTCATCTATGCCGAGGCTCTTGCAGAGACAGGAAACCTTCAGGGCGCTCTTGACCAGATTCATGTGGTACGTAGCCGTGTAGGTCTCGGACGTCTTGAGCAGAAGAACCCTGAACTCAACCTTACGACAGACAAGGACGCCCTCATCAATGAGATTCTCCGCGAGAGAAACTGTGAGATCGGAGCTGAGTGCGGTGACCGTGTCTATGACATGATCCGCCGTATGCGTGAGGACCTCTTCACCAAGACTCTCCACGAGATCCGTGTATATCGTCTGGATGAGAACGGTAACCGTATGACAGGTGGTGACCAGCGTTGGGACCCGTCAACTCCTTGGCCTAAGTTCGAATACGAGAAGCCTGCAATCACAGTCGGTGCACGCCGCTGGTGGGATGAGGGTTACTGGACTAACAAGTGGTACCTTGACCCAGTTTCCCGTGTCGAGATCCAGAAGAACTACGGCCTTACTCAGAATCCTGGTTGGTAACAATTAGAAATTATGATTATGAAATTACGTAATATATTTATTTTTAGCCTGTTGGGATTCTGTCTTGCCTCAATGACAGCCAACGCTCAGGTGCAGCTCAGCGACAAACATTCGCAGACTGTGGATCTGGGCTATGGTGTCGAGAGTTCGGAATTCCTTACTACAGCGGCGGCTTATACCATCACCGCTGAAGAACTTGGCCGTACTTCCGCAATCAGCCTTGCTGATGCGCTCTATGGCAAACTGCTCGGTCTTACAGCAGTTCAGAACACCGGTTTCAAGGGCGAAGAGGGAAGAGGTGCTTCCTTCAATATCCGCGGAGTCCAGACTACAGGTGAAACTGACATTCTCATCCTTGTTGATGGAGTTGAACGTCCTATCGACAGACTTACAGTTCAGGAGGTGGAGAGCGTGACAGTTCTCAAGGATGCCGCTGCTGTGGCACTTTATGGCCATGAGGCCGTGAACGGAGTACTCCTTGTCAAGACAAAGCGCGGAAGAGCCGGAACCGGCTATAACTTCAAGGTCGGAGCTTCTCGCAAGATCCAGTTCGACCCTGACTATGCCGACATGGTTAGCGCATATGACTATGCAAATGCCCTCAACATCGCAAGAGTGAACGACGGCAACTCTGTAGCTTACAGCGAGGCTGAGCTTCAGAAGTTCCTTGACGGCAGCGATCCTTTCGTCTATCCTTCTGTAAACTGGAAGGACGAGGTCTTCAAGAACACTGCAAACGAGACCAACGCATATATCTCCATGACAGGAGGTACTGACAATGTACAGTACTACTCGCAGCTCGACTACACTGATGCACGCGGACTTTATGCACACCCTGACCAGGGCAGCTGGAACTCGCAGCTCATGTATTCAAAGGCTAACATCCGTACAAACGTGGATTTCCATGTGACAAAGTCCACAAGGGTAAAGACCAACATCCTCGCCCTCTTCATGGAGACAAACGGTGTTCCTAACCTTAATTCAAATGATGCCTGGTGGCATCTTTACAAAGTTCCTGCACTTGCATTCCCTATCATGACTCAGAACGGAGTATGGGGAGGTAGCCAGACTTATGGTGACTATAACCTTCTTGCCAAGGCTTCAGGTACAGGATTCACAAAGACCCACCAGCGCCAGATCTGGGCTGACATCACATTGGAGCAGGATCTCGACTTCCTCCTCAAGGGACTTCAGTTCTATGCAGGCGGATCATATGACAATGCTTCAAACACTATCGAGAACCGTACAAAGGGCTATCAGTACGGATGGAACTATTACGACGCTTCAGGCCAGATGCAGGAGGCTGTGATGGGTACCATCGAGGACAAGCTCGTGTTCAACCACTGGGTAGATTCACAGTGGCGTGTGGGAACAATGAAGACCGGTCTGAAATATGCCGCCAAATTAAATAACGGTGACAATTTCGCTGCCAACCTCAATTATAACATGAAGAGTGAGGTGCGTGACGGACAGAGCAACACATGGTATCGCCAGAACGTGGCTCTCGCCGCTCATTATGACCATGCTGACAAGTTCATGGCTGACCTCGTGCTCGCAGCAAACGGTTCAAACCGTTCATATCCTGCAAAGTGGGCATTCTCACCTACATTGGCACTCGGTTACATCTATGCTGACAATACTGACGGATTCCTGAACTATGGTAAGCTCCGCGCTTCTGCAGGTATCCAGCACACTGACTATGTTCCTCAGGCAGGTCTCTGGCTTGCACAGTGGAACGGTTCGCACGGTGAATTCTGCTACGGTCAGAACTTCGCAAGCTCATGGGGTGCCTTCCTTACCCAGTTCCCTACAACTGACTTCAGACAGGAAGCTGCTTACAAGGCCAACCTCGGTACCGACCTCAGAATCGCCAATTGTCTTGACTTCGTCGCAGATGTGTTCTATCAGCAGAGACGCAACATCCTCGTGAGCGCTGCTTCATTGAACTCTTCTGTCGTGGGTATCCAGTCTTCATACGATGACAAGGGAGTAGTTGCAAGCTATGGAGCAGAACTCGGACTTCGTTTCGCGAAGACTTTTGCGAACGGTCTCAATGTGAATGCAAACGGCTTTGTGACCTATTCGAGAAACGAGATCCTTGAGTGGATTGAGACACCTGTATATCCAAATATGTCAGTAATCGGAACTCCGGCTGACGCTGCACGTGGTCTTGTAGCCCTCGGATTCTTCGAGAGTCAGGAGGATATCGACAACAGTCCTCTCCAGCAGTTCGGTCAGGTGAAGGTCGGTGACATCAAGTATAAGGATGTCAATGGCGACAAAGTGATCAATGAGAACGATGCTGTCGCTCTCGATTACGGAACAGCATTCCCATCAATGAACTATTCATTCAGCTTCGGCGTTGAATATAAGGGACTTGGAATCAATGCTACATTCCAGGGTGCCGGCAACCAGATCAAGAACCTCCGTTATGTTGATGGCGTATGGGGAGCTCTCTCTGACAACAGAAACATGTCTCAGGAGTATTACAAGAACTGCTTCGATATAGCTGGTGCAGATGCATTGTATCCACGTCTGTCTACAACAAACGTAGCGAACAATGCTCAGGAGTCGACTCTCTGGTACCGCAATGTCTCTTGGCTCAAGCTTCGTGACTGTGAACTCTACTACAGACTTCCTGCTTCACTCCTCAAGCATGCCAAGATCTCAGATACAAAGATATTCGTACAGGGACAGAATCTTCTGACATTTGACAATATCCCTGCTATGGATGCCGAGAACCTCAACACAGGCTATCCTGTGATGAAGGCTGTCACATTTGGACTTTCTGTAGTATTCTAAAAAGATTGAATTATGAAACTTGATAAAATCTGTTTATTTATTCTTGCCGGCCTTCTTTCGGTGTCGTGTGCTGACCTCAATTATACTGAGGAGAACACACGTGATGAGGACTGGACCTACGAATACTATGGGGAAGGTATAAAGAACATGGTATTCGATGTTTACGCACAGGTGTATACCCAGGAGTTCGAATCCAACAGCGCGTATTTCCTTGCCGGTGCTACCGATGAGGCAATGTATGCCTTGGAGACAGGTGCCGTAAATAACTATGTCAACGGTGGATGGAGCCCGGCTAACCCTAATCCGACCATCTGGAACAAATCATACACAGCGATTGCTGAGGCCAACATGTACCTCGAGAAGATACATAAGACTGACCTCTCTGAATGGGAGCACAATGCAAACTATCAGAACTGGATCGCTCAGATGGAACTCTTCCCTTATGAGCTCCGTTTCCTCAGGGCTTACTTCTATTTCGAGCTTTTCAGAGCTTATGGTGATGTTCCGCTTGTAACCACTACTCTTACAAATGCTCAGGCAAACAGCGTTACACGTACTCCTGCTGCTGACGTGGTTAAGTTCATCGTGGATGAAGTCGATGAGATCGCGTCACATCTTCCGGTATCATATTCTACCGAGGTCGGTGCTGAGTACGGACGTGCTACAAAGGTGGCTGCTTATGCCCTTAAGGCACGCACCCTCCTCTATGCTGCATCTCCGCTCCACAACCCTTCAAACGACAAGGCTAAGTGGGAAGCAGCTGCACAGGCATGTGCCTTCATTATCGACCATGCTTCTGAATGGGGCCTGAAACTCAGCAAATATGCTGACCTCTGGGGTGAGAATGCATTCTGGAATCAGGAGCTTATCTGGGGTATCGGCCGCAATGCAAGCAATGCTTTCGAGATGGCACATTATCCTATCGGTGTAGAGAACGGATCTTCTGGAAACTGTCCTACCCAGAGTCTTGTGGACCAGTATGAGTATCAGGCGGATGGTGTTACTTTCGGCGAACGCAACTCAGGCAGCATCGACCTCAATGCCGGTGATCCTTACGAAGGTCTCGACCCTCGTTTCGCCCTCACAGTGGTAAAGAACGGTGACGAGTGGCCTACCAACGGTTCACAGAAGAAGGTCATCGAGACTTTTGAAGGCGGATTCAACGCTTCTCCAAAATACGGCGCGACTCCTACCGGATACTATCTTAAGAAATATGTTGACGGTTCTTGTGTCACTACAGCTGACAACCAGGTAACACGTCGTCATACATGGATAGTCTTCCGTCTGGGTGAGTTCTACCTTGACTATGCGGAAGCCGTATACAATGCTACAGGCAGCGCAAACGACAAGACTTATGGTCTTTCAGCAAACGAGGCTGTCAACATGCTCCGCAACCGTGCAGACATCATGATGCCAGAGTTTACAGAAGATGGCGAGGCTTGGGTAGAGCGATATGAGCGTGAGCGTCTTGTGGAACTTGCTTTCGAGAATCACCGTTTCTGGGATGTCCGTCGCTGGAAGAAGGGTGCTGAATATTTCAGCGAAGTTGCTGTTGCAGACATCAGTGCTGAAAGGCAGCTTACAAGATCTGTAGAAAAACGTACATGGGACGAAAAGTTCAACTTCTTCCCAATTCCTGAGACTGAAATCAAGAAGAATCCTGCTCTTGACCAGAATCCAGGATGGTAGTAATTTATAAGGAATTCAATTATGAAGAATATATTCAAATTTTTCAGAGCGTTTCTGACAGTTGTCCTTGCTGCATCCCTCACAGGATGTCTTGCTGAGGACCAGCTCGAATCTGCTGACGCCGGATTGCATATCAAGGTGTTCTTCCCGACTAAAGTAGTCGCAGGACAGCCTATGACCATCAACGGTGGCGGATTCTCAGACGTCAAGGAGATCGTTTTCCCGAATGGTGCGGACGGCATCGTCGTGACAGATTTCCAGCTTGTAAGCAATGGCATGATCAGGGTTGATGCACCTGCAGGCATTTCAGCAGAAGGTGGAAAGATCCTCGTACGCACAGAAGCAGGTGAGTCTGCAGAGTCTCCGCTGCCTCTCACTCTTGGTAATACTGTCGTGTCAGGTTATTCTGCAGATCCGGCTGTTCCTGTTGACGGCGGTTCTCAGATGACAATCTACGGTACAGACCTCGAGTTCGTCAACAAGGTTGAGCTGCTTGATGCTGATGGCAATCCTGATTTCATCGAGGACGGGCTCTTCAACCGCAAGGGTACCAGCACCATCATCTTCACAGTACCAAGAAAGGTATTTGAAGGTAAGTTCGTGGGTAAGGTACATACCATCGACGGCAAGGTATTCGAAATGCCGGAGCTTGAGTACAAGCCTGCTTCAGACGGCGGATACTGGGAGACAGTCGAGACTGTCCTCTGGGAGAATGCTGATCCTGAGGGAGTAGGTTCTGTAAGCTGGAGCGGCCAGTATCGCTTCGGTCTCGAAGGAAAGGACGGTAACAACGAGTGTATCGCTACATTCCCTGCAGAGACCTGGGATATCATCAAGAACGGTACATTCATCCTCAAGTTCGCTCCTGCAGCTGATGCATATCAGATCCGTGCAACTACAGGATGGTGGTCATTCGACGGTGACGGTGCTTACGATATCCATGGTGGTGACGAGCGCATCGTTGACAACGGTGACGGTACATTCTCTCTCACTTATACAATCTCCGAGGAGCCTCTCAAGAGCGGTATCTATGACCTCATCGACGATCAGCACCTCCTCTTCACAGGTAGCGGCTATACTCCTCTCGCAATTGTTGTTACTGAGGATGTATGGGTACCGGGCGGTTCTGTAGAGATCGTAAGGACTTCTATCTGGAAGAACGACGGTTCAGTTGCAGCTGCAACGTGGTCGGGCAGTCCATATCGCTTCGCTCCTGAAACAAATTCTACAGGTGAAGAAGTGTATGCTGTTCCTACAGATGTCTGGGAGAAGATGAAGACAACTCCATTCAATGTTGACTTTGCTGCAACAGGTGACTGGTTCCAGATCCGTATCCTTGACGGCTGGTGGTCTGTCGGCAACACTGATGCTAACGACATCACACCTAGCTATGAAGGCTTGACCCAGAATGAAGACGGAACCTACACGATTGTCGTGGATCTTCCTTCTAATCCAGACCTTGTAGCTGTTCTCGACGAGAAGCATCTTCTCTTCGCAGGTGACGGTTTCCAGATCCTTGACATGTACTGGGAAGAAGAAGTCATCGTTGATGGCAGCAAGCCTGTAGAGGTGGTTCTCTGGGAAGGCGAGGCAATCGCTGACGACTGGGGCAATCAGCCGACTATCCTGTCTGACGCAGGTCTTGAGCTTGTTGATGCAGGCGCAAAAGCAGGTCAGACCCTTTACTTCTACTTCGAGCCTCTCGAGGATGCTTGGCAGGTCAAGATCGTAGAAGGTCACTGGGGACCAACATATGCAGCGATCTGCTCAGAAGGCAATGACAATGGCGGTGAGTTCACCGTATACGACCTTGCCGGCAACGGCGGTAAGTACGGTCTCGAACTTACTCAGGAGATACTGGATGCGGCCCTCACACAGCAGTGCTGGGGCGGTGCATTCCTCCTCAATGGTGATAACATCAAGTGTACTAAGGTAACACTTCTGTAATCCATACTTTTTCCCGGGGAGGCCTGACCGCCTCCCCGGGAGCCGTTTATGAGGAAACTGATATCTTATTTCATGATTCCGGTGCTTATCCTGGCGGCCTGTCAGGATGAGGCCGTCCAGGAGATGGTGTCCGGACCGGAGCTTGTCTCATGCGACCCCGCTGACGAGGCCCGCGACCTGACGGGTGATGCATTGACCGTCACCATGATGTTTGACCGCAGCATAAGGTGTCCGTCAGACCGGATGGACGGGATCTCCGTAGATGGGGGAGCCTCGACAGGAGAGATAACGGCATCAATGAACAGGCTTCAGATCCAGGTCCTGGGGCTGGAGCCGGAAAGGACATATACCCTTCTGGTGCCAGAGGGGACAGTCCTGGGGTATACCTCTAATCAGAAGCCGGCAGCTGAGATAAAGGTGACCTTCACCATGAAGGCTGTCGAGTCCTATGTTCCGTCCGATCCGGATTCGATGAGGAGACTCGTCAATCCTGAGGCTTCACGGGAGGCTCTGAACCTCTATAACTTCCTCTTCGATCAAAGCGGAAAGAAGACCCTGTCGGGCGCTCAGTCAAGCCACTCCCACCAGAACGACTTTGTAGATTTCATATATGACAGGACCGGCTCGCACCCGGCACTTGCAGGTTATGACTTCCTCTTCCTGCACTTCTCTCCGACACCCTCCGGCTGGACCTGGGTACAGAACTACAATGACATCTCGGCTCCGAAGGAGCATTGGGCTGCCAATGGAGTCGTGAGCTATATGTGGCATTGGAATGTGCCTGACAGCAAGGAAGCCTGGGACAGGGGACTGAAGGACTATGATTTCGACGGATACGCCTTCTACACCAGCAGCACCTCGTTCGACATCAGGGAGGCCCTCAAGCCCGGCACATGGCAGAACGACTTTATAATGAAGGATATAGATGAGGTGGCCGGCTATCTCCAGCTGCTGGAGGACGCGGGCATACCGGTTCTGTGGCGTCCTCTCCACGAGGCTGCAGGCAACTATGACATATATGGCCCGGGCGGAGCGTGGTTCTGGTGGGGCAGGCACGGAGCGGAGCCGTGCAGGCAGCTGTGGAGGCTGCTGTATGACAGGCTCGTGAATGTCCACGGCCTTGACAACCTCATCTGGATCTGGACCGTTGATGTCGTGAAAGGTGCTGAAGACCAGTACCTTGACTGGTATCCGGGAGATGAATATGTGGATATCCTCGGCGTGGACATATATGCACAGGATGTGGATGCGAAGACACGTCAGTATCAGGCTCTGACTGACCTTACAGAGGACGAAAAGCTTGTTGCCATAACCGAGTGCGGCAACATACCTGATCCGGCGAAATGCATGGAGGCCGGGAACAGGTGGTCATGGTTCATGGTGTGGTGCACGACCGACCAGAACGGAAACCTGGCCCTGAACTCCCCCGACTGGTCCTTGAACACGCCTGAACATTGGATGAGCGTGATGGACAGCCCGTATGTCATCAACCGAGAGTCAATGCCTTCATTGAGGTAAATGAATCAATCTGGCAAATAAGTGATTGGAAAGTACCAAAAAAATTCTATCTTTGCCGCGATATGTCGGAACGTATTGATTATCATTAATTACAACTTCAATATTTTTATGAAAAAATTACTTAATTTCGTGATGGTGACTGCACTGTGTGTGCTCTGTTCCGTATTTGCGGGATGTCAGCCGGAGAAGGATGAATTCTCACTTTCCATTAAGGAAGTAGGTGCTGACTATGCTACACTCACAGTCAGCGCATCGAAGCCTATGGAAATAGCCTACAGGGTTACAACCAAGGCTCAGCTTGTTACCCCTGCTGTCCTCTTCGCCACAGGCGAAGTCCTCAATGTGAAGTCCGGAGATCAGATCAGACTCACTGAAAACATTCAGCAGGACACTCATTACTACGTATATGCAGTTGCCAAGTTTGATGGCGCCAACTATTCGGAGAAGGTTTCTCTTGAGTTCACCACGACAAGATACGCCTTTGACGAACTGGTTACGATTGTTGACACCTACCTTGACGGTTATAAGGCGCATATCACAGTTCCTGAGGATGTGAAGCAGCGCGGACATGCGATCCGCACAGGTTCAATGCCTTTGGCATGGTACAATCTCATGAGCAGCTCGAAGGGACAGTCGGTCGTAGACCTTCAGGCGATAGCATCTACCGGCAACCCTTATAAGGGCCATATGTTCAATGATTCTACAATCGTCCTGAATGACAACAATGTGATTCTTCTCGACGAAAAGGGCGAACCTGTCCTTGATGAGAACGGGGAGCAGATAGACATCCATGACCCTATCGTTCCTGGTGAGCCTACCATCTTCTTCGCCGGAGAGACCGTTTATGGTACGCCGGACGAGTTCACAGCCATCGTGGGATATCAGCAGCCGACAAAGGATTCGTGGGCTGTGCCGTACTATGATCCTCAGAAGCGCGAATGGCTCGGAGCTTTCCAGAAGAAGGAGTTCTTCACAAAAGAACCGTCACTGTGCGACGCCACCGTAGAGATCGAAATCCCTGAGGATGAGATTACAGTTACAGACGCCATGATCTATTTCAACATGTCTGATGACGCGTATTCATATTTCTACATGGTGCTCGATAATTCGACATATAACCAGATTCTTTCTACCTACCTCAAGGGTAACGAGGACTGGTACCGTTGGTTCCTCACTTCATATATCGCATTCTATGAGTGGGGTATCTTCCCTGAAACTGAGGACATCGCCATCAATGCCGCCAGCAGCTTCGTGGAGCCGCTGACAGGTGGTGACACCTACCATGTGCTTGTCACTGTCTTTGGAGATGAGTCCGGCGCAAGCCAGCGTTATATCCATAAGACATTCAAGGCTAAGGAGAAGACAAAGGTCGCTCCTGCCATTGAGGTTACTGCCATTCCTTCCGAGGATCCGTACACAGCGACGTTCAACATCAAGGCGGCTCCTGACTCGAAAGGTAACGTGCAGCCGATAATGGGCGCATATTGGGTATGCAACTATGCAAGGGATTTTGAGCTCATGTTTAACGCAGACTACACATATGCCACATTGCTGAAGAATATGGGATGGACATTCGCTCCTGAAGAAGTCGCTGCTATCAACACTCCTGAGGGATACACAGTTACATTCCCGTTCCTCGACGGTGAGGTGGCAAGATTTGCCGCATACGGTTGCAATGACGAGTACACATTCAATGTCATAGATGATGAGAACACCCTTGCATGGGCTGACTATAAGCTTCCTCTCGCGCCGAATGCATCTCCTGTGTCTTCTGCCTTGTTCGGACAGCTCGAGGGCGACTGGACAGCTACAGCCACATTGAGAGCCATGCAGCAGGAACCGGATGGCACGGTACTCACTTACAATGTCGACCATACGTCAAAGATAAATATATCTGCAGCAGCCCCTGAGCTTCCGGAAACGCTGGATGAGAGTGTATATGCCCTGTATGCCGGTACTGAAGAGAAACCGGGGAAATCCAGGGAGGAGGTCAACAATATGTATGAGGAACTCAAGGAACTCACAGAACTCTTTACAGAGTCACGCCTCAAGGGACAGAACCGCCTCCTCTGCAGCGGATTCATGGATTTTGATCCTGCAGCTCCGTCACTCGGTGTGAACAGACTCGAATTCCGTTCTCCATATGACCTGTTTGTCGCTACGGACTATAACTCTCTGGATATATCTCAGCTTCTGTACGATTTCGGACCGAAGTGGTATCTCCAGGTGCTTGAGGACGGCAGTGTGATTGTTCCATTCAGTTCTCTCACTATGCCGCCTATGCACAACTGGCCTGGCTATCCTTTCTATCTTGGCGGTGTTGGCGATGGTGTGGCCTTCTATGATGCCAATGAGCAGTATCCGGGATTCCCTGTGGAAATCTCTGACGACCTCAACACTATCACAATCAAGCCGATAGTCCTGAATGACGGCAAGGAAGACCATGCATATTATATGAATGCCATCGGTTCAAATCCACAGGCCGGACTTGAGCTCATCTCTACCGTAGTGACTGAGATCGTCCTGAAGAGAGGCTGGACCGAGACACGTTCGGCCAAGCCGCAGATGATGTTCGCAGGAGCTCCTGACTATGTCGAGGCTGTAGACCTGAATGGCGCCTATGTTCTCGAACATCCTAAGGCAGCTGTATGCAAGTCTATGACAGAATTCAAGGCTGAGCAGATGCCTGCTTACAACTACAGGGAAAAGGCAAATGTGGTAACAAAGGATATGGTGGATGAGGCATCTGCAAATATCCTTAGAAAATACAATCTTGAGTAATGAACAGAATCCTTAAATATACATCGCTGCTCGTTGCAGCAGTGATGCTTCTCTCATGCGAGGGACAGGGTGGCGGAGAGGACGGTCCTGCTACAGACAAGACTCTCAAGCTCACTGCTGACAAGAACCTCATCCAGACATTCGGTGGTGACTATGCAACCCTGACAGTCACCCTTGACGGCGAGGTGGTCACCGGTGATGTGATCTTTTTCGATGCTGACAACGAAGTAATGGAAATTCCTGACTTCAAGTTCTCTACCGACAAGGTGGGAGAGTATCAGATATGGGCCAATTACGGAACATACATATCAGAGACAATCAGCATCAAGGCTATAGATGTTCAGATTCCTGACACTCCAAAGGATCCTCAGCCTTCAAACACGGACTTCAAGACCAGGGTGCTCCTTACAGAGTTCACAACCGTAGGTTGCAGCGCATGTCCGAGCATGAAGAAAGTTCTTCACTCTCTTGAGGAGGATGCAGAGGTCGCAGACCGGATTGTCTTCACTGAATGTCATTCCGGCCTGGTCGGTGGTGTCGCTGACCCATGCTACCTCCACAATCAGGCATTCGAGGAGTACTGCATGATCACCGGTTTCCCTACAGTGAAACTTGATCTTGCCGCAACATTCAACAATGGTAACAGCTTGGATATCAAGGGTGCTGTCGCACAGTTGTGTGATCAGAAGGACACCCGCTCTCCTGGAATTGCAGTCAATGCTGTTCTTGAGAATGACAAGGTCGTGGCAAAAGTTACCGTGAAGGCGAAAGTCGCGTCTGCATATCGTGTCGGAGCCTTCCTTGTTGAGGATGGAATATTCTCGAAGCAGACCAACGCTACAGATGAGTGGATGCATACTCATAATGGAGTGATCCGTTATGTCGACTCGCAGTACAGGACAAATTTCCTGGGAATTCCGGTAGCTGAAATCGCAGCTGGAAAGACCGCAGATGCAATGTTCTCATGGATCCTTGACGACATCTGGGCGTATGGCACAGAGAGAGGCGAAATCAACGGCGGTACACCATGGCCGGAGCGTGACAACAGCAAGCTTCATATGGTCGTGTTCGTGAGCATGTCAGACGGCCAGGGCGGATATATTGTCGCGAATGCCGTAGACTGTCCTATCAACGGCATGACACCATTTGAATATAAATAGTTACTGTCCACACATATCGACGAGGTCCTGCAGAAGCGGGACTTCGTTGTTTTATTATGGACGGTGATGATTTTTTGTTGTATAATCGGATAAAATAACGTACTTTTGTCCGATTATAGGCTATTCTTATTTGCCTGTTTCTTTATAAACTTAAGTACTTTTTTTATGAGAACATTCCTTTTGAGCATCGTCGCGCTTATGGTGTCAACCCTTGCTGTTGCACAGGTTCCGTCTGTCACAGTCGAAAACGCTAAAGGTGAAACTGTCAACACCAGGTCCCTTCTCAAGGAAGGCACCCCTATGATCGTTTCTTTCTGGTCAACATCATGCAAACCTTGTATCCGTGAGCTTGATGCAGTCTATGATGCACTTCCTGACTGGCTTGAGGAGGTCGAATTCCGTGTTGTGGCTGTTTCTACAGATGACAGCCGTCTCCTGGCAAAGGCAAAGTCCTTCGCGGAGGGCCGCGGTTGGGGAGAGGACTTCACCCTTCTTTTCGACAAGAACCAGGACTTCATGAGAGCCATGAATGTATCTGTGGTTCCTCATGTGTTCGTGCTTGACGGCACAGGCAAGGTGGTGTATTCGCATACATCTTATGTGCCCGGCAACGAGCTGGAGCTTTTCGAGGCTGTCAAGAAATGCAGCAAGTAACATATTGACAACTGAACTGACCTTTTTCATATGAGATATTACATTACACTTGCCGCCCTCCTTCTTTCGGCCAGCATCCTCTCTGCCCAGAATGACGGCTATCTTACCGGCAGCTTCGAGACAAACGACCACATCTATGTGAAGGATGAGGCAAACAAGTTCACTCCGGCTGATGACCCGTTCGGAACGAACAACTATCTGAAACTGGACTATTATAAAGGTAACTTCTCGGCAGGTATGCAGATAGAAGGCTATGCTCCGGTCCTTATCGGATTTCCAAGCGAGCTCAACAAGTTTGCAATGAGCAACTTCTATGTCAACTGGAAGGATGAGGACTTTCAGATCACAGCAGGTACATTCTACGACCAGTTCGGAAGCGGTCTGCTTTTCCGCAGCTGGGAGGACAGACTGCTCGGTCTGAACAATGCCATCATGGGAGCGCGTTTCGCCTACAACTGGGAAGACAAGATCGCCTTCAAGGCTCTTTGGGGAACTCCACGCCTCGGAATGGGTCTCTCGGAGACTCAGGTCAGAGGCGCTGACCTGAGCGTGTCGCTTTCCAACATCATCGGTCTTGACGACATCCTTCTTGCTGTCGAGGGATCTGTCCTCAACAGATATGAGAAGATCAGCATGGATGCTGAGGATGCAGGAGGAAAGCCGACTTCGACAGGCTTCTCAGGAAGACTCAACTTCGACTGGAACGGTCTTTTCTTCAAGGGTGAATATGTCGATCTTGGCAAGAAGCTGGTGGCCTTCACCCCCAAGAGAGGTAATGCCCAGCTTGTCGAGCTCGGATACAATGGCCGTGGCCTTGGAGTCACCCTCACCGGACGTCGTCTCGAATGGATGGGACAGAAGATTTCTTCCAAGTCAATGTCCACAGCGAATCTGATGTCCTATGTGCCGGCAATGAGTACCCAGTATACATATATGCTCACCACACTGCACCCTTACAACCCGCAGGTAGGTGACGAGTCTACATTCTCATTCAATAGCGGTGAGATGGGAGGCCAGCTGGATGCATTCTACAATTTCCGTCGCGGTACCGCCCTCGGTGGAAAGAGAGGAATGAAGGTTCATGCGAACTTTGCGACTTACTACACTCTTGCACAGGAAGGGACGGCAAAGCCCGGCAATCTTCTTTTCAGGGACTTCAGCTTCGATGTGGAGAAGCAGTGGACAAAGCAGTTCAAGATGGTCCTCCTCTACTCTATGCAGGAGTACAATCCGACATACGGAAACTTCAAGACAACCTGGCTGTCCAACATAGTTGTAGCGGATCTCCTCTACAAATGGACTCCGACATTCTCGACCCGCATGGAGCTTCAGTATCTTACAACCCAGGAGGACAAGAAGGACTGGATGGCCGCCCTGCTCGAAGTCAACTTCGCACCGCATTGGAGCATCTGGGGAAGCGACATGTACAATCATGGCTCCACAAAGATGCATTATTATAACGTGGGAGTCAGCTACACCAAGGGCCGTACGCGTCTTGCCGGCGGTTATGGACGCTATAAGGACGGATTCATATGTTCAGGTGGCGTATGCCGTCAGATCCCTCAGTATACAGGTGCAAACTTCAGCATAACAACATCGTTTTAAAGATTCGTCACTTCGTCCGGAATGACCCGTTCTGTCATTCCGGGCAGGTGATGCGAGTCGGGAAATCTATGATTATGAAAAGAATACCGTTATATATTTCAGCAGTCCTTCTTGCAGTGTCATGCTCGGGAACCGTAGATCCGGACAATCAGCAGCCTGACAACATCCCGGAGGAATATACAGAGCCGTTTACACTCTCTGCCGACAAGACGGAAGTGGAGGCCAGCGGCAAGGATTATGTGACTTTCTCTCTTAAGGACGCTTACGGGCGTGATCTGATGACGGACAAGAATGCACTTCAGGGAATCAATGTTGTTTCCGAAGAGGGACAGAGGGTTGCCAGAATGGAGACCATGACCAGATTCATCGACGACGGAACCTATAATTTTTCCGCTACTTACAAGGGACGCAAGTGTGAGAATACGGTCCAGATCACAGCAAGGAACAGAAGCAGCTATGAGAAGTATCATAAGAATGTAGCCATATACAAGGCCACAGCGACCTGGTGCGGCCCATGTGCATATATGACAAGGGCACTGGAAGGGATGAACGAAGTCTCGAAGAATCATTCTGTAGAGCTCTGCTGGCATTATCAGGATGAACTTGCCCTCGAGATCCCTGGCTCGGACTATGATTGCGGAACCTTCCTTGTAAGCTATTTCAACGGTTCAGGTGTTCCTACCGTAATCCTCGACCTGAAGGAGACCGTCATTGAAAAGGCTTCAAGTGCTCTTGATAACGCCATCTGGGAACTCAGGGCAGAACACCCCGCAACCTGTGGAATCAAGGCAGAGGCAGCATATAACCAGGAGACAGGCAAGATTGATGTCTGTGCACATCTGACTTCATCTACAGGAGGAAGTTATGATCTGGGACTCGCCCTTCTTCTCAACAATCAGGTCATCCCGTCCGGAACTAACGATGACGGAAAGTATTCTCATATCGTCCGTGCAGCTACAGGTAACTATTTCATGTATTCAGACGCTATCGCCGAGGTGGCGGAAGATGAAGAGATATCAATGACGCAGAACATTGATCCTCTCAAATATGACATCGATGACCTGTCTGTGGCAGTCTTTGCTCTCGTAAAGGATGGCGAAGGTGCGAGGATTGACAATATCATAGAAGTAAAAGTCGGAGAATCAGTTGATTATATGCTGAATTAGTATGTTCGGAAGAATAGGAAATATCATTATGCTCCTGAGCCTGGCAGTCTTGTCTTCATGTTCAGGCACTGTGGATCCTGATGCGCAGAATCCGGATGGGCCGGGCGGAAATCCTATGGAGGAAGTCCCTGAAGGCGTATTGAGGATATTCGCTGACAGGACAGAGATAGCAGCTGACGGCAACGAGACCGTCACCTTCACTGTGATGTTCGGAAAGGAGGATGTAAGTACTGCGCCGACGCTGATGCTCATAAGGGAGTTTGAAGGCGTCGAAAAACGTTCTAAGGCAGTGAACAGATTCTCGACCGTGACTGCAGGCAAGTATAGGTTTACCGCCGAGTATTATTATGGTGGCAAGCATTATACTGACAATAGTGTTACAGTTGAAGCCAAGCCGTACTTTTCAGGAGAGGCCAGGTCATATGTCCAGCGTGTGCTGGGAGTCTATTTCACTTCGACAGGATGTACCAGCTGCCCTTCGGCAACGAAGGGTATCAGAAGTCTTCAGGAAGACAATCCCGGTATGATATCGGTCGTAGCCTTCCATTCTCCTATGGGAATGGTTTCCGATCCGATGACTATACCTGAAACTGAACTTTTCAACGCGGTTCTTGGCGGATTTGACGGCCTTCCAAGGCTCTTCTGGAACATGAGGAAAGGCACCGAGCTCATAGGCCCTGTGTTTGGCGAAAGTTATGCGGAGGAGACAGCGTCCTACACTCCTCAGTGCGGAGTCTCAGTCGAAACAGGCAAGTCAGATGACCAGTCAGAAGAATACTATGTGAACGTAGCCGTCACTTCCAATCTCCCCTCTGTCTACCGTTATCTTGTCTTTGTTGTCGAGGATGGCATTGTGGCTGAACAGACAGGCGATCCTGACTATGTCCATGACAATGTCGTACGCGCAGTACTGACAAGTGAGAAAGGAGACAAGATCAATGACAACCTGCCTCTTACGGTCGGAGTGGAAGCCAGAGCGGTGAAGACATTCGTTCCGGATCCTTCATGGAACAAGGATAATCTTCGTGTAGTGGTGGCGGCGACGACTTCTGCCGACGGAGGCTACACATTTGTGGTGAACAATGTCGCCGAGTGCGGACTTGGCGGAAGTGTCTCATATCAATATGCGGAATAATATGGTATCAATGAAATATATATCGGCATTTCTTGCTGCAGCCGTGCTGCTTTCATGTACAGGAACCGTTGATGATTCCTCGCTTCCAGTCCTGGAAGCAAGTGATACGGAGATCGACCTTGCATCGGAGTCGCAGACCGTGTTTACGGTGACTTACAATGGCATGGATGTCACATCCGGATCGTCCATCATATCGACTCCGTCTGCCCCGGGACTGAACGGTAATGTGTTCACCCCGACATCAGAGGGCACTTTTGTCTTTCATGCTGTGTATAATGGAAAGGAGTCTGAGCAGGTGACGGTAAATGTGGTGAACTCTGACGTGAGAGTGGAGTCAATATATGACAGGCATGTCTTTGTGGCAGAGTTTACAGGAGCATCCTGCGCTTTCTGTCCTGCAGGTTATGACAATATGATGCAGCAGCTGGCAAGGCCTGCGTTGTCTAAATATAAATCCAATATCCACATTGCGGCATTCCATTCGGAAGAGATGGGAAAGGACAGTCTTGCAATTGATGAAACCATGCAGATAAAGAATATGTTCAGCGGACTCGATCTTCCTTCTTATACGGTGGACCTCAGGGATTCAGGTGGACTGAACAGCGACGGAATGTCTGGTTTCAGTTCTGCGCTGAAGGCTTCTTTTGAGGAATACACTCCGCATTGTGGAGTCGCCGTGTCCTCAACCCTGGATGCAGATGGAAACACTGCCGGAATCGAAGTGAAGATCGCTTCCGAGCTCACTTCCGAGTACAGGGTCGTGGTCCTGATAGTTCAGGACGGTATCGTCGGCTATCAGAAACACGGTGAGTATGGAGAACTTGACGATTACACCCACAAGCATGTCGTAAGACATATCGTCACTGAGAATGCAGGCAAAGGTGAAAGGCTGGCTGACGACAGCAGGATTGCCGCTGGTCAGGAGGCATCAAAGAAATGGACGGTCAGTCTCGACCGCAGGTGGGTGCTTGCAAACACCAGTGTATATGCGCTTGCGTTGGATGGAGACGGATATGTGAACAATATGAATTTCTGCGCTATAGATGGCGGGAATTCCGGATCTGATCTGAAATAATTTAACAATACTATGAAAAAGACATTAGCGATTTTAATGGCTGTACTTCTCGTATTCGGCTTTGCTTCGTGCGATAAGCCTCAGCCTGATGACCCAAAGACTCCGGAGAATGAAAAACCAGTCGACCCCGACACCGGAGAAAATGAAAACGGTGGAAACAATGAAAATGATGAGTCAAAACCTCAGAAGTTCGATTTCCCTTTCATTGCAGAATATCCGGTAGAATGCGGGAACCTTCTTGCTGAAGGAACAGAAGTAGGTGTGACTATCGAGGTCACCAAGGTCGAAGACCAGAATTTTGTGTTCGAACTTCGTCCGGGTCCTATGGTACAATCCTTCAAGATGGATGTCTATCCTGTCGCTCAGTTGTATAACAACCTGTTGAACGACAAGACTTTCGGCTATCTGAAGGCTTCCGAGCCATGGGCAGTGAACGAACGTATCCGTGAGTACCTGTTCAATGAGAGCGGCAGCGGCGGATATGCCTTCTCAATAGAGGACTTTGAAAATCCGGAAGATTTCCTGCAGATCGAGTATGACTGGATGAACACTCCGTATGCTGCAGCTTCCGCTATCGCCATCCCTGATTGCGGATATGTCATTGCAGTGGTTGCCAGCGTTGATTCACAGATAAGCAGCGCAACTCAGGAGGACCTGACACTCTGTTATGTACACACGACAAGTCAGCCGCTTGTGGGGGACCCTCAGTGTGATATTGAAGTCAATGCCGGCTACAGAGCATTCAGTGTCAGCCACCATCTCAATTCAGATGCCGCTGCTGTATATTTCTTCGGTTATCTCACATCAGAGATCGATGCCTATATCGATGCCTTCGGTGACACACTCTTCCGCGACTTTATCCGTACGCGTGTGACTGCACCGTCTTTCCCTGACGATCCGAACAATCCTTACAGCATGTCATATTCAGTGAACTATGACCAGGAGGCAAGTCATGAGATCCTCAGCACGACCTGTGCGGTAGCCGTGGATGCCAATCTTACACCGCAGGAGGGTTACAGCCGTCGTGATTTCCACCTTCTTGAGATTCCGGACGAGCAGCCTGAGCCCAAGACCGGTTTCACTATACCTGAAGAGAGGATTGCGGCTTCGTATGCCGAGTACCAGATCGATTTTGACAAGGAGTCCAAGACCGTTTACTATCTGTTCTACACCGAAGACCAGGTACAGCAGGTAATGGATATGTCTGACAAGGACAAGAGAGCCCTTGCCAGGACAATTGCCAACGTGGACGGCTATGGCTGCAATAACCCTAACTTCCTCTGGGACGCAGAGAATAATGTTGCGACAGGCTCGGCCGGTTCCGTCTATGTAGAGGGTGTATATGAAAACTGCGGATTCAATCCGGGAGAGACCTATAGAGTGATATTTACTTCGAGGAATGGATTCGGGACCCTCTCTCCTCTTGAGTTCTCCGAGCCGTTCACCATGGACGAGCTCCGACTGGATAATCAGGCTGAATGCAAGGTAGACCTTGAGTTCTATCTTGACAATCCGACCAGAACATCATTCCGTTCGAACATCATCTTTGACCCTGCTACAGTTTCAGTCATCCGTCTCCAGTATATGACTCCTGACTTCAATCCAGGATTCTGGACTGACGCCCCTCAGGAGCAGTGGGTGGACTTCATGTACAACCCTGGAAATTATCTCACTGATCCGGGCGAGAATGCATATTCACCGATCATCAACCTCTGGCCTACCGTGTCAAGCGGTGTAGACAGGTTCACCTGGACAGGAATGAACCCTGAAACAGAGTATACTATCTACATGTGTGCTGAAGACTTTGACGGCAATGCCAGTCAGGTGTATTTTGCGACTATCAGAACTGCAGAGCTCCAGATTGGTCCTGACCCGACAATCAACATGACCCTGACCCCTGCAAACGATAATGTCAACGACTGGACAGTATCGTACAACATCGATCATGATGTCGAATACTATCTCTACTGTCTCGCACAGGATGCCTCAGCTCTTTCTGCTCATCTTCCTGGCATTCACCAGGGACACCTGAACAATATCAAGGATTCCGGATTCACTTATGAGGAATGGTATTCTGCCATCTTTGATATGGTGCTTGGAAATGACAAGACAGAAGGAATGGGTATGAGGACAGTAAGCGATACGACACAGGACTGGAAGGGTGACGATGTGGTGATAGCTGCATGCGTTGCAGCCGGTAAGGAGGCTGACGGTACTCCGGTCTACAAGATGTATCACCTCATCTGCCAGGACGGCAAGGCTCAGACCCTCGAGGAGATCTTCGGAATTACAGAATAAACTGAAAAGTTTTATATACCTATTTATTAACTAATCCCTATTAATTATGAAAAGACATTTTATGAAAGGCCTTATGGCTTTGTGCGCAGGTGTCATGACATTGTGTGCAGCGTCTTCTCTTTTCGTATCTTGCGACAAGTACGATGATTCTGAACTTCGTGAGCAGATCTCGGCACTTGACAAGAGGGTTCAGAACCTTGAGTCTCTCAAGGCTCAGCTTGAATCTCTTACTTCACGTGTAGATGCTCTCTACACACTGAAGTTCCAGGTGGCTGAGAACAATGAACTCCAGTACTCTTTCGACGGCGGCAAGACCTGGATCTCTACAGGTATCGTACTTGCCGAGCAGTGCGATCACGAGTGCCCTCCTTGTCAGTATGTACCTTGCGACCACGAGTGTCCTGAGGTTTCACTCGTTGATAACGGTGACACTGTGACAATCAAGGTGGGTGATGCTGAATTCACTATCAAGAAACCGGAAGAGATCGTTTTTGAACTTCGCGCCGGTAAGCTCTATTTCGAGTCTGAGGGAACACTTTCAGTGAACATCAAGTCTTCAGGCATCGAGGACATCACTGTGATGTCATACCCTAAGGGCTGGTGGGCAGAGATCAGCTCGGAAGGAAAAGTTGAGATCACCGCTCCTGACTATGAGTCAACTCAGGGAACCATTGACTATGATACATGGGAAGAGATCCCTGCAGAGAATGCGGCTTCAGGTTATGTCAAGGTACATGCATGTGGCGCTGACGGCAGCTGCATGGTAGGTAAGCTTGCTGTAGAGGTAGCAGCTCAGGCTCTTGTTGTCAAGGCTTATGGCGGAAACGCTTACTTCACTATTGCAGGTGGCTATGCCCCTACATTCTACTATGGAATCTCGACTAAGGCCACTCTTGAGGCTGACACCAAGGATCTTCTCAAGAGGATGAATGACGGTGACTGGACACTCGCCGACGAGTATCCGAACAACTGGGGAGAACTTGAAGTTACCGCATCGGTTGCAGAGCTTCTCGGTGAGGAACCGAAGCTTGGCGAGGAGTATGTGGTATGGGCTGTAATGGAAAGCTGGGCTGCAGCTCCATTCGACATGGATGACCTTGTTTATGCATATTACTCTCCACTCCAGGTCAACATCACAGAGGTAGAGGCTGAAAGAACAGCTTACAACGTGACTGTAAATGTAGAAGTTCTTGGAGCTGATTCTTATGTTGCCGTTGCAATGCCTCAGACATATTGCTCTACAGAGGAGGATGTCCTTTATCAGCAGGAGCAGATGGCGATGGCAATGACTCAGGGCGAATACTATGGAAAGCTCTATACAGAGAACTACACAGGTTCTGCACTTGACATCGCTGCTGAGACAACATATTCAATGACAGGCAACTATAGCCCTGCATCTGAAGTCTATGTGTTCATTCTCCCTCTTGACGGACGTTCAAAGGAGGATTACACTGCAGAGGATGTGACTTATGCCAAGTTCTCAACAGCCGAACTTACAGCAGGCGGATCTGTCAGCCTTACAGCTACACAGATCTACGAGTACATGGGTGAGGTTTATGATTATGACATCTGGGACTATGTAGAACAGCTCATCAAGCTTGATCCTTATACACAGCTTGGTGTTGAGGTAACTCCTTCGTCAACTACTGACTGGGCAGCATTCTACTATTCATTCCTTTCACCTGAGCAGTGGGCAGAGTATGGCGCATATGACGAGGACCTCGTTGACCTCCTTCTCGAGGGTTGGGGTATGACTCCGTCAGATATTCCTTCTTGGCCGGTTTATCTTACTGAAACTGTAAGTCCTGCATCAACAGTTCACTTTGTTGCCTTTGTCGTTGACAATGCAGGCAAGTATGGTGAGCTTGTAAAGGTCGAGCTTACTTCACAGGAGCTTAAGAAGGCTGACTTCACTTGGGTTGAGCCATACACTACAAACCTTACAGACGGAGTCCTGATGAACACCCAGACTCTTGAGTTCACTCCTGCATTCGAGGGTGGTGTCGAGGCTGCTTCATACAAGTATGTTCTTGCTCAGACACAGTACTACAACCAGTACGAGGGCATGGATGATGCACAGATGGCAGAGGAACTCTTCTTCTCTACTTCATCATCTGTAAAGACAATCTCTGCTGACGAACTCATCAATGGCGTTCTCTACGTTACAGGACATAGCTATGGTTATCCATACTACTTCGCTATCGTTCCTATCGATGCAGAAGGAAATCCTGGTGCATCTGCTGCAATCCTTGAGTATGAGACAGCATTTGTTGTCAGCGATGTCGTGACTGAAGGTGAGGCCTATACAGCTTCTGAGCCTGAGATTACCATCAACCTTCCTGGAGAGGATGAATGCTACCCTGACGGTGCCTGGGGAGATGGCGCATATTATGGCTATCAGTTCAGCAAATATGACCAGAAGTATCAGTACTACTACGAGGTGTCTTTCGACATCAATCCTAAGGAAGGCACAGAAGTCTGCGCAGTGATGGTTGACGCTGAGTCATATACTCTTGGCGCAGATGCAGCTACAAAGGCCGGTCAGGTATGGGGCGGTTCACTCGGATCATGGAATACAATCACTACAACAGAGTACTTCCAGGGTTCATACCGCTACTTCAACCACTATCAGGATGCACCTGCTCCAGAGATCTATGTATGCGTGAGCTGGAAGGACGCAGAGGGTACCCTCTATTACAAGGAGTATGCACTCCAGGATGACCTTCAGTACTATGCAGACAAGATGACTGCAATGCTCGGCGGTGAGGCAGAGCTTCCTACACCAGACGGCAAGTAGTGGTCATTCAACTGGACTGCAATGGGTATGGGTGACGTGATGGCGGTTCTTGATTTCGGTGTATCAATGGAAGGCCAGTGCGTAGTTGCGTATGATCCTGCAGTTTTAGGTGCACCAGAGGGAACTCCATATCAGATCTACAATGCGATCGGTTATGAGTTTGAGCCAGCTGATGCAACATCAGGTATTGTAAGACTCATCACAACCAACATGTATGGTGAGGAACTCACTCAGGAATTCCAGTACTCTGACCTTACAGATTACAGCTGCTACTTCTCGTTCGGTGAGGAGTCGTTCGTAGCACAGGATGTTGACGGACTTCTTACTGAGGTAGAGATTGACATGAGTGGCGGAATCATGCAGTAATTCCGGCATAATATAGTAATATTCATAAGGTCCGGCGGATTTCCGCCGGACCTTTTTGGTCTCTTAAGCATCCTGTTTTCAATAATTATTGTTACTTTTGCAGGTTACTATAATCGAAGATCTGACACCAATTATTTTTTTAGTTATGAAAAACAGACTGATTTGTGCCGGTGCATTGTTTCTGAGCCTTCTTGCTTGTCAGGGAACGGTAGATCCGGATAATACAGATGGTGGCCCTGATGACAAGAAGCCTGTTACGGACAGCACTGAACTGGCCGGCACCATCACTTTATACGCCAGCAGGAGCATTATTGAAGCTGACAACGAATACGAGTCCGAACTCACGGTGCTGCTAATGGATAAGTCGGGTGTGGAACACGACGTCACCTCGGAGGTGGAGATATATTGTGAGGGAAGTGACACACCGATTACAGAATCCTCATTCAGGACGTCAGAACCCGGCGAGTATAATTTCTATGCGATGCGAGGTTTTGACATATCCAACACGGTGACCGTCAGAGCTGTGAAGGGAGTCCCTGCCCTTCCTGAGGATCCGAATGTGAAGAATATGGGATTCCATCACCGTATGCTCCTTCTTCAGCATACCGGCAACGAATGCCCTAACTGCCCGGCGCTGATGACGACGCTCAAGACGCTTTCCGAGGACGAGGACTACAGTCCGGCATATCACCATGTCGCATCGCACTCATATAACTCGAGTGATGCTGCATATTCATCCTCAGCGGCTTCTCTGTCAAAGGAGCTGGATGTGCACTACTATCCATGGCTCACCTATAACCTTTCAAGAGATAACGGCTACTACCTTGATGACATCAGGAATGCGATCGATGGCTACCATAAGGAGATTGCAGATGCGGCTATCTGTGCTTCTGCCGCTCTTGTCGGCGACGACATATATGTGAATGTCGGCATCAAGTCAAGGGTGGATCAGAAGTACCGTGTGGCAGTGTGGCTCCTGGAAGACAATATCCGCTCTACCCAGAGCGGTGCCACAGCTTCATGGCAGCATACTCATGACAACTGCCTTCGTGCCATGGGAGGCGCTTCCAAGAATGAGGCTATATACGGCAGGAGCATCGGCAAGGTGGGAGCCAGGGAGACCTATGATTTCATCGCTTCCATCGACAGTGTGCTCCCGGCATGGAAGATTGAGAACTGCAAGATCATGGTGATTGCAGTCAGTGCCAGCGGTAACTATGAACTTGTGAACTGTACGGTGTGCCCGGTCGGCGGCTCCGTTACCTACGAATATAAATAATCTGTCATATATGAAGACCATTCGTTTTATTGCGGCTGTCCTGCCGCTGTCCTTTATGCTGGCATCCTGTCATGAGGAACCTCAGCCGGTGGAGCCCGAAGTGCTCGTGCCTGAAATACAGTTAGGAAATACGGAAGCTGTCCTGCCCTCTGACGGTGCGCCGGTGAATGTCGCTTATCTTGTGAAGAATGAAATTGAAGGAGAGAGGATATCTGTGTCATGTGATGCTGATTGGCTTGAGGTGAATACTGAAAAGGCGCGTATAATCACATTGTCAGCATCAGCTAATGAGACAGGTGCAGTACGCGAGACGGAGGTAGTTATCAGTTATAAGGATGCCGAATCGGTAGCGATTGATGTTACTCAGGATTTTTTCATAAACCCTTTGACAATCGAACTTTCTGGTGTGACTGCAACCGGTGTGACTTTCTCGGTTACTACCACAGATGTTGAAATGACATGGATACCGATGGTGACCTATAAGGAGAGCTTTGAATATTGGGATACGGCTGATGAACTGTTTGACAGTGATATAGAATACTTCAAGTATCTGGCTGATATCAATGATCAGACGCTTCAGGAATTTCTTGAGTCCATGGTTGCCACAGGCTCGCTTCAAGATGTCTACCTCGACGGCCTGCAGCCGTCTACGGACTATGTGCTATATGCCTATGGCGTGACCACGGATGGAAGAAGAACTACTGACATAGTGTCGGAACCGTTCAGAACTGATGACCCTTACGAAGGAGACATCACGTTTACATTTGAGGTGACAGAAAATGATTATGTGCTGGAGTACAGCATAATACCTTCACATACCGGTGTTCCGTATTATTATGGCATCGTGACCGAGG
>SUYN01000029.1 GCA_015060405.1 Bacteroidales bacterium
GTGGTGTGGATCGTGTCCTTGACCATGCCCTTCCTGTGCAGGTAGAAGTTGAACTTCACCGTACGGAGCTTAGGGTAGATCTCCTTCTTTGCGTACGAGTACCACCCGTACTGTCCATGCTGTTCTGAGAATGGGGATTGTGAGATTTACGCAGAGTTTTACGCAGATTATTGCCGTTGTATCAACCGGCTGTACCCCCAGGCAATGAAATGAAAAACGAGCCTGAAGGACTTCTGAACGAAGCTTCAGGCTCGTGTGTCTGGCGGTATTTACGCACCACTTTACGCATACAAATTTATGCAATATAAGATGTGTCTTTGCTAACTTTCTGTCGTACAGTGGTTTAAAGAAATATTGGTGGGCAAATCTGTCCACCAGTCATTTATGATGTCCTTGAGTGTCGGTGACATGCCGGATGGCGTTCTGTGCAGCACTCTACTTCATCATCTCCTTCTCGAAGATCTTCATCGCTTCGGATTTGGTCTTTTCCGCCACGTCTATGTAGGGTCTCATGGTCTTGTAGTCGGCGTGCCCTGTCCATTTCATGACGACCTGGGGAGGGATGCCGCTCGACAATGCGAAGCAGATGAAGGTGCGGCGTCCGGCGTGGGTGCCTATCATCTGCCATTTGGCCTTGGTCTCGCAGATTCTCTGGCCGGCACGGAAATAGACCCTTGTGATGGGGTCGTTGAAACCGCATAGTTCGCATAACTCCTTGATGTGCCGGTTCATGCGCTGGTTGCTGATGACCGGTAGCGCCAGCCCGTCGGGAAATTCCTGGCCCTGGTACTTGTCGAGTATTTCTTTGGCGAATGCGTTGAGGTCGATGGGGATGCGGTCGTTTGTCTTCTGCGTCGTGACATACAGATAGTTGCCCCTGATGTCGGTGCGCCGTATCTTGGCCATGTCGGAATAGCGCAGGGAGGTGAAGGCGCAGAAGCAGAAGAGGTCGCGCGTCTTGTCGAGCGAGTCGCGGCAGGTGATGGTCTTTTCGTAGGGCCTTCCTTCGAAGTCGCGCAGGGATATGGTCGTGCCTCTGCCTGGGATAGGGAAGTGATATAATTTAAGGAGTTCCTCTTTTGTCAGGAATATGACGGGTTTCTCCAGAACCTTGAACTTGGGCCGGTATATGTTGATGGCTGTCTGCTCGGTAAGGCCTTTCCTTATGGCCCAGCCGAGGAACCACTTGAGATGGGTATATAGCTTCTTCACAGTCTTTTCGGTGAGGTTCTGGTCGTATCGGAGGAAGGTGAGAAAGTGGTTGATCCCGTCTTCATCGAAGTCTTCATAGGATATGATGGGATTGTGCTTGACAAGGTGCACACGGAATGAGTTCCAGCATCTTATCGTCGAATAGGCCCATTGCCCGGAAAGGCTCTCCTCGTTGATGAATCTGTCCAGATCTGTAAACAGGGTAGTGGGCCCTCCCGGGGAGTATGGGAAGTGCCTGCGCCTGAGACTCGTGGTCAGGACTGCGCGTATCTCTCTCCTGTCCGGACGGTCTGTCATGCTGATTTCGTACTCTGCAAAGCAGGCATGCAGTTTCATGATTTCCGCATTGATCTGTTTTCCAGTGATGCCCTTTGAGTTGACGTACCTTGCTTTGACGATCATTCCGTCTGCCCACGCCTCAGGGGTCACACTGTGCCCGATTGTAGAAACTAATTTAGTGCCTTTAACACACACAGACACGCGAATCGGATGTTCGCCGGCTTTGTTCGGGCGGTTGTCGAGGTAAAATCTTATTGCCATAGTTATTTGAGGTTAAAAAATTACGCAGAAATTTACGCATAATAATCCATAAACCGTCCCTGACAGTCCTCTTCGTATACGTCCTGATGTCCCGGTTCCGCCCGATAAGTCCAAACTGATATTACCTTCCCAATAATATCAGAAAATCTATATGCATTTTTGGAAAATTGTTTTACATTTGTATCGCTAACTGTAAAACTGATTATAAATCATAATTAAAACTATGCAACATAAGGTTATAGATACTAAAGATGTTGTCATTAGGTTTGCTGGAGATTCGGGAGATGGTATGCAGCTCACCGGGTCTCTTTTTGCAGATATGTCGGCCATCTTTGGTAACGAACTTTCCACATTCCCGGATTATCCGGCGGAAATCCGCGCTCCGCACGGCACAGTTTCAGGAGTCTCAGGCTTCCAGGTTCACATCGGAAGCGAACAGGTGACCACTCCAGGTGACTTCTGTGACCTGCTGGTGGCAATGAATCCTGCTGCCCTCAAGGCCAATGCAAAGTGGCTGAAGAGGACTGCCATGGTACTGATAGACTCGGACACGTTTGATGAGGACGGCCTCAGGAGGGCCGGACTGAAGAGCGATCCGATCGCTGAACTTTACATCGAGGACAGGACCATCATCATAGCTCCCATCACCTCCCTTACAGAGGAAAGCCTCAAGGACAGCGGCCTGGACAAGAAGACGGTCCAGAAATGCAAGAACATGTTCACTCTCGGAATGGCATGCTACATCTACAACCGTCCGATGGAGTTCATCTTCCAGTACCTCGAGCGCAAGTTCGGAAAGAAGAAGCCGGAGCTGATTGCGCCTAACAAGAAGGTGCTTCAGGATGGCTACAACTATGCAGCCAACATTCAGGCGATACCTAATACATATAATATTGAACCGGCTCATCAGCCTAAGGGATTATACAGGAACATAACAGGTAACCAGGCGACGGCATGGGGACTCCTTGCTGCTGCCGAGAAGGCCAACCTCCCGCTCTTCTGCGGTTCGTACCCTATCACTCCTGCGACAGGCATCCTCGAGGAGCTCGCAGTCCACAAGAGCCTCGGAGCAAAGACTCTTCAGGCGGAGGACGAGATTGCAGGTATATGTACGGCCATCGGTGCCGCTTTCGCAGGTAATCTTGCGGTGACCACGACTTCCGGCCCGGGCCTCTCACTCAAGTCAGAGGCTCTCGGTCTTGCTGTGATGACGGAGCTCCCGCTTGTGGTTGTCGACGTGCAGCGTGCCGGCCCATCTACAGGTATCCCTACCAAGACTGAACAGACCGACCTCAATCAGGCGCTCTATGGCCGTAACGGCGAGTGCCCTATGGTGGTGATGGCGGCTCATTCCCCTGCAGGGTGCTTTGATGCTGCATTCAATGCTGCGAAGATCGCCCTTGAGCATATGACACCGGTCCTCCTCCTTACAGAGGGCTTCCTCGGAAACGGTTCGGAGCCATGGCTCATCCCTTCGATGAAGGACTATCCTAAGATCGTTCCTCCTTTCGTCCAGCCGAACACAGAGTACAAGCCTTTCGAGAGAGATCCGGAGACAATGGTGCGCAAGTGGGCTGTGCCGGGAATGGCAGGTTACGAGCATCGTGTCGGTGGTCTTGAGAAGAACCATGCCGGTGTCCTTTCTTCTGATCCTCTCAATCATGCGATGATGGTGAAGGAGCGTGCGGAGAAGGTGCAGAAGGTGGCGGACTTCATTCCTGAACTTGAGGTGAACGGAGCTGAAAGCGGCAGACTTCTCGTTGTGGGATGGGGCGGCACCTACGGTCACATTCTTTCTGCAGTCCAGGAGATCCGTGCAGCCGGCGCAGATGTCAGCTTCGCTCATTTCGACTACATCATGCCTCTTCCAAGAAACACGAAGGAAGTGTTCTCGAAGTTCGACAAGATCCTCGTATGCGAGTTGAACAGCGGTCATTTCGTGAACTACCTCCGCGGCCTGATGCCGGAGTTCGACTACGCTCAATATAATAAGGTGCAGGGCCAGCCGTTCCTTGTACAGGAACTTGTGGCGGCGATAAAGGGACAGATGTAGTTTAATTGTCATTTCGGGCGAGGCCTCGGGCCGAGCCGGGACATATTTATAAGAAAACAGTTATGCCAAGATATACATTCAAAGAATTCAAAAGCGACCAGGAAGTGAGATGGTGCCCGGGCTGTGGAGACCATGGCGTTCTCGCTGCATTGCAGAGGGCCCTTCCTGACGTAACTGAAGCATTGGGATATAATAAGGAAAGATATGTGGTCGTTTCCGGAATCGGATGCTCGTCACGTCTTCCATATTATATGAATACATATGGTTTCCACAGCATCCATGGCCGTGCGACTGCAATATCGACAGGTATCAAGGTGGCCAATCCTGACCTGACCGTATGGCAGGCCTGCGGTGACGGTGATGCCCTTGCGATCGGAGGAAACCATTTCATCCATGCCATCAGAAGGAATGTTGACATCAACATCATCCTCTTCAACAACCAGATATATGGTCTGACAAAGGGCCAGTATTCACCGACATCCCGTTTTGGAGCCGTCACCAAGACTTCTCCTTACGGAACTGTCGAGCATCCGTTCAATCCGGGAAGCCTTGTGCTCGGTGCCAAGGGTACATTCTTCGCCCGCAGCCTTGATTCGGAGCTCAAGCTGACTTCGGAGATCATGCTCGAGGCGGCAAAGCACGACGGCTGCTCTGTGATGGAGATGCTTACCAACTGCGTGATCTTCAACGACGGAGCACATAAGCTCATCGCTGACCGCGAGCATCGTGCCGACAGGACCATCGTCCTGCGCCATGGAGAGAAGATGATCTTCGGAAAGGACCGCAACAAGGGTCTCGTGCTTGACGGCATGGGCCTTCGCGTGGTGACTATCGGTGAGAACGGCGTCACAGAGGATGACATCCTCGTGCATGACGCATATTCGGAAAATGTCGGCATCCATATGATGCTCGCCGACATGAAGTATCCGGATTTCCCTGTTGCATTGGGAGTTATCCGCAACGTGAAGGACGTAACGTATGACGACGGCGTACGCGACCAGGTGTCGGCGGTGAAGGAGAAGTCGAAGATCCAGTGTGTGGATGACCTTCTCCGCAGCGGCAGCACATGGGAAGTGAAATGACATCCCTGTCATCCCGAGCTTGTCGAGGGATCTAATTGATAACAACAACCATAATTATACACAAAACAATGAACACAAAAGACTTGATGGCCAAACTCCAGGCCAAGTATCCTTACGAGAAGGAGTATCTTCAGGCAGTACACGAAGTGCTGGAATCTATTGAAGATGTTTACAACCAGCACCCTGAATTCGAGGACGCAAAGATCGTCGAGCGTATCGTTGAGCCTGAGCGTATCCTTACCTTCAAGGTTACATGGATCGACGATAACGGTGAAATTCAGACAAACACCGGTTACAGAGTTCAGTTCAACTCAGCTATCGGACCTTACAAGGGCGGTATCCGCTTCCATCCTTCAGTGAACCTTTCTATCCTGAAGTTCCTCGGTTTCGAGCAGACATTCAAGAATGCCCTCACAACCCTCCCTATGGGCGGTGGAAAGGGTGGCTCAGACTTCAACCCACGCGGAAAATCAGATGCTGAGATCATGCGTTTCTGCCAGGCTTTCATGCTTGAGCTCTGGAAAGTGATCGGACCAGACCAGGATGTTCCTGCAGGTGACATCGGAGTAGGCGGACGTGAGATCGGTTTCATGTACGGTATGTACAAGAAGCTTGCTCAGCAGTACAACACAGGCGTCCTCACAGGTAAGGGACTTACATGGGGCGGTTCTATCCTCCGTCCTGAGGCTACAGGTTTCGGTGCTGTCTATTTCGTGCAGCACATGCTCCAGATGGCTGGCAAGGACATCAAGGGCAAGACCATCGCTCTCTCTGGCTTCGGTAACGTAGCATGGGGCGCAGCTACAAAGGCTACAGAACTCGGTGCAAAGGTCATCGCCATTTCAGGTCCTGACGGAGCGATCTATGATCCGGAAGGAATGAACGATGAGAAGATCGCTTACATGCTTGAGCTCCGCGCTTCAAATAACGACGTTGTGGCTCCATTCGCAGACAAGTTCCCTTCAGCAACATTCTATCCTGGAAAGAAGGCATGGAGCATCAAGTGTGACATCGCTATGCCATGTGCATTCCAGAATGAGATGACAGGTGCAGACGCAGAGGAACTCCTTGCAAACGGTACATGGCTTGCAGCCGAGGTTTCCAACATGGGATGTACTCCTGAGGCTATTGCGGCATTCCAGAAGGCAGGCATCATGTTCGCTCCTGGCAAGGCAGTCAACGCAGGTGGTGTGGCGACTTCAGGTCTCGAGATGACTCAGAACGCAATGCACATCAGCTGGGGTCCTGCAGAGGTAGACGAGAGACTCCACGGCATCATGTCCAACATCCACGAGGCTTGCGTGAAGTACGGTACTCAGCCTGACGGATATATCAACTACGTGAAGGGTGCAAACATCGCCGGCTTCATGAAGGTTGCACAGGCAATGCTCGAGCAGGGCATCATCTAAATGAATCGCCCCGACTCTTGACACAAGTCATCCCCGGCCCGCCCGGGGATTTCGTGCATATATAGTCATCCCCGGCCCGCCCGGGGATCTAGTGCATATACAGTCATCCCCGGCCCCGCCCGGGGATCTTTTTTATATGTATTTAATTGATTTATTATAAATAAAAGTTAACTTTGCGCCCGTTTGGGAAAAGACAATTATTCTAACTAATAATTATAATGGGTACTAAGAAATTTTCATTAAAATTTTGTGTCCTGCTCCCGTTGGTGCTGCTGGTCACAGTCTTCCTTCTTGCCGTCCCTACAGATTTCTTTGGCATTGAGGGACTTACAGTTCTGCAACAGCGTACGATCGCTCTTTTTGTGTTCGCTGCTCTTATGTGGATTTTTGAGATAATCCCAAGTTGGACGACATCTGTGATGGTTATCGTGCTTGCTCTTCTTATGCTTTCAAACAAGGGACTTGGCTTCCTTATGGTTGATGCATCTGGAGCGAAACTTGAGGGTATCATGAATTACACCAAGATCATGTCTGCGTTTGCAGATCCTGTAGTAATGCTTTTCCTTGGTGGATTCTCACTCGCAATCATGGCGCAGAAGTATGGCCTGGATGTTACTCTCGCAAGATTCCTTTTGAAACCGTTCGGTACAAATCCTAAGATGGTGCTTCTCGGCTTCCTGACAGTGATCGCAGTGTTCTCAATGTTTATGAGCAACACGGCTACTGCAGCAATGATGCTTGCCTTCCTTGCTCCTGTATTGGCAACATTCCCAGACGGAGACAAAGGTAAGATCGCTCTTGCCCTCTCGATCCCGATTTCAGCAAATATCGGTGGTATCGGAACAACTATCGGTACTCCTCCGAATGGTACTGCAGTTTCAAACCTTGAGACATATTTCGAAACAAGCATCTCATTCGGTGAGTGGGCGATTCATATGGTGCCTTTTGTGATCATTATGATTCTTGTAGCTTGGGTAGTGCTTCAGGTCATGTTCCCGTTCTCAACCAAGAAGCTTGAGGTCAATATCCCTAAAAATGACAAGCCTGTCACCTGGAGAACCTATCTTGTGTGGGCGACTTTCGCAGTGACTATCCTTCTTTGGGCTACAGAGAGTCTGACCGGTATCAGCTCAAACATTGTCGCTTTGATCCCTCTTGCCGTATTTGTATGCACAGGTACATTTGACAAAGAAGATATCAAGCAGATCGACTGGAGTGTGCTCTGGCTCGTTGCCGGAGGTTTCGCCCTCGGTTATGCAATGCTCGACATCTCTAAGGGTGGAACAGGACTTGGTGCAACTCTCGTAAATGCCATCCCATTCGGAAGCATGTCCATCATTCTTGTATTTGTTGTTGCCGGTCTTGTATGCTACCTGCTCTCCAACTTCATCAGCAACTCTGCAACTGCGGCCCTTCTCATTCCTATCCTTTGCGCTGTATCATCAGGTCTTGCAGCAAATCCGGCCTTTGCAAACTTTGGCGGAGAAAAAGCTATGATCTGTTTCGTTGCAACCTGCGCATCGCTTGCAATGCTGATGCCTATCTCTACACCTCCTAATGCCATCGCATTCTCTACAGGTCTTATCAAGACCAAGGATATGCTCAAAGTCGGTATTGTTATCGGTGGTGTCGGTCTTGTGTTCGCTTTCTTCTGGCTCACCAAGATCTTCCCATTTGCGGCATAATTTCATTCGGTATCTCAGTTACTGAAAAAATGTCTATATTTGTGGGTCGCTTTACGGCGACCCCTTTGTTTGTAGTCATCCCGAACATGTACAGGAGACTTTATGTTGACATCCCGAGCCTGTCGAGGGATCTTTAAAACCACTATGTAATGAAACGTGTCTATCTAATTCTTTCAGCCGTGCTCCTTTCTCTCTGCACGCTGAATGTCGCAGCTGCTGAGAAGGATCAGAAAGCTGAACCTAAGAACAACATCAAGCTTTACGGATTCATCCGCAACTATTTCGCTTTTGACAGCCGCGAGAGCGTGTCTGGTACCGGTGATCTCTTCTACTATCTCCCTAAGGATGTGAAGATGAACGAGGACGGTTCACAGGATCTCAATGCGACTTCGTCGTTCCGTTTCCTCGCCCTGACTTCGCGTCTGGGAGTCGATGTGAGCGGCTACAGCATCGACAATGTCCATTTCGGAGCGAAGATCGAGGCTGACTTCTATTCAGGACTTTCAAATTCATCGAATGCAAATGCCGGTACATATTTCCCTGGCAACACCAAGATTTCAGGAACAGCGACCATGCGTCTGCGTCAGGCTTTTGCGACAGTGACCTGGAAGGAACTTGGCTACGAGCAGAAGAATTCGGTTGCATTGAAGGTCGGTCAGGCATGGCATCCTATGGCAGCAGACCATCCTCATCTCTTCAGCCTTGAGGTGGGAGCTCCGTTCGGACCTTTCTCCAGAACTCCGCTCGTTCAGATGGACGCCAACCTTGGAAGCAACTGGGTAGCTTCAGCTGCAGCAATATGGCAGATGCAGTACCAGTCTGCAGGCCCTATAGGCGGATCGGCGCTCTACATGAAGTATGGTAAGACTCCTGAGCTCTATGCAGCTCTGGCCTATAAGAGCAAGGGTTTCCTCTTCAGAGCCGGTGTCGACATGGTAAGCATCAAGCCTCGCGTTCTCGGCAAGTCAGGTGACGTGACAGTGAAGGTCTCTGACCGCAAGACTTCTGTCCTCGGCTATGTCTACACACAGTATTCGCACAAGAACTTCGCCGTCAAGGCAAAAAGCACATTTGGCCAGGGCGGTGAGCATATGAACCTCATGAGCGGTTACGCCAAGATAGGGGAGAACAGCGACGGCAGCTGGAGCTATGCTTCGCTCCGCAATTCATCATCTTGGGTGTCAATGAGCTACGGAAAGAAGTGGCAGGGAGTCCTCTTCCTCGGCTATGTGAAGAACCTCGGTCTGGCAGAGGCGGCTTCCGGCCCTCTTGCGAAGGGAGATGTGTATTTCTGCGGCAACGGATTCTCAAACATCAACCAGATGTACAGGATCAATCCGCAGATCATATATAATATAGGTAAGATGAATGTGGGCCTCGAGTACCAGTTTACCAACGTACACTATGGTGAGTACGAAGGAGGAAACCTCAATGAGTACGGTCTTGCTGACAAGAACCTTCATTGGGTCGGAAACCACAGGATTAATATGATGGTGAAATATAACTTCTAACCCTTCAGGAAGAAGGACTATATCTTAAGGAATACATCCTTCTTATAAAGGAAGTACAGGAAAAGCCAGCATATGGCCACATATCCTGTCGAATATATCACCTCACCCCATGCTTCAGGAACATGACTGACGATTCCTCCGAGGAAGAAACGGTTTATGTTGCTGAAGCTTATTATTTTCTGGGCCATGTATATGGTGATGGAGTTCAGACCTATGACTCTGAAGAACAGTGTCCATTTCTGCCATCCCTTTACGTCGATGATATAATAGAACAGGGTGAACATTCCGAGGCTATATGCTCCTACGACAAGTACGAACGAGCTGGTCCAGAGCATCTTGTTGATAGGAAAGACCAGACTCCATAGAAGTCCCACGGCCAGAAGTGCGGCTGTCGCCCCTGCCATATACAGTGACTTCCTGTCGCCTGATATCTTTTCTTCCGGGATTCTGACGAATTCTCCGGTGAACATTCCCAGCATGGCGCTCACTGTCGCCGGAATCGTGCTGAGAAGCCCCTCGGGATCGAATCTGCCTCCGTCGTATATGAGCCTTCCGGGCATGAAGAGTCTGTCGATATATCCCACGATCGTGCCTTGCATTGTGAGCGGATCCCCGCCAGGAACGTCTGGCGCTGCAATATAACCGACTGTAAGCCAGTAGACTATAAGCGTTGCTGCTGCTATTATGGCCCTTGTCGCAGGCTTGAAATTGATATACAGGATGGCTGCGATTCCCCATGCAAGTCCGATTCGTCCCAGCACGCTTGCAATCCTCAGGTTGGCGAAGTCCATCTTGAAGAATCCGTTATATACGATTCCGAGGCCTATCAGGATGAGCATGCGTTTCAATATCTTCAGGTATATGGACTTCCTTGACATCCCTGAAGCTGTCTGCTTTGCGTATGAGAACGGGAATGACACCCCGGCGATGAAGAGGAACAATGGGAATATGGTGTCGTGGTGCGTCAGACCATGCCATTTCGCATGGCTCATGGTCTGGGCCAGCCAGCAGTCGGCCCCTCCTGGAAACAGTGAGCATACATCGATGACGAGAGCGGAGAATCCCATTATGAAAAGCATGTCGAAGCCTCTCAATGCGTCAAGGGAAAGAAGGCGTCTGGATTGTTGTTTCATAGGTCATGTGATAATGTGTAAAGATAATAATAATTCATTAACTTTGCCTATGCCGTCGCTCTGATTGTCAAGCGGAGCCGGACTACACCTATATATTATATATGTATATATAACAACAGATCCTATGAAATCTCTCATTCCTGTTCTTTCCGTCCTTGCCATTCTTTTTGGCAGCTGCCGTCCGGCAGAGGTCAAGGAAGCGGAAAAGGTCATTTCCCGCACCTTCGGAACCCTTCCTTCAAATGTTGAATTCGTTCTGATGGACAAGACCGACAGTCTTGATTCGTATGCGTTGTCGGTGACAGACGGCGTTCTCACAGTCGAAGGAACCACTCCGGTTGCCCTCTGCAAGGGCTTTTATGATTTCGTGCTTTCCAACGGCTATGGCGTTGCAAGCTGGACGGGCAATCGTCTCGATTTCCCTTCGCAGCTCGCCGACCTGCCCCGCAAGGTTGTGACCTCGCCTTTCAGCGACCGCCTGTATTATAATGTATGTACATATGGATATACATCTCCGTTCTGGGGCTGGAAAGAATGGGAAAAGGAAATAGACTGGATTGCCCTCCATGGTTTCAGCATGCCGCTCGCACCTGTTGCAGGCGAGGCCATCCTCGCCCGCGTGTGGTCGAAGCTCGGCCTGAGCCGGGAAGAGATCGATGCCTATTTCACGGGACCGGCGCATTTCCCTTGGATGAGAATGGGAAACATGACCTCAGTCGATGGGGGAATGTCACAGAAGTGGCATGACAATCAGATCTCCCTCCAGCATAAGATCAATGACAGGATGCTGGCTCTGGGGATGACACCGGTCTATCAGGGCTTTGCCGGCTTTGTTCCTAAGGCCATGAAGGAGCACTATCCTGAAGTAGACATGATGACGACCAGGTGGGCAGGCCACGAAAGCTATATGCTTTCTCCGGTCGACACCCTGTTCAGTGTCATAGGAACAGAGTTCATCCGGGAATGGGAGAAGGAATTCGGAAAAGGGAAGTATTACCTTATCGACAGCTTCAACGAACTCGACATCCCGTTCGGAGAGAAGGGCTCGCAGGAGCGTCACGACAAACTGCAGCATTACAGCAAGACCATATATGATGCCGTGGCGGCTGCCAACCCTGATGCCGTGTGGGTGATGCAGGGATGGATGTTCGGCTATCAGCGCGACATCTGGGATCCGCAGAGCGTGGAAGCCCTTCTGAGCGGAGCACCTGATGACAGGATGATGGTCATTGACCTTGCTGTGGACTTCAACAATTATGTGTGGAAGAATGGAAACAGCTGGGACAATCTCAACGGCTTCTACGGAAAGTCATGGATATGGAGCACCGTGCCGAACTTCGGTGGCCGTACCGCCCTCAAGGGCCCTCTCGATTTCTACCTCAATGGTCACCTCGATGCGTTGAGGTCTGACAGCAAGGGACGCCTCACAGGCTTCGGCACCTCTCCGGAAGGAGTGGAGAACAATGAAATACTCTATGAACTCATCTCTGCAGCAGGCTGGAGCAGCTCCGAAGCAGACCTTGATGCCTTCCTTGATTCTTACAGCAGGGCTCGTTATGGTGCTGCCGATCCGGCATTCAACCGTTTCTGGAGTGAGCTCCGCCAGTCCGTATATGACAACTTCACCAACAACGCCCGCTTCCTCTGGCAGCAGCGCCCGGCCTATCACAGGGGAGAGACCATGAATATAAACGGACATTATTTCAAAGGAATAGAAGCCTTCCTTTCTGTTGCAGATATATATAAGGACAACCCGCTATACGTTGCCGATGCCATACAGTACGCCGCCCTATATATCGCAGCCAAGGCGGACTATGTCCTCAAGGCTGCCAACTGGGCTGTCGTGGCAGGGGATTCGGAGAAGGCTCTCCAGCTCAAGAACCAGCTCTGCGAAATGCTTCTGGACATGGATCGCCTTCTGGAGTCACATCCGATCCTCAGAATCCAGAGATGGTTCGACATGGCTGACGTTGCCGCCACGGATGCCTGTGAGGCAGCTGCCTTCAAGAAAGAGGTGAAACGTCTTGTCTCGACCTGGTCCGGCCCGTCTCTGAAGGACTATTCTGCCCGCGTCTGGTCCGGCCTCGTGCGTGATTACTATGTTCCGCGTCTGAATTACTACTTCGACAAGGCCATAGCAGGTGAACTCGCCGACATGGTCGCCTTCGACAACCGCTTCCACTACGGCACCGGTTACGGCACTCCTGAAGACGTCTGCCCGGCAGGCGAGCCATGGATATCTCCGGTGGAGCCGTTCGCAGATCCGCTTTCAGCTGCCTGCTCCCTCGTCTCCAGATACTCTGCAGTCGACTACACCGACAAGGCCCTCAATCCATATGCGCCAGAGAAGGAAGTCGCCTACTGGTGCCCTCAGGACTTCGCCGGCAAGACCACCAAGCGACTCTACATGACGATAATGGCGACCGACTTCGCCAGGATGAACGGCCTCAAGATCACCAATGCCCGTGCCACGAATCTCGGAGCCGCCAATGCCCTTGGCGGGAATGTCGGGGGCGCCAATTCTTATGGCGAGGATGTCAGGATCACCAAAGTGGAATTCAAGTCCGGACCTAAGTGGCTCGGCACCCTCGACCTGAGCTCGAGCAAACCTATCCGTACCCAAGGTCAGTCTCTGGAGATTCCATTCAAAGGTCCAGGCACCACCTCCGGCCTGGAAAGAGAAGTCGCAATCTACGTAACCATCGAAGGCGGTCCGCAGTCCTGGGGCATGATCTCCCTCTACTGACGGTAACTGGGACAGACGTCGACTAGTGCTGCCGATGAATGGGGCTGATGAAGAATGTGGCCGACGATGAATGATGCTGAGGTTGAATGTACTGACGATGAATGATGCATCCGTCGAATGATGCTTACGACGAATCACCTGCTCCATTTGGAGCAGGTGATTCTCTGCAACCTCCCGAATATCAGCCGTTTGCGGTTTCATTCAAGCAGCCCTCCCGCTTCCAATCCTTGCGGGGGCCCTGTTTTAAGGACTAGCCTCAGTTTTTCTGCCCCTAATCCTTGCAGAGGTGCCATTTCAAGGACTAGTCCCGGTTTTCCCGCCCCTAATCCTTGCAGAGGTGCCATTTCAAGGACTAGCCCCAGTTTTCCTGCCCCCAATCCTTGTGCAGGTGCCATTTCAAGGACTAGTCCCGGTTTTCCTGCCCCTAATCCTTGTGCAGGTGCCATTTCAAGGACTAGTCCCGGTTTTCCTGCCCCTAATCTTTGTGCAGGTGCCATTTCAAGGACCAGGCTTTGTTTCCCGCTATGCCCCAAGTGTAGCCGTACATGCCCTTTTCAAAAATATCTGCAGATTTGTGCGAAAAAGTTTGGATGTAAGGAAAAAATGTCTACCTTTGCACTCCCGTTTGAGAAAGGGGTGTCCGCAGGGGCATGAGTTCTGTTGAAAGACTGGCGCTGGGTTTGAGGCTTTCGAGATTTTTTTGAAAAAAGTTCAGAAAAAGTTTGGAAGTTAGAAAATAAAGCGTACCTTTGCACTCCCGTTTGAAAAACGGCCCCGTTGAGGGGATTGAGGAAGTTCATTGAAAAGACTGATTACTGTACAAGAAGCAAGTACCGAGAAAAACAATTTATCGAGAAGCGTTGATTCTTTTGAAGGAATCGAGAGTGTCAGTGACAAGCTAAGAATTATATGAATAATATACAATGAAGAGTTTGATCCTGGCTCAGGATGAACGCTAGCGGCAG
>SUYN01000012.1 GCA_015060405.1 Bacteroidales bacterium
CCCTTCCTGTGCAGGTAGAAGTTGAACTTCACCGTACGGAGCTTAGGGTAGATCTCCTTCTTTGCGTACGAGTACCACCCGTACTGTCCATGCTGTTCTGGGAATGTGGATTGTGAGATTTACGCAGAGTTTTACGCAGATAATTAATTGGGGGTCGGAGATTCAGGAGACACCTGAGGAGAAAACAAAAGCGAGCCTGCACTGCTTCCGGAGTGAAGCTTCGGGCTCGCTGAGGGGTTGGGATTTTACGCAGAATTTTACGCATACTATTTCATGCGTAACTGTCGGAAGGGCATTCGGGAGGGAGTGCCCGAAGGTAAGATCACCGGCAAAAGTTGCTTGATATTCTATTCTTCTGATTTCACTGCACTGATTACATTTCACAGTCACACCAAATGCACCTAGGTGTCATTCCCTTCCACACCCGGGTGCACTCATCGTCTTCCCAGACCGCTACAAGGCCACATGCCGCACCTGGGGGTACAACCAAAACACACCCGGGTGCGCTCATCGTCTTCCCAGACCGCTACAGGGCCACATGCCGCACCTGGGGGTACAACCAAAACACACCCGGGTGCGCTCATCGTCGTCTTGTCTCAGGACACTACAGGGCCACATGCCGCACCTGGGGGCGCCACCAAAACACACCCGGGTGCGCTTACAGTCGTCTCAGGACACTACAAGTCCACAGGCTGCACCTGGGGGTGCCACCAAAACACACCCGGGTGCAATTTTGCAGGTGGTTCTGAATCCGTAAGCGTCTCCACCTGAGCCCGAAGGAGAGGGTATATAAAGTTAAACGGGTGACTAACATGTTGTCAGTCACCCGTTTAACTTTATGTGCCGGCTAAATCCGGCCTAATAAATCATATTACATCTGAGCCTGCTGGGCTGCCATTGCTTTTGCCTCAAGCTCTGCCTGAAGTGCTTCGAGAGTGCGTCCCTCAGGAATATTGAGAGCCTTGCGTGCATCTGCTGTAAGGTCCACTCCCTGAGCAGGGTCGATGTAGAGGAGGGAGCTCTGCTCGAATACGAATGCAAGTCCTTTGGCCTTTGCTATCTCTGTCACGGTTGTCTGTGCCTTCTCGTAGATAGGAGCCTGGAGTGAGTTCTGAAGCTGCTGCATCTCCTGCTGGAGGCTCTGCTGAGTCTGCTGGAGTCTTGACTCGATGTCCATAAGTTCCTTCTCCTTGCTCTCACGGATTGCTGCAGTCCAGGTAGAAGCCTTTGACTGGTAATCCTGCATCTTGGTCTGGTACTCCTGGTACATTGACATGAGGATTTCCTCGTTTGTCTTCTGGTTCTCCTCCATAGTCGCTCTTGCTGCGTCCATCTCTGGCATGAGCATCACTATCTCGTTGAAATTCACATAACCGAAGCTAAGGCTCTGTGCTGATGCAGCTACAGACATAACTGCCATTGTTGCGATAAGAATAATTTTTTTCATTTCCTTTATTTTTTGTTTTTATTCATTTATTCAATTAAAACTGCTGTCCGATCACGAAGTGGAACTGGCTCTTTCCGTTGGTAGGGTCGTCGAATCCGTATCCCCAGTCAACTCCGAGAAGTCCGATCATCGGCAGGAAGACCCTGACACCGACTCCGGCAGACCTCTTGATCTGGAAAGGATTGAAATCCCTGATGTCAGCCCAGCAGTTACCTCCCTCAAGGAAGAGCAATGCATAGATGGTAGACTGAGGCTGCAGGATGACAGGATAGCGGAGCTCGACTGTGAACTTGTCATAAACGTTACCTGCGTAATAGTTACCTGTCGAACTGTTGGATGCTGCGAGCGGAGTGAGCGAGTAGTTCTCATAACCTCTCAGAGAGATGATCTCCGAACCGTAGGTGTCGTAACCTGACATACCGTCACCACCGACGCGGAAGCCTTCAAACGGCGAATATCCCCAGTTTCTGTTGTAATAGCCCAGATAGCCGAACTGTGCACGTGCCATCAGGACAAGGTCGCCGACAAGCTTCTGGAACACCGAGCCCTTGAATGACCATTTGTGGTACTCGATCCACTTGTAGCGGTCCTGTGAACTCTGGAGATCATAGTTTATATCTTTCCAGCTGTTGACCTTCACTTTGTTGCCATCTGCATCCGGGTACTGCTTCCTCAGGAGCGAATACGGAGGAGTGAGCTGGAGCGAAAAGCTGAAGTCCGAACCGGTACGAGGGTAGATCTGCTGGTCGGTAGATGTACGCGACAAGCTGAGGGTGTAGCTCAGGTTGTGCGAGATACCTGTGTCGAACATGAACTGATATCCCCAGTCCTGGAGTCTGTATGTCTGCCAGCTGAGCTGGTTGTAGAGCACGAAGTAGTTGTCCGGCCATTTCAGACGCTTGCCAAGACCTGCGGCAAATCCATATACCTCCATGTATTCGTCGTTATTGAGGATGTTGTAATATATATATGAATTTGTCTGTCTTGTGTAATACAGAGAGGTCTGCAGCGAGGTAGGCTTCTTGCCGAAGAGCCATGGCTCCGAGAAGCTTGCGGAAAGGCTGGTGTAGTAGGTACCGTTGGTCTGGAAACGTACAGAGAGGTTCTGTGCATCTCCCAGAGGCACCGGACGCCATGCGGACTTGTCGAAGAAACGGCGTGTCGAGAAGTTGTTGAAGCTGACTCCGACTGTCGCTACAAAGGTGTTGCCGCCCCAACCTCCGGAAAGTTCAAGCTGGCTTGAAGGCTTTTCGGTCACGTTGTACACGAGGTCCACGGTGTTGTCAAGCGGATTCGGAATGATGGAATAGCCTGACGCCGGATCCATGATCGCCTCCGGATCGAACTGGCCCATTGAAGCGATCTCTCGGATCGACCTTTCGAATTCGGACTGGCTGAAAAGGTAGCCCGGACGGGTGAAGATCTGACGACGGATGACTCTCTCGTTGGTCAGGTCGTTACCGTTGATGACGATGTTGTTCAAAGTGGCAGGCTTTCCCTCGACGATGCGCATCTCCACATCCACAGAGTCCCCTTCAATGTTCAGCTCGACCGGCTGGAGGTTGAAGAAGAGGTAGCCGTTGTCCCTATAGAGCTTGGATATGTCATAGTCTGTCTGTTTTCCACCGCCGAAGAGACGTTTCTCCATTGTCACGACGTCGTAGACATCGCCCTTGCTGATCTTGAGGACTTCATTGAGGACATCGGAGCTGTACACCGAGTTACCTGTCCATGTGATGTCCCTGAAATAGTACTTCTTTCCTTCATCTATCTCGAAGTCTATCTGAAGACGGTTCGGCTCCACATAGTACATGGTGTCCTTTACTATACGTGCATCCCTGTAACCGGCTTCATTGAAAACGGTAAGCAGGGCGCGCTTGTCGTTTTCATATTCCTTTTCCTGGAATTTCTTTGAACTGAAGAAGTTCTGGAATCTCTTGTCCCTTGTCTTCTTCATCGAACGTACCAGCTTGCTCTCCTTCACATTGTCGGCTCCCTTGAATGTGATGGTCTGGATCTTGACCTTCTCACCCTTGTTGACGGCGAACTGGACGCGGATGGCGCTCTTTATGACCGAGTCCCTCTTCGTATTGACATCCACTTCGACATTGTTGAAACCCTTTTCCTTGTAGTATCTCTTGATGATGTCACTCGAAGTCTTGGCGACATAATCGGAGAATTCTCCTCCTCGACGGAGATTCAGACGCTCCAGCAGCTCCTTTTCCTCACCGCTCTTGACTCCACTGAAGGACCAGCGTGACACACGCGGCCTCTCGACGATGCAGACCTTGAAGAAGGCTGTGTCGCGGGTCGGAGTGATCGAGTCAATGACAACCGAAACATCTTCGAAATACCTCTGGAGCCACAACCTCTGGACTATGCCCGTCATCGCTTCACCTGGGACAGTCACCTCCATTCCTTTCTGAAGCGCGGCGATCTGAAGGATCTGGTCCTGGGAAAAGTACTTCGAGCCTTCGACCTTGACTCCACCTACAATGTATTTCTTAGGGTTATTATAGTCTACCACAATGTTCTCCCCTGCCTGCTGTGCCCTTAACGGGAATGTCAGCGCCAGGAGAAGCAACAAGATAGCTGTTCGACAGATTTTCATTTCTATATCGTTAATTTCAAAACTGCAAATATAGTCAGATTATTTGACTTTTCCATATCGTCGGTCGCGTTTTGCATAGGATTCCAGCGCCTTTCTGAAATCTTCCTTCCTGAAATCCGGCCAGAGCTTGTCCACAAACAGGAGTTCCGAGTATGCGCCCTGCCACAGGAGATAGTTGCTCAGGCGGCTTTCGCCGGAAGTCCTCACGATCAGGTCCGGGTCAGGAATGCCGTCTGTGACAAGGTACCTGGCGAAATCGTCAGGACCAACATCCGCGATGTCCTCAGGATGTGCAAGCATATCCCGGGCCATTTTCTTTGCCGCCTGCAATATATCCCACTTTCCGCTGTAGCTCAGGAATATGACGAGGGTCAGCACTTCATTTCCCTTCGTGCGCTCCATACAGCGTTCTATCTCATCGTTGAGTCCGGCATCAAGCCTGTCTCTGTTGCCGAGAACGACAAAACGGACTCCATTCCTGTCCAGGGAGTCCATTTCATTGGCCATTGCCTTGACCATCAGCCCCATGAGGGTCGACACTTCATCGTCGGGACGGCTCCAGTTCTCTTCCGAGAATGCAAAAAGCGACAGGTACTTCACACCTGCCTCAATCGCAGCCTCCACACATGCACGGACAGAGTTCACCCCCTCGAAATGACCGTAAACCCTTTCCTTTCCCCTTTCTTTTGCCCAACGGCCATTACCATCCATTATCAGCGACACGTGGGCAGGCAGAAGATTTTCCTTCGACATAGAAACTGTTTAATTTTTTCTCCGAAAAATTATAATCATCTGTTATTTCTGACATCTTCCCCCCAGAACAACTTCTCTGTCAGAGCATCTATGAAATTTGACCTTTTCAGCCGGACACGTTTAAGCGAAAACTGTGCCACACTTATGCGGATCTGAGTCTCGGAAGAGACAAGGGAAGTCCTGTTGTCTGCAGTAAGGATCACCTTGTCATCCCTGGAGTTCAGCCTGAGGCTGATCTCCGCGCTGTCAGGCACCACAAGTGGCCGCACATTAAGATTATGGGGGGCTATAGGAGATATGATCAGCACCTTTGACTCGGGCAGGACGATCGGCCCGCCTGCACTGAGCGAATATGCTGTCGAGCCGGAACTGGTGGAGACTATCAGACCGTCTGCCCAATAGGTCGGAAGGCACACGCCGTCTATGGTCACATCCACGCCGAGCATCGCGGCTCCGCTTCTATGTACGGTGAATTCGTTCAAGGCATACGGCCAGGCCCCTATCCCGCTCCCGTCACCGGTCCCGTGATCAAGGATTTCCGCCTTGAGCATGGCTCTGTTCTCCACCGTATACTCCCCTGAGAGAATGGCCTGGGCAACATCACAGGGGCGGTTTTCCGAAAGGAATCCCATACGTCCGAAATTCACTCCCATCACCGGTATGGGCCTGCCGGCAAGATATTTTGCCGCAGAAAGGAAGGTACCGTCTCCGCCTATGCTCAACAGCATGTCCGCATCCTCAGGGAGCGGAGCGTCATCCGACAGGGTCACTACTTCGGCTCCCCCGCCTGAGAGTGTGTCTGTCAGAGCATTCAGTCCGGGGTCGTCCTCAAGCCTGTCGTTTCCTATATATATTGCTGTCTTCATGATGATATGATATCGAAACAATCCTCAAAAATAACATATTAATATCAATAATTGAACTTTATTGTGTATTTTTGTGTCTTGTATCAAACGTTTTCATATGACGAAATTAAGCGTAAACATAAACAAGATCGCGACCATCCGCAACGCCCGCGGAGGCAGGATGCCGGATGTGACACTTGCGGCTGTGAATTGCGAGAAGTTCGGCGCGGAGGGAATAACCGTACACCCGAGGCCTGACGAAAGGCACATCAGGTACGCGGATGTCAGGGATATACGCCCGCTCATCACGACGGAATTCAACATCGAAGGCAACCCGATCCCGTCATTTGTCGACCTTGTCAACGAAAACAGGCCGCATCAGGTAACCCTCGTACCCGACGCCCATGATGCGATAACGTCGGATTCCGGCTGGGACACCATCAGGAACAGGGACTTTCTGACGGAAATATGCGAGGAATTCAGGAGAAACGGCATCAGGACATCAATCTTTGTGGGGGCCGACCCTGCAATGGTGGAAGGAGCGGCTGCATGCGGCGCGGACAGGGTCGAGCTATACACTGAGCCATACGCTTCGATGTTTCCTGACAACCCGGAGGCGGCGGTCGCACCGTTCATAAAGGCGGCACAGGCTGCAAGGGAATGTGGTCTGGGACTGAATGCAGGCCATGACCTGAACCTGGACAATCTGGAGTTCTTCATCCGCAACATACCGTGGACAGACGAGGTCTCAATAGGCCATGCCCTCATTAGCGACGCTTTATATATGGGTCTGGAGCAAACAATAAAGGCATATCTCGCAAAAATTAAGATTTTTTAATTACCTTTGCCGTTTGTCGCGTGATACGTCACGGAAAACATGAAATATAATAATAATTTACAATTAATAATAATGAAAAAAGCATCACTTATTCTCTGCATCCTCGCAATGGCGGGTGCAGTCTCTTGCAAGAACGCAGCTACAACCGAGACCGCTGCAGCAACAGAAACAGCAGCAACAACAGCTGAGGGTAAAATCGTGTATGTCGACCTCGACAGAATCCTCGTGGAATATGACATGGCAAACGACCTCAGGTCTGTAGTGGAGACAAAGATCAACAACATCCAGGCTGAGATCAACAGAAAGGGTCAGAAGCTCGAGAAGGATGTAGCGGCATATCAGGAGAAGATCCAGAAGGGTCTCATGACACGTTCGGTAGCTGAGGCTCAGGGCCAGAAGCTCCAGCAGCAGGAGCTTGAGTTCAACAACTATGCAGCTCAGAAGCAGAACGAGATCAACGAGGAGCAGATGGTGATGATGAACCAGCTCGGCGACGCGATCCAGACTTACCTCAACAAGTACAACGAAGAGATGAAGTACGCAATGATCCTCACCAACTCAGGTGGAGCACCGGTAATCACTGCAGACCCTTCACTTGACATCACAGAAGCAGTTCTCGCGGGACTCAACGAAGAGTATGTCAAGACAAAGAACACAAAGGAGTAATCATTGAAGATCGCAATACTGTCCTGTTTCTATCCCTATCGAGGAGGAATTTCTCAGTTTAACGCTTGTCTGTATGGTGAACTGAGCAAAGGCAACATTGTCAGGGCCTTTAATTTCAAGCGGCAGTACCCTGAATTCCTGTTTCCGGGAAAGACACAGTTTGTGACGCCAGACGACGAGGCCGTGCCGGTGGAGAGCATATCTCTGCTGGACACGGCCAATCCTTTTACATATCACAGCACCTACAGGGCCATCAGGGAATGGCAGCCGGACGTGCTGATAGTCAGATACTGGATGTCCTATTTCGCGCCGTCATTAGGATATATTACCAGAAAGATGAAGAAGCATTGCAAGGTCATATCCATCCTTGACAATGTGATTCCGCATGAGCCGCATTTCTTCGACACTCCTCTGACGAAGTACTTCCTGAAGGGAAGCGACGGGAGCGTGACTCTGTGCGAGGCCGTATCCAAGGACCTTCTGAAGATACAGCCGGATTCGAGATACACAGTGATCCAGCATCCTCTGTACTCCCACTTTGGGGAAAGGAAGGACAGGGCCGAAGCCGAAAGGAAGCTCGGGCTCCTTCCCGGAAAGAAGAACATCCTCTTTTTCGGGCTCATACGTACCTACAAGGGGCTTGACATCCTGCTCGAGGCCTTTGCGAAGCTGCCGGAAGATTACCAGCTGATAATCGCAGGAGAACCGTACGGATCGTTCGAGAAATACCAGCAGATCATCGACAGACTGCCTGCAGGGAAACACATATCCATGAACCTCAAGTACATAAAGGACTCCGAGGTGACGGATTATTTTTCTGCCGCCGATGTCGCCGTGCTTCCTTACAGAAGCGCCACACAGAGCGGCATAAGTTCTGTTTCATATCATTTTGAAGTACCGATGATCGTTACGGACGTCGGTGGCCTGAAGGAGACGATAGGCGACAGAGGCACAGGACTTGTTGCACCTGAAGGTACACCCGAAGCCATATATTCTGAAATAATGAGATATTTCAGTGACCCTTCCATCAGGGAGAGCTGCATAGCTCACATCCGCGAAGAGAAGGAAAGACTGTCATGGAAATCATTCGCCGACAAGCTCCTTGAATTTGCCGGCACACTATAAGAAAGACCAGATGAAGAGAAATATTTGTATAAAGCTGCTGACTGCGCTTGTGCTGACGACAGGAAGCGCAGCTGTCATGAACGGACAGGAGTATAAGAACACCCCTGTAACTGTTTCCAAGGAGAAGGTGAGGCATAACGGAAAGTTGTGCTACTCGCACATCGTGAAGGAGAGACAGACGCTGTACTCGATCAGCAAGGCGTATGATGTGTCGATAGATGATATATATGAATATAATCCGGCGGTAAAGTCAGAAGGCATAAAGGCCAATACCATTCTCATCATTCCGATCATTGAGGAGGGTGCAAAGGTGAAGACACCTGCAGAAGACAAGGCGGCAGAGACTCCGGAGGCCGCACCGGCGGGACAGGGAGCCAGGGCAACAGAACAGGAGGCCGCACCGGCAGAACCTGAAGTCAAGGCTGACGAGCCAGAGGAGAAGCCAGCTGAGCCGGCACAGGATGAGGATGAGGACATCGTCATAGTCAGGAAGACGCACACAGTAAGGTGGTTCGAGGATCTTGACACCATAGCCGAGAAATACGGAGTGACTGTCGAGGCCCTGATGGAGATAAACGGCCTGACCGGCAGAAAGCTTTCCAGAAGACAGAAGCTCATCATCCCTACTCCACAGGATCCTGCACAGGAAGAAGCCTCATCTGACGAAGATGCTCCGGAGGGAGATGAGGAGGACCTCCTCAAGGAACAGGCCGACAGCACAGCGCTGGCAGACAGCCTGGCACTCCTGGAAACAGCTCCGAAGAACACGGTCGACCTGAGTCTGATGCTCCCTCTGAACGCAACGGCATCAAGGGGAAGTTCCGGAAACATGGACTTCTACAGCGGAGCTCTTCTGGCGGTATATGAAATGTCGCAGCACGGAATCCACACGACACTGGATGTCTATGATGTTGCGGACGGAAGGATAAGGACAGATGCCGACAGCCTCAGAAATGAGGACGCAGTGATCGGACCGGTGTCAGCCGGCGACCTCTCAAGACTTCTCCAGACCGCTCCGCAGGACAAGATGGTCGTGTCACCTCTGGACCAGAGAGCAGAAAGGCTCGTGTATGAACACAGCAACATGATCCAGGCCCCTACCCCGTACAATGTGATCTACACTGACCTGATCGGATGGATGAAGGAAGACATGCAGGACGGTGACAGGGCTATCGTGGTGACAGAAAAGGGAGCAAAGGCATCTGATGCGGTCCAGGCCATGATGGCAGCGGTCGACTCGTCAAGGATCGAGTACAAGGCCCTGTCGTACAGCATCCTGGAAGGAAGAGACATTCCGGAATCACTCGCATGGCTGATGACGGAAGACGAGGCGGCACACAACAGGGTGTTCATCGCATCGGAAAGCGAGGCATTTGTAAACGATGTGGTGAGGAACCTGAACCTCATGATACATAAGAAATACAATGTAGTCCTCTATGCTACAGGCAAGATAAGGAACTTCGAGACCATCGAGGTCGACAACTTACACAACACTAACCTCCATGTGAGCCTGGGCTACTACATCGACTATGAGGATGCGAGGGTCAAGGAATTCCTCCTCAAGTACAGGGCCCTCTACAACGCTGAGCCTACCCAGTTCTCATTCCAGGGCTATGATCTTGCGAAGTACTTCATCGAACTCTGCTCAAAGGGAGGCAGAAGATGGGAAGGCAGGATAGAATCTTCCGACAGCAAGATGCTTCAGAGCATATTCAGGTTCAGAAAGACCGAGAACGGAGGATATATCAACACCGGAGTACACAGGCTTGTGTACGGAGAAGGATATCAGGTGATTTCCAGATAGATCAGGACAACAGCGACTTCGCGTTGGCGATGGCGGCATCAGTAAGCTCGGAACCGCTGAGCATGCGCGCAACTTCAAGAACTCTCTGCTCTGCGGAGAGTTTTTCTATTGTAGAGACAGCCTTCGAGGAGGATGGATCTATGGTCTTTGAAACAAGATAGTGGGCTGAGCCCTTTGCCGCCACCTGCGGGAGATGGGTTATAGCGAAGACCTGCATATTCTCTCCCATCGAACATATCACCGAACCCATCTTGTCGGCTACGCTTCCAGAAACGCCTGTGTCGATCTCATCGAAAATCATCGTAGGCATGTTGGTATACCGGGCCATCATGGATTTCAGCGACAGCATTATACGGGACATTTCTCCGCCTGAGGCACACTTGGACACATCGACGGCATTCCTTCCTGTTGCAGAGAATCTGAACTGTATCATATCACGTCCTGCAGCACCTGGTGAAACCGGCAGAAGCTCCACCTCGAACACGGCATAAGGAAGCTCCATATCCCTGATGGAGCCTGTTATTGCATCAGAGAAAGACTGGACCGCACCGGCCCTTCTTTCGTGGAGAAGGTCGGCCACGGATTGAAGCGACTTCTGCACTTGGGCAATCCTTGCACAGAGTTCTTCGCGCTTCTCTTCGAGCTGTGTCGAATCGGACAAGGCCTCTGAAAGGCTGTCCCTCAAGGCTATGAGCTCTGCCTCTGTCCGGCATGAGTGTTTCTGCATGAGTCCGTAGAGCAGGGACATACGGTCCTCCACCTCTTCGAGTCTGGACTCTGAAAGTTCCGTATGGGAATTGACAGCCTCCACCTCGGCCAAAATGTCATCAAGCTCACGTCGGCATGAATCAATCCTTTCGGAAAGAGAGGCCAGGTCAGGGACATATCTGATTATCTTTGACAGTGCCTTGTCAGCCTCTTTCAAGGTCGAATCGACAGAAAGGACTTCACCTGAAGAGGATGCTGCCGTGAACAGTTCTTCGACACTGCAGAGTGCAGTCTTGATCTCCTCTGCATTTGCCAGCTGCTTCTGTTCCACTTCAAGTTCTTCAAGCTCTCCTTCCCTGAGAGCTGCAGCCTCAAGCTGACGGTACTGGGCCTCGTTATAGTCCCTTTCACCGGCAAGACGGGCCATACGGGCTTCAAGGGCAGAAAGATCCGAATTCAGCGCACCCAGTTCCCTGTGCAGACCTGCGCACTCAGTACGGAGGGCTGAATTGCCGGCATAGTGGTCCAGGATGTCGAGCTGGAAGTTCCTGTCAGAAAGGAGAAGCGTCTGATGCTGGGAATGGATGTCGACCAGACGTGAGGATATCTCCTGAAGTACATTTACCGGCACCGGCGAGTCGTTCACAAAGGAACGTGAACGTCCGGAACGGTTGACCACCCTCCTGATAACGAGGTGGCCCTCATCCCACTCCACTTCATTATCTTCCAGCACATCCTTCAATGATGCGTCGGAAGTCTCGAATTCGGCCTCGACCACGCAGTTGTCCGCGCCGTCTGAAACCATTGACGCATCAGCCTTGGCTCCCATGAGCAGCGACAGGGCGCCGAGCAATATGGATTTACCCGCACCCGTCTGTCCCGTAATAATGATCAGACCCTCTGGAAATTCGATTTCCAAAGAGTCTATCAATACATAATTCCTGACCTGAAGCCGGCTGAGCATGAGATTACGGTATTACTCGTCCTGCTTTGCCATTCTGTAGAAGATCTCGCCCTGCTGGAACTCCTCGATAGCCACGAGGCTTGGCTTAGGCTGTCTTTCATAATACTTCGATATCTCGATCTGCTCGCGGTTCTCGAAGACTTCTTCCATTGTGTCTCTTTCATTCTTGAACTCGTCGAGCTTTCTTGTAAGTTCCTTCTTCTCTGCGATTGCGATCTGGTTAGCTCTCTTTGAGAGGACTACGACTGACTCGTAGATGTTGCCTGTAGGAGCTGCGAGGTCGCAGAGGTCCCTTGTAAGAGTGTTTGTAGGGGTTTTCTTAGTTGCCATTCTATGTAAATTACTTCTGTTAGACTTTCTTTTCCGGGAGCGGAACATAGTCCCTCCATATTATTATACCCCCGGTTTCAAAGAGAGTTTCAATTATTTTTTACGATTTTTCCTTTCTTCCTTCAGGAGTGCCCTTCTTTCCTTGGCGAAGTCCCTCTCGGTCATGTCCTCATCATCTATGGTCACGTCCCTTCCGAGTGCCTTCTGTGCCTTCCTGTATGAGTTGTCAAGTTCCTTGCGGTATTTTGACTCAGGTATCTCACCGATGAAGTTATAGTAGTCGTCGATGAAGGTAAGGTACCTTTCCTTCTGCTTCGCCGGCACACTGTTGTGTGCATAATTATAGGATGACATCGCTATATAATATAGTATATCCTCCCTGTATATGTTCTCAGCGTCCTCCTTGAGCACGTTCCTGAAAGCCACGCGGGATGCGAGGTAGTCTTCCATCTTGTAGTAGAGCCTTGCAGCCTCATAGGCCTTGCGGTCGAGCCTTTCGCCCAGATCCAGCAACATTTCCTTACATGTCTGCATGTGAGGGTTGTCAGGGAAATCCAGCATGTACTCTGATATTTCCGTCATTGCCCTATATGTTGGCTGCTGGTCAAGCTCGTACCTGAGGGTCTCGCGGTAGAGACAGTCCAGCTTGAGATATCTGGCTTCCGATGCAAACGGGCTCCTCGGATAGCTCTCAAGGAAATTCGTGAAGTTGGTCTCTGCCGTGTAGTAATCCTTAAACTTATAGTTGCTCAGTCCCCAGTAGTATCTGACGGTGTCATCACGCTCTGTTCCGTTGGTCAGCATGGCCAGGGATTCGAACATGGTACCTGCTTTTGAATACTTGCCTTCATCGAAGAGCTGGAAGGCAGCCTCATATTTCGCATCAACGTCATTGCTGTTCAGAAGCATCTCGTACTGCGACTTGCAGGATGAGAACAGCACTATGGCGACAAGGGCCGGAACAAGGTTTCTTAATTTCATCTGTGTCTTATTAAAGCATTTTGAGGAATTTCTCAGCATCAAGCGCAGCACGGCAGCCTGAAGCCGCAGCTGTAATCGCCTGTCTGTAAAGCGGATCCTGTACGTCGCCGGCTGCAAACACTCCTGGGACATTGGTCTTTGAAGTCTTTCCGTCCGTCACGATGTAGCCTTCCTTATCGACCTCAATCCACTCACGGAAAACGTCCGAGTTGGGATGATGTCCGATAGCAAGGAAAAATCCGTCGACAGCTATATCAAAAACCTCGCCATCCTTTCTAACGAGTCTTGCTCCAGTCACGCCATAAGCATCTCCAAGGACCTCCTGGGTGTTGCAGTTCCACAGCACTTCGATGTTCTCGGTCGCCATCACGCGGTCCTGCATTGCCTGAGATGCCCTGAGCACATCCCTGCGGACGATCATATATACCTTCTTGCAGAGTCCGGCAAGGTAAGTCGCCTCTTCGCAGGCTGTGTCACCGCCTCCTACTACAGCCACGGTCTTCTTTCTGTAGAAGAAACCGTCACATGTAGCGCATGCAGACACGCCGAGGCCTCTGTACTTGAGTTCCGAATCCAGACCGAGGTACTTTGCAGTCGCACCTGTAGCGATGATAAGCGTTTCTGCCTCGATCTGCTTTTCTGCGTCGATCGTGATCTTGAACGGTCTTTCAGAAAGGTCTGCCTCAGTCACTGTCCCTGTGCGGACCTCAGCTCCGAGACGCACCGCCTGGGCCCTCATCGTATCGACAAGCTGCTGGCCTGATATCCCATTCTCAAAACCGGGATAATTCTCGATGTCCGTAGTCGTTGTAAGCTGTCCGCCAGGCTGGACTCCTTCATAAACCACAGGTGAAATGTCAGCTCTTGAAGCATAGATAGCGGCTGTATAACCCGCCGGGCCACCTCCGACGATAAGGCATTTGATTCTCTCCATAATATATGTTTATTAGCAACCTGCAAATATAAGTATTTTTTCAGACTTTCATAAGATATGGCCTGGCCTTTCTGTAGGCCAGACCCAAAAGACAATCGGGCATGAGCATGCACACAGGGACAAGGATCTTGTTGAGAAGTCCCGGCATAACTCCCCTGCGGCGTCCGAATGTGGCCCGCAAGGCCCTGGAGACCGCCTTTTCTGGAGAGATCATGACACCGGACATTCGAGCTATACGCCTAAGGCTGTCCTTGAGCGGGACAAGCGAAGTGTCGACTGCACCGAAATAGGCATTGGTGACACTCACCCCTGTCCTTCTGCACTCTATCCTCAATTCTCTGGAATAGTTCCTGACGAATCTCTTGGTCGTACCATACATTCCGATGCCGGGCCATATCATCCATGCGGCAAGCGATGATATATTCAATATATATCCGCGGCCACGTTCCTTCATCCGACCGACATATTTACGGCACAGCATCAGAGGTGTGTACATATGCACCATCATTATCAGATGCAGCATCCTCTCGCCGGTTTCGGCTATTCCCTGACAGTACATCAGGCCGGCATTGTTCACGAGCACCTCCACATCACATCCTTCAGTCTTTCCGTATATCCTTTCGGCCGCATCAGTCTCAGACAGGTCCTGCACGAGTGCCATCACCTTGAATGAGTCCTTTGCATTCGCCGGCACCTCCTCAGATGATTCCACCTCTTCACGCAGCATGCGCACGGTCTCGTGCAGCCCCGCCTCATTGATGTCGACCGCCACGACATCATAGCCCATCAGGGCCAGGCGGCGGGCATATTCACGTCCCATCCCTGAAGCGGCACCCGTCACGACGGCCCAGGTCTGATATGCGTTAAAAATCTTCTTCATCGTCTTGGTTTCAACATTGACTGCAAAATTACTGCTTTTTAATGAATTACGGCAAAGATTCTACCTTATTACCACGAATCAGGCCGGAGGGTACGATGCGATAAATTGGAATTTTTCAAATTTATTTTGGAAATATGGAAGAAAGGGATATCTTTGCAGATGAAACAGATATATTATGAATTTACATAAATGTCCGACAATTGAGGAGTTCAAGGGACTCCTCAAGAAACACTCGTTGAAGGCTACCCCTCAAAGGCTGGCTGTCCATCAGGCGATGATGGAGCTTGGACATGCCTGCGCCGACATGGTCACAGAAAAGATCAAGGAGGACGGCACGTCCAAGGTCACCGTAGCATCGGTATACAACATCCTGACACACATGGCGATGCTCGGCATATACCATTACCGCATGAGCGCCAACAACAAGATGTACTTTGATGTCAACACCTTCAAGCACATCCACTTCTACGACCACCACAATCACGTCTTCACTGATGTGATAGACGATGACCTGGTGGCCCTGATCGAGTCACACCTCAGCCGCAAGCGCGTCAGAGGTTACAAGATCGAGGGAATCGACATCCAGCTCATAGGAAGGCCTAGCAGGAAGAAGTACAGCGTCTAGCACGACGCCCCTTCATGATGCAGAAGATCAGGAGGAGCAGCGCCACTGCGATGCCGGCGATATAGCCAGCGGCAGGAGCAAGATGCAGACCACCGCTCTTGTGAGGCGCCATGATGAAGTAGCTGACGCATACAAAGGTGAGGAAAGCCGCAGGAACGGAACACATCCAATGCGGCTTTCCTTTATTTATAAGGTACGCCGCAGAAGTCCACAGGACGACCGTAGCCAGAAGCTGGTTTCCGATTCCGACATAATTCCAGACTGTCGAGAAATCCATCTTGCAGCAGAAGAAGGCCAGGGCGAAGATTGGGATACACACAAGGAGACGTCTGGAGACCGGCTTCTGGTCGCTCTTCAGGAAATCAGCGACAGTCAGACGGAGGCTGCGGAAGGCGGTGTCGCCTGAAGTGATAGGACAGACCACGACTCCTATGACCGCAATGACAGCACCCACCTTGCCGAGCCAGCTCCTGCATATCATGTCGACAGCAATAGCAGGAGTGACCTTCGTAAGGACGCCGTCTATCATCACTCCATCGGTCATTGCAGAGTTAAGCGCCTCCGGACCACCGAAATAAGCCATGGCTGCAGTCGCCCATATCATGGCCACAATACCTTCAGCTATCATTGCCCCGTAGAAGACAGGGCGGGCATGTTTCTCATTCTTCAGACATCTGGCCATAAGAGGCGACTGTGTCGAATGAAAGCCGGAAACGGCACCGCATGAAACCACGATGAAGAGCATAGGTATCAATATGTTGTCCGATGGATCGAAGTGCCAGTTCTTCAAAGTCGCAGGTGTGAGCTCCATCATCGAATGGGCCCCTGTGATGTCACCCGCAACAAGCATGACTCCCACACCGGCAGCCATAAACAGCAGGACCGCGCCCATATATGGATATATCGTGCCTATGATCTTGTCAATCGGCAGGAGGGTCGCAATTATATAATAGGCGAATATGACATAGAGCCATATTTCCTTGTCGAGGCCGGTCAATGAAGCCATCAGGTCAGCTGGGCCGGTGACGAAAGAGACGCCGACAGCCAGCAGGAGGAAGGCCACGATCACATTCATCACTCCCTTGACGCCCTTACCGAGATATTTTCCAGTCAGGTCAGGGATGTTGGCGCCGTCGTTCCTCAAGGACATCATTCCTGCAAAGAAATCATGGACCGCACCGATGAATATGCAGCCGATGACTATCCACAGATATGCAGCCGGGCCATATGCGGCACCCATTATGGCACCGAAGATCGGACCAAGGCCCGCTATGTTCAGGAACTGGATCACAAAGACCTTCCATGTCGGAAGAGGAGTGAAGTCCACTCCGTCCATCTTCCTGTATGCCGGAGTCGTATTAGCGGGATCCACATTGAAGAAACGTTCAGCGACCTTGCTGTAAAGCATATATCCTATGATCAGAAGAAGGATAGAAAGAACAAATGTTATCATTATGCGTGCATTTTTTTCAGAAGTGTCACAAATTTATCTATTTTTGCGGCCCGATGCAACGGAAAAGAGACAAAATGCATCTATGAGCACTGGATTTTGATACATAATAGAAAAGGACATGAAAAAAATAATCATCTTAATTATCGCAGCAGTGGCTGCACTATCTTGCGAGAAAGACAACACACTCCGCTACAACAACCTCACAATGGGAAACATTGTCGACGGAAAGTTCGTAAGCGACCAGGGCAACACCTTCAATGTAGTGGAACAGACATGCCCGGGAAGGCTTGACACCATGAAAAGAGCCATCATCCTGTGCGATGTGCTCTACCAGGAAGAAGGCGGAGACTATGCAGTCAGACTCAACAACATGCTCAAGGTACTCACCAAGTCACCTGTAAATTCAAGCGAGGCGACAGATGAGAGTCTTCTCGTGGATGACGCGCTGATCCTCTCGGAACTGTGGATATCCGGAGGATATATGAACATGATGGTCACAATCCCCGTGAAGCAGAACAGCAAGCAGCCTCACATGATCAATCTCATACTCGACGATTCGGCACAGGAAGCAGGAACATATTCGTTCAGCCTCCGTCACAATGCTGTCGGAGAGGTGCTGAAAACAGATGGTGACAACAAGGACATGTATCTTGCAAATGCCTATGTAAGTTTCCCTATCACAGACATCATAACCGAAGACAGCGCAAAGATCAACCTGTCACTTAAGAGTTACAAGGTGCTCAGCGGCTATATCATCTCATCTGAGACTTTCACCGACACAATTGAGATAAACTACACCAAGGGAGCATTCGAGCAGGCTCCTGTATCAAAGAGCAGCACTTCTTCGGACTTCAGTCTGAATTAATCAAGATTCCGGATACGGTTTACAGGTCCCCGATGTAGTAGACATTCATTCCCCAGATCGCTACACGGGGATCTGTCTTGTTTCCGTCATAGTCTTCCGTCATTGTGGAAAGTTCGATAGATACGCTTGTGTCAATAAGGCTTGGAATGATGAAATCTGCCATTTCTTCTGTCATATAGACCTTCAGATGGTCCGGCATGAGCACAGCCAGTTCCTCGATGTAGGCGTTGTCCTCTCCGTTGATGAATGTCCTCAAGCCCTCCACAGAGAGTCCGTAGAGCGACAGGAGGGAATTGATTTCTTTTTCGGTAATGCCATAGTAATGCTTTTCCTCGTCGATGATAGTCAGATTATGGCATCCCGGGGTCACATCGAAATCTCCCGACGGATAAGGACGAAGGGTAAACACGGAAGGCTTCAGACCCATATACCCGGCAAACTGCTCACAGGTCATGGTGTAATCCGCATTATATCCCAGCAATGACATTGTCAGCGTTATGTTCTTGATGGTCAAGGCACTCCTGCTACCTGTCCAGGACGAGGCAAAGAAGCCGAATTCGGTAAGATTGATAAGGTCGGCAATTGTTCCGGTAAGCGTCACCGACCCTGCAGTGTCTTCATCACCGAGGACAAGGAAACCGTCCACAGGCACACCGTTCACATAGCCGCTGTCGACCCTGCAGGTCGAGTCCAGGTCAAACATGCTGGCCAGGTGACGCATAGTGGTAAGCGGATGGACAAGGGAGTCGACCGACACATTGAGGGTCTTGATCTTCCCTGCCTCGAACCTTACATCCTCCTGGAGGCGGATCGCCTTCTCCGAGCCGTTCACACAGACTGTCAGCGACGAGCCGGCTTTTGCAGTAAAAGGTTTGACGGCAAGATAGAACCGGCCTGACTCCTGTTCCTTGACCTGCACGTCTTCCACAACAAGGGTCGCAGAAGATGAAACAGAAGCCTCATTCAACGGGAGACAGAGAGCCTCCTCTCCTGAAATGTCCGCAAGGAAGCTGCCCGTCAGGCTTTCATTGGCCTTGATGCCCACGGAAGTGACATCAAGAGGCGCCGAGGTCCTGTTGGTCACATTGACAGCAACAAGGGAGGTCATATGCTTCATCATTCCGGAAGGAGTCTCATCAGAGGGCACATCCTTGATCACTGCATATAAAGGATAATTCTTCCCGGCAATATGAGCCATGCTGTCATTACCCTTCTGAAGCTGTGATTCACCTGCAGGGGCACCTATGGTTATATAACCTCCGGCATCCACATCAGGCGAAGCCATGGATTCTTCATAAGGATATATGAAATACCAGTCATGGCTTTCAGCCGCAAGCGGCTCCGACAGCACTCCAAGAAAGAGATTGTCGGCATGATTCTCTTCAGTAAGGACAAAGGAGCCGTCTGCGACAAACCTTCCCGAGCCGCTTTCCTCATGGAAGACACCGATACGGTCGCCTGCCTCCCATTCTGTAGACAAGCCGGAGTTCACCGTCCTGGTGTCTGCTGAGGAGGCATATATTGCATACGGAACATCCTGGCCGTCGGCCTCATCTGCAGGCCCCGGTCTGTCTATCTCCTGGACGCAACCGCTCAGCACAGCTGCAAATACCGGTAGTAATAACTTAAGTCTCTTCATAAGCCGATTCTTTACACACAATTCAAAAAAACTATTGGACGAACGCGACAATCTCGCCTTTCGCCACCTTGTCTCCCTGCTTGGCGCAGACAGCGACCACGCGGCCTGACACTGCAGGAATGATCTCTTCCATACCGTAATAGGTCTGTATATATCCCATTGCCTCGCCGGCATCCACCTCTGTTCCGGCAACCGGTGCAGCTGAAACATCCTCCACATCATACTGCCACATCACCTGGCCCTTTACCGGAGCCTGCACAGGCACTGCGTGAGGGTATTTCTCAGCGATCTTCTCCACATCCATCTTCGGCATCTCGACAACAGGTCTTGTGATTACAATCGGCGCACCTGCCTTTGCCTTGGCGGCCTCAAGATCCTTGTTGAACCTTTCCTTCGCGATTCCGCTCTTGTAGTCACGGTACTGCCTTTCATGCATTGCAAACTCAAAGAGTTCCTCTTCATCCTGTCCGAGGTCCCAGCCGTTCTCATTCATCTCCGCACGGAAACGCTCAAGTTCATCAGGGAAGGCATCCTGAGGGTTGCCGGTGTAGAATTCCAGTCCCTTCTCCTTTGCAAGGGTGACAATCTCAGGAGCAAGTTCTCCCGGCAGCCTTCCCATCTTGCCAAGGATCATGTTCCATGTGTCCTTGTCTATGGTCGTCCAGCGAGGCTGTCCCTTGAGAAGGGCCATGAGGTTCATGAGGGCCGTGTTCTTCACATATTGGCTGAAAGGAGTCACAAGCGGAGGATAGCCCAGTCGAGGCCATACATATTCAACCTCCTGGAAGAGCATGACCATGAGCTGGTCGAGGGTCAGTTCCTGCTTTCCTTGGGCGCGGAGAGAAGCGTTTATCGCTCCATGGAAGCCCTTGAGGTCAGCCATCATCGAGCCCATCATGCCTCCAGGCAGGCCGCAGCCCACCAAAAGCGAACTCATGTGCGAGTTGTTCGGGTCTATCCAGTAGCCGAGGAAGTCATCGATGAACTTCTGGGTGAGGGCGCGTACCTCCATATATGCATTCATATTCAGGTCCTTGACGGTGAATCCGTCCGCACGGAGCATCTCACGAATCGTTATCACGTCCGGGTGGACCTTGCCCCACGACAACGGTTCCACCGCGACATCAAGGTAGTCTGCACCCGCACGTGCCACTTCAAGCATTGAGGCAGGAGAGAAGCCCGGTCCGCAATGGCCATGGTACTGTACCTTGATGTGAGGGTATTTCTTCTTTATCTGGCTTGTAAGTTCTGCAAGGAAGGAAGGGCGTCCGACTCCAGCCATGTCCTTGAGGCAGATCTCGTCGCAGCCGTATTCCACTACCTTGTCCACGACCCCCATGTAGTATTCCACGGTGTGGACAGGAGAATTTGTGATGGACAAGGCGACCTGGGAGATCATTCCGGCCTTCTTTGCATACTCGACACTCAGACGCAGATTCCTGTGGTCGTTCAGACCGCAGAAGGAGCGGGAGATGTCAGTTCCCTGGGCATGCTTGACCTTGTACATGAGCTCTCGCACATCTGCCGGAACAGGATTCATGCGGAGCGCATTCAATCCTCTTTCAAGCATATGTGTCTGAATTCCTGCCTTATGGAAAGGAGCGGTCCATTCACGAACAGCGACATTAGGATTCTCTCCGAAAAGGAGATTCACCTGCTCGAAGGCTCCTCCATTAGTCTCGACACGGTCGAAACATCCCATCTCGATGATTGCCGGAGCAACCTCCTTCAATTGAGCCACAGTCGGAACATACTTTCCCGACGACTGCCACATATCCCTGTATACCAGAGAGAATTTTATTTCTTTTCCCATACTACTTTATCCTAATCATACAAATATAATAATTCATTTGACAAATCTGTGCACCGGATAAAAAAAATATAAATTTTAACACCTCGGTGTTGCAGAAACAAAAAAAATACCTATCTTTGCACTCCATTAACCAACATGGTGCCCATAGTTCAGTTGGTTAGAGCGTCAGATTGTGGTTCTGAATGTCGTGGGTTCGAATCCCACTGGGCACCCAAAAGGAAGTCGCAAGACTTCCTTTTTTTGTAACCGGTGGGTGAGAACCCACAGGGTTCGGGGTTCGGCCAGATGGGAACCCACCGGGTTCGGATTCGGCCAGATAATCGGTCCTTTATCTGGCCGCGCACAGCAAAACCCCATCTCCGGCCAGATAATCGAGCTTTTTCATGGCCGTCACTGTCACAAACTATCCAGAAAAAGGCCTGTTTCCCTTGACAGTGATGTAAGGGAGGAAGTGACAGCAGCAAGTGAAGTACGACCAGTTTGCAATAAGCGGGAAAAGTCTTATCTTTGCGAAACTGGTCATAGGAATTACAGTGATCATTTGACAGTAGAGAATTCCGACATTACTCCGGCAGATGAAAAAGACTATTCTTGCAGCGCTCCTGATTTTCGGAGCAGCAGCCGCACAGACACAGGCGCGGACTCGGACTCAAGCGCAGGCCGAGACACGGGCTGAAGCAAAGACTGAGGAAAAGGCGCAGGTCCATAATGCCATAGACATAATGGCTGAAGTCAGGGCCGACTATCAGCACGAAGATGTTGATGGGAGCATGATTCCCGCAGGTTCGGGCTTCAAGGGCAGGTATCTGAACCTGCACATAAACGGAAACATAGGAAAGCAATTCACGTATTCCTACCGCCAGCGTCTGAACAAGGCAAACACATCGCAGAGTTTCTTCAACGCCACAGACTGGGCGCACCTCACCTACTCACCGGACAGCCGCTGGATGATCTCAGCGGGAAAACAGGTCGTGGGCATCGGAGGGTATGAATATGACCGTGCACCGATTGACGTCTATACAGCCTGCGAGTTCTGGAACAACTTCGCCTGTTACCAGTTCGGAGCCAGCGTTTCATATATTCTCAACGGCGGAAGCGACAAGATCATGCTCCAGGCCACCCAGAGTCCCTACAGGAACGAAGCGACTGAGGACACCTACGCCTACAACCTCATGTGGACAGGCTCCCACGGATGGTTCAACAGCCTGTATTCTGTAAACCTCATAGAATATGCTCCCGGAAGATTCCTGAACTATCTGGCTTTAGGCAACCACTTTGCCCTTGGGGATCTGGACATCTACCTCGACTTCATGAACAGGGCTGCGGGAGGACAGAAGTCCTTCTTCGACGACTGTTCCATCATCCTTGAGGGCGTATACTCGCTGAACAGTCAATGGATTGTATTCGGGAAGATGATGTACGACGTCAACAGATCCGACATTCCTGCAGACAGGTCAGTACTGCCCGGCACAGAGCTGCTCACATTCGGAGCAGGAGTGGAATTCTTCCCGCTGAAAGACAACCGCGATGTCCGTCTGCATGCGAACCTGTTCTACACCTCGGGACAGAACGGCAATCCCGCAGGGACCCTCGTGAACGGACGCACCCTCATCGACGCAGGCGTAAAATGGAAAATTCACATCCTATCAAGATAATTCAGTATGAAACCTAAAAAGAAAGGTATAGGCAGATATATACCAGCCGGTATCCCCTGCCTCCTGATCGTAGGAGGCCTGTTCGTATGGCTCGGATCGGTGATGGGCACCTCAAACATGCTCAACACCATCATGAAGACAGCCCATGACCTCCTGCTTAACACCGTCTTCTACCTGATGGCCATCTGCGTGATCACCGGTGCACTCAGCAAGATCTTCGTGGAATTCGGAGTCGTGACACTTTTCGAAAAGCTCCTCCGTCCGCTGATGAAGCCTCTGTTCAATCTCCCGGGAGTGGCGTCGCTCGGAGCCGTGATGACCTTTCTTTCTGACAATCCCGCCATCATTTCGCTCGCCCAGGACAAGAAGTTCAGCAGCTATTTCAAGAAGTACCAGTTCATCTCGCTGACCAACTTCGGAACAGCCTTCGGAATGGGCCTGCTCGTCATTGTGTTCATGATAGGACAGGGATTCTACATTGAGCCGTTCATCGGATTCTTCGGAGCTTTCATAGGATGCATAGTCTCCACCAGACTCATGCAGAGATTCATACTGAAGGCCTGTCCGTCCTATCTCACAGAGGATGTCTGCGAAAGAACCGCTGAAAAGGAGACCGTTGAGAAAGTGGACGAGAGGTCCATGTTTGTAAGAATACTCGACTCGCTCCTTGACGGAGGCCGCACCGGTGTGGATGTCGGCCTTGCGATCATCCCCGGTGTCGTCATCATCTCCACCCTCGTGATGATCCTCACTTTCGGAGCTGGGCCTGATGGTTACACAGGAGCGGCTTACCAGGGAGTGGAAGCCCTGCCTTGGCTCGCCGGCAAGATCAATTTCGTATTCGAATTCCTTTTCGGTTTCTCAGATCCTCATGTCGTGGCATTCCCTATCACGGCTCTCGGAGCAGTAGGAGCTGCCCTCGGCCTCGTGCCTGAGTTCCTTACCAACGGATGGATGGACGGCAATGCGATTGCAGTGTGCACGGCCATCGGAATGTGCTGGAGCGGCTACCTCAGCACTCACACAGCGATGCTCGACTCGCTCGGCTACCGCAACCTCACATCGAAGGCCATACTAGCCCACACCATCGGAGGCCTTGTCGCGGCGATTACATCACATTGGGTCTATATGCTATATGCATTGATTTAGAAACTATCCGCGAAGGATTCCATTAAAAAAAAGACAAAACTTTAAAAAAAAAGAAAAATCATCACAGTCCGGACCCGGATTGTAACGTTTATCTGCGCAGGACATCTATCTTTGCCCCAGGGCATTAAAAAGATGTCCTGCGCAGATTATGAAGATCAAGGAACTGAGTCTGGATGAGAGACCTCGTGAAAAGATGCTGGAGAAAGGAGCGGAGGTCCTCAGCAATGCCGAACTTCTGGCAATCATGCTCCGCACCGGCACAGGAGGAATGAATGCAGTCGACACTGCCAGGGAGCTTCTGGCCGGCTGCGGCAACAGGATAAACGAGATAGCCGACATGTCAGTGGAAAGGCTTTGCAGGGTAAGGGGAATAGGTCCAGGAAAGGCGGTGTGCATTGCGGCGGCTTTCGAGCTGGGGAGAAGATGCGCCGAGGAGGCCGCAAGGAAAGAATGCCGAAAGATATCATCACCCAGGGCTGCAGCACAGCTTCTGGTCCCGCACATGCGCGACCTCGACCATGAAGAATGCTGGGTACTGTACCTCAACAGGGCGAATTACCTGATCGGCAAGGAAAGGATCACGACGGGGAGCGGAGAGGCGACCTTGATAGATGTCAGGACCATTGTCAGGAAGGCTCTGGAGAAGAAGGCCTCGGGAATCATACTTGCCCACAACCACCCTTCCGGGAACGCCATGCCGGGCAAGGCGGACATGGAGGAGACGGGACGCCTGAAGAAGGCCCTGCAGACATGTGACATAGGGCTGACAGACCATATAGTCATAGCCACCGGATCGTATTACAGCTTTGCAGACGAAGAATTGAGCAGCATCTGATTTGGAGTTGTTGCTAAATCGCGTATATTTGCAGACAATAATCAAATCAACATTTCACGATATGGAAGTCATCAATCTCGGAGAGAAGAATTCTATCCTAAACAAATTCGTCGCTCAGATGCGCGACAAGACAGTCCAGAAAGACAGCATGCGTTTCCGCAGAAACCTTGAGAGACTCGGCGAAATCTTCGCATATGAGATCAGCCAGCGTCTTGAACATTCAAATAAGGACGTTGTCACTCCTCTCGGCATTGCAAGCATCCCTACTTACGACGACAAGGTGGTGGTTGCAACCATCCTTCGTGCTGGCCTGCCGTTGCATCAGGGCATACTTAACTATTTCGATGACGCTCAGAATGCATTCGTCGCAGCGTACAGAAAATACGACAAAGGCGAGGACTTCCATATCAACATAGAGTACTGCAGCACTCCTGACCTCACAGGAAAGACGCTCATCCTTGCCGACACGATGCTTGCTACCGGCGCATCGCTCGAGATCGCCTACAAGAAGCTTTGTGATGAAGGAGAGCCGGCACACACCCACCTCGTATGCCCGATTTCAAGCGCCTACGCCGTGGAGTACCTCCAGAAGCACCTTCTCAATGAGAACGTGACACTCTGGGTGGCTGCAATCGATGAAGAGCTCACCAGCCATTCATATATAGTCCCTGGTCTTGGCGACGCCGGCGACCTGGCTTTCGGTGAGAAGAAATAATCAGAGTTCCTTGCGGAGACGGGCTTTCGGGATGTTCAGCTGGTCGCGGTACTTGGCTATGGTCCTTCTTGCAACCTTATAGCCCTTCAGGGTCATCTGTTCCACGAGTTCGTCGTCGGTGAGAGGCTTGTGCTTGTCCTCGTTGTCCACGCACTCCTGCAGCGCCTTCTTCAGTTCACGGGTCGAGACTTCCTCACCCTCCTGATTTTCAAGGCCTTCAGAGAAGAAATACTTAAGAGAATATATTCCGAAATGGGTTTCGATATATTTGCTGTTCACGACTCGTGAAATGGTGGATATGTCGAAACCTGTCTCTTCTGCTATATCCTTCAGGACCATCGGCTTGAGGTGGGTCTCGTCGCCATCGGTGAAATACTCGCGCTGATAGTCGACGATGGCCTGCATCGTGGTCATGAGGGTGTTGTGACGCTGACGGATGGCCTCGACGAACCACTTGGCCGAATCGAGTTTCTTCTTGACAAAAGCAGCGGCTTCCTTCTGAGCTCTGTCCGAAGAATGTGCAGCATCCATGAGGATGTCCGCATATTTCCTGTTCACCTTCAGCTCAGGCAAAGAAAAACGTGGCATCGTGAGATTAAGTTCGCCGTCTGTATAGGTAAGGATGAAATCGGGAACGATCTGCTGGGCCTGATCTGTGTACGAATCATCAATCTGGCCTCCCGGAGACGGGTTGAGCTTGAGGATCTTGGCCATTGCAGCCTTGAGCTCCTCCTCAGTGATGTTCATACGGGCCATTATCTTCTGAAAATGCTTGCCGGTGAATTCGTTGAAGTAGTTTGTCAGAATCTTGGTGGCACGTTCCACTTCCGGTGTCCTCTTGCAATGCCTTATCTGAAGCAGGAGACATTCACGCAGGTCACGGGCTCCGACTCCTGCAGGCTCGAACTCCTGGATTATCTTGAGCATCCTGAGGACTTCCTCCTCATCGGTCTCGACATTGGCACGGAAAGATATGTCATCCACGATGCTATCCAGACTTCTGCGGAGGTAGCCGTCATCATCCAGGCTGCCTACAAGAAACGCAGCCACTGTGTACTGATGCTCGGTCAGGTTCCTGTAGCCGAGCTGTTCAAGAAGGCTCTGGGTGAAGCTTTCCTTCACTGAGAAGGTGTTGTACTGAGGGCGTTCATCCTTTGAATAATTGTCAGCCCTGAGCCTATAACTCGGAATCGGATCATCTTCCTTATACTCGGACAGAGACACTTCCCTTGGTGCCTCCCCTTCCTCAGACTCCGATGACATGTCCTCATCCAGCACAGGATTCTCCTCGATCTCCTTGCGGATGCGCTGCTCGAGCTCCATCACAGGCATCTCGATAAGCTTTATCGTCTGTATCTGCAACGGGGACAGCTTCTGCGTCTGCTTTAATTCCAGGCCTTGCTTTAACATTACACTTATAATTAATATTACACTCTAACTGCGACGCTACTTACGTCTTAATATCTTCACCGTATCCACGATGACAGCATGTTCGCTGTCCACTGCCGGATACTCTATATTCTCCTTTACCACAAATGCAGCCGGGAAATTGTGCTTGATGCGGCTGAGCATCTCCATCGCCTCCGACCTGGTCCTGAAGTCACCGACAGTGACCTTGAAATATGGATTGGCGTAGACTCTGTATGCCGCAATTTCAGGATATTTCCTGCGGAAATCGTTAAGAATCTTCTCTGATTCCGCACGGGCTGTCTGTCTGTTATCGAAGAATATCCTCACCCTATATCCTTTCAGCACCCTATCCTTATTCGAACGGATGTGCCTTCTGACTGCATCCGCCACTTCCGACGACTGGTTTATGCTGACGCCCGGAACATCATCACCCGCTGAAACAGGCATCATCATGAATATGTCCCTGCCTGCAAGCGTCGTGTCCACAGCCTCGACAGGCCTGTAGACCAACGAGTCCACAAGTTCGTAACCTTCAGGTATTTCCGATATTTCCTGCGCCGACAGCGGGAGGGAGAACAATGCGGCTGAAAGGACCGCTATGACTGCTATTGTATTTCTCATCTGATAAGTTCCAAAAGTTTGTTCAAAGGTATGTCATCAAGTTCTATGGTCCTGACCTTTCCGTTCCTGACCCGGACATCCGCCTTCAGATCCACCACACATTCCTTCAGCACGGCCTTGTCCATATATTTTGCCAGTTCGAGAATACCCACTCCGTCAGCCAGTCTGGCATCGCCGCGAAGGTGGTATGTCTGCTCTGATCTTGCGTTCAATTTTATAGGATCAACGGCGATGCTACCAATAACCTTGCCAGAATGCTCGAGCACTCCGGAAATTTCTGAAAGGTACACCTCCACAGCGGGATTGTCCACCGTCACTGCGCCGGTAACAATGTACTGCCGCAAGGTCACCGCAGACACATCCTCAAGCTTCGCATCCGTAATCCTTATTTCCTGCAACTTCTTGATATTCACACATCCCGTCATGCACAGGAGGAGAAAAAGAAGAGCAATCAGTGAAAATCTTCTCGTAATTTTTCTCATAATACTACCATTACATCAAGGCAAAGATAACTATATTCGATGAAAAATCCTATCTTTGTATTTTATAGGAAAAGACACAGGAATATGCGAAATATCAAACCCATCACAGACCCTTCAAGACCGAAGGTATATATCGAGACCTACGGCTGCCAGATGAATGTCAATGACAGCGAGGTGATCCTTTCGATTCTTCAGGATGCAGGTTACGCCCTTACCGAATCGATGGACGAGGCTGACGTGATCCTTGCCAACACATGCTCGATCAGGGACAATGCCGAACAGAGGATATGGGGAAGGATAGACCAGTTCAAGCTCCAGAAAAGAAAGAGGGACGGAGTCATCATCGGCATCGTGGGATGCATGGCCGAAAGACTCAAGGACAAGCTGCTCGAGGCAGTTGACCTCGTGGCCGGCCCGGACTCATACAGGACTCTTCCGGAGCTGCTCAAGGCCATAAGGCCTGACAATCCTCAGATCAACGTACTGCTCTCACATGAAGAGACTTATGCCGAAATATCACCTGTCAGACTTGACAGGAACGGCGTGTCTGCCTTCATATCCATCATGAGAGGCTGCAACAATGTCTGCTCGTACTGCGTCGTGCCGTACACCAGAGGAGCAGAGCGCAGCCGCGAGCCGCAGTCCATCCTCCGCGAGGCACAGGAAATATATGCCAACGGCTACAAGGAAGTGACGCTTCTGGGACAGAATGTGGATTCCTATTTCTGGAAGGACAAGGACGATCCCGGAAAGAACGTGAACTTCGCTCAGCTCCTTGAAATGGTCGCGAAGGTAAGTCCGGAACTGCGCGTGAGGTTCTCCACCTCACATCCCAAGGACATCAGCGACGAGGTGATCTACACCATGGCGATGTACGAGAACATCTGCAAGCACATCCATCTTCCGGTACAGTCCGGCAGCAGCCCGATGCTGGAAAAGATGAGAAGGAAATATGACCGGGAATGGTACCTTGAAAGGGTCAGGAAGATAAGGAGCGTGATTCCGGACTGCGGCATCACCACCGATGTGATCGCCGGATTCTGCGGAGAGACGGAAGAGGACCACAGGGAGACACTCACCCTCATGGAGGAGGTGGTCTTCGACTCGGCCTTCATGTTTGCCTATTCGGAACGTCCGGGCACGCTTGCATCCAGGAAGTATCCTGACGACATCCCGTATGAGACCAAGACACGGCGCCTCAACGAAATCATCGAGCTTCAGGGAAGAATGAGCCTCAAGAGCAATGAGAAGGAGATCGGAAGAAGGCTCAAGGTGCTCGTGGAAGGACCGTCCAAGAGAAATCCGGACGAACTCTGCGGAAGAGCCGGCAACTACAAGATGTGTGTCTTTCCTTCCCGCGGTGAAAAGGCTGGCGACTATTGTGAGGTCGAGGTCACAAGCGTGACACCTGCCACCCTCCTTTGCAAGAGAATCGACTAACAACCACATAATTATGGAGAAGTACATTCTTGCCCTGGACCAGGGCACAAGCAGCTCAAGGGCCATCGTCTTTGACCAGCAGGGCCGCACAAAGGCTGTCTCACAGAAAGAGTTCACCCAGATCTTCCCGAAACCGGGCTGGGTCGAGCACAATCCGATGGAGATATGGTCATCCCAGGCATCAGTGATTGCCGAGGCGATAACCTCCATCGACATCAACGGACTGAACATTGCCGCGATAGGCATCACCAACCAGCGCGAGACCACCATCGTGTGGGATGCTGAAACCGGAGAGCCCGTCTACAACGCCATCGTATGGCAGGACAGGAGGACATCCGAGTACTGCGACAGCCTCAAGAGAGACGGACGCACCGACCTCATCCGCAGCAAGACAGGTCTGATCATCGACGCATATTTCAGTGCCACTAAGATCCGCTGGATCCTTGAAAACGTGCCAGGAGCAAGACAGAAGGCAGAAGAAGGCCGTCTCCGTTTCGGCACCGTGGACACATGGCTGATCTGGATGCTCACCCGTGGTGAAGTCCATGTCACAGACGTCAGCAACGCATCCAGGACAATGCTCTTCAACATCCACACCCTCGAATGGGACAAGGAGCTCCTCGAACTGATGGACATACCGGCCTCGATGATGCCGCAGGTGAAGTCATCGAGCGAGGTGTACGGCTACACAAAGACCACCCTCTTTGCCCACGAGGTGCCTATCGCCGGCATAGCCGGAGACCAGCAGGCGGCGCTCTTCGGACAGATGTGCACAGAGCCGGGAGCAGTGAAGAACACCTACGGCACAGGCTGTTTCCTTCTGATGAACAGCGGAGAAAGACCTATCATGTCAAAGAACAACCTCCTCACTACCATAGCCTGGAAGATCGGAGACAAGGTGAACTACGCGCTCGAGGGAAGTATCTTCGTCGCGGGTTCGGTGGTACAGTGGCTCCGCGACGGCCTCGGCATCATCAAATCATCGTCTGAAGTCGAGGCCCTGGCCGAAAGCGTGCCGGACAACGGAGGCGTGTACTTCGTGCCTGCACTCACAGGACTCGGTGCCCCTCACTGGGACCAGTACGCACAGGGCAGCATCTACGGACTCAGCCGCGGCTCTACAGCAGCGCACATCGCACGTGCAGCCCTTGAGGGAATAGCCTTCCAGACAATGGACATCGTGAACGCAATGCAGAAGGATGCCGGAGTCACCCTGAAGGAGCTCAAGGTGGACGGAGGCGCATCGCGCAACAATCTTCTCATGCAGTTCCAGGCGGACATTCTCGGCACATCGGTCATCAGACCGACGGTGACCGAGACGACAGCCCTCGGAGCAGCTTACCTGGCAGGGCTCGCAGTGGGCTACTGGGAAAGCATCGACCACATCAAGAAGCAGTGGGGCGTGGAGACAGAATTCAAGCCTGCAGCTTCTCCGGAGGCGGTTTCCGCTCTCAAGGACGGATGGAATGACGCGATAAGAAGGACATTAACAGGCAAATAACCAACCACATCATGTTTGAAAAATATCTATTCGAGTTCATCGGCACAATGGTGCTGATCCTCCTCGGCGACGGAGTGTGCGCCGCTACAAGTCTTGACAAGAGCAAAGCCAAGGGAGCCGGCTGGATCGTGATAACAATGGGATGGGGCTTCGCCGTCATGGTGGGAGTATTCATCTCAGGCTCGGTCTCAGGAGCTCACCTCAACCCTGCAGTCAGCCTCGGCTGTGCCATAGCCGGCACTATGGACTGGGCTGCCGTTCCCGGATATGTGATAGCACAGATGCTCGGAGGTTTCGCAGGAGCTGCCCTTGTGTGGCTTTTCTACAAAGACCATTATGATGCCACTGAAGACCCTGACACAAAGCTCGGTACATTCTGCACCATGCCTGCAATAGAAGGCCATAAGATGCGTAATTTCTTCTGCGAGGCACTTGCAAGCTGGCTTCTTGTGTTCGTAATCCTTGTGTTCGGAGTGGATGCCAATGTGGCTCATCTCGACGCTGAGGGACAGCATCTCCACATCGGTATGGGAGAGCTCGGCGCCCTTCCTGTGACATTCCTCATCATGTCTATCGGTATGTCACTCGGCGGAGCTACAGGATATGCAATCAACCCTGCACGTGACCTTGCTCCACGTATCGCTCACGCTGTTCTCCCTATCAAGGGAAAACGCGACAGCGGATGGGGCTACAGCTGGGTACCGGCTATCGGACCTATGGTCGGAGCCGTCCTCGCTGCGCTTACATATCTGATCATATATTAAAGACTTTCGAGAATCACCGGAAGAATCCTGTAGGCCTGGATCGAATCGATCCGGGCCTTATATTTTGCATGCGTCTGCGCGAAGGCCTCCCTGTTGGACTCCTTTATCGGCTCAGCCGGAGGAGACTCCATCTTGAGAGGATTTATCGGAGTTCCGTTCTTCCACACCCTGAAGTCAAGATGCGGACCGGTGGAGCGGCCGGTCGAGCCGACATAGCCTATGACATCGCCCTGACGGACGCGCTGTCCCGCCTTGAGGCCTTTGGCATATCTCGAAAGATGGAGATAGGCTGTCGAATAGACCGAATTATGTCTGATCCTCACGGTGTTGCCTCCGGCTCCTTCATATTTGACGCTTGTCACGACTCCGTCTCCGATGGTCATCACTGGAGTTCCAGCAGGTGCCGCATAGTCCACTCCGGTGTGCGGCTGCACCTTTCTTGTGACCGGATGCCTTCTGGCGTATGAGAAGCCTGAGCTGATGCGTGAGTAGTTGAGAGGCGCCTTGAGGAAGGCCTTTCTCATGCTCTCGCCCTTGTCGTTCCACCACATGTTCCCACCATCCTTCTGGTCGAACATCACCATAGGGAAATCGTCACCCGCGTGACTGAACACCGCATAACGCACCGTGTCAACAGCTATCACTTCCCCGTCGCACATCCTTTCCTCATATAGCACCCTGAAACGGTCGCCTTTCTGCAGCGCAAAGAAGTCCACCGTCCAGGCATATATGTCCGAAAGATTCACAATCAGGAGGGGCGAGACGCCGGCTGCCCTCATATCCACCCAGAGGGAGTTCTGTATCGTCACATCGGCATAGCGTTTCTCCACCGTGACAGGCTTGTCATATATCCACGCACCATATGGTGACGTACAGTCGAAGACTATGCTGCTGGCCTTGTCGCGGTCGTACACCAGGTACTTCAGGACAGAGTCTTCATAATAGGCACGATAGGATTTTCCTACACGGAGGGTCTTCACATCAAACACATCCTTAGATGACTCCGTCAGATTGTAGGCTTCCTGCTGGGTCATTCCCAGTCCCGACAGAAGGGTGGAGAAGAACTGGCCGTTCTTCACGACTCCTTCGCGGACATCGAGGGAATCCGGGCAGAAGCCCATTGCTGGAGACGCAGAGGCCTCTGTTTCAGGGGTCTGCGCAAGGGATTTATCTGGATCCGTACTGCTCTTTCTGCCGCATGAGAGGCCTGTAAGAAGCACCATGGCGGCTATGAGGATATGGGTTATCTTCTTCATTCCGGTCTTTTTAGTCGCGCAAATTTACGAATAATCTGATACGGAGCAATAGGATGGAGATGTCTCGACTACGCGCGACATGACAGCAAGGGGAGGCGCGACATGGCAGGAAGGGACAGCCGGCATGGCGGGAAGGGGTGATTAAAAACGGGCGCTGAGAGGGCTCTGGCGGGGGTATTGAAATTGTTGTGGAAAAAAATGGGAAAATGTGGAAAAAATTGTAAAATAATTTCTAATTTTGCACCTCGGTAATAAAGGCTTGAACGATGAGCGGATTTTTCGGCAAATACACAGCAAAACTCGATGACAAGGGAAGACTTGTGATTCCTTCTGCCATCAAGAATGCCGTGCCTGCCGACCAGATGGAATTCGTCATCAGGAAGGACCTTTATTCGAACTGCCTCGAGATGTACACCCGTCAGGAATGGGCCGTCATGTCACAGGCTGTCAGATCCAAGCTTGATCTGGCCTTCGACGAAGACCACATGAAGTACTGGAGGACATACATGAGCGACACCGTGACAGTGGTCCCGGATGCGAAGCTCGGAAGAATCACCATCCCGAGAGAACTCCTCGACAAGGCAGGCATCGCCAAGGAAGTCGTATTCCAGGGCGTTGACTTCAAGGTCGAGATCTGGGCAAAAGAAGAGCTGGAAGGCGGATGCTTCTCACCTGAGGAATTCCGCAATATGGGTAAGAAGTTAGCTGGACGTATTTAACCTGAAGGAGGCCCAAGATATGTCCGAGTACCACATTCCAGTTTTGCTCGACGAAAGCGTTTCTGCTTTAATCAGCTCAACATCAGGAACATACGCAGATGCCACATTTGGCGGAGGAGGTCACTCACGTGAGATCCTCAGCAGGCTGTCGGACAACGGCAGGCTCATCGCATTCGACCGCGACAGCGATGCGATCGCCAACCGTCCCGACGACAGCCGCCTGACCCTTATCCGCAGCGACTTCAGATGGATACACAACCACATCCTCCATCAGGGCCACAAGGAAGGAATAGACGGAATCCTCGCAGACCTGGGCGTCTCATCCCACCAGTTCGACACGGCGGAAAGAGGCTTTTCCTTCAGATATGAAGCCCCGCTGGACATGAGGATGAACCAGGAAGCGGAATTCAACGCAGCCGACGTCGTGAACACTTACGGTCAGGAGGACCTGGAGAGGATCCTGAGGCTCTACGGAGAGGTGGACAACAGCAGAAGGATAGCCCAGATGATCTGCAAGGCCAGGGAAACCGCAAGGATCGAGACAACGGGAGACCTTGGAAAGGCGATAGAATGCGCCCTCCCGAAGTTTGCGGAGCACAAGTTCCTGGCAAAGGTCTATCAGGCATTGAGGATCGAGGTCAACCAGGAGATGAAGTCTCTCGAGAAGTTCCTCACAGGGGCGGCCAGATCGCTGAAGCAGGGAGGAAGACTGGTGGTGATAACCTACCACTCGCTTGAGGACAGGATGGTCAAGAACTTCATCAAGGCAGGAAACATAGAGGGAGAAGTACAGAAGGATTTCTACGGCAACTCTTCAGCGCCTCTGAAGGCAGTGAACAGGAAGCCGATCCTTCCACAGGAGAATGAGATTGCAGGAAACACAAGGGCGCGCAGCGCAAAACTTAGAATAGCGGAGAAATTGTAATGGGAAAGCTTAAAGACACAGGATCAGTGGCAAAGAACATCGCCAAGTCAATCATCAGCGGTGACATTCTTGTCAGGATGAAGCTCCACAAGGGCTTCCCATACATATTATATCTGTTTGTGATAGGATGGCTGAGCATCTGGATCTCCTACAAGGCCGAACAGACGATGGCCCAGGTGGAAAGAAACAAGCGTGAACTTGAGACACTTAAGATATATCACGCCCAGAAGACCTGCGAATATGTAAGTCTCGACCGCATCAGCACAGTGGAGGAGATGCTCGAGCAGAAACAGTCAGAAGTGACCACACCACAGAAACCGGCAGACATAATAATAAAGAAATGAGTACACAAGATTCAGAAAGACGTAGAGCGAGTAACTTCCTCACCTTTTTTCACGCCCTTTTCCTGGTGGCGTCCGTACTCATTGTCATCGAGATCGTCAAGATCCAGTATTTCTGGGAGCCGGATCCGAGATACGTGGAGTATTTCCAGCCTAAGAAGGACAAGAAGGAGATCGAGCCTTTGAGAGGTTCGATCATAGACCATAACGGCAAGCTGCTTGCCCTCTCCACCCCTATGTATCAGGTCCATATGGACTGCTATGTCCTCAAGGAGGCACACGACGGCGACAAGGAGAAAGGAGAAGAGAAGGAGGAGTACTGGATTGCACAGGCAGAGGAACTTGCGAAGGCGCTTCCGAGCGTTCTATGCGAGGAAGGCAAGGACGAAGCATATTACAAGGACCTCATATTCACCGGAAGGAGGCTGAAGAAAAGGTATGTCTCCATAGCAAAGGACATCGACCACGGCACTCTTGAGAAGCTGAAGGCCCTCCCCCTCTTCTGCAAGGGTCAGTATACCAGCGGAATGATCGTGGAAAAGGAAGAGACACGCCAGTACCCTTATGAAGGACTTGCGCGCAGGGTCATCGGATATGTCAGGCACAACAATGACACGAATGCCAAGCTCATCGGCATCGAGGGCAAATATGATTATATACTGCACGGAAAGCACGGGCTCGAGTGGCAGAAGGTGACAGACACGAAGGTAATGATCCCGGACGTGGACAGCAGCGTGGTGGATGTGACCGACGGCAGCGACATAAGGACAACTCTGGACATTGACATCCAGGACATTGCAGACAAGGCCCTCAGAGAGAATGTAGCAGTGGAGGAGGACATCACGGGAGGCTGTGTAGTGGTGATGGAAGTCGGGACCGGCGCCATCAGGGCCATGGTCAACCTCCAGAAGGACAAGAAGGGAGAGCTGCGCGAAGTCTTCAACATGGCGGCGGGCAGACCTGCAGAGCCGGGCTCGGTGTTCAAGACCGTCACCCTGACCACCCTCATCGAAGACGGCCACATCGGTCTTGAAGACAGGATCAGAACCAATCGCGGACGCATGGAGGACATGAGCAGGATCAACCCGGACGATTACATCGTGAAATACGAGAACCGCACCGGAAACAACACCATATCCGTAGTCGAAGGATTCGAGATTTCATCGAACTATGTGTTCAGGCGCCTTGCAAAGGACTACTACGGAGGCAGGGAGGAGCAGTACTTCAACCGCCTTCACGAATACAACTTCGGAGAGGCATACGAGTTCGACCTCACCGAGACCGGCAGCGCCAAACCGTCGATTCCGGACGTAAAGACCTCGCCTTCACCTTTATATGACCTTGTTTCCGTAGCCATAGGATATTCGGCAAGGGTTACTCCGCTTCAGGTGGTGACCTTCTACAACGCCATAGCCAACAACGGAAAGATGATGAAGCCATATATAGTGGAAAGCATCGAGAAGGACGGAAGGACGCAGGTCCAGTTCAAGCCTGAGATCCTCAACGGATCGATCTGCTCGAAGGCTACTGCAGACACGGTGACAAGAGCTCTCAAGATGGTGACCGCAGAAGGAACCGCCAAGAACCTCAGGAATGCGAAGTGTACTGTTGCCGGAAAGACAGGAACATCGAGAATGCATCTCTCCGTAGAAGAGCGCAACGGCAGCGGCAAACCTTACGAGGACAACCTCGGAAGAAAGAAGCATCAGGCGACATTCGTGGGTTTCTTCCCTGCAGACGAGCCTAAATACACGGCCATAGTCGTGCTGTACACCGGACTCATCCACCACAATGTATACGGAGGAAGCATACCTGCCAAGACATTCAAGGACATAGTCGACGGAGTCTGGGCACATGACACCTGCTGGGGCGAGGAACTGAAGGAGAGGGCAGAAGTGCCGCAGATGAGGGCAGACCATATAAGCACGACCGCAACGGGGGATTCCCCTGTGCCGGACGTGACTGGATTCGGACTGAAGGACGCGGTCTTCGCACTTGAGAACAACGGCTACAGGTGCACCCACAAGGGAAGCGGACATGTCGTGTCGCAGTCGCCGGAGGCCGGAGTAAAGATGAAGAAAGGGACAACAGTAAACATAACATTGAAATGAGACTGGAGAAGATCATAGCAGGATGCGGTGTGACAGCTGTGCTTGGAAGAACCGACATAGATGTCTCAGCCGTATGCAACGATTCAAGGAAAGTGACCTGCGGGGCGCTTTTCGTCGCTGTCAAGGGATATGCCATTGACGGCCACAGTTTCATTGCCAAAGCGGTGGACCTGGGAGCTTCTGCGATCGTATGCGAGGACCTCGATTCTGCAAAGAAGCAGACAGAGGGAAGAGACATCACCCTCATACAGGTGGAGTCATCCCGCTATGCTTTAGCCGTGATTGCAGCAAACTTCTACGACAACCCGTCCCACAAGCTTACACTTGTGGGCATCACGGGAACAAACGGCAAGACCACGACAGTGACCCTCCTTCACAGGATGTTCACCGCCCTCGGCTACAACTGCGGCCTCCTTTCGACCATAGCCAACTATGTCGGGATGCGTGGCACTGAAGCAGTCAACACCACATCTGACCCGCTCACCATCAATTCCCTACTCAATGAGATGGTAGAGGCCGGATGCGAGTACTGTTTCATGGAAGTCAGCTCCATCGGAGTGGAGCAGGACAGGGTTGCGGGCCTTAAGTTCAAGGTCGGGATCTTCTCCAACCTCACTCACGACCACCTGGACTACCACAAGACCTTTGCAGAATACCTCAGATGCAAGAAGCTCTTCTTCGACACCTTGCCCTCTGATGCCTATGCCGTCACGAACATTGACGACCGCAACGGTATGGTGATGGTGCAGAACACCAGGGCGGAAGTGGTGACATATTCATGCAGGAAGATGGCAGACCACACATGCCGCATCATCGAACAGAGCTTCGAAGGCATGCTGCTGAGGATGGACGGATGCGAAAGCTGGAGCAGCCTCATAGGAGTCCACAACGCATATAACCTGCTGGCAATATACACGACAGCCATCGTGCTGGGAGCTGACAGGCAGGAAGCACTCGTGGCCATGAGCAGCCTCAGACCTGCACCGGGAAGGCTTGAAAACATAAGAGGACCGAGGGACATATCTGTCATCATTGACTATGCACACACTCCTGACGCCCTCGAGAATGTACTGAAGACTCTCCGCGAGATCGCTCCGGACAGGGAGCTCATCTGTCTTTTCGGCTGCGGCGGCGACAGGGACAGGACAAAGAGACCGGAGATGGCTGCGATAGCCCAGAAGTTCGCGGACAGGATCATAGTCACATCCGACAACAGCCGCACTGAAAAGACCGCCGACATAATGGCAGACATCAAGGCGGGTCTCGATCTGAGCGGAAGAGCAAGATCCCTCTTCATAGAAGACAGGGAGGAAGCCATCAGGACCGCGATAATGATAGCAGGTCAGGGCGCTACTATCCTGCTGGCCGGAAAGGGACACGAGACCTACCAGATCATAGGCACGGAGAAAAGGCATTTTGACGAAAAAGAGATAGTAACCGATATATTTAAAGGACAGTAAGAATGATATACCACCTCGTAGAATATTTCAAGGAGATCGGCATAGACCTTCCGGGACAGGGCCTTTTCGGCTACCTTTCGTTCAGGGCTATCGCAGCATTCACCACAGCGCTCCTGATATCCATCTTCGCAGGAAGAAGGATAATCGGATGGATCCAGAAGAAGCAGATCGGTGAAGAGATCCGCGACCTGGGCCTTGAAGGTCAGATGCAGAAGAAGGGCACGCCTACAATGGGCGGCATCATCATATTCATCTCGATAGTGGTCCCTGTCCTGCTGTTCGGAGACCTGACCAACATCTACAACATCCTCCTTCTGGTGAGTACTATATGGTTCTTCGTGATAGGATTTGCTGATGACTACATCAAGGTCTTCAGGAAGAACAAGGAAGGCATGAGCGAGAAGATGAAGCTCGCCTCTCAGGGCCTGATGGGACTTGCAATCGGGCTTGCCGTCTGCTTCAATGGTGACATCGTGGTCAGGGAAAACATCAAGGTCAGCGACACGGTCGTGATAGAGGCGCTTGCCGACAGCACATCTGTGGATCATGGGGAAATGGCCGGAGTCGAGAAGATGGACGTCATCAAGAGCACCAAGACCACAATACCTTTCATAAAGAACCATGAATTCGACTACAAGTGGCTCTCCCCTTTCAAAGGGACCTTCGGATGGTACTGCAAGTGGGCGATATATGTGCTGATGATCATCATAGTGATCACCGCCTGCTCCAACGGAGTCAACCTCACGGACGGAATGGACGGACTCGCCACGGGCTCTTCGGCTATAGTGGGAGTGGTATTGGGAATATTCGCATGGCTGTCCGGCAACATAGTCAACGCAGAATACCTGAACATCATGTATATTCCGGGAAGCGGTGAAGTCGCCGTGTTCATGTCTGCATTCGTGGGTGCATTGATAGGCTTCCTCTGGTACAATTCGTTCCCCGCACAGGTGTTCATGGGCGACACAGGAAGCCTGATGCTTGGAGGTATCATCGGAGTGTGCGCAGTGCTCATCAGGAAGGAGCTGCTCCTGCCTGTACTCTGCGGAATATTCTTCGTGGAAAGTCTCTCTGTACTCATCCAGAGATTCTATTTCAAATATACGAAAAGAAAATACGGCGAGGGAAGAAGAGTGTTCAAGATGGCCCCTCTCCATCACCACTATCAGAAGGAAGGGATTCCTGCGCTCATCACATGGCCGAAGAAAGCGCTTCCTGAGGCAAAGATAGTCACAAGGTTCTGGATCGTGGGAATGATCCTGGCGGTCATAACAATAGCATTATTGAAAGTAAGATAGTCAGCATATGTCAAGATTAGTAGTTCTCGGCGGAGGTGAAAGCGGAGTCGGCTCCGCAGTCCTCGCAAAAGTCAAAGGTTATGATGTATTCCTCTCGGACATGGGCATGATCTCGGAGGATTATGTCGCGATGCTCAACAAATGGGAGATTCCGTTCGAGCAGGGATGCCATTCTGAAAGCCTCATCCTCAACGCGGACGAGGTGGTGAAGAGTCCCGGCATACCTGCGACAGCCCCCATGGTGAAGAAGATCATTGACGAAGGCATCAGCGTGATCTCGGAGATCGAGTTTGCAGGCCGATATGACACGGCAAAGAAGGTGTGCATCACCGGAAGCAACGGCAAGACCACCACTACATCACTCATATACCACCTGCTGGAGCAGGCAGGTCTGAATGTAGGACTCGGCGGCAACATCGGAAAGAGCTACGCATACCAGGTGGCGACAGAGCAGCATGACATATATGTGCTGGAGCTCAGCAGCTTCCAGCTTGACAACGTGTACGACTTCAAGGCGGACATCGCTATCATAACCAACATAACTCCCGACCATCTTGACAGATACGGCTACAACATGGAGAACTACGTGAAGTCGAAGTTCCGCATAACAAGGAACATGTCAAGCGATGACTGCTTCATCTTCTGCTCTGATGACGAGATCACCATCAGACATCTTGATCAGATCGTGATGAAGGCTCAGAAGCTTCCGTTCACACAGAAGACTGAAGTGCCTCAGGGAGCCTTCGTGAAGGATGACAGGATGATCGTCCGCTATAAGGAGGAGGAATGCGACATGTACCTCCAGGAACTTGCACTCGGAGGAAAACACAATGTCTATAACTCTATGGCTGCAGCCATAGCTGCAAAAGCAATGGACATTGACAACGAGGTGATACGCAACGGTCTGGCAACATTCCAGGCAGTCGAGCACAGGCTTGAGAAGGTGCTCAGCATCAAAGACGTACTCTACATAAACGATTCGAAGGCCACTAACGTGGACGCAGCGTGGTACGCACTCGAATGTCAGACAAGAGATGTTGTCTGGATCGTGGGAGGAACGGACAAGGGCAACGACTACAGCAGCCTCATCCCTCTGGCAAAGGAGAAGGTGAAGGCGATGATATGCATGGGTCTTGACAACAGGAAGTTCCATGATTCATTCGAAGGGGTGGTGCCGCAGATACACGACGTCACATCAGCCAGAGACGCAGTAAATCTGGCAAGCCGTCTGGCAAAGTCCGGTGATGTTGTCCTGCTCTCCCCTTGCTGCGCAAGTTTCGACCTTTTCAAGAATTACGAAGACAGAGGACGTCAGTTCAAGGAAGCTGTAAGAAACCTATAGCATATGGAACATACAGAGAGCAACACACCAGAGACCACCAGAAGGGGTCTCTGGAATTTCATTGATAATATAAAGGGAGACAAGGTGATATGGATCATCGTTCTCCTTCTTCTGATATTTTCGGTACTGACCATATTCTCTTCCACCTCCACCCTGTCGGATGAAAGCAGAGTGGAGATAATGAAGGAGCATGCCTGGATTGCCATCATCGGTCTGGGCGTCATCGTTGCCCTCCAGGGAATAAAGAAGATAGGATGGTTCAGGATCATCTCACAGCTGGGCTTCGCCGCAACGTTCGCCCTGCTCACCATACTGGTGTTTGACATTGACCTGGGATTCATGTCTCCGGTAACCCTCAACGGGGCAAGGAGGACCATCCTGGCTTTCGGCCTGCAGATACACGTGTATGAGTTTGCGAAGGTAGCGATGGTGATGTATCTGGCATGGGCGCTGCACGCATACAAGCATGACACCTTCGCCATAGCCAATGCACTTGCACAGAAGAAAGGATTCGAGTTCATGGGAAAGGCTTTCTGGAAAAGGGCCTTCTACATATATGCACCCACACTCATAACCTGCGCCATGATCGCGGCGGGAAGTAACTCCAGCGCCATATTCACATTCATGATCCTCGTGGTGGTGATGCTGATGGGAGGAGTTCCGTTCAAGGACATGCTGCTTACGGGAGCCGTTGTGGCAGTGATGTGCGGCGCAGCTTACGGACTGCACAAGGCCACAGACGGAGAATTCATGCCTCGAATAAAGACTCTCCTGAGCCGAGTAGGAGCGGACTATGACACCAAGGTCCTTGAGGGGCTGCGCCCGGGTTCGGACGAATTCTACAACGCCCTCGACAAGATCAGACAGCCCTACGGAGCCAAGGTCGCCATCCATGAAGGCCAGGGCATAATCATGGGAAAGGGAGTCGGAAACAGCACCCAGAAATACAGCGTGACACATATATATTCCGATTATATGTACAGCTTCATCATAGAGGAATACGGTCTTCTTGGAGCCATCATAATCCTGATCCTCTACACCAGTCTTCTTGCGAGATGCTCGATGATAATAAGGATGTGCGAGAACGAATTCGCCAAGATAGCCATAGGCGGACTCGCCTTCCTGATCACCGGACAGGCCTACCTGCATATGCTCGTGAACGTGCAGATAATCCCTATGACAGGACAGACGCTGCCTATGCTTAGCGACGGTGCATTCGCCTTCCTGACCTTCTGCGTGGCCTTCGGCATCATATTGTCGATAAGCAAGATGGCCAGGACGAAGATGAAGGCAATCGAGGAAGTGGAAGTACCTATCAAGGACGACATACAGTCTACATTGGAAATAATTGAACAGATCGACGATGACATACAATAACAGAAAGATACGCGCCATCATCAGCGGAGGCGGAACAGGAGGACACATATTCCCTGCTCTTTCGATTGCGGACAAGCTGAAGGAACTGAACCCGGAGACAGAGATACTGTTTGTCGGAGCGGAAGGAAGGATGGAGATGGAAAAGGTGCCTGCAGCCGGCTACGAGATAGTCGGACTTCCTGTCGCAGGACTCCAGAGGAAGCTCACCCTTTCCAACCTTGCACTCCCCTTCAAGGTCCTCAAGAGCGTGAGGATGGCAAAGAAGCTCATCAGGGAGTTCAAGCCGGATGTTGCCGTCGGAGTCGGAGGCTACGCAAGCGCTCCCCTCCTCTGGGCGGCCACCCGCTGCGGAATCCCGACCCTCATCCAGGAGCAGAACGGCTTCGCGGGACTGACCAACAAGCTGCTGGGCAGGAAGGTGGACCGAATATGTGTGGCCTACGAAGGCATGGAGAGGTTCTTCCCCGCAGAGAAGATCATAATGACCGGCAACCCCATCAGGAAGGAGATCGTTCCGGCTGACCAGGCCACAAAGGCTGAAGCCATGAAGTACTATGGTCTTGATCCGCAGAAGAAGCACATCTTCATTGTCGGAGGCAGCCTCGGAAGCGGAACACTTAACAATGCGATGAAGAAATGGATAACCGACGGATGTCCCGGCGGAGCTGACATAGAGGTGATCTGGCAGTGCGGAAAGTACTACAAGCCTTCAGTCGACGCCTTCATGGAAGGACGCGAGCTGCCGCAGATCCAATACTCGGACTTCATCAGACGCATGGATCTGGCATATGCGGCAGCCGACATCGTCATCTCACGTTCGGGAGCAAGCTCGATCTCGGAGATCTGTGCAGCAGGAAAGGCCTGCATCTTCGTACCGTCGCCGAATGTGGCCGAAGACCACCAGACCCACAATGCCATGGCTCTGGTCAACAAGGACGCAGCCATGATGGTAAAGGACAGCGAAGCTGTGGAAAAGCTCATGCAGGCGGCATGCAGCCTGATAGAAAATCCGGAGAAGACCGCTCTTATAGAAAAGAACGCTGCAGCCATGGCGAAGATGGACGCGGCACAGACAATAGCAGAGGAAATATACAGCATCATAGGATAATATGGCAGAATATCGCAACATATATTTCATAGGTATCGGCGGCATAGGAATGAGCGCCATCGCCAGGTACTACCACCAGAAGGGCCTGAAGGTGTCCGGCTACGACAAGACACCTTCCGAGCTCACCCATGCCCTGGAGTCCGAAGGCATAGAAGTCCATTATGAGGACAACATCAGCTATATTCCTAAGGACATAGAGGGCACACTGGTCGTCTACACCCCTGCCATTCCGAAGGATATGGGAGAGCTTGTCCATGTGCAGCAGGCCGGCTACAGGGTGATCAAGCGCTCACGCACTCTTGGCGAAATTGCACAGGGACAGCGCTGCATGGCAGTTGCAGGAACCCACGGCAAGACAACCACCAGCACACTTGTGGCCCACATATTCCAGGACAGCGGAGAAGGCTGCTCGGCCTTTCTCGGAGGAATATCGAAGAACTATGACACCAATCTCCTTGTCAGCGCAAACGAAACCATAGTTGCCGAAGCCGACGAGTTCGACAGGTCATTCCTTCAGCTCTTTCCGGAGATCGCCGTCATAACATCCATGGACGCCGACCACCTCGACATCTATTCCGACATTGAGAACATGCATTCTTCATTCAGGGAATTCGCCTCTCAGGTGAGCGGAACCGTGATAGCCAAGGCGGGACTCCCGCTCAGCGAGGCGGACACCAGGGCCAGGCTGCTGAGATATTCCTACGATGACGCATCCGCCGATTTCTTCGCAAGCGACATCGAAGTCGACGGATGCGGCTACTTCACCTTCAACCTCCACTACCCGGGAGGAGTCATCGAGGGATGCAGGGTCGGAATACCGGGCTGGATCAATGTCGAGAATGCGGTTGCGGCATCAGCCATAGCCCTCACATACGGACTGGACCCTGAAAAGGTGAAGCATGCGCTCGGTACATTCCAGGGCGTGAAGAGACGCTTCGACATCCATCTGAACACTCCGGAATGTTCATATATAGACGATTACGCCCATCATCCGAAAGAGATCTCGGCGGCGATCAGCTCGATGAGGGACATATTCCCGGGCAGGAGGCTCACCGCCATATTCCAGCCTCACCTGTACACCAGGACGCGCGACTTTGCGGATGAATTTGCCGAGGCCCTGAGCTCTGTGGACAAGCTCATACTCCTTGACATCTATCCTGCGCGCGAAGAGCCTATACCTGGGGTGACATCCGAGATCATATTCAGGAACGTGACGGCACCGGAGAAGGTCATGATGGTGAAGGAAGACCTCATGGAGTACCTGAAGAACGAGCCTATAGACACATTGATAACCTTCGGAGCCGGAAACATAGACCGTTTCATCGGCCCTATCACAGAGATGCTATGTCAAAGACAGTAAGACATATAATAAACACATCGGCAGCCCTGATGCTGGCTGCAGTCCTGTGCGTCGCCTTCTTCGCCGGCGTTTCCTGCCGTGCCCCGCTGACATGCAAGGGACTGAACATCGTGATCGCCGACAGCCTGACAAACAGGTTCGTGAGCACTGACGACGTGAAGAAATACATAGACAGCGAGTACGGCGAATATGCAGGCCGTCAGATAGACAGCATCGACCTGCGGAAGGTCGAGGAAATCCTGGACGGGAAAAGTGCGGTCATGAAAAGCGAGGCCTACACCACTCCGGACGGGATGCTGAACATATCACTGACACAGAGGACACCGATAGCCCGTTTCATGACGGCAGGCGGCGGATTCTATGCGGATGCCGAAGGCTTCATATTCCCTCTTCAGGAGAGCTATACCTCAAGGGTCCACATCATCGACGGAGAGATTCCGGTCAGGATAGGCAGGGATTTCAAGGGCCGGCTTGAGGACGGTCCGCAGAAGGTGTGGCTTGAAAAGGTGCTCGAAGTGGTGAGATATATGGAAGGCAGCCGCACATGGAAGGACAAGATCGTGCAGATCAACGTCACCTCAGGAGGCGAGCTGGTGCTGATTCCGAGGGAGGGGGACGAGAAGTTCCACTTCGGCCAGCCGGACGGGATAGCCGGCAAGTTCGAAAAGATGGAGCTGTACTACACCAGCATAGTTCCGGCAAAGGGCGGCAGCTATTACAGGAACGTGAATGTGGAATACGACGGACAGATAGTTTGTAAGAAATAAAAGTAATATATGGAAGAGAAGAACATTGTCGCATTAGACCTGGGAACGTCCACCATAGCCCTTACCGTGGCAAAGGTGAACGGTGATGACGTCCAGATAATCTATTACAAGGAGATGCCTTCTGCCGGCATCAGATACAGCGGGATATTCAACCCCGTGAACGCAAGCGACCCGGTGAGCAGGATCATCCGTGACGCCGAAGATGCGCTTGACATCAGGATAAAGGAAGTTGTCGTGGGCAAGCCAAAATATGCAGTCCGCCAGGAGAGCAACAGCGGAATCGTGAAGGACAGGGGCGAAGACACCGACATCACCGCAGAAGACATCGCGGCGCTCAAGCAGTCGGCAGAGGACTCATATCCGCTTGAAGATGAGACGAAAGAGGCCATCTACGGAGCTGTGGCCCAGTCCTTCTCAGACGGAGAGAACTTCCAGATCATCGAGAACGACATCATAGGAATGGCCAGCGACACTCTCGAAGGCCATTTCAAGATCTTCATAGGCAAGAACAAGGACCTGAAGAACATCGACACCACGATGAGGAAGAGCGGCATTACAGCCACTAAGAAGTATTTCACAGCCGACACGACAGCAAAGGCGGTCCTCAGCGAGGCTGAGATGGAGAACGGAGTGGCCCTCATAGATTTCGGTGGAGGAAGTACCTCTGTCACCATATACCACGGCAGCATCCTGCGTCACTACGCCTCGATCCCGTTCGGTGGAAAGAACATAACCAACGACATCAAGACAGAGTGCCAGATCTCCGAAAGGCTTGCGGAGAACATCAAGCTCGCCTACGGTGCCTGCATGCCTGAAAAGCTTCAGAGCCTGAGCGAGAAGGTCCTCCATATCATCAGCAACAACTCCGAGCCTGACAAGCAGGTGACCGTCAAATATCTTTCGGAAATCATAACTGCGCGCATCGAGGAGATCGTCATGGCCATGCTCTACGAGATCGAGCAGAGCGGCTTTGCAGACCTGCTCAGAAGCGGAATCGTAATCACCGGAGGATGTGCCCAGACAGCGAATCTCGGCAACTTCATATACGAGCTTTCCGGCTACAGGGTCAGGACCGGCTACCCTCAGGGCAAGATATCCGCAATAGGATGCGACGGCATCAAGGAAACAACCGCAGCCACTTCCATAGGACTCATCCTGGCAGCGAAGGAAGACGTCCTGAATTGCAGCATAACCGAGGAGAATGAGGAGACAGTTGAGCCAGACAAGGTAGTTGAAGACGACAAGGTGAAGAAAACGGAGGACAAGGTTGTCAATCAGGAGCCTGCACCGGAAGTACGCAAGTCGCAGCCGAGAGAAGGAGAGATCTTCGCGGACGATGAGATCGAGACGGTGCCTCGTCCGAAGAAGACCGGGAAGAAGAAATCGTTCCTGAAAGTATTCTGGAACAAGGTCACAGAAGACACAGGATCACTCCTGGACGAGCTCAGCAAGGAAGAAGTATAACAGAAACAGACAAACAAGACCATGGAACTGGAAAACAACGATATAATCCCTAACGACTGGACTCCGGAAAATTCGATCATCAAGGTGATCGGAGTCGGCGGAGGAGGCTGCAATGCAGTCAACTACATGTACAAGCAGCGCATCGAAGGCTGTACCTTCATAGTGTGCAACACCGACGAGCAGGCGCTCAACAGCTGCGATGTTCCGATCAGGATCAAGCTTGGAGAAGAAGGCCTCGGAGCAGGCTGTAACCCCACCGAAGGACGAAACGCAGCCCTGAACTCACAGGACGAGATTGCAGAGAAGGTGATAAACAGCAACACCGACATGCTCTTCATAACTGCCGGCATGGGTGGCGGAACCGGAACCGGCGCCGCACCTGTCATAGCTGCAATGGCAAAGAAGAAGGGCATCCTGACCGTAGGTGTGGTGACCATACCATTCAAGAGCGAAGGCAACGAGTCGATGTCAAAAGCCATCGACGGCATCAACGAGCTCGAAAAGAACGTGGACAGCCTCATCATCATCAACAACGAGAAGATATACAAGGAATACGGCGAACTCCTCATCCAGGAGGCCTTCCCTAAGGCGGACGAAGTGCTTGCGACTGCGGTAAGAGGCATCACGGAGATCATCAAGAAGCGCGGATTCATCAATGTGGACTTCAAGGATGTGAAAGCGATGATGACAGGCAGCGGAATGGCCCTGATGGGATGCGGAACCGGATCGGGAGAGAATAGGATTGAAGATGCGGTAAAGGCAGCGATGGACTCCCCTCTCCTTAACGACTTCGACATAAAGACAGCCAAGAACGTGCTCATCAACGTGACCGTCGGAAACAACAAGTCCGGACTTCAGATGAAGCAGCTCGACGAGATCGACAAGATGATCAAGGAATATACGGGCAACGCCAACAACTTCAAGCGAGGCATCGTCTTCGACGAGACAGAGGAATTCGGCGACAAGGTGAGCATCACCGTCATTGCGACAGGCTTCAAGATGGCAAGGATCATCGAGATCACCGAAGGCAATCCGGGCAACATCATCGTGGTGGAAAGCGATTTCGTCTACAGGAAGGAGGACCATGCATCCGAAGAGGGAATCGAGCTTCCGGAGGTGCGCAGCACAAAGATCGGCTACAACAACACAGCCATCAGGAAAGGCATCTCATTCGAAGAAGGAAAGAAGCCTGTCCTCCTTGTGGGAGAGAAAGACGACAAGAGCGAACTGGAAAATACGCCTTCAATCAAAAGACAGGCACTCCGTAACAAAAAAGATTAGTATTTTTAGAAACTGTTTAAATTTTTATCATTTGATGTATTATGATGTATTTTTGAGCAGATTTTTTCTGTTTTCAGAGGAGGATAGCGGTGCTATCTGACGAGGAAAAGAGGAAGAATATGCCGAAAAGACACATAATAGGCAAATAGATTCATTCAGTTTTACAATTAATATTTTTTCGGAGAAAAAATTAAACAGTTTCTTATTATCTTTGATGCGGAAAACATTACAGATATGACAAGAAAGACAAGAGTTAGATTTGCGCCCTCTCCTACAGGCCCTCTTCACATGGGAGGAGTAAGGACGGCACTTTACAACTACCTCTTCGCAAAACAGCGCGGAGGAGACTTCATCATAAGAATAGAAGACACTGACTCTCAGAGATTTGTTCCTGGAGCAGAGAAGTATATCATCGAAGCCCTCAACTGGTGCGGCATCGTGCCGGACGAAGGAGTGGACCAGAACGGACAGGTTGTGGAGACAGCCTCAGAGCGTCATCCACATGCTCCTTACAGACAGAGCCAGCGCAAGAGCCTGTACCGCAGCTATGCGGAGCAGCTCGTGGAAGGAGGCTTTGCCTATTACGCATTCGACACTGCAGAAGAGCTCGGAGCAAAGAGGGCGGAGATGGAGTCCGCAGGAGAGACCTTCATATATAACCAGACCACAAGAATGGGTCTGCGCAACTCTCTCTCGCTTCCAGAAAGCGAGTGGAAGGCACTCCTGGACAGCCGCACGGACTGGACCATACGCTTCAAGATGCCGGAAAACAGGGTGGTGAAGATGGACGACCTCATCCGAGGCCATGTGGAGGTGAACACTGACACCCTCGACGACAAGGTGCTCTGGAAGAGAGCCGACGAACTCCCGACATATCACCTCGCGAACATAGTAGACGACCATCTGATGGAGATCACAGAGGTCATCCGCGGTGAAGAGTGGCTGCCGTCGCTCCCGCTCCACTACCTCCTTTACGAGGCATTCGGATGGACAGAGACCCAGCCGCGTTTCGCACATCTGTCCCTCCTTCTCAAGCCTGACGGAAAGGGCAAGCTCTCAAAGAGGGACGGAGACCGCCTCGGCTTCCCTGTGTTCCCTCTCCAGTGGGTGAACGCTGAAGGCGAGGTTTCAAGAGGTTACCGCGAGGACGGCTATTTCCCTGAAGCTTTCGTGAACCTTCTCGCAATGCTCGGATGGAATCCTGGTGACGACCGCGAGCTTTTCAGTCTGGAGGAGCTTGTGGAGGCATTCTCACTCGAAAGAGTGGTCAAGTCCGGAGCAAGATTCAACGCAGACAAGGCAAAATGGTTCAACAAAGAGTACCTCCGCACCAAGAGCGTTGCAGAACTCACAGAACTCTACATCCCTGTACTCCAGTCAAAGGGAATCACCATAGTGAAAGAGGCGCAGGCTCCTGACTTTGCAGGAAAGACCTTCTCACAGGACTATGTGGAAAGAATCGTGAAGCTCATCCAGGAAAGGGCGACATTCGTTGCAGACTTCTGGGACATCGCCTCATACCTTTTCATCGCTCCTGCTTCCTTTGTAGAAAAGGATGCAGCGAAATTCTGGAAGGAGGAGAACTACACCCTCGCCCTTCAGGTTGCAGACTTCATACTTGGCTTCGAAGGAGAATTCACAAAGGAGTCTCTCGAAGGCCCCCTTGAAGAGTACATCCGTTCGAACGAATGGCCTATGGGAAAGGTGATGAACTGCCTCAGGCTCGCCCTCGTTGGTGCGTCAAGCGGACTGGGCATAGCCGACATAGTCACACTCATCGGCAAGGAGGAGTTCGCAAGAAGAATGGAATTCATCAAGTCGACACTTAATTAATCATTAACCAAAATACAAATTATGAAGAAAATGATTCTCATTGCAGCAATGGTATTAGGATTTGCAGTTGCTGCTACAGCTCAGCCAAGAGCTATCGGTGCACGCATCGGAAACGGTGCAGAAATCAGCTACCAGCACGACATGGGAGGAAACTTCCTTGAGGTTGACGGAGGTCTGGGACTCGGTCTCGGAGACGGCACAATGAACATCGGTGCAACAGGTATCTACAACTTCATGATCTCACAGTTCGGTGACGGTTTCGGTTTCTACGCAGGTCCTGGTGCAACTGTAGGTCTCGGCCTTGGTGATGCTAACTACCTCCACCTTGCAGTAGCCGGAATGGTCGGTATCGAGTACTCTTTCGCATTCCCGCTCCAGCTTTCTCTTGACTTCAGACAGCACATCGGAATCGGCCTCGGCGGCAACGGCATCTACGCTCCATCAAGCGTCGGCCTCGGCATCCGTTACAGATTCTAACCCCCTGCTGACATATAATTGCCGACGGCCGCCTTGGCGGTCGTCGTTTTTTTGTATCTTTGGCACGAAATAGGAACATCGTTCAGATCAATATAAACAAAAAGAATATTACTGTCATGAAGAAAACTATGCTTATCTGCCTTGCTGCCTTATGTTTCACAATCGTAGCAGGGGCCCAGCCAAGAGCCCTGGGTGTAAGGCTTGGAGCCGTGGGAATGGAGATGTCTTATCAGCACCAGACGCAGCAGAGAAGCTTCATAGAAGCCGAGATCGGAACTGAATTCGGAGGGTTGGAAGGCTTCAAGGCCAGCGGCACCTACAACTTCATATTCGCCCGTCCGGCATGGACGAACAGAGGTTATTGGGGCATCTACACAGGTCCGGGAATCGCACTCGGATGCCTGGACAACAAATTCCTCCTTGCATTCTCTGCCCAGGCCGGCATAGAATACACATTCTGGTTCCCGATGCAGATTTCTCTCGACCTGCGGCCAAGCTACGGGATTCTGAACGGGAAATTCCATGACAGAGGCAAATTAGGATTCCTCCCTTCCGTGTCGCTGCGGCACAGGTTTTAAGAAAAGGGCTTGATGATCGACTCATCAAGCCCTTTTTCATTTCTATGTGCTTCTGATTTAGAGCATCACCACCTTTGCTGTCGAATTATCCATTCCAGGCATGGTCCTGCCCGCAGATGCATTCTTGTAGGTAGGGTCGCAGATTGTAAACTGCTTGCCGTTTACAGAGATCTTGTCACCAGGGGTTTCAGTCGGGAAGTGAACCGCTGTCGCAAGGTGACCAGGGTAATAGATCAGGACGACCTCGAGTCCGATGAGGTCTCTTACAATACGCGAGAAGAAGATCGAACGGTCCTCGCAGTCGCAGTACGGATAGTAGAGAGTCTCCTCAGGGAAGAACGAACGTTCATAGCCCCAGACGTCATTGTCAGTCTTGTACTCGAACGCTGTCTGCACGAAGTTCAGGAGGACATTCACTGACTCCCAGGTGTTCTTGCCCTCGATGCTGGCAGCAAGGCTCGGATAGACCTCATCCTTCACCTTCTGAGCGATAGGTGCGCTTGCATAGTGGTACCACTGGGTGTATGGCATGTCACGTCTGTATGTTGACGGATAGTCGTTCATGAAAGACACGAGGTTCAGGTTGACCTCAGAAGCGACCTCAAGGTCAGAGTATCTTGCAGAACGGAGAACGCGCTGCTCTGACATCTGCTGCTCGAGATTCTGCTCGTCATAGATTCCGAGACGGAGCGACTTCTCACCTGGGAACTTGGTGTCGAAGAGGTAGAGGCCCGGAGCCTTGTCATCTTCTGCGAGATAGTAGTGTGTACCGTCAAGGTTCCAATACTTTCTGCCGTACATGTCGTCAGCTGTCGACACCAGGGTGTGGAGCTTTCCGTCCTTCGAACGGCCCATACGGATCCTGTATCCTGACTGGTTGAGAAGGAATGACTGAAGCACCACTGCCTCATTTCTCTGGTCCGGCTTGTCATAGATAGCCTTTGCTGCAGCGCCTGTAAGCTTGAGGTAGCCCCAGTCACAGAGGTTCAGCTGGTCGCGGATGGCGAGGCAGTCATAGAGAAGGTTGTCATATGCCTTACGTGAAAGGACCTTCCACATGTCGGACACGGCTGCCGACCATGAATTCTTCAGGACAGCCCTTCTTGAAGGGTTGAAGTGGAGGTTGCAGAGCGATCCGTAGAAGTCGAAGGCTATGCAGACCTCATCAGTCTGCTCCTCATAAACCATCGGGATGATAGGCTCCGGGATCGGATCTGCAGGAAGCGGTTCGAAGACATTGTCCACCTCGATAAGGGCGACATCGCTCTCCTCGATCTGGCTCAGATCCGGCATAAGCAACGGTTCAGTCTCCGGAACTGTTGCAGGAATGACCTGCGGATCAGCCTCCTTAGGGTCGGCTACAGGCTCGCAGCTGTCATTCCATACCCACTCCTTGCTCATATAGTTAGCGAACTCCTCGTTCGCACGGCGTCTGTACTCTTCGAATTCCTTCCTCTTCTGATCACGGAAATCGTTGAACTGCGACTGAGCCTTCTTCTTGTAGGCCTCAAAAGGATTCTGCGCAGCCACAGGGAAAGAAACCATTACAGCAAGAATCGCCAATAAAATCCTGTTTTTCATACGCTGAAAGTATTACTTCTGGAGAGTTGCAGTGAACACCTTGCGTGCCTCTTCCTGGCGGATCTCGTACTTAGGCTCGCCAGTGGATGTACGCTGAGACTCGAGAGCTCTTGTGAAGTGGTTGTAGAGTTCATCCACAGATCCCTGGTACTCGATGCAGACATACACCTTGTACTGTTTGTTGTCCTGATAGTAGATCGAAGTCTTTACAACAGGAGTGTTGCGAAGGACCTGAGATGTGATTGCAGATGTAGTGGTCTTACGGTCTGTAGTGCTCTCATCAAGTGCCGCTGCAGTGCTTCCGTTTGACACATACTGAGTCTTGTCAATCACAGCCTCCTCCATCATCTGGTAGACTGCCGACTCCACTCTTGCCGACAAAGCAGCTCTTGCCTGCATCTCAGCGATGTTTCTTGCGGTTGACTCATTGAAATGTGCTCCCTCGCCCCAGGCCCTTCTCTGCGGATCCTTCTGTGCATACTTGACAACCTTGTCAACCTTTACCTTCTGTTTCTTCTGAGCATAAGCATTCGGTACAATCACCATTGCGGCGCAAAAAAGCGCCAAAAGAGTAAAAAACTTTTTCATAAGTATTATTGATTAATCAGTTATTCCGACATAAGTCCGTCATCTCGGTACGAAGTAACAAAGTTATAGTTTTTATTACTAATAAACAATAGATTACGCACGATATTTAGCGTCGGTGCGCATAGTCATCCCCGGTTGGTTCCCGAGCGGCGTTAAAAAAAAGGAAAAACTTTAAAAAAAGAGAAAAAAGATGTTAAAGAAAAAGCAAAATCAGCATCCAGACATTTGAATTCCACTTGACAAAAGGTATATTTGTCGGGAGGAATGAGGGCTGATGATGAAAATTTTAATGGGATAATATTGTCCGTTAACATTTCATCATTATGGGTAAAGTAAAGAAGGTTGGCCAAGGTGTCCAGGACACCGAAGCCGGGGCGAGAGAGCCGAATGTATTTGCGAAATTGATCTACGATTCCGGGTTCAAGATCGTTTTAGGAACTGAAGGGAAAAGCGAAAGACTGCTGATGACATTGCTGAACCGTCTTCTTGGTATGAGGATAGTTGAAGTGACGTATCTGCCGACTGAAAGACTAGGACTGACGGAGGAGGAAAGCAAGTCTTTCTTCGATGTTGCCTGCAAAGACAGTCAGGGAAGACGTTTCCTGATCGAGATGCAGATGTGGAGCCAGCACTACTACCACAAGAGAGCAGTCTATTATTCCAGTCTGTCAGTACAGGACCAGGCACGGATGGAGAAGAAGGCACAGAGAAGTCAGGGCAGACCTTGGGACTACTATTTCGCGCCGGTATATCAGATCAGTTTTCTGAACTTTCCGAACTCGATAGTAGAAGAGAAGGCCGAGGGAGGCAATCAGTACATTTCACATTTTGTGTATCGGAGCAAAGACACCGGTCATGCATTGAACGATGATACAAATATAGTTTTCATTGACCTGCAGAAGTTCCGCAAAGAGGAGGATGAGTGTGAAAACCTCACGGACAGATGGCTTTACAGCATCCGTAACATGCATCTTCTGAAAAGAAGGCCTGCGTGGGTCTCCGGGACTGAGCTTGAAGAACTATACCATGAAGCTGAACTGGCGTCATGGTCACCAGAAAAAAGAAATCATTACGAGAAACAGATCATGAACAGGAATGACTACGAGAACATTCTCTACGAACGTTACACAGACGGGATAAACAAAGGACGGTCTGAAGGGCACGCCGAGGGAAGGGCTGAAGGACATGCTGAAGGAAGAGCTGTGGGAGCGGTTGACGGGAAGACGGAGGTTGCCAGGAACATGATGAAAGAAGGGATGGACATCGAGCAGATCTCCAGGCTTACCGGACTACCTCAGGAGCAGATTGCGGCGCTGCGTTAGACAAGTGGCAGAAAAAACAACCCGTGCACCTTTGGGAAGATGCACGGGTTGTTAACTTTAAGCCCGAAAGCTGCCTCGGAGAGGCTCGTCATCACTTAGGAAGAACTAATAGGAGGCGAGACGGAAACCTACGTCGTCATTTGATACACTAGAACTATTACGATAAGCGCAGGCGAAGAATTGAGTCAAATTGCCTGGTGCCCCCCCACGATGGACTCGACTAGAGCCCTGTAACGGGCCAGTCGGGTCTATAGCATCAGATGATGAATAATTACCATAATAGTCTGAACACCATTCGGAAACATTACCGGTCATATCGTAAAGACCTATTTCATTAGCTATTTTTTGTTTCACAGGTTGATGACCTCCATTAATCCAACCTACACGATAGCGATCATTTGAACCACTATAATCATAACCTTCTGAATTATTGCCGCCTTTCGCTGCGAACTCCCACTCTGCTTCCGTCGGCAATCTAAAAGCGACGCTATCTATAAGGCGATTGATATGATGAGTAAACTCTACGCAATAATCCCAGGTTTGTTGCACTGGATGCTCTTCTTCACCAGATAGGGCTGTACCTCCCATGACCGCAGCCCAAAGCGCCTGTGTTACTTCTGTTTCCCCGATATAATAATCCTTTGTCAACGTAACTTTATGTATAGGAGTTGCTGTCGTATATGGTCCCCATCCCATCATAAAGGTTCCTTTATCTACCAGAATCATCTTGAATTCCACCTCACCGATGGTGAAAGTCCTGACGAGTTCATTATAGCCCCAACCTACATGAGAATCTACAGTCGGCACTGACATATAACCGCTTTTTCCTTGGGCCAGAACCCCGGGACTGCATTTCTTGAGGAATCTTGCGTTGTTTGTCCTGTCATAGAAACGGATCTCGCGAGGACTTTCTTCATCAAAGAAAACATAGTAATACTCACTTTTTCCTGATTCGGGCAGGTAGTCCTTGAACTCCTTAGGACTGGCTGTAAGTGTGTTTGTGGTCAAACTATAGTTGGTATATCTGTGACATCCTGCAAAGTTGCACTCAGCTCCGGCATCCCCTTCAAATCTTACTCTTCCGGTAAGAGGCTTAAGATGCGCATTGATTGTAATAGTCTCTCCGTCATAGAAGTAGGTAGCTGTGGTATCTCTGTAGACAGCTGTCCTTTCATTAAGAATGATGTCTGCACCTCCCACCTGAACGGGATTCTCAAAATAGTAGGCATGACATCTTAACTCCTCTCCTGAAGTAATTGGTTTATAGTACTCTACTCCCCACTTATCCGCCTCCGCATCATATACTGCAGATCCTTCGACAAATGCATCCCCTACTGAAAACTGAAGGAACACCTGAGAATCGTCTTCCCATGACGAGGATACAGCACGTGTCGGAGCATCATAAGCAGTGAGACTGCCTTCAAACACCATTGACGCAGTGTAAACCGTGCGGGTCTCCTCTTGTTCCACTTCAGTCTCCACTTTCATGCAGGACCAGATCATCAAACTTGTCAATGCCACGGACATGAGGGCATTGCAAAACATTCTAATAGTTTTCATAATGTATCATTTACTTTGTTATTCTTCATTCCAGTCTTCATCATCTTCCCAGTCATCTTTTCCCATGTCGGATCCATCCATCGGATCTGTCTCGCCTCCCCAGTTTTCATTCCAATCATCATCGTCAGGCCAGTTATCTTTTCCTATCTGGTCCCCATCCGTAGGATACTGCCCCCCCGCATTCAGATTCCAATTGTCATCCTCATTCCAATCATCTTTCCCGATACTGTCTCCTGTAACCGGATCCGAATCTTCACCATAATTATCTCCCCAGTTTTCTTCTCCCTCTTCGAAATCACCGGAAGTGATTCCGTCTTCCTCATCCGTGGTAATGAAAGACACCTCCGGGCCATAGGAAAGTCCTTTCGGGTTTGATGCAAAGGCTCTCACATAATAGGTAGTCACCTTATCAAGACCACCGATCCTTACAGAGAACGAGTCAGAGGAACCACATGAATATGTCAATGCAGTTTCAATCGTCGGAGCCGGAGTCTTTCCATATACAAAGCCAGACGAAAGTATGATACTGTTTCCCAGATCTGTCACTTCAGCGGCAAAACCAGCTGATACACCTTTGACACCCGTAACGTTGACCTCGCTCACAGTTGGAAGAATGACTTCCTTCTGGTTGGATGTATTGACAAATGACCAGTTGCCCGGATTTGCAGGAGTCGGTACATTCAGATAACCGCTGTTGCCGATTACAAGAACATCTTCACCAAAGGTGCGGACATAGGCTGTGTTGTGTTCTCCGCTGATTGTCAGCTTTCTTTCTGATGTATTTGCAAAGGTTGCATAGACGTAGCCTGAACTGCCCTCTGGTCCTATCGTGACAGTCACGTCCTGTGAGACTCGTGTAAAGGAGTTGCCTGTGCGCGAATATGCAGAGATGTACTGCAGGCCACTTACAGTGAAAGACCTGCCTGGTTGACCAATGAATCTTACGCGTGAAGTCATCGGAGCAAGGTGTGCGGTGACCAGCAGGTAGCCATCCTGATCCAATGTGTAAGTTGCATTAATGTCTTTGAACGGAGCTATTTCCGGTCCGAGGGTCAGAGCATCTGCAGCCTGATCGCCAAGCCCTTTCAGCCAATAGGCTTCACAACTTGCATCAGACACAGCTACCATCGTCTTGTCGGTTGTGACGGTCCACTCCCCGGTTGCTTGAGAGTACGTCGCAAGACCCTTTATGCGCGAGCTCTTGTTCTGGAACTGCATCTGAATCACAGTACCATCCTCCCACGGGTATCCGGCCTTTGTCATCACAAAGGATGCGTTCTCAATGGAACAATCGAATCTCATCCGATAGGTGCAGGTCTGCAGTCCCTCATCATCCACATCCATTCCTGTCGAACAGGACAGGATGGCGAGAAGGGCAAGAGCCAAGGCCTTCATTCTGTTTATATATTTCATAGCTTTCATGTTAGCAATCTATTGTTTAGTCCCAATCTGTCTCAGGCTTGAAATCATCGGCATCAATGTCCGACTGTTCAGGTGCTTCTTTAGTGGTAAACGAGATTTCGGGACCATATGCAGTTCCTTTCTCGTTAGTCGCGAAAGCCCTTACATAATAGGTTGTCACTGCCTCTAAAGAAATGGCCTTTCCAGAGATTGAAGCAGACTTGCCGCAACTGATCTTATTGGAGTTAAGGCCAGGGTTCTGCGAGGTCGAGTAAACGAAGCCGACCTCGGTCAGAGTACCATTGTTCAGGGCTGTCACCTCCGCTGTGAATGATGCGGAATTGTAAGTGACTGTCCCCATGGTAACTGCTGATACAGTAGGGACTGTTATGGCGGTCGTGGTGAAGCTCACCTCCTCGCCGTAGCCGGTGCCGGATTCGTTGGTCACATAGGAACGCACATAGTACTTCGTGCCGTCCTTAAGGCCTGTGATCTGGGCGGAGAACTCGCCGGTCTTGGCACCGCAGCTCTTCTTGCTGCCTGAGACTGTAGGACCGGAAGTCGTCGAGTACACGAAGCCTGCATCGGTGATCGTGCCATGACCGTCGCTGGTCACACTCGCCACAAGGTTCGCTGAAGACACGGTGATGCCTGATACTGTCGTTTTGGAAGCAGATGGGGCTATGACCTTGTAGAGGGTGGTGAAGGACACGGACGGACCGTAGTAGGTCACGCCGGTCTTCGCGGTCGCGTAGGCCCTCGCGTAGTAGGTGGTGTGCTCGTTCAGGCCGCTTAGGCTCACGGTGAAGTCCTTTGCCACAGATGAGGCAGCCTTATGGCTGTCAGAGACTGTCGGACTCTGGCCGGTAGACCAGCAGACGCCGACTTCGGTCACGTCGTTGCCGCCATAGTAAGTGATGCTGCCGCTGACGGATGCCGACGACGCGGTCACGGAGGATGCCTGACCGGTCGTGAGGGTCATCGCATCAGCCTCCGTAGTGAACGTGATGGCATCACCGTAGGCTGTTCCTTCAGAGTTGGTGGCGTAGGCTTTCACATAGTAGGTCACGTTAGGCTTGAGGCCGGTCAGCTTGGATGTGAACGAACCTGTGGAGGTACGGCTGCCGAGCTCGCTCTTGCTGCCGCTGGACAGGCTAAGGTTGGAAGACGTCGACCACACATGGCCGTGCTGGGTCACGCCGCTCTCGATGCCGAGATTAGTCACGTTGCCGGATACACTGGCTCCGGATGAAGTCACCGAACTTGCTGATCCGGTGGTCACCGAAGGAATGCTTGGAGCTGCACCGGTCGTGAAGCTGGCCTGAGCGCTGTACGAGGTTCCCTTTTCGTTTGTCGCATAGGCGCGGACATAATAAATCGTCGAGGCCTTAAGCGATACCGCCTTGCCAGACAGGTCGGCGACCTTGCCGCAGCTGATCTTGCTTGAGTTAAGGTCAGGAGTCTGGGAAGTCGAGTAGACAAAGCCCGCATCAGCCAGGGTGCCGTTGTTAAGGGCGGTGACCTTAGCGGTAAAGGATGCGGATTCGTAAGTCACTGTGCCCAAGGTCACAGAAGACAGTGTCGGCACACTGATGGCGGTCGTGGTGAAGCTCACCTCCTCGCCGTAGCCGGTGCCGGACTCGTTGGTCACATACGAGCGCACATAGTACTTCGTGCCGTCCTTAAGGCCCGTGATCTGGGCCGAGAACTCGCCGGTCTTGGCACCGCAGCTCTTCTTGCTGCCGGAGACTGTCGGACCGGAAGTCGTCGAGTACACGAAGCCTGCATCCGTGATCGTGCCATGACCGTCGCTGGTCACGCTCGAGGCAAGGCTCGCCGATGACACGGTGATGCCTGACACGGTAGTCTTGGAAGCAGACGGAGTGATGACCTTGTAGAGAGTAGCAAATGACACTGCGTCTCCATAATAAGTCACGCCGGTCTTCGCGGTCGCGTAGGCTCTCGCGTAGTATGTGGTGTGCTCGTTAAGGCCGCTGAGGTTCACCGTAAAGTCCTTGGTCACGGACGAGGCGGCCTTGTGGCTGTCGGAGACTGTAGGGTTCTGGCCGGTAGACCAGCAGACGCCGACTTCGGTCACGTCGTTGCCGCCATAGTAAGTGATGCTGCCGCTGACGGATGCCGACGACGCGGTCACGGAGGATGCCTGACCGGTCGTAAGGGTCATCACATCAGGAATCGTAGTGAAAGTCATCACTTCACCATATGTTGTTCCCTTGGCGTTGACAGCATATGCGCGGAATGAGTATGTTTGAACTGGTTCGAGCCCGCTTAATGTGGAACTGAATTCACCGGTGGTACCGCTTACCTTGAGTCTTTCTGACGTTGCTGAAGGATTTCCTTCACCCTTAAGCCATGTAAAGCCTCTTTCTGTAATAGCCGAGCCGTTGTCTGTCACCACCGTTCCAGACAGGTTCGCACTCTTCGCCTTGACGTCAGAAGAAGACAATGTCCTTACCACTGGAGCCGAAGCTGCTGTCGTGAATCTGACAACAGGGCTGTAGGCCGTACCCGCTGCATTTGTAGCAAATGCCCTCACATAGTACTCGGTGTAGATCGAAAGATCATTTACCGACAGCGAGAATGCATCCTTTGCATACTTCTGACTGACTTTTGATGATGTTTCCGGATCGACAGAAGCGGATGTACTGTAATAGAAACCAACGTCAGTCACAGTAGATCCACCATGTCCGATCACGCTGCTTGAGAAGGTAGCTCCTGTAGAAGTTATGGAAGCTACATCAACAGATGTGAGCGAAGGAAGGCCAGCGATGGTCGTAAATGTGACAATTTCACCATATGAGGTACCTTCTGAATTGAGTGCATAAGCCCTGAATGAATACTTCTTGTTCGGGTCCAGATTATCAAGAAGAGTACTAAAGTCACCTAAGGTTCCGTCAACCTTGATCTTGTGTGATGAAATCGTAGGTGTATCATCTCCTATCACCCAGACAAAACCTCTTTCTGTGACCGTGGCGCCATTGTCTGTGACGACATTTCCTGAAAGAAGGGCACTTGTCGAAGTCACATCAGACGCTCCGAGAGTAATGACAGTCGGAACTGAGGATAATGTGTTGAAACTTGCAACATCGCTATAGGCCGTACCAGCCGAATTAGTAGCAAATGCCTTGACATAATACCTTGTATTGACAGAGAGGCCTGATACTGAAGCAGAAAAACTGTCCTTTGAATAGGCCTGAACGACCTTGACTGATGAGGTCGGATCAACCTGTTCTGACGTGCTGTAATAGAAACCGACTTCAGATATATTCGCACCATTGTGGTCTGCAATGACGCCCGAGAATGACGCTGTAGTTGATGTAATGTCCGTTACACTTATAGCGGAAATTACCGGAAGGCCTGCCACGGTACTGAAAGTCTTTGTCTCACCCAACGAGGTTCCTTTTGCATTGATTGCATATGCACGGAATGAATATCTCGCATTGGGCTCAAGGCCTGAAAGAGTTGCGGTAAAATCATCAGCTGTACCCGACACTCTCAATATATATGAATCCATCGTCGGCACATCTTCGCCACGCAGCCACACGAAACCGCGTTCTGTGACATCTTCCCCATTGTCGCTGATCACTTTTCCGGCAAGAGTGGCACTTTCCATAGTTATATCAGACGCTCCCACGGTCTGGACTGAAGGAGACGATGACGCCGTCATGAAATCTTTAACTTCACTGACAGCTATACCTGCGGAGTTCTTTGCATATGCACGTACATAGTACCTGGTGAATATTTCCAACTCCTCGACATCAATAGTGAAGGAATCATCTGCATATATCTGACTTACTTTCTTTGATGTTTCCGGATTGACATCAGCTTCCGTGCTATAGTAGAAACCCACTTCTGTTACAGTCTCTCCCCCATGATCGGCCACTATGCCCGACAACTTCACCGAGGTAGAGGTGATTGAAGACACTATCACCTCCGACAGGACAGGGAGGGCAACTGCTGTAGTGAAAGTCTTCACCTCGCCATATGACGTACCTTCTGCGTTGACCGCATAGGCACAGAAAGAATATTTCCGGTTCGGGCTGAGGCCCTTGAGGGTTGCATTGAATTCACCTACCGTGCCGCTCACCTTCAGCTTGTTGGAGTCGGTTGTCGGCTTACCGGTACCTTCCATCCAGACGAAGCCTCTTTCTGTGATCCTTTCACCATTGTCGGCAGTGATGTTTCCTGAGAGTACGGCGCTGGTGGTAGTTACGTCGCTTGAGCCGACCGTGAGGATAGAGGCTTTCTCAGCCAATGTCTCAAAGTCTACAGTCTCACCATAAGCTGTTCCGGCAGAGTTGACTGCATAGGATCTGACATAATAACGTGTCTTAAGGGCAAGATTGTCCACTTCTATCGAGAATTCTTCTCCCTCTGAAGCCTGAGATGCCGTTTCCTGCATTGCTGAAAACAGTGTGTTGGAGGCAAGGCCTTTTGCCGACTTATGATATGCCGAATACTTAATGCTCACTTTCTGCGAAGCAGAAGGGTCGACTCCCTTGTCGGTGCCGTAATAGAAACCGACTTCCGAAACATCTTCTCCGCCATCGCTTGAAACCACGCCGGTGAAGGTTGCAGTCGTAGAGGTTATATCTGTGATTGTCGAAGTCGCCAGAACCGGCAGTGCTACCAGGGTCGTGAAGGTCCTTGATTCACCATAAGCCGTTCCGGATGCATTGACGGCATAGGCACGGAATGTATATTTCTGATTCGGAGCAAGACCGGTCACGGTCGCGCTCATCACTCCCATTCCGCTGCCGGCGGTCATCTTGTCAGAGTCGATTGTAGGCATCACGTCACCTTCTTCCCACACAAAGCCTCGCTCAGTGACAGCAGATCCGCATTCATCTGTAACTTCTCCTGACAGGACTGCTCCCGATGCTGTAACATCCGCCGCATCGAAAGTGGAAACATTTGCTACTGCCGGAATATAAAACGGCATCACATCGCCATATGCAATGTAATCACCATCCTTGATATATGGCTTTATATAATATTGTGTCGCATCTGCAAAACCATCAAGTACAACGGTCACCACACCTGCTTCTGAACGCACTTCACTTGCGAAGACTCCCGCCTTATGGTCGCCTTCGACAGAAAGGCCATCCGGTCCTTCTCCATAGCAGACGCCGATTTCAGTGATACCTACTCCGCTATATATGTCAGCATCAACAGCTATTTCAACTTCGCGGCTGACCTTATCATAATCAACTATCTTCACCTCGCCGAACTCGAAGTAGCTTTCAAGCGGCTGGAGGTCGAAAGTGGTCACATCCGACTTGAATTCGAGTTCGTCGCCGTTGGTCACGAATGAGCACAGGTAATATCTTGTTCCATATTCTCGGGACGGAAGGTCTGCCTCGAATGTGTTGGACGAGATGGTCGCATTGACCTTGACGGGATCGGACAGCGACTGGTCTTTGCTGACATAGAAGCCACAGCTGTAGACTATGTCTTCTGTCCCTTTCGGAACGGTCGAGTTCAAGGTGAATGATGACTCCTCACACTTCACCTGCGCCGGCGAAGGGATGAGGATTTCGTCTGGAGAGCGCTCTTCCTGCAGACATGAGACGGCTGCAAGAAGCAACGACATATATACTGTTAATCTCTTCATATAAGATTTCATTTTCGTACTGTTAGAACATCACACCGAGACCGACTTCGGCTGAAGTGTATTTGAATGCAGTTGTTGAAGCTCCGGCAGAAAGTGCCACAGGGCCGAATTTGAATATAAGTCCGGCTTCTGCACTGACGCCGCTGTAGGTGTAGTCTGTGATATCTGCCCATCTTCCTCCTGCATCCTGCCACATGACTTTTCTTGAGCCGTAACCTGCTCCGACATACGGATAGAGGAACTTGGCCGCACGGATGAGCAGACCTCCCGATACATTCATTATTGATTCAGCCTTGGCTCCGGACGGCCAGAAGTAGCCGCCTGTTTCGATGTCCAGGGAACTTGTGGCGTTATATACACCCTTTACCGACTCGAAATTGCTTCTGAATTTCGCATATCCTCCTATTGTCTGGACATATCCCAGCATAGCGCCGTATGACATGCCCGGGAAGACGCTTGCCGACGCCATTGCAAGAAGGTTTTTCTCGTATGGCACCGCCGCGTCCGGAGCATCGATCGCGAGCTCCTCCATGTCGGCAGTAAGGGTGACAGTAGAGTACGCAGGATAATGGCCTGACTTCTTTGTCTTGATTTCATATGTTCCGGGAGCGAGGGCGCCTGTCCAGGTGCCTTCACCGACAGGTTCTCCATTGATCCACATCTTGAGATCATCCCCGGCATTCACCGTGAGATCGGTCACCAACGGTTTGAGGACTATGTTACGTGACAGGCTGTCGATGTCTATAGTGACCGAGCCTTCCGCCTTGTGATAGCCTTCCGCTGTCACCGTATAAGGATAGGTGCCGAACATTGTCCTTCTGTTTATCACGCCGTTTTCTGAAGTAAGGGTTTCTCCGTCTATCTCAAGAACGGCATCATGCGGAGTCACATTGAAGGTCAGGATACCATGAAGGAGCTCTCTGTTCTTGAGCTCGATGTTGAAGCTGACCTGATCGTTCGAGACGGTTATCTGCTTGAAGGCCTCATCCGTTCCCATCACAAGACGAAGGTCATGCACCCCCGACGGCACATCGGGAAGTGTAAGCATGTGGTCATGGCCGATCAGTCCCTGGAACACTCCGTCAAGAAACACTTCTGCACCTTGGGTCATGCACACGATGGTGACAGGAACCGCCAGCTCGTTCCAGGCCTCCATTCTGTATTCCTTGTTTCCTTCAAGGCTGACTGTCACCAGATTAGAGTCGCCGAACTTGCGGTGACGCAGATAAAAACGGGTTTCCGGGCGGGCGGTAATCTCGACAATCAGGCCATTTCCGTCAAAGGCGACCTGCTGCTTCATGACCAGCACGTTACCTCCGGGGGCCTTGACCTCGATCTCTGCGATTTCTTCCGGGGTCATCCTGTTGACATGCAGCTTGATACGTGCGCATGCACGATTCGACCGGTCTTTGCCGATAGGGTCAAGCGCCAGACCCGTGACCGCGTCTGCATTGATCGGGGTGAGAGACGAGGCATCCAGCACGAGTGTGGATGACGAAGTTGTCTGCGCACAGACGGCCATACTGACAAACAGCAGAGCCACCATGCACAACCATTTGAAGGAAACAGTTGTCATAAAATGTATGTATAGAAGCACTACGAGAAAGTGTGGAGTCCGATCCGTCTATCCAGTAAGAGGTTCTGACAAAACCTTGAATCAAATAAACGCAGCAATACCCCACACTCGAATAGATATGGGGTACCGGATGCAAGAGCGCACCCATGCCATAATCTAAACAAGAATGAGTGTCATTCGTACGTCCCTGATTCATTGAAACTGTCAGATTTCTTACTAAGGACAGAAAAACACTTTCTAAAAATATGTCACCGAAATATTCGGAGCCACAAAGATACAAAGTTTTTTCATTCGCACAACACTCATTCTCAAAGGGTATTGCTGAAGCGGAAATATAACACCGGCCGGGGAAGCAGAGGAGGAGGCAGCGACGGAAACAGGCCGGAATTGTTGGAGGTCTCCCTCTTTTGCATATCTTTGCAGGTGGATAATAGTCAAAAAGGATATGTATAAGTTCATTTCTTGGAATGTCAACGGCCTGAGGGCTGTGTGCGGCAAGGGGTTTGCCGATATATTTGAGGAGCTTGATGCGGATTTCTTCTGCCTGCAGGAGACGAAGATGCAGGCGGGGCAGCTGGATCTGGAATTCATGGGATATCAGTCATATTGGAATTTCGCCGACAAGAAGGGCTACTCCGGCACTGCCGTATATACAAAGCACACCCCTCTCAATGTGACCTACGGTCTGGGCATAGACGAACACGACCACGAAGGCAGGGTGATAACCCTCGAGATGGAGGACTTCTACCTTGTGTGCTGCTACACACCGAACACTCAGGACGAGCTCCGAAGGCTGGACTACAGGATGACCTGGGAGGATGCGATGAGGGAGTACCTCTGCGGCCTTGCAGAGAAGAAAGGAGTCGTCTACTGCGGCGACCTGAATGTGGCTCACCAGGAGATCGACCTGAAGAATCCGAAGGCCAACCGCCGCAACCCCGGTTTCACCGATGAGGAAAGAGGCAAGTTCAGCGACCTGCTGGGGAAAGGTTTCATCGACACGTTCCGCTATTTCCACCCGGATGCCACTGACATATATTCATGGTGGTCATACCGCTTCCAGGCACGTCAGAAGAACATCGGGTGGCGTATCGACTATTTCGTGACAAGCGAAGGCATGAAGGACAGGCTGAAGGACGCAAAGATCCACACGGAGATCTTCGGCTCCGACCACTGTCCTGTGGAGCTTACAATACTATAGACAGCTTATTTCTTGAGAGCTTCGTAGGCGTATGACCCAAGTCCGAACAGGATCTGGGTTATTGCCTGTGAGGTGTGCGAGAGAGTCGCATATATGATTCCCACTTCCATCGGGATGCCATATACGACAGACAGAGTAAGGCCTATGATGAAATGGAAGGCCCCTATTCCGCCCGGAACAGGTACGGCGAAGCCAAGTCCTCCGACAAGCGACAGGAAGAGGGCGTCGATCAGGTCAAGGCCCTCAAGGAAGGGCGCAGCCCACACGGTGCTTGCAGCCATGAGCCAGTACATCATCCATATAGCCGCAGTGTAGGCAAAGAACAGCCATTTCTGATCCATCTTCATGCAGCTGGCGAAGCCCTGATATATTCCCTGGAAGATCCCCCATATCCTTTTGCAGAAGGCGCTGGTCTTCCTGAAACGCCAGAGGGCATAGAGGAGAGCCGCACAGACGGCGACAAGGATGAAGGCCAGCCACCAGATGCTGAAATTCAGCTTCTGAGACATCGGAGTGAGGATCTCGGCCACAAAGAAACTTCCGAAACGCTCAAATCCTCCGATCACCACGACCGCCAGCAGAAGGAGCATCACCAGAAGCTCCCAGCTGCGCTCGAGCACCACTGTTCCCAGGACTTTTTCATACGAGGCCTTCTTCTGCCCGCTGCCGTCCTCAGCCGGAGCCGAACGGCGGGTTATGACTCCGCAACGCACGAATTCGCCGATACGAGGGAATATGAAATTGGAGACATTGCCTATATTCACACCATTGAAGGCGGTGACATTCGTGATGCTGTCATCTATCGGAAGCAGAAGCTTGCGCCATCTCAACCCCCTGAGCCAGAACGCGAAAGCCCCCGCCGCCATGGACAGGACTACAAACTCCCACCTGCAGGTCTTCAGGCTCTCGCGGAACTCCGGCCACTGCACATCCCTGAAAGAAAAATAAAGAAGTGCGAACGCCAGAGACGCAGAAAGTATATATTTGATCGCCTTTGATATCTTTTTGTTCATCTGTCCTGCCCGATTAGATAGTTTCTTACAGGCTGCAAATTTATTTAAAAGTTTACTATCTTTGTATGTTTGTACATAAAAATAATTGTAATTATGGCTTCAATATTAGGCATTGGAAACGCGCTGACAGACATATTGGCAGTCCTTCCGGATGACAGATTCCTCAAAGAGTTCCACCTTCCTAAGGGAAGCATGCAGCATGTGGACATGGAGACCGGTGACAAGATCTGGAAGACCCTCAAGCCGATGGGAGTCCAGCTCGTTGCGGGTGGCTCGGCTGCAAACACGATCACCGGCACCGCCATCTTCGGAATGGAGTCGGGATTCATAGGCAAGGTGGGAGACGACGACCTCGGTCATCTGTTCAAGAGCGACCAGTCGCAGTACGGCATCAGGTCCATGCTGCTCAAGGGTGTGAACTCGTCAGGAAGGGCCATGGTGTTCATCACAGCCCCGAATGCGGAGAGGACGTTCGCCGTCTATCTCGGAGCAGCGCTCGAGCTCGTTCCCGAAGACCTGAAACCGGAATATTTCGAAGGATATGATTATTTCCATATAGAGGGATATCTCGTTCAGAACCAGGCGACCATCCGCCGCGCGGTGGAGCTTGCCAAGGCTGCGGGATGCATCATATCCATTGATATGGCCTCATACAATGTCGTTGAATCCAACGCCGCCTTCCTGCATGACATTGTCGAGAACTATGTCGACATCGTGTTTGCAAACGAGACCGAAGCCAAGGCTTTCACCAAGATGGAGCCTCGCGAAGCACTGGACGAGATCGCGAAGTCATGCAAGATCGCCGTCGTGAAGGTCGGCAAGGACGGATCCATGGTCAAGAGCGGTGACGAGTATCACTTCATCAAGGCATGGCCGGCAGCACCGGTCGACGCCACAGGAGCCGGCGACACCTATGCCGCAGGATTCCTCTACGCCCACTCGCTGGGCATGCCGCTGAAGGCCTGCGGAGAGGTCGGATCGATAATCGCCGCCAAGGTTGTGGAAGTGGTAGGCACCAAGATCGACATCCCCCGCTGGAAGGCTGCAAAGAAGGAGATACGCGACCTGATTGCAGCCAACACCAAGACAGAATAGGCCATATATCCGTAATATACAGATATTTATAGAACATATCAAATCCTCTCCAATGTTTGAAAGTCTGCTGACATTCTTCCGGAAAAGGAAGATCAGGAAATATGCGAGCGACATTCCGACCGGCATCATTCCGCTGGACGGGATATCCTCCGTCAATGTAGTCATAGACGTTGAAGAACCGGAGTTCGACATCCTGAAAGAAGAGATTCTCGCCTGGGGCAGAAAGACCGGTTTGAAGGTAAACATATATTTCCTTGACTTCAGGAAACTCGGCAAGGAAGAACTCCTGCTCACAAGCATCACCACGACCATCATCAAGAAAGAACTCGACTGGCTGGGCACCCCGCCTCTCCAGAAGATCAGCGCACTGCTGCAGGAGCCGAGCGACCTGTTCATATCCCTGGTGGAAAACGGCGGCTTCCCTATCGAATTCATCAGCTGCAGCGCCAAGGCAAGGTTCAAGATAGGCCGTCAGGGCTTCCCTGGCCATGCCTATGACATGGTGATATCAGGCAGTCCGACCGAAGACCTGCGTTCAGACGTGCGCAAGATATTCACGGCAATGACCGGATTTCTGGAAAAGATCAGATAGATGATTGCATATGGGACAGTTCAGAAAGAATATAATCACCGCAGTAAAAGGCGCCTGCATGGGAGCGGCAGACGTGATCCCCGGAGTGTCAGGAGGCACCATCGCCTTCATCATGGGGATATATGACGAATTCGTCGGCTCCCTCGCATCCATCAACGCAGAAGCCGTAAAGCTCCTGCTCACAGGCAGATTCAAGGAATTCTGGAAACACATCAACGGCGGGTTCCTTCTCTCGCTTGTTCTCGGAATCGGCGTCAGCGTCGTGTCCCTCGCCTCATTGATGCAGATGCTCCTGACGGACTATCCCATCCAGACATGGGCCTTCTTCTTCGGTCTGATCGTAGCATCGTCGATATTCATCATCCGCGGCATATCCGGATGGAAAGCAGCCGAATTCCTCCTGCTGGCCTTCGGCATCATCCTCGGCGTCGTCATATGCACCCTCTCCCCTACCACCACCCCCGACGGGCTCTGGTTCATCTTTCTGAGCGGTGCCATCGCCATCTGCGCCATGATCCTCCCGGGCATATCCGGCAGCTTCATCCTGCTCATCCTAGGTAAATATCAGTACATCATGGGCTGCATCTCCGACCTCGTCAAAGGCATCGACTTCGGGCACAACCTCCTCATACTGTGCGTATTCCTCGTCGGCGCAGTCATCGGCATCCTCGGCTTCTCGCGCTTCCTCCACTGGCTTCTCGCCCGCTGGCACAAACAGACCCTGATCGTCCTCGCCGGCTTCATCATCGGAAGCCTCGTCAAGATCTGGCCATGGAGCAACCCTGAAGCCATAGCCCAGACCGAAGCCGCAGGCAGCCTCATGGCAGGCAGCGCAGCCGCCTTCGCCATCATCGGCTTCAGCCTCGTAACCGCCATCGAATCAGCCGGAAAACTCGCCACAAAAGCAAAAAACGGCAAACCCGGAAAATAATTATTGCTAATAAAATATTTTTTCCTATCTTTGCAGTCCGATTTCCGCGCACCCGCTCAAACCTCAAAGCGCACTGCAAAGAAACCGCAAAAGGCTCGGTTCGGTAGCTCAGTTGGATAGAGCAACAGCCTTCTAAGCTGTGGGTCTTGGGTTCGAATCCCAACCGAATCACCAGAAACAGCCTCTCAGATATCTGAGAGGCTTATTTTTTACAACTTGGACAACATTTGGACAACATCTATCCGGTTTGTCACCAGTGAATAGTGTTTATTGTGGTGTGTCCGAATCTCTATTTCAGCATTTTCCCATCTGTTGTGAAAATCACATTGTTCTCTTCATCACCATCGACCTCGGCCATCAACAGATCCTTTGAAATCATAGAAATATCTGAATAAATCGCAGGAATAACCATCTTTCCACTCCTGGAATCCATCACGCCGTGACAATTATAATCAATCATCACCTCAACAAGATAAGGGTGCAGTTCATATTCATCTGCCATATCATCGTGATATTTGACCATATATTTCAACGGCCAGGTCTGATCGATCACGAATGGCAGGATAACCTCCCCGTCAAATGAAACCAACTGTTTGACTCCATTGAGCGTCAGATAAGCATTGTTGTCACTCGAATTAGATCGGATATTATCATATTCGGGCTCAAAGATAATATTCATATCAGAATCCGTAAGGCCACATTTGCCGTCCTTCCTGATATACCAGGTACTTTCACCATACCCCTTGAAGATACGCGAATACTCCATAGGGAGTTTCATATTGCCCTGACGATCGATTGCTCCATACTTGTTTGTCAGGCCATCTATGAGAACACATATTCCATCTTCAAATATATAGTCATAATCAACAACATAATCATACACCGCAGGGATAACCATCTCATTAGCATAATTGATGAAACCGACCTTTCCGTTATCAGCAACAACTGCAGCAAGTCCTTCCGAGAAATGCCAAGCGTGCTTATACTGACCATTGATTACGACTTTACCGGTATTCACATTCAGATAACCTCTCTTGCCCTCCTTATCGCAGAACACTGTCAGAGAATCCCTTTCAGGGACACAGGAAATCCACCGGACCTTTGGCGACAGCCTTTCATCAGTAATCTTATTGTACGTCGCAGCCTGGTTATTGCTGAAATGGCGGATTTCGATATTCTTGCCCAAATCTTCATCGCCCCAGTAGTAATGAGTAAGGCCGAGATGGTCTTTACAGGTATCAATCAGAGCCTCGCCCAGCTGAATCACGAACACAATTGCAAAAATTGCCAGACCGGCCTTCCAGCAGAAGTTGAACGGTTTTCTGAACTTATCCCAGATCTGGCTTAACCTTACACTCCCGATTCTTGTCAGGAATCTCCTGAATTTTGATTTCTTTTCCATATTGATTTTAGATTTTATCAATATAGAGTCGGGTGGTCTGAGAATCTATCAGATTAGGGTATAATTCTCACAGAAAACTGAAGATATCCCAACGGGCATCGACAACCGATAATGCCATCAGCAAAAACGGGATAGTGAATACAACCCAATGCCATATAGGTATAGGTTTATCAACCGGAATATATTGTCCATTTCTCAATTCACAGTTTTTTCTATGATTTACTGCTATCGCCGCCATCGAAGACAGGATATAGAATGGAGAGCTAAAGAGCACATAGATCTGCAATAAGTCTCGCCACCATTCATCATATTCAAGAACAAGTCCCTGCTCATCAGGCTCACCTGTCTCGATGAACCACAGAGTACAACCTATGACAAGCACAATATTGAACACGGTAAAGAAAACAGAAAACAAAG
>SUYN01000013.1 GCA_015060405.1 Bacteroidales bacterium
CTGCCGCTAGCGTTCATCCTGAGCCAGGATCAAACTCTTCATTGTATATTATTCATATAATTCTTAGCTTGTCACTGACACTCTCGATTCCTTCAAAAGAATCAACGCTTCTCGATAAATTGTTTTTTCTCGGTACTTGCTTCTTGTACTTTCCTTCAATCTTTTCAATGAACTTTTCTTTCCGTGAGAGCTATCGTTTTCTCTCAAACGGGCTGCAAAGATACGGACTTTTTTTTAACCTCCAAATTTTTTCGCATTTTTTTTAATATTTTTTCTACTTTTGTGCCCGAAAGCGGTTGAAACCCGCCCAAAAACGAATAAAACGACTCAAGAAATGGTTTCACTTTGGGAAATATTCCTTGTTTTCGGCAAGATCGGAGCCTTCACCATCGGTGGCGGAATCCCCATGATTGCCGCCATAAAAAGCGAACTGGTACAGAGAGGTTGGCTTAAAGATGAGGATTTTCTGGATATAATCGCCCTTGCACAGACTGCCCCCGGTCTGTTCGCTGCGAACATATCCATCCTGACCGGCTACAAGCTCCGCGGCACAAAGGGCAGCGTGGTGGCGACAGTGGCAAGCTGCCTCCCGCCTTTCCTCATCATCCTCCTGATCGCCATGTTCTTTACCGAATTCAAGGACAACGAGTACGTGATACGCGCATTCAAAGGCATCAGACCTGTCGTGGTGGCCTTGATCGGAGTACCTATGATAGACATGATCAAAGCCACAAGGATGAGATGGTGGTCATGGGTGACTGTGGTTCTGTCTATGGTGCTTGTATGCTTCATGAAGGTTTCACCTATATATATATTGATCTGCGTCATCGTCATATCGCTGGCCATATCGTACCATGTCGAAAAGAAAAGAAGGGAGGGGCTGAAATGATATATATTGAACTGTTCCTGACATTCTTCCTTATCGGAATGTTTACCATCGGAGGCGGCTATGCGATGCTGTCGCTGATACAGAACGAAGTCGTCACGGTGCACGGATGGATTGACGAGGTGACCTTCACTGACATTGTGGCCATCTCCCAGATGACTCCCGGTCCTATCGGAATCAACACGGCCACTTATATAGGCTACGACGTGCTGGCCAATACGGGTGCCTCTGACTTCTTTTGCGTCCTCGGATCGTTCACAGCCACTTTTGCGGTGGTACTGCCTTCATTCATCATAGTCCTGGCGATATGCAAGGTCTATGACAAGTTCAGAGACCACTATCTTTTCCAGGGCGTGATGACAGGGCTGAAGCCTGCGACACTGGGACTGATAGGTACTGCAGCGCTCGGCCTCGCCACACCGGACAACTTCATAGACTGGAAAAGCTACATGCTGTGTCTGGCAGCCTTCACAGCGCTATTCTTCAAGAAAATCGGCCCGTTCTCAGCCATAGGCCTGGGAGCTCTGGCAGGACTGATCCTGTATTGACGGGCCTTTGACTGACAGTAAATTAAGACATCTGCTTATGCATTGGTTTACAGAACTGTTCACGGAACAGACATTCATACAGGCCGTCATGGTCCTTTCCCTAATCTGCGCAACAGGACTGGCCCTGGGCAATCTGAAGATCTTCGGTGTCTCCCTCGGAGTGACATTCGTTTTCTTTGCGGGCATCATAGCCGGACATTTCGGAGTAGTCATAAATCAGGAGATGCTGACGCTGGCTCAGAATTTCGGACTCATATTATATATATATTCTCTCGGCCTTCAGGTGGGACCTGGATTCTTCTCGTCCTTCAAGCAGGGAGGCATCAAGCTCAACCTCCTGGCACTGGCACTGCTCATTGTCGGTTCCCTGCTTGCGATAGTATTCTTCTGGACCACCGGCATTTCCATGCCTGACATAATCGGTCTCCTTGCCGGAGCCGTCACCAACACCCCTATGCTCGGTGCAGCCCAACAGGCTCTGCTTCAGGCAGATCCGAACAACATGGAGGCTGCCAACAACATGGCGATAGCCTGTGCGGTAGGCTATCCTTTCGGGCTTATAGGAATGATCGTGTCCGTGATTATCCTGCGTTCGATATTCAGCGGCAGGAAAAGAAGCAGAGGGAACGAAACAGCAGCAGACAACACTTTCGTGACTGAATACGAGATCTGCAATCCGGCCATATTCGGAAAGACCATAAAGGACATCAGACAAAGCGCTGAGTGTCAGTTCGTGATCTCGAGAGTCTGGAGAAACGGGACGCTGATCATCCCTACTTCAGAAACAGTTCTTGAAGAAGGCGAACACATACTGGTGGTTTCCGGCAAGAAGGATGTGAAGAGAATTGAACAGATCTTCGGACACAAGGAGAATGTGGACTGGAACAAGAAGGATATCGACTGGAACGCCATAGACAATCAGCTCACCTCACGTAAGATACTGGTCACCAAGCCGGAACACAACGGAGTAAAGCTCGGCGACCTGAGACTCCGCAACTCCTATGGCATCAACATCACCCGCGTCAACCGCGCCGGAATCGACCTCCTGCCGTCCCGCTCGCTGCGTCTGCAGCTCGGTGACAAACTGACGATCGTCGGAGAGAGCCGTGCTGTGGAGAACGTAAGCACCATCCTTGGAAATGAAGCGAAACAGCTGAAGAACCCTAACCTTCTGTCGCTTTTCATAGGTATCATCCTCGGACTGATTCTCGGAAGCATTCCTATCATTCTCCCGGGCATCAGCATGCCGATCAAGCTCGGCATAGCCGGAGGACCTATAATAGTCGGAATTCTCATGGGAGCCTTCGGCCCACGGTTCCACATCGCGACCTACACCACCCGCAGCGCCAACCTTATGCTCCGTCAGCTAGGACTGACCATATATCTTGCCGGCCTCGGGCTTAGCGCAGGCGCGGGCTTCTTCGAGACGGTATTCACGCTTGAGGGACTGAAATGGGTGGCTGTCAGCATAGCGCTTGCCGTGATACCGGTTCTGCTGGTAGGCTTTGCTGCAGCGAAAATCTTCAAGACAGAATATGCAGACAACGTCGGAATGTTGTGCGGAGGCATGGCCAACCCGTTTGCGCTGGACTACGCGGACCCCAACGGGGAGGGAGAGGACCCTGCCGTAGCCTATGCGACCGTCTACCCTGCCAGCATCTTCCTGAGGGTCATTTCTGCGCAGCTTCTTGTGCTCATACTTGGCTCATAAGTGTTGACAAATACGCGGCATTTTGATATCTTCGCGGAAAATAACGCTAAAACCAGTAATAATGAGAAAATTCTTGTTTGTGGGGATTCTTACCGCCACTTTGTTTTCATGCGGAACCGTCAATGAGGACCGCACAATCAACGTCGTACCGTACCCTAACGAGGTGACGGTTCAGAACGGCTCCTTCGATGCGCCTGGAGCGACATTCATCTGCGATGCTGAAATGGACAGTCTGAGTCTTGAGGCTGTCGGAAGATTCCGGGACCAGCTCGCCTTCATCAGCGGAGCGGAGACCGGCAGCCGGAAAGGGAGATTCGTCTTTGATGTGGATCCGGCATTGGAGCCTGAGGCATACACCATAAGGATCACCGGCAGCAAGGTCAAGGTCACAGCTTCTGCCCTCAACGGATTCAACTATGCCATCCAGACCCTCAAGCAGATGCTTCCGGTTCAGATATTCGGCAGCACACCGGCACCTGAAGCTGACTGGACACTACCTTGCATCAAGATCGATGACGCTCCAAGATTCGCTTACAGAGGACTCCACATGGACCCGGCACGTCATTTCTGGACAGTGGAAGAGGTCAAGAAGTATCTCGACATCATGGAGATACACAAGCTCAACACTCTTCACTGGCACCTTACTGACGACCAGGGATGGAGAATCGAGATCAAGAAATACCCTAAACTCACCGAGATCGGCTCGATCAGGAAGGAGACCATCATAGGACACATATTCGAAAGCGACAAGTATGACGGCAAACCATACGGAGAAGGATGCTGGTATAGTCAGGATGAAATACGTGATATCATCGCATATGCGGCCGCCAAAGGAATAACCATCATCCCCGAGATCGACCTTCCGGGACATATGCTGGCCGCACTCGCCGCATATCCGGAGCTCGGATGTACAGGAGGGCCGTACGAAGTATGGGGCCGCTGGGGCATCGCTGACGAAGTACTCTGTGTCGGAAAGGAGGAGACAATGCTTTTCCTCGAAGATGTGCTGGCAGAAGTTGCAGACCTCTTCCCTTCCGAGTATGTACACATCGGAGGTGACGAATGTCCTAAGGTAGAGTGGGAGAAATGCCCTCGCTGCCAGGCCAGGATCAAAGAACTCGGCATCAAGGGAGACGACAAGTACAATGCCGAGCACTATCTCCAGAGCTATGTCATGAACCGTATGACGGATTTTCTGGAACAGCGCGGCAAGAAGATCATCGGCTGGGATGAGATCCTTGAGGGCGAAGTTGCCGAGAATGCCATCGTGATGTCATGGAGAGGCACTGCCGGAGGCATCAAGGCCGCACAGATGGGACACGATGTGATAATGACTCCTAACACATTCTACTATCTCGACTACTACCAGACCCTCGACAAGGAGAACGAGCCTCTGGCTATCGGCGGCTACCTTCCTGTGGAGAAATGCTATTCATACGAGCCTTTCGCCGACAGCATGACTCCGGAGCAGAGGGAGCACATCCTCGGCGTACAGGCCAATCTCTGGACCGAGTACATCACCACCTTCGAGCACCTTCAGTACATGCTCCTTCCAAGAATGGCAGCACTCAGCGAGGTGCAGTGGTGCGACCAGGACAAAAAGGACTGGGACCGTTTCTACGACAGTGCCGACGAGTTCTGTGCGATATATGATGCAGCCGGATACAATTATGCAAAGCATATCTTCAGGAACACGACAGGCAGCGTCAGCATAAACAGAGAGAAGGGATGCGTGGAAATGACACTCCAGACTCAGGGTAATGCTCCGATAAGATATACCCTCGACGGCAGTGAGCCTGACGGAAATTCAACCCTCTACGAAGGTCCGGTTGAAATCAGGGAGACATGCACCCTCAAGGCAAGGGCCATCAGGGACAATGTCCAGACTAACGTATTCACAAAGGAATTCCAGAGCCACAAGGCTATGGGAAGACCGGCAGAGACCCTTACAGAGACCCACCACAGCTACAGGTACGACACCCCTGCCCTTCTGACAGACGGAGTACGAGGCGGCAGCACCTTCAGCAGCGGAGAGTACGGCGGATGGTACGGCCAGCCGTTCGAGGCAGTCGTGGAGATGACAGGAGACGAGACCTGCAGCAGCGTGACCCTCGGAACAATAGTAGTGAAATATGACTGGATATTCAACCCTCTCGATCTGGTCGTATACACATCAGAGGACGGAAAGGAGTACACAGAAGTGGCACGAGCTGAATATCCTGTCGAAGGACCGGATGATGCAAACGGCAAGAAGGAATACACCGTGACTTTCCCTGAAACATCGGCAAGATACCTGAAGGTGACAGCAAGATGCGTTGAGGAGGTACCTCAGTGGCACGACGGACGCGGCAGCAAGGCCTTCCTCTTCGTAGACGAAATCATCGTAAGATAGAACGCTTCCTTATCATAAATATCGACGCGGCAGCGTAAAGGATAATCAGCAGGGTATGCACTCCGAGCTTTGCGACGAGCTGCCCTGCTGATGCCGTTCCTATGGCGACATCACAGAAGAAGACCTTGTCCAGCAGCAGCGAGGCTCCATAGACAAGTCCCATAACAGCGATTATTCCCATGATACGGCCCCATCTGTAAGGAATAGGATAGTATCGGGCACCAAGCACGGAACTGATGACGAACATCACGACATAGCTTGCGAGATGGCCGAAAGCCGCAGCCCAGTACGAATACCTAGGCATGAACAGGACAATCACCACAGCTGTGACGGCAAGACCGGAAAGAGTGATCCATATGGCCATATCCGTCTTTCCCGAAAGCTTGTACCACATCGACACATTGAACAGCATTCCGAGGATCATATATGACAGGAGCATCACCGGGACAATACCGACAGCCGCACGGAACTGAGGGCCGAGGATGAGGGAGATTATGTCTATGTACAATATGACTCCGAGGAACACGAGCCCGCAGAAGGCGGTGAAATATTCCTGCACTGTCGCATACAAGGCCGGAGAATCCTTATCCTTCGCCCTGCGGAAAAAGAAGGGTTCGGCAGCATAACGGAACATCTGGATGAAGAGGTTCATGATGACTGCCAGCTTCACAGCCGCCTGATAGAGTCCGAGCGAAGACCTCCACGCATCTGCATTCGTGTCAAAGAACCTGAACAGGATCCTGTCAAGGAAATCATTGACTACACCCGGCAGTGCCGCCACCATCAGAGGCAGCGAATATGCGAGCATCTGCTTCATCAGTTTCCTGTCTAGCCTGAAGCTTAGCCTTGCGAAGTCCGGTATGAAGAGAAGTCCGCACACCACGCAGCTGATGAATATGGCAAATATGACATAGCTGAAGTCCGGAGTTTCAGGAATGAAGGCGAGAAGCCACCTGCAGGAATCGACATGCTTGGGGAACCACAGGAAAAGGAAGAGGTTGGCAGCAGTCTCGGTGATGATCTTTATAGTCTTGAATATAGCGAATTTAAGTGCCTTGCTCTCCTGACGCAGCTTCGCAAACAATATTGCCGTAACCGCATCCAGGGCAAGGATTCCTCCCATATACATGATGCAGGAGCCATATCCCTCGTATCCGAGCCATGAAGCTATAGGAGACGCGAAGGCAATCATCAGCGCAAGGAAAGAGGCGCTGACTCCAAAGACAGTCACGAAAGCGCTGGAATATACATTCTTAGGATTCACTCCCTCCTTGTTTGCAAAGCGGAAACATCCGGTCTCCAGTCCCATGACCAGAACGACCTGCAATACGGCTATATATGCCATGAACTCCGTAACCACACCATAGCTTTCAGGAGAAAGGACCCTTGTGTAGATCGGGACAAAAAGGAAGTTGATTATCCGGGCGAGGATGGTGCTCAGACCGTAAATGACGGTCTGTCCTGCCAATTGTTTAAGTGGATTTGCCATAATGAGCACAAAAATAACTATTTTTGTCGGGATATTCGTATCGACAAGACATAAGAACAGACTATGAAACGTATTACATCAATAATCATCATGGCTGCCGCCATCGCCCTGGCATCATGCGGACCGCGTCCGGGAAAGGATGCGGCATCGGCGCAGAACGACAGCACAGCAACAGCTACAATGGAAAAGACAATTATTGCAGAGCCCGAATTCGACATCATCACCAGCAAGGGCACAATGAGGATCAGGCTTTACGGCATGACCCCGAAACACAGGGACAACTTCGTGAAGCTTGTAAATGAAAAGTACTATGACGGAGTCCGTTTCCACAGAGTCATCGAAGGATTCATGATCCAGACAGGAGACCCGTTCTCACGCGACACAGCAAAGATCAACCTCTGGGGTCAGGGAGGACCGGACTACACCATCCCTGCAGAATTCGTAAACCAGTACTGGCACAAGAAGGGAGCCATCGCAGCAGCCCGCAAAGGCGACCTCGCGAATCCTAAGAAGGCTTCGTCAGGATCACAGTTCTACATCGTGCATGATGAGAATGCCTGTCTCCACCTTGACGGCCAGTATTCGATCTTCGGAGAAGTGATCGACGGCCTGGAGGTGATCGACAAGATAGCCGAAGTTGCCACCGACCTTTATGACCGCCCGCTTGAGGACGTATTCATCGAAGCGATCAAGCCAGTCATCACAGAACCGGAAACAGTTCCCGCAGACACCACAGCAACCGAATAAGACACCATCTGTCATGTCGGACGGAGTCGCGACATCTTAAACAGTTCATATGACCAACCTGAAAGGAAAATTCAAATATATATTCTTCGATGCCGATGACACCCTGTGGGAGAACGAAAGTTTCTTCCGTCAGGCGGAGGCAAAGTTCATCGAACTGCTGGCGGACTACACCACTCCGGAAGGAGTGCAGCAGATGCTGTGGGAGAAACAGGAAGAGAACATTCCGCTGTTCAGCTATGGTTCCAAGACCTACCTGATCGGGATGGCCGACGCTGCCATGGACCTGTGCGGAGGCTCATTACCAAGCAGGATATACTACGGCATAAAGGAGATAATCAAGGAACTTGCCTTCCACAAGCTCCAGATAATTGACGGAGTGGAGGACACTCTCAAGGCCCTGGAAGGGCGTTACACCATGGTTGTGGCCACAAAAGGCGACAATCTTGAACAGATGTCCAAGTTCCGTGCATCCGGACTCGAGAAGTACTTCCACCATTGTGAAGTCATGGAAAACAAGGATGAAAGGAACTACCTCGAGCTTGCTGCAAGACACGACATCGTCCCGGAAGACATCCTCATGATCGGGAACTCCGTCAAGTCGGACATAGCCCCTGTCATCAACATCGGAGGCTGGGCCATCAACACGCCGCACGATGTGGTCTGGGTACATGAGATGATGGACATGCCACAATCAGACAGGATCAGGATTATTCAAAACATCCGGGAAATTATCCCGATGCTCGCATAGAGGGATTATTTTATTCTTCCATCATAAGAATGGCATAGAATTCGCAATAAACTTCAACCGAATAGTTTTTTCATAGGTTAAGTTTTAGGTTAGAATTGCGGTGGCCTTCCGATGTGAATCGGGAGGCCACTATCTTATGAAAGTTTCATTCCGGGAGGGAAATGTATATGACCGGATTGGATTGTGGAATTTTATGAGTACCTTAGCAGTACAATTTTTAACCGGTAAGATTCAGACTATATGAAATACTGTCCTACAACCACATCATCGATGCCTGCAATTGCAGCCCTGGCCCTTCTGGTATGGAACGGATCGACCATCCTGTGGCTGCCCGGCATCGCATCTGTCGCAGCGATCATCATCATCCACACGCTCGTCAACCGCTTCTGCATCGGAAAATGTGAAAGTGCACGAAACATGCCTTTCATCGTCAAGGCGCTGATCAGCTGGGCAGTATTCATCCTCCTTCCGACTGCAGCCGTGTCTTATGCTGCCATAGGAGCGGTACAATGGATCACCCTTCTCGCCACAGTGCCTGCAGGAGTTCTGTCCGACTGCGTCATACACAGCAATGCACAATTGAAATCAAAGTGGCAGACATATTTCTTCAACGTGGAAATGCTGCTGCCATATGTGTGGGTAAGCATCCTGTCAATGGCAGGGCTGCTTCCAGTCACCACCATCATCATATTCCTGTCGATTCCTATGGCGATAGGCTATGGCAAAAGGCCGCTGGAGGCATGGAACGGCGACTCCATCATCCTGAAGGACCTTTACAAGAAGACAGGAGATTTCCAGATCACATTCACAATTCTGTTCGTACTGTCGCTTATCATCGACAAATTCATATAATTTATGTAGTTTTCCATCCATTCTTGCGTCATATTGATAAAAAAACGAAATGGACACATTGGAACTGGATTTTGCGAGGACTGTTCGGGAACACAAAGGGACCATATATACAGTCTGTTATATGTTCTCAAAAGATGAGGATGAGGTTGCAGACCTCTTCCAGGACATCCTCATCAACCTTTGGAAAGGATTCCCGAAATTCCGCGGAGAAAGCAGCGTCAGGACGTGGATATATCGCGTCAGCCTGAATACCTGCATATCATCAGAAAGGAAGAAGAAACGCAAGGGAGAAACAGTACCTCTTGACATGGACATAAACCTTTTTGATGACTCCATGGAAGACCTGAAGCAGATCAGGTTGCTCCAGAGCAGGATCAGCAGGCTCGGTCCCTTCGACAGGGCGATAGTACTCCTCTGGCTTGAGAACCTCAGCTATGACGAGATCGGAGCTATCGTGGGAATCACAGCCAAGAATGTTTCAGTGCGCCTTTTCAGAATAAAGGAACAGCTCAGGAATATGTCGGACGAAAAATAGCACAGAATATGGAAAACAACACTTTGATATCACAGGAACTTGAGGAAATGCGTTCACAGATCGGCATCCTCAAGGAGAAGCTCGAAAAGCAGAACATCATCAACGGGCAGCACATACGGAAGTCGATGAAGTCAAACATGTCCGAGATAAACAAGACCATTCTGGGGGCGATCATCGGAGGTGCATTCGCGCTGCCATACTGCACCTGGTTCTTCTGCTCCCAGGGCCTTTCACCGGCATTCGTCATCAGCACCGCCGTCATGCTTGCCACATGCCTCATCCTGACCATCATGCAACGTGTCAAGCTCAACAGGCTGGACTTCTCGCAGGGTAATCTCATGGAAGTGGCCAAGAGAATATATGAGGTGAAGAAGCATTACCAGGACTGGAAATGGATTGCGTTTCCTTTGATTACAATATGGATCGCATGGCTCATGTATGAGATGATAAACAGGTTCGGGCTGGAAGAGCCGACCACGATAGGATTCTGCATCGGAGCCATTGTCGGAGTAATCATCGGAGGATTCATCGGAATGAAGATGAACAGGAAGGTCATCGACAAGGCCGGCGAAATCCTCGAACAGATCGAGGAACTCCAGAAAGGAGAATAGCAGAGCTCGATCGAAGCAGGGTATGACAAAAATGGCTATCGGTACTCCCGATAGCCATTTTATATATGGATTCTGTTGATCCGAAATTAGTCAGCGAGTGAGATTCTCTTGAAGCAAAGGATCTTAGCCTCAGCGTCTGCTGCCTTGACTACATCCTTGACAGCTGTCTTGCCGTCACCCATCTGATAGCCCTGCTCCTCGAGAGTCTGCTCCTTGAAGAACTTCTGGAGACGACCCTTTGCGATGTTGTCAATCATCTGAGCCGGAAGGTTTGCTGCCTTCTCTGCTGAAACGGTCTTGATGATCTCGCGAGCCTGCTCTGCCTGCTCAGCTGTGATCCATCCCTTAGCCTGGTTAGACTCGATGTGAGCCTCGCTGTCAACGTGAGTAGGGTTGATGCCTGCCTTTGTGAGAGCTGCATCTACTGCCTTCTTCACGAGCTCCTCCTTAGTCTTCTCCACTGCAGTCTTGAGCTCAGTATCGATAACTGACTGAGGAACCTGATCAGCTGAAACTGCTACAGGGTTCATTGAAGCCACCTGCATTGCAACACCCTTTGCTACCTGAGCGTCGAACTCCTTGTTGAATCCGACAACAGCAGCAAGCTTACCTGTTACATTGTGCATGTAAGCAACGATGTAAGGAGCCTCTACGATCTCGTAACCTACGATCACGTGCTTCTCACCTGTCTTACCGGTCTGCTCTGTAACAGCGGCCTCTACTGTCCTTCCGTCAGCAAGTACACATGCCATAAGGGCATCCTTGTCTGCTGGGAAAGAAGCGACAGCTGCCTCTGCGATAGCCTCAGCTAGTGCCTTGAACTCCTCGTTCTTAGCCACGAAGTCAGTCTCGCAACCGAGTCCTACCACGATAGCCTTGCTGCCGTTTACCTTTGCGATAACGCGGCCCTCTGAAGTCTCACGGTCAGCACGCTTTGCTGCAACGAGCTTACCTTTTTCGCGGATGATTTCCTTAGCTCTTTCATAGTCGCCTTCAGCCTCTACGAGAGCCTTCTTGCAGTCCATCATACCTGCGCCTGTCATTTGACGGAGCTTTGCTACGTCAGCTGCTTTAATCTCCATTTTCGATAGATGTTTAAAGAGTTACACTTCAAATTACTCAGCTGGAGTCTCTGCTACTTCCTCTGCTGGCTTTGCACCCTTGCGAGCGCGGAGCTTCTTGCCTGCTGGCTTCTCCTCTGCCTGCTCTGGAGTCTCTTTCTCCTTCTCGAGCTTCCTTTCGTCCAATCCCTCTTTAATTGCGCCGCAAAGTGCATCCATGATGTATGCAATAGACTTTGCTGCATCGTCATTAGCCGGAATCACATAATCAATCGGAGTAGGATCGCAACAAGTATCAACCATAGCGATAACCGGAATGTTAAGACGATTTGCCTCTTTAACGGCGTTCATCTCCTTCTGTACGTCTACTACGAAAAGTGCTGAAGGGAGACGGCTGAGGTCTCTGATAGAACCGAGGTTCTTCTCCAGCTTAGCTCTCTGACGGGTAACCTGAAGACGCTCACGCTTTGCGAGAGTGTCGAATGTACCGTCCTCTATCATCTTGTCGATGGTATTCATCTTCTTGACAGCCTTACGGATGGTAGGGAAGTTTGTAAGCATTCCACCTGGCCATCTCTCTGTCACGTATGGCATGTTTACAGATGCTGCCTTCTCAGCAACGATCTCCTTTGCCTGTTTCTTTGTGGCTACGAAGAGCACCTTGCGGCCTGAGCGTGCAAGCTGCTTGAGTACGTTTGCAGCCTCATCGATTTTTACTATACTCTTGTGCAGGTCGATGATATGGATACCGTTCTTCTGGTCAAAGATGTATGGTGCCATCTTAGGGTTCCATTTCCTCGCCAAGTGTCCGAAGTGAACACCTGCATCAAGCAGTTCCTGGAAATTTGTTCTTGGCATTGTTTTAAAAATGTTTGTTTTGTTTTACTCTTTTCATCAATCCCGGAGTAACTTAAAAGGTCTCCCGGATTTTCCGCAGTCTCAGCAATCATCAGGCAGCTCCCGAAGATTCGCACCTTCTGCGAAGGTCCTGTGATTTCACACCGGACTGTGCTTTTTTGTAAATCAGGCAGCAAATATTAACGTTTGCTGAACTGGAAGCGTCTACGTGCACCAGGCTGACCAGGCTTCTTACGCTCGACTTCACGTGCGTCACGAGTAAGGAATCCAGCTGCCTTGAGTGCTGAGCGATAAGCCTCCTTATCGATCTCGCAAAGTGCGCGAGAGATACCGAGTCTCAAAGCCTCTGCCTGGCCTTTGATTCCACCTCCGTCGAGGTTTGCCTTAACGTCAAACTGAGCTGCAGTGCCTGTTACCTCAAATGGCTGGTTAACGATGTAACGGAGAGTGTCCTCTTTGAAATACTCATTGAGCTCACGGCCGTTGATCACGATGTTACCTTTACCAGGCACAACATAAACGCGAGCGACTGCTGATTTACGTCTTCCAAGGGCGTTTACTACTTTCATGCTCTGCTTAAATTTCGTTTAAAGTGATTGTTCTAGGGTTCTGTGCCTGGTGTGGGTGCTCGTTACCTGTGTAAAGATACAGGTTGTTGAGGAGCTTTGCACCGAGACGGTTCTTAGGAAGCATACCCTTTACTGCCATCCTTAAGACTTCAGTAGGCTTCTTTGCCATAACCTCCTTAGGAGTAGCAAAACGCTGTCCACCTGGGTAGCCAGTGTGGCGTACGTACTGCTTTTCAGTCATCTTCTTGCCAGTGAATCTTACCTTGTCCGCGTTGAGGATGATGACGTTGTCACCGCAGTCCATGTGCGGAGTGAAAGAAGGCTTGTTCTTACCGCGAAGAACGAGCGCAACTCTGGCAGCAAGACGGCCTACCACCAGGTCGGTAGCATCGATCACAACCCACTCCTTCTTGATATCACCTGCTTTGAGTGATACAGTTTTGTAGCTCTGTGTGTCCATCTTGTACTTTTAAATGGTTAATACTTAATTATTTAATACAAAAATTGCGATCCCTACACTACATAGGGGGTGCAAAGATAGAAATAATTTTTGGTTTAGGCAAATTTTCCGAAAAAACACGAAGAATCCCCGGACAAGCCGGGGATGACGTAGACATAACGCCTATATATGGACGCAGACATAACGCCTATATATGTATATAGACAATAATTATATGGACAATACGTTCAGGACGTTGATGAGCTCGCGGTCGATGGGCTTGTCGATGCGGATGGCCTTGTTGAACGGCACATACACGATCTGGTCGTTCTTCACTCCTACCATTATGTTGCGCTGTCCGTCCTTGAGGGCTTCGATTGCAGCGACGCCAAGGCGGCTTGCAAGGATGCGGTCGTTAGCCGTCGGTGTGCCACCACGCTGGAGATGTCCCAGTATGGTCACGCGCGCCTCGTATTCCGGATACTCATGGATAAGGCGGTCGGCATAATAATGAGCTCCGCCCGAACCGTCCTTCTTGCTTTCCGACACAAGCACGATGGAGCTGTTCTTGCTCTTGCGGACACCGCGGCCGATAAAGGTCGCAAGCTGGTCCACATCTGCCCTGTCTTCCGGTATGATGGCCGCCTCCGCACCGGTCGCTATGGCTGCATTCTGCGCCAGGAAGCCAGCATCACGTCCCATGACCTCGACGAAGAAGATACGGTTGTGGGAATTGGCCGTGTCACGGATCTTGTCCACACATTCCATGATGGTGTTGAGGGCTGTGTCGTATCCTATCGTGGTGTCCGTTCCATAGAGGTCATTGTCTATGGTTCCGGGCAGGCCCACACATGGAATGTCATATTCCGAAGCGATGACCTGGGCACCGGCCAGAGAGCCGTTTCCGCCTATGACGATGAGGGCATCAATCTCGTGAGCCTTAAGGTTCTCATATGCCTTTGCACGACCATCCTCCGACATGAAGCCCTTGCTGCGGGCTGTGCGGAGTATGGTGCCTCCACGGTTGATCGTACCGCTCACGCTTTCCGAGGTAAAGTCCTTTATCTCATTGTTGATAAGGCCTTCCCAGCCCCTGTATATTCCTTTCACTTTCCAGCCGTTGTAGATGGCTGCCCTTGTCACCGCGCGGATCGCGGCATTCATTCCAGGCGCATCACCTCCCGAGGTGAGGACGCCTATTGTGTTGATCTTTGCCATATTATATTACTACACTTTTCTACAGGCCATGGGCCTGAAACGTTCCTATAATCTTACAGTGGAGTCCAGACGGATGTCAGCCGACGAGGCTCCCACCATGAACTCATATTCCCCTTCTGCCAGAGCGAAAACATGCCTGTCCATATTCCAGAGCATGAGGTCTTCTCGAGGTATGAAGATTTCGACCTTCACCTTCTCCCCCGCCGGCACCGCGACCCTGTCAAAACCGCGAAGTCTCATGGAAGCATCGTCTCCAGGTGCCTTGACATAGATCTGCACGACTTCTTCTCCGTCCATCGCTCCTGTGTTCTTCAGGTTGAACGCCACCTTCACGCCTTCCCCGCTGTCCCTGACCTTGAGAGCGGAATACTCGAATTCCGTGTAGCTGAGGCCATGGCCGAAAGGATAAAGAGGCTCGCCCTTGAAATACATATATGTACGTCCGTTGCGGATGTCATAGTCAAGCATGTTAGGCAGGTCCAGGATGTCACCTACCCAGGTCTGCGTGGTCCTGCCGGCCGGATTGTAATCTCCGAATATCACATCGGCAAGAGCATTTCCCAGTTCCTGGCCGCACTGCGAGATGTGGAGGATTGAAGGGACATGTTCCTGAGTCCAGTCTATTGCATATGGGAAACTGCTGACAAGAGCCACCACCGTGTTCGGGTTGGCCTTCCAGACGACCTTTATGAGGTCTTCCGTCTCCAGCTCCAGCGACCTGCGGTCAACCGCCTCCCTTCCGTCTCCTGCCACATTGCCCTCACCCCATGGAGCCTGGATCTTCTCCCACCGCCAGTCCGGGCTCGTGCCGGGGTGGTTTCCCACACAGACGATGGCCACGTCGGCCCATTCGGCAAGTTTCTGGGCAGCGCCGTCCGAATCCCATTTCTGGAACCGCACTTCAACATCCGTACCCTCGACCGCATTCCTTATTCCGTCCAGGACAGGCACAGAATAGGCCGGCAGGGCACCGTACCAGTCCTTCAGGACCTCTTCCGCACGGTTTCCGAACACCGCTATCTTCTTGACTTCCTTCTTATCCAGAGGAAGCAGACCTCCCTCGTTCTTCAGCAGCACCACCGACTTCTGCGCCGCCAGCCTGGCCTTTGCCTTATGGTCTTCGGTCTCCCACGGAGCCACATCCGTAAATCCCATGTCCTTATACGGATTGGCATCAGAAGCATCCATGAGACCGAGTCTGAGCATGGTCCTGATGTTGAACCTCGTATTCCTGTCCACCACTTCCTCAGACAACATTCCTTCATTCACCGCCGCGAGCATTTCGTCAGCGAAACGGTCGAGGATGCGGGTGATGCCGGCCTCGACAGTGAGCTTTACTGCCTCCTTCTTGTCTGCGGCCCATTTATGGTCGCTGACAAGGAGGGAAAGGGCGCTTCCGTCGTTGAGGATCTGTCCGTCCATCCCCCATTCCCCGATCAGTATCTCATGGATGAAGTCATTGGTCGAACAAGGTATACCATTATATTTATTATATGCGGTCATGAGCGAGCGCGACCCGCCGTCGACGACACCCTTCCAGAAACCGTATGAATAATAGTCTCTGAAAAGCGCCTCATCAAAATCCGACGAGGTGTAGGTGCGGCCGTCTTCATTGCTGTTGGCAAGGAAGTGCTTCATCACTGTCGCGGTGCGCCAGTATTTCGGGTCATCACCCTGCATGCCCTTTATCTCCTCGACAGCGAGCCTTGCAACCAGGTAAGGGTCCTCTCCGAAGACTTCCTCAGTCCTTCCCCACCTCGGGTCACGCGCAAGATCCGCATTCGGAGCCCAGAGCACAAGGCAGTTTCTGCCGGTCTTCCACGAATGGTATCTGGCCTCGACAGCCATCACTTCTCCCACCATCCTGAGGATCTCCCTGTCCCAGGTCTGGCCGAGGCCATATCCCTGAGGGAATGCCGTGCTGTTCACCAGCTCGGAACGCCTCTGCTGCGGAGCCCTGGCATTGTCGAGACGGGAATTGCGGACAAAACCTTCAAGAACTGTCGCCCCTCCTCTCACAAGGCCATGGATGGCTTCCGAGCTGCCCGGATCAGGCACACCCAGACGCGAAACGCCCAGACCGGAGAATGTGGCGATCTTCTCTTCCAGCGTCATCAGGGAAAGAAGATTGTCAATACGTTCCTCATCGGGAAGGTCAGGATTCTGAAACGGATGCTCATAAGTCTGAGCTGCAAGGGCGGCAGTCACAAACAGCGTCATTACTGCCAGGAAGAAGTTTCGCAAGTTGTTCACAACAGATAAGTTTAACAGTTATAGTCCGGGCAATATACGAACTATAATTGAAAAAACTCCAAATTTCTGCTAATTTTGCGGGCTGTATGAAGATAGGAAATTTAGATTTGGGCGAAAGGCCGCTGTTTCTGGCGCCGATGGAGGATGTGACCGACGCATCCTTCAGGTTCATATGCAAGGAATTCGGAGCGGACATGATGTACACGGAGTTCGTTTCATCAGACGGACTGATACGCGATGCGAAGAAAGCCATCGCGAAACTGCTTACATATGATTATGAAGCACCTATAGGAATACAGATATACGGCAACATACCGGAAGCCATGGTAGACGCCGCAGTGATGGCGGAAAGGGCCGCGGAGATTACGGCCGGCCTTGAGGAAGTGAAGAACTGCCCCGGAGCCGGGCATGGAGCGGATGTGGTCGACATCAACTTCGGCTGCCCCGTGAACAAGATAGCGAAACGCGGAGCAGGCTCGGGAATGATGAGGGAGCCGGACAAGATGGTCGAGATAACAAGGCGCGTGGTGGAGGCAGTGAAGCTGCCCGTGACCGTAAAGACCCGCCTGGGCTGGGACGAGGACTCGAAGATAATAGTGGAGCTTGCCGAAAGGCTGCAGGATGTGGGCATACAGGCACTTACGGTGCATGGCCGCACCCGTTGCCAGATGTACACCGGGGAAGCGGACTGGACGCTCATCGGAAAGATAAAGGAGAATCCGAGGATGCACATCCCGATCATCGGCAACGGAGACATAAACTCGCCTCAGAAGGCAAAGGAATATTTCGACCGCTACGGGGTGGACGGCATCATGATAGGCCGTGCGACATACGGGCATCCATGGATATTCCGGGAGATAAGGCACTACCTCGACACAGGGGAGCTTCTGCCTCAGATGAGCGTCACCGACAGGGTCGCCCTGGCCAAGAGACATCTCGCCAAGTCTCTGGAGATCAAGGGGGACCGCGTCGGCATCCTTGAAATGAGACGACACCTGTCGTGCTATTTCAAGGGGCTGCCCGACTTCAAGGAGACCCGCCTGAAACTGGTGACAATCAACGAGCCGCAGGAACTGTATGCGACCCTTGACTACATAGCTGAAAGATGGGGCGAAGAAGCACCGGAAATCAGGAGCATTTATGGATTATAATCGCTATATTTGCGGCCGTTTTAACGTAGACACAGACTATGATCGACAAGATATTGCTATTCCCTTACTGGCTGACGCTCAAGTGCAGGCACTTCCTGTATAATACCGGCATCTTCAAGTCCCATCCCACAGAAGTCCCTTCAATCTGTGTGGGAAACGTGACTGTCGGAGGAACCGGAAAGACCCCCCACACCGAGATGCTCGTAAGAACCCTTCTTGCAGAAGACGAGTGGCTGGGGAAAAACATCGCCGTCCTGTCACGAGGCTACAAGAGGAAGAGCAAGGGTTTCCAGCAGGTAGTCGCCGACGGATCCGCTGAATTCTACGGCGACGAGCCGATGCAGATAAAGAGGAAATTCCCGCAGGTGACCGTGTGCGTGGACAAGTCAAGGAGGAACGGCTGCCGTTTCCTCTGCAACCCGGAACTTCTCCAGACATCCAAGAAGGCGCGCAAGTGCCTCGAGAAGGACATTCCCAAGGCTGATGTCATAATCCTGGATGACGCATTCCAGCACAGGGCCATAAAGCCGACTCTTTCAATCGTGCTTGTGGACTACAACAGGCCGACTTTCAAGGACTACCTCCTTCCGCTCGGAAGGCTGCGCGACCTGCCTGAAAGGACGGGCGCAGCCGACATAGTCATAGTGACAAAATGCCCGACCTACATCGACGAAGCCGAAAAAAGCAGATGGGCGGAGAACTTAGGCATAAGGGAGTATGATGCACAGACTTGTTCCGGCACAAGGAAGAACGGAAGGAAGCAGAGCATATTCTTCACCTGCATAGCCTACGACACCGCCAAGGCCGTGTTCCCTGAAGGAGATTCAAGATACCTTTATTCGAAGAGGCTCATCCTCTTCTCCGGAATCGCAAACGATGCTCCACTGAGGAATTATCTCTGCGGAGACTACAAGATCGTGAAGCATTTCAACTTCCCCGACCATCACAGATTCTCCCGTGCCGACATGCTTTCTATCAGAGACGCTGCCGACACCTATCCCACAGCCGTGGTCATGACCACCGAAAAGGACTGCCAGAGGGTAAGGGACTGCAGACACGTCACAGGAGGGCTGAAGCCAAGAATGTTCCATGCCCCGATCAAAGTGGAGTTCCTCTCCGACCAGGACAGGGAGACATTCAGGTCCACAGTCATTTCTGCTTTGAGATGATCTCATTCTGGACATCCACCGAAGCCTCGTGGATGGCCGCAAACAGAGTCTTGAGGAATTTCTCGGACAGGCCGTACTCCCGGCCCCTCTCTTCCACTTTCGCAAGCACGGCATCCCATCTTGATGTCTGCAGGATTGCGATGTTGTTGTTCTTCTTGTACTCCCCTATCTGGCCGCTGATCTTCATCCTTGAAGCAAGGGAATAAAGGATGTTCTCATCGATTATGTCGATCTTTGCACGCAGCTGGTCGATGTTGTCCTTCCACTCGGGAGCATCGGAATCCGAGTCCCTCACAACTATCTGATTGTAAAGCAGGTCTCCGAGCTGATCCGGAGTGAGCTGCTGTCTGGCATCACTGAGCGCCGCCGACGGATTGCAATGCGACTCGATCATCAGGCCTTCAAATCCGAGGTCGAGCGACCTCTGGCTGATCTCCCGTATGTAATCGCAGCATCCTGCCATATGACTTGGATCCACAAAGAAAGGGATCTCAGGGTAGCGGCTCCTCATTTCGATGGCAGCCTGCCACTGTGGGTCATTCCTGTACTTTATCTTATCGAATGTAGAGAATCCCCTGTGGATCACTCCGAGCTTCCGGATTCCCGCCCTGCTCAGGCGCTCCAGGGCGCCGACCCAGAGGTCAAGGTCATGATTGACAGGGTTCTTCACCATCACAGGAATGTCAGTACCCTTGAGCGCATCCGCAAGTTCCTGCACAAGGAAGGGGTTGGCGGTGGTCCTGGCACCAAGCCAGACGAGGTCCACGCCGGCCTTGAGACATTCGCGGACATGCCTTTCGCTGGCGACCTCTGTGGATATCTTGAGGCCGTACTCCTGCTTCGCCTTCCGCAGCCACTCCAGTCCTTGGGTTCCCACGCCTTCAAATGAACCGGGATGCGTCCGGGGTTTCCATATTCCCGCCCTATATACATTTATGCCGATCCTCTTGAGGCCGGCTGCGGTTTCCATCACCTGCTCTTCGGATTCAGCGCTGCAGGGGCCAGCTATCACGCTCGGCCTCGGCTCCGTGAACATCCCCCATTCATACAAAGGGACTATATCCATATTCTTTGCTGCCATGTCTGTATATCTTTATCTTATTATTCTCCTTATCCTGTTCGCATCCTCGATCAGGCCTCGCACCGCATCCTCGTCCCGCGACTCGATGGCCTTCCTGAAAGCCTGCATCTTTTCTATGTATGTGTCCATCACATGCAGTACATTGTCCCTGTTCTGCGAGAGTATCGGGGTCCACATGTCCGGGCTGCTCTTTGCCAGACGCACAGTGGACGAAAATCCTCCGGATGCAAGGTCAAATATATGCTTCTCATCCTTTTCCTTCTCGAGAACGGTAAGCGCCAGCGCGAAGGAAGTGACATGAGATATGTGAGACACATATGCAGCATGCACATCATGAGCCGATGAATTCATATATATCACCCTCATGTTCAGGACATCATATATGGCTTCCGCCATCTTTACGGCGTCCGCATCAGACTCCTCCGGATCACAGATTATGCATGCGTGTCCGTCAAAAAGTCCGGCCATCGCCGCCCAGGGGCCGCTGTATTCGGTTCCGGCCATCGGATGAGTGGACACATAGCGTCTTCTCAAAGGATGGGAAGCCACAGCCGCTGCCAGCTGTTCCTTTGTCGAACATACATCGACCACCACCTTGCTGCCGCTGCCTTCCCCGAAAGAGTCAAGCACTTCCGGCAGGAGATTCACAGCCTGTCCGGCAGGCACAGCCACAATGACCACATCACTCCGGCGGATACATTCTTCCATATCCACGACCTCGTCCACCAGGCCGATCTTCAGAGCGGCGGCCGCATTGACCGGCTCCGCCTCAACTCCCAGGATCTCCTCAGCGAAGCCCCTGCGTCTAAGATCTACCGCCATCGAGCCCCCGATCAGGCCCAATCCGATTATTCCTGCTTTCATATATCCTCTGCTTTGCTCTCATTAACACTTCAGGCTTTGCGCACAATGATATCCTGAGATACCTTTCTCCGTTCTTTCCGAAGATGAAACCCGGTGTGATGAACACTCCGGCACCATACAGCAGTTCATCCGACATTTCCAGGCCTGTCCCTTCAGGGACCCTTCCCCACAGGAACAGCCCGGTGCTGTCCTTGTCGTAGGTCACACCCATCATATCAAATATGCTCCCTGCCAGCTCACGCCTTCTGCTGTACTCCTCATTGAGGCCGGCGAACCACCCGGGGCCCTGACGCAGAGCTTCCACCGCCGCCATCTGAAGAGGCTTGAACATCCCGGAGTCCATCTGGCTCTTGACCTTCAGGATCTGGGTTATCACATCTTCGTGCGCCGCCACCATGCCGATCCTCCATCCGGCCATGTTATGAGCCTTGCTGAGAGAATTTATTTCAAGGCAGCAGTCTCTGGCTCCCGGCTGGGCGAGGATGGACAGGGGCCGGTCGTTCAGGATGAAACTGTACGGATTGTCATTACATATGAATATGTCATGCCTGCGTCCGAAATCCACAAGAGCCGCATACAGGTCTTCTGACGCCGGAGCGCCTGTCGGCATGTTCGGATAGTTCGTCCACATGAGCTTTACCCCTGAAAGGTCCATCTGCTCAAGGGCTTCGAAATCCGGCCACCAGCCGTTGTCCTCCTTCAGGTCATATGCGATTATATCCGCCTCTGCAAGTCTTGTCGCAGAGGAATACACCGGATAGCCGGGATCCGGAACCAGCACCTTGTCACCCTTGTCCAGGAATGCGAGGGATATCAGCAGGATGGCCTCCTTGGATCCCACAAGAGGCTGGATCTCCGTTGCCGGGTCCAGCTGCACTCCGTACCAGCGTGCATACCAGTCCGCAAACGCCTGTCTGAGCTCCGGAGTCCCGACATAGCTCTGATAGGCATGATTCCCTTCCCGGGAGGCGCCCTCACACAGGGCTCCGATGGCCTCCGCAGGAGGTGTCCCGTCCGGGGATCCTATGCCGAGGTTGATCACTGGCTCTTCTCCGGATGCCAGACGCGCCTGATCCATCCCGGAGATCTCCCGTAGCTTCATGGAGAAGTAGTACTCCTTTACGGTCTCTGTCCTTTTTGCCGGTCTTATCATAATCTGACTTTATATAGATGCCACATATTCACCAAGGATGGTGAGGTCCTCCATCAGCGGGCGCACTGCCGCCAGTGCCTGTCCGTAACGCCGGTAGTCCCGGAACTTTATATCCACATAGAAGAAGTACTGCCATTCCTGTCCCGGAATAGGAAGCGACTGGATCCTGGTCAGGTTCATCCCGTAGAATGAGAGGATGGTCAGGACATGTGCAAGGGATCCGGGAGTATGGGACAGAGTGAAGCACATCGAAGCCTTGTCCACCTTTGCAGTGTCGACCTGGAGAGAATCGTCAAGGACCAGGAATCTCGTGAAGTTCTGCTTATAGGTCTCTATGCTCTCGGCCAGCACCTCCAGTCCATATAAGTCCGCCGCTAAAGAAGACGCCACGGCTCCAACGCCATGCAGGTCTTCCGCCGCTACCTCGGCAGCACTCTTCGCCGTGTCCTCGGACTCCACGAGCCTTATCCAAGGATAGTCCTTGAAGAATTCTCGGGTCTGGTTTATTGCCATGTAGTGGGTGCGCACTTCCTTTATATCCTCAATCTTCTGGCCGGGGAGGGCCATGAGGTTCTGCTGGATGCGAAGGAACACCTCTCCCTTTATCTTGCGGTCATACTTGCGCAGAAGTTCGAAATTGGGGAGCAGACCACCTGAAACGGTGTTTTCTATGGCCATCACAGCCGCATCCGCCTTTCCTGAATCCATGCTCCTGTACAGGTCCTCGAATGTCGAGCACTCGACTATATCCGGTACAATATGGGAGTCACCGTCATAGAACAGACGCGCCGCCTGCTCGTGAAAACATCCCTTGACACCTTGAACAGCTACCTTCTTCATAATCCGTCTTATATAAAAAAGCTGCCCGGCACACACCGGACAGCATAAATCAAATTCTATATGATCCGACACGCAGCATCCGGTCTATCCCCTTTTCTGGAAATAGAAGCTATAAAAACCGAAGCTGCTAAATCGATAAGTTCCCATAACGGTCACAAATATAGAAAAAAATCTGACTAAACTGTCATGATTTCCTTTTCTTTTACAGTCACAAGCTCATCAACCTTCTTTGAGAAAGCGTCAGTCTCCTTCTGGACGAGCTGTTCGTACTCTTTCTGGAGGTCATCAGGCATGCCTTCCTTATTGGCCTTCTTGAGCTGCTCGATTGCATCACGACGTGCGTTGCGGACGCTTACCTTTGCATTCTCGCCGGCAGCCTTTGCCCTCTTGATGAGTTCCTTACGGCGTTCCTCTGTAAGAGGCGGCACTGTGCAGCGGATGGCCTCACCGTTGTTTGAAGGAGTAAGTCCCACGTTTGCATCGAGGATAGCCTTCTCGATGAGAGGGATCATCTTCTTCTCCCATGGCTGGATCAGAAGGGTCTTCGCATCAGGAGTAGTCACGGATGCAACCTGAGGGACAGGTGTAGGGCTGCCATAGTAGTCAACCATCACATTGTTGAAGATCAACGGGTTCGCCTTACCTGCGCGATATGTCTTGAGATCCTCTTCGAGGTGGTGGACAGCGTTACCCATCTTATCTTTGGCACCTGCCAGAATTTCTTTTGCTTTTGTAATCATAATATTGTGGTGTTAGAATTATCACTATACGTGTACCAGAGTACCCACCTTCCCGCCTTTTACCAGCCTGGTGAGGTTACCCTTGGAGTTCATGTCGAAGACTATGATAGGCATGTTTCCTTCTCGGCAGAGGGCGAAGGCCGTCTGGTCCATCACCTTGAGTCTGTCCTCTATGGCCTTGTCGAATGTCAGTTCTTCGTACCTGACCGCTGTCGGGTCCTTCTCCGGATCCGCAGTGTAGACTCCGTCTACCCTGGTGCCTTTGAGAAGGGCGTCAGCACCGATCTCAAGAGCGCGGAGGGCCGCACCTGAATCTGTAGTGAAATACGGGTTGCCAGTGCCTCCTGCGATGAGCGCCACGCCACCTTTTTCCATGACAGCCACAGCGTCGTCCCTCATGTAGTACCTTGCCACAGGCATCATCGGAGTCGCAGTGAAGACTTCAGCTTCGACACCGGCCGAACGGATGGCCATTGCAAGACCGAGAGAGTTGATCACGGTCGCAAGCATTCCCATCTTGTCTCCGTTCACCCTGTCAAATCCCTTGCCGACACCCTGAAGACCTCTGAAGATGTTGCCTCCGCCTATCACGATGGCAACCTGAAGTCCGTTTCTGACAGCCTCGGCCACCTCTTCGGCATAAGCCGCAAGCCAATTCTCATCAATTCCCTTTCCGGCAGGGCCTCCAAGACTCTCGCCGCTCAATTTCAATAAAACTCGCTTATAAGCACCCATATACGTAATTGTTTCCAAAATTCAAGCAAACAAAAATATCGAATTATTATGAAACTTCCAAGAAAGAATATATCTTTGCAAGACATAACGGCATATTCTGACTGAATATTAACTACAAAAGATTATAAACTATTATGGCACTTTCTTCAATTACCAAGAAGCTTATCATGAGCATAAGCGGCCTTTTCCTCATTCTTTTCCTTCTTCTTCACACGACCATCAACTTCTTCGCTGTGATCGATGTGATCGGTAACAACACATGGGGCGCACCGGCAGGTGAAGGCTGGTATGCAAGCGGATGCTGGTTCATGGCAACTCCTGTAATCGACATCATGGTACCTGTCCTCGCTCTCGGATTCATCGTACACATCGTATACGCAGGTATCCTTTCATACGGAAACATGAAGGCACGCGGTCCTCAGCGCTATGCTGTGGCTCACAAGGGCAAGGCTGAATCTTGGGCATCAAAGAATATGCTTGTTCTCGGTGTGATAGTACTCGGATTCATCGCATTCCACATGTCACACTTCTGGGCAGAGATGCAGTATGTAGAGTGGTTCAAGGGTGAGCATGTAGCTCCAGAATCAGTGTACGCGCTCATGGAGCTCACATTCGGCAACATCTGGATGGTGATCATCTACATCGTATGGTTCGCAGCCCTCTGGTTCCACCTCACCCACGGTTTCTGGAGCGCATTCCAGTCAATCGGATGGAGCAACAAAGTATGGGAGAAGAGACTCATGTGCATCGGCAACATCTTCGCAACCCTCATCTGCGCATGCCTCACAATCACAGCGATCGTCGGCTATCTCGTAGCTCACGACATCATCCCTGGCGGAGTTCTTTAATCAAGAATCATCATAACATAAAAGCAGGCTTCAGTGACGGAGCCTGCTTTTTGTTTTTACTATCTGAACCTTCTCTACAAAGGCATCGTCTTGGCGCGGAGCCAGGCGGCGATTTCTGGAGGGAGCTGGGGGGCAAGGGTTCTGTAGACCTTCTCGTTGTAGGCGTTCAGCCAGGCGAGGGCTTCGGGGCCGAGGAGTTCCGGAATGACTGCCGAGGTGTCGAAATGACAGCAGGTGAGGGTCTCGAAATCGAGCCAGTCTCCGAATTCGCTTGTGCCGGCCTCGCGGCAGAGGACTATGTTCTCGTGACGGATGCCGTGCATGCCTTCCCTATATAGTCCCGGTTCGTTTGATGTGACCATTCCCGGGAGAAGCGGCTGAGGGTTGTACTGATACCTTATGGACTGCGGGCCTTCATGGACGCAGAGATAGTAGCCTATGCCGTGGCCGGTGCCATGGCCGAAGTTGCGTCTCGCCTTCCATAGAGGCATCCTTGCCAGCGCGTCGATCTGACAGCCCGCCGTTCCGCGCGGGAAGACCGCCATGGAAAGGTCTATCATACCCTTGAGGACAAGGGTGTAGTCCTCCTTTTCCAGATCTGTACATTCCCCCATCGGCACTGTCCTGGTTATGTCTGTAGTGCCTGTGAGGTACTGCCCGCCGGAGTCTACGAGATAGAGTCCGTACGGGCGTATGACTGAGGATCCCTCCATCGGGGTCGAGTAGTGAGGAAGGGCTGCAGCCGGGCCATAGGCCGATATGTTTTCAAAACTGTTGCCCCTATATCCCGGGATGGCCGCTCTGAAGGAGGTCAGCTTCTCGGAAGCTTCCCACTCGTCCACCTCCCTTCCAGAGGCCACCTCCTGCTCCAGCCAGTAGAGGAACTGCTCCACCGCAAGGCCGTCTTCGATGTATGTCTGACGGAGATGTCCGATCTCTGACGGAGTCTTCACGGCCTTTTCGAGAATGACCGGAGAGGTGCCGCAGACTATTGAGTCAGCCGGGAAACAATCGGTTATATATTTATATATATGATGATTCAGGGTCGAGGGATCCACGAATATCTTTCCCAAGGTCTCATCCGATCCGGAATCGGACAGGGCGAAGAACACGGCATCGTAGTCCTCCACATCCACGCGGTCCATGCTCAGTTCGCTGAAGCTGTCCACCGTGTCCGGATCCGCTGCACAGCCTGATGAATGCTTGTCCACGAACCATTTCACATAATCCTGGGAGACAAGAAGATAGGAAATCACCAGCGGATTGTATTCTATGTCCGAGCCCCTCACATTAAGGATCCATGCGATCTCGTCAAGCGAAGAAAGAAGCACCTTGTCATAGCCCTGGATGAGCATCCACTTCCTCAGCCACGAGATCTTGTCTATGCGCTGGACACCTCCGAAACACTCCACATCGAGGGTCATCACAGGACTGACAGGAATCTGAGGCCTGTCCTCCCAGAGCTCCTGAAGAAGGTCGGGGACATCTACGACATGGCCTCCCTCGGCCAAGGCGGCCTCCATGTCTTCAACTGCGCTTACGCTCTGGCACAGACCGTCCACAGCAACGACCTTCGCATTGGAAGAGAGCCACTCCGGAATGCCGACAGCTCCGGGAACCCTTGTCTTATGCAGTTCCACACCGGTTCCGTCCAGCTGCGAAAGAGCCTGGATGAAATAGCGCGAGTCTGTCCATAACCCCGCATGGTCAGCCGTGACCACCACATCTGCGGCCTCACCCGTAAAGCCGGTAAGCCATTCCACCTGTTTCCATCTTGCTGCCGGGTACTCGCTGGAATGCGGATCCGAGCCTGAAAGCACGACTGCATCCCATCCTTTTTCCTCCATCAGTCTCCGCAGAGCTGCGATTCTTTCGATATATTGAATTTTCATGGATATAGGGATTATCAACAGGACAAATTTATCTTTTTTTTATATATCTTTGCACGGATCAATGCAAATTCATCAATTATATATTCAACATTATGAGCAACAAAAAATTAGTAAGAGACATCAGGAACAAGAAACTCGCCGGTGTCTGCGCAGGTGTGGCAAACTATTTCGGACTGGACGTGACTCTCGTCCGCATCATCTGGCTTGTCCTCGCCCTCATGGGTTCACTCGGATTCTGGCTTTACATCATCCTTCTTCTTGTTCTTCCTAAGTCAGAGTAATCAGACGATTTCTGATATTATAGAATCAGAAATGAAGAAACGGTCTTCCGGTATGCGTACATGTCCGTCAGGCAGACGCACCAGAAGGCCGTTCCTTATTGCAGCTGAGACTGCATCAGCCGCTCCGTTCTCAAGAAGATAAGACTCGTCGATTCCGGCAGAAGTACGGAGTCCGAGCATGATCCTCTCCATTGCAATCTGCTCCTGATCAAGCACTTCCGACCCGCGCACGGGGCCTTCTCCTTTCAGATAGGCCTTCAGGTCAGGTTCATTCCAGCTTCTGATATATTTTCCGTCCTCAATGCTGAAGCTATGCGCACCCGGACCAAGCCCGACATAAGGGAAATGGTTCCAGTAGGAGCTGTTATGCATGGCTTCGTACCCAGGAAGGGCGAAATTCGAGATCTCATAATGATTGTAGCCCGCTGACTTCAAGGCCTCGCACAGCATTGCATACTGCCTCTGACACACCTCGTCCGAAGCCTCGCTCCACTTCCCTTCCCCGGCCATACGCGCCAGGGCGCTTCCCGGCTCTACCGAAAGCTGGTAGGATGATATGTGAGCAGGAAGGGTGCCACGCGCAGATATCTCAAGGGCAGACTTCAAGGTGGTTTCCCATTTTTCCGGAGACATCTGGGGCAGCCCGAATATCAGGTCTATGCTGATGTTCTCCACACCGGCATTCTCCAGGATGGAATAGGCCTTGCGGGCAGCCGAGGCATCATGACGACGGTTCATCCAACGGAGGATCCCGTCGTCGAACGACTGCACGCCCATGCTTATGCGGTTGACGCCCAGTTCAAGAAGTCCTTCGACATAGGGCTCGCCCTTCTCCACTATATCATCCGGATTCACTTCCATCGTGAACTCCCTGAACGGCCCGCCTTTTCCACAGTCCTCCAGGACATGAAGGAAGTCCCTGAAAAACATAAGGGGCAGCACCGACGGGGTGCCACCTCCTATATATAAAGTATCTGTCTGACCTGTCATTTCTGCAGCTCTGCCCCTAGTCTCGACCTCGAGAGCCCTTGAATATGCTGTCGCATCGAGACACCTCGGGGCGACCTCCGAATAGAAGTCGCAGTAAGTGCAGAAACTTCTGCAGAATGGTATGTGCAGATATATCACGGTTATCTGAGCATGAGTTCAGCCGAACCGAGAGGGCCCTGTGCCGAATACACCTCAACTGTGTAGATACCCTTCACATATGACGGGATGTCATTGAGGTATATGCTCATCTCCACTTCATTTCCCTGATAGTCCACCTCACGTGAAGCAGAGCAGATCATAGGCTCGCCATCCACCTCGAATGTCCTCTGGGTGTCGTTGGTAAGAAGGATTCCATCCGGATCCTTCACCCTGATGTACACTCTGAAAGGTCCCTTCGGAGCAAGGTCATTCTCGACAAGGCTCAATGTCGTGAGAAGTCTCACCACCCTGCTGCTGCGGTCTGTGATCTTGTCTGAAGCGTTATATGCCTCTATCCTTATGCCGCGTGCCTTGATCACCGAACCGGCTGCGACCTGACCTGTAAGATTCTCCACTGTCTTTGTAAGCTCTTCCTGCCTCTTCCTGCTTTCCTCCGCTTCGCGACGCGCAGCTGCCGCGTCAGCAGTGAGCTTCTTGTTGAGGGTGTTCAGGGAGTCAATCTGCACGATGTAGTTCCTCATTATGCTTCTGAGGGTACCGAGCTCCTTCTCATACTGACGGATCTTGCTTCTGTTGGTAGCCTCGGTCCTGGTGATCTTTTCAATCAGCATCTGCACTTCAAGGCGTGAAGAATCGAGCTGAAGATTGATCTCGTCATAGTCCGATGACAGGGTCGCATAGTCATTCTGAAGTGCCACCATCTGCTCGGTAAGCTCCTCCTTCTCGAGAGTGAGTTCCTTGACCAGGGACGATTTCTGATACCACACATAGGCCAGCACTCCCGCCAGCGCAACAACGACCACAATGAGTGCGATCATTATCTTTTTCAAGTTCTGCTCCATTGCCATATTTCTTTATAGTAGTGTTGTATTTTCAATTCCGGCACAAAGATACTAAAATATCGGATTTTTCTTACCTTTGCATCACATCAGAGTAATCACTGCAAATATCAGGCTGACATGAAATATCTCATCAGATCCGTAAAATACTTCTTTTACTTCGCATTCCTTACCACTGCAATCATCTTCATCCTCATCTTCATCGGCGCCGTCAACGGCGACATCAACGACATCTTCGAGGGAGGTTACAACGCATTATGGAAGATAGGCCTGTTCTTCGCGGCTGTGGCGGCAGTATATCCGAAACTGGGCTTCATCGTCCGCGACGTAAGCATCGACAGAGCATGGGACGAGGTCAGCGGCATAGCCAGAGACTATTTCAAGGAAAGACGCTACCAGCTTGAATCCGAAGACGCCGACACTCTGACCTTCAGAAGGAGATCCGCAGCTGAAAGGATATCAAGGATGTACGAGGACCGCATCACCTTGAGCAGGACAGAGACAGGCTTCAGGATGGAAGGCCTTAGAAAAGATGTACTCCTCGCCGCAAGCGGTCTGGAGCACATCCTTATTTCTGATTAAGCATCTTGGCAGCTTCGTCAAGTGCTTCGTAGAAATCTTCACCGAAATACCTTTCGATAGGTTCGCGCAGGAACTGGTAGACGCGGACCTTCTCTCTCTTTCCCTTTTCGAAGGCATCCTGGCAGATGTGCCAGCGATGAAGGTTCAGGGCCCGTGTACCGTTGCTCAACTGTGTGATCCTTATCGGATAGAGCCAGCAGGAGATCGGCTTCCTGAAATCACCCTTTCCCTGGAACCAGCATCTCTCCATCGAACAGAAGCAATTGCCTTCCTCATCGAAAAGGGTGTAGGCACATTCCTCACTGCCGGGTACAAGCGGAGTGACCATGTCCCCGTCCATATCTATCTCGAAGAATCCCTTCTTCTGCACAGCTTCGCGACCCGATGCCTGCATTATCGGTGAAAAGATGTGATAGTTCTTCTCTATCGCTTCAGCCTCACATTCTTCAAGAGGGGCTCCGCTGTCTCCGATGACGCAGCAGCATCCCTTGCATTTTTCATAGTCACAGGCAAAGTATTCCGTGAGCACTTCCTCCGACACGAGGCAGTCATCGATCTGAATTATAGTTCCGTGATACATCGTATTCCTTATTTCCTTGTTACATATTCTACTTTACATCCCTCATCAAGAGAGGCGAGGACAGCCTTGACCTGGGCTGGCGTCACTGCATCGATCTTGGCCTGATAGTTTGTGGTCCAGTCCTTTCCGTCGATGTATCTTGTCACGATGGCATCGGTCCAGTAGAGAGGATCATTCATGTGGATGGTCATCCTGTTCTTCAGGGAAGCCTTGAATATCTTCAGCAGGTCGTCGGTCACCTCCATGTCCTTGAGGTCGGACAGGACTTCGCGGACGTCTGCCACCAGCTGGAGATGTGTGACCGGCTTCATTCCGTATGCAAATCCTTCTCCCGGAGCTTCCGAAACAGACACCGTCACATTGAACCTTTCCTCTGGATAGATGCTGCAGTACCGGGACATGGATGTGTACACTCCCTGTTCACGGAAAGCCTTGACAACATTGTATGACAGGATCTCCGCCGCTATTGAAGAGGCCATATAATTCTCCATCGTCACAGGCATCCTTGTCGACATCCTGACTTCAACTGAGTTCAGGGAGCCCTCGACCGTGTGGGTCGCCAGACTCGAGATCGGCTGATAACGCACATCCTGCCTCCTGGACACCACGCTCCGGGTTCCGACACATGCGACATAAGGGATCAGAGTCTTCTTGAGGGCTTCGACATCCAGGTCGCCGACGATGACAAGCACTCCATCGTTGACCCTGCCTGATATATCCTTGAAGAAAGCATCCGCCTTGGCTGCAAAGCTGTCAGAGATCTTTCCTTCCATCTTGTATGGAGAGTAGACATAGTTCGGACACATGATGTTGTCTATCACAGCCGTCTTTGATGCCATGATGCCCTTAGGGGTCCGCAATGCAAGATCTTCGCATGCCTTGTAGTAGTCCAGCGGTCCGTCTGCAGCCTCTCTCTTGTTGAGTACGGCCAGCAGCGATTCCATCAGAAGAGGGATGTCATCATCAAGAAGATGCCCGCTTATGACTGTATTCGACATGTTGACCTGGAAGTCCATTGTCATTCCCTTGAGTTTCAAGGCATCGATAAAATCCGGCGCCTCTGCACCGGCGATGCGGCACATCATTGGGAAATCGGATACGAAGGCACCCTCACCCGGCTCAAGGTCAGGAATGGACATGTAGCCTCCGTTCAATGCCAGGGCATAGTAGAGCTGCTTTCCAAGGTCCATCTTCCTGAACACGACCTTGACATCGTTCGAGAAGGTTATTATGGAGCCCCCTGACAGGTGGTCCTTCTTGACTGACTTCACCTTCAGTTTAGGCTTCTCCAGGGGCAGTACGGGCATGTCGGTCGCTTCCGTCCTTACATACTGCGCCGTATCCGGCATGTTCCATCCGGCCATGAACACACTGTCAGCCCTGCATTCGAATCCTGAACAGGTGACCGAGAGATTCTTTTCCACATCAAGAAGTGCGGATGCAAACCCGTTCAGAAGCTTCAGACCTGTCGTGTCAGGGATATGCCTGGATGAATGGAAGTCCAGCACCTCACGAGGAGAAGCTAGGGAGGCATTGTTCAGGAAGGATGAGATGCAGCGGTCAACATATTCCGAATTGGATGTCGTCCCGGTGCGGCATCCGTCATGAAGGGCATCCATATAGTCCGCTTCTGCAAGGGCATATTCATCCACCGTGACAAAGCCGTTCTTCAGGGCTGACATCACGCCTGCAAAGAGGGCCAGAGCCTTTTCGCCATATTCTTTTGCTGTTACAAAGGATATGGTGAAAGTCTCATCCCCGCTGGTGTCGGCCGACTTGATGTAGTCATATGAGATGTCTGCCACAGGCATGCCCTGTTCGCGCATCCTGCGCGACAGTCTTTCCGAGGCGATCTGTCCCAAGGAAGTCACATACATCTCGAAGACAGCCGGATGGATGGTCGTCATCAGTTCCTTGGGAGTCCTCTGCGAGAACCATGTCGCCGAGATCTCCGCAAGAGAGCCGTCGGCATCCTTCACTTCATAAGCGACCGGCCTGTCCTTCCATTGATGCTGCTTCCTGTCAGACGAAGGATAGGCGGCAGTCATGTATGAAAGCATCTTCAGCTTGCCGGCCACAGCCTGCACGTCAATGTCCCCGGACACTATGACCGCCTGATCTTCAGGAACATACCACCTACGGATACAGCTGTCAGAAGAGGTCGAGACCCTGTCCACCATATCCATAAGGAGAAGGAGGGTGGAATCCGTCACAGCCTGTCCCCTGCCCACCTGGACATCATTGAAACGAAAGGTGGTCGCATCGGGACTGACGCTGACAAAGCCATCTTCTGAGGGAATCGCCCCCTGACGGATGGCGAAGGTCTGTGGAGATGCGTTCCTTATACGAGGAAGTGATGTCAGAGCCGACCGGGCAATGTCTGTCGGATCCAGAGGATATGTGCACGAGGTGTCTATGCAATTGCCGGTACCTGTCTTCTGTACAAGCGCAAAATCAGCCTGGCCAAGGCTTGCCTTGTTCGAGACCAGGTAATATGACATGCCGTTGGGCAGGACGCCTTTCACCACCGCCTTGTCCTGGGGGAGAGACGGGATGTCCTGTGCCGGCATGATAATTGAGAATAACAGCATTGATATCAATGCAACTGACCTTACAAACACCACTTTCATCATAATTCCTTTTCTGAGTTGCAAAATTAAAACAAAAATTCCTATTTTTGCATTTCATGTGGAAATTACTAATATTAACAAATTGATAATACTATTATGAAGAAAATTTTCCTCTTTTTTGCAGCAGTCGTAATGACAGCCGGTGCATTGTCCGCACAGGATATCAATCAGGCGACAGAGTCTTACAACAATGGTGCTATGGAGCTCCAGATGGGAAACAACGGTGCAGCTCTCGAGTATTTCCAGTCGGCTCTCACAATGGGTGAAGCTCTTGGAGAAGAGGGAGCAGACCTCGTGGCAAACTGCAAGAAGGCCATCTGCTCGACTAACCTCGCTATGGCAAAGGACCTTTACAACGCAAAGGATTTCGCCGGTGCTGTAGCAGCCTTCCAGAAGACAAAGGAGATTGCAGAGGGTTATGGCGAAGCTGAGATCGCAGCTGATGCAGCAGAGCTCATCGGACAGGCGAACCTTCTCAAGCTCAACACAGAAGGTCAGGCTGCCCTCAAGGCAAAGGACTATGCAACTGCAATCACATGCTTCACTCAGGTTCTCGAGATCGAGCCTGACAATGCAAATGCAGCCCTCCAGCTCGGACAGGCCTACATGAGAGCGAAGAAATATGACGAGTCTCTCGCAGCTCTCGAGGTTGCAAAGGCTAACGGTCAGGAAACAAATGCAGCAAAGCTCATCTCACAGGTCTACATCCAGAAGGCTCAGGCAGCAAGCAAGGCAAAGAAGTATCAGGACGTGATCGACTTCGCGGCAAAGTCTAACGAGGCCCTCGAGAACGGCAACGCCTACAAGCTCACAGCAAGCGCTTACCAGCAGCTAGGAAAGAATGCCGAATGCATCGCGGCATACGAGAAGTATCTTGAGCTCACTCCAAAGGCTAAGGACAAGGGCGGTGTGAACTTCACTATCGCAGCTCTTTACCAGCAGGCTGGCGACAAGGCTAAGGCTAAGGAATATTATGAGAAGGTCGTAAACGACCCTCAGTACGGTGCATCTGCACAGGAGCAGCTGAAGACCCTCTAACATATGAGGCAGCTTGAACTGCTTGCTCCGGCAAGAGACACACAGATCGGCATCGCAGCAATAGACTGCGGTGCCGATGCTGTGTATATCGCCGGGCCGCGGTTCGGGGCAAGGCAGGCAGCCGGAAACGACATCGAAGATGTCAGAAGGCTGTGTGAATATGCCCATAGATTCGGCGCAAAGGTCTTCGTGGCGCTGAATACCATTCTATATGACAACGAGCTGGAAGACGCATACAGCCAGATGCTTGCGGTACAGGAAGCCGGTGCCGATGCGCTGATAATCCAGGACATGGCCATCATGGAGATGGCAAGGGAGGGCTTCGGAAGACGGCATGAGAGATTCCGAATTCCGTTGCACGCATCGACCCAGTGCGCCATCCGCACTCCGGAGCAGGCGAGATTCCTTGAAGGTCTGGGATTCTCCAGACTCATCCTCGAAAGGGAACTTTCCCTCGAAGAGATACGCGCCATCCGCAGTGCAGTAAGCTGCGAGCTCGAGTTCTTCGTACACGGAGCACTGTGCGTGTGCTACAGCGGCCAGTGCTACCTGTCGGAAAAGATTGCAGGAAGAAGTGCCAACAGAGGCGCGTGCATCCAGGCCTGCCGCTCCCGCTACGACCTCGTGGATGCCGGAGGACGGACCATAGTGAAGGACAAGGCCCTGCTTTCGCTCAAGGACTACAACCTCCGCGGAAGACTGGAAGAACTTGCCGAAGCCGGCATAACCTCCTTCAAGATAGAAGGACGACTCAAGAACGGATCCTATGTCAAGAATGTAGTGAGGGATTATTCCATCGCATTGGACGATATTGCCGGCAGGTACCCTCACATATATGAAAGAGGCTCCTTCGGAACTGTTGCAGGAGGATTCGTACCGGACACCGCAAAGACCTTCAACAGAGGATATACGGAACTATTCATAGACGGGAAAAGAGGACGCTGGGCCTCCATGGAGGCAGCGAAGTCCATGGGAGAAGAGATCGGCACCGTCACCTCGATCAGCCGCGACAGGACCTCCGTCACACTCAGGCTGCAGAACAGGTCCGTGACACTGAACAATGGAGACGGATTCTCTTTCGTCGCCAAAGACGGAAGTGTGGCCGGATTCCGCGCAGACATATGCGAAGGTCCCGTAATCCGCTGCAAGCCGGTGCAGGCGCTGTTCACCGGGGCCCGCGTGTTCAGAAACATCAATGCAGCCTTCGAGAGGGAGCTTGAGAAACAGGCATGTTCACGTGTCATCAGGGCAGTTACGGACCTGGAGTTCACAAGAAAGGACGGCGGATGGGCAGTGACGACACGCACACGCAGTGAAGACGGCAGGTGTGTGGAGATCACAGCCGATGCCGGCGGTCAGGATGCCAGCAACATCGAAAGGATGAGATCCATGATCCACAGCCAGATCGAAAAGACTACCGGAGGCTACAGGTTCATCCTGGACAGGATCACAGCCGGCCATGGGCTGCCTTTCATGAGCGCGTCCGCACTCAACGGCATACGCAGGGAAACCGCCGAAAAACTGGATGCCCTTCCATGCGGAAGGAAAGACATCCTTCACAGGGATCTGGAAAAAACTCATAAAAACCATTCCCTCCCGAAGGATGTCACATATAAGTCAAACGTATCCAACAGTCTGGCCCGCAAGCTTTATCTCGACGCCGGAGCTGAAACCATAAGCCAGGCATATGAACTTACCCATCACGATGAGGCGGAACTCATGCGCACCAGGTACTGCATACGCTACGAGCTGGGCATGTGTCCGCGCCATCACAAGGTGAAAGACAGCGGCCCGCTTTTCCTTCTCAACAACGGCCAGCGCTTTGCCCTGCAGTTCGACTGCCGCAACTGCGAGATGACCGTACTCAATACTCTATAACCTCAAAAACAAGATCCACATCTCCGAAATGACCCTGAAGGTTGCTGTTGGCCTCCAGCCATTTGCGGGAAAGCTGTCCCCTCCACACGATGTCGTCACGGGAGTGGCATGGAATCGATATCTCTATACCATAGCTTTTGGACTCCACTCTGACCAGGGCGCTGCATATCCACTGCGTTATGGTGCCTCCGTCATCTTCGGTGATCATGAATGCACATTGGTCGACCTGATCCGTCCATTCCGAGACCAGTATGGCATTGAACGGCACGGGCTGGTTTATCTGATCCCTCCTGACTACGACAAGGAAGTCAGTGACCGTAGGTGAATAAAGGCGCATCTCGGCTTCAGTCGATGCATAGAAGTCCTCGACAGCTCCTGTCTTGACAAAGAATTCCGACGCTCCGGTGAACCAGGAATCATAGTTCCGCTTCATGGTGAATTCCTTGAGCATCAGGGATCTGAAGGAGGTACCTCCCTTTACAGGAAGGGAGGACTTCGGTCTGATGACAATGTTTCCGCCTCCTTCGCCCCATTCCGGATCTTCCCTTCTCAACATCTCCAATGTCGTGTACCCGGCATCTGAGTTCCTGTTTATCACCCATACCGGACGACTCACTGCCATTTCCTCATCAACCACTATCTCTTCCACACGGCGGAAACCGTCATCACCAACTGTCAGTTCATATCCTATATTAGCATCTGCACCATCTTCGGGGTCAAAGGTGATGACAGGCATCTGCTCTCCATCCCAGTTTTCCGAATAAGGCCAGTAAATCTGTATGTCAGAATCAGTCAGAGCATTCATGAACAGGTCCGGATCTACCGCATTCCCTGACTTCACCTGCGGTGCCGACCTCAGGTACTCTTCTATAAGGTCTCTCAAGGGCTTCTCATAAGCCCGGCCGCCTTTCACCTGGAGGTCTCCCACACCGGAGCCGGGACTTGTGAACAGGTCCTTCATCGTATATTCTTCGTCATAGCCGTTGTCCGAAGATGAGGAGACGGCATTGTGGACCTCATTAAGCTGTCCGGCACCTATGGGGATGTCAGCCAGCATAGATGCCACATCATTGAGACTTACATACACTTCTTCATCCTTCACATGCCTGTCCGGATCATTGTCGAGGATTTCACAAGAGACCGCGGCCGACAAGATGAGAGAGGCGATAATAATAATCCTTGCTTTCATAATACCAATCATTTTTCATGTTCCACAAGAGTTTCGTCTGATGTCGGATGCAAAGTTCAAGAGAAATAGCCGTATACTCAAAAAGTATACGTTTATTTTCAGAAATCGGCCTCCCGCATGCGCGGAAGGCCGATTTCTACCTAGAAATTTGTTTGATTTTTCTAAAAAATCAAACAAATTTCAGTCTATTTCCCCTTTCTGAAGGCCACAAAACGGTCCTTTTCATGGAGGTCTCTTATGGTCTGCACGTAGACGAAGTCCAGATTGCGGAAGATTTCCTCAGTGTCAGAGGCGAAGGCTTCGTTGATCTCCACTATTCCATATCCCCCGGGCTTCAGCATGACATGAGCCCATCCGGCCACAGCCCTGTAGAAGATCAGAGGATCATCATCCGGCACAAAAAGAGCAAGATGAGGTTCGTGGTCAAGGACGTTGCTCCTCATGAAGGCCTTCTCCGATTCCGTCACATATGGAGGATTGCTGACGATTACATCATACTGTTCCGGTCCGCTCATCGGCTGACCTAACACGTCGGCCCGGACGAATGAGGGCGTCGAGGCACCAGTGCGCGAGAGTTCTTCTGCGAAATCTTGTCCTCCAGCAATCCTGAGGGCATCTTCCGAGATGTCCACGGCTGTCACCTCCGTTCCCGGCATCTCAAGAGCCAGAGTCCAGGCTATACATCCCGAACCGGTACAAAGATCCAGGAGCCTCAGTCCTTTCCTCCCCCAGCATTCCTCCACCACTTTCTGACACAGGATTTCCGTTTCCGGGCGGGGGATGAGCACTGAAGGGCTGACATTGAAGCTGCGTCCATAGAAATATGCCTTCCCGGTGACATATTGAAGGGGTTCTCCGGAAGCCATCCTGGAAAAATCCGCGCGAGCCCGCATGACTCCGTCTTCCGGAATCTCATATTCGGGCTCCACTATGTGGGTGTACTTCCTGGTGCCGAAGGCATGTTCCAGATACGCAAAGACCATTTCACGTGCTTCCCCTTCAGGATAGCAGGCGGAAACGGTCTCGGTTGATTCTTTTATGAGCTGCCTGAGCTTCATCTGCTATGAGTTCTCGATGACGGTCGTAAGGAAGTCCGTCATGTCCATTCCTGAGGCCCTTACCATCTGCGGAACAAGCGAGGCTGCCGTCATGCCCGGAATGGTGTTGACTTCAAGGAAATACAGGCCGTCTTCAGCACAGATATAATCCACGCGGACAAGGCCGCTGCAGCCCAGATGGGCATATATCTTCTTCGAAGTCTCCTGGATCCGGTCACGAAGGGCATCCGGAATCTGAGCCGGACACACTTCCTTGCTGTGGCCGTTGTACTTTGCCTCGTAGTCGAAGAATTCATTTTCCGTGATGATCTCTATGACGGGAAGGGCGACATTCTCCTTACCATTATAATATACGGCGCATGTGAGCTCCCTTCCTGTGATCGCTGCCTCGGCTATAAGCATGTTTCCTTCAGAGAAGGCGTACTCCACGGCCTTGTCGAAGTCCTCCACGGTCTTCACCTTTGTGACTCCGAAACTGCTTCCTCCGTCCGTCGGCTTGACAAACATCGGCAGCCCTAGCTTCTCAACCGCCTTCTGAGCCATTCCTTCAAGAGGCTCGCCCTTACGCATGAAGATGTCATCGGCACATTTCACGAAGTCCACACCCTTGAGATAGCTCTTGCATGAGAACTTGTCGAAGGTTATTGCAGAAACGAACGCATTGCAGCCGCTGTGCGGAACTCCGAGCATCTCGAGATAGCCCTGCATCAGGCCGTTCTCTCCCGGTGTACCATGCTGCATGATGTACGCATAGTCAAACTTCACCTTCTCCCCGTCGATGACAACCGAAAAATCAGACTTGTCTATCTCAGGACGCTGGCCTTCGGGCAGGATCACCCTCATCGAATTCTTCTTCCTGTAGGCTGCAAGAGTCCATCTGCCGAAGCGGGCGAAGACTTCGTATACATCATATTTATGTCCGTCTATTCTGGAAGCGGTGAATTCACCGCTTCTGCATGATACCTCCCACTCAGAGGAATCACTTCCGTATATCACTGCTATCTTCATACTGCATTCTTTTACAATCACGGTTAATCGAAGAAATAATCCATGTTTTCTTCTTCCATGGAGCCACCTTCCGCCGCCCGGGCAGCTGCATCGGCATCGCTTCCGTCACAGTTCAGGTCAAGCGTGATGCCCGGAGGTGCCATGAAGGTCTCTTCCGGATCCAGACCAAGACTTCTGTCGGCACGGCATTTCTGCATGAAGAGGCCCCAGATAGGGAGGGCCATGTTGGAACCTCCTCCGAGAGCAAGGGATTCGAAGTGAACCTGGCGGTCTTCCGCTCCGACCCACACTCCGGCTGTCAGTGAAGGAGTGTAGCCGATGAACCATCCGTCAGACTGGTCGTTAGTGGTACCGGTCTTGCCGGCTATCTGTCCTGTCAGACCATATTTTGTCCTCAGACGTACACCTGTACCGCTGTTGACCACTCCCTGCATCAGGTTGGCCATGAGGTAGGCCGTATATTCGCTTACTGCCTCACGCTTATGGTTTGTGAACTCACCGAGCACATTGCCCATGCTGTCCTCTATCCTCGTGACGAAGATTGGAGAGACATACACTCCTCGAGAAGGGAACGAGTTATATGCCGCAACCATTTCATACACAGCTATGTCAGCAGCTCCCACGCAGAGAGAGTTCACAGGATCGAGGTAACATCCTATACCCATCTTCCTCATCATGTCGACCATTGCATAAGGTCCGAACTGCTTCATCAGGTAGGCGGATATATTGTTGGAACTCTTTGTAAGACCCCATTTCAAGGTCACGGTCTGACCGATCCATTCATCCTTGTCGGTACTTGCCGGGGTCCATGTCTCCTCCTCGTTCACGATGAAGGTCTGAGGCACGTTCACCACCTTGTCGCAAGGGCTCATGCCCGCCTGCATCGCCAGAGTGTACAGGAATGGCTTGATGGTCGAACCGACCTGGCGCTTGCCCTGGCGTACGTTGTCATATTTGAAATAGCGGTAGTTCGGACCTCCGACATAGGCCTTGACATGTCCTGTCTCCGGCTCCATTGCCATGAAGGCCGCACGGAGATGGGACTTATAATACCTGATCGAGTCGTTCGGAGTCATGACCGTGTCGATGTAACCGTTCCTGTTCCACGAGAACACCCTCATCTTCACCGGCTCATCAAAGCTCTTGCGTATATCCGATTCAGACGCTCCGTTGTTCTTCATGATGCGGTAGCGGTCGCTCCATCGCCTGGCCTGCTTCATGAGCTGGTCGATGGTCTTGGCGTCAATATCGTTTGAGAAAGGCTTGTTGGTCTTCCACTTGAGGTCTCTCCAGAAGCTCTTCTGAAGGTCCTTTCCGAGGTGCTCTGCAACGGCTTCCTCCGCATATTTCTGCATCCTTGAATCTATGGTCGTGTATATCCTCAGTCCGTCCTTGTCGAGGTTGTAAGGGGTTCCGTCAGCCTTGAAGTTCTTGTTCAGCCATCCGTACAGCTGGTCGTCAGCCCACTGGAGGGAATCCACCACATAGTCTTCATACTGATGGTAGGACGAACGTTTCGGCTCCTTCGCGTTCATCGTACGGCGGAGCATATCCCTGAAATATGGGGCAATGCCGGCATTATGGTCCTGTATCTGATAGGACAGGGTTATCGGGATCTGCTGGATGGAATCGCGCTGCTCCTCAGTCAGGAAGCCGTTCTGCTCCATCCTCGAGATCACGAAGTTCCTTCTTGTGAGCGACTTGTCCGGGTTGATCGCAGGGTTGTACCTTGTAGGCTTGTTCACCATTCCCAAAAGGGTTGCAGCCTCCTCGACCGTCAGGTCTATAGGGTTCTTTCCGAAGAAGGTCTGCGATGCGGCCTTGATTCCGTAGGCGTTGCTGCCGAAGAAAATCTGGTTCATATACATGTTCATGATCTCCTCCTTGGTGTAGTTGCGCTCGAGCTTCACGGCAGTGATCCACTCCTTCAGCTTTATCCACACCATCTTGAACTTGGAGTTCACCGTCTCGCGGGGATAGAGTGTCTTGGCAAGCTGCTGGGTGATGGTACTTCCTCCTCCCTGGCTCGAATCTCCGGCAAGCAGGGTCTTGACAAGCACTCTGGCAAGGCTCTCGAAGTCGATTCCCGAGTGTCTGTAGAAGCGGGAGTCTTCGGTAGCAATGGCCGCGTTGACCAGGTGCTCTGACAATTCGTCGTAGGTCACAAATGACCTGTTCTCTATATGAAAGGTGGTCAGGACCTCTCCATCGGACGATATCACTTCCGTGGCAAGCTTGCTGTCAGGATTTTCCAGCTCTTCAAACGAAGGGATGTCAGCAAAGGCCCAGACTGATGCGAGGAGACCTATCACAAGCACTATCGGCGTCGTGAAAAGGATCCAGAACCACATCACTATTTTCTTTTTTGTCGCTTCTGTCATTATTCTGCGCTTTTATAATCTTACAAAAATAACAACAAAATTTGGAAAATTGCCTACTTTGTACCTTACTTTGCACTTTCTTTTGAAAAAGGAGGAGGAACAGAGAATGACAGAAAGAAAAAATCTTGTGATAGTGGAGTCTCCGGCAAAGGCCGGAACCATTCAGAAGTTTCTTGGAGAAGGATATGTGGTAAAGTCCAGCTTCGGACACATTCGCGATCTGCTCGACAATGAACTCAGCATCGATATAGAAGGTGGCTTCAATCCTAAATATGTGATCCCCGCAGATAAGAAGAAGGTCGTCAGCGACCTGAAGAAGGCTGCTCAGGATGCTTCGGTAGTGTGGCTGGCATCCGATGAGGACCGCGAGGGAGAGGCCATATCATGGCATCTTTTCGAGACTCTCGGCCTGAAGAAGGAGAACACAAGACGTATCGTGTTCCATGAAATCACGAAAAGCGCCATTCTCAATGCGATCGGGAATCCTCGCGAGATAGACATGAACCTTGTCAATGCACAGCAGGCGAGAAGGGTGCTGGACAGGCTTGTGGGATTCGAGCTTTCGCCTGTCCTCTGGAGAAAGATCCAGCCCAAGCTTTCCGCAGGACGTGTACAGTCCGTAGCGCTTCGTCTTGTGGTGGACAGGGAGAGGGAGATACTTGCCTTCACGAACGAACCATATTATAAGGTAGATGCGCTCTTCCATCCTGAAGGGACTCCGGAGAAGACACTGGTGAAAGCCACCCTGGACAGAAGGTTCAAGGACATAGAGTCTGCAAGGGAATTCCTCGAAAGATGCATAGGAGCGAACTTCAGCATATCCGACATCGAGAAGAAGGAAGGAACCAGGACTCCTGCCGCGCCTTTCACGACATCCACCCTGCAGCAGGAGGCAGCGCGCAAGCTGAGACTGTCCGTAAGCCAGACGATGAGCATCGCTCAGAAGCTCTACGAGCACGGACTCATCACATATATGCGTACCGACTCGACCAACCTTTCATCTCTGGCCATCAACACGGCGAAGAACTTCATCACCGGCAATTTCGGTGAGGAATATTCAAAGGTAAGACAGTACAGGACGAAGTCAAAGGGGGCGCAGGAGGCACACGAGGCCATCCGTCCGACTTACATAGAGAACACATCCATAGAGGGCTCTCCACAGGAGAAGAAGCTCTACGAACTGATCTGGAAAAGGACAGTGGCATCGCAGATGGCTGACGCCCGCATCCTCAAGACGGACATCAAGGTATCTTCCGACAAGGGAGAGGAAAAGTTCAACGTACAGGCGAGCGAGGTTCTCTTCGAAGGCTTCCTCAAGCTATATATGGAAAGCACCGACGAGCCTTCACAGGACGATGAGATGGTGATTCTTCCAGAAATGCACATCGGCGGAGCAATGTTCGAGAAAGGCATCACCGCAGAGTGCAAGTTCACTTCCGCCCCGTCGCGCTATTCTGAACCTACTCTGGTCAAGAAGCTCGAGGAACTCGGCATCGGACGTCCTTCGACATATGCGCCTACGATCACGACTCTGACAAAAGGCCGCGGCTACATTGTCAAGGGAGACAAGACAGGCGTGAAGCACAGCGTCACCAACCTGACCTTGAAGAACGGAAAGATCACCTCATCATCCAAGAGCGAGACTGTAGGAGCCGAGAAGAACCGCCTCATTCCGCAGGAAATAGGAATGATTGTGACCGACTTCCTTGTCAGGAACTTCCCTACAGTGCTTGACTATCAGTTCACTGCAAATGTCGAGGAGGATTTCGACAAGGTAGCGGAAGGAGAGATGATATGGAACAACGTGATCAGCGGTTTCTACGCTCCGTTCCACGAAAAGGTGGAGGAGACGATAAGCAGCAGGGAGTACAGCCATGTAAGCCGCGATCTCGGAAACGACCCCGTCGACGGACAGCCTCTTGTGGCCAGGTTCGGCCAGTATGGTCCGTATGTACAGAAAGGAGACGGTGACAACAAGCAGTACGCAAGCCTCGCACCGGGCCAGCTCATCGAGAGCATCACCTTGGAAGAAGCCGTCAAGCTGTTCGAACTTCCTCGTACCGTAGGGCAATATGAAGGCATCGACGTGATATGCACGAAGGGACGTTTCGGCCCATATATAAAGTACGGCACCAGGAACGTGTCGCTTCCTCGCGGAACCGACCCTCTCAAGGTGGATCTGGACACCTGCATCGGCCTGATACAGTCGACCATGGACAAGAATACCGGAGGCGTGCTTGCAGAATTCAAGGACAGCGGCATACAGGTCATCAACGGAGCATACGGCCCTTACATAAAACATGCGGGCAGCAACTACAAGATCCCGAAAGGTACGGATGCCGCCTCACTTACAGAAGATAAGTGCAAGGAGATCATCAATAGTTCAGAACCTACAGGACGTAAGAAAAGGCATAAGTAAATTTAAAAACTGTAAATTTCCGACCCGTTTTTTTGACATTTTCAATTTTGTCACTAAATTAGCGGTCGGAATTTGTTTTGAATTATAACTTATATTGCCATGTCAAGCTATCAGATTGATCACATCGACCAGAAGATATTGTCGTTTCTGGTCAAGAACGCCAGAATGCCGTTTCTGGAAATCGCTCGCGAATGTGGAGTGTCCGGAGCTGCTATACACCAGAGAGTCAAGAGATTAGAGACCAACGGAGTAATCACAGGTTCACGACTTCTTGTCAAGCCCCAGGCCTTAGGTCTGAATGTGTGTGCCTTTGTAAGCGTCTCTCTTTCGGAAGCTAACAAATATCCTGAGGTAATCGAGTCCTTCAAGAAGATTTCGGAGATAGTGGAGTGTCATTTCGTAACCGGAAAACACGCGCTGCTTATAAAGCTCTATTGTTTTGACCACGATCATCTGATGCAGATCCTCCTGAACACGATTCAGAAGATTCCTTATGTGCAGCAGACCGAAACCCAGATCTCGCTCGATCAGGCTATAGAAAGGCAGGTATGGGTGAAGGAGTATCAGAACACCAGCTTTTCAGCCAGCGTCAAGAAAAGCAAAAAGGAAAAAGAGCAGATATAAAGTGAAAGGCTTACAGATTGTAAGCCTTTCTTTTTTATCTTATGAGGTCATAGATGGCCTTTGCAAGCACCATGTCATCTTTCGTCGTTATCTTTATATTGAATCTTTCACCTTCGAGATAAGATATCGGCGTTCCGTATTTCTCCACAACCGAGGCATCATCGGTAAAAGCAGTGTCATAGGCCATGTCATAGGCCTTCTTTATGACCTCGGAGTGGAATACCTGCGGCGTCTGCGCTCCGTAAAGCAATGACCTGTCTGCTTTCGCCCCCGGAACTGCGGCAAGTTTTCCGTCCTTATTCTCTATTACCTTCATCGTGTCCACACAAGGAATGACCGGCACCGCAGCCTGCTTCTGCTCCGCCTCATTGAACAAAGTCTTCACAAGTTCCTCGCTGACAAGGGGGCGTACGCCGTCATGGACCGCCACCAATGCACCGTCCGGCACCCTGGCCAGAGCATTGCGTACAGAGTGGAATCTGGTGATTCCGCCGGCCACAAGAACCTGCGGACAGGTGAAGTTACGGTCAAGGCAGTACTTTCTCCAGTAGCTTATGTATTCCTTGGGCAACACGGTGATTACAGACACCCCCTCACATGCTCTCAGGAACACTTCTATGGTTCTCTGAAGGATGGCCTTTCCTCCGAGCTCGAGGAACTGCTTGGGCAGCTTCTCCCCCATCCTTGTACCGCTTCCTGCGGCCATGATCACGACATATTTCCTCCTTTGCATGGCGTTGTTTTATTTTTCACAAAAATAATAAGAGTTTCTAAAAAATACCCCTCCGTTATTGAGAGTTTTTTTGTACTTTTACACGATTTTATAAACATGTAGAAAAAACAACAAGATATGGGATTGAACTTTTTGACACAGGAGCTGGCGATTGACCTTGGAACAGCGAATACAGTCATCTTCCAGAATGACCAGATCGTACTCGACGAGCCAAGTATCGTAGCCATCGACAATAACACGGGGAAGGCTCTCGCACTCGGCCAGAAGGCGAAGCTGATGCAGGAGAAGGAGAACCCGGGCATCAAGACGGTACGTCCTCTCAAGGACGGAGTCATCGCAGACTTCAACGCTGCGGAGATGATGATCCGCGGATTCATCAAGCAGGTGAACAGCAAGAAGAGGTCGCTGTTCACGCCGAGCCTCAAGATCGTGGTGGGCATCCCTTCGGGAAGTACCGAGGTGGAGATCCGTGCGGTCCGCGACTCCACAGAGCATGCAGGAGGCCGCGACGTCTATCTGATATATGAACCTATGGCATCCGCCCTCGGTATCGGTCTTGATGTGGAGGCTCCAAAAGGAAACATGGTGGTCGACATAGGAGGCGGCACAACCGAGATCGCAGTCATATCTCTCGGTGGCATCGTGGTCCAGGATTCCATAAAGGTGGCCGGAGACGTGTTCACCAATGACATCCAGATGTACCTCCGCCAGCAGCACAACATCAGAGTGGGACAGATCACGGCAGAGAAGATCAAGATTGCGATCGGAGCCGTAATCCCGAACCTCGACGAGGAGCCTGCACCATACAATGTTACCGGCCCTAACCTCATGACCGCACACCCTGTGCACGCGACCATCACTCATCAGGAGATTGCACACTGCCTTGACAAGTCGGTTGCAAGGATCGAAAGCGGAATCATCCATGTGCTCGAGCAGACTCCTCCGGAGCTTTACTCGGACATCGTGGAAGGAGGAATCCACCTTGCAGGAGGCGGTTCCCTCCTCAGAGGTCTTGCAACAAGGCTCACCGAGAAGATCAACATTCCGTTCCACGTGGCGGAAGACCCGCTCAGGGCTGTGGCACGAGGCACCTGCCTTGCACTCAAGAACACAGAGAACTACACCTTCCTCATGAGATAAGGCCTTGCGCAGAAGCAACATCATATATCATATATTCAACGCAGTCATCTTCATAGCTTTGGAGCTGACTGCGTTGAGTATGCTCAACAACAACGGCGAACTCCAGAACAACTGGTTCTCTAACGGCAGCCAGAGATTCATGAAGAGCATCTGGGGCTGTTCTCAGGAAATAAGCCAGTATTTTTCCCTGAAGAAGATGAACGACGAGCTTGCCCTGGACAACAATGCGCTGAGACTTCGCATCGCCCAGCTGGAGGCAGCTATGGCAGACAGTCACCCGGCAGGAATTCCCGCTCCTGAAGACGGTGTGGCCGGCAGATTCAGATACATTCCTGCCACCATCGCAAAGATCAGCAACAACACCCACCACAACTACATGATCCTTGACAAGGGGACAGCAGACGGGGTTGTAAAAGGCGCGGGAGTCGTCACCGGCAAGGGAGTGATAGGCGTCATCGACGCCGTGAGCGAGCATCATTCATATGCACGTTCCTTCAAGAACCACGAGATGAGCATAAGTTCGCGTCTGGGGAAGGACGGATTCATCGGGCCGATGAGCTGGGACGGAAGGAGCAGTTCCCGCGCCATACTCAGGGAGATTCCCCACCATGCGGAGATAACCTCAGGCGATACAGTCTACACAAGCGGATTCTCCACAATATTCCCGGCTGACATCCCGATCGGAACGGTCGGAGAGGCTGAGATAGTGAACGGATCCACCTACGAGATAGAAGTCATGCTGTTCGAGGACTTCAGCAAGCTGAAATATGTGACTATAGTCGAGAACATCGGCAGAAAAGAGATAGAAGAACTGGAGGAGGAGATATGAGAACGAATCAGAACTTCGGACTGCTTTATGTCCTGATGCTGCTATGCCAGATCGCCCTTTGCAACTACTCCCCTCTCGGACCGTACATCATGCTGTCCATGCTTCCTGTGATGGTGTTCTGCATTCCGTTGAGGGTCAGCACTCCCATGTGCATGATCATAGCTTTCTTCAGCGGTCTCGCAGTGGACTGGCTGTCTGAAGGGCTCATAGGCATAAATGCCGCCGCCCTCATCCCCGTGGCGCTTGCAAGAAAGGGAATCATCCGTGTATTTTTCGGAGAGGACCTGCTTTCGCGTAACGACAGTTTCTCCTTCGGAAAGTATGGTGCGGTCAAGATCTCTGCAGCTGTGTCCACGGCCATAGCCATATTCCTTGCCGTGTACATCATCCTTGACGGTGCCGGAACACGTCCTGCATGGTATAATCTGATGTACTTCGGGCTGTCGCTTGCATGCAACTGGCTGCTTTCGATTCTCGTCACCCATGTTCTCACACCTGATGACAGGAAATAGGAGGCTCACAGATGAAACTGAACAGGGAAAACAGACTGATCATAGGCCTCTGCACAGCCGCCGCCATACTCATAGCCAAACTTTTCAGCATTCAGATCATCGAAGATGAGTACAAGATGGATGCGGAAAACAACTCCATGGTCTACTCTACCATCTACCCTACCCGAGGCATCATACATGACCGCAACGGCAACATACTTGTCGGCAACAAGGTGGCATATGACCTTATGGTGACACCGAAGGAAGTCGAAGAGTTCGACACCCTTGCCCTGAGCCGGGTTCTGGATGTTCCGGTCGGATTCATAAAGGACAAGATGGACGAATACAGGCAGAAGAGCAGGCGCATCGGCTACCAGTCAGTAGTCATGATCAAGCAGATGCCACCGGAACAGTATATGAGATTCGCTGAAGTCGCCTATCAGTTCCCGGGATTCAGAGGACAGGCACGAAGCATCCGTGAATATCCCTTCAATGCGGGAGGAAACCTTCTTGGCTATGTGTCCGAGGTGGATGCTGCATATATGGAAAAGCATCCTGAGGAATACAAGTCTGGAGACTATGCCGGAAAGACAGGTATAGAAGCTGCGAGGGAAAAGGAGCTTCGCGGCGAAAAGGGCTACAACATCTGGCTCAGGAACTCACGCAACAAGATCGAGCAGCGCTACGCAGACGGAGCCTTTGACAAGGATGCCGTCCCGGGAGACAACATCACGACCACAATCGATGCCAGGCTGCAGAATTACGGCCAGATGCTGATGGACAACAAGGTCGGAAGCCTCATAGCGATAGAGCCGTCCACAGGAGAGATCCTGACGATGGTCTCAAGTCCGGGAATAGACGTGGACATGCTCGCCGACATCGGCCAGCACTACAATGAAATCGCGTCAGACCCGTATAAGCCTATGTTCAACAGGACAGTGCAGGCGTCTTATCCTCCCGGTTCGGTGTTCAAGCTTGTGAACGGACTGATAGGTCTGCAGGAGGAAGTGTTCACCCCATCGACACAGTACGGGTGCAAGATGGGTTATCATTTCGGAAAGAACAAGCTCGGCTGCCACGCCCACAAGTCACCGATCAACTTCGAGGAATCCATCATGATGTCCTGCAACGCATATTACTGCTATGTATTCCGCAGCATCCTGGAAAACGAGAAATACGGTTCCATTGACGAGGCTATGGACAAGTGGAACGAATATGTGAAGAGCTTCGGCTTCGGAGAGAAGCTCGGTAGCGACTTCCCTTCAGAGCTCGGAGGCTTCATTCCCGACTCGAAGTACTACAACCGCTACTACAGGAAGGGGGGATGGAAGGCGACCACGGTGATATCCCTTTCCATCGGCCAGGGAGAGATCCTGTGCACACCGCTCCACATGGCGAACCTGTGTGCCACTATAGCCAACAGGGGGTACTACTACATTCCTCACATCATAAAGGACTCGGAAAACATCGAGATAGATCCGAAATACAAGGAAAAGAAATATACGATGGTGGACACCACCCATTTCCCGAAGGTCATCGGAGGAATGTACAGGGCCGTGAACAGCGGCTTCGGTTCGGGAGGTACCGCGAGCATAGCGGCAGTGGAAGGACTTGACATATGCGGCAAGACCGGAACGGCACAGAACCCGCACGGATATGACCATTCGGTGTTCATCTGCTTTGCTCCGAAGGACAATCCGAAGATTGCAGTGGCGGCATATGTGGAAAACGGCGGCTTCGGCGCGACCTGGGCAGCCCCAATCGCCTCGCTGCTCACGGAGATGTACCTCAACGGAGAGATAAGCCAGGACAGAAAGGCATTGGAAGACAGAATAATGAAAGGAGACCTGATGCACAGGGTAAAGGTAAAATGAGAAGCGCGGGCGGACATAGAGACAGAGGATTCTTCAACAGCATAGACTGGAAGCTGGTGATATGCTACCTGCTTCTTGTCTTCATCGGCTGGGCAAACATCTATGCCTCAGTCCATTCTTCCGACCCCTCGTCGATCTTCGACTGGGGATGCAGAAGCGGAAAGCAGGCGGTGTGGATGGGCACGTCGTTCATCATTGCAGCGGTCATCCTTTTCCTGAACCCACGCATATATGAGACGATGGCTGTGCCTATATACCTGTTCGTGGGCCTGCTGCTTGTCGCCGTCATATTCCTCGGCATCGATGTAAAGGGATCAAGTTCCTGGTTCGAATTCGGTCCGATCAGGTTCCAGCCTGCTGAAATATCAAAGATATCCACGTCACTGATGCTGGCGGCCTACATGAGCCAGCAGGGCTACAGGATAAGCCGGCCGCGTAACTTCCTGGTCACTGCGATGATCATCCTCATACCGATGGCCATCATAGTCCTTCAGAGCGAGACAGGATCGGCGCTCGTTTATGTCGGATTCATATTCATGCTGTATAGGGAAGGGCTTTCGGGATGGCTGATCTTCCTTGCCGGAATGGCAATTCTCTCGTTCATTCTGACACTGACGGCCTCACCTTTCGTGGCCATACTCGTGATAGCCGGCGTGGCTTCCTTCTGCATATGCCTCTACTCCGGCAGACTCAAATGGTGGTTCCTCATCTGCGTGCCCGTGATTGTACTTATGGCCTTCGTACCTTCAATGCTCGAGAGAGTGGCAGAGGAAGGATTCAGGCTTAAGCCGCTTCACATACTTCTCGGGGTCATAGCTCTGGCCATACCGCCTGTCACCTGGCTTGCGTACAGGGAGAGGAACACATTCTCACACCTGGCCATCATTTCCATGATTGCCGGCATCCTGCTCGTCTTCTCGGCAGATGTAATCTTCAACAAGGTACTTCAGGACCACCAGCGTAAACGCATCGAGGTACTGCTTGGAATGAAGGAGGACCCTGCCGGTGTGGGATATAACGTGAGACAGTCCAAGATTGCCATAGGTTCGGGAGGAATGTTCGGAAAAGGCTACCTCAACGGCACCCAGACGACGTATGGCTTTGTTCCTGAGCAGAGCACTGACTTCATCTTCTGCACAATCGGGGAGGAATGGGGATTCGCAGGCTCGGCTGCCGTCATCCTCCTGTATGTATTCCTGATATGGCGTATCATAAAGGATGCGGAACGGAGCAGGGAAGCATTCACGCGGATATACGGCTACTGCGTCGCCTGCTGCATATTCATGCACCTTTTCATCAACATAGGTATGACCATAGGTCTGATGCCGGTCATCGGAATCCCTTTGCCGTTAATAAGTTATGGCGGCTCATCCCTGTGGGGATTCACCGCCTTGATATTCATATTCATTGCGCTTTACCGCAACGAGAAAAAGTACTTCTGATTATTCTCCGAAGAGATACTTGTGCTGCTGAGGGGTGAGGGTATCGATCTCGCATCCCCAGTATGAGAGTTTCCTAGCAGCGACTTCCCGGTCGATTTCAAGAGGTACGTCGTTGACCATATGTCCCGGTTCGCGGCTCACCTTGTCTCTGTTCTCCACCAGATATCTGGCACTGAGGGCCTGGATCGCGAACGACATGTCCATGATTTCGGCAGGATGTCCGTCTCCGGCGGCAAGGTTGACAAGACGACCTTCCGCAATGACATATATGCGCCTGCCGTCAGCAAGAGTGTAGCCTGTGATGTTCTTGCGTGCCGGCTTCACCTCCACAGCCATATCGCGGAGCTGGGCCACATTCACCTCGCAGTCGAAATGGCCTGCGTTACAGCATATCGCACCATCCTTCATCACCTCGAAATGCTCCTTCACTATGACGTCATCACAGCCTGTGACCGTCACGAATATATCGCCTTCACAGGCAGCCTGCGACATCTTCATCACCTTGAAGCTGTCCATAACGGCCTCCATGGCCTTGATCGGATCCACCTCAGTCACGATCACCTCAGCACCAAGGCCCTTTGCACGCATTGCCACGCCTTTTCCGCACCAGCCGTAGCCGGCCACCACGACATTCTTTCCCGCCACGATAAGGTTGGTGGTACGGTTGATTCCGTCCCATACGGACTGGCCTGTGCCGTAACGGTTGTCGAAAAGGTGCTTGCAGTCGGCGTTGTTCACCAGCATCATCGGGAACTTCAGGGCTCCGGCCTTGTTCAGGGTGATGAGCCTGAGGATTCCAGTTGTGGTCTCCTCGCATCCTCCGATCACTTCCGAAATAAGATGGCTGTACTCGGTATGCATAAGATTGACAAGGTCGCCGCCATCATCGATGATGATGTTCGGTCCGACTTCGATGACCCTGCGTATATGCGCCTCGTACTCCTCCGGAGTTGCATCATACCACGCATATACATTAAGTCCGGCCTCCACCAATGCCGCCGCAACGTCATCCTGTGTGGAAAGAGGGTTGCTTCCGGTCACATACATCTCAGCTCCTCCTGCCGCGAGGACTTCGCAGAGATAGGCGGTCTTGGCCTCAAGGTGTACGGACAGGGCCACCTTCAGTCCCTTGAAGGGAAGTGTCTCGGAAAATTCCTCTTCAAGTCCGTTAAGAAGAGGCATATGATGCCTTACCCAATCGATTTTCAGCCGGCCTTCCTGCCAAAGCTGAGGATTTCTTATTTCGCTTGCCATAAATAAACTGTTAAAACGGTGCAAAGATAGCTTAATTTCAGAAAATGTACACCTATAAAGATAACGTAGCCTGAATGTCATGTCGGGCGGAAGGATGATGATGCCCTGATGCCATGCCGGGAGACGGATCATACTGCCCTGATGCCATGCCGGGAGACCGGCGGAAGTCGGGACATATCCATGCAAACCGACCTATCATCACCTGATTTTGACCACAATGAATGTATTTTGGCCACAATGACTGATATTTGACCAAAAGTTCGCGGAATCATTTGGCGGTTTGGATGGGGCTATGTACTTTTGCCGATGTAAAACGTTTTCACCATGGAAATGCTGACTGGTAAAGTAGCTCTCGTCACAGGTGCCACAAGAGGCATAGGACGGGCAATCGCATTGAAGTTCGCGTCAGAAGGAGCTGATGTAGCCTTTACATACAGGTCACAGCATGAAGCTGCGGACAGTCTTGTAAAGGAGATAGAGGCCCTGGGAAGAAAGTCCAGGGGATTTTCTGCTGACGCCGCAGATTTTGATAGCGCACACGAGGTCGTGGCGCAGGTGCACAAGGAGTTCGGACGCATCGACATCCTTGTCAACAACGCCGGCATCACGAAGGACGGTCTGATGATGAGGATGGATGAGGCCCAGTGGGACAGCGTGATAGACACGAACCTGAAGTCCGCCTTCAACTTCACCCACGCCTGCACACCGGTCATGGCGCGCCAGAGAGGCGGAAGCATAATAAACATGTCATCCGTGGTTGGACTTTCAGGCAATGCAGGACAGTGCAACTACTCGGCTTCCAAGGCAGGACTCGTGGGACTGGCCAAGTCCATAGCCAAAGAGATGGGATCACGAGGCATCAGGGCAAACTGCATAGCACCGGGATTCATCGCCACAGACATGACGGGGACACTGCCTGAAGACGTCCGCAAGGAATGGGAGAAGCAGATCCCGCTCCGAAGAGGCGGCAGACCGGAAGATGTAGCCAACGTGGCTCTCTTCCTTGCCAGCGACATGTCGGCCTATGTCACAGGACAGGTGATCAACTGCTGCGGCGGAATGAACTGTTAATTGAAACACACACATCGTATTTGCATAAAACCTAAATCTAGGCATCGGCGGGTCGGATTCTACGGCTCGCCGTTGTATTTTTTCTCTTTTTTTAAAAGATTGCTTTTTCTTTAACATCGTTTTTCTCTTTTTTAAACATCGTCCGGAATATATGTGCTTTCTTTCCGGAATGAAAGAACTGGTACTTACGTCAATCGCCGCTGCAGCAGACTTCCTGTTGCCACGCATCTGCCTGGTCTGCGAATGCAGGCTGAACATCCGGGAAAGGCATCTCTGTCTGGAATGTCTGACGAAGATGCCGCTGACATATTTCTGGCAACAGACCCGCAACCCGATGGCCGACCGCTTCAACGATCTGATGCAGCAGAGCATCGGCGAGAGAAAGGAAAGGTATGCATATGCAGCCGCACTCTTCATATTCCGGCAGGATGCCCCCTACAGGAAGATAACATATCAGATAAAGTATCACGGCGACATCGCTGCTGGAAGACATTTCGGAAAGATGCTTGGAGAAAGGCTGGCCGGATGTGCTCATTTCAGCGATGTCGACCTCATCATCCCTGTCCCCCTGCACTGGTCCCGCAGACTGAAACGAGGCTACAATCAGGCGGAAGCCATCGCGGAAGGACTGGCCTCAGCCATGGGAGTGCCCGTAAGGACAGACCTGCTGGTCCGCAAGAGAAAGACAGCCACCCAGACCAGACTCAGCCTGGAAGAAAAGGCCACGAATGTCAAGGGAGCCTTTGAGGTCGCAGCGAAGAAAGTGCAGTCTCTGATGCAGGTCGGGACAGCGATGGGGCCGGGAGCGGGAGTCGGAACGGGAGTCGGGGTCGGAACAGGAGTCGGGGTCGGAACGGGAGTCGGGGTCGGAACGGGGGCTGGGGTCGGAACGGGGGCTGGGATTGGAGCAAGGGCTGGTGCGAGGGCTGGTGCGAGGGGCGGTGCGCCGGCCCACGTGCTGCTTGTAGATGATGTCTTCACCACCGGTTCTACTTTGATGGCCTGCTTTACAGCTCTGCGGACGGTCTTCCCGCCCGACGTTAGGATCAGCGTCGCGACTCTGGGGTTTGTGGGAGGGGGCTAAACCAAATAGTGTGCCGAGATTTGGCTCGGGGCACAAAGCAGGCTGCGCGAGCCCTTCGGCTGAGCTCGCACAACTTGCTTTGAACGGCTGGCCGACGTATTTGCCAGCCGCGTTGCCTCTCTGACTAAGTCTCCGGTCTCGCAATCGTGAACTGGCCAAGAAAGGGCGGGATTTTATGGCCGCTGAAGATCGAAGGTAGCTTGCGGCCAGGAAAAGGGCCATTATTCTGGCCAACGTGAATTAAATATAAGTATTTATGAAGAAAGATTTTAGTGCTCTGAGTTTTTCGGAGAAAGAGAGAGTTTGCGAAAGTATATTTATCAGCCATGGCCCTTATTGGCATATCTATACAGACGGAACGAAGATGCAGAACATCTTCTGCAGTGAAGAGGACTTTTTAGCAGGAATGTGGTGCCTTGCTTCAGCACTGCACCTGTGCAAATCTGTGCGAGCTCTCACTTTTGAATTGATGTGCAATCACATCCATCTTATCTTGGCCGGGCAACGGGAGGAATGCATTAAAGCATTTGATCTGTTTGCAGCAAGACTCAGACAGGCGTTCCCAAAGAGGCAACGTGCCACTGACTGGAGCAAGTTTAAAATGGAGATTCTGCCTATTGAAAGCCTCCAGGCACTGCGCAATGAAATCATATATGTCAACCGCAATGCCTTTGTCGCCAATCCGGCATACACACCGGACTCCTACCCTTGGGGAGGTGGTTGTGCATATTTCTGTCCTTGGTTGAGACACCTGTCCACAACGCCGTTAGAGGAATTGCCGATCCTGACCCAACGGGCCTTGCTCCACACAAAGAAAATCGCGCCACTCGCGGATTTAAAAATAATCGGTTCAATGCCCTTCATCCCGTCATTCTGCGACATCAGTCTTGGAGAAAGCATCTTCAGGGACGCCAGAAGCTACTTCAACTCACTTACCCGCAACGCCGAAGCATTCAGCCAGATAGCATCCCGACTCAAAGACTCGGTCTTCCTCACCGACGAGGAGCTCTACTCAGTAATATGCTCGCACATCAGTAAAGAGTACTCAGTCAAGACTCCATCACAGCTCAGCGCACAACAAAAGATCGACACCGCCCGCCACATGCACTTTGGCTACAACGCCACCAACCAGCAGCTCAGAAGGATGCTCCGGCTGGCCCCGTCAATCCTGGAGGAAATGTTTCCATAAGCTTAAGCAACTCCTGCCGAGATGCTTCAATCATCCGCGACATGAAATCGGCGAAGTCCGGCCTTCTATCCGAACCCGCGGCAGGATATGGCAGGAAATAGACTTTCATATTACTGCCATATCGAGGAGGAATCACCTCATCGATTTCATGTAAGCTGTGATGACTGATGCTATCTTCAACAATCTCCGGCAGTTCGGGCGGAGGTCTATTTAAGGACGATCTTGTCCTTCGGAACGAAGTAGTATCTTACGACATCTCGGGCGACCTGATGGTCTGCAGCTATGACCTTGTCTGCCCTCTTCAGAGCAAGACGCAGACGATGATGTCTGTAATGAAGCCTGAGCCATCCATAACGGTGGTTCCTGTCGCTAATGAAACTGAGGTCTCCGACCTCCACGATCCTCTTTCCGGACTTCTTGTCCCTGTATTTCTTCATAGCTACAAATTTAACCAATGTATCATTATCCGGCAAGAAATCAAAAAAGTTTCTGACTATTCCCGATTTTTACATTATCTTTGCGTCTGCATCATCGCTCTGGTGGTGGAATAGGTAGACACGCGGGACTTTATCGGCAGAAGGAACTGCCTTACAGAGTGCCTCAAAGGAAACTTTGAGAGTAGAACTCCCCTAACAAACGGAAACCTCGCCTGCAGAAATGCAGGCTTTGGCGACGGCTCACTAAATTCAGCTCAGGCTGATAAATGGCGTAGAGACTATACAGGGAGGGCCTAAACGCAAAGGCAAATGTGAACGCATAGCCAGCGCACGGTCAAGAAATAGTCCAGACTACAACGGCTTAGCATTAAAGATGAAGCCGGCTTGTGTAAAAGCAAGAGTAGCAAGAAAATCCCGTGGACAGAAATGTCCGTACGGGTTCGATTCCCGTCCGGAGCACGCAAGCCCCTCTTGGAAGAAATTCCCGGAGGGGTTTTTGTATTGGGCAGCAGAATGGCACAAACGACAACCATCTTTGCATAAAAGATTAAGGTTATGAGGAAGAAGAGGTCAAAAGAAGAATTCGAGAAAGCTATTCAACAATCGCATAGCATAGCAGAGACGTGCAGACATCTGGGAATCAAGCCATCCGGTGGTAACTATCGCATAGTGCATAATGCCATAAAAAAATACTCTTTAGACATCAATCATTTCACAGGACAAGGGTGGAACACCGGACTTAAGTTCAAACCATTCGAAGAAAAACCGATTGACAAGATTCTCGTTGCAGACTCATCTTTTCAGTCATTCAAGCTTAAAAGAAGACTACTGCAAGAAGGACTAAAGAAGCATATCTGCGAACAATGTGGCCTTATTGGATGGCAAGGCAAGCCCATACCGCTTGAACTGCATCATATAAATGGCAATAATAGGGATAACAGGATAGAAAATCTGGTACTCCTCTGCCCAAATTGCCACGCACTTACTGAAAGTTACCGTGGCAGAAACAAGAGGAACGGAAGAGGGAGTCTTCCGAAGTAGCATTGAAGATGAGAATCACTTGTAATTCCAGTTGGAGTATCTGTTTGGAGAGGCAAATGGAAAAAAGTTCACTTCTTTTCTTATCCTACGATGCAATGCCCCTGTGAGTGTCGTCCGTTTATAAAAACTTTTTCTTAAATTTGTAGGGTCATGCGGTTTTTGCCGTCTGATATTACATATTTGTGAAAGTGTTTTTCGCAAGTCCTTTATCGAAAATGTGGAAGTTTTCTAATTGGAAGGATGGCACGGAACAACACTCACTTCGTATAGATACCTGTGGCAGGTCGCGTTCTGCGTACCCGTACCCCATATCTATCCGAGTGTGGGGTATTGTGTCGTTTATTTCCAATGAGGTCTTTCCACAACCTTCGATAAGATAAACGAAAGTCAGCTCCACGCTTTTTTTATGTCTTGTTGAAACGGAAATTAACCGCGGAGTAGCCCTGGCCGCAGATCTTTTGGGCTGCCTATGGCGGTTAATGAGGAGCATAAGTCTCAGATTAAATCTAAAGAGAGGGTTTCTGAAAGGGGCGAGGTCTTTACGGCAGAGCGTGAGGTGAATGCGATGCTGGACCTCGTGGCCAATGAGTGTCTTCGTCCTGATTCCCGATTCCTTGAGCCTGCATGTGGTGACGGGAACTTTCTTTCTGCTATTCTAAAGCGTAAACTCGCTGAACTCCGAAGAAAATACAAGAAGAGCAATCGTGACTATGAGAAGCAATCGTAGCCATTGGAAGTCTGTATGGCGTGGACATTATGAATGATAATGTGCTGGCTTGTCGGGAACGCTTGTTTTCTATCTGGGATGAGGAATATACTGCTCATTGCAAGGGTGATGCTTCTGATGAGGTGCGAGAGGCTGCCCGTTTTATCATCGGGAGAAATATCATTAATGGAAACGCATTGACTTTGATGTGCGTGGATGAAGAGGGCAAGGACACTTCTGCCCCGATAGTATTTTCTGAGTGGACGCTAATCAGCGGAACTCAAATGCAGAGGTCTGACTATACGATGTCTGACCTTCTTACATATAACGATAACAGTGTAGAGGATGGTATGGGAAATCTCTTTGCACTTACCGAGGACGAGAAAGAGGAGGGTGGAATTTTCCTGAGAAGATACATTACTCACTATAAAAAAGTGCAAGATTATGGAGACTAGTTTATTCAACAACGTCTATAATCCTGACGTTCTTTCATGTATTGCCAATCTGAGCAATGATGAGGTTTTCACTCCTCCTGAATTGGTAAACAAGATTATCGATATGCTCCCGCAGGAGTTGTTTGAGAATCCTGACACCACTTTCCTCGACCCTTGTTGCAAGAGCGGTGTATTCTTACGTGAGATAGCGAAGAGGTTGATTAAAGGGCTTGAACATCAGATTCCTGACCTGGAAAAACGCATAGAACATATATTCTCTAAGCAGATTTTCGGCATTGCAATCACCGAACTCACAAGTCTGCTTTCGCGTAGAAGTGTCTATTGCAGTAAATATCCAAGTAGCGAATGGTCTGCATATCAATTCCCAGAAGATAAACCACAGGGAAACATTATCTATCAGCGCATTAAGCATACTTGGAAAGACGGCAAGTGCATTTATTGCGGAGCATCTCAAAATACATATGATCGTGGAGCAGAACTGGAAACTCACGCGTATCAATTTATTCACAACTTAGACGTAAAGAGAGTATTCAAAATGAAATTTGATGTGATTATTGGAAATCCACCGTATCAAATGACCTTTGGAATAGAAGGGGGCAATAGTGCAAACGCTAAATCTATTTACAACTTATTCATCGAGAATGCGATAAAATTAAATCCCCGATACCTATGTATGATTACTCCAAGCAGATGGATGACTAAAACTGCACAAGGGATTCCAGATGCATGGGTAGATTCTATGCTTGTTCAAAACAAGTTTAGAGTTATTCATGACTTTGAAAACGCATCAGAGTGTTTCCCTGGAGTTGAGATTAAGGGAGGAGTGAATTATTTTTTATGGGATAGGGATTATCAAGGTAAATGCAATTATTATTTTCACCAAGCACAAACCAATTGCATTATCGAACGGTATGATTACTTGGATTCAAAAGGTGCCGGAGTAGTTGTTCGTGATCCACAGGCGTATTCTATTTTGGAAAAAATAGGTAAGGTAGAAGGTCATTATTTTTCTAATCCTGACAATAACTTTTCTGGATTAGTAAGTGCAAAACACTTTTTTGATGATAGTACACTTTTGACATCAAACTGGAAGGGGTACAAGGACAATAAATCTACTGAATACTCAATAAAGTATTACTTGAATATAAATCGCGAACGTACGTTCAGATGGATTAGCAATAGCCAACTTCCTAAAAATAAAAGGACCAAGGATTTACATAAAGTGTATATTCCAGCAGCTGGCGGAAGTGGATATGATGATATAATTCTAGGAAAGCCTTTCTATGGAGAGCCTAATAGCGTTTGTTCGCAAACGTTTCTTGTCATTGGATACGACCCAGTAAAGCACAATCTATCAGAAGAAGAATGCCAGAACATCATCAAGTATATTCAAACAAGGTTCTTCAGATATTTGGTAAGTATCAAAAAGAAGACCCAGAATGGTCCTCGTGGTGTTTATCAATTTGTTCCTCTTCAGGATTTCTCAAGATCTTGGACCGATGAAAAACTATACGCAAAATACGGCTTAGATGATAAAGAAATTGCTTTCATTGAGTCAATGATTCGACCAATAGACTAGTTCTAATCACTACATATCAATATTCAGTAAATATAAACAGCTATGAGTAGTATTATAGAGAAGGCCATAGTTAATTTCCCGAATAGACCTCACCTGGTTATTCTCGGTGCTGGAGCAAGCAAGGATGCGATGCCCGATGGTGATGTAAGAGGCAAGCAACTTCCTGTCATGAAGGAATTCATAAGCACAATGGGGATAACTGAGTATGTCAGAAGAATAGATGGTGTGCCAAAGACTGACGATATTGAAGAAGTATATTCATGGCTGTCAGAATCAGGGAGACATCAGGACGAGTTATTTGTAATTGAAAATGTAATCAGAGATTACTTTGCAGATATTGAGCTTCCATCAACCTTGACAAAATATGATTTGCTCGTATTGTCGCTACGCAAGAAGGATTATATTGCAACATTTAACTGGGATGGAGCATTGGTGCAATCATATATGAGGATGAGGCGAATAACAGATGATATGCCACAAATGTTGTTCTTACATGGGAATGTAGAGGTTGGATATTGTCCGGAATGTAAGACTTATGGACATTATCTTGCAAAATGTCATAAATGTGGAAAACCGTTTGAAGAAGTTCCACTATTATACCCTGTAAGACACAAGAATTATCAAGAAGATGGATTCATTAGTGAACAGTGGAAGATTTTGGAGAACGTAGTATCAGAAGCCGCTCTGATTACAATATATGGATATAGTGCGCCTAAAACAGATATTGAGGCAATAGACATACTCAAACAATCTTTTGCACGATTAGGAACACCCCGCTTTTTTGACACTATAGAAATAATAGAACGTCCGGGATTTAACATCGATGACATTAGTGATGCTTGGGTAGATTTGTCTGCAATGGCAAAAGACCATTTAAAAATTAGGACGTCAGTTTTTGATAGTTATATGTTCAGGAATCCTCGCCGTTCATTAGATTTTTTATGGAAGAGGCAGATCCGCTCGGTATGGTTTGGTGAATCATCTATAAAATTCACAAAAGAAGATATAGAGGAGGATAATAAATTTGCTCTGGAAAACAAACTCCTACCGCTATTGAAAAATGAATTGAATGGTAATTTTGATGTACTATAATTGTTTATGTCACACAATTTCTTCCCTCAACGCCCTAAGGTTACTCCTACGATATATGCATATAGACTGGTAGGAGTAGAATCGCATAAAGGTTTCCTGAAAGTCGGATATACGGATCGGTCTGCTAAGGAACGCATTGATGAGCAGTTGCATACCAGCAAGGTAAAATATGGAATCGTGCTGGTGGAGTCTGCTATGTCGAATGACGGTTCTTGTTTTACTGACAAGGATGTTCATAAATTACTTGAACGCAAGGGTTTCCGTCGTCTGAATCCGATGGACAAGACTGATGAGTGGTTCAGATGTTCGGTGTCTGATGTTATGGCGGCGATATTATCGCTGCGTACAGGTTCTTCTAATGTGGAGAACAGGACTCAGAACTTTGCGATGCGACCTGAACAGTATCGTGCCGTAGAACAGACAAAGACATATTTTGAGCAAGCTTTAAGAGATGAGCCGAATCGTGTTCCAAAATTCTTGTGGAATGCCAAGATGCGTTTCGGAAAGACGTTTGCGAGTTATCAGTTGGCGAAGAAGATGGGATTGTCAAGAGTGCTGATTCTCACGTTCAAACCTGCTGTTGAGTCTGCGTGGAGAGAGGATCTTGTGACGCATCTTGACTTTGAAGGATGGCAATATATCTCGAATAAGGATGCACGTAATAATAACCTGAATATTGATCAGGAGTTCCAGAGGGCCGACAAGTCAAAGCCTATCGTTGTGTTCGGTTCTTTCCAGGATATGTTGGGCACAAATGAGAGTGGAGGTATCAAGACGAAGAATGAGTTCATCCATGCCACCAACTGGGATCTGGTGATTTTTGATGAGTATCACTTCGGAGCGTGGAGGGAGCGTGCGAAGGAGTTGTTTGAGAAAGAGGATGAGGAGGATGCTGTAAACTTTGATGCAGAGAAGTATCAGAAGGAAGAGGCAAGCAATGCCATCAATGAGTCTTGGCTCCCAATCTCTACAAAGTATTACCTGTTCTTGTCTGGTACTCCGTTTAGGGCAATAAATAATGGTGAATTTATTGAGGAGCAGATTTTTAACTGGACATATTCTGATGAGCAGAGGGCAAAAGCTGAGTGGAAAGGTAGTGGTAATCCTTATCTTGCTTTGCCTCGTATGGTAATGCTCACGTATAGAATGCCTGATGAGATACAAGAGGTGGCAAAGCAGGGTGAGTTCGATGAGTTTGACCTTAATGTTTTTTTTGCTGCAGAGGGGAAGGGTGAGGATGCAAGGTTCAAATATGAGAATGAAGTTCAGAAATGGCTGGATCTTATTCGTGGTTCTTACCTACCAGCAAGTATTGATGACTTGAAGTTAGGGCAGGACAAGAGACCTCCGATGCCATTCAGCGACACACGTCTCCTCAATGTACTTTCGCATACTTTATGGTTCTTGCCAAATGTGGCTTCTTGTTTTGCTATGGCTAATTTGCTGAAACAGAAGCAAAATAGATTTTATCACGATTATAAAGTAGTTGTGTGCGCTGGTACTGTAGCCGGTATCGGACTTGATGCGTTGTACCCGGTACAAGCGAGTATGGCAGACCCGCTTGAATCAAAGACGATAACTCTATCTTGCGGTAAGTTGACAACTGGCGTTACGGTGAAGCCTTGGACCGGCATATTTATGCTTCGTAATCTGAAGAGTCCTGAGACATATTTCCAGGCTGCATTCCGTGTGCAGAGTCCGTGGGAGGTGAAGAATGAGGACGGAGACAAGACAATCATGAAGAATGAGTGTTATGTGTTCGACTTCGCTCTTGATAGAGCATTGAGACAGATTTCGGATTATAGTTGCAGGCTGGATATCAACGAGTCAAACCCGGAGGCAAAGGTCGGTGAGTTTATAAAGTTCCTTCCTGTGCTTGCTTATGATGGCAGCAGCATGAAGGAGGTAGATGCACAGGATATTCTTGATATTGCCTTGGCCGGCACATCGGCAACATTGCTGGCGAAACGTTGGGAGTCGGCATTGCTTGTGAATGTGGATAACGATACTTTGAAGAGATTGCTTGCAAGCCCTGAGGCAATGAAGGCTTTGATGAACATTGAGGGATTCCGCAATCTGAATAGTGATCTTACTACAATCATCAATAAGTCAGAGGCTGTAAAGAAGGCGAAAAAGGATAATCCTAACCCAACTCCAAAGGAGAAGAAGGAACTATCTGACGAGGAGAAGGAGATGAAGAGCAAGCGTAAGCAAATTCAGGAGAAGTTGATTAAGTTTGCTACGAGGATTCCTGTGTTCATGTATCTGACTGATTATCGTGAGCGTTGCTTGAAAGATGTGATCACACAGTTGGAGCCTGGATTGTTCAAGAAGGTTACAGGATTGAGCGTCAGCGATTTCAATATGCTTTGTACTCTTGGCGTATTTAATGCACCATTGATGAACGATGCTATCTTCAAGTTCAAGCGTTATGAGGATGCGAGTCTTACATATACCGGTATCAACAAGCATACTTCTGATGAAGTCGGAGGATGGGATACAACTATCCGTAAGTCTCAGTATGAGAAGTTGTTCTATAATCAGCAGGCTTCGATGAGTGAGGTGGATGAAGGGGCTTATACGCAGAGAAGCGAAACTGCCACGGAACCGCAAGTTGCAGTGAAGGCTCCGGCCAAGCCTGCAGTGGTTCAGCTAAAGCCTGTAGTTGCACAACCAGTTAAAACAACTGCATCTGAAGTTGTGAAGCCGGTACACACTGATGAAGCGGAGGATTTGAAGGCAAGGTTAGAGAAAATCGAGGCTGGTGATATTGTTTATCATAAGAAATTTGGAAAGGGGGAGATAGTCAAGATCAATAAGAACGAGAAGTTCATTTACGTAAAGTTCATGCTTGGCGAGAAGAAGTTTATGTTTCCTGGGGCGTTTGTTGATGGGTTTTTGGAGGTGGAGTAATAATATATCAAGTGTGCCTACCATTTATGCAGGCACACTTATATTCAATTATTGAATGTTGATAGGAACAACTATCCTATTTTCAACCTTCACCTTTACTTCATCATATATTTCAGTCTCTGATGACATAATACTTACAATTAGAGAGTATTTTATACGATTGTGCACATTCTCCAGTTTTCTTTTCTTCCACCAACCACTTCCTGGAAATACTCCTATTTCATTACATTCGGCTAATTCTCTAGCAGTACATTCGAACCAATCAGATTGAACAGATCCTATAGAACGTCTTTTAATGCCTACTTCCCATCTAGTACTATCGTTGTGACTACGAATATCTACTGCGACAGACTCATCCCTATTGTTTCTATCAACAAATTGAGCATGCGTTTCTGTCGGCGTCTTTACATCAAAAAACAAACTAGCTGAAGGATATGTATATTTGTTGTAGTTTCCTTTAAAACCGGGTGAAGGTTCTATATAATACGATAAGGTTACGCGCATTTTTACAGTTTCTGAGTCCATCTGCTCAAGGAGTTCCTTTGGCCAAGGTATCTCATACAAATGCATTTGATTATATTTGTTATCGTTCTTATTTTCACCAATTGTAAATGGAATTAACTCATTCTCAAATATAAAAGTAGCATTTGTACTATCACTTGCTATTGCAGTATGCTCATTGGGGACTCCATAACCGCAATATTTCATTCTTTGCTCAACATTTCCAAGAGCACTCATCTCTCTTGTCCAATTAGCAGAATGAATCATCAATCCTCTAACAGTTAACATTGAAATACCAGGGTTAGCCACTTTAATTTTTGCAGCCAAATTCGCGGCTAAAGCGGAGGCTGCACTTGTTCCATTAAACCACTGTAGAGGTTCCTTGGGGATATTCGCCCCAGCACTAATGAGACATAACTCTGGAACTTGACAGGCTCCGGCATACGGACGAAATGCATAATTACCGCCCTCCATCACAATATCAGGTTTATTATTTTTACCTTTCCAGAGAAAAGTAGTTCGCGTTATAGGAGATACACCTTCTGGTGGCGCAACAGCCCTACTTCCAGGGGTTTGTGCAATTGACAAAGTCGTATATGCTCCTACAGTAATTGCATTCAATGCTTGGCCAGGCGTTGGTATTGAAGACAGACGTAAAAGTTCCTTATATTGGTCAGGATCATCAATTCGTTCTCCTTTTGTATTTCCTGCGGAAATAATCATTAGCCTATCACAAGCTCCACCATTATAAATAGATTTGTCAATCGATGCAGACCACGATGCGGGAGTTCCATCTTCATTCTCTTTCTCCTCGCTTACGGCCATACATATTATTTTAGCCCCGAAACGATTCGCTGAAATATCTATGGCCTTTGATGTTAAGGCCCCATATAATGCGGGCTTATTTTTATGTTCTTCAGATAACAACTTAACAGATGAAAGAGTATGCTTAACATCCAAGACATTTACTCTTCCCATAAAAGCATTCAAATCACCATATGCACAAAGGCCTGCCATGCCGGTTCCATGATTACCTTCATGCCCTACGCCGGTATTTTCAACTACAGAATCCCTCTTTTCATCAGGTAATAATGGCGATATTAGACTATGACCATTATTCACACCTTTATCAAGAATAGAAATAATAACCGGGGGATCAGTTGGGCTATAGGATATATAATCTTTAATAAGTTCTTCCCACTCTCGTTGCTCCTCATTAACCTCTATCATTTCTGCGGGGTTATAGTATTTCCTAATTGCTTCAATCCCATTTAGAGAAAATGGGATATCATCAATTTCAGCCTTTGAAGCCTTCACGAGAAAGATCGAGGTATTTTCAAATGACATATAATTATCGGAGACCAACTCGATTCCCATTATTTGCATCGAATCAAGCAATTTATCAACACCCTCTTCATCCACAATATTACTCCATATCTCAAAATTATATTTCAGATCCGGGAGAAGGGAATCATATTCTTCTTTATCAGGAAACAGAGAACGAGCTACCGATGGAACTATCGTTTCGATTGAATTAAGTAATGGTTTATTTTTGGGGTTCTCTCCTTCAACTACAGGTATTTCATATTCATCGATTTTTTTGTCTAACCAGTTGGTGTTTTCAAATGGCAAAAATATAGTAGCTGTAGTTTCTGCTTCTGAAGATGATATACTCATCAATTTCGCGCCTCTTTTTGTATCCAACTGTGCAAAAGGCATAGAACTTCCTTTCAGTTCCATATCAAGATATACACCATCAGTAACTGGAAGGTTGGAATCAATTCGAACATGCACCTTTTCGAGTGCCTCATTAATACTTGATTGATATCGTTGCCGAAGTGTAGTTGCATGCTCCTTGACATTTCTTTCTGGAAGAGCTAAAGGATTTTCTGATCCGCCACTACGTGGAGTAAAGGGTATAGTTGTAGTAGCCTCATGATTGAGGATAAAATGCTTTTTTGCCATAAGAAGTAGATTAACCAATCATTTGATATGCAGAACGCCGCTGAACAATCGCATTATGTATCATATTGTTTGTAATTGGACAGCCATCAAGTATAGATTCCTTCATTACATCTGAACAGATAAGCTTAATTTCAGCATGGCTCATTCCTACAAAATTATCAGCAAGAGCATATATATCAATTGATTGCGAATTATCACACAACGTTTCCTTAAGCAATTTAATTATCTCATCAGTCTTTGGCAAGGTATACTCAATTGAATCATCGAATCTACGGAACAAAGCTTTATCCAGTGCTTCAACATTATTTGTGGCAGCAATAATAATACTCTCTGATTGATCCCTCTCAAGTAATTGTAGAAACGAATTGAGTATTCGCCTTTGCTCACCCACTTCATTATCTAGACCTCTCTGAACCCCGATTGCATCAAATTCGTCAAACAAATATACTGCAGGAATATCTGCAATCATATCAAAGATTTTTCCCAACTTCAGGCTAGTCTCACCCATAAACTTTGTTACTACTTTTTCTGTTCTAACAATGATATATGGAAGATTTAATTCTTGCGCCAATATACAAGCCGTCATAGTCTTTCCTGTGCCAGACGTACCATACAGAAGAAGTTTTCTTCTATTATCTAGATTGTACTTATGCAACTTATCCTGCTCCATATACTCCTTTATGATTCGATCGATCTTAGAGGAAATTTCACTGGAAACGACTAAGTCTTTTAGTTGGTAATGTTTATCTGCAACTATAACTAGATCTGAAATGTCCGAATTCAACGATTTAAGTTTTAACAACTTTCCATCAAAAGAACGAGACAGCAAGGCTTCATTTATTCTAGATGCAGCAACACGATGCCCTGCTTTTGCTTCAGATGCGGCAATTTGCATGGCTATCTTTCTGAATTGTACGTCATCATTATCCATATGACTACGAATAAGAGACACTACCTGTTCTGTTGCGATCATCGTTCTTGGTTTAGTCAAATCATTAATTCTCAACTAGTATGCAAAAATACGCAAAAACTTCAAATATGAAACACATTTATCAAAAATCTCCTTACAAGAGATTTTCACACGATACAGTAACAGAAAATCCCTTAATATAGCTAAAAGGGAGCCCCAAGTCATTGACTTTGAAGCTCCCAATCTTTACTACTTCTGGTTAAAGAAACCTTGTTTCCTTTAGCCAGGAGGTGGACAGTCATCGTTACCGTAACTGTTCTTTTCACGGATTCTTCCATCTACGCCATGAATAACGACTTCTTGTCCGTTATTTCGAGCAATTTCTCGAGCACGGTCAATTGCTTCACGTTGCGTTGAGAATTTTCCTGATGCACGCTGGGCGTTTTCTTGGGTTGCTACCCATTCCTTACCCCTCTTAACTACATGAATGTTTTTCCCCATATAGATTAACGTTTTTGTGATTAATATCGCAATCACCAGACCGGATTGCCTTCGGCCTCTGCCTTTATAGACGACAGATTGTCTATGTTTACTTTAAATCGTTAGGAGTATCTTGCGCATTGTAGGTTGCCCAATTTGCAACCTCTGACACGCATAGACCATCATCAGTATCAACGAATCGCTTGAAATATTTACACAAGTTTGATGCGTTCGTATTTATACGATTGAAGCACCATTCAGATTCAAGAATTCTTACTGCGTGAAACTTTTCCAGTTCATCATAAAGTTTTTGATAGTCTCTTTCTCCCCTTAGATCATAACTCAAGAAAAATAGAGCCATAGATTATGATTTTAGATTATTATCAGGGTCCCTGACCCAGAACAGCTCGTAGAATACATATGAGATACGAGTTCTCGCAGAGAAAATAGTCAATCACCATACCAGACACCTTTATATGACAAATTGGCAGAACTTACAATCATAAAAGGGAATAATACTATACGATCACATGACATTTTCTGACATAAATCCTTATAATTGATCGTATTATCTACTCTAAAGTCATTTCCTCACATCCTTCCATTTTATTTTCTTCCCTGTCCTCGCATCGTGAAGAGTGACAACCTCCGGAGAGTCGGTTATGCGTATTGATCCATCTTTTCTGAAATGTGCAGTCTTGATGATGTCCGTACTGTCGGTGTAGTCTATCAGGCGTTCCGAGTTCTCATATTGGATGCGGTTTATGAAGATTGATGGATCATTCAGGAGTTGGCGGAGGGTGTCGCGGTGGGCAATGTAACTGC
>SUYN01000014.1 GCA_015060405.1 Bacteroidales bacterium
TACAATATTGAAGAATGGTCAGAAAAAGATGATATACCAGACTGCATGGAAAGAAGACGGGGTAGTGGCAGGCCTCGTTGAAATCTCAATGGTGATTCCTGAGGAAATGCCTCATTATATCCGATAGACCGCATACTGATATCCGTCAAGGCAGTATTAGAAAACTATAGGAAATGTCTTGAAACATTGAAAGGATCAGACAAGGCCAAAGATAAAATATGTAACTGAAGAATATGAAAAACTACTAGTGAATAAGCCTTGATTTGTCAGTACCACAGATCAAGGCTTTTATGTGTAAGGACGGACCGAATAATTGGAATTTAGTTACCGGTTACGTCATGCCCGGCTTGACCGGGCATCTTTAGTTACCGGCTACGTCATGCCCGGCTTGACCGGGCATCTGGTGCAAAAACATAGCGAAAGTGCTTGTGGTACCCATAAATTGAAGGGTATCGCGAGCACTTTTCCTGTATAAATGCGCGGGGTCCTCCGTTTGTAAAAGATGTTCTGCTGTTGCCCTGATATTGTTGTATCGTGTTTTCAACGAAGTTCTATGTCAGGAATATCGGTTTGTTTCCTAAAAAAATCAACAATTCTTTAATTATATTTCTATAGTTATGCGTATTATTGAAAGGAAACAAAACATAAAGCAATGAAAAAGATCCTGGCCCTATTGTTATTTCTTTTTATAGCATTAGTATCTAATGCACAGAATCTGACCATAAACTTCCTTGATTGTACTATCGAAGAGGCAATGAGTCACTTAAAGAATGAAGGAATCAGTTTCATACTTAAAAGTGATTCGATTGATATGGATGCCAAGGTGAATGCAAATTTCACAGAGGCACCACTTGAGACGATCGTGAGGAAAATATTCGAGAATCAGAATGTTTCATTGATATTCCGTGATTCTGTCGTGGTTGTCTCTGCCAAGTCTGAGCCGGTTCAGACAATGAAAAAGGCAGAGGAGGTGCGCAAGACAGAAGGAAAAATAGTCGATAGCAAAGGTATTCCTGTTTCAGGTGCCAGCATTTTCATTCAAGATACAAGTGTCGGTACTGTATCGGGATCTGAGGGTGAATTCTCGATATCACTGGAAAAAGAATCGACATTGGTCGTTTCCTGCCTGAGTTATGCCACCAGGCATATCAAGGCATCTCCAGGTCAGAAACTGACTGTTGTCCTCGAAGATAGTTCGGAGTTTCTTGATGAGGTGGTTCTGGTCGGATATGGAACACAGAAAAAAGTGAATCTGACAGGAGCTGTCGCCACCATATCTACAGAAGCGATTGCTCAACGACCGGTAGAAAACGTCTCTCAGGCACTTCAGGGCCTGATACCAGGATTGAATATAGCCCAGTCAAGCGGATTGCTGGATTCGAATCCATTGATCAATATTCGTGGAATCGGTACAATAGCTGAGGGATCTTCCGCATCTCCGCTAGTATTGATAGATGGAACAGAAGGAAATATAAATACCATCAATCCTCAGGATATTGAAAGCATTTCAGTACTGAAGGATGCCGCATCATCTTCAATATATGGATCTCGAGCACCTTTTGGCGTCATCCTTATCACTACAAAATCCGGCAGCGAATCAAGGACTACTGTCAATTATAGCAATAACTTCAGGTGGGCTGGTCCTACCTTTTGGCCGAGAATTTTGAATTCTTATGATTTTGTGACACTTGCAAACGATGCGTGCCGCAATTCAAATGTTGCAGATTTCTTCAATCCTGACCAGGTAGAGCGTATCAAGAAATATATAAATGGAGAAATAACAACCGTTTCCATCCAGAATCCTGATAACCCGAAATATTGGGCAGACGGATATCTTCAGGGAAATGCCAATGTCAACTGTTTCAAGGAATACTTCAAGGATAATTCTTTTTCGCAGGAGCATAATATAAGTATGAGTGGCGGTAATAAGAAATATTCCTTTTATATGTCAATGGGATTTCTTGACCAGCACGGTCTATTGTCCGTGACAGATGATATATATCAGCGCTTCACTCCGAGTGCAAAGATCACTGCACGTCTTACAGATTGGATGAAAGCGACCTATTCCCTCAGATACAACAGGACATCTTATGACCGTCCGATTTATCTTACTCAATCTTTGTTTGCGGACTGGGCACGACAGAGCTGGCCGGAAGTTCCTGCGTATGATGATAACGGATATATCTATATGGATAACGAGCAGCTTCAGCTTATGGTCAACGGTGGACGTACGAAAGAAGTCACGGACAATCTGAACAATCATTTTGTACTGACTCTTGAACCTGTAAAAAACTGGGTGACAAATGCTGAACTGAATTATAATACACAGGTCTTCACTCAGAATGAGGTCAGACTTATGACATACGCGCACGACTATAATGGAGACGCTTTTGTAAGAAATAGCGATAGTTATGTGAAGAATAACAATGTCAAGAGCAATCATCTCAACCTGAATGTATATTCTACTTATGATTTCCAGGTACGCAGTCATAATTTCAAATTTATGGCCGGATTCCAATATGAGGATTACACAACATCCAATTCAGGGATAAAGAATGTCGGTGTAATCAATTCTGACCTGGCTGTCATTGACCTGACCACCGGCTACACATACGATGGTAAACCTGTAGCACCTTCCTTTTGGGGCAATAACGCCAGTTGGGCGACTGCAGGTTACTTCGCAAGAGTAAACTATGATTATGACGAGCGATATCTCTTCGAAGCAAATATACGTTATGACGGCTCATCACGTTTCCGTGCAGAAAACAGATGGGCGTGGTTCCCGTCGGTTTCAGCTGGTTGGAATATTGCGAAAGAACCTTTCTGGGAGTCTGCATCAAGATATGTGAACACTCTTAAACTTAGAATGTCCTATGGTTCGTTGGGTAATCAGAATATAGGCAACTGGTATCCTACGTACCAGAAGATGGGAGTATATATCAATAATGGAGCCTGGCTCCAGGACGGAAAGGCAACCAATACGGCATATTCTCCGGAACTGATCAGTTCTTCACTGACCTGGGAAACGATAAGGTCCTATAACTTGGGATTGGATCTGGGGGCTTTCAATAACCGACTTACCAGTTCCTTCGAACTATACTCCCGTTATACTACTAATATGATAGGTCCGGCACAGGAACTCCCATCAGTCCTTGGAGCGTCTGTACCTCGTACCAACAATACTGACCTGAGGACTTATGGTTTTGATTTTGAGGTTCAGTGGAAAGACAATCTTGACTGTGGCCTCTTCTACGGCATCAGATTTATTTTATCTGACAATCAGACTGAGATCCTCAGATATCCGAATGATTCGAAATTGCTGATGACTAACGGAATATATTCATATTACCCAGGTAGTCACGTTGGTGATTTCTGGGGATTGAAGACATTAGGTATAGCGAAGACCGATCAGGAGATGAAGGCTCATCTCGCTACTATTCCGCACGGCGGTCAGTCCTGGCTTGGCACAGACTGGAGAGCCGGTGACATAATGTATGCGGATCTGGACGGAAACGGTGTCATTTCTATGGAATCAGGTACACTTGCCGATCACGGAGACCTTATCAAACTTGGTAATGACCAGCCTCGTTTCCAGTTCGGTCTTGATCTTAATGCCTCTTGGAAAGGATTTGATATGCGCGTTTTCTTCCAAGGCGTAGGAAAAAGAGATTTCTGGCCGGGATATGTCGCATTCTGGGCATCAAGCAATCAGAACATCTGGTATATGCTGGGATTTGAAGAGCATCTGGACTATTTCCGAAACACCCCATCAGGAGATCTGGATGTCAATCTGGACTCGTATTATCCTCGTCCGCTCCTGAATGCAAAGAATCAGTATATGCAGACAAAGTATCTCCAGGATGCATCCTATATCCGCCTCAAGAACCTTACATTCGGCTATACGATCCCTCAGAAATATACTCAGCGTATCAAAGTCGCTAATCTGCGTCTGTTCTTTACCGGAGAAAATCTATGGACAGGAACGAGATTGTCCTCAGTCTTTGATCCGGAAGGAATCAACGGAAACGACAGAATCAGTGGAATCGGATATCCGATTATGAAAACCTGGGCGTGCGGTCTTACAATCACTCTTTAAAACATAGACGTTATGAAACATTACATATATATCTGCTCATTTGTAATCTTGCTTGCGGCTTCTTCTTGTGATAAATTACTGGACAAGGAGCCTACATCGCAGGTGTCTCCAGAGAAATACCTCAATGATGCCTCCCAATTAGGCTATTATGCCAACGGCCTATATACAAATATTCTCCCTTCACACTCGGGGTATTCACTCACTTTTGTTAAAGATCAATACACCGATAACCAGGCCTATATTACACCTCATCCAATATATATTAAGGATTCCTGGACAGTTCCAGCCAACGATTCGTGGAATTTCAAGAATATCTATGACTGCAATTATTTTCTTGAGCGTGTACTCCCTAGATACGAGAAAGGTGAAGTGTCAGGAAGCACCACAGAAATATGCCAATATATCGGAGAGGTCCTCTTCTTGCGTGCGTACGAATACTTCGACATGTACCAGAATTATGGAGACCTGCCAATTGTAACCAATACTCTTCCGGACGACCAGACTGTCCTTACTGAGGCCAGCAAGCGTTTTCCAAGAAACGAGGTTGCCAGATTCATTCTTTCTGATCTGGATAAGGCCTTGGAGATGATGCCGGAACAATTTGAGTCCCGCCACACCAGAATCAACCGGAACTGTGTACTGCTCCTTAAATCCAGAGTTGCTCTTTATGAGGGTACTTTCTTGAAGTATTTCAAAGGAACACCATTTGTCCCTCAGGGTGAAGGATGGCCTGGAGCACAGAAAGAATACAGTGCTTCATACCAGTATCCGCTTGGCGGTATTGATGAAGAAATCAACTGGTTTCTGGACCAGGCGATAACTTCATCGGCACTACTTGCTGACAACATCATTCTGACTGCCAACACCGGAACCGTTCAGCAGAGCGCTGGCGACCAGGCAAACCCATATATGGATATGTTCTCCGATACAGACCTTTCAAAGTATCCTGAAGTACTTCTTTGGAGACAGTATGACAGAGGCCTCGGCTTTTCGAATGCTTGTGGCGAATGGGGTAACAGAGGAAATCTTGGAGCAGGTCTTACCAGAGGAATGGTTGACTGTTTCCTGATGGCCAATGGCCTTCCGATTTATGCACCGGGAAGCGGATATGCCGGCGACGACTATATCTCGGATGTGAAGATCGGCAGAGATGGAAGGCTTGTTGTTTTCCTTAAGGAACCAGGCCAGACAAACAGTATTGATGAATATGAAGGAGCTTCACAGGGGGTTCCGGTAGAACCGTACCCTAATCTGTTCGGTTCAGATTTTTCAAGAGTATATTCTACAGGCTACAGCATCAGAAAAGGAAATCCTCTCAATCAGATCCATCTGGTCGGAATTGCCGGATCTTACGTCGGATCGATAACATTCAGAGGAGTTGAAGCTTTGCTGAACTATATCGAATCGTACTACGAACGTCACGGCTCTCTTGATGCAAAAGCCCTCTCATATTGGGCTGCAATACGCGAGCGTGCCAAGGTCGATACTGATGTCAACAAGACAATTGATGCGACGGATATGACTATAGAAGCACAGAATGACTGGGGAGCATATTCAGCAGGAAACCTGATCGATCCGACCTTATATAATATCCGTCGTGAGCGTCGATGTGAACTTATGGCTGAGGGATTTCGTAATATGGACTTACAGAGATGGCGTTCAATGGATCAGCTGATTTCGGAACCATATCATATTGAGGGCTTCAAGATCTGGGGACCGATGAAGGGATGGTATGGCAGCCAGTTGAAACACGGAACTTCGGATGCAAATGTCTCGTCTCCGTCAAGAAGTGAATATCTGCGACCATACGAGAAGACAGAATCAAGCGAAGCGTATAACGGTCTGACCTTTTCGATGGCCCACTATCTCTCGCCAATAGGTGTTCAGGAAATGATCCTGACATCGCCGGACGATTCTCCGGCAAATTCTGTCATCTATCAGAACCCTTACTGGCCAATAGAGGCCGGTGAGCCCTCAATACGATAGTTAACTTAAATATAGCGTTGTTATCTTGAATCAAGTCATAGACATAAAAGCAATTGCTTCTGGAGACGTCAAAGCATTCGAGGTGCTTTACCTGGCATATTATAACAAGGTGCTGACATATACTACGTCTCTTCTGCATAACAGTGTCAAGGCTGAAGATGCTACTCAGGACGTGTTCCTGAAGATCTGGCGCAACCGGCACAATCTTGTGGAAGGTGAAAATGTCAATTCCTACATATATATGACAGCGCGACGGGTAGTTCTTGATGTCTACCGCGATGAGAAATATGCTCAAAGGCACAAAGAGTGGGCTGAGTCGAACAGACCAGAGGAATCGGTCGAGGTCTCTTGCGTAAATGAGATTGAGGATATTGCTGCCAAGATGATTGAATGTATGCCTCCAAAAAGGAAGGAGGTATTTAAGTTAAGCCGGATAAATGGCTTGACAGCAAAGGAGATTGCTGAAAAAATGGATCTGAGCGTAAATACGGTCAATAAACATATTGCATTAGCCCTTTCTACATTGAAGAAGAAATTGAACGATTATCTGACAATAATATTATTGTTATTCATTATAGATTGAAAATGGAAGAATTCAACAAGATACTTTGGGACAGAATTGAGAATGACAATTCTCCTGCAGAAAAGAGGAAAGCCAAGGCTGCTTTCCAGGATTTTCTTCATATAGTCGGAATCCGTGATGAACAGTCAAGGGATTATCGCAGGTTCTATCGTGCTGGATTCCTCTGGGCTGCCCTGTCAATGCCTCTGGGTTTTATGGTTGCGTGGCTGATTTTCGGCAGAAGCGAATCCGCTACTTGGCAGGAGGTAAGCACCCGGCCGGGAGAAAGTACGCAGATAGTGCTCTCTGACAATACGCAAGTTACATTGAATGGTGGCAGTACCATTGTATATCCGTCATCTTTCAATGATGAATGCCGTCAGATCTATTTCTCCGGTGAGGGCTATTTTGAGGTACAGGCAGACAGCAGACATCCGTTTGACATAATCACAAACGATGCACGCATAAAGGTCCACGGAACACGGTTCAACCTAAAATCCTATTCTGAAGACAATATGCTTTCAGTCGCATTGGATGAAGGGGAGGTACAGTTTACAGGAAATTCGGGAGTTGTTGTGGATATGGTACCCGGGGATAATCTTTCATATGACAAAGAAACTGGAACCTTGCAGAAGGAGTTTTCCCAAGAGTCTTCAGGACTCTGGCGTAAGGGTCAATACTATTTCAAGAAAGTGACGCTGCACGATATAGCGCGTGACATTGAAAGATTGTTCGGAGTCAGAGTGCTGATCGAGAACGAGGCTCTCCTTCATACTCACTACCATATAGCCCTTGTAAACGGAGAAACAGTTGATGACTTTATCCGTATCCTTTCATTGGACAACAGTCTGAAGGTGTCAAGATCAGGAAATACCATTATCATTAAATAATTCAGTTGCAATGAAAATCAAACTTGTACTCTTGCTGCAAATATTGCTGACTCTTTCCTGTACTGCGAATGGCCCGGAAAATGTACCTCAAGACATCTCATTTGAGATAAACAGGGGAGTCAACATTGCATACTTTCTTTCTCAGTCAACCCATAGAGGCGAGAAGAGAGCAGCATATTTCACTGCTGAAGACATAAAGACAATCAAGGAATATGGCTTTGACCATATCAGGCTGCCCATTGATGAAGAACAGATGTTCAAAGAGGATGGAAGCAAGGACACAAAGGCCTTCGAACTGTTGAAATGGACAATTGATTACAGTATTAAAAGCGGCCTCAAGGTCATTGTAGATATGCATATCCTGCGTTCTCATCATTTTACATCAGGTAGTAATACCCTTTTTACTGATGTCAAGGCCCAGGAAGACTTCTATCAGATGTGGCGTGAAATCAGCGGTGAACTCAGGGACTTCCCTAATTCTATGCTTGCCTATGAGCTGTTGAATGAGCCTCAGGCAAAGAAAAAGGAGGATTGGAATAATCTTGTCCATAACTGTTATAAGGCTATCCGAGAACTGGAGCCAGAGAGGGTGATAGTCATTGGAACCAACCCGTCTCAAAGTTATCTGGGAGCGAAGTATCTTGATATACCGAAGAATGACAGGAATATAATCATAAGTTTCCATTACTATGATCCTTTCCTCCTGACCCATTATCGTGCACGGTGGACAAATCAGAAGAATTTTGATGGTCCGGTCCACTATCCGGGAGTGACTATAAGCCAGGAAGAATATGATCAGACCGATTGCGACCCGACAGCAAAAGAGGCTGTAAGGGCATATATCGGACAATTTTATGACCGTGCAGTTTTTCGCAAGAATATTCGTCAAGTAGTAGAAGTTGCGTCAAAATATGGCCTTCAGGTCTATTGCGGCGAATATGGCTGCCTCCCTTCACCTCCGGAAAATGACCGTCTGACCTGGCATTCGGACATCGAGACAGTGTTTGACCAATTCAGTATTGCCCGCGCTATATGGTGCTACAAGGACAATAAGGACGGTTTCGGTATAATCAAGGACGGAGTCCCGGATGAAGCAATGCTGAAAGCCATACATATGAAATAATCAATCACAGACATAATCACATAACACTATTTAATTATGAAACGTATTTTAAGAAATCTTGCTGCGTTCGTTTCTATCGCAACAATGATGTTTACAACTTCCTGCAATAAACAGGAGGAAGAATTATCTTTGTCTGAGCCCAAACTTACAATCGATCAGAATGATCTGAAATTTGAAGAGTTCGGTGATGATAAAGCTATCACATTCACCTGGGATGTTCCAGAAGGTGCTGTTACAAGTATCCTTATGATCACAAAGGCTACGGATACAGGTTTTGCATCGTGCACTGACTATGAGGTGGAAGGAACATCGAAAACCTTCACATCGGCAGATGTCAGAGATATGGCAAATACATTGAAGGCAGACCTCAGTGTCGGTGCTGAGTTCATTGCGAAGGTGATGGTCAGCGCCGGTGCCGGAAAAACAGCCTACTCGAATGTCGTCAGTTTCAAGGCTGTGAAGGATAATTCAGCGTATGAGACCATTTATCCTATCGGCGCTATGGATTGGGGATGGGAGCCGTCGCAGGCTGAAATGATGAAGACGGACGATGGAATTGTCTACACCTGGACAGGTATGATCAAGGCTAAGAACAGTTTCAAGTTCCTCTGTCAGAATGACGGTAACTGGATCCCAAGTTACAATCGCGACGAGACTGCCGAGAATTATTGGACTCTTTACAAGAAGACTGAGGACTGGGAACCTGACACCTGCTTTGAAGTCGAGAAGGGTGGCCAATACACCATTACTCTCAATATAAAGGAACTGACTATCTCTGTAGAGCCTTCTTCAGAAGGATTCGGCAAGCTTTATCCGATGGGTGCGATGCCTTGGGGATGGGATCTGGAAAGTGCTGAAGAGATGACTACAAATGATGGTATCACTTACACCTGGACAGGTCATCTGAACGCCAACAACGATTTCAAGTTCCTTTGCCAGAATACAGCCTGGCAGCCATCATACAACCGCGACGCGAATGCTGAGAATTATTGGACTGCATATTACAAGACCCAGGACTGGGAGCCAGACACACAGTGGGTGGTTGAGACCTCAGGTATATATACACTGACCATCAATGTAGAGACATTGGAAGTGACAGCAACTCCTCAGTTCGATCCAGCTTCGTGGGAGAAGATTTACCCTATCGGAGCGATGGAATGGGGCTGTGATCCATCTTTGGCAGAAGAGATGACTACTGAGGACGGAGTTGTCTATAACTGGACAGGAAACATTACCGCCAACCTTGACTTCAAGTTCCTTTGCCAGAATGACGGTAACTGGATTCCAAGTTACAATCGCGACGAGACTGCCGAGAATTATTGGACCCTTTTCAAGAAGACTGAGGACTGGGAACCTGACACCTGCTTCAAAGTGGAAGAGTCTGGAAAATACAACATTACATTGAACACTCAGGATCTTACTATCCTGGTAGAGAAGGTTGTTGAAAATCCTGGAATTTATCCTGTAGGCGGTGCTTTCCCTTGCGGTTGGGACAATACGCTTGCCGAGCCTATGATGACCTGGAATGGAACAGATTATTTCTATGCAGGCTGGCTCAATGTCGGAACATTCAAGTTCCTTTGCTTCAAGGACAGCTGGACGCCATGTTATAACAGAGATGCCAATGCGGAATATTATTGGACGATGAAATATTGTGCAGATGCCAATGGAGAGGACACAACATTCGAGATCACCGAAGCAGGAAGATATATCATCGAACTCAACACCGAGACTCTTGAAATCTCTTGCGTGAAAGACCCTAGCGAGGAATTCCCATTGATCTATCCTATCGGAGCAATGGCCTGGGGCTGGAATCTTGAGGCAGCGGAGCATATGTTTACTTTTGATGGTGAGTCGTATTTCTGGATCGGAGAGATCAAGGCTGACAACGACTTCAAGTTTATGTGCAGCAATACGGAATGGGTGCCAAGTTACAACCGTGACGAGGAAGCTGAAGATTACTGGACTGCATATTATAAGGAGTTTGATTGGCAGAAAGACACGCAGTTCAAGGTGTCTGAGGGCGGTATATACAGACTTACCCTTAATGTCAAGACATTGAAGGTGACAGCCGAAAGGTTGGGCGACGTCCAATAGTGTGACACTGATTTAATGAATGGATGGAGGGTAATTCTTCCATCCTATTTCTATGAAAAGATATCTGTTTTTAGTGGCCGTCGTGCTTCTCGCGTTACTTTCGTCCTGCGAGAAGGACGGCCTTGAATATGTCGATCCGCTCATCGGGACGGAAGGAGAAGGGACTGAGTACGGAGGACTTATGCCATACATCGGTGTACCCTTCGGTTCAGCCCAATGGACTCCAATGACAAGACTTAACGATGTGAGCCGCCTCAGTTATAATGCGGCTGACACACTTCTGCTCGGGTTCATCGGCTCCCGTCAGCCTGCAATCTGGATGGGGGACTGGGGACAGGTGTCATTTATGGCACAGAAGGAAGATGCTCTTACAGATTATGCGGACCGAGGGCTCAGAATAGAGTCCGAGAAATATACACCATATTCCGGGAACGTGACGGCAGGGGGGATTTCCACACGTTTCGCTGCATTGGAGCATAGTGCACTGTTCGAATTCTCGGATGCAAAGCATTTTGTGATAGATGCCTCACGCTTGTCCGGCGGTCAGTACTCCGATCATGATCCGCATCCGGGACATCTTGATTTCTCTGCTGACGGTTACAGTGTCAGCGGATGGAACAGCGATCTGTTTGATGGCTCACATACGAGCCCGAAACCGAATTTCCGCGGTTATTTCTATATAGAATTTTCAAGACCATACACTGATTTCAGTTGCAGCGGCAATGATCAGGATGAGGTGAAGGGTGTGGTGACATTTGCAGAAGACGGTCCGTTGACAGCAAGGGTGGGTCTGTCCTTGATCAGTGTCGAGCAGGCACGGGCAAATCTTATAAAAGAAGTAGGGGACCGCTCTTATAGGTCAGTCTTGAGGCTTGCACGCGAAAGGTGGGCTTCCCAGTTTGATAAGGTGCGTATAAAAGCCTCTGAAGAAGTCAAGACAATCTTCTATACTGCCTTGTATCACAGTTTGCTCTATCCGAGGAAAATCGATGAATATGGCAGGTATTATTCAGCCTTTGATGATGCGGTACATAATGGAGTTATGTACAATTGCTGGTCGATGTGGGATACTTATAGAGCAGAACATCCTTTGCTGACATTAGTGGCACCTGAGCATATCGATGATATGATGCAAAGCCTTGTGGAGATGTTCAATGAAGGTGGCTGGCTTCCTAAATGGCCTAATCCGTCCTATACAGGTATTATGGTCGGCTCTCCTGCTGAGACCATTCTCGCAGAGGCCTGGACAAAAGGCTTCCGTGGTTTCGACGTGGAACAGGCGTATGCTGCTATCAAAAAGAATGCGTCCCTTCCGCAGGTTGGCGACAGAGAGAATCATTGGCCGGACAGGGGTAATTTCGGTGAATTTCCCGAAACCCGTGCAGGACTTGGCAGATATATGGAAATAGGATATGTCGCAGGGGATGAAACTGCCGAATCCGTGTCCCGTACACAGGATTTCGGTCTTCAGGATATTGCTGCGTCAATTATGGCAGATGCGACCGGTCATCCGGATGAGGCTGAGTATTTCAGAAAGCGTTCGCGGAATTATCGTAATCTCTGGAATGCTGATTCCGCACTGTTCCTGCCAAGGGCTTCGGACGGGAGCTGGATGGATCCATATTCCGGTCCTCATTACACTGAGTGTTCTCCTCTGACTGCCTTATGGTGTGTCCCTTATGACGTGGAAGGATTAGCCGAACTGATGGGTGGTAATGACATATTTGAAGAACGGCTGGACGACTATTTCGAAAATGTGTTTTTCAAGCCGGAACGTGGAAACCGTTCTATCCACGGCAATGAGCCTAGCCACCACGTGGCGTATATGTACAACCGTATAGGTCGCCCGGAGAAGACTCAGCATCGGGTCCGTGAAATATTGTCCGGATGTTATTCTACAGACCGCAAAGGCTTTGATGGAAATGAGGATTGCGGCCAGATGAGCGCCTGGTATATTCTTTCAAGTCTGGGTCTGTATATGCTTAATCCTGCTGACGGGTGGTATGAACTGGGAGCACCGTGTGTGGAGGAGGCAGAACTGAAGCTCCATTCAGGAAAGACACTTCGGATTGTTGCAAAGAATCTTTCCGACACCACCACGACAGTGCAGAAGGTTACGTTCAACGGTCAACAGATAGATGATTGGAGGATCTCTCACGCAGAATTGATGCAAGGCGGCAATCTTGTTTTCGAATACTGATTTCCTTTATATAAGATTGAATTTAAACTTTATATTTATGATAGATTTCACTTCTTGCATCAGAAAACTTACATTGCTGGTCATATTGTTTATGTCTGTACATATCGGCTATGCTGAAAATCCGGTAGTGCGCGCAAAGTTCGAGGGGTTTGAATGTGGTATGGGAATCGGCGGATGGCTGACAAATTACAAGAGATTCAATGTGCTGCCGGAAAACAGGAGAATGGACATAACCATAGGGGACTTGGAACATTTCAGGGAGTATATAACCGAATGGGATGTCAGGAATATCGCCAAGATGAAGATGGACCACGGCAGGCTCGGCTTCGATCAGATTGTAGTCGAGGAGCACAATAATCCTGGAGTATATCGCGAAGAAATCATATCCCATCTGATCAATTTCGTGAATTGGTGCGGGAAGTACGATCTGAATGTCATCCTCAATATGCATAAGGCCGTCGGCAATTACTGCGATATCAAGGAGGAACTTTCCCTTATGGAGGATCCTGAACTCCAGAGCCGTTTCATCAATGTCTGGGTGGAACTTGAAAGGAGATTGACAGACTACCCTGATGTGGTGTTCGAGTTGCTGAATGAGGTGCTCAATGTCGATCCCGAATTGTGGAATGACCTGGCTGAAAGGACTGTCAAGGCAATCCGCGCAATCAATCCAACTCGTCGCATAGTCATCGGCCCCACAGAGTGGAATTCGTGTCGCAATCTGAAGTATCTGCGTATTTATGACGATCCGAACATTATCTATACATTCCATTTCTATGCACCTCACGAGTTTACACATCAACGAGGAGTACTGCAGGCCGACCAGCTATATTATAATAGGAAGATGTCCTGGCCTTGTGACGATGTGGAAAGATATAATGAATATGCAAGGTTACTCTACAATATTGAGAACGCGTATGCCGGAATAGATCGTCTTGACAGGGAATGGATCCGCAAGGAACTTCAGCCGGCGATTGACTTTGTGAACGAACATCCGGACAAGATTCTGTGGTGTGGTGAGTTCGGAACCATTCGTCACGCAGATATGACATCGCGTGAAAACTATATGGCCGACGTTATCGCCATCTGCAAGGAAAATCAGATTCCATTCTGTTCCTGGAACTACCTCTCCACTCCGAATGACGGAAACCGCTTCTCCCTCGTCGATGATGATACCCGCAAGATCCTGTCAAGACGTATGTTGAAAATCATCCAGGGAAAAGCGAAGTAAATAATCAGATATAAACTACATAACCAATGAAAACAGATAACCTTGTACTTACCATCACTGCATCTTTGCTGTTATTTGTAAACTGTGCAGATGCGCCATCGGGATATTCCCCGTATGAAAAGGAAATCTCTAAGAAAATTTCGGAAATGAGTCTTGAAGAGAAAGCAGGCCAACTTGTCCAGTTAAACATAGACAAGATCTGCGACCCGAACACTCTTGAACTTATGCCGGAGGCTATGGAAGAGATCTTCGGTCGCTACAAGATCGGATCCATCCTCAATACAATGGGAGAGAACTGCCCTGACCGTGAATGGATGAGGAATGTAATGGCACAGATCCAGGAGTATTCGATCAAAGGCTGCGGAATTCCTTGCATATATGGTCTGGATATGATTCACGGAGCAAGTTATCTTGCTGAGGGAACCTTATTCCCACAGGAAATCAATCTGGGAGCGACCTTTAATCCTATCCACGCACACAATATGGGCAAGACACTTGCATACGAGACCCGTTCGATGGATGTTGCGTGGGTGTTTTCTCCGGTTATGGACTTGGGAAGGAACCCTGTATGGCCACGCCAATGGGAAAGTTGGGGTGAAGATGCTTACCTGCAGACTGTAATGTCCGAAACTGAAATGCGGGCTATTCAAGGCGAAGACAGAAACAGCATCGGTACTTACAATACTGCAGCCTGCATCAAGCACTATTTGGGTTATGGTGTCCCTGTCACTGGTAAAGACAGAACACCGGCAATCATTCCCGATTATGAGTTAAGGGAAAGATATTTCCGTCCATTCGAAGCCTGTATCAAGGCAGGAGCATTGTCGCTTATGGTCAACTCCGCCTCGATCAACGGAATCCCTACACACGCAAGTCATAAATTTCTTACAGAATGGGTCAAGGAAGGACTGGATTGGGACGGACTCATCGTTACGGATTGGGCTGACATCGATAATCTTTACGAAAGAGATCACGTCGCTGCCGACCGTAAGGAAGCGATTGCAATGGGACTTAACGCCGGTGTGGATATGATTATGGATCCGTACAAACCGGAAATAACTGAAGACATCTGTGAACTGGTACGTGAGGGCATCGTCAGCGAGGCTCGTCTGAATGATGCTGTCGCACGTGTGCTGAGACTCAAATACCGTCTCGGTCTGTTCGAGAGCCCTACAAGAGACTCTGAGTGGCCTCTTGTCGGAAGCAAGGAATTCGCTCAACTTGCATACGAGGCCGCTGTCGAATCTGAAGTCCTTCTCAAGAATAATGGGATCCTTCCTTTGAAAGAAGACACCAGAATCCTCGTAACCGGCCCGAACGGCAATTCTATGAGATGTCTCAATGGAGGCTGGTCATACACCTGGCAGGGAACAAACAATCCAAAATATGTAGAAAGATACAATACTATCTTCGAGGCTATGAAATCCAGATTCCCTTCGACAAGATATGTAGCGGGTGTTTCCTACATAGAAGACTGGGCCGGGCAGAATGAAGATGCATCCGGAATTCCAGAAGCTGTCAAGGCTGCAGGAGATTGTGATGTAATATTGGCCTGCATAGGTGAAAATTCATATTGCGAAACTCCCGGAAACATCAATGATCTTACCCTCTCGGCAAATCAGATCAATCTTGTAAAAGCACTCGCCGCAGCAGGGAAACCCATCATCCTGATCCTTAATGAAGGCAGACCACGAGTAATTAACGAGATCGAACCGATTGCTGAGGCGATTGTCGATATCCTGCTGCCAGGAAATTACGGTGCTGATGCGCTGGCTGCACTAATATGCGGAGAAGAGAATTTCAGCGGAAAACTGCCTTTCACATATCCTAAATATGTAAATTCTCTCCACACCTATGACTTCAAGGTCTCTGAAAAACGCGAAATGATCGACGGAGCTTACAATTACGATGCAAAAATGGACGTCCAGTGGAGTTTCGGAGATGGACTCAGTTACACTACATTCAAATATTCAGACCTGAGAGTTGACAAGGATACATTCAGGAAAGGTGACGACCTCAAGTTCTGCATAAATGTCACTAATACAGGTAAATGCACAGGAAAGGAAAGCGTATTGCTCTATTCAAGCGACCTGGTAGCCTCAATGGTTCCTGATGTAAAGCGTCTGCGCGCATTTGACAAGATCGAACTGTCTCCAAATGAAACAAAGACCGTTGAATTTGTAATCAATGCTGATGAACTTGCATTTGCCGGAGATGATGGAAAATGGCACCTTGAACCGGGAGAATTCAGGATTTCCGTAGGTACAGAATCTGTGACCATCTGCTGCATAGAATGATTTTTCCAAGCACCTGAAAATCAGATAATACATTATATGAAGTCAGGAAACAGGAAATCAAGGATGCTTCTTCTGGGAGTTTTGATTGTTCTGTCAGCGATGCTTGCTTTTGGGGTTATGACTTTGCCGAAGCCTCGCCCTCTTGACGCTGATGGATTCTCGTCTGCTCGTGTGGCAAGGGATATTGAAGTGATATCAAGAGAACCTCATTCTGTGGCCCATCCCGTGGAAAGGGAAAAGGTGCGTGAATATATTGTCGGAAGATTAGAAGATCTGGGCGCAGAGGTGCACAGATATCAGTTTGATTCTGTTCCTGGTCCTCCGGTATTGGGAGAATATTATTTTGATGCGGTCAATCTTGTTGCTGATTTTGCACCTCTCTCTCCCGAGAAAGAGGTGACATATCTTATGCTTACAGCACATTATGACTCTCGTCATATCAATCATTTGCCGGATGGCCCGTCTGTTTCATTCGGAGCAGCCGATGACGGATATGGTGTAGGTGTCATACTTGAGACTGTTTCTTGTCTGCTTGAACATAGGGGACAATGGAAGCAGGGAGTCAGGATTCTCTTTACAGATGCTGAAGAGACCAAAATGATCGGAATGAAGATGATGTGGGAACATAAAAGGGATGTGTTCAAGGATGTCGGCCTGATCATCAATGTGGAGGCCAGAGGACCCTGGGGACCGGCCCTGATGTTTGAGACAAGTCCGGGAAATGAGAGGATAATGGATCTTTATGCTTCTTCCGCGAGATATCCATATACATATTCACTGACGAACGTAGTGTATGAGTTTCTTCCGAATCTTACAGATTTCACAATCGTGAAGGATGAGGTGCCGGGCTTGAATTTCTCAACAGTCGCCGATTACAATCATTATCACACATCTCTTGACAATTTCAGCAATATCAGTGAAAGATCGATTCAGCACTATGGCGAGCAGATTCTTCCTGCCACGTTGAATTATCTGCGAAATCCGGAATATGCCGACAAGGATTATTTCAAGGCAGAGAGCAGCACCGTCAATTTCTCTATACCGGTACTTGGCCTCTTTAATGTAGGTAAGACTGCATACGCTGTTATTAATATCCTTATATTCCTGCTTTTTGCCATTCTGTGCGTTTATGAAACGAAGAGAGGAAAACTTAGGATTCTCAATGTCCTGAAGCATTCCGGACTGATGCTTCTTGCTGCGGTATCTGTGCTGGCTTTAGGCGAGATAATCGGATACTTGTGCGCCACCATAGCCGGTGATTCCTTCTCACTGTTCGGTGTGGTGCAGGGTGCTTTATTTGACAACAAAGTAATGCTTGTATCAACAATTATTCTGACAGCCCTGACGGTCCTGATATATTGTTTCAAGAGAAGGAATAGTCAGGCGAGGTTATATGCCTACGAATGGCTGTTCGGTGTCTTGGTTCTGGAGTTCGTTTTCAGCATTCTCCTGCTGGTAACTGTTGGGGAGAATATGATGTTCCTTATTCCGTTGTTCTTTGCTTGTCTGGCATTGCTTCTTTGTCGTATCACCTCGTGGAATGCTTGGATTCCGATATCCATCGCCGGAATAATTCTGCATTCTTGTTCGTTCTTGTATGTGCTTGCAATGGCACTGACAGTCGGAGCATTCGGAATAGTGGCGCTCCTGTCTCTGCTTGATCTGCTTGTCATTCTTCCTTTGTCTGATATATATATGGAAGACAATGATTAAGACGGCGCTTTAAGAAATCATTGTGCCTTCAGCCTGGATGTCAGCCATCGCGTTCCCTTGTTGCTGACTTGACAGATGGCAAGAAACATCAGTTATACCTATTGTTACGGGGGATTATTTAAGAGATTAGTATGCCCTCTGGAGTGGTAATTATACGTCATGCCCGACCTGATCGGGCATCTGGTGATACGTCATGCCCGACCTGATCGGGCATCTTGTGCAAAAACATAGCCCATTTTCATTATAGGTGTATACTTGTATATCATAGCCTTTATTATGATATCGGAGTCCTATTTTGAGGAATTTGATGTTCCGGAACGTAATGCAAATCTACAAATTTCATTATTTTTGTCATATGAAGATAGAAGAAGCTATAGTGTACTGTCTTGCGTCCTCAAACAGAGGAATGCGCAGTGAACAGATAGCTGACATGATAAACCGCCAGCGTCTTCATTTACGTAAGGACGGGCAGCCAGTAAGTGCAAAGCAGGTATTCCATGTGGTTACCCATGCTCCGCACACCTTCTGTCTGGCAGAGGGAAGGATAATGTTGAGGCAGTGAAACATCTTATAAGAGAAAAATTTTAAGACTTATGATAAAGAGAATCCTAATGACTATGGTTATGAGTTTTTCATTCTTCGGCCTGTTCGGACAGACCAATAAGTTCAAGACTGTGGATGTGGCTGAATTTGAAAGGGCCGTTTCAGATACATCATACGTTGTGCTGGATGTCCGCACTCCGGCAGAACATGCCGAAGGCCACATCCCTGGCACTCATTTCAATATAGATGTCCTGGAGGACAGCTATACTGAGACTGCCCTAAAGACGCTTCCGAAGGATAAGCCGGTGGCTCTTTATTGCCGCAGCGGTAACCGCAGCAAGAATGCAGCACGTATCCTTGCTGACAAAGGGTATCAGGTCCTGGAGCTTGGAACAGGGTTCAGGGGCTGGGTTTCAGCTGGTAAGAAAACAACAAAGTAATGGATCAGACGGTATCATATCCCTTGCTATTGACAGAATTGATAAGCCATATGGTAAAAAGGCATCATTGCCGGTGCCTTTGACATTGTCCTCTAACATCCTGTCCCGTCAAGATTGCATGCCGCACCGGATGCGTATTCCGGTGCTGACGATGTCGTTTCTGATGATGCGAGATAATGTTTCATCGAGATTATCACCTCTCCGTCATCCTTTACAAAGCAAGGGATACCGATCGTTCGGATTGTCTCCGTACATCTGCTTGGCTTGAGCACAGTCAAGTCGGCTGGTCAATATTAGTTTACTTATTCCAGATACCTTACTTCTTTCCCATGGTCTATGGCATACTTTATCTCGTTCCGGGTGCTAGACCCTATATATCCTCCTACATTGATGACAAACACTTCATCTGCCATGTCAATCTTCCTCAGATGCATGTCATCCAGCATAGCCTTTGTTCCTTCTGTCCATACTTCATCGTCCCCGCTATGACCGAACAGACCGACGGAGATCACGATGTTTCCCTCAAGGGTCAGGCGTTTCTGAGCTTCCAGATACTGCTCCTTGAACTTCGTGCTGCCGCAGAGGGTTATCACTTTATATTTTCCAATCATATCTCAGTTAGTGTTATTTGGCTGTTTTATTTATGACGGCAAGCCCTCATCAATTGTTATGTCGCTATTATTCGATAAGTATTTGTGATTATACTGATGTTCAGCTGCTCATTTGTAAGGCCGCCTGAACGTCCCATAGTTCTCTCCATTTTCACCTTCTTCTCTCTTGTAACAATCTGTTCTAAAGGCTGTGGCCGAAGAGGTTTAGTTTTTAGAGGTCTTCAAAGTTAAACATTATTAGTCATTCCTGTTCTAAGAATTATATGATTTCGGAGAAAAACTACGTATTTGACAATCTCTTCTTCGCGGATATGTTGCTGCAAATGAGAGCAGCGTCCTGGTTGACATCGCGTACCATTATGATAATATCTCAGAGGGTCTGCGTAACCTGGAACCGAGACTTTCCGACTGTCGCGCCTGACAAGGTCCTCACGTAAGTTCCAGCTTGGATAGAATATGACGATGTCCGGTCAGTGCCGGGCATCGGTTAAGCCGAAAAATGAGTATCTTTGCAGAATGGAATATCTTTCTAGACAACGATACGAAGAGATTGCGGCCGAGCTGGACCACCTGATCACAGTGGTCTATCCCGAGATACGCGAGAGCGTCGCAGAAACCAGCGCGCAGGGCGACAGGAGCGAGAATGCGGGGTACCGTGAAGCGAGACGGAGGCAGGCGAAGACCATAAGCCGCATCCGTTTCCTGCAGAAGGTGCTGGAACATTCGCGTGTGATTGACCCTGACGCGCTTCCTAAGGACAGAGTCTGTCTCCTGAGCCGTGTCGAATTCACAAACCTCTCGACAAATGCCAGGATGACATTTGAGATAGTCAGTCCTCATGAGATGAACCTCGAGGCAGGCAAGATATCGCTTAAATCTCCGATAGGTGCTGCCCTGATGGGCAGGAAGGTAGGAGAAATAGCTGAGGCTCAGACCCCTTCCGGAACACTCCGCCTGAGAATCGAAAGCATCACGCTCGCCTGAGAATTGAAAGAAACTGCCCTTATTTGACGAAAACCCCGAAAGTAGGACAATACTTTCGGGGTTTTGCTATCTTTTCATGAAAGCTTTCTCAAGATTCTGGGAAATGTTGATCATAAAGTCTCCCATCTTTTCCAGCTCGCTTACTATGTCCATGTAATAGACGCTTGTCTGGTAGTTCTTCTGATTGCTCTCGATTTCCTCGATCTCGGTGTCTCTGAGAGTGTTCCTGAGATTGTTGATGCGGTCCTCCGCATTATATGCATTGGATATCTCCTCAAGCTCGTCATTGTATGCAGCAGAAAGATTCCCGATCATCGCATCGTATGCGGCCTCGACTGCATCTGTCATGTTGTTGAGATTCTTGATGGTGTCCTCGTCAAATGACTTCTTGTGGATGTTCTTTCTCGAAAGGATGCGGCTGATCGCTTCTCCTGAATCTCCAAGGGACTCCAGCTCGCCTATGATCTTGTACATCGCCTTGATCTTTGCAGAAGTCTCGGTGCTGATGTCACCTGCAGAGACGGCATTGAGGAAAGTCGCGATCTCGTACTCAATACGGTCCGATATCTCTTCATATTTGACCAGCTTTCCGCGGAGTTCCTCGAACTGGTCTGCATCAGTGACGCTTATCGCCGACCTGACATAGCCAAGTCCGTTCCGTGATACCCTTGCAAAATGGATTATCTCGTTGAAAGCCTGCTCGGTGGCAAGTTCCGGAGTGGCAAGAGGACCGGCTGAAATGTACTTGAGCCTGAACACCTCCTGTTCCTGACTCTTCGGAGCCTTGATCATCCATACTACCAGCTTTTCGATGACCTTGGTGAACCATATCATTATCAAGGTGTTGATCGTATTGAAGAGAGTGTGGAGCATTGCAAGGCCATACAATGCAGCTGTGGCATCAGGGCTGTTCTGTGCGCTGACCGCAAAACCTTCTGCGGCAGGGTTCGGAAGACCGAACATCTCGATGATTCCGCCGACAAGCGCAAGGAAAGGCCTGAAGAATACAAGTGCCCATATCACACCGAACACATTGAATATTGTGTGGGACATGGCAGCCCTCTTTGCCTGGGTGTTACCCACCGATGCGGCGATGTTGGCTGTGATGGTAGTACCGATGTTCTCTCCGAGCACCATTGCACAGGCCATGTTGAAAGGAATCCAGCCCATGCTGAGCATGATGAGGGTGATCGCCATCGTAGCTGAAGAGGACTGGAGCACGAGGGTCAGGACTGTACCGAACACAAGGAAGATGAGCACGGAACCGAAGCCGTGTCCGGCCCATGACTTGACGAATTCGAGAACCTGTGGTGTTTCGTCAAGGTCCGGAACCGATTCCTTCATGAAGGACAGACCGAGGAAGAGAAGGCAGAAACCCACTATGAGCTCACCTATGTTCTGGCGCTGATTCTTCTTCGAATTGGAGAACAGGAAGCCGAAAAGCATGAGTGGAACTGCGAGAATCGAGATGTCTGCCTTGAAACCCAGCCATGACACGAGCCATGCTGTCACCGTTGTACCGATATTCGCTCCCATGATGACTCCGATCGCCTGTGCCAGAGTCAGGAGGCCTGCATTGACAAAACTTACCACCATTACGGTCGTAGCGCTGGACGACTGTATTACCGAGGTGATTCCCAATCCTGTAAGTACTCCCTTGAACGGATTGGAAGTCATCGCAGAAAGAAGACCGCGAAGCCTGTCACCTGCGGCTTTCTGAAGTCCGGAACTCATCAGGTTCATTCCGTAAAGGAACATGCCCAATGCGCCCAGAAGTGTAAAGATCTGTAGTATACCCATTGTTTATGAAATTTGATTGCTTACCAGATACCAGTTATATGCCACGAAGCTCAGGAACATGAGAGTTCCTGAAAAACGTCCTATCTTTCCCTTGATTCCAAGGATCATAGGTATGATGGCGGCGGCTATCATGACGATGTAATCGACGTATGTGATCCCCGATGAAGTAAGAGGCATCACCTGAGAGCTGAGACCAAGGATCAGGGAGATATTGAATATGTTAGAGCCTACTATGTTACCCAGAGCCATCTGCGTGTTCTTCTTCACGGCAGCGGCAATTGATGCCGCAAGTTCAGGAAGAGAGGTGCCGCAGGCTATGAGAGTAAGGGATATGAAGGCGTCGTTCACACCGAAGGATTTCGCTATCATCACAGCGTTGTCTACAAAGAAGTCGCAGCTTATGATCAGCAGTGCGAGACCTCCGGCCACCTTCACTATGGCAAGGGCCAGGGGAGTCTTGTCTTCTTCGACATGCTCTTCTGCCACCGGAACGCTTTTCCTGTCGCGATAGAACGAGTACCACATGAAGCCGGCGAATACAGCGAGAAGCAGGATCCCGTCCGGTCTGCTTATGCTGGCAGGAGTGCCGTTGAAGAAATTGAAGGCCAGAAGTGTAAGAAGCACTGATACACCTATACATAGAGGTATCTCAAACTTCATGTTCTTCCTGTCAATTCCGATAGGGAAGAACATGGCAGTCAGTCCGAGGATTCCTATCACATTGAATATGTTGGAACCCACGACATTGCCTATGGCCACATCTGCATTTCCGTTCACGGCGCCAAGGAAACTTACGACAAGTTCAGGCATTGATGTGCCGACTCCGACTATCGCCGCGCCTACGACGAAATCGGAAACCTTGAATTTCCTGGCAACAGAAACTGCTCCGGCAACGAGATAATCCGCGCCGAAGACAATTCCTGCCAGTGATACGATCAGGATGATATATTCCATAACGATTATAAGAGTTTACCTACTTTGTCGATCTCGTACTCGTACACAGCTGAGCAAGGCTCATACTTATAAGGTACATATTCGAAGAGCTGGAGATAAGCCTTGCCTTCCGACTTGCTGTGGTAGATGTCAAGTCTTACCGCATTTCCCTTGTCCGCCTCTGTCAGGTCGATGGATCCGGGAGCGGTCTTGAGGGCTGATGAGATGACGGAATTCATGGCCTGCTGGAAATAATGCTCTGTCTTTTTATATTTGAGACCGGTTTCGCTGTCCTTATAGGCTGTCTTGAGTATAAGAGCGGTGATGAGTCCTGCGAAGATCATGAAGAAACCTGTGATGTTGACGCCAGTGCCGGTCGGAAGGGCAACAAGTACAGAACCGAGGATGATGAGGGATGCTGATATGATGATGTCTTTGCCAGAGCGTACTCTGATGAATGTCTTTTCCATAATTATTTATATATCATTTAGCTGTCTGTAAATAAATGTCGGGTTTGTCAGGCGGCAGGTAGTCCTGCACGCCTATATGGGGATATGCGGTTACATGCATACCACCAGAAACGCCACCTTCCCTGACAGGGAAAATGTCGCCAATAACCGGAATATGTCTGATGCTAAATGATGAGTCTGCCCAGATAAAGAAGCCTTAGAGCCGGCTCTATGAGTGAGCAATGAATGATTATGGATTGTCTCTGAATGAAATATCTGAGGCCGGCATTGATGATCTTGCCTGATTTGGTGAACTCGATGTTGTTCCTGTGGATTCCTCCTGTCCTTCTGGCAGAACTCTGCAGCTGTTGCGGACAGGCAGATGACACCTGGCGAGGCAGGCACAGCTCCGATTCTGTTTCCGAAATGTTCGAGTCACTGATCATATGCGCCTGCGACGCCGGCATGGAGGCATCATCGGCGGCTGCCGGTGCAGAATTGTCCGGACAGTTCAGGAAAGCCAGTGCCGCTATGACAGGAAACAGATATTTAAGCAGTGTTTTCATTTATCCGTCAAATATAAACAATTTTTATGCAACTGCAAGGAAAATGAGGGCCGGCAATGCTGCCGGCCCTGGTTATATGGATATGTGTCTATGTTTATCTTGCAATGATGTAGGTTGTTTCAGGGAGAGTCTCGCCCTTCAGGAGGCCGTTCTCTGCTGTGAAGGTCATGCCATAGACCTGGTCCTTGTACTCTCCGTCAGGGAGGGTTGTGGCAAGTTCTATTGCATTGGCATCGGCTGCAAGGTTGATGACTGCAGCTCCCTTGTCACCACGGTTGACGACAATTGTCTCTCCATCTTCCGAGAAGCTTATTGATTCGACCTGGCCGTTCATCTGCTGACGGAACTTGTTGACAGCCACCACTTCAGGATGGAAGAACTCATCGTTGCCGCGTGCTCCGAGGAGGTTGTCTCCCCAGTAGTTCTCACGAGTCGAGTTCATCGGACGGCTGAAGAAGAGAGGAGTACCGTTCTGACGCGCTGTCAGGAACACCCATCCTGTGCGGATCTGTGCATCTGTCAGGCCGGCACTCTCGTTGGCGTTGCAATAGGTGTCGTGGCTCTCTACCCATGTGGTAAGATGTTCCGGAGCAGCCCTGTGGTACCATGACACGAGGTCAAGGTCCTTGGTGCTACGCTTTGTCAAAGCCTCGCGCAGTACATGACCATAGCTCGATGCTGTCTGACCGAAGTATGAAGCGTATTCCTCTTCCGGAACTGTCCTGTCCTGAAGGACTTCGCCATATACGAAGAGACTGTCATACGGGATTGCGAGTGACACTCCGAGCACTTCCTTGCGGCCTGTGGCCACATCCCAGAAATCGTTTTCTGTAACTCCGGCTTCTGTGTCGAGAGGGTCAGAATGAACACCGATGTGCTTAGCCGTGTCATAGCGGAAACCGCGTACACCCAGCTCGATCAGACGGTTGACGAATCCCATGTAATATTTCTGAAAGCGGGGATTCTCCGTGTTTACGTCAGGAAGGCCGCCGACACCCTGGTGGGTGCACTGGGTGCGGTCGTTATAGTCGTTGATTCCCTCAAGTCCGTGGGTGTGGAACATCTTGTCACGTCCTCCGACAGCCTCATAGAACCCGTCAGTAACGAGGTCGATGTCGAAGGCAGTATGGTTAGGAAGTACGTCCACAAGCACTCTCACGTCATATTTCTTCGCGGAGTCCAGCATAGCCTTCATCTCCTCCTCTGTTCCGAGGATGTTGTTTCCGATGGTCCAGTCAGTAGGCTGATAATAGTGGTACCAGTTTCCTTCCTTCTGGTCGAATATCTTTATGTTTCCTCCTTCAGGGCTGAAACATGCGTTCACCGGTGATGTCTGAAGCATGGTGAAGCCGGCATCGGCAATCTGCTTCATGTTCTCAGCGATGGTAGGGAAGTCCCAGCTCCACACATGGAGGATGGTCTCTGTGTTGGTGTAGTCCGGGTCGTGTGTCATTCTGTCGACCGTACTCTTTGTCTGTGATGCACATGCCGCAAGTCCGAGGCAGGCAATGATGGTAATGATTCTGTTCATATGATTGAATTAAAGATTATTCTTCGCTTTTTCAAGTGTCTCGATGACACGGTCGCACCATTGGTCGAAAACAGGATCCTCCTGCTGACATTCCTTGTGCTCCGTCATATATTTCAGGCATCTGCGGACGCCTTCTTCATAACGCACGACCGCCTGGAATCCCGGCACCGCCCTCTTGAGCTTCGAGCAGTCGAATACGACAGAGTTCGCCTTGTCGCCGATGAGGTTCCCTTCCATGTCATATCCTTCAGGCTGTGTTGCGATGATGAAGTCTGACGAGGCGTAATATGGCTTGAAAGGCACTCCGAGGGCGTCAGCGATGGCCTTGTATATCTGATTCCAGGTCAGGGACTCGTCAGACATGATCTGGAAGGCCTCTCCGATCGCGTGCGGATTTCCGATCAGACCAATGAACCCTTTCGCAAAATCCTCGTTGAAGGTCATGGTCCAGAGTGAGGTGCCGTCTCCATGCACCAGGACAGGCTTGCCTTCCATCATGCGCTTTATCACCTGCCAGCTTCCGTTCCTGCCGTGGATGCCGACAGGGATGCTCCTTTCGCTGTAGGTGTGGCTAGGGCGTACGATGGTGACAGGGAAGCCTTCTTCCCGATAGTACTTCATCAGAAGCTCCTCGCAGGCTATCTTGTCACGCGAGTACTGCCAGAAAGGATTGGCCAGTGTAGTCCCTTCATTGATCACGTGCGATCTGCACGGCTTGTTGTACGCTGAAGCTGAACTTATATATATGTATTGGCGTGTGCGTCCTGCGAAAAGCCTGTGGTCGCGCTCCACCTGAGAAGGGACAAAGCCGATGAACTCGCAGACGGCATCAAAACATTCTCCACCTATATGCCTGAGCACTTCCTCTTCGTCGTTTATGTTGACCTTGACCTGTTTCACGCCCTGAGGGACCTCATTGCTGCGGTTTCCCCTGTTAATCAGCCACAGCTCGTGCCCGCCCTGAGCAAGCTGGCGGGTGATGGCACTGCTTATCGTACCGGTGCCTCCGATAATGAGTATCTTCATGTCTTTATGCCAGTCTTATGTTTTCTTCGATAAGGTCCAGGAGGTCGTCGATGTCCTCGTAAGAGGCGGCTGTGGTCATCACAGTGACCAGCCTGCCGTTGACATCCGCACAGATGAAGTTGCAGACTATGCCTTCGTCTTCTGTCGGGCACTCGAATCCGAATGCCGTCGTGCCGAGGAAATCGTACTCCGCTATAGGGTCCTCGTCCTCTGAAGTCTCTCCTATATATTCCTCATATGTTCCGGCTGCCTCCACAAGTGCATCGGACCCTTCAGGCATCGGCCCGTAACTTATTGTGATTGAGCGGGGATCAGAACCACCCGCCTCAATGTCTATCATAGCACATTCGCGTCCGTCAGGTTCCGTGTACATTTCAGTCTCCACATTCCAGATCTGCGGCACTTCGATGCTTATGCCTCCGAAACTTACATTCATAAGCTTGATTTCATTGTGTTCCATATAGATATCTTGTGTCTGGTTTTCGTGATAAAAGCAAAATACAAATATAAATGAATAATGAATCATATGCAAAGTCATTTAATCACAAATTAACCTTGTTTCTTGATTAATAATTTATAACTTTACCTCCCGAATTTGAAACAATCTATAATTTAATTCATAGTATTATGAAAACATATTCAGGAAAGACACGTACTGAAAGCGATCTTATCGGTGCAATGGAGGTTCCGGCCGAAGCTCTTTATGGTGTTCAGACCCTCAGAGGTTTAGAGAACTTTCCAATCAGCCGTTTCCATCTGTATGACTACCCGGCATTTGTCAATGGATTGGCAATCACCAAGTTGGGTGCAGCCAAGGCAAACTGGCAGCTCGGTCTTCTGACAGATGAGCAGTACAAGGCCATCGCTCAGGCCTGTGAAGAGATTCTTGCCGGCCGGCATCATGACCAGTTCCCTGTGGATATGATTCAGGGAGGTGCGGGCACAACAACAAACATGAATGCAAACGAGGTTATCGCAAACCGTGCGCTTCAGATCATGGGACATGAGGCCGGGGAGTATCAGTACTGTTCTCCGAATGACCATGTGAACTGTTCGCAGTCAACGAATGATGCCTATCCTACAGCAATCCATATAGGTCTCTACACGACTCATCAGGAGCTTCTCAAGCATTTGGAAGCCCTTGTGGCTTCTTTCGAGAGGAAGGCCGTGGAATTTGCGGACATTGTCAAGATGGGACGTACCCAGCTCGAGGATGCTGTTCCAATGACTCTCGGACAGACATTCGGCGCCTATGCCTCGATTCTTCGTGATGAGATACGCAACATCAATTTTGCGGCTGAAGAGTTCCTTACCGTAAATATGGGAGCAACAGCAATCGGAACCGGAATCTGTTCTGAACCAGGCTATTCCGAGAAGTGTATTGAAGCGCTTCGTGAGATAACAGGATGGGATATGAAGCTAGCCCCTGACATGGTTGCAGCTACATCAGACACAACATGCATGGTCGGCTATTCTCAGGCAATGCGCCGCATCGCAGTCAAGATGAACAAGATCTGCAACGACCTTCGTCTACTTGCTTCCGGTCCTCGCTGCGGTCTTCATGAATTCGATCTTCCAGCCCGTCAGCCAGGTTCTTCAATCATGCCGGGAAAGGTCAATCCTGTAATTCCAGAAGTCATGAACCAGATTTCCTACAAGGTCATCGGCAATGACCTGTGTGTGGCCATGAGCGCAGAGGCGGCTCAGATGGAGCTCAATGCTATGGAGCCTGTAATGGCACAGTGCTGCTTTGAGTCTGCTGAAATCCTCATGAACGGATTTGATACCTTGCGGATCAACTGCGTGGATGGAATCAAGGCAAATCCTGAACACTGTAAGGAATATGTACATAACAGTATCGGAGTCGTGACTGCGCTCAATCCTGTGATCGGCTACAAGAACTCCACAAAGATAGCTAAAGAGGCTCTCGAGACCGGCCGCAGTGTCTATGACCTGGTTCTGGAACATGGAATCCTTACAAAGGAAGACCTTGACACCATTCTCGCCCCAGAGAACATGATCAGGCCTGTAAAGCTAGACATCAAGCCAAGAAAATAACCTGTAATCCCATGGATTATAAAAAGATACTTGAGGACATCCATCAGGAGATCCTTCCGTTTGCGGACAAGGGACATCAGGCGGATTACATACCGGCTCTGGCCAAGGTGGATCCGGACCAGTTCGGCATGTGTCTGATGACCGTTTCAGGAGACACATACGCTTACATGCAGGCAGACACCCGTTTCTCGATCCAGAGTATAACCAAGGTGTTTGCCTTGGCCATGTGTCTGTCTCTCAAGGGGGAGGACCTATGGAAAAGGGTGGGTAAGGAGCCGTCGGGAACTGCCTTCAACTCCCTGATACAGCTTGAAATAGAAAAGGGTATACCGAGAAATCCTTTCATCAATGCCGGAGCTATCGTGCTTTCCGACATACTGATATCTTCGCTGGAGGATCCGGAAGGGGAGTTCCTGCATTTCGTCCGAGAACTTTGCGGAGACCGGACAGTGGATTTCAATATGGAAGTCGCCCTTTCGGAGCGTGAGTGCGGCTATCTCAATGCTGCGATAGCCAATCTTTTGAAGTATCACGGGACAATAGAGAACGACATCGAGCGTGTACTGATGTTCTATTTCAAGATGTGCTCTGTCGAGATGAGCTGCCGCGAACTGGCCAAGGCATTTACGGCCTTCACCAACTTCAAGCCGTTTGACTATGCCGGATTCAAGCTCAGCCAGTCACGGATCAAGCGTATGAATGCAGTCATGCAGACCTGTGGTTTCTACGATGAGGCAGGAGAGTTCTCCTATCTTGTTGGACTTCCTGGCAAGAGTGGAGTAGGCGGAGGCATAGTAGCCATATATCCAATGCGTTACGCGGTTGCTGTATGGAGCCCGAGACTGAATTCAAAAGGCAATTCTGTGATGGGAATGAAGGCTCTCGAACTGCTTACTACTGCAACTCAGGAATCCATATTCTGACCTTCACCCGGTTCGTCGGAATTGAGTTTATCTTACGATTTTTAATATAACGCCCCTTGAAATCTGCATATTGCTATTTTCAAGGGGTGTGTTCTTTTATATTGTTAGTCTGAACGCTGTTTTTATGTCGATTTGTCGGTAAGGCCCCCTGTCGTTCGTAATGCTAATTCTTCCATTCGTCGGAGTGCTCTGGAATACTTATTGCAGATGTCGGAAAAAGCAGTACCTTTGCAAACGAGTTGATCAGAGAGTTCTTCTGAAACTCTCACAACTTATTGGTTATTAGTTTTAGTGTTATTAATTATGTGGTTAGTATGAGGCGTCCCCGCGTGAGCGGCGAAGTCTCATTTTTTTTGTATACCCCCGTCCGTGGCCCTATTTCTGGACGATGTCCAGGTGCCGGATGGGATTGCCTTGGGAGATCCAGGCTCCGATGACATCGACGTAGTGTGCGTTGTGCATGTCGGTGCCGTAGCAGGAGACGAGGCCTCTGGATTGCAGAGACAGGGCATTGGCCTGGGCCTGGTCGCCGTAAAGGCCGGCAAAGGAGCCGTAGTTGCACTGGATGAGGACTCCGGCTTCGAGGTAGCTCATGAGCTCCTTTTCCGAAAGGTAGAAATATCTTTCAGGATGGGGGAGAAGGGGGATAAGTCCGAGGGATCTGACTTTTCTGAATTCCTCGAGGGGATTGAGGTCTCCGATGTCGGTCGGATCGAAGATCGGGAGTTCCATAAGGATGAATCTGTCCTCTATGGGCATGAGCCAGTTCTTCTTCAGGACTTCCGGCCATGTCTGGGGAACCAGCCTGTATTCTGCCGACATGGTGATGTCAAGGCCGACTCCCTTCCTGTCGAGTTCCTCCCTTGTCATTTCGAATGCCCGTCTGATGGTTTCTGGAGTGTTCCTCCATTTGTTGGTTATGTGAGGGGTGCAGGTCACGCGCTCAAAGCCCCATTCCTTCATGGCGGAGGCAAGCATGACGGTGTCTTCCATGCATGTGGCACCATCATCGAGTCCGGGAAGTATATGACTATGTAAATCTATGAACATCAGCCAATGAAACTAATGAGTTTTTCGTATACGAGATGCACAGGAAAGCCCATTATGGTGAAATATGACCCTTCTATCCTGCCTATTCCTATATATCCTATCCATTCCTGGATGCCGTATGCACCTGCCTTGTCGTATGGCTTGAATGTGTCGATGTAGTATTTGATTTCAGCGTCCGTGAGCTCCTTGAAATGTACGGTCGCCACATCGCTGCAGGTCACGGTGCGAGAGCAGTCCCTGATCGTGACTGCTGTGATGACCTTATGCCCTCGGCCGGACAGCCATCTGAGCATTTCGAAAGCCTCTTCGTATGAGTGAGGCTTTCCCATCACCCTTCCCTCGCACAGGACGAGGGTGTCTGATGTTATGAGGATCTCGTTTTCGCTGAGCTCTCTGTGAAATCCGTAGGACTTGCCCTCCGAGAGCACTTCCGGAATCCTCTCGTGAGGGGTCTGCGGATCGTAGGTCTCTATGAATGTGTTTCCTGTATCGACCGTGAAGTCTACATTCAGCCCGGCAAGAAGCTCCCTTCTGCGTGGGGAATTGCTGCCGAGAATTATATGTCTGCCTTTTGTGTCCATCAATCTCAATGAAAATTCATGCAAACATACACAAAAAGTTCCGTTTTAGAGTATTTTTTTGACCAGGTTGAAGAGCTTGTAAGGCATGTATCTGAAAGGGAGGTCTATCCATGTGCCTGTTGCTATGATGGAACGGGTGTGGCTGAATGCCTCGAAGCTGTCCTTCGAGTGGTATCTGCCCATTCCCGAGTTTCCGACTCCTCCGAAAGGAACGTTCTCGTTGGCTATATGCATTATCACGTCGTTGATGCATCCGCCTCCAGATGAGGTCCTTCGGATGATCTCCCATCCGTCGCTTTCCTTGCCGAAATAGTAGAATGCCAGAGGCTTTTCCCTTGAATTGACGAACTCGGTCACGATGTCGCCGAATGTCTGACCCTTGGCAGCAGGATCAATGACGATCACAGGAAACACAGGCCCGAATATTTCTTCATTCATGATCGGAAGTGTGGTGTCGCTGACTTCGACAAGGGTAGGCTCGATGAATCTTGAAGAGGCCTCTGAGGCTCCTCCATAAAGGATCCTGCCGTCCTTCATGTAGCCGGTAACCCTTTCGAAGGCCTTCTGGTTCACCATCCGGACATAGTGTCTGTCAGTTGAGATGTCAGCTCCGTGGAGCTCCTTCACCTGCTCGGCGAAGGCTTTGACAAAGGCCTCCTTCACATCTTTGTGGATCAGGATATAATCGGGTGCTATGCAGGTCTGACCGCTGTTGAGCGTCTTTCCCCAGGCTATCCTGCGTGCGGCAAGCCGGATGTCGGAACTCTTGTCTATGATGCATGGACTCTTGCCGCCAAGTTCGAGGACGACCGGAGTCAGGTTTCTGGCTGCCGCTGCCATCACGTTTCTTGCAAGAGCCGGGCTTCCGGTGAAGAATATGATGTCCCATCTCCTTTCAAGCAGGGCCTTGTTGACATCCCTGTTTCCCTGGACTACAGCTATATAGCCTTCATCAAAGGTGTCTGCTATCATGTCCTCGATCACCTTTGATACATTCGGGACATATGGAGACGGCTTCAGGACTGCCGTGCAGCCTGCGGATATGGCGCCCACCAGAGGGTTGAGCAGGAGCTGCACAGGGTAGTTCCATGGAGAAACAATGAGGGAACATCCCAGAGGCTCCTTGACTATGTAGCTTCTTGACGGAAACAGCTTTATAGGGGAGTGCGCCTTCTTTCTGCGGCTCCAGCCGCGGACGTGCCTGATGTGGTTCCTGATTTCTCCTCTGACTATGCTGATTTCAGTCAGATATGCCTCTTCACAGGACTTGTGGAGATCTATCCACAAGGCGTCGCAGAGAGGTTTCTCCCATTTGTCCAGAGCTGAGGCGAACCTTTCCAGCATCTGCTTCCTGAACCTTACGTCCAGAGTCGCTCCGGACCTGAAATATGTCCTCTGACGGTCAACGATCCTGTCGATCACGTCTATATCTGTATTCTCTATATTCATAGCTCCGCAAAGATAGGAATTTACTTTGTAACTCAGGATGCGACAGCCTTTCCTTTTGACGGTTTTGTCCTTCCCGTGAACTTGTCCATTGCATGATAGATGCCGAACACCTGTCCGAAGAAGAAGTCGAAGAGCCGTGTCGGCAGGATCGCCTGCCAGAACCTTATGAAATGGAATCCGAACGGTATGCCGACAAAGTTCCTGTTCTTCTCTATTGCCCTTATGACCTTGCGTGCGACGTATTCAGGTTTCAGGATAGGAATTATCGGAGACTTTACGCCTTCGAACATGCCTGTATTTATATAATAAGGTGCAACTGTCGTGATGCGTACCTTGCTCTTCATCTCCTGCAGTTCTATCCTGACTGAATCGGACCATCCGGTCGCTCCCCATTTGCTGGCTGCATAGACGGACATCTTCGGATTGGAGAGCATGCCGCCTGCGGAAGTGATGGTGCATATGTGTCCGCGGTTCCTGCTGATCATGTCTCCTATCATTGAATGGGCCACGAACATGGGAGCAAGGGTGTTGATGTTCATTGTGCGGGTGATCTCGTCTGCGGACATCTTGTCGAAGGTCTTGTTGCCTGTCACTATGCCGGCGCAGTTGATGAGGATGTCGACCTCGCCGCACTCCGCCACGACCTTGCCGTATGTCCTTACTACCATGTCGTTATCTGACACGTCCACCATGTAGCCGTAGATATTTCCAAGACTGGCGAATTCCTTCTTTGCCGCTTCTATTGCAGATATGTTTATATCCCAGATGATCAGGTTGCGCGCTCCTTTTTCCAGGGCCATGCGGCCCATGATCCTGCCGATTCCGGAAGCTCCTCCGGTTATCAGCACATTGCTGTCTCTGAATTTCATAACCAAAATAACTTATATGTCAAACTTGCTTAGGGCAAAGATATATCAACAAAAATACCGGCCGCAATCTGCAGCCGGTAATGTCGTAAAACACTATTCTTTGTTGTGGATATTCTTCTTTTGTGGCGAAAAGCGAATGATATGTGGTGAAAAAAGCTGAAATCCTTGTCAGAACATCTTCTTGTAGGCGTCAATATCCAGCTTCCACGTGCCCTGATGCCGCATTACGGTCTCAATGACGGACCTCACACAGCCCTTGCCTCCAGGCTTTGTGCTAACGAAGTCCGCTATCTCCTTCACCTCGTCCACGGCATCTGAAGGACAGACTCCGCATCCGCATGCGGTCATCACCGGGATGTCCGGCAGGTCATCTCCGAAGTACATGACTTCCTCGTCCTTGAGGTTGTACCTTGTGCAGAAGTCTCTGAAGTCATCGATCTTCGCCCTTGAGCCCAGATAGACGTCTTCTGCGTCTATACCGCATGTCTTGAAACGCTTTCTGACACTTTCAGAACGGCCTCCTGTGATGATGGCGAGGGGATAGCCGTGCATTGCTGCCATCCTCACTGCTAACGAGTCCTTGGCGTCGAACACTCTGAAGAGCTCTCCGTCCTGCACTGCAAGGATGCCTCCGTCCGTGAACACTCCGTCCACATCAAAGGCAAAGGCCTTGATTCTCTTGAATTTATCTTCCATCCTTCAGGCAGTTATGATTTCGCGCCGCCGCCGAAGCCTCCCATAGGGAAGGTCGCTTTCGGCTCTCCGCCCAGGGCGATAGGCCCATGCTGGCTCTCATATTTGTTGATATTGTCCTGAATGGCAAGATAAAGCCTCTTTGCGTGTTCCGGAGTCATTATGATCCTGTTGCCTACTTCAGGCTTCTGGAGTCCCGGGAGCATTGTCGCGAAGTCTATGATGAACTCGCTGTGCGAATGGGTTATGATCGCGAGATTTGAATATGAGCCCTTGGCGATTTCCGGCTTGAGCTCGATCTTGAATTCCTTTTCGTTTGCCATGATTTCTTTTATATTACAGTTACATCTGCAAATTTAGTTAAAAATACTCTTCGTCCGGCTTGAATGCGCAGAATTTGACTAAATTTGCACGCTGATTCAAAATTATGGAAAACCTATGGGAAAGATCGGTTTCTGGTTCAATAATGCGCGTCCTATCTCGCTTCCTCAGAGCATGCTGCCAGCACTGACTGCTGTCGCCTTGTCGGCAGGCCGCGGCAGTTTCTCATGGATAGCCGCTGCAGCCTGTGTAATAGGCGTGATGTCCGCCCACCTGGGAATGAACCTCCTGGATGACTGGTTCGATTATTATAAAGGTTCGGGTGAAGCCCGTAAAAAGGCCAGTTCGGAAGGCTTCAGAGGCAGGATGACCAAATATCCCTACCTGACCTCAGGGGAGGCTACCCCTAAGCAGCTCCTTGTGGCTGTCGTGGTATTTCTTGCCATAGCGGCATCAATGGGATGCATTGTCATGGCCGTCAGAGGATGGATGGTACTGTGGTGGATGCTTGCAGGCTTCATAATCGGATATTCCTACTCAGGAGGTCCTCTCAGGCTCGGCTTCCGCGGACTCGGAGAGATGGTGATATTCATAATGTTCGGGCCCCTGATGATGACGGGAGTATATTATGCCATAACAGGGGAGGTCACTCCCAAGATAGCATGGCTTTCCACTTCAGTCGGTCTTCTCGTGACCAATATCGTATATACACACTCCGTTCTTGACGCAGTTCCGGACAGGAAGATGGGCAAGTTCACCATGGCTCATCTCATGGGGTCCGACACAGGAATGATGATCCTGTCAGGAATTCTGAACATACTTCCTTATCTCCTTGTCGCAGTCGGCGTGGCCTGCGGCCAGCTGCATCCTGCCTACCTGGCTGTACTGGTAGTGCTTCCGCTGTCGATATGGCTTCTCAAGTCCCTGAGCGATTTTGTGGCACACAAGGAGGTGCCTATAGTCACGAAGTGGTGGATGGGACCGATGGGTGACTTCGACAAGTACCGCGCTGCCGGTCTGGACTGGTTCATCCTCCGCTGGCTCGTGGCGAGGAATGTGGTTCAGTTCTTCTGCTTGATAGCAGCGCTTATAAGTTTGATTTTCGGATAATTAGAATATTTTATATGAAGAAATTGTTTTACCTTGCACAGTGGTTTCTGAGAGCAAGACTTTTCGGAAGAAAGGCACCTCTTCAGACCGTGCTTTTCATCTCTGACATCTGTAATCTCCGTTGCAAGCATTGCAATGTGTATGAGCTCAAGAACCCTCACAACATGACCTATGAGCAGGTGCGCGAGCATCTTCAGTATTCCTATGACCTGGGTTCACGCTTTGTGGATTTCGAGGGTGGAGAAGTGACATTGTGGAAGGATGGAGACTACAGGATCAACGACCTCATAGACCTGGCCAAAAAAATAGGCTTCTTCTCATGTACCATCACAACCAACGCCCAGCTCCCATTTGCCGGCTCTCATGCCGACAGCATCTGGGTGAGCCTTGACGGCATCAACTTCCACGAGGAGGTGCGTGGCAAAGGAACGATTGCGAAGCTGGAGAAGAACATCGCCGAGTGCGGACATAAGGACTTGAGTGTCAATATGGTGGTGAACACATTGAATTATACGGATGTTGAGAATACCCTCGAATATGTGAAGAACAATCCTCACATCAAGTCCATATCAGTGAACTTCCACACTCCTTTCCCTGGCACCGAATACCTGTCTATCCCTTTTGAGGAACGCAGGAAGATAATCGACATGGTCATAGCGTACAAGAAGAAGGGCTATCCTATCATGAACTCTGTGTCGGGACTTAAACTCATGAGGGACAACAACTTCACAAAGAGATGCTGGGTGACCAACTTCATCTACCCTGACGGATCGAGGGGACTGTGTGTGGGGCATGGCACAGACAAGTGCAGCCAGTGCGGCTTCTGCATGTCGGGCGAGATGGCTTCTGTCTTCTCCTTCAGGCCTGACACCATCTTTGCCGGACTCAAGCTCAGGGTCTGAGCCCCGGCTTCTTCCGCACCAGTGCAGACATATCACAGAACATGGCAGCAGGCTTGGGCCTGCTATTAAAATCGGAGGCTCAAGGCCTCCTTTTTTGTGGGAAATTTACTATATTTGTACGATTTTGCGTCATTGTGTATTGGGCAAAATGTAAATAATTGATAATCAATAAATTGACTTTAATATATGGAACTGCCAGCAAAGTATGATCCTGCCTTGACGGAGGATAAATGGTACGCCTATTGGCTTGAAAACAAGTTTTTTCATTCAGAACCTGATGAAAGGGAACCTTATACTATCGTGATTCCGCCACCTAACGTGACAGGAATCCTCCATATGGGCCATGTCCTGAACAACACTCTGAACGACGTCCTTATCCGCAAGGCGCGTATGGACGGCAAGAACGCCTGCTGGGTGCCTGGAACCGACCATGCATCAATCGCTACAGAGAGCAAGGTGGTCGCGAAGCTTGCTGCTGAAGGCATAAAGAAGGAAGACCTTACACGTGCGGAATTCCTCAGACATGCCTGGGAGTGGAAGGAGAAACACGGAGGCATCATCCTCAGCCAGCTCCGCAAGCTCGGTGCATCATGCGACTGGGACAGGACCAAGTTCACAATGGACCCGGAACTTAGCGACGCAGTGATCAACACATTCGTATATTTCTACAATAAAGGATATATCTACAGAGGTGTCCGCATGGTGAACTGGGACCCTGTGGGACTTACTGCCGTAAGTGACGAGGAGGTGATACACAAGGACACTACAAGCCACTTCTACCATCTGCGCTACTTCATTTCAGACGGCAACGGCAATCCTACGGACAAGTACCTCATCATCGCGACCACACGTCCGGAGACCATCATGGCCGACGCTGCGATCTGCGTTAATCCTGCTGATGAAAGATACCATTGGCTCAAGGGCAAGAAGGTGCTCATCCCTCTGATCAACAAGGAGATACCTGTGATAGAGGACGATTATGTGGCTATGGATTTCGGAACAGGATGTCTCAAGGTGACTCCTGCCCATGACGTCAACGACTACGAGATCGGAGCACGTCACAACCTTCCTATCCTCGACATTATCGATGACCACGGCCGTCTCAACGAAAAGGCTCAGATCCTTGTCGGCGAGGACCGTTTCGATGCAAGGAAAAAGATCGTCAGGATGCTCGAAGAGGCAGGAAACCTCGAGAAGGTGGAGGACTACACATCACCTGTAGGCTATTCGGAGAGAACGAACGCCGTCATCGAGCCAAGGCTCTCCATGCAGTGGTTCCTCCGCATGGAGGCTCTTGCAAAGGATGCTCTCGAGTCGGTAGAAAGCGGAAATGTGAAGCTGATTCCTGACAAGTACAGGAACACTTACCGTCACTGGATGGAGAACGTACGCGACTGGTGCATCTCACGACAGCTATGGTGGGGACAGCAGATTCCTGCATATTATCTGCCTGATGGAAAGGTAGTTGTGGCACCGTCAGCAGAGGAGGCCCTTGCGAAGGCGCAGGAGATCGATCCTGCACTGACGGCAGCGGATCTCCGTCAGGACGAGGACGTGCTCGACACCTGGTTCTCGTCATGGCTCTGGCCGATATCGGTGTTCGATGCCGCAAAGCCTGGCCATCCTGATGCTGAGCCTAACAAGGATCTTGCATACTACTATCCTACAAATGACCTTGTCACAGGTCCGGACATCCTTTTCTTCTGGGTGGCGCGTATGATCATGGCCGGAAACGAGTTCATGAATGACGTTCCTTTCCGCAATGTCTACCTCACCGGCATCGTCCGTGACAAGCTGGGCCGCAAGATGTCCAAGACCCTCGGAAACTCACCGGACCCTCTCGACCTCATCGAGAAATACGGTGCTGACGCAGTGCGTCTGGGAATGCTCCTCTGCTCTTCTGCCGGAAACGACATCCTCTACGATGAGTCTCAGATAGAGCAGGGACGTAACTTCAACAACAAGGTCTGGAATGCTTTCCGACTTGTGACCGGATGGAGTGTGGACGAGGCGGCACAACAGCCGGAAGCATCTGCCGTGGCTGTGAAGTGGTTTGACAACAAGCTCAGCCAGGTGGTGGAGACTGTGGAGGATCATTTCTCAAAGTTCCGTATCTCTGATGCGCTTATGGCTATCTACAAGTTCTTCTGGGATGATTTCTGCGCATGGTACCTCGAGGCTGTCAAGCCGGCATACGGAGCAGGAATCGACAGGAAGACCTATGATGCTACAATCGGTTTCTTCGACGCTCTTCTCAAGATGATCCACCCGATCATGCCGTTCATCACAGAGGAACTCTGGCAGAACATGGCTGAGCGCAAGCCGGGCGAGACCATCATGAACCAGCGCTATCCTCAGGCGAAGCCATACGACGCCGAGTTCATCACAAGGTTCGAGATTGCATGCGAGGCCATTGCAGGTGTGCGTAACATCCGTCAGAGCAAGAACATCTCTCCAAGGGAGGTCCTCGAACTAAAGGTGAAGGGAGACTTTCATGCAGAGGTCGTTCCTGTGATCGTCAAACTGGCAAATGTAAGCGTTGCTCCTGCAGAAGGCGACATGTCGACAGCACAGAGATTCATGGTGAGGACCTTCGAGATGTTCGTTCCTCTCACCGGACTGATCAATGTCGAAGAGGAGATCGCCAAGCTCGAGACAGAGCTCGCATACCAGCAGAAGTTCCTTGAGAGTGTCCGCAGAAAGCTTTCCAACGAGCGTTTCGTGGCTAATGCGCCGGAGGCTGTAGTCGCTGTGGAGCGCAAGAAGGAGGCTGACTCACTTTCAAAGATAGAGAGCATCACCGCATCACTTGAGGCATTGAAAAAGTAGGAGTCATGCGTTCGGAACTTCAGATAGATGTAAGGTACTACGAGACTGACCAGATGGGGATAGTGCATCATTCGAATTACATACGTTATTTCGAGTGCGGACGTTCCGACATGATGGCCAAGGCCGGGCTTCCGATAGAAAAGATAGAGGAAGCCGGCGTCGTACTGCCTGTAGTTTCGGTAGAATGCAGATATAAATATCCGGCTAAGATGGGGGACAGGTTGACCATAGTCACCTGCGTCAACGAAGTCCCTCGTGCCAAGCTGGTGATAAATAATGATATATATAATCAGGACGGCGTGCTTCTTTGCGAAGGTACCGTGGTTCTTGGCTTCCTTGATTCTGCCCGGAACCGCCCGGTGCGCTGCCCTGAGTCACTTGCGACAATAATTGAAAACAACTTATAGCTATGTTAGTAAATCCACTTCTTTTCGGTAGTCTGGGCGTGTGGGAGATCATCCTCATCGTCCTTGTTCTCCTTCTGTTCTTCGGCGGCAAGAAGATTCCTGAGCTGATGCGCGGCCTTGGCAAAGGCGTGAAGAGCTTCAAGCAGGGACTCAACGAAGTCGAAAGTGAAATAAAGGAAATCAAGAAGGACGTAGAGTCTGAAGTTGAGAAGACCGAGTAATGGCAGTCAATGGGGAATCACTGACTTTCTGGGATCATCTTGAAGAATTGAGAAGGAGCATTTTCCGTGTTCTGGCGGTTTTCGTATGCCTGACCGTGTGCTTGTTCTTCTTCAAGAATTTTCTGTTCGACAAGGTCGTCCTCGCTCCGGCATCATCGGATTTCTTCCTGTATCGGATGCTCGGGGTGGATTTTTCATTGAACCTTGTCAACCTGGAGGTCTCCGCACAGTTCCTGATACATATGAAGGTCACTTTCATATGCTCGCTGATCCTGTGTGTGCCTTATCTCATATATGAAATATGGCGTTTCATCCTTCCTGCCCTGTACGACAATGAGAAGAAATCCATACGTGGGGCCTTCGCCTTTGCCTCCGTACTGTTCTATATAGGTCTAGCGACAGCATATTGCGTGATCTTTCCGTTCATGCTGAATTTCTTTGCAAGCTATCAGGTCAGTCCGGACGTGCCCAACAATTTCTCCCTGTCTTCCTATATATCCATGTTCACTTCGACCATGCTGGCCTTCGGCCTCGTGTTCGAGTTTCCCGCAGTGATAGCGGCACTTTCCAGCCTTGGAGTCGTTTCACGTGAGGTCCTCAAGCAGTACCGCAAGCATGCGTTCGTCGTGATACTTGTGCTTTCAGCAGTCATCACTCCTTCCGGAGACCCTTTCACTATGATGGTCGTGTGTCTGCCGCTCTATCTTCTGTATGAAGTGAGCATCATGATATGCAGAAACAAGGTGGAACAGCCTGAAGAATAAAGATTATGATATCAATTAACAGCCTGACTGTAGCATACGGTGGATTTGTCCTGTTGAATGACATCAATTTCCACATCAGTGAAAACGACAAGATCGGTCTTGTAGGAAAGAATGGTGCCGGCAAGTCGACCATTCTCAAGCTGATATGCGGTCTTCAGAGTCCGACCAACGGCAAGGTTGCCGTTCCGGGCGGGGTCAAGATCGGATACCTGCCGCAGATCATGGAACATCATAAGGGCCGTACGGTGATAGATGAGGCGATGATGGCATTCGCCGATATGTTCGCCCTGGAAGCTGAGCTGGAGAAGATCTCTTTTGAACTGTCTCAGCGTGAGGATTATGAATCTCAGGCCTATCAGGACCTTATAATAAAGATGAACGAGGTCAACGACCGCCTTTCCTACACCCGTTCGGAGAATCCGAGGGTCCAGGCGGAGAAGACCCTGATCGGTCTTGGCTTCAGATACGAGGAGCTCTCGCGGAACACCGAGACCTTCAGCCAGGGCTGGAACATGCGTATCGAGCTTGCGAAGATCCTTCTTTCAAAGCCTGACGTGCTTCTCCTCGACGAGCCCACCAACCATCTTGACATAGAATCCATAGAATGGCTTGAGGGCTACCTGAAGGAGTACAGGGGCTCGCTCGTGCTGATCTCTCACGACAGGAAGTTCCTCGACAATGTGACGAACAGGACTGTCGAGATCATGGTCGGAAGGATTCATGACTACAAGGTTCCATACAGTAAGTACCTGGAACTCAGGAAGGAGCGCCTTGCGCAGCAGCAGGCTGCCTATGAGAACCAGCAGAGGATGATTGAGAAGACGGAGGAATTCATCGAGAGGTTCCGCTACAAGCCTACCAAGTCCAACCAGGTCCAGTCACGTGTCAAGCAGCTGGAGAAACTCGAAAGGATAGAGGTTGACATAGAGGACAGGTCGACTCTTGCTGTCAAGTTCCCGCCCGCTCCTCGTTCAGGTGACATTGCGTTCAAGGGCGTCGACCTGACGGTGGGCTATGGTGAGAAGATTGTGTTCTCAGACGCGCAGATAGAAGTTAGAAGAGGAGAGAAGGTCGCCCTGGTGGGAAGGAACGGCGAGGGAAAGACCACGCTTATGAGGGTGATAATGAACGAACTGGAGCCGAAGGCGGGAAGCGCAAAGACAGGATATAATGTAAATATAGGATATTATGCTCAGAATCAGGAGGATATCCTTGACAAGGAGGACACTGTCTTCGGTACATTGGACAGAATAGCAGTCGGAGACATAAGGCTCAAGCTCCGCGACATTCTTGGAGCCTTCCTCTTCAAGGGAGAGGATATCGACAAGAAGGTGGCCGTGCTGAGCGGCGGCGAGCGTGCCCGTCTGGCAATGGCAAAGCTGATACTCAAGCCATACAATCTTCTTGCGCTTGACGAGCCGACCAACCACATGGACATCAGGTCCAAGGACATCCTCAAGCAGGCCCTCAAGGCCTACGACGGCACGTTGATCATAGTCTCCCATGACCGAGACTTCCTCGACGGTCTGGTTGACAAGCTTTACGAGTTCCGCGACGGAAATGTCAAGGAGCATCTCGGAGGTGTTCAGGATTTCCTCGAAAGAAGGAAGCTTGAGACACTTTCAGAGCTTGAAAGACACTATAAGCCTGTGGCTGAATCAAAGCCTGTGGAAGTCGTCCAGAAGAAGGAAGAGGCCAAGCAGGAGTACGAAGCCAAGAAATATATATCTAAAGAAGAACGTAAGATAAAGAATCGTATCTCATTTCTGGAGAAGGGGATAGAGGAGCTCGAAGATAAGCAGGGCAAGATAGAGGAGATCCTCGCCAACCCCGGACCGGACGACGACATCATGGAACTCACCAGACAGTACCTCGAGAACAAGAGGGAAATTGATTTCAAGATGGCGGAATGGGAGAAACTTTCAGAATCTATAGAATAAAGACAATATGGAAGAAAAGAAAATGCAGTACCTCTTCGGAATGCATCCCGTGCTGGAGGCAGTGAAGTCAGGTAAGAAGTTTGACAAGGTGCTTTTGAAGCAGGGTCTTGAGGGACAGCAGTTCAGAGAACTGTTGGAGCTCCTCAAGATCAACGAGATTCCTTTTCAGTTTGTACCCGGCGAAAGGCTCAGCCGTGCTGTCCGCGGCTCACATCAGGGAGTCCTTGCCTACATATCGCAGATTGACTATGTCGACATAGAGCAGATGGTGAACAATGCACTTGCCCGCAGTTCCTCTCCACTTCTTGTCATACTTGACGGAGTCAGCGATGTCCGCAACCTCGGAGCCATTGCCAGAAGTCTGGAATGTGCGGGAGGCCAGGGCGTGATCGTGCCGGCAAAGGGTGGAGCTGCAATCAATGCCGATGCGGTGAAAGCCTCTGCAGGAGCTCTCATGAGAATAGACACATGCAAGGTGCCTAACCTCCGTGTTGCCGCTTACTATCTGAAACAGAGTGGTTTCCGTCTTGTTGCCGCGACAGAGAAGACAGACAGGCTCATCTACGACGTGGATATGACAGGCCCTTGCGCCATAATCATGGGTTCAGAAGGGAAGGGCATCTCTCAGAGCATGCTCGAGCTGGCCGACGACAAGGCTGCCATTCCGATGTCTGGTGAGATCACTTCTCTCAACGTGTCTGTCGCAGCGGCTGTCATGATGTATGAAGCTGTAAGACAGAGAACCGGAAGATAAGACATGTTTGTCCTTGACTCACATTGCGACACTCCGTCGCAGATAATAAGGCTCAGGGACCTGTCCCTTGACAACAGCCACGCCCACGTCGATTTTCCGAAACTGAAAAGAGGAGGAGTCGACGGGGCGTTCTTTGCCATATATATACCGGCATCTTTGGATCAGAAGGAGGCAGCTGAATATGCAGACCTGCTTCTGGACAGCCTGAATGAAACGATGAAGGCCAATAGTGCCAGGGCCGCCTATGCATATAACCCGTCCCAGGCCTATGCGAACAAAGCCAAGGGATTGTTTTCAGTTTTCCTCGGTCTGGAGAACGGTTCTCCTGTAGGAAAGTCTCTGGACAGACTGCAGTACTACTATGACAAAGGCATAAGATATATGACCCTGTGTCATTCCGCAGACAATGAAATATGTGACTCATGCGCCTCAGAAGTGAAGCGGTGGGGTGGTCTTAGTCCGTTCGGCAAGGAAGTGGTCAAGGAAATGAACCGTCTGGGAATGTTGATAGATGTCTCCCATGTTTCAGACGACACCTTCTATGATGTGATCAGACATTCGTCCAGGCCTGTTGTGGCGACACATTCATGCTGCCGTGCCCTTGCTTCCCATCCCAGAAACATGACCGATGAAATGATAACCGCTCTGGCTGCGGCAGGTGGTGTGATACAGATCAACTTCTATCCATTCTTCCTTGATGACACCTTCAGCAAGGTCTTTGACGCATCGGGTCTGGCAGCCAAGTCTCATATCGAGACTGAATTCATAAAGGATCCGTCAGATCCTTTGAAAAGACAGGCTTGGAATGAAGTCCAGGATGAACTTCAGGCACTTCCGAGACCCTCATATAGAAGGATAGTTGATCATATAGACCATGTCGTAGGGCTGGTGGGAATTGACCACGTCGGCCTGGGTTCGGATTTTGACGGAATCGAGGTCACTCCTGAAGGAATGGAAGACATCTCAGGATTCCACCTTGTATTCGATGAACTGCGCAGAAGGGGATATTCCGATGAGGATATGGAGAAGATCGCCGGAGGAAACTTCTTCCGGATACTCTCCCAGGTGCTTGCCTAATGCTTGACTGACTTCCCTTGATGGATGACCACTATGGTCACTGCCACCAGGATCAATGCTATTCCCAGTACTGTCTTCACACCGAGATGCTCGTCAAGGAAGATTACGCCGAGGATCACAGCTGTCAGCGGCTGCAGTGCTCCGAGTATTGAAGTCAGGGTCGGTCCTATCCTTCTGATGGCCTTGACTCCGGTAAAGCTGGACACCATTGTGGACCACAGTCCCAATCCGAGAATATATAGCCATGACCTGCTGTCAGTCACGAGGCTGATTCCTCCCTCTGTCACGAGCCCTCCTATAAGGAAATAGACCGCACTCAGGAGCATGATCCAGGTCGTGAACTTCACAACCTCTATCTTGTCTGCCTTTGTGCGCTTCATTACCAGATAATATGCTGCAAAGGAAAACGCAGATATTATTGAACAGACCAGTCCTAGAGTAGTGTCGCCGCCTTCCACAATCAGTCCCTCTCCGTGAGCAAGCAGGTACACGCCGAATATGGACATGGCGATGCTTGTGATGTTTGCAGCACTTTTCTTTTCGCCATAGAAAAGCATCATGCATAGGGCAACTACGACCGGATACATGAAATTGATGGTAGAGGCGATGCCGCTTGCTATGTTCGCATAGCCGATAAGAAGAGTGATGGAAGTGACTGCACGAAGGGCACTCAGAAGGATTATCTTCCAGACTTCATCGAAGGAGTTAAGCTTGAGAGTCTTCCCTCTGATCGCAGCATATATCATCAGCACAAAGGCAGCGATCCCCCAGCGATAGGTGAGAATGTCGAAATGCGACAGTCCTGCGACCATGAGAGCGATGCTGAAAAGGGGAGAGAAACCGAAGGAAGCAGATGATATTATGGCATAGAAGATCCCGTTGAAGCGGATCCTTTTCTGCTTTTTAGCTACCTTATCCTGAATATAACCCATTTCCTGCTCTTTAGTATTAATCAATTGATCTGCAGCGGTATAGCCCTATCATAAGAGCCGCTTATTGTTTACAATATTCACAAAACAAAAATGTTATAACTATAAACATTTTTGTTAAATTAATTGATATGTGTTATTTTAGTTCGTTTACAAGTTTGACACGTAAAAGATTCAGTGCAGACGAGGCGAAACGCTCGATATTGCGCTTTCTGTCGCTTTTGAAGACCATCTTATATGTCTGAGTGCCTTTTGCCGAACTGACTCCGATCCACACCAGCCCGACCGGCTTTTCTTCAGATCCGCCACCCGGCCCTGCGATGCCGGATGTCGCGACTGAATAATCGCTGCCGGTCAGTCGGCGTACTCCTTCTGCCATGGCCGCCACACATTCGCTGCTTACAGCTCCGTGTTTCATTATGATCTCTTCAGGAACTCCCAGGACTCCTGTCTTGACGCTGTTGGCGTATGAGGTCACCGAGCCCAGAAAGTATTCGGACGAGCCGGGAATCGAGGTAAACATGGCTGAAATTGTGCCTCCTGTGCATGATTCTGCTGTCGAAACTGTGAGGCCTGCCTCTTTCAGTATGGTTCCTATGCAGTGTTCAAGGCTGTCATCATGGTCAGAGTAGAGGAGATCGCCTAAAACAGGCCTTAATCTGTCCAGTTCGGCCTCCATCCTGCTCTCATGCGAGGCCTTGTCACCTCCGTATACAGAGAGCCTCAGACGGACTCCTGTAAGCGGATTTGGCAGGTAGGCGAGGTGCATGTCCTCCGGAAGGGATGTCTCCCAATCCTCTATCTTCTTTGCAAGGGCTGACTCGGCTATTCCGTAGGTCATTATGGTCCTGTGGCTGATGTCTGACAGCGGATTATGTGCCTTGATGTCCTCCATTATGTCTTCCAGCGCTCCCAAAGCCTCGAACGGCACTCCCGGAAGGGAGTAGAGGGTTGCAGGGTGGCCGAACCTCTCCTCGTTGAAGCGGAAGACCATGACCGGAGCTGTGCCAAGCCTGTTCGGAATCACCTCGCAGGTGTCGGGTACAGAGGCCTGTGCAAGATTTATGTCCAATACATCCAGTCCTCTGGCGCTCAGCAGCTTGTGGATGATCTCCAGCTGTCTTTCATCCGTTTTATATGAATCCGTTCCCGAAAGACGGGCGAGTGCAGGCTTGGTGATGTCATCCTTCGTGGGGCCGAGGCCTCCTGTGACGATCACTATGTCGTTCAAGGACAGCTCACCCTCGAGTGCCTCTACAATGGCATCATGCTCGTCCGCAATGGAGAGCATACGGGTGACCTTTATTCCTAAACCGTTGAGTGCCTGTGATATATGTGATGAATTCGTGTCTACTATCTGACCGATAAGAATCTCATCTCCTATGGTGCAAATCGATGCCTGGGTCATTATCTGCTGGTTTCAAGGTGTCTGATTATGTTCTTGATCAAAGCCGGTCCCTCATAGATGAAGCCTGTGTATATCTCCACAAGTGATGCACCTGCATCGAGCATTGCCTTTGCCTGCTCCGGCGTCATGATGCCACCGACTCCAATGATAGGAAGCTTGCCTTCTGACTTTGTGTGAACGTATCTGACAAGCTCCAGGTTCTTCTTATGCAAAGGTGCCCCGGAAAGGCCTCCATTGCCGATTTCCTCGATCTTTTCCTTTGAAATGCTGGTGATTCCGTCGCGTGAACGTGTGGTGTTTCCTGCCACGATTCCGTCGATTCCCGAACGGAGGCAATAGTCTATGATCTCGTCAAGCTGCTGGTGTGAAAGGTCTGGAGAAACCTTAAGCAGTATTGGGCGGTAGTTGTCGAAGTACATACGCAGGTCAAGGAGCCTGTCAACAATCTCCGATAGGAACGAAATGTCCTGCAAAGCAGTGAGTCCCACTACATTAGGACATGAGACGTTCACTACGAACATATCCACGAAGTCGTACAGGAGGCCGAATGCCTTTTCGTAGTCCTTGCCCGCATCTTCGTTTATGCTGTTTGTGTTCTTGGATATGTTGGCCGCCACTATGACCTCAGGACGGTGCTTCTTTAGGTGTTCTACAGCGTTCTTGACACCCTTGTTGTTGATTCCGTATCTGTTGATTATCGCCTTGTCTCCAGGCACTCTGAAGCATCTCGGCCTGGCATTTCCGTCCTGCGGAAGAGGGGTGAGAGAGCCTATTTCAACGAAGCCGAAGCCGAAATTGGCCATGTCATTATAGAATTCTCCATTCTTGTCAAGTCCTCCTGCAAGTCCCACAGGGTTAGGGAAGTTGATACCGAAGACTTCACGTTCAAGCTTCGGAGATTCCTTTTTATAGATCGCCCTGATGATGGATCCGGCAAAAGGAACATGCCTCAGGAAGGCAAGGAAAGAAAACAGGAGATTGTGTGCGGTTTCGGGATTGAAACGGAAGAGGATAGGTTTTAACAGATGTTTGTACATGGCATATCAATGTTATCCTACAAAGATAACAAAACTTATCCATATCCAAGTTCTGCAAGCTACATTTCTTGATACGAACCATCGTCGAAAAGTACTATGATTTTAGTTACTTTTCTTTGATTTATAATTGCTTGTATCTGTGTATTTGAAGTCTTGATTTCATTTGAGGATGCGTCAGAAGGCGACTGATTGGGGACTTCATTGATTTCACGCACTTCTGGAGCAGGTTCATCGTCAGTTTCAGGGAAGAGAAGATCCTGGACTGGGTAGCTGACCGGAGGTTCTGCTGCAAGGGGGGCCTGCTCGGTGTTTGCGGCTTCCTTGTACATTTTTCCTTTTCCGAACATCAGCCATTCTACGTTCAGGCTAGGGTAATGAAGCATGAGAGCCTTGATGAAATCGAAGCTCGGATTGTTCCTTCCGGAGAGTATATGCGAAACGCTTGCACGTACTACATTGAGAGTGTCTGCAAATTGTGCCTGGGAGATGTTTTCAGCTGCAAGAAACTGACGTAATCTGTCTTTCATTTTTGTATACCTTAATGTTACAAATGTAGCAACAATATTTGACACTTCAAAAGAAATCCGCAGTTAAATGTTGTAAACAGTAGGGGAGAGATAAGGTATAAACTACTGAATAGCCACTTTATATAAAATAGCATATATGTCTGAATATTAAACATATAACTATATTATTAATAGCTATTATACGCCGCTGGTACCCCTATATGGCCCATTTTACAGGAATTATATATAAATATCCTTTAAGTAATGATATATAAATTACTGATAATTACGAGAATAAGACCATAATAATTTAAGCATAAGAAAAATTTATATTACAAAAATTAACGTTACAAGAACACCGACAATCGTGCCCACAACATGATAAAGATTTACATAAATGAACAAGGTTGACTACAAATGTAATTGACAAATGTAAATCACAATTGTAACGAGATATGATATGAGTGAACAATTTCAGATTGAGACAATAATTGATTATTTTTGCACAGAATATTATTTGGATTAAAATATACGATTCTCACGATGATACCAGAAATAATAATAGATGACTTCAATTACGACCTTCCTGACGAAAAGATAGCAAAATATCCCCTCGCGAACAGGGATTCTTCCAAGCTTCTCAAATATGAGAATAGCGCGGTGAGTTCACATTCATTCACAGACCTCCCCTCTTTTCTACCTCAGGGATCCTTCATGGTGTTCAATGACACAAAGGTTGTTCCGGCCCGACTCCATTTCCAGCGTTCCACTGGTGCTCATATTGAGATATTCTGTCTGGAGCCCGTTATGCCTGAAGAATATGTGACTATGTTCGAGGTTACTGACAGGTGCAGATGGAAATGTATAGTGGGAAATGTGAAAAGATGGAAAAATGACACTCTGTCACTATATAACCCATTGGGAGACAATGCCATCAAGGATATGGATCTGCGTGCTGACCTTGTCGAGAGGCAGGGTGAGGCATCGGTCGTGGAGTTCTCCTGGAACAATGGTGCCCCTTTTTCCAAGGTTCTTGAGCTGTGTGGCAGTGTCCCTATTCCTCCTTATTTGAACAGGGATACGGAAGATATAGATCTTGAGAGATATCAGACGCTTTATGCAAGGTTCAGAGGTTCTGTGGCAGCTCCTACAGCTGGTCTTCATTTCACAGAAAACGTGTTGGGGAACATCAGAGAAAAGGGAATAACAATCAATAATGTATGTCTGCATGTGGGTGCCGGCACCTTCCTTCCGGTCAAAAGCTCTCATGTGTCGGAGCATGCCATGCACCGGGAGCCCTTTGTTGTTACCCTGGAGTTCCTGAAAGGACTTCTTGCCAGAAAAGGAAAGACGATAGCAGTCGGTACGACCTCCGTGCGTACTCTTGAGTCACTCTATTATGTGGGTGTAGGCTGCATCGAGACCGGAAAACCCTGTGATGTGGACCAGTGGGCCCCATATTCCCGTGATTATGAGTACAGTACGGAGGACGCTCTCTGTGCGCTGACAGCATATATGGAGGCTGAGGGACTTAAGGAACTTCAGCTTGGCACCAGGATAATCATAGTTCCGGGCTTCCGTTTCAGGATCGTTGATGTGCTCGTGACCAATTTCCACCAGCCGAAAAGTACGCTTCTGCTTCTCATTTCAGCCTTTGTGGGAGATGACTGGAAGACGATATATGACTATGCCCTTGCAAATGATTTCCGTTTTCTCAGTTATGGTGACAGTTCCGTCTTGTTCAGAAGATGTGAATAATGTCCATATGGAGAAATCACATGTATTTGATATTTTGAGAAAACATTATATATTTGCATAATGTACTAATATACCTCAAACATTATGGTAGATTTATCTGAATTTGAGAGCATCAGCCCATATACAGACGCGGAAGCATCGGAGGCATTGGGAAAATTGGCGGATTACCCGTTGGTAGGCCAGTTCTCCCAGCAGTTCTTCCCTGAAGAATCTCCGGATTTTCTGAAGAACGTTCTTAAAAGCATCAGAACAATTGACCAGTTCCAAGTGCTTGTGATGCAGAAGTTTGTACGTTGGGTAATTGATCACAAGGCTCATAATTTTTCATACGACGGCATAGCTAATGTCTCATCGGAAAAGAAGTTTCTGGCATTGTCTAACCATAGGGATATAATCCTTGATCCGGCGATAACCCAGCTTATTCTACATACTAACGGTCTGCCTATGACCGAGATCGCCGTGGGAGACAATCTGATTACAAATAAGGCCATCGAGTATCTCATCCGTTCAAACAGAATGATCAAGGTCGTACGCGGCATTTCAGCCCGTGAACTTTATCTTTCATCCCAGCTTCTCTCGAAATATATACGTCTGAACATTACAGAAGGCAGGAGTTCCATCTGGCTTGCGCAGAGGCAGGGCCGTACGAAGAACGGCTATGACATCACGGAACAGGGCCTGCTGAAGATGCTCGACATGAGCGGTTCCAATGATTTCCAGCAGAATTTCATGGAGTTGAACATCACTCCTATGAGCATATCCTACGAAATCGAGCCTTGCGACATTCTTAAGGCAAGGGAGCTTGTGATTTCCCGCAAGCACAAGTATGTCAAGAAGGATGGTGAAGACCTGAACAGCATCGTGGTGGGAATCATGCAGGATAAGGGCAACATTCATCTGAACATAGGCAAGCCTCTGACAGAAGATGAGATAGCTGAAGCTGCAAAATGCGACAAGAATGACCGCTATCAGCTCATCCGTCATGCTGTTGACGTGAGAGTGATCGAAGGCTACAAGTTGTGGAAGAATAATTACATAGCCTACGATATCGCGAACCACTCCTTCAAGTATGCCGAGCATTACGGTCAGGAAGATGTAGAGAAGTTCGTTTCATATATGGAACACCAGCTCGATACGGTAGAAAAAGAGATCAACAGGGAGGATCTCAGGAGAATATTCCTTGACATCTATGCTAATCCTGTAGTCACCAAGGAATTGCTCAAGAAGGAAAGGATCACCGGAGCAGTGCTTCTGTAAAGGACTTATCATTGACGGCATAAAAAAAGAGCGTCTGCAGAGACGCTCTTTTTTTATGCCTTGTCCTGATGTACATGCACATCCAGCTGCGGGAACGGGAAGTTGACTCCTTCTTCAGGGAGTTTCGTGTAGATCTTTTCGTTGATGGCGAAGAACACATCCCAATAGTCCTCCGATTTCACCCAGGCTCTTGCTGTGAACCTTATGCCGCTGTCGTCAAGTGAGGCCAGGGCCACAAATGGAGATGCCGGAGCGCCCTGTTCGTGCGTGAGTATCCTCTGATCGCTTTCCAGCAGTGACATTATGGCAGCCTTTGTCGGTTCGAGCAGTGAACCGTATTCGACTGAAATGTTCCATTCGACCCTTCTATACGACATTTCGGAATAGTTGTTTATAGTGCCTCCGGACAGGGCTCCGTTAGGAATGATGATCCTTTTATTGTCGGATGTAAGGAGTTCTGTACTTACTATATTCACTTCAGCTACCGTTCCTGCATGGCCCTGTGCTTCTATGTAGTCACCGATCTTGAAGGGTTTGAATATTATTATCATTATACCGCCGGCAAAATTCTGAACGGCTCCGTTCAATGCAAGTCCGATTGCTACGCCTCCGCCGGCCAGCAAAGCTGCAATGGATGTCGTGTCGACTCCCAATGCCGAAATAGTTGTCATTATAAGGATGGCAGTGAGGACGATGCCCACTATGCTCAGGACAAATGACGATATCGCTGCATCTGCCTTGCTCTTCTCTAGTATTCTTGCCACTATCTTCTTGATCTTCCGGATCACCCATATACCTATAAGATATATGACTATTGCTGCAAGCACCTTCAAGCCGAAGGCGATCGCCTTGTCTATGAGTTCCGATATCAGGTCAGAGGCTGTAGTTGTCTCTAATTTGTGCATCAGACTGTCCAGTCTGGCATGTATGTCCAGTGTGTCGACCGGCTGGGTCTGTAATAGATGGCAGGATTTCATTATTTTGGTTATATTTATAATAATCAGTGAGTGTAACAAAAGTGTTAATGGTTATAACATTTTTGTTATGGTTCTTTTTACCCTAAATTGAGATGATAAGATAGGCCATGTAGGCAATCTGCAAGCCTATGAAGATGACACCTTCGATTCTGTCGAGCTTTTTCTTCTTGAATGATATTGCGCTCAGCAGTATCAGGATGGCAGACACCGTCATGATACCAAGGTCCATATCTGAGATGCTGTTGAATGAAAGCGGATGGATCAGGGCTGAGCCTCCGAGTATGAGAAGTATGTTGGATATGTTCGAGCCGAGGATGTTTCCAAGTGCAAGCTGACCTTGTCCTTTATAGGCCGCCACTACACAGGTTGCAAGCTCAGGCATGGATGTTCCTGCTGCCATGATGGTGATTGCGATGAACTTTTCCGAAAGTCCTGCGATCAGGGCGATCTGTGTCGCGGAATTCACGAAGAGGCGTCCTCCGAAGATGAGAGCTGCAAGACCTCCGACGATCATCAGTGTAGCGAGAAGCGGTTTGGTCTCATCCTTGACACCTTCGTCGGTCTCTTCGCGTCCGCTTCTGAATGAATTCCAAAGATAAATGGCGAATATCAGAAGCAGTATGCCTCCTTCTGCCCTGCTGAGGCTGTCTGTTGCGCCAAGGCCAAAGAGGGATGCGCTTTTACCGAGCAGTATGAGTAGCACTGTCACCGCTATATTAAGAGGTATGTCCTTCTTCAGGTTGGACTTGGTGATGGCTACAGGAGCCACAAGGGCGGTAGCGCCAAGGATCATGAGGGTGTTGAAGATGTTTGATCCCACGATGTTTCCTACGGCCATGTCAGACTTGCCCTGGAATGAAGAAAGGAAGCTGACCACCATTTCTGGAGCCGAGGTCCCGATTCCTACAATTGTGAGGCCGATTACGAATTCGCTGATTCCGAATCTTCTGGCTATGCTGGATGAACCGTCAACCAGCCAGTTGGCACCCATCAGTATAAGAATGAGGCCTGCAATGAGTATGATAATCTGAATAAGCATTTCCGATTTGTGTCATGCGGTTTAACAAAGCGGACAAAGGTAAGAATTTTCTGTCAGAAATCGCTATATTTGTTGTCTGGTATTACAAATCCTGTCATATGAAACGTTTATTTCTCATTGCTCTCCTCCTGCTTGCTGGTGTATCGGCCTTCTGTAAAGATTCACTGTCTGTATTTTACCGTATAAGGCTTGATCAGGACATAGATCAGTCGGCACAGAGGTTTGTGGTTCTCGGTCTTGAGAAGGCAGCCGAAGCTGACGCTGATTACGTGATCCTTGACATCAACACCTACGGAGGCGCAGTCAATGCGGCTGACAGCATCAGGAATGCCATACTGAGATACAAGAAGCCTGTGATTGCCTATGTGAATATGCAGGCTGCATCCGCCGGAGCCCTGATAAGCATAGCCTGTGATTCCATATATATGAGGACGGGAAGTTCTATCGGTGCGGCGACCGTGGTGAACCAGACAGGGGAGGTGGCTCCGGACAAGTACCAGTCATTCATGCGCGGCATGATGAGAGCCACCGCAAAAGCCAACGGCAGGAATCCGGAGATCGCTGAATCTATGGTGGACACGGCCAACGTGCTGAGCCTGACTCCTGATGAGGCCATGCAGGTTGGCTACTGCGAAGGCACCGCAGCTGACGCTATAGAGGTCGCAAGGATTGTCTCCGGTGGCAATGAATTCATAATCAGGGAGATGGAGGATGATATGACATGGCTTGACAGGCTGATTCAGTTCCTTCTTAATCCATTGCTACAGTCCATCTTCATGATGATGATCGTGGGTGGTATTTTCGTGGAGATAAGGACCCCGGGCATAGGGCTTCCTCTTCTGACTGCCCTGATAGGTGCCCTCCTTTATTTTGCTCCCGGCTATCTGGGACACCTCGTCTCATATTGGGAAATACTCCTGTTCATCGTCGGTTTAGTGCTTATTGCCATGGAGATATTCGTGATTCCTGGCTTCGGCGTATGCGGGATTGCCGGAATCATTGCTGTCGTGGTTTCTCTTGCATTCGCAATGGTGGACAATGCAGAGCTCTTCCATTGGGACGGCACGCTCAATCTCGAGCCAGTGCTCATGCCGGTCGGCATAGTCATCATATCTTCTGCTGCAGCCATATTCGGTTCTGTGTGGATTGTCAGGAAACTCTATGACACCCGTTCCTTCGATCATATTGCCCTCAGGCAGTCTCTTACTGCGGAAGAGGGTTTTACGGGAGTGATTTCCGGACTTGAAACCCTTGTCGGACAGGAAGTTACCGTATTTACAGATATGCGTCCGTCTGGTAAGGTGATGACCATGGACGGACGCATATTGGAGGCTTCTCTCAGATTCGGCGGCTACGCTGCCAAGGGGGAGACACTCAAGGTTGTCTCATCCGAGCAGGGACGCCTGTATTGTGAACCGACAGTCTGATTATCTTCTCTTGAGTGCAACTACATTCTCAACGTGGTGTGTGTGAGGGAACATGTCCACCGGACGTACTGCAGTGATTTCGTAGTCCTTGCAGAGGATCTCAAGGTCGCGTGCCTGTGATGCAGGATTGCAGCTTACATATACCATTCTTTCAGGCGCTGCATTGAGGATGACCTGGGCTACGTCCGGATGGATTCCTGCTCTTGGCGGGTCGAGGATGATGACGTCAGGACGTCCGTGCTCCTCGACGAAAGCATCTGTAAGGATGTCCTTCATGTCTCCGGCAAAGAATTCGCAATTGGTTATCCCGTTGTTCTCTGCGTTGATGCGTGCATCCTCAATCGCCTCAGGGACGTATTCGATACCGATTACCTTTGATGCCTTGCGGGAAACGAACTGTGCGATGGTACCGGTGCCTGTATAAAGGTCGTAGACAACTTCCGATCCAGTCAGGGCGGCGTATTCCCTGGCTACGCTGTAGAGCTTGTATGCCTGCTTGGTATTGGTCTGATAGAATGACTTAGGGCCGATTTTGAACCTAAGTCCTTCCATATACTCATATATTGCATCCTCTCCTTTATATAAGATGCAGTTCTGGTCTGATATTGAATCGTTTGGCTTTCCGTTAATTACATAGTACAGAGAGGTGATCCGAGGGAATTCCGCTGCAACTGCATCCAGAAGGGCCGTGCGTGCTTCTTCATCCTCATGGTAGAAGCAAATTATCAGCATGACGTTGCCTGCTTCTGTTGTCCTGATGAACATGTTGCGCAGGAAGCCCACATGTTCGCGTATGTTGAAGAATGACAGTCCGTGCTCGAGTGCATAATTCCTTATGAAGAGACGGATCTGATTCGAAGGCTCAGGCTGGAGATAGCAGTGCTTTACATCGAGAACCTTGTCAAAGAAGCGGCCTACATGGAAGCCGAGTCCGTATTTCTCCTGTTCGCTGAGTACTTCGGCATTCTCGTCATCGAAGATCCATCTGCGCTGAGAAAAAGTGAATTCCAGCTTGTTGCGGTAGTACTGAGTCTCGTCTGAGGGCACGATAGGGGATATTTCCGGGACATCGAGGTGGCCTATCCTTACAAGCTGGTCGTAGACCTGCTGCTGTTTTGCCTGCAGCTGCATCTGGTACGGCAGCGGCTGCCATTTGCAGCCTCCGCACACGCCGAAATGGCTGCAGAACGGCTCCAGACGATGCTCGGACGGCTTGACCATACGGAGAATGAATCCCTCCATATAGTTTTTCTTCTTCTTTGTGACTTTCACGTCCACTATGTCGCCAGGTACTGCAAACTGTACGAAAAGCACTGTGCCGTCGACTCTTGCCAAAGCCTTGCCTTCAGCTGCAACAGCTTCTATCTCAATGTTTTCAAGAATGATATCCTGTTTTTTTCTTGCCATGGTGATATATATTAAAAAAGGCCCGTCTTGCAACGGGCCACAAAATTAGGCAATTTCTTTATAATTGTGAAATCTTAAGTTTGCATTTGTAGAGATCCTGGGAAACATTGATCATGAAGTCGCCCATCTTCTCGAGCTCCGACACGACGTCAAGGTAGTAGACGCTTGTGAGGTAGCTCTTGTTGTCGCCTTCGACTTCTTCGATCGCTTCCTCGCGGAGGTTGTTTCTCATCACGTTGATGCGGTCCTCGGCGTCGTAGGCGTTGCTGATCTCACCGAGCTCGTTAGAGTAGTATGCCTTGAGGTTTTCAATCATTACCGCGTATGCCTCATCGACAAGGTCTATCATTCCGTTGATATGCTTGATGCTGTCTGCATCAAAGGTCTTCTTGTGGATGTTCTTGCGTGAAAGGATGCGGCTGATCGCCTCTCCTGAGTCTCCGAGACTCTCGAGCTCGCCTATGATCTTGTACATTGACTTGATGTGGAATGAAGTCGCCATACTGATCTCCTGGGTAGAAATGGCATTGAGGAAGTTTGCGATTTCATATTCGATACGGTCTGAAATCTCTTCATACTTCACGAGCTTCTTGCGGAACTCTTCGAACTTGTCCGGATCGGTCTCATTGACAGCATCTCTTACATAGCCGAGTCCGTTGCGGCATATCTCTGCGAAATGGATGATCTCCTTGGTAGCTTGCTCTGTTGCAAACTCCGGAGCTGCGATACGTCCTGCCTCGATGTACTTGAGCCTGAACACTTCGTCTTCCTGGTTCTTAGGAGTCTTGATCAGAGTCTCGACTATCTTCACGATAGTGCCCGAGAACCAGATGAGGACCATGGTGTTGGTTATGTTGAAGAGGGTATGGAGCATTGAGATTCCGTAGAGGAGGGTAGGGCCGGCCTCAGGGGTTGTAAGGTCAATGGTAAGAGGATTGTAGAATCCGACCGCTTCCATGACGATTCCCACGAGCTTGAGGAAAGGCTTGAACACTATGAGCATCCAGATGACACCGAATATATTGAAGAGAGTGTGGGCGAGGGCAGCGCGTTTTGCTGCTGTGTTACCCACAGATGCCGCCATGTTGGCTGTGATTGTGGTTCCGATGTTCTCTCCAAGCACCATCGCACATGCAAGCTCAAAGTCGATGAGTCCCGATGTGGTAAGGAGCATGGTGATGGCCATGGTTGCACTGGATGCCTGAAGCACAATTGTCAGGATGGTACCAGCGAGCAGGAATATGATGTCTGACCAGAATCCTAACTGGGTGAAGTGCGAGAAGAATGCCATCATCGCATCCTTGTCGCTGAGGATGGTTCCTGCCGAACTCTTCATGAATGAAAGTCCGAGGAACATGAGGGCGAATCCCACTACAAATTCTCCTATGTTCTTGTGGTTCTGCTTCTTGGAGCTTGTGAGAAGGAAACCGAGGATCATCAGAGGCACTGAAAAGGCCGAGATGTCAACTGAGAATCCTACTGCTGTAACCCAGGCGGTAAGTGTAGTACCGATGTTGGCACCCATGATGATGCCGACTGCCTGGAGGAGTGTCAGAAGTCCGGCGTTCACAAAGCTGACGACAAGGACCGTCGTCGCACTTGATGACTGGACCAGAGCTGTGATGCCGAGACCTGTAAGCACTCGCTTGAACGGATTGGACGTCATTGAGGTCAGAATGCCTCTGAGCTTGTCTCCTGACGCTTTCTGAAGACCGGCACTCATGAAGTTCATTCCGTAAAGGAACATACCCAGGGCGCCGATGAGAGTAAAGATCTGTAGTACCATAAATATTTAAATTGTTTCTGTTTCTCTCTATTGCGGAAAAAATCAAAAAAATCGGCCAAATATACTGAAAAAGCCTCGTTTTTACAAGTACCTGACCGCTATTCTTGTCAGGTACTTGTCCATCTTCCGGCTGCTATTCTTTGTCTGGTTGCTATTCTTTGTCTGGCTGCTGGCCGTCGTGCGCCTTCCACATACATTCCGTTATCGTCATGTCCGAGAATACTGCGGTAAATGAAGAGTCTTCAGGAGAACATGCGTAGATTCCGAAGCTTATCTTGTCGGTTGCCGCGTACATATGGCAGATCCTCATCTGGCTGAAATATTTTCCGTCAGACGAACATTCTATGCAGAAGTCATCTTCGCGACGGGAAAAACGGTACCACATTGTCTTCACGTCAGCTGGTATGGCTGTCGTGGCCCAGTCCGAATAGCCGTTGTTGGTCGCCACGCTGCCAAGATGCTGGAACTCCTCGTTCTCGAACTCGACAGAGCCCTTGAGCCAGTTCTCGCTGTCGAGATACATCACGATTCCGCACTGGTCGAAGCGCTGATGGCTCTGTGTGAAGTCTGTCTTCACCACGAAACTGAAGAACTTCTCCCTTGTCTGCATCTGCAGGACGGGAGCATTGTCATTTCTGAAGTGATAATATGTCCTCTGCCAGAGATCTGTGTGCGGAGCTGTGGTGATGGTAATGACATCGTCCTTGAATTCAAAGGCTTTCGGTTCCCTGGTCCATTCCAGACGATCGATGTTGATCTTTCCGCCGTCTGCAAGCGCTTCGGTGACACTGTCTGTGAAGCCCTCATCCTGATTGCCCTTGTTTTCATCAGTTGCGCTGCCGCATGCGATGGCGAGCATACTTAATCCTAATGTGAAGAATCTTTTCATACGGTTCATAATTGTGATTTGTCAATATAAATGTAAATATATGGCTTTTCCCGATGAAATACAACATTCCGCTCCGGATCATCCTGCTCAGATCATGATGCATGTCCCGCTCCCGGTTGTCATATTGATTGAGTCCGTCCCAGTTGCCATATCGACTGAGCGGAGGAATGGAGATATCTCTAAAGAGATTTCTCGACTCCCGCCGGCCTCTCGACATGACAAAGGCCTGTCATCTCCCTTTTTTCTGCCACTAATCCTGGCAGAGGTGCCATTTCAAGGACTAGGCTCTGTGAAGGTGAGCTGTGACAAATTTTGGCTATAATGTGACACAGGTGTATGCAAAAAGATGTTTCTGGAGCTGAAATCCTTTGAGCTGTAACAAATAAACGACAAAAAGTGACACAGCTCTAGGAATCTTTGCTAAAAATACGGGAGCATATATATCTTTCACTTTGTTATCATATCGACTGGACTCGCTCCCTGTTGTCATATTGATTGAGTCCCTAATCAGTTGTCATATCGACTTAGCGAAGCGAATGGAGATATCTCCAAAGAGATGTCTCGACTCCCGCCGGCGTCTCGATATGACAAAGGCCTGTCATCTCCCATTTTTCTGCCCCTAATCCTGACAGAGGTGCCATTCCAAGGACTAGGCTCGTTTTTTCTGCCACTAATCCTTGCAGAGGTGCCATTCCAAGGACTAGCTTCTGTTTTTTTGCCACTAATCCTTGTAGGAGTGCCATTTCAAGAATTGGCCTTGCATTTTCGGCCTCCAGTCATTGCAGAGGGCTGTTTTCAAGGACTGGAGGTGAACATATGCTTTAGACAAATATCGATGCAGCAATCCTTGCAGAAGAATCACGCATTATTTCTGCAAGAATTGCTGTTTCTATACAAAAATGCCGTTTTTGAGCCGAGAATTGGAATCCTCGCAGAAAAGAGAGGCATTTCTTCTGCGGGGATCAGTACGTCAGTTAACTGCAAAGCGCCTTCCACCTACTGCAGAGCGCATCCACTTACTGAAGGGCACCTCCACCTTTCTGCAAAGGAGTTTTCTTTTGCCGACACCTGCTCTGTTTACGCACAAATCAGCCAGCGCGAACCCATTAGGTTTCGTTCGCGCTGGCTGATTTGAGTCGCCTGCCCTGATTCCGGCCGGCGATGCTGCTCCATAGACTGAATAGTGGTCGGCCGTCGTATTCGCCGACCACGGCCGATACTATTCTGCATATAGTTTTCAAAGGCAGTGACAGAAATCCTCCATAGGAGGCACCGTGGTCGGCCATAACCAGAGCCGACCACTCAAGACAAGCCGCGCGAGCTCAGCCTAAAGGCTCGCACGACTTGCCTTGTGCCAACCTCCGGCAGAAAGCCCATACAATCACTGTTTTCTAGGATTCCTGTCTTTCCCATTCCAACAACTGGCGTCAGCTTTCTCGCTCCTAATCCTTGTATAGAGGCCATTTCAAGGACTAGCCTCCATTTTTCTGCCACTAATCCTTGTAGAGGGGCCTTTTCAAGGACTAGGCTCGTTTTTTCTGCCACTAATCCTTGCAGAGGTGCCATTTCAAGGAGTAGGCTCTGTGAAGGTGAGCTGTGACAAATTTTGGCTATAATGTGACACAGGTGTATGCAAAAAGATGTTTCTGGAGCTGAAATCCTTTGAGCTGTGACAAATAAACGGCAAAAAGTGACACAGCTTTAGGAATCTCTGCTAAAAATTCGGGAGCATATATATCTTTACACTTTGTTATCATATCGACTGGACTCGCTCCCGGTTGTCATATTGCTTGAGTCCGTAACCAGTTGTCATATCGACTGAGCGGAGCGAATGGAGATATCTCCAAAGAGATGTCTCGACTCCCGCTTGTCGCTCGACGTACAGTTAACCACGGGTTCTTCAAGCTCGACATGTCAGGTGTAAACTGATTGTCGTACACTATTGTTTCAGTTCTTTCAAATTACTTTTATTTGATTTATATTTGCTGCATGCAATTCGATTGTGTAAAATTGAATATATAGCTGACGAAATACGAATGTGCAGTGAATGTTGCTCGAGTATATTAAGATCAGATACTTGACAAAGTGAAGATCAGACACCTGATAAAACTTAGAACGGAATTTGATAAAACAAAGTACTGACATTTGACTGAACGAGAAACGTATGTTTAACTGAACGAAGATTATGAATATTTATGACTTCAAGGTGCGTGACGCCAAGGGCGTGGAGGTACCGATGACAGAATTCAAGGGAAAGGTTCTCCTTATCGTGAACACTGCAACGGGATGTGGATTCACTCCGCAGTATGAAGGATTGCAGGCACTCTATGACAAGTATCGTGACAAGGGTCTGGAGATTCTGGATTTTCCATGCAACCAGTTCGGACATCAGGCTCCCGGAACAGAAGAGGAGATCCAGGAGTTCTGCACTCTGAAGTACAGGACTACATTTCCGCTTTTTGCCAAGATCAATGTAAACGGAAAAGATGCTGAGCCTTTGTTCGACTTCCTGAAGAACCAGAAGGGAGGCTTCCTGGGAGATGACATCAAATGGAATTTTACCAAGTTCCTCGTTTCCCGCGACGGAGCAGTGGTCGAAAGGTATGCTCCGATGACAAAACCGGAAAGTATTGAAGGTGACATATTGAAACTGCTATGAATGAAATGTTGAAACTGGAGAACCAGCTGTGTTTTCCCCTCTATGCATGTGCAAAGGAAGTTATCAGACGGTACACTCCTTTGCTCGAACCGCTTGGACTTACATATACCCAATATATAGCGATGATGGTGATGTGGGAGCATAAGTCCATCAGTGTCAGGGATATGGGCAAGCTGTTGTTTCTTGATTCCGGTACGCTGACACCTATGCTCAAAAAAATGGAAAGGGCCGGCTGGATAAGCAGGAAGAGATCTGTGGAAGATGAACGTATGATGGTCATCTCAATCACGGAAAGGGGAGAAATGCTCCACGATAAGGCTGAGGACGTACCGGCAAGGCTTGCGGGCTGCCTGACTATGGAGAAGGAGGATGCCCTGCAGCTGTACACTCTCCTGCATAAGATGATGAAGAATTTTGGAAGAAGTACGATTTCGGCAAGTACAGATAGCAGATGAAGAGGAAAACTTTATTTACAGTAGCTGCTGTCCTGTGGGGAATCCCAGGCATCATCGTAACTGCTAAAGGCTTCAGTGCATATCGGGAGCAGTCGCCGGATGACATCTGGTGGCTGCTTATGATCACCGCTGCTGTTCTTGCTTCTTTCTTTCTGATGTTCAGAAGGATTGTTGCAAGATACTGTCAAAGGATTGATTCTCTGCCTGACAAGGTGAAGACATGGCATGCCTTTCCTGTCCGGGGATGGATTCTGATTGTCTTTATGATGGGACTCGGAATCACGCTTAAGCATATCCCATATATCCCGTCTGCTTTTACTGCGTCATTCTATTCGGGACTCGGGCCCATGCTGATTGTTGCGGCCGTCAGATTTCTGGCACATCCTCATGCAGCGCATGAACGGCCTACCATATGAAAGGAATGACCTTGTACCTTACCCTCTTTTTATAGTCTGCATATCCTTCAAGACCATCGGTCAGGACTTGCTCTTCGTTGCGTATCCTCTTGTTTATCAAGGGGATATATCCAAGCATGATGATGAATGAAACCGGTGAGCCGAGTACCAGCGGCATTGACAGGAACAAGAATACTGTTGCCATGTACATCGGATGGCGGACTATGCCATATAACCCAGTATCTATCACTTTCTGCCCTTCCTGCACCTCTATGGTTCTTGAAAGGAAGGCGTTTTCCTTCAGGACTTCTGCATATAAAAGGTAGGACAGGATGAAGACGGCTGCCGCTGTCCACATGCACCAGTCCGGCAGCATGCACCAGCCGAATCTCCAGTTCAGGCCCGCTGTGATGAAGGATAGAACAAACAGCAGGCCGCTCAATGCCACGACCGTCTTCTGCCCGCTTTCCTTTTCCTTGGCATTGAGTCTCTTGCGGAGCAGGTCCGGACTTTTTGCCAGCATGACGATCCCGGCAATGACCATAGGCACGAACAGGATTCCCATAAGAAGCCAGCCCTGCCGGTAGGCGGATGAGCCGGCAGGCAGGAACACGAGAAGCCCGACCAGAATCATTCCTGCAATCAGTTTGACAAGTGACTGTGTAAGTAATGCCTTATTCATAATCTTCGTGCTATTCTGCTGTTTCCGATGACCGGACAGGGTCTAGTCTGACATTTATGTCTTCTGCGGCATATACACCTTCATGCCAGACATCCTGAGGATCTTCGATTCTCTCAAGCCCGACCTCGAGGCTTTCAGTGGCATATTCTCCGTTTTCCTCTCCGTCGACATCGGTGAATTTAAGAGTCATCCTGTCTGCCGGGAAGGCGGAGCCTTGAACAAGGAACTGTCCGTCATCAGCCGTCCAGGCTGTATCACGCGGCTCATATTGGTCATCGCTGTAGATGCGGGTCACGGCTATGCCCTTTACAGGCTCACCGGTCACGGCATCTTCAACCTTGCCGCTAATCCTGAATTCCATTACAGGCACGCCGTATTCCGGTGCAGGAGGGCATCCGTACATGTCGGGGGTCTGTATCACGAAGTCACATGACACTGTTGCAGATACGCCCAGAAGGGGCAGCGCCCAACGGCAGAAACGTAAAAAAAGGTTTTTCATGTCTATCAGTTCAATCGTTTAAGATGGCATAGGATCAATTCACCGTTCTCGTCCCGCAGATGCATTCCGTTGCCTTGACAATAACGGAAATACTTGCAGTCCGCACATTCGCCCGTCTTCATCCACGAATGGTCGCGGTAGGGCTGGTAGCGGTTTTCCCACACATCAATGAAATCATCTGTATATATGTTACCTTGTGCAAGATCGCTTCTTATGCTTGCACAGGCGGATATGGCTCCGTCTATCATGACCGAACTGACGGTAAGGCCGGCCTGACAGGTGAAGAGGTTGTCTCGGACCTGGCCCTCATATTCCCCGAGGAAGCCTTCACATCCATAACTTGCCTTTATGCGTCCCTCCTCGCGTGTCTGCCTGATGAACTCCATCAGGCCGCGGAAGCGCTCGTTGCTGAGCTGAAGCTCAGGATCCTGTGCGCCTCTTCCGACCGGAAACACAGTGAACAGACGCCAGCTCTTGAGCCCGAGCGAAATGAGATACTCCTTGAATTGGGGCAGGGTGTCGTAGTTCCTGTTGTTGACGCAGGTCACCACATCGAATCTGATGCTCGGTTCGGCTGCCAGTATGCGTATTGCTTCTGAGGCGTTTCTGAAACTGCCACGGACTCCACGCATCCATTCGTGCTCTTCCTGAAATCCGTCCAGGCTGATGGTCGCAGAGTGCATGCCGGCGCGAAGAAGACCGTCGATCTTCCCAGGAGTCATGAGGAGGCCGTTTGAGACCATTCCCCACGGGAATTCCATGTCATAGATCGCTCGTCCGCACTGTTCTATGTCCTTTCTCATAAGTGGTTCGCCGCCGGTGATGACTATCATCACCTTATGGGAGTCGTATTTCTCCTTGATGCGTCGCAGGACCTTTGCAAAGTCCTCGAAAGGCATGTCCGGATGGAGGGAGGACACCTTGCAGTCACTGCCGCAATGGCGGCATTTCATGTTGCATCTGAGTGTGCACTCCCAGAAAAGCTGCCTTAGCGGATGCCTTTCGATGTTGTCCAGAATCAGCTGGCGCTGAAGTTCCAATGCGATTCTCTGTTTTAATGATATTCCTGACATGTGGTTTCCCGGTTATCGGTCAGATCTGTCCTGACTGCTGCTGCATCTATAACGGAAGATTGGCACATATACTTCCCGGATGATGCGGAAAAACAGCTATGCTCCTGCATCCGAAGCAGTCCTACTCGTCGCTGAGCTTGAAGGTGACAGGGGAGTTCCAGTCACAATCGAAAAATATGGTTGATGACAGACTGTCCTTATCGTATATCACCGACCATAGCGTGTGTTCTGTGTAGGAGGCGTCTTTAAGTGCCTGAAGTCCTTGCTCGTATGTCATGAATCCGGAATGACGCTCCTGAAGCGTGGCAAATCTCCTTTTCGATTCTCCGGTCATAGGGGATTCAAGTTCTTCCGAGAGACAGTGGTTGGTGACGATGGAGGTTTCGGTTACCCTCATTTCACCGTTCCGCCATTCTACTACGACATTGTTTTCGTTGATGTCCGAGATCGCAAGATGGTGTGCGGCATTGACTGACGGGAAGACATCATAAAGGGAAAGCAGTCTGACAGCCTCCTCTGTGTTCTTCGCATAGTCCAGGACAAGTCTGATAGCTGCAACGATGGTAAGGTCAGGCTTTTCTGTGTCGGGGACCTCTGTCGATCCATCGATCTCGACAAGATCAGAAACACACAGTCCCATTTCATTCATTCCGTCAAGAGGAACATATATCGAGGCAAGTGCGGTCATTCCGTCCATTCCCGCTATAGGATGCCAGTCTTCTCCCATGCCCAGGAATGCAAATCCTGTCGTGGATATTGATGCATATCCGTCGTCGGGATATGTCTTTATCACTGCATAATGACTCCCTGATTCCCAATCGAAATTCCTGCAGAACAGTCCTTCAGAAGCGATCGTGCTGCAACCTGCCTCAGGAGTCTGAGTCCCGGTCTTGATATATCCTTTCGAAAGGAATCCTGCTATATATGCAGCCATCTCGGCGTCTGTCTTTGCGCCGCCCTGTTCAAGGAAAGCCTTGAATCCGTAATCTCCTTTGTACTCGAATGTGTACACCCGCTCCTTGACCATCTTCAGTGTCCTGATGGCGCGGATCTCATCACCGAACATCTGCCATCCTCCGTACAGAAACACTCCGAAACCTATCGCCATGAGGATACCTATGATCACCATGACCCGTCTTAATGTTATTTTCATTGCTGTTGTCTATATGTGCAGTTATCCGGAACTGCCGGTTTTACGTGCAAAATTACTTTTTTTCCAGTTCATGTCAAGTGCGTCAGTTATAATCTTGCTGTAGTTTCTTGATACAGGAACCGTGTCCTTCCTGTCTTGAAAATGCAGCTCTCCCTTTCGTGACGTGCCTTCGTAGTAACTGACATTATGGATATTTATCGTATATGCTCTATGCATTGTGTCAATTCCGGGAATTCCTTGACTTCAGAAAGAAACTGCTTCATCGTCAGCCTGATCCTCATATCTTCATTTTTGCACACTATCCTCAGATAATTGGCTTCTGATTCTGCATAAAGCAGATCTTTTACTTTGAAGGTGAGACCAGAAATGTCTAATCCTGCATCATTATCTTCAGTCCTACGGCTGGAATTGACAATTCAGCGCGCAGCATAGGATTCAGTTCCCATCTCTGGGGATATAGGGAAGTCTTTACGATACGCGAACAGGAAACAGGAGAATGGATTGATGAAATTCTTGACGAGATGGACATGAAGTGATCGATGCAAATTCGTATTTAGTTACCGGTTACGTCATGCCCGGCTTGACCGGGCATCTATAATTTATCAGGATCAGTGATAACAGACTCTGACAAATCAAGCCATTCTGGATTGATGGTTTCAACCAACTGGTTTTTCCACTCTCTTTTGAAGTGCTTTAGTTGCTTTTCTCTGACTATGGCTTGTTCTATTGTTGGAAATATCTCAAAATCTACAAGTTTGTGACACTTGTATCTGGAGGTAAACATTGAGCCACGTCCTTCGGAATGTTCTGCTATCCGTCTTTTCAGACTATTGGTTACTCCAATATACAGAACGTTGTGAGTTCTGTTTGTCATGAAATATATGTATCCTTTCTCCTCCATGTCCTTCCCTTATTATGTCAGATCCCCGGTCAAGCCGGGGATGACGGAATGGGAATTTGGCTTATTTGTTAATCCTTCTCTTCAGTGCAGAAAATGCCTTCTGATATAAGGCGGAATCATTCATTGTATCTAGCATTTCCTTGAAACGACTCATCGGGATTGTGAATGTAAGTTCGTTTTCCGGTACAAGCGGGCGTGCAGAAGGATCGAGCATTCCGAGGAAACATCTGCGGCCGTAGTTCTGGTTTTCGTTAACAGCAAATGTTATTATCGAAGCGCATCCTGATGCAAATAGTGTCGTTACCGCATCGGGTGAGTTGTTGTCATAGAAAGACCATGTGCAGAGTCCTGACAGTATGTCCGGAGTAGCAAAGAAGATCATAGCCTCGGCATCATCCCAACTGCTTAGCTTATCAACTCTGACGAAGTTCAGATATGGTTTGTCGGTGAGAGTGATTCCAAGCGAATCCACATAATCCTTGACCATCTCTTTTGTCTTCTTGTAATGCTCGACTTCAGAAACAAATACCGGTACTCTTTCAGGCATAGGTCTGAATGCAGTATAAAGCGCTCCGCCTCCACAAAGAACGTTGTCTGCACAGAGCGTCAATGAATCTCCATAGCGGACTTTGGAGACGGCACCTATCATGCATTTCGGAACAGACTTGACTTCTGCTGCCGGAGTGGCGCCATATGCGAATGAGACAGGTAGGGGAGCCGCATCGCCGAATGCCTCCCTGTACTTTATTATGAATTCCTGTATTGTCATGATTTTAAAGTTACTCAGGTTATTCTTATGCACGATTTATCTGCTCAAAGTTAGATAAATTCTAATGGATTACAATGGGGCAGTAATGAATCCTGTGGTGTTTTTTCCATCGGTCATTGGCAGTAAGAGAAAAGCGTCCGACAGAAAAATGGCTGATTTTATGATGGACGGTCTGAAAAAAGAGGAAGAGTGCGGGAGTAACCGCTAATTATGTGTCAGATCCCCGATCAAGTCGGGGATGACGTAAATAGGAATTTCGCTGTTTTTGAAGCTCGAAATTACGGCCTTGTAGTGTTGTTTCGATATTCAGTCGGTGAGAGACCTGTACGTCGTCTGAAATACCTGCACATATAGGGTGTGTCCTCGAAATGCAGCATTGCTGCTATCTCCTTGACCGACATATCCGTACTTGACAGCAATGTCTTTATCTCGCAGATTGTCTGCTGGTCAATCAGTTCCTTGGGTGAGAGATTCCATCTCCGATGAGTCAGTTTGTAGAGATAGGTTGTCGTGATGCACAGCTGCTCAGCGTAGAACGACACTTCGCGTGTTGTGCGGAAATGCTGGGCGACGAGTTTCAGGAATCTGATGATAAGGGTACGGCTCCTGCTGATGGCTTTATTTGAGCCATTGCCGCTCTGTGTCATCTCACCGTCCATCGCCATAAAAAGGTTGTATATGTTGTTTCGGAGCAGCTGGTCAGTGTATTCGCTTGCTGATTTGTGGCATATCCACACCATCTGCTGATACCATCTTTCCAAAAGATCCCATTGAACGTCGTCGGGAAGGAAAAATGGATTTTCGGACAAGGAGTCCCAGAAATAAGGTGAGGTGAGTTTATATATCGCTTCCTGCACATTGTCATAAGCAAGAGCCACATATCTGCAACAGAATGCTCTGCTGCTTCGCTCTATCCAGAACGTGTCGTCATAGAACAATACAGCCATCATCCCTCGACGAAGAACCCTTCGCCTGAATCCCACAGAGACGATGGCACAGCC
>SUYN01000015.1 GCA_015060405.1 Bacteroidales bacterium
AATATACATTCACGGGCAACAAGACAAGGACATATTCGAGGATGCGCCCTGACAATGATTATACGTTCTTTGCATTCGGATATAAGGCCGGTACGATGACAACTGACATGAAACGGGTGCAGATAAGGACCTTGCCGGCAGGTGATCCTGCAGCGTGTACATTCGGATTCCATGTAGAGCCCGATGTCGATAATGCATGGGTTGAAGTAACTCCTTCAGACAAGGGACAATTCTATCATTGGTTTGTATGCCCGTCATATTATACGGAGGACGATGCAAAGAGTTACATCAGGATGATAATGGAACAGGTGTATGAAGGAGATATACCTTCGTATGCTTCATGGGAACTGACACTGGGAGATGCTGCTACAACTGTATGGGATCTTTATCCTGAGACAGAGTATAAGGTCTGTGCCATCATTGTTGATTATGACTCAGGAGAATTCCTTTCTGAAATGTTCTTCAGCGAGCCTTTCGTGACTCCGGCAAAGACTTATGCTGCAATTACCTTTGACATGGACTTCGGTCCTTACTATGACCTTGGTGAGCTTGTCAAGGCCGGTCAGACGCAGTTCGAACCGCTTCTGAAAGAAGGAAATGCGCTCATGCCTATCAAGGTCAAGACTATAGGCGAATGCAGTGCATTCTACTATGACATCTATGCAAACGATCTCTCGGATGAGGAGATGTATACTGATGAAACCTTCTATGCTGCTCTTGAGGGAGGTGGCTGCCCATATGAGTCAAGTATCTTTGTCGTGCAATATGATACACCAATGACTTTGGCAGCGTTGGCATATGACTATGAAGGTAATCCGACTAAGATTTACAGGGAAGTGCTGATGTTTACTCAGGATGGAGCGTCGCCAGTAAGCGACTTCATCGCTCAGCAGGGTAAGTCCGCGTCAAAAGCGGTATGTGCCCGTAAGGACTGTAGCAGTCTTGAGATACCTGTTGCTTCAAAAGGACATGAGGGAACCCGTCTCAACGGCATGGAGACGCAGCAGAAACAGCAGGCGGCAAGAGCGATGGTAGATGAACTCAGAAAGGATAGATTGCAGAAGGAATACTTCGATGCGAAGATGCGCAAGTCAAAAATGATTGCAAGATAAAAGAACATATCAGACATGAAGAAGATTTTCAGTATGCTGACACTGCTCATTCTCGCCCTTCTGGCGGGATGTGCCGGTCAGGATGGCGAGGATAAGGCTCCGGTGATTCCGGGAAGCATAGAACTGATATCTGATTCCGATCAGATGCGTAGCGACGGAACGGATGCAGTCACATTTACTGTCAATGTGACTGACGCCGATGGCGACGTCCACGATGTGACAGAACATGCGGAAATCTACCTTGAATATGAAAGGGTTCCTTTGTCGTCCAACGTGTTCGTGACTGAGGAGGAAGGTGAATATGTTTTCTACGCGGTGTACGGCCTGAGCGTGTCGGAGGATTTGGTGATAACTGCAATCAATGATGTGCCGCAGCTGCCTCAGGATCCTCAGCAGGACAATCTGTCCTTCAGACACAGAATGCTCCTGATCCAGCATACAGGAGCGACATGTTCCAACTGTCCGAGAATGATGGAGAGCCTGAAGACCCTTTCTGAAGATACGGCCTACAATGGATTGTATCACCATGTCGCCTCCCATTCTTACAATGGGGGAGAGAATGATGCAGCCTATTCGGATGCGGCAAGAGACCTTTCGATGGCTTATAACATCTCGGGACTTTATCCTATGCTGACCTTCAATCTGACGACCGTGTCTGCCGGTACGGACCTTTCCGAGATAAAGAGTCAGATCGACCTTCTCAAGAAGGAACAGGCAGACGTCGGCATTTCCGCTGCATCTGAACTGTCCGCAGATGAGGTGGTTGTGAACGTCGAGGTCAAGGCTGCAGTGACGAACAGCTATAGGGTCGCTGCCTGGCTCCTGGAGGACGACATATACTCCCTTCAGTCCGGCATGTATGAGTCATGGCATAACACCCATCACAATGCCGTCAGATATGCTGCAGGTCAGGTGTCGAAACTTTCATTCGCAGGAGAGAGACTCGGAAACATCGAAAAGGGCGGCAGAGCCGGTAAGGTGCTGGTACTTCCTGTGGAGGAATCATGGAAAGTTGAGAACTGCAAGGTCCTTGTCATCGTCACTGCCGCTGATGAAAACGGTAATTATGATGTCGCTAACTGCACCTTATGCGGTATCGGTGAAGCTGTAACCTATGATTATAAGTAACATGAAGAATATATTGTCATTTTTCTCCGTCTCTTTAGCGGCTTTGTGCGTAATTGCCTGTGTTCAGGATGACCTGAGTCAGGAGCCGTCCCTGGAACTCTCATCATATGAGGTGGCCCTTCCTGCAGACGGTTCCGTATGCAAGGTCGTCTATCAACTCAGCAATGTGGCCGGTGACGGTGCCATAGCTGCAGTTTCAGATGCGGAATGGCTTGATGTCAGTACGGCGAAGGCCCGTCTTATCGAGATCTCGGCATCAAGAAACGAGACCGGAAACGATAGGGAGGCTACGATTGTGGTTTCATGCAAGGGTGTTGACGATGCAGTGATCTCCGTCTCCCAGTCTGCCTGGAACGCTCCGGTTGTCTTGACGGTCAATGGTACGGAGTCAACATCCGTGAACTTCTCCGTCTCGACTTCTGATCCGGATCTTACATGGGTGGGACAGGTCGTCGGCAGAGAATGGTTCGATTCCATGGAGTCGGACGAGCAGATATTCCAGGAGGATATGTCCTATTATTCTCTGGAAGCCCAGAATAAGGGCATTTCTGTACCTGAGTATCTCAAGACCATCATCAACAGGGGCTCATACGACAATCTTCAGTACAAGGGACTGGATCCAAGCTCGGACTATGTCATCTATGTATATGGAATTACTCCTGAAGGAGAGCGGACCACGGACATATATTCTGCAGCGGCGACAACCCTGCCTCCTTATGAGGGACCTATCACCCTTGCCTTGGAGGTGTCTGAGACCGACAACATCATGGACATAACGGTGACACCTTCCCACGATGGAGTGAACTATTACTGGAACCTGATGGACAGGGCGACATATGACGGATATGCTGCAGAGTGCGGCGATGATCCGACTGCTGTCTTCCAGGCATATATAGAATGGGATATACAGGATCTGATCGATTACGGTGACATTACCGTGCGCGGTGAATATTACGAATGGTACAGTGATGTCAATAAGGTGAACAGCCAGTTCGAAAGCCTTGCTCTCACGGAATATATAGTGTTTGCATGTAAGTGGGATGAGGATTGCAGGCTTACCGGGGAACCGGCTTATGTATGGCATACGACAGGAGATGTCCCTCCTTCGGACAATGTCATCACAGTCACTGTCGGTGACGATGTAGACCAGTCTTCGTTCTTCGTAGATGTGAAGACAACCAATAATGACCCATATGTGATGATCGCCGAACCGTCAAAGTTCATGCAGGGGATGGACGAGGATGAGATATATGCCCATCTCATGGAGGATTACGGTACCTGGGGCATTCTCAATTTCGTGTATGAGGGCAGTCTCTCCGGCCGTATGACAGGGCTTGAGCCCGACACTGAATACACTATGGTGGTTTTTGGCTACAAGGCAGGAAAGAAGACTACTGCCATGCAGAAGTTTACCGTCAAGACATCACCTGCGGGTCCTGCCGAAGATTGCGTGTTCGATTTCGAACTTCTTGAATCAGGATCCAATTCTCTGAAGATTACCGTTACACCGTCAGATGCGGCACATTTCTACTATTGGTATGTCTATCCTACAGATGCGACGGCAGATCAGGTCCGAGAGGATATAACAGACCTGATAAACGGTTCATATTATGGGGATATGTACGAGTTCAGCTATTGGGAGCTCTCGCAAGGCCGCTCGACCGGTACCATATCCTTCCTTGCTCCGGAAACAGAGTATAAGGTCGCAGCTGTGGTCATGGATGAGGAAACCGGAGAGTTCCTGGCAGATGTAATCTTCAGCGGACCTTTCAGCACTTCAGAAGCTGATTATGCAGACATCACGATCACTGCCTCGTATGACAAGTTCTATGACGGAGACGACCTGTATGACATCAATCCTGATGCCGGTGCACAGTACCGGGGATATGCCATGGTGCCTGTATCGATTTCGATAGACGGAGACTACAAGTCCTACTACTACACGATGATAGACTATGTGACGGATCTGGAGAATCCGGACGTCTATCCTGATGCAGCACTTTATGAAACCCTCGTATATTATGGGGTATATTATGCTGAAACAGTGAATTTCCGTGCTCCATGGAATAAGACCGTGCTTCTGGCAGCGATGGCGATAGACGACGAAGGACGATACAGCCGTGTATTCCGTCAGAAGTGTCAGTTCAGGAAGTATAATGCCTCTGACATAGAGGATCTCTTCACTAAATCATGGACCTTTGCCGGAGGAGTGGACATACCGTATGCATTGCCTGAGCCGGGAATCAAGCTGGAAAAAGAACGTCGCACCGGAGATGACAGGTTCTGTTCAGAGAACCTCGATAAGATAAGGCGGGAACACAGAATCAGAAAATACTGACTCCTCCAGCCATGAGAAGACTCCTGAACATATCAGTGCTCATATTCATTTCCCTGGTGTCGTATGCCCAGGGAAATGTTGCCGTGCTTAAGGGAAAGGTGATAGATTCGTCCGATGGCTATCCGTTGGTCGGAGTGTCCGTCATAGTCACCGGAACTGAATACGGTATCACTACTGATGTTGACGGGTTCTATGAGCTAAGGATTCCTCAAGGGGAGTGCGAGGTGACTTTCTCGTACCTGGGCTACGATGACGAAGTCAGGGTATATACGGGGAAGAATGCCCAGTCCTTTTCGCGTATCGTGATGAGCATGAATACCGAACAGCTTGCCGATGTGGTTGTGACCGGTGTGTACGAAAGGAAGAAGGAAAGCTTTACCGGTGCATCAGCTACATTCAAGACTGACGAGCTCAAGGCCGTAGGATCTGCCAATGTCCTGCAGAGTCTCAAGACTCTCGACCCTTCCTTCAGAATGATGGAGAACACCAGGTTCGGATCCAATCCGAACATGATGCCTGACATCGAGATACGAGGCAAGACAAGCATCGCCGGCCTGAAGGAGGAGTATGGCACGGACCCTAACCAGCCGTTGTTCATCCTTGACGGATTCGAGACCACCTTGGAGACGATAATGAACCTCAATATGAACCGTGTGGCTTCTGTGACCATCCTCAAGGATGCGGCCTCCACTGCCATATACGGTTCGAAGGCTTCCAATGGTGTTGTCGTCATTGAGACCAAGGCACCGTCCCGAGGCAGGCTCCGGTTGTCGTATAAGGGGGATTTCGGGCTCTCTGTGGCTGACCTTACCGACTATAACCTGATGAACTCAAGGGAAAAGCTTGAGTTTGAGGCGCTCGCGGGAGTGTACAAGGACAATTCCGGTGACCCTTTCGCACAGATCAGACTTGACAACCTGTACAATGAGAGACTCAAGGAGATCGAAAGAGGGGTGGATACTTACTGGCTGAGCGAACCGGTGCGCACAGGTTTCACTCACAAGCATAATGTCTATGCCGAGGGTGGCGAGGATAAGATACGTTACGGAATCGGCCTCAGTTACGGTGAAGTGGCAGGAGTGATGAAGGACTCTGACAGAAGGACTCTGGAAGGGAATGTCGATCTCATATACCGCTCCGGCAAATTCCAGTTCAGCAACAAGCTGTCCATAAACTGGCTTGATGTGACCAATCCGGTGGTGTCTTTTGCCGAATATGCATACGCTAATCCGTATTACAGGAAATACAACGCTGACGGAGGAGTCGACAGGTATCTGTACTACCCGCAGGAAGGTGTGGATGATTATCCTGTCGCCAATCCTTTGTGGAACGCCCATCTGAACAATTGGGACAAGGCCTCAGGCATGGGATTCACCAATAACTTCATATTCGAGTGGTTTGTCACAGAGGAATTCCGCTTCCGTGCGAAGTTCGGCCTCTCCAGGCAGGATGATGATGAGCAGATGCGCCTGTCACCGCTTCACACCCGTTTTGACGATATGGGAGAGACAGAGAAAGGACTGTATTCCCATACGCAGATCGATGAATTGTCATATGAGGGCGACCTTGCCGCCACATTCGGCAAGGTGGTGGCGCAGAAGCACATGATCAATGCTGTGGGCGGCTTCAATTTCAGCAGCGGCAGCAGGGAGGTGTACGGCTACTCGGCAAACGGCTTTACAGATGACCGTTTTGATGCTCCCTCATTTGCAAACGGCTATCCTTCAGGCGGTTCGCCGGACTATAGTGAAAGCCTGAAACGTGCCGCAAGTTTTTATGTGAACGGAGGATATGTCTACGATGAGAGGTACCTGATGGACTTCAACTACAGGCTTGACGGAGCATCCATGTTCGGAACGGGCAACCGTTTCAGGAACACATGGTCGGTGGGAACAGGCTGGAACATCCACAAAGAGCCGTTCATGTCCGGAGATGATTTCTTCTCGATGCTGAAGCTTCGTGGCTCGGTCGGCAATCCCGGCAATCAGAATTTTTCGGCGTACCAGGCCTTCTCCACATACAAGTTCAACGGATGGATGACCAATGTCTTCGGAACAGGCGTCATTCTCAATGCATTAGGAAATGCCGGACTTGCCTGGCAGGAGACTGTCAACTATGACATAGGTGCCGACATCTCTTTCTGGGGCGACAGGGTCAACCTGACTCTGGATTATTATTGGAAACATACCGATCCGCTTCTTGCCGTCATCACCACACCCGGTTCCATGGGTGTCACCAGCATTGCGATGAATGCCGGAAGCCAGAAGACAGAGGGATGGGAGGCAGTATTCAGGATTTCACCGGTATACAGGCCTGCTGAGGGGATCAATTGGAACATAAGCATCAATGCTGTCAGTTCGCGGTCCGAGTATGCCGACATAGGCGATTCATTCAGTGCGTTGAATGAAAGCGGCAAGACTTCGCTTGCAGGCACCACGAGGTATTATGACGGAGGAAGCCCGACAGCCATCTGGGCTGTGCGGTCTGCCGGCATCGATCCGGCTACCGGAAAGGAGCTCTTCATAAAGAAGGACGGTTCATATTCCTTTACATACGATGTCGATGATGAAGTGGTGGTCGGAGACACACAGCCGAGAATAGAAGGCCTTTTAGGTACGATGCTCTACTATAAGGGCCTGTCACTTGGATGCTATTTCCGTTACAGATGGGGAGGCCAGGTGTTCAATTCCTCGCTTTTCCAGAAGGTCGAGAACATCGGGACCCAGGATGTATATAACAATCATGATAAGAGGGCTCTCTATGACAGATGGTCCGAGAATAACAGGGAGGCATATTTCAAGGGCATCTCCATGGTGCAGAAGACCGAGAAGTCATCCCGTTTCGTCATGGATGACAATTCGATCGCAGGAGAGTCCTTCAACCTGGGTTACGAATTCCCTGACAGGATCGTCAGAAGGATGGGAATGGGTGCAATGAACATCCAGCTCATCATGACTGATGTCTTCAGGGCATCTACAGTCAGGGTGGAGAGGGGTATCGATTACCCGTTTGCCAGAAGTGTGACCATGTCGTTAGGCATAACATTCTAAGATTTATGAGGAAGATATTGACATATATGACTTTATGTCTCATGTTATCCACCTCCTGTGATGTGTGGCTGGATGTGAAACCTTATGACAAGATGTCTCAGGATGAGCTGCTTTCTGAAGAGGAAGGATTCATCAAGCTTCTGAACGGGATATACATAGAACTCAACAGCGATATGCTTTATGGCGGAGCCCTGTCTGTCGAGATGCTGGAAGTCATGGGAGGAGCATATATCATGGGTACAGACAAGTCGGTCTGGGGTAATTACATCGACCTGGCTTCATACGAATACGGAACACCATATTGGCGTGCGCGCCTTAATGAGACCTGGAACAAGGCCTATTCGCTCATTCTGAACTGCAATCTCCTCCTGGAGAACCTTGAGAAGGGCGGCGTTCGCTTTACAGGGGACAACTACAAGATAATCAAGGGAGAAGCTTTAGCACTCCGCGCCATGCTCCATTTCGACATGCTGCGCCTCTTCGGCCCGGTCTTCTCGCGTCATCCGGACCAGCAGGCCATCCCGTATTACAGAAAATGCTCTACTCTTCCCAACAGCCGGCTCACTGCCCGTGAGGTGGCTCAAGAGGTGACGCATGATCTTCTGGAGGCCCGTATCCTTCTGGCAAACGATCCGATACGTACAGAGGGAACAATGACTGATGCCCCTTCGGACGGCTCTTCTGTATTCATGTATTATAGGAATCTCAGACTGAACTACTATGCGGTTACCGCTCTTCTGGCACGCTCAAGCCTTTATTTCGGTGATATGAAGTCAGCCTACGGCTACTCTGTCGAAGTCATCCGGGCTGCTGAGGAGGGTGTCTTCCCATTCGTGGACAGAAGTCTGGTGACCGGCTCGCCGGATGATCCCGACAGGATATTCTCGTCTGAAGTCATCTTTGCGCTTTCCCATTCTCAAAGGAACAGGCTCTTCAAGAATTATTTCGATCCCAGCCGCATTCCGAATTATGTGTTCCGTATGGACAATGACCTGATGAGCAACAGGATCTTCGGGGGCGGGACGCTCACCGGAGGAAGCCAGGATGATTACAGGTATCGTGTCAATTGGGTGGCGACAGGTGCCAACAGGTACTTCTACAAGTATGCAGATATGGTACAGACCGGAAATGTATGCAATACGATGATACCTATGCTCAGACTTGGGGAAATGTATCTCATCGCTGCCGAAAGCCGTTCCGAGGATATAGGCGCCGGCCTTGTGTATGTCAACAGGCTGCGTGCAAAGAGAGGGACCGGAGCGCTTCAGCAGCTCACCCGTGAGACCCTGCAGTATGAATATATCCGCGAACTGTATGGAGAAGGACAGCTCTTCTATATGTATAAGAGGATGTATTCTCCGATAATCTTCTCTGTCTCGGAGAATTCCAACCCTCAACCTGATGATGCAATATTCACTGTCCCTGTACCGGACACAGAAACTGAAAACTGATGAACAGGAATCTATATCTTATACTGCTGGCTCTGGGTGTGCTTCTCTCCTGCGAAGAGCGCACGCCGGATCTGTTCGGGGATGTGACGGGGGTGTATTTCCATAATACTACCGGTACGATGTCTGTCACAGACAGTCTGGACCTTACATTTGTCTATGAGGCTTCTGATGTGATGGAGGTCCCTGTAAGGATACAGCTCCTTGGAAGGCCGTCGGATGAGGACAGGCCGATTGATGTTTCTGCAGCTTCCACGGATGCTGTGGAAGGTCAGGATTACATATTGCCTCAGACTTCTTTTCTTCCGGCAGGTGCATCATCGGTGGATTATGTGGTGACTCTGCTGAGAACAGATGCATTGAAAAGCGGGAAGAAGATGCTGGAACTTGAACTTCATGCGAACAGCCATTTCTCTCTTGCTGTTTCAGAACTTGACCAGGTGGCCGACACTGTGTCTCTTGTCAGGTTCAGGATAATGTTTTCGGATATGTTCACCTCGCCTCCATCTGCATGGGACGAGAATCTTGTGGGAGAATTCACCCAGCAGAAATTTGAGCTGATCTGCAAGGTGCTGCAGATAGACCCGGCCGACTTCAACGATCAGACCAGGATAACTCTAGCGAAACTGCTTTATATCGGGGCGGAGATGACTGCCTATGTACGGGAGCAGGTCGAACTTAAAGGCAGAGGGGAGGCCTTCGATCAGGATGCGTTTGATCCGGAGACAGGCGAGCCGTTGATATTCAGATGATTATGAGAAGAATACATAAATATGCCATTCTGTTGTCCATATTCTGGCTCGTGATGTCATGCAGCCGGGATATAGGTAATTACGATTACAGGGATCTTGATGAGCCGCAGATCACAGGAGTCGAGGACAGGAGTGTGCTCATGTTCTCGCGTCTTGTGATGACTCCCGGGCTGGGGTCTGACAGATTCTCGGGACAGGATTATTCCCATGAATGGAAGGTGGTGAACCGTAATTCAGATGTGGCTCCTGTGGTGATAGGTACGGAAAGAGAGCTTGACTATGAAGTCACCCTGCAGCCTGGCTCCTATGTCCTTTATTACACTGTGTCAGAAAAGGCGACCGGCATATATTGGCAGGCTGAGGCTGAACTCATTGTAAGTTCGGTGACTTCGGAGGGATGGATGGTGCTGTGTTCCGACGGCGGACGTGCCAGACTGGATGTGGTCTCTGCCGTGACCGGCGAAGTCATCAGAGATGTCCTGAAGGATAACGGGATGCCTCAGATGAACGGGCCGCGCAGGATCCAATGGCTTTCTGACAAGACCGATGCGGCTTCTCCGTATTATCTCCTCACCGACGATGGCGCCACCAGACTCGGCGCAGATGCATTCGAGTGGAAACCGGAATATGACCTGTCCTATGAGGTGGCTGTCAATGAACATGTCGCACCGTACTCTATAGTGTCTTCTGGATTTGGAAAGATGATGGTCAGCGGGACGTCTGCATACTATTGTGAAATAATGGGGTTTGACGGCCTGTACGGCAGCGCGGTAAACAAGGATTTTGCAGTGGCCCCATATATAGGAGCCAATGTCCTTGCGACTCAGGTGTATGCTGCTGTGTATCTGTTATATGACACGGACAACAGACGTATGATGGCCTATTGCCCTCTCCTGTCTACCAATGACCTTGGAGGTCAGGATCCTCTTGCAGACATGGACCAGATGGGACAGATAGCTGAAGGTATGGCACCGGGAGCGGGTGTGCTGGGGGATGCCTTTGACAGCTGGCCCCAGGGGTATGACTGTCTCTATATGGAGAATACCAGATACGATCCCGGCAATGCAAAGATGGGCCTGACCTATGTTCTTCTTGCCAAGGGTGATCAGTGCCATCTGTATGGGGTGCAGCTGGGTGACATGCTTCGTTATGCGGACTGTACCTATGTCCTCGGCAAAGGAAGCTATGCCGACCTGTCGGACTGCAGCCTGATCCGTGATGAGGATGCCTTGTATGCCTTCAGCTCCCTCAAGAGCTGCATGTACTATGCGGTGGGCGGCACGGTGTATCGCATTGACCTGTCTGCAGACCCCGTGAGGGAAGAGAGACAGTTCACCTTGCCGGGAGAGGACATAACCTGTCTTAAATTCAATCTGTATCAGAAGAGCGATAATTTCCAGAGGAGCTACGACCTTATAGTAGGGTCCGTCAGGGATGGGGAAGGTGTGCTCCGGATATACGAAGGTGCAATGTCAGACGGCGATTTCCGCGAAGTGGAACCGGTTGTCTATGACGGATTCGCCGAGATAAAGGATGTGACATATAAAGAAAGAATATATTGATGATGAGAAACTTTAAACTATTGGCTGCAGTCCTTCTTATTGCGGCAGGATGCGGCAGAGCCGTGCAGGAGGACATTGTCCTGGATTTCAATGTTTCAGAACCGGTGTCCGGCGAAGTCGTGCTCGTGGTTCATGATAAGATAAGCACCGTGTCCCTTGATCAGGACGGAAAGGCACGGATTGTCCTTGAAGGATATGAGGCCGCATATGCCAGACTCTTTTATGGAAGAGAATTCAAATGGATATATATCGAAGGGGGAGACCATGCTGCCGTCTCTTTCAATGGAAATGATTTTGACTCATCCTTTGCCTATGATGGTGAGAAGGGGGAGGCTGTGAACTACCTCAACACCATCACCCTTACGGCCTTGCCGGACGAAGACTATGCCCTTCCGTTTGACGAGTATCTTGCGAAAGTCCGGAAGAAGGAGCAGGAGGCTGTGAAGCTTATGAAGGCCAACGGACTTGGTAAGGCAGGTAATTTCGAGACTCTTGAAGAAGGCAGGATCAGATATTCCTATGCCACATTGCTGCTCATGCATCCTATAGGACACATGATGATGACGGGACAGCCGGGATACGAGCCGGACGAATTCTATTACGACACTATCGATTCTTATCTGGATGCCGGTCCGCTGTATGCTGTTCTTGATGAATTCCGTTCTTTTGCAGCGGAAGCCGCACATGTCCTGGATGAGGGGAACCGTAATGTGTCTGCACTATATCCGAAGACCCTGGCTCAGATGAGGTTCATTTCGGACAGGTTCTCTGATGAAGAGACAAGGAACACCCTGCTTCATTATCTGGCTGCCGCATATGTCGACAGTTACGGAACCGATGATATCACAGATATGGAGAATATCTACCGGACGTATGTCAAGGATGAGGCGATGCTTGCGGAATTCGAGGCAAAGTGTGACAGATGGGACCGTTCGACTCCGGGCAAGCCTTCTCCAGCCTTAAGCGGAGTCGATGTGGATGGAAAGACATGGACTCTGGATGATTTCAAGGGTAAGTATGTATATATAGACATGTGGGCTACCTGGTGTGCACCGTGCAGGCGCGAGATGCCTTTCCTCAAGGAACTGCATAAGCAGTTTGAGGACGCAGCTATCGTATTCCTCGGTCTGTCGACTGACGGTGACAGGGATAAATGGAAGGAAATGGTTCAGTCAGGTGATCTTACTGGAGTCCAGCTGTATCTGGGTCCGCAGAGCGGGTTCCAGAAAGCCTACAACATCGAGGCTATTCCGAGATTCATTCTGCTGGACAGGAATGGCGTCATCATCAGCAACGATATGACAAGACCGTCTGATCCGGCCACGGCAGAAACGCTCAATGCACTTGAAGGAATAAGATGATTCATAGAACGATGATCTCAAGGTCTTTCATATACGTGATGCTGGCCATGTGCCTGTTATGTGCCTGCAATGAGAATGGCAGGGAATCCGTTGATGGCGGGGACAACCCTTTGTCTGAGTGGACTCTTCCCGTCATGGTGGCCCAGGCTGGGGAGGGGACTGTCCAGTGGAACGGATTTACGGAAGAGACAGTGCTGCTGCTGGTGTCTCCGGATGGCTCGGAATACCGCTTGGAAATCACCGTCCTTACGGATTCAGGAGTGAACTTCAGAGTCCCGTCCGATGTGCCGGAAGGAACATATATGATGGTCATGGAACAGGACGGCAGGACAGAGATGGGACAGATCCGGATTACAGGAAGGAGCCTTCCTGTGAGCGATGTCAGGATGCCTTCAGAGGCGGTTGCAGGTGCAGTCGTCTCAATAGCCGGAATCGGGTTTGAGGATGGCTGCAGCATAGTCCTTGCCGGTTCTGCCGGAGAGGAACATGTCCTCGGGACCACCCTCTCATGTGATGGCGTCTGTGTCACGGTACCCGACGATGTTTCAGAAGGGACATACGATGTCTATCTCCTTCAGGAGGGGGGCAGGTGGCTGATTTCCGATTCATTCAGAGTCACTTCCGCATCGGTGGCCAGAAGATGCACGTCAATCCGGTATATTGCGCCATATGTGGGAGAGGCGGAAATAATGCTGGCCTGGGACATTTCCGATGATGTCCTGACGCTTTCCGAGTATCTTGTCCAGGAGGGAGTACCTGAATTGAATGCCTACGACAGCTATGTGCGTAGGGACGAAGGATACTATGCCCTTGAACATGACGGATTTGAGTCTTCAAATGATATGGAGATGCTTTACAGCCGTGATCAGGACGGCAATGTCGTGTCGTCAGATGTGCTCATATATGGTGATGACCGTACTACAGCCTTTACATGGACCTATGACTCATCCGGACTTCTTGTGGACATCTCTTCTCCAAGGATGTCCTTCCGCACTCTTTCGTATGAAGAAGGAAGGATTACAGCCTTTCATCAGACATCTTTCGAATATGCACCTGATGGCCCGGTGAACAGCGTGTATGCCCCTGATGTGATCTGGGCCTATATGTCGCTGATGGACAGGAACGATCCGTTTGTATATCTCCCATATCTTCTCGGATGGTATTCCACTGCATCCGACAGGCTTCCGTCGAAGATCCTCAAGCCTTCTCCTTCAGGTTCCGGCGTCCTTTCATGCAGCCTTGAATATGAGTTTGATGATGACGGCTACGTCGTGTCCATGAACTGGTCGGAAGGAAGTGAGCGGCACCGCATCGAGTTTATTTATTCCGATATGATATAAAATATCGGTATATGACGAAAATTATATTATATTTGAAATATTTTATCTAACAGATTTAAATGAAAGCATTTACGTTCTTCAGATTGTTACTGGTCCAGCTTCTGGTGTCGGGAGTCGTGATGGCCTGTCAGAAAGACCCTGTCAGCGGTGATGGTGACAACGACGGGCCTCAGGATCCTATTGTCGAGAATCCTTCCGAAAACGGAATATCCAATGTAAGCAACAGTCATGAGAATAAGGAAGTCTCATATAGAGGCGCTACCATCTCAATAAAGTTTGATGCCTCTGCGTCCTGGACGGCGTCTCTGGAACTCGAGACTGAACCTGAGAGCGGATGGGCGGCGATAAGTCCGTCTACTCAGAGCGGAGAGGCGGGGGACAGTCGCACCGTAAGGGTCGTCTTTGAAACCAATAAGTCGGACGTAAGCAGGACTGCCGGACTTTGGGTGACTGCAGAAGGTTTCGAGCCTCTGTGCATTGCCGTCCTGACTCAGGCAGCATCAGGTACAAGTGCCGATTCGAAGATCAATCAGGCCCTCAATACATATATGCATGAGATCCTGGCAGAGGATTATCTTTTCAATGATGCATACAACTCGCAGGAGATTGACCTTACTGTGGCGTACTCCGATTTCCTTTCCACCCATCTTCTGAGTCTTGGAGATGTGAATCTTGAGGACGGAGGCTATTACAGGGCGACCCAGCCTGATCCCGGCAAGAGGTTCATATATACGAACATTGTCGAGGTCCAGCCACTCACGCGTGCCGCTCAGACAGATGGACTCGGTTTCGGCCCCTTCATCTCGACAGCTCTTTCGGATGCGTCCTCTCTTATGGGACTGGCACCGTCTTATGTGCGCAGAGGATCACCTGCAGAAGCTGCAGGCCTCCGCAGGGGTGACATCATATATGCGGTCAACGGAACCCAGCTGACAACTTCCAACTACAGGAATTACATGACCGGCCTGTACCAGAACCCGAGCGGCTCGTACAGATTCTCGTTCTTGAGATTTGAGCAGAACGGAAAAGGAGGCTATGATCTGAATTCATATGAATCAGGTACCGTTTCCGCATCAGTTCATATGTATGATCCTGTGCTCCATGCGTCAGTCCTGTCTGATCCGGAAGATGATGCGGTGAAGATCGGCTATCTCGTGTACGAATCTTTCGATCTCAATTCGCAGGAACTGCTTGAGGAGACAGTCAAGGAGTTCGCCCAGACGGGAATAACTGATATGATCCTCGACCTCCGCTTCAATTCGGGAGGAGCCGTGGCACAGAGCCGCTGGCTGTCCGGATGTATTGCGGGAAAGGCAAATTATTCCAAGACCTTCACCAAGGTCGTCTACAATGACGGCTCGACCGAGGACTGGAAATTTGATTACGGTTACACCAATGACACCGATAACCTCGGCCTGCCGATAGACCTGGGCCTCGACAGGCTGTACGTGATTTCTTCATATAATACCGCCTCTGCAGCGGAACTTGTCATCAGTTCTCTCAAGGGAATCGACTTCCCTGTAAAGATGATAGGTTGCCGTACAGAAGGAAAGAATGTCGGTATGACCGTTTCGGAGACCACATACAATGGCAGGCGTTTCCAGTTCTCTCCAGTGACGTTCTGGGTCAGGAACGCCAAGGACTGGGGAGACTACAAGGACGGAATCGAGCCGGATGAATATGTCAACAACGACAACACCATCATGACAGATGACGCGGACAATGTGTTCCCGTATTCGTTCTCGGACTGGGGGAACATGGACTATAATATCGCTCTTCAGTGGGCTTACTGTGACATTACCGGCCGGCCGAGATGGACAGAAGCCCCTTTGACCAGGTCATGCCCGGCTGTGTCGCTTTGTCCTGTAGACTTCCAGCCATACGGGCTCTCACACGGAAGATACGGCAACCTCATGTATGATAACAATAACTAAATATTACATTATGAAATTTTCTTTGAACTTCAAGTCAGGATTGCTGAAGGCCATGACCGCCCTGATGGCGGTGTGCCCGGCAGCTGTGTCCTGTTATGATGATTCTGCCCTTCAGGAGCAGATTGACATGTTGGTGGACAAGCTCTATGAGCTGGAGACAAGACTAAGTAACGAGATTGATGCCCTTCAGGACATGCTGAGAGGAAAGGCTCTGATAACCGATGTGTCAACCAACGCGGCTACAGGTGTTACGACGATCACCCTTTCCACAGGAAGCACACTCCAGCTGCTTCCTGAGCAGGATCTTGAGTCGTTCGTCACATATATCACCCTGGGAGACGGAGAAAACTACTGGGCCTACGTGGACGAAAGCGGAAAGAAGCAGCTTTTCCTCGACAAGGACGGAAAGGCCATTCCGGTCCTGAGCGAGACTCCGGAGGTCGTGACTGTCGATGGCGAGACCTACCTTGTTGTCGGTGGAGTGCGTTATCCTCTGTCAGGTAACTCGGTGTTCTCGGATTATGAGCTCGTCACTGACGAACTGACAGGCGAGGTCTATGCCGTGACATTCACATTCGGCGATGATATGACTTTCACTGTCACCGTGGATGGTGCATGCGGTTTTTATTTCGTGAAGCAGTCGGGATGGTCTACAGTGATGGTTTCAGACTGGTATATTGCAAACGGACTCACGGAACGCGTGTCTGTCGATGCCCGTGGCGTCGTGGACTATGTCCTTCAGATCCCTGACGGATGGAGGGTAAAGGAGCATAAGGACATCTATATGGGTGGTCTCTATCTTGATATTACGGCTCCATCCAAGGAACTCGTCGAGTCAGGAGTGGCTGCAGCAGAGGGTGACCTCAAGGTGGTGGCAGTGCTTGAAGGCGGAAAGGCTACTGTGGCACGTCTGTATCTGACTACGACTCCATTCAGGAATTTCGGTGTGTCTCTTGGAAATGTGACTGCACAGATGTACAACGGTCTTCAGAAGTTTGTCTACGGCGTATGTCCGGAGGCGGCATTTGATGAAGAGGTGCTGTTTGAGACGGCTTCCGGCCTCCTGGAGGCTTATGACTATCCGGCAGGCTTCGGATTGTCGACAGATGACCTTTCAGCAGCGGTTTCTGATGTGCTCGGATCGGAACCTGTAGCCGGCGAATCTTATGTGTTCTGGGCTCTCCCTGCGATGTACTATCAGAATGAGGAAGCGGCAGGATACTATCTGGCAGAAGGTACCTTCGTCACATCATCATTCAACTATGCTTCAGTGGATTTCGAGATTACAGGAGAAAAGTTCCGTGATGCAACCCTTACGATGGATGTCCTCGGAGCCGATGCTTATTATATGGCTCTTGTCCCTGCCGCAGACTATATGCTGGAAGATGTGCTGTATGCCCTGAATAATTCATACTATGAGCCAAAGACATCGCCTATGTCCTACATCGGCTCTGTCTTTGAACTGGCAGGTGTGACAGCTGAACCGGCTACTGATTATGTAGCCTGGATCGCCCTTGCGGAAGAAGGCAGGACCTACACAGAGCAGGATCTTATCGTCTGCAGGTTCTCTACCCTGAAACTTGTGGAGGGAGCAGATGTGAAGGTCGTTTCAGGCGAGGTGTCTGCCACTGCGCTTGATGTGAAGGTGCCTTTGACGGCAGAAGGAGCGGAGACTCTTTATTATACATTCATGACATCATCTGATGCAAAGAAATATACGGATGATAAGGACAAGGCTTCATATCTCCTTGAGAATGGAATAAGCATAGACGGTACAAGTGCAGAGGCCAGACTCTCGGATGTCCTGACAAAGACAAAACCTGCAACAACCTATGTGCTTCTTGCTGTAGCATCTGACAGCGAGGGCAGGTATGGCGAAGTGCTAACACTTGAATGCAAGACGACTGACATCATATATAATGACCTTGAGGTCAAGATAGAGCTTGCCGCCAATGATCCCGGCAATGTTGTGATAAACATATCGTCCGAAGGTGCAGTGGGCTACCTCTATTGGGTAGGTAAGATTTCCGACAACACATGGAAAAGCTCGAATTACCTTGGAGGCAGTGCTGCGACAGCTCAGGAGTACATGTATGTGAACCCGACACATTCGCGTCTTACTGACGTAATGAACAGGTATCCTGTCATTGATGGCGTCATGACTCTTACTGATCTTTCGAATGGTGTGGAACATGTCATCGTGATCATGGCGCAGGCTGCAGACGGTACTTATTCAAAGGCTTATGAGATGAGGTTCACCACAAGGACTGTCGCAATAGGTACCATCGTCACCTCGGATGACAGCAGGTGGGAGTCAGCCAGACCGACCGTAGACTTCTTGATGAAAAGCTTCTATCCTGCATCAGGAATGATGTCGGGCCAGTATGCGGCGGACATTACCATCCCTCTCGGTTACACAGGCTATGTGCTTCTTGGAACAGACGCATATTTCACCGAGGGTGAGACTCAGGTCGAACTGTCTGTAGAGGAAAAGATTCTCAGTGTGATAGGATTTGCTGACAACAGCAGGGACGTAAGCATCCTTATCGATGAGGAGGCATGGGTTACCCAGGGTTACCCTTATGGCTATGAATTCTATCATTATGAACATGGTTCTCCTGCGAACGGAACAAGACCGGGAGCAGCTGTCATCTGGGCGAGTCAGGAGTTCCATGATCAAAGGTGTGACTGCCTCGTCGATCCGCCTGCGACAAGGATCATAAATGGAGTGGAAATGCCGATGAATTATGTCGTTCTGATAAATGACGGAAATCCTGTGAAGTTCGTCCAGCCGAGCGCTATCGGAAGCACTACTGAGGTGATTGACAGAATCTTCATCGTGTGTCAGGATGCGGAAGGAAACTGCTATGAGACATTTGAATACGATGTTCCTTTCGAGTATTTTGCCAATGCACAGCCAAAAGAATAGCAGATATATACATATTGCCTGAATATGAGGATGACCGCTTTTCACAAGGCGGTCATCCTCTTTTAGCATAATACTTGAATCAGACGCGTGGAATGATTAAAAACAAGTGCTATGAAACGTCAATTTGAAAACATCAGAAGGAGAGCTTCGCAGTCGGTACGCCACTGGTGGCTCTTCATGATCGCCGGAATCATCGGAATCATTCTCGGCATTACGGTATTTGTCTTTCCACTCGAAAGCTATGTTGTCCTCAGCATACTTTTCGGGGTCCTCATGCTGGCTGTCGGTGCGGCCAAGCTCATTGCAGCCTCAGCAAGCGACAACTTCTTCATGATGAAGAATTATGTCCTCATAGGAGGTGTCCTGGATGTTGTTCTCGGAATATTCCTTTGCGTATATCCTGAAATCACCCTGGTGCTTCTTCCGATCATGATGGGATTCTGGATGCTGTACAACAGTTTTGTCCTGATCGGACTTGCCGGAGATCTGGATACCTATGGCGTTCCCGGGACCGCCTGGCTTTCCGCCGGTGCCATCCTTCTTATGATTCTGTCGATTATTGTCCTGGTAAATCCTTTCGGTGCGGGAATTGCAACTGTAGTGCTGCTTGCGGGAATAGGACTGATTGTTTTCGGAATCCTTCTCTGTGTCTTGTCAAAGACCCTCAAGGAGGTACATACTTATTTCGATACGGAACCTTCCCGTTGATTATAGTAGTGTGGTGTTGGTTGAGGGTGTATTCCGAGGCTTTGATCTGCCAAGGAATACACCCTCTTGTAATTCTTCCTCTCTTGCCGGCCTTATCCGAAGATAGTGTTCAGGACGTATGCGAGTCTGTAGCCTCCTGTAAGGAGCCTGTCCTCGAGAAGAGGGGAGAAATCGTATACGAACTGGTACGAGAGATTCGGTTCTTCCTCTCCGATGCTCTCCACATATTCATATATTGATGCGGCGCCGTCCACCGTCTCCTTGAACCACTCCCGGTAGGTTCCGCGCATGACGCTCTTCCTGTACTTCCTGCTGGTCCTGTCGAGCTGCTGGGTCCATTCCTTGTAGCCCCATTTCCTTGCGGAGCTGATCATCCTGCTGTCCCACACAGAGTGGAGGTTTGTACTCTGGCCGAACCATTTCACCTTCATCTGGTTGCCGCCTCTGTCAGAAAGCCTTCCTGCGTGCATCGGACAGTGCAGGTCGCCTACCATGTGGACTATCATCTTCAGATAGTCTACCCTCATGCTGTCAGTGAGGTTGTCGTAATTCACCGTGAGTTCCCTGGTGAGGCTGTCAAGTGCAGTCACCACGTCGCCGAGAGGGTTCTTAGGCATCGTCTCGTAGGTGTGGCCCTTGTCTACATTTGCATAGTGCCAGGTCTTGGTCCTGTAGTAGCCGTCCTCCCAGTAAGGGGAGTTCTGGATGTTGTCCATCCATGAAGAGTAATAGACGATGGACTTGCCCTCGAGCAGCTTGTTTATCTTTCTCTTTGCCTTGCGGGTAAGGTTCTGTTCTGCAATGGATGCCACCACGTCGTGACCCGTAGGACCCCATGCATAGGCGGATGTGAAATCCAGGAGCATGATGATGCTCAGTATCGGAATAAGTAAGCGTTTCATGTTTCTGCTGTTATTGATCTGATGCAAATATATAATATTTTTTTGCTTGCAGATGCTCCTTTTTCAGATTAATTCCATAACTTTACAAGTTGTGCAAAAAACTAAAACTGATAATCAGCATCCGATATGAATCTTAAAAGAATATCAATCTCACTGCTTGCAGGAGCGGCTGTCCTTGCATCCTGTTCGCAGGAAAAGGGTTATGTCATTTATGGTACTGTCAGCAACCCCGACCTTGAGGGTGCACAGGTGTTCCTTGTGCCTCTTGAAAACGCGACAAAGGAGACGATAGACTCCGTATACATCCACAACCAGATGTTCGAGTTCCGCGGGACGGAAGAGAAGATCGCCGACATAAGGATCGAAAGGTTCAAGCGTCTGGGCAATGAAAACCTCCTTGTGGTAACCGAGCCTGGCGAGACCTTCGTCACCATAGGCCAGGTGAGCAGCAGCAGAGGTACACCTCAGAACGACTCTCTCCAGGTCTGGAAGAACCTCACCAAGCAGTACTTCCAGCAGTCGGCCAAGCTCAGGAGCCAGGGCCGCAAGGACGAGGCTGCCGGGCTGCGCGAGAGATATGTAGCCCGTACACGTCAGATGGCATCCAATGTAGGCAGATCGACGACTCTCGGAGCATTCCTGGATTCCCGTTATCCTGAAAAACAGCAGTAATCCTATATGAAACACAGTCTGAATGCTGTCTTGAGCGCAGCATCATCAATCTTCATCCTGCTGGGTGCGGCTTCGTGTGCATCTTCAGAGCAGGAGGTACCGGATACAGTAGGCAACCCTTATCTTCCTATGTGGGAGCACATTCCTGACGGCGAGCCTTATGTGTTCGAGGATCCTGATAATCCGGGCGAGTACAGGGTGTATGTCTACGGATCCCATGACACCATGATCACAGGCTATTGCGGACGCGAACTCGTAGTGTGGTCCGCGTCGGTGGACAATCTCAACGAATGGCGTTACGACGGCGAGATCCTCAGGGTACTGGACAATGCCGACGGTGAACCTCTCAGCAAGGAGGGGCTTTCCGATGTCCTCTACGCTCCTGATGTCACGGAAAAGATAGAACCCGACGGAAGCAGGATGTATTATCTGTATCCTAACGATATGGAATACGGAAGACGCTCCCTGATAGCGAAGAGCCCGCGTCCTGACGGACCGTTCGAGGTGTGCAACTGGAGCAAGGAGAATCCTTCGTGGACAGAAGGCATCCTCGAATTCGATCCGGGTGTATTTGTGGACGATGACGGTAGGGTATACGGCTACTGGGGCTTTGAGTGTTCCTATGCGGCCGAGCTTGATCCTGAGACGATGTGTACCTTGAAGGAGGGCACGGAGATAGTCAAGGACATGATCTCGAGCAGCAGGTCCGACGATATATTCCGTTTCTTCGAGGCATCTTCCATACGTAAGATCGAGGATAAGTACGTCCTCGTATACAGCCGCGTGACCCACGACGGCGAATTCGGCCTTCCGTCTACCAACTATACGCTTGCATATGCCTACAGCGATGCGCCTCTCGGCCCTTGGACCTATGGAGGTACCATCATCGACGGCCGCGCCCGCGAGATCGACGAGAACGGCAATGTGATCGCTTCTGCCACTGTGGCAGGCAACACCCACGGTGGTATATGCAGGATCAAGGACCAGTGGTATGTGTTCTACCACAGGCAGACGGGCCTCAACGAGTATGCACGTCAGGCCATGGTAGCTCCTATAACCGTCGAGGTGGAGAAGGGGAAAGGCGGCAAGGTGAGCATTTCTGAGGGAGAGTACAATTCTGAAGGTTTCTCACTTGGAGGACTTGATCCGCTCGAAGTGCATTCGGCAGGCATAGCATGCTGGTACACAGGACCGAAGGTCGCCATCCATGAATATCCGAACAACATCTTCTTCGGTTCATATGTGGCATCAGGCTACGGCACGGAAGACAAGTATGAGGCTCCTTATGCCATCAGGAACAACACCAATCCGGTGGTAAACAACACGGACGGTTCCATTGTGGGCTACAAATACTTCAATTTTGACAGTACCTGCGGACGCAGGAAGCTGGACCTTGTCCTTAACCTTATACCTGAAGGTGTCGACGGAACCATCACAGTCATGGCCGACCGCCCTTGGGCTTCGCAGGGCGGCATAGAGGTCGGCCGGATCGATCTCAAGGCCGATATGCCGGCCGCTCCGGTCGATGTGGCTATCGCGGTTCCGGAACTTGCAAAGATGAAGGGCAAGCATGCCATATATCTGAAGTTCAGTTCGGAAACCAAGGAGAAGTCTATATGTGTGCTTAATACGATAAAATTCAAATAACACTTTATGAAAACTAAACTGACCTTTTTGACACTTCTCGCTGCAATGACCCTGTGCGCATGTTCAGGCGATGTGAAGCAGAATGAAGACGGCGTGACAGTCAAGGTGCAGTCTCCTGCGGAGAACGGACCTGCTCTTGTCCGCCTTGAAGTGATGGGCGAAAAGCTCATCCATGTTTCTGCGACACCTGAAAGAAAGTTCGCTGACCCTGAAAGTCTCATCATCATCCCGTCAGAGGAGAAGACTCCGTTTACCGTTGTGAAGGACGGCGAGACAGTCACCCTGGCTACATCGGCTGTGAAGGCCAATGTAAATACGCTCACCGGTGAGGTGTGGTTCACAGACCTTGAGGGCAACATGATCCTTGCCGAGCAGAACGGCGGAGGAAAATCATTCGAGCCTATCGAAATCGAGGGCACCCACGGCTACTCTTTCCGTCAGGTGTTCGAGTCTCCTGAAGACGAGGCCTTCTACGGACTGGGACAGCATCAGGCAGATGAGTTCAACTACAAGGGCAAGAACGAGGAGCTCTTCCAGTACAACACCAAGGTTTCCGTACCTTTCATCGTGTCCAACAAGGGCTATGGAGTCCTGATGGACAGCTACTCGATGATGCGTTTCGGTAATCCGGAAGAGTACAGACAGCTTGGTGAAGTGTTCAAGCTTTATGACAAGAACGGCAAGGAAGGCTGTCTTACAGGTACTTATGTGCCTGCGAATGGCGAGACCATCGTACGCGATGAACCGAAGATCTATTTCGAGCATCTGATCGCCCCTGAAATGGAACGCGTGGTCAACCTTCCTGAAGGCTTTGCATTCTATAATTCTAATGTGACCTACGAAGGCTCCCTGGAGGCATCCGTGACAGGTGAATATCAGTTCATCCTCTATTATGCAGGTTACACGACAGTCACCCTCGGTGGCGAGGTGGTGGTTCCTGAGCGCTGGCGTACAGCATGGAATCCTAATGCCTATAAGTTCACTGTGCATCTTGAGGCAGGAGTGAAGACTCCGATCCGCATCGACTGGGCTCCGGACGGAGGCGTCTCATATTGCGGACTCCGCGTTTATGATGTGGTCGATCCTGTACAGCAGGCAAAGCATCAGTGGTGGAGCGAGATGACCAAGCAGATGGACTGGTACTTCATCGCAGGTGATGATATGGACGAGGTGATCAGCGGCTACCGCACACTGACCGGCAAGGCCCCTATCATGCCTAAGTGGGCGATGGGATTCTGGCAGAGCCGTGAAAGATACAAGACCTCGACTGAAATGATAGAGGCTCTTGAGGGCTTCCGCAAGAGGAATATCCCGATCGACAACATCGTCCTTGACTGGAGCCACTGGAGGGAAGCAGAGTGGGGTAGCCATGAGTTCGACCTTGCGAGATTCCCTGATCCTAAGGCCATGGTGGATTCGATCCACAACCTCGGCGGACGCATGATGGTGTCCGTATGGCCTAAGTTCTATGTGGAGACAGAACACTATAAGGAGTTCGACGAGAAGGGCTGGATGTACACCAAGGCATATGAGGACGGTGTGCGCGACTTCATCGCCCATGGTTATCTCTACGGTTTCTACGATGCCTATTCGGCAGATGCCCGCAAGCTCTTCTGGAACCAGATGTACGAGCACTATTATCCGCTTGGCATAGACGCATGGTGGATGGACGCATCGGAGCCAAACGTGCGTGACTGTACTGACATGGACTACAGGAAGGCTCTTTGCGGCCCTACAGCCCTCGGATCTTCAACAGAGTTCTTCAATGCCTATGCACTCGTGAATGCGGATGCGATCTATAACGGACAGCGCGGTGTGGACAACGACAAGCGTGTCTTCCTCCTCACCCGTTCGGGCTTCGCAGGCCTCCAGAGGTATTCTACAGCGACCTGGAGCGGCGACATCGCCACCCGTTGGGAGGATATGAAGGCGCAGATCTCTGCAGGTCTTAACTTCGCTATCAGCGGTATTCCATACTGGACTATGGATATCGGAGGATTCTGCGTCGAGAACCGTTATGTCGCAGGCCAGGAGATCTACAACCGCACAGGAAAGGAGAACGCTGACCAGAAGGAATGGCGCGAGCTCAACACCCGCTGGTTCCAGTTCGGAGCATTCTGCCCTCTCTTCCGTGCCCACGGACAGTATCCTTTCCGCGAGCCATGGGAGATCGCACCTGAAGGACATCCTGCATATGAATCCATCGTATATTACACCAAGCTCCGCTACACCCTCATGCCATATATATACTCTCTGGCAGGTATGACATGGTTCGAGGACTACACTATCATGCGTCCGCTTGTCATGGACTTCATGGCTGATGCCAAGGTCACCAATATCGGTGATACATATATGTTCGGACCTTCCTTCCTCGTTGCCCCTGTATATGAATATGGTGCACGCAAGCGTGATGTCTACTTCCCTGAATCTGCAGGCTGGTATGACTACTACACAAACAAGTTCCAGGAAGGCGGAGTCGAGAAGACCGTCGATGCACCTTACGGAAGGATGCCTCTCTATGTACGCGCAGGTTCCATCGTTCCTTGCGGTCCTCAGATCCAGTGGTCGGATGAGAAACCGGCAGACGTGATCGACCTCTATGTATATATGGGCGCAGACGGCGGATTCACCCTCTATGAGGACGAGAACGTGAACTACAACTATGAGAAGGGCGCATATTCAAAGATCGCCTTCTCGTATGATGAGAGGATGAAGCTCCTTTCCATCGGAGAGCGTGAAGGCGAATTCCCTGGAATGCTTCAGGAGAGGACCTTCAACATCATCCCTGTTTCAAAGAAAGGCGTAGGCAAGACACAGACAGTGGTCTACAACGGCCTTTCGATGAAGGTTGTCCTCTAGTATGGAAAAGACCTGGAGGTGGTTCGGAAAGAATGATAAGATCACTCTTTCCATGTTGAGGCAGATAGGCGTGGAGGGCATTGTGACTGCCCTTCACGACGTGCCCAACGGCGAGGTGTGGCCACGTGAGAAGATCCGTGACCTGCGTGAGTACATCGAAGGCTTCGGCATGCGCTGGTCAGTCGTGGAAAGTCTCCCGGTGAGCGAGAGCATAAAGTATGGCGGTCCTGACCGTGATGCGCTCATAGACAACTATAAGCAGAGTCTCCGCAACCTTTCGGCAGAAGGCGTGCATACGATATGCTACAACTTCATGCCTGTCCTTGACTGGGCACGTACAGATCTGAATCACCCGAATCCCAACGGTACTTCAAACCTGTATTTTTCCTACAGCGAATTCGCCTACTTTGACATATATATAGTAGGACGCGAAGGAGCGCGTGAGGAATGGGCGGCCTTCAAGGTGCCAGGAATCGACACGGACAGGGACATCCTTGCCGAGGTCGAGGCTCTCCGCTCCAAGATGACTCCAGAAGGGGAGCACAGGCTCGTAGAGAACATCATCGTCAAGACCCAGGGATTCGTCAGCGGAAACATCCGTGAAGATGACGAGCATCCGGTCGAGCTGTTCCGTCAGCTCCTGTCGCTGTACGACGGGATCACCAGGGAGCGTCTGAGGGAGAACATGAAATATTTCCTTTCTGCGATAATGCCGGTCTGCGAGGAATGTGGCATGAACATGTGCGTGCATCCCGACGACCCGCCTTTCCCTGTCCTCGGACTTCCGCGCATCGTGACCTCGGATGAAGATATCGAGTGGTTTCTCGGAGCAGTGGACAACCCTCATAACGGACTTACCTTCTGTGCCGGCTCCCTTTCTGCCGGTGCGCATAACGACGTGACCGCTATGGCAAGGAAATATGCCTCAAGGACACATTTCGTACACCTCAGGTCATGCCACATATTCCCGAACGGAGACTTTACGGAGGCCAGCCATCTGGGCGGACGTGCCGACATCGTGGAGCTTGTACGCATCTTCGAAAAGGAGAATCCGGAGCTTCCGATGCGCGTGGACCATGGAATGACCATGCTTGACGATGCCTCCAAGGGCTACAATGCCGGCTATTCCTTCCTCGGGAGAATGTTCGCGATGGGCCAGGTCCAGGGGATAATGGCGGCTGCAGACAAGGAATTAGGAATCAGATATAAGATAACAGGATTCTATGAGTAAGCTTTTTGACATCACCGGAAACGTGACGGTAATCACCGGAGGCACAGGCGTTCTGGGACGTACCATAGCAAAGTATCTTGCCCTTGAGGGCGCAAAGGTCATCATTCTCGGGCGCAAGGAGGATGTGGGCCGTAGTATAGCGGAAGACATCTGCGCTGCAGGTGGCTCCTGTGAATTCATGAAGACGGATGTGATGGATCCAGCAGTCGTAAGGAAGAACTGCGAAGACATCCTGGAGCGTTACGGACGCATCGACACTCTTCTCAATGCCGCAGGCGGCAATATGCCTGGTGCTACAATTCCTCCTGACAAGACCTTCTTCGATCTTCAGGTGGACCAGTTCCAGACGGTGCTGAATCTCAACCTGACAGGAACGGTCATCCCGACACAGGTGTTTCTTGAGCCTATGGTGCGTCAGGGCAAGGGGGCGATAATCAATTTCTCGTCAATGGCGGCCTTCCGTCCGATGACCCGTGTGGCAGGCTATGCTGCAGCAAAGGCCGGCATATCCAATTTCACAGCCTTTATGGCTACAGAGTGCGCGAAGAAGTTCGGTGAGGGCATCCGTGTCAATGCGATAGCTCCGGGATTCTTCATTACGGAGCAGAACCGCACCCTTCTGACCAATCCTGACGGTACATACACCCAGCGTGGCCAGGATGTCATCCGTCAGACGCCGTTCGGCAGGATGGGTGATCCGGAAGAGCTCTGCGGTACAATACATTATCTGATGTCAGACGCTTCAAGATTCGTCACCGGAACTGTGGCAGTCGTGGACGGAGGATTCAATGCATTTGCGATGTAACCCCTATGAAGAAGATATTTTTCTCTGTCATTGCCCTGGCTGCCCTCTTCTGCGGATGCGGAAAGACCGACCAGGTACGCGTGAAGGCGGATTTCAACGACGGCTGGCGTTTCCATCTCGGAGAAGCGGCCGGTGCTGCCTTCAATGACTATGACGATTCTTCATGGCGTGAGCTGGAACTTCCTCACGACTGGGCCATTGAAGGCGATTTCAGCATAGATAATCCTTCAGGCACCGGTGGCGGCGCTCTTCCGGGAGGAATCGGCTGGTACAGAAAGACCTTCGTGCCGTCATCGGCAGAAGCCGGCAAGCTCTGGAGACTCGAATTCGATGGTGTGTATATGAATGCCGAGGTCTTCGTCAACGGCGAATCTCTCGGTGTACGTCCCTATGGATACATATCTTTCGGCTATGACATATCACATCTTCTCAGATGGGATGAGGAGAATGTCGTGGCTGTGCGTGTCGACAATGCGGAGCAGCCGAACTCCCGCTGGTATTCCGGCTGCGGAATCTACCGCAATGTATGGATGGTGAAGACAGGAAAGGTACGTGTCGCACCATATGGCATCTGCGTCGTGCCACGTATGACATATCTTCCCGAACCGGGAGAAGAAGGTCCTGGAAAGCTGCATGAGGGATTCTTCTTCGTGCAGACTGATGTCCTTTGCGAGGAGGATGACCGCTCTGAGATCGTATTGAGACAGATTGTACTTGATGCTGACGGAAAGGAGGCTGGCAGGGTGGAAGATGTCTTTGCAATCTCAGGATTGAAGGATCAGGAGCAGGTGGTGAGGATTTCCAGGCCTCATCTCTGGGATGTCGATGATCCATATCTCTACACCCTGGTGACCGAAGTCTCAGGACTTGACGGCGAACTTCTGGACAGGGTCGAGACGAAGACCGGACTGAGACACTTCTTCTTCAGTCCGGAAAATGGTTTCTCATTGAATGACAAGCCGTTGAAGATCAACGGTGTGTGCATGCATCATGACCTCGGATGTCTGGGTGCTGCAGTCAACAGGAACGCCATCAGACGCCAGCTCGAGATCCTGAAGGGAATGGGCTGCAATGCGATAAGGACCTCACACAATCCTCCTGCACCTGAGCTTCTGGACCTGTGTGACGAGATGGGCTTCATCGTCCAGGACGAGGCCTTCGACATGTGGAGGAAGAAGAAGACCGCCCATGACTATTCGAGGTATTTCAACGAGTGGCACGAGCGTGATCTCCGCGACTTCATACTTCGCGACCGCAACCACCCTTCAGTGATGATGTGGAGCATAGGAAACGAAGTGCTTGAGCAGTGGTCTCATGCTGATGCCGACACGCTCAGCCTTGCCGAGGCCAACCTTCTTCTGAATTTCGGCCACTCAGCCGACATGCTTGCTTCAGAGGACGGGGAGATGAGCGTGAATTCTCTGCTGACAAAGAAGCTTGCAGATATGGTCCGCTCCCTGGATCCTGCCAGACCGGTGACAGCCGGCTGCAACGAGCCTTCGCCCGGCAACCACCTCTTCCGCAGCGGTGCACTTGACATCATAGGATATAATTATCACAATCAGAACATAGCATCCGTGCCGGAGAACTTCCCTGGCAAACCTTTCATAATCACGGAGAGCAATTCTGCCCTGATGACCCGCGGCTACTACCGCATGCCGAGCGATCAGATGTTCATCTGGCCGGCACGCTGGGACATCCCGTTCTACGACGAATCATTCTCATGCTCTTCCTATGAGAACTGCCATGTGCCTTGGGGCAACACCCATGAGGAGACCCTGAAGCTTGTGCGCGACAACGATTTCGTCAGCGGACAGTTCATCTGGACGGGCTTTGACTATATAGGTGAGCCTACACCTTACGGCTGGCCTGCACGAAGCTCTTTCTTCGGTGTAGTCGACCTAGCCGGATTCCCGAAGGATGTATATCACCTCTACAGGTCGCAGTGGACAGACGAGACCGTACTCCATCTCTTCCCGCACTGGAACTGGACAGAAGGTCAGGAAATCGACATGTGGTGCTACTACAACAATGCAGACGAAGTGGAACTCTTCGTCAACGGCCGTTCTCAGGGAGTAAGGTCGAAGACTGATGACTGCCTGCATACGGTATGGCGTACGGTTTTCGAGCCTGGCTGTGTCGAGGTAGTTGCCCGCAGGGACGGAGCCGAAGTGGGCCGTAAATCCATACGGACCGCCGGCGAGCCTGCGCAGATAAGGCTGACTGCCGACAAGTACGGCGAGGGTGTCGCTGACGATGCTCTTGCCTTCGTGACCGTCGAGATCCTCGATGCGGAAGGAAACCTCTGCCCGTGGGCAGACAACCTTGTCCACTTCGAGGTCACTTCCGGAGCATCCATAGCCGGAACAGACAACGGCAATCCTGTGTCAATGGAGCGTTTCAAGGACAACAGACGCAAGGCCTTCAACGGAAAGTGCCTTGTGGTGCTGGAAGCGCTTGAAAAGGGCAGGACCACGCTTACGGCGACATCGGAAGGCATTACAAAATCGACAGTTTCTATCGAATTTGAAAGATAGTCTGTCATAAATGTAACAGATGACTTTCTGCGATATTTCTGCCGATGTAATTAATCAAGGATATATTTTATATTTGTATCTATAAAGCTAATTGAAAGAAATATGTACTTACTTGGTTACGATATCGGAAGTTCGTCAGTAAAGGCGAGCCTCGTCGATGCCCAGAGCGGCAGATGTGTAGCTTCGGCCTTCTATCCTAAGTCAGAGGCTGCGATCCTCGCAGTGAAACCGGGCTGGGCCGAGCAGGAACCGGCTTCGTGGTGGGAGAACCTGAAGCTTGCCACTTCAGACATATTGGCATCCTCTTCAGTCTGTCCGAATGACATCAAGGCTATAGGAATATCATATCAGATGCACGGCCTGGTGTGTGTTGACAAGGATATGAATCCTCTCCGTCCGTCCATCATCTGGTGCGATTCCAGGGCGGTGCCTTACGGCCAGAAGGCATTTGACGAGATCGGACATGAGAAATGTCTGTCACACCTTCTCAACTCGCCGGGCAACTTCACAGCATCCAAGCTGGCATGGGTGAAGGAGAACGAGCCTGAGCTTTATTCGAAGATATATAAGATCATGCTCCCGGGAGACTACATCGCCATGAAGCTTACAGGTGAGATATGCACAACGATATCAGGCCTTTCCGAGGGAATGATGTGGGACTTCTCCGAGGGAAGGACAGCAGCCATGCTTCTCGATTACTACGGCATAGATGAGGCTCTCATACCAGAGATCCGTCCTACATTCGCCGAGCAGGGCAGGGTGAGTGCTTCCGCTGCTGCGGAGCTTGGACTCGCAGAAGGCATCCCAGTGACCTACCGTGCAGGTGACCAGCCTAACAATGCATTGTCACTCAATGTGTTCAACCCTGGTGAGATCGCTTCTACAGCAGGCACTTCAGGCGTGGTGTACGGAGTACTCGGCGAGGTGAACTACGACCCTAAATCACGTGTCAACACATTTGCGCATGTGAACCATACCCCTGATCAGACTCGTCTGGGTGTTCTCCTCTGCATCAACGGAACGGGCATCCTGAACTCATGGATGAAGAGGAATGTCGCTCCTGAAGGCATCTCGTATGCGGAGATGAATGATCTTGCGGCTACCGCCCCTATCGGAAGCGCAGGAGTGAGCATCCTGCCTTTCGGAAACGGAGCGGAGCGAATGTTGGAGAATCAGGAGGTGGGAAGTTCCATCCATGGTGTGAACTTCAACATCCACTCGAAGGCACACCTTCTCCGTGCGGCACAGGAAGGTATTGTTTTCTCGTTCAAGTACGGTGTGGACATCATGGAAGATATGGGAATGTCTGTCAGGAAGATCCATGCGGGCCACGCCAACATGTTCCTGAGCCCGATTTTCCGTCAGACCCTCTCCGGCGTTACCGGAGCTGTCATCGAACTTTATGACACTGACGGTTCGGTCGGAGCTGCCAAGGGCGCAGGAATCGGAGCTGGCATATACAAGGACAACAACGAAGCCTTCGCAACCCTCGAAAAGCTTGCGGTCATCGAGCCGCAGTGCCAGGAGCAGTATGCAGAGGCATACGAACTTTGGAAATCACGTCTATAATCAATAATCAATAAAGCAAAATACTAATCACTATGGCAACAAAAGAATTTTTCCCTGGTATCGGCAAGATCCAGTTTGAAGGCAAAGAAAGCAGGAATCCGCTTGCGTTCCGCTATTATGATGCAGACAAGGTAGTCCTTGGAAAGAAGATGAGCGAGTGGCTCAAGTTCTCTATGGCATGGTGGCACACACTCTGTGCTGAAGGTGCAGACCAGTTCGGCGGCGGCACAAAGACTTTCCCATGGAACGGCGCAGCCTGCCCTATACAGGCAGCCAAGGATAAGGTTGATGCAGGATTTGAGTTCATGCAGAAGATCGGCATCGAGTACTATTGTTTCCACGATGTTGACCTCGTTGACGAAGGTGCAGATGTAGAGGAATATGAGGCAAGACTCAAGGAAGTCGTGGCTTATCTCAAGGAGAAGCAGGCCGAGACAGGCATCAAGCTTCTTTGGGGAACAGCAAACGTATTCGGCAACAAGAGATATATGAACGGCGCGGCTACCAACCCTGACTTTGATGTCGTTGCACGTGCAGCCGTACAGATCAAGAACGCGATCGACGCTACAATCGAGCTCGGCGGTACAAACTACGTGTTCTGGGGTGGTCGTGAGGGTTATATGAGCCTTCTCAACACAGACCAGAAGCGTGAGAAGGAGCATCTTGCAATGATGCTTACCCTTGCCCGCGACTATGCACGTTCAAAGGGCTTCACAGGAACCTTCCTCATCGAGCCTAAGCCGATGGAGCCTACAAAGCACCAGTACGATGTCGACACTGAGACTGTCATCGGATTCCTTAAGGCACATGGCCTTGACAAGGACTTCAAGGTGAACATCGAGGTGAACCACGCTACTCTCGCAGGCCACACATTCGAGCACGAACTCGCTTGTGCAGTTGACGCAGGCATGCTCGGCTCTATCGACGCAAACCGTGGTGACTACCAGAACGGCTGGGACACTGACCAGTTCCCGATCGACTCATTCGACCTTACCCAGGCCATGATGCAGATCATCCGCAACGGCGGTCTCGGAAACGGTGGTACAAACTTCGATGCAAAGACCCGTCGTAACTCTACAGACCTTGAGGACATCTTCATCGCCCACATCGCGGCTATGGATGCAATGGCCCGTGCTCTTGAGAATGCAGCAGCCCTCCTCGAGGAGTCTCCTCTCTGCCAGATGGTGAAGGAGCGCTACTCAAGCTTCGACTCAGGTCTCGGAAAGAAGTTCGAGGACGGCGAGCTCACACTTGAGGACGTTTACGCATACGGCAAGGAGGTCAACGAGCCTAAGCAGACATCAGGTAAACAGGAGCTTTACGAGGCCATCCTCAACATGTACTGCTAGTCCGGTCTTCCCCGGCCTGACCAATCGTCATCCCCGGCCTGACCAAACGTCATCCCCGGCCTGACCGGGGATCTGTCCCAAAAACAATATGACAATGACAAACACCAACAACAAAGGCAGCAAGGGCTATCTTCTTTCGATAGTCCTTGTGGCCGTAATAGGCGGTCTGCTGTTCGGATACGACACAGCAGTCATCTCTGGTGCAGAGAAAGGCCTTCAGGCATTCTTCATGGGTGCAAAGGACTTTGTCTACACTGACTTCTTGCATGGCATCACCTCTTCAAGCGCCCTTATCGGCTGTGTGATCGGTGCTGCAATCTCAGGAATATGCGCATCCAGGATGGGACGTAAGAAGTCCCTCATCATGGCAGGTGTATTCTTCTTCCTCTCGGCTCTGGGCTCGTATAATCCGGAATTCATATTCTTCGACAAAGGACAGCCGTCCTTCTCCCTTCTGATCGCCTTCAACCTCTATAGAGTCCTCGGCGGAGTAGGTGTGGGTCTGGCATCGGCGATATGTCCTATGTACATTGCGGAGGTGGCTCCGAGCAATCTTCGCGGTACCCTCGTCTCATGGAACCAGTTCGCCATCATCTTCGGTCAGCTTGTGGTATATTTCGTGAACTTCCTGATTCTCGGCGACCACATCGCTCCTGCCATCCAGAAGATGGCTGAAGGAATCAACCAGGTGATGAATCCGGGAGAGGCGCAGTGGATGATAGAGACGGGATGGAGGTATATGTTTGTGAGTGAGGCAGTTCCGGCAGGTCTCTTCACCCTTCTCCTTTTCCTCGTCCCTGAGACTCCACGTTATCTTGCCATGACAGGCAACGACAGTCAGGCTCTTGCCATCCTTACAAAGATCAACGGTACATCAAAGGCGAAGGAGATTCTTGCAGAGATCAAGGCTACTGTCACAGAGAAGACTGAAAAGCTCTTTACCTACGGATGGCTCGTCATCTTCGTGGGCATCATGCTCAGCGTCTTCCAGCAGGCTGTCGGCATCAATGCAGTCCTGTATTTCGCGCCTCGTATATTCGAGTCTCTCGGCATGGGCAACCCTATGATGCAGACCGTCCTGATGGGTATCGTGAACATCACCTTCACCCTCGTGGCTATCTTCACCGTAGAGAAATGGGGCCGCAAGCCTCTCCTCATCTGGGGCTCTATCGGAATGGCCGTCGGAGCGGCAGGAGTAGCTGTAACAAGTGTTTCTGCAGCTCTTCCTCCAGTCATTGCAGTCATCAGCATCATGGTCTACAGCGCATCATTCATGTTCAGCTGGGGACCTATCTGCTGGGTGCTCATCTCCGAGATCTTCCCGAACACGATCCGTGGTGCTGCAGTCGCTATCGCAGTGGCATTCCAGTGGATCTTCAACTTCATCGTTTCTTCGACCTTCCTTCCTATGTACAACATGAGCCTCGGCTCTATGGGCGAGAACTTCGGTCACGCCTTTACATACGGTCTTTACGGAGTAATCTGCATCCTTGCAGCAGTCTTCGTGTGGAAACTCGTACCTGAGACCAAGGGCAAGACCCTCGAAGACATGTCAAAGCTCTGGAAGAAATAGTATCTATCAGATACAGAGTATATTAAATAGAATCACCTGCGCCATCTGACGCAGGTGATTCTATTTAATGGTCTGATTATCAGTCTGTTGCTATTCTCGGTCGGCGGGACTATTTCAAATTCCAGCCGCAGTGGTTCAGGAACCATTCGATGTCAGCCTCCTTGAGGCGTGGCTGCTGTCTGAGGATTTCAGGGAGGTTGTTGTAACCTTCGATGAACTCCACTGTCAGCTCCGCCGCCTTTTCAGGGTTGTAGAGGATGGCTTCGTTTACAGAACCGAGTTTCGCGAGGGCGTCGATAGGGTCGGCGCCTGTGCGGAACTTGAGAGCCTCGATGCTGCGGGCCATTCTGCGTGAGAGACCTACAGTGCCCTGTGCAAGTGAAGTACATTCACATGGATAGGTGATGCTGATGACCTTCTCTGCAGCGCAGTCTGTTACAGGCACGTCAACTGTGAAAGAGAGGTCGTAGCCGTCGTATTCATAAGAAGCCTCCTTTCCGTTTACAGTCACTGCTGCCGGTGCGACGCTGCCCATGACCCTCACCTTGAAGTTGCGCTCTGCCGGCATGTCCTTGTAGCTGCCCTGACGTGGAGCGATGGTTATTGTCTGTTCTGTGCCGTTCCACTGTGAAGAGAGAAGGGTAGTGGCAAACTCGGTGTCATAGTTCTTGTCATTTCCTGCGTCCTCGTACATTGTGAATGTGCTATTGCCTTTAGGGAAGACTGTCACTATGATGTCCTCGTCGTTTCCGTTGAGGTTGTTGACTGTGTCGTCGTAGAACGGAAGCACAGCTCCTGCCTTGATGTAGACACCGTACTCGTCGATTGCGAAATGGCGTTTCACGACAGCGCCGCCTTCGAGAAGTGTTCCGGTGTGAAGCTCATACCATGTTCCTTCCGGAAGCCATATCTCCATTGCTGTGAAGCCGCCTTCGTCAGCCGGTCTTGTGACAGGGGCGATGAGCATGTCATCTCCGAACATATACTGGCTTCTGAAGTCATATGCCTCCTCGCACTCAGGATAGTCGTAATAGAGAGGACGGCAGAGTGAGAGGCCTTCGTCATAGCCCTTGCGAGCCATTGCATATATATATGGTGCCATCTCATAGCGCTGACGCACTGTGTTTCTGATGACCTCCGCATATTTCTCCTCAAACACCCATGGCTCCTTGTTGAGGGAACCGCTTTTTGAGCTGTGCGTACGCATCACAGGGCTGAATCCGCCGTACTGAAGCCAGCGGGTGTACATCTCAGGATCTATACCCTTGCCCTGGTCCAGGTGACCGCCTATGTCGTGGCTCCAGTAGCCGTAAAGCACGTTGGAAGCAGTGGCTGTGAAGTATGGCTGGAATTCGAGGGATTTCCATGTGATCGTGGCGTCTCCCGAGAATCCTATCTGATAGCGGTGGTTTCCGAGTCCTCCCCAGCGATGGTAGAGGAGAGGACGCTTGTCACCGTTACGTTCCATGTCGGTGAAGAACGCGTAGTTGATCCACCATGTGTTGTGAAGCTTTTCGAGTCTTGTATCATAGACATGCTGCTGCCAGTCGAGCCACCAGAAGTCTACGCCTTCCTTCTGCATAGGATGGAGGACCTGCTCGAACATGTTGGTCATGAAGGCCTTGTCAGAGTTGATCCACTCGATCCTTTCCTTGCCTGCAGGGTCCTTGCCGAGGCTCTCTGCAAGTGCAGGGTAGCTTTCTTCCCAATGGTCGAAGCCGTCTGCAGGATGCAGGTTCAGTGTGACTTTGAGGTCATTGTCCTTCAGGTAGCCCATGAACTTCTCTGGATCAGGGAATATCGACTTGTTCCAGGTCCAGCCTGTCCATCCGCCGCGTCCCTCGTCCGTATAGTGCCAGTCCATGTCGACAACCAGCACATCAAGAGGAATATTGAATGTATGGAACTTGTCCACGAGGTTGCGGAGCTCCTTGTCAGAATAGGCCCAGTAGCGGCTCCACCAGTAACCGAAGGTGAATCTTGGAGGGAGTGGCATCTTGCCTGCGAACACTGTGAAATCCTTCAGTGCAGCCTTGTAGTCGTGGCCGTAAGCCATGAAGTACCAGTCCTGTCCTTTCGCTTCTCTTTCCTTTACCCAAGCCCACTCGGAGTCATCAAAGAGATAACTCTCGGACTCATCGATGAGTGTCCATCCGTCGCGGGCTATGATTCCTTCCTCGAACTGACGGGTCTCGCCCTTCTTCATGTCTGAAACCCAGTCCTGGGTCTGCACATCTCCGTCAAGGCCGTCGAGGGTCCTGAATGTACCCTTGAGGTTGGCCTGCTGTTTCATTCCCGGCTTCCATGTGAAGAAACCGTCCTTTGCCTTGATCACGAGGTTCGAGGCGGTGAATTCACCAGTGCCCTTCCTGTACTCAAGGATCATCCTGGCTGTCTCGATCCTGACCTTCTTTCCGCCGGCCTTCACCTTGTAATCGACAGCCGGATAGTCCCGTTCCGAAGCTACAAACGAAGGAAGGTCAGTGAATCTGCCTTCTGCCTGCCATTCCAGGCGGATCACGCCGTCTGTGATGACCGTGAAGCGGACTTCAGAGTCCTGGTAGGCAACATTCTTTGCCTCCTGCGCTGAAAGTGACGCCGTGATGAACAGCATCGCCATGCAGAGCAAGGTACCGATTTTTCCTTTTGACATAATTGTGTTTGCTGTTATGGTTATTTCGTGTAAATATAGATATTTTTTTACAAACCGGTCCGTCCTTCACAGGCAGGACCGGTTGGAACGTGACAATCTACTAACCAACAATATTCTGATTGTCACGGGATATTTCATTGTCCGTCTCCGGTTATTCCGGATCTACGGTTCCAGGATTGTCAGATACGATGCTTTCCGCAAGGTTTCTCATGTACTTGGCGCGCTCTGCCGCAACATTGCAGTTTACATCAGGAGCCTTGAACTCCAGACCGAACATAGTGACATACTCCACACAGGCCTCCAGAAAGGCGCTTGTGCGGGTAGGGTGGAGACCGTCTCCTGAGAAATACAGGCTCCAGCCGGAATGTTCCTTGCGCGACTGCGCAAATGCCATTCCTACAGGAGCTATCCTGCAGTCTGCAGCCAGGGCCATTTCCATGACACCGTCATAAAGGAGCTGGTCGAAATTCTCATAGCTGCCGTATCCTCCGAATGTGTTGTCGGAGTTAGGATAGGCCCATGTAAGGTCAAGTATCACATCACATTCAGGAGAGTACTGGCGTATCATATCTGCAAGCTTCACGCAATTATCGCGGACCTTTGCATATCCTGTCGGATCGTCCGCCAGCCTTGCCGGGTTCTTGCTCTGGTCCTGGATGATCGCGAAGTCATATCCTCCCTTTCTTACCGCCTCCAGAGAGTTGGAGAGCTGGAGATGCTTCTCGAACGACTGTGATCCCTTCACGTGTGCAGTGATCTTCAGGTCGATGCCCTGGCTCCATGCTATCTCCCGGAGCATGAACATAGGGTTGAAGTAGTAGTGGAAAGAGTTTCCGAGGATGAGCACCTTCTTTGTCTGGGTGATCTCCACGTCCGGATAGAGCTGCACGTCAGAAGCCGTGAAGCCGAAGTCAGGCAGGCTGCATGCAGAATTTGCGGTTGCATTGATGTCCTGGGCGCTTCCGTCGCAGGTCATGCCGCCGACTGCGCGGCACCTGATCTGCACCTTGTCGGCAGCATTCTCGAAACGGCATGTCTGCATCACTGTAGTGTACTGATAGGTGTCGTTTGATCCGGTAGAAACCTCTCCGGAGAGCTTGTAGGTGTACTTCACTGAAGCATCCTCCTCGGCAGTCAGGAGATCTTCTTCCGAAGACTTCCATACTCCGCCGTCAAGGTACTCGACGATGAAGTATTTAGGTGCCTTCTTGTCTCCCGCCATAGTCGCATTGAATGCGATCACAGCCCCGGCATCTATTGATGCGTCGAATGTGTAGAGCCAGCAGTCTCCTTCCACCATCGTAGATACATTAGGATTGTTTCCTACGACCTTGCAGGTGAACGGCACATCTGCATTCGCCTCTCCGCGTACCACTGTGATCTGTCCTGCAGAACCATCGGTAGCGCCGACAATGTGCATGTGGGGCCATGAGACGGAGTAGGTGTTCTTGTTGTCACGGAAGACCCACTGGCTGAGGAACGGCTCCTTGGCGGCAGCCTGGCTCACGCTGAACTCAATGTTCTGGCTCTTGTCTGAAGATGAGAGCATGAACTTGCCTTCGCGCTTGCTCTTCAATCCGTTAGGGGCTGCATAGAGGGTGAGGTACTGTGCCTTTGCACTTTTCTGACCTGATGTCACCTTCTCGCCGTTTTCGTCAAGGACCACAAGCCAGTCGTTTCCACAGAGGTCGATTGTCCAGTCGTAGTCCCTTGCTGACAGAGTCAGTGATTTTCCTCCCGTAGGCAGGCTCTCGAAACTTGCGGATGTGGCTGAAAGTGCGAATGTGTCGCCGGCCTCTTCTGCGAAATAAGGATCCACTTCCTCTGCAGAGTCATCAGTCACCTTGAAGAAATAGTGACGGTTCATCGTCACCTCGTACCCGTCCTGGGTGTTCTGTGATGAGCTGCAGTTGAAGATGAGCTTCATGGTCTTGTCGTTGAGCGCCTTGCCCATGTCGACATATTTATATGTCACTTCATTTATGTCGACGCTTCCGGTCACTGCATTTCCCGGCCATCCCTTGGTCACGCTGCCGTCCGCGCTGTTCCATCCGTAGATGTGAGTCGCGCCCCATGAAGTGCGGTCCTGAAAGAAGATGGCATAGCCGTCAAGTTCAAGGGCGGCAACGGGATCCTTCTGTTCTCCCTCATCCTCCTTTCCGGGCTCGTCTTCCTTGTTGTCAGGTGTCTCCTCTGTCTGTCCCTTGTCGTCGTCAGGCACTACAGGCTCCGGCTCCGGATTGCATGCAACCAGAACGGAAGAGACGAAGGCAGCCAGAAAGGCTGCAGATATTCTTCTTATATTCATGGCTATTTCAGTATGATGTATCCGTATGGGTCAAGATGAATGTTCTCGCCGAGGATGAGCTTTGCGCCGGTCATGAGGTCGGTGCACTCCTTTCCGGCCCATTCTTCAGGTGTCTTGATGGTGTAGTCCTCGTGACGTACGTTCACAAGCACGAGCACCTTGTCGCAGCAGTCGCTCTTCTGGAAGGCGAGGATGTTCTCGTCCGGATATGCGGTGATCTCTCCCTTGCGGATTGCAGGGATCTCATTGTAGAGTCTGATGAGGTCCGTATATTCCTTGTTGAGGTCGGAATTGGCCTCCCAATCCACCGGAACATATCTGAAGAAGTTGATTCTTCCAGGATAGCCGGCTTCCTGCGAACCATAGATGAGTGCACCTCCGTTGATGTAGGCAGATGCCACGAAGGCTGCCATAGATCCTCTTTCTCCGCCGAATTCTCTGATTGGGGACATCTTGTCTGATTCGTCATGGTTGGTGGTGAAACGGAGCTTCACACATCCTTCAGGAACTCCTGCGTATTCAGCAGAGTCAGCTGCAAACAGGCTGTGTGCCGGCTGTGCGGGACCTCGTCTTCCTCCATTGAACACAGATCTTACAGCTGCGAGATAGTCCCATGCATAGTTCATCTCGAATCCTGCATCGAAGTGATCCTTTCTCTTGCCTTCAGCAAGAAGGAGGAGCTTGTGGTCAGGAATCGCGCGGAGCGAATCACAGCACTGCTTCCAGAAGTCGAAAGGAACGAAGTCCGCAGCATCGCAGCGGAAGCCGTCGATGCCTACTTCAGTCACCCAGTACTTCATTGCGTCAATCATTGCAAGACGCATGTCCTGATTGTCAAAGTTCAGGTCGGCCACGTCAAGCCATCCTGTGTTGGCTGGGGAAACGATCTCTCCCTTCTCGTCCAGGGTGTACCACTCCTTGTGCTCCATCCAGTTGCTGTCCCATGATGTGTGGTTGGCAACCCAGTCCACGATCACGCTCATCCCTTTCCGGTGGCACAGTGACACGAGGCTCTTGAATTCCTCAAGTGTTCCGAACTCCGGATTCACTCCCTTATAGTCGCTGATGCAGTAAGGGGAGTTGACGGTCTTTATCTGACCGACCGGATATACAGGCATGAACCACACCACGTTGGTTCCGAGAGCCTTTATCGAATCGATATGCTCAGCTACGGCATTGAATGATTTCTCCGGTGCAAACACGCGCGGATTCACCTGGTACATCACCACATCTTCCGGAGCAGGTACTTCGTAGCCGTCTTCACATGTGCAGCTGCTGTTGCAGCAAGATGCAGCCAGAACTGCGCAGGCAACAAGGCCTGCAAATATATTCCTGTACGTCATTACTTTTCTATTTTCCAGATTTTGTACTCGTATGCTTCGAGATTCAGGGCGGCAGGTATTGTCTCTGACTTGCCGGTCATCATGTTGACAGCCTTGTCGCCGGCGCGTTCCATAGGGGTCTTGACCTGCACTGCAGAACCGCTTGTGTTCGCTGTCACCAGCAGACCGCCTTTGTAGTAGATGGACACCAGGTCGCCGGTGTTATACAGAACCGGTTCCTCGCCCCTTAAATCGGCAGACTCCTGATAGGCTGCCATAACTTTCTGATACTCTTCGGTATATGAAGGGTTGCTGTCCCAGTCCATCACTGTGGTAGTGAAGAAACTGAGGGTCTTGGCATATCCGATTTCCTGCGAACTGTATATGAGAGGGATGCCACCCATGTATGCGGAAATCACGAATGCCGCCATCGCTCCTCTTTCTCCTTTATACATGGAGATAGGTGAGGACTCGTTCATTGCCTTGTCGTGGTTAGTGGAGAATCTCAGTCTGTCCTTACCTTCTGCGAGTCCCTTGTATTCGTTCTCATGAGCCTCATACAGTTTGGCGACTGTCGTGCGTCCGCTGAACAGGGAGGCAAGCTTTGACTGGAAATCCCATCCGTAAAGCATCTGGAAACCGCAGTCAAGGAGCTTGAGCTCCGATCCTTCGGCGAGCAGGACTGCATCCGGCTTGAGTGCGAGAACCGCATCCAGAGCCTCGCTCCAGTAGTCCATAGGCACTCCGTCGGCATAGTCACATCTGAAGCCGTCGATGTCGGCCTCTCTGATCCAATAGGTCATTGCCTCAGTCATGGCGGCGCGCAGTTCCTTGTTGTTGAAGTTCAGGTCTGCAACGTCGTTCCAGCCCATTCCTGCAGGTGACATTATGTTTCCGTTCGCATCCTTTGTGTACCAGTCAGGATGCTCGCTTATCCATACATTGTCCCATGATGTGTGATTGGCAATCCAGTCAAGTATGACCTTCATGTCCATGGAATGTGCCTTCTTTACAAGGGACTTGAGGTCGTCCATGGTTCCATAGGAGCTGTTCACGGCCTTGAAGTCGCGGATGCAGTAAGGAGAACCTACCGCATTCTTCGAACCCTGCTGCTGGATCGGCATGAGCCAGATCACGTTCACTCCGAGGTCCTGGATCTCGTCAAGACGCTCCTCTATGGCCTTGAGTGACTTGCTTGAGGCGAATACCTTAGGATTTGCCTCATATATCACCATTGTGTTTCCCGGTTCCGATACGCCGGGAGTGTCCGGACCCGTCGGATCGACAGGGCCTTTGCCGTCATCTCCACAGCTGACTGCGCTCAAGGCGAGCGCAGCCAGAATGGAAATGAATAAAGTCTTGGAAAACTTCATTGTCTTTATTCGATTGGTGTTACACCTTCAGCTGTCACGGTCAGGAAGATGTCGCGGTCTGCCTTGATATTGTAGTCAGCAAGCTGCACTCCTGCACCATTGTTGTTGAAGATGAGGTTGCATGATGTCGCGAATCCCTCTGCAGGAATCTCGAACACCTTGTACTCCTTTCCGTCAACGGTCTCGACAGTGCATGCAACTCCCGGCCATCCTCCGACAACGTCGTTGATGTCCCCCCATGAGTACATTGCGATGCCTTCCCAGCCTGTCTGGTCGTCGACATATACCTTCACAGCCGGTGCGGCTCCGATCTCGGCAGCCTCTGCACCTGCAACGAGGAAGTTGTATTCCGCGAGGGCGACAACTGGAGCATCGTACTGTGTTCCGGCGCCATTGTTGTTGAAGATCGGGTGATATTCGAGTCCGTATGCTGTTGCTGTCGTCTCGATTCTGCTGTAAGCGACACCGCCGCAAGTCAGGTTGTTCTCGACAGCCGCACCAGGCCATCCTCCGAAGAGTTCAGGCAGGGCGTCGCCCCATGCATAGATGCTTGTAGCCTCCCATCCGGTGTTGTTCTGGATGTAGAACACTACAGGAACCGGTTCTGCAGGAACCTCTGGCTCCTCGCCGTTCTCCTTGCCTGTGCAGTCCTGGCAGCCTTCGCAGTCGCAGCCACAACCGCCTGTCTCGCCACCTTCGTTTCCGCCTTCGTCGCCACCTTCGTCACCTCCGACAGGTTCGCGGTTGAACGGATCCTCGATAACGATGCAGTCCTTCTCTCCGTAGATCAGGAAGAAGTGGTCGACCACATCAGCGCTGAATGTCACTGCCATGTCACCGGTCTGGATGCCGGCGCCGTTGTTGTTGAAGATGAGGTTCTGTGCAAGTCCCTCGACATCAGCTATGGCATACTCGAAGTATGTGTACTCTACGCCTGCGATCTTTGCAGTTCCTGCAGGCTGTACGCCTGGCCATCCGCCGCCGAGGTCGTTGACATCACCCCACTGGTAGAGTGCTACAGCCTCCCAGCCGGCCTGGTTGTCGACATATACGCGGATGGTGCCCTCGTGTGACGGGATAGAGTTTGCCACCTCGACACCCTCGTCAGTGATGGTGAGGAAGTACTCGTCCTTGTCAAGGGTCACGTTGTAGTCAGCGAGCTGTGAACCGTTGCCGTTGTTGTTGAAGATGAGGTTGAGGTTCAGGCCTCTGTTAGCCTCACCGAGATCGAAATATGTCCAGTTTGTACCGTCGATGGCGATCTCGCCTGTAGGCTGCATGCCCGGCCATCCGCCGAAAGCCTCGGCATCGCCCCATGCATAGAGTGCAAGTGCATCCCAGCTTGTCTGGTTGTTGACATATACTACAGGACCGTCATGCTCGAGCTCAGGAGCCACATAGAAGAACATGTTCCAGTAAGATACATAGATGTTGGCTCTTGTACCTGGAGCGAAGTCCTCTGTGCGGTTTACAGCCTCGTTCTTTGCAGTCCTTTCCTCTCCCTCGCGTACAGACACGAAACGGTAGCCGTCGGCAAGTGTCTTTCCGCTCTCGAAAGCAGAAGGATCAAGGTAGATACCCCACTTCTTGTCGATAGTGGTAGACTTTTCAAGATGCCATCTTACATCCTTGGCGGCAACTTCGTCACCTCCGTTGAATGCTCCGGAGATGTAGATTACATCGTCAGCCTTCGTGCTTGAAGGAACGATGACCTCAAGGAGGATCATACCATCCTTGGTTTCAAAGGCAGGCTGCTCGTGGTCGAAAACGATCTCCTCCTGGGTACAAGCACCAAGAAGCATCATCAGCGGCAGCAGAAGCCAGTTAAATATCTTTTTCATTCTTTATGATCTGTTAATAGTTAGGATTCTGAACAAGACCTGGGTTCACCAGAAGGGCAGAAGCCGGGAGAGGATACCACTCGTACTTCCTGTCACGCTGTGCAGGGTATGAACCGTATCCGTCAGCTTCAACTCGTCCGAAGAACCACCACTGGCCCTGAGTGAACTGGTCAAAACGGCGGAGGTCTGTACGGCGACGGCGACCCTCACCGAGGAATTCTATACCCCACTCATGGAGCATCCAGTCCTCATCGTATGAAGTGAAGCCCATAGGAAGTGCAAGAGCATCATCGGCATTGTCGAAATACCTTGACTTCACGCTCTTTACAAGCTCCTTGGCTGCGTCTGTCTGACCTGCACGGAGCTTGCACTCTGCAAGTGTGTAGACAACCTCTGCAAGACGGAACTCAACCTCGTCGATGTTCTGGAAGTCGATTCCGGCAGCCTCAGGATAGATAGGATACTTGATCATACGGATTCCTGAGTTTGTCTCACCCCAACGCGGGTGCATGACTGTCTGGAGAGGTGTGCCGAGATTGAGGAATGTTCCCACCTGGTCAACATACACAAGGTCCTGTCCCTCACGGTCAGCGTCAGCCTTGAGCGGTGTAGTGCCGTCGTAGCTCATCATGGCGCCCTTGAGGAACATACCTCCGTTCCATGTTCCGTCCTCTTCGGCACGGAAGTTTGCCTTTACACGGATGTCGTTCTTGTTGAATCTTTCATATACGGCTCCGAGCTTGTCTCCATAACCGGCAGCCGGATCAAGGAAACACTTCGCTCCGGTAGAACCGCCGAGGTTCTGGACTTCACCTGAGTTGTCGAATGAAGGAGCAAGGCAGGTACAGTTCCAGCCTGACTGCTCGTAAGTTCCGCCCATGTACTCCCAGATGTTGTATGGAAGGCTAGGCATGTTTTTCATCCATCCGATGTTGAGCTGGCCGACTTCAGTCGCGAAGGCCATCACGACCTCAGGACAGTTCACGTTGTCGATGGTGTAGATGTCCCTGTGGTCTGAAGCGATGCTGTAGGTACCATACTTTCCGTCGAGGATCTCCTGTGCAAGCACTGCACACTCGTCATATTTCTTCACTCCTGTGAATACTTCAGAGTTGAGGAGCATACGCATCTTGAGCATACGGTTCACAGCCTGGTTCATTCTGTTTGCCTCGTTCTGTGGAAGAGCCTCCCAGCAGCCGTCAAGCTCGTCGACGATGAAGTCGAAGATCTTCTGGCAGCTTGTAGCGAAATCAGGGTCAGCTGTACCAGGGATTTCTGCAGACTCTGCAGATGCCTTGATGTTGAGAGGAAGGGCTCCGCCCCAGATCTCATATATATTATAGTATGCCCATGCACGGAGGGTGCGGCACTCTGCGATGTAGAGGTCAAGCTTCTCCTGAGTCATTCCTATAGCTTCAGGAGCAACCTTGCCGAGTTCGTAGATTACGTTGTTGGCAAGTCCGATAGTGGTCCATGCCTTTTCCCAAGCCTGACGTACGATTGTAGACTCGGCATTCCAAGTGTGTGATGAAAGCACGAATTTGAGCGCCTCATCCCATCCCCAGGCACCTCCGTTCCAGGTTCTCCATGCAATCTGGTCGGCAGAGAACTCCTGAAGATACCAGAAATACTCACAGTAACCGTATGCTGCCTCTGCGTAGATGGCTCCTACGGCACCCTGCACACTCGCCTCGTCAGCATAGTAGACTGAACCGTCCACTCTGTCGAATACCTCTTCATCAAGGTTGAAGCATGAAGTATATGACACGCAGGCTGCGAGCAGCAGTGCAATATTCAATATATATCTTTTCATTTCATTCATTTTGTTAGAAGTTCATTGTAAGACCAAGTGTCACCTGAGCTGCAAGAGGGTAAGCTCCTGAGTTGTCAATGCTTGGTGTAAGACCGTTTGAAGCAAGGATAGACGGATCATTTCCTGAGTAGCCTGTGAGGGTGAAGAGGTTCTTTGCAGAAACATATACCCTCATCTTCTTCATGATGTCGGTGTTTGACGGTGTGAAGTTGTAGCCGAGTGTAAGGCTCTCAAGCTTGAACCAGTCACCCTTCTCAAGGAAATATGATGAGATCACACCACCGCTGGCATATACGTTCTTGTCCTCGAGATAAGCTGAACGGAGGACGTTGTCAGAACCAGCACCGATCAGACCCATGCCGTACTTCTGCATGTTGAAGATCTCGAATCCGAGGGCTCCTCTGAAGAATACGTTGAGGTCGAAGTTCTTGTAACGGAGAGTGTTGTTCAATGACACGAAGTGGGTAGGGACACCGTTGCCGATGTATCTCTTCTCTGCAGGATCTGCTGTAGAAGCGAGTACCGGACCGTTTGCAGTCTCGACGAGGATGTTTCCTTCTTCATCGATGCCGGCATGCTCAAAGCCGTAGAACTGTCCTACCTTGCTGCCTTCCTGAACGCGGAAGAAGTACTCGTTAGCACCTACGCCGCCCTTTGAACCCATGTCCACGTAAGAAGCCTTGTAGATGTTGTTCGAGAGGTTCTTCATGATGGTGTTGCCTGTAGACCAGTTTACGCCCATTGTCCAGGTGAGTTCCTTTGTGGAGATGATATCACCGTCAACTGCAAGCTCGATACCTCTGTTCTGGGTTGTACCTACGTTCACAAGGATGCTTGAGTAGATATAAGGAGGTTGTGGAGCGGTGTAGTTGTAAAGGAGGTCCTGTGACTGTCTGTCGAAGAGGTCCACCGAACCGCGGAGTCTTCCGTTGAGGAGAACGAAGTCAACTCCGATGTTGGTGCTGACGAGCTTCTCCCATGCGAGACCTGGGTTTGCGTTGAGTGAAGGAGCATATCCTGTCACCCACTGGCCGTTGAAGAAGTAGCTGTTACGTGTGCTGTATGTAGACAGTGACTGGTAAGAGCCGAAGCCTGAACGTCCTGTCACACCATATGATACACGTGGCTTGAGGCTCTGGACGATGTGTCCGTGATCCTGGAGGAAAGGCATGTTCGCCATTTCCCAGGCTACGGAAGCAGCAGGGAAGTAACCCCACTTGTTGTTCGCACCGAACTTGGTCGATCCCTCGTAACGGAGAGAAGCGGAAGCCATGATGATGTCTTTCCAGTTGTAGTTGACACGGCCGAACACTGAAACAAGCTTTGAAAGAGACTTGCCTGAGTACATTGAAGCCTTACCGTCAGCAAGATATGAACCTGCGCCGATGTTGTTGTACTTCATGTTGTCGAATGTGAAGTTCTGGTTGGACATTCCCATCGACTCGTTGTTGGAATCCTCCCATGTGTAACCTGCGACAGCCTGGATGCTGTGGTCCTGGAGATACATCGAATAGTTCACGAGCCACTCGAAGTGGTTGCTCCAGTACTTGCTGTAGTCAAGTGATGCGGATCCCTTGTAGCCGTCCCAATATGACTGACCTGAATCGGCAGGTCTGTAGTTGTTCGACTTGAAGTCGTTGTAGTCAAGTGAGTAGCTTACTGTAGTGTTGAGGTTGTGTACATCTGTAGTGAGGATGTTGAGCTTGCCTGAAACTGTACCGAGCAGGTAGAGTCTCTGACCGTTGCTGTTGCCCTCGAGAAGTACCATCTCCTTGTAAGGGTTACGTGCACCTGTAGGAGAGGTAGGCTGGTAGAATGAGCCGTCCTCGTTGTATACAGGCATTGTAGGGTTCATTGTGAGAGCCGTTCCGAACATCCCGTCGTTGCCCCACTCCTCGTTCACACGGCGTGCGTTGATGGATGCGTTGACCTGGAGCTTGTTCATGAATGCCTTCTGCTCTACAGCTACGCGACCGCCGAATTCCTTACGGCCTGAACGGATGTCAAGACCCTTTGCGTCCTTGTAGTTGATAGAAGCGTTGTAAGAACCGCCCTTTGTGCTTCCGTCGATGGCAAGGTACTGGTTGTGGTCGTAACCGAAATCTCTCATGAGAAGGCTGTACCAGTCTGTGCTGTAGCCATAGTCTGTGCCACGGCCCGATCTGCGGAACTCATCGGCAGAGAGGATCTCCGGATGTGGCTTAGCGAGGTTCATTCCGAACCAGCTGTCGTATGTGATGCCTGAAACGCCCTCACCTCCTTCAGAACCCTTGCGGGTGGTGATGAGGATGACACCGTTTGCACCTCGTGTACCATAGATCGCTGCTGATGCGGCGTCCTTGAGCACTGTCATTGACTCGATGTCCTGAGGGGCGATTGTCCTGATGTCTCCGCCAGGGACGCCGTCGATGACAACGAGAGGGTTGTTGCCGGCCTGAAGTGAAGTCGCTCCACGTACCTGGAGGTCTGAGCTTGAGTTAGGATTAGCAGCGGCAGCTGTGGTCACGTTGAGTCCGGCTACCTTACCGGTCAACATTTCCATAGGGTTGTTCATCGCGCCTTTGAAGAGGTCATCCTTCTCCACCTGGACGATAGAGCTGGAAAGTTCCTTCTTGCTCAACGAACCGTAACCGATGACAACGGTTTCCTCAAGGAACATCGTGTCCTCGGTAAGGACGATTGTTGCCGGCACTGCTGAAGCCGGATAGGTCTGTGTCGCATAGCCGATGCAGCTGATCTCCACAATGGCGTCACGACTTGAAACCTTGAGGGAATAGTCGCCGTCAAGACCGGTGGATGTTCCGTTTGCCGTTCCCTGCTCCAGGATGGTAGCGGCAACGACGGGACCATACTCATCGACAACTGTTCCCTTAACCTCATAGCCGTTCTGAGCGGCTGCTGAAAGCGAGATGACGCAGGATAGTGCGAAACCCGCAAGTAAGGTCATTATTCGATTCATAGATTTGTTGGTTGTGTTTTTGAATGGTTAATGTTTGTGCGGCAAAGTAACCCATTTCGCGCGTGTAAAGGAAAATATAAAGGTGTTGTATTGACGTTTTTAGGTTATGTAAAAAATAAAGTGCTGATAGTCAAAGTTATATAACTTATCATATCTGCACTTTGTATTAATGCTTTATAAGGCTTCATTGCCTTGTGCCGTCGTGTGTCTATCCGATTTCCACAGCTTTTATGCGCTTCTCGAACTCGTCGTTGTCCACAATGCTTTTGGTCTTCACGCGGGTCTTGTAGGTATAGATTGTGTGTACGGAATAATTCAGGAATCGGGCGATCTTCTCGCTGTCGTTGATGCCCAGACGTATCAGAGCGAAGATCCTCATCTCTGATGTGAGTGATGTCGCGTTCGGGTCAATATAACCTTCAGGGAAGAGTTTCGCATATTCGTTGACAAACGACGGGAATATGTTGAGGAAGCACTTGTCGAAGGATTCGTACATGCTTTCGCGTTTCTTGTTGACCTTTGCCTGCTTGGAAATGTCGCGTAGATCCTCATACTGACGGGCGGAGATCTTCTGATTGATGGTCTTGTAGAGCTCTTCGGCTTCGGCTATGAACTCGGAGTTGACATAGAACGAATGACCTATGTATTCTTCCTTGATCCTGTTGGCTTCCTGAAGCTGCCGGCTCTTTTTCTGGAGCTTTCTGTGCTGTCTTCTGAATGCAGTTGCCGCAACGGTCAGCAATGTTACCATAAGGACACACAATACAGTTATTATGATCATGAGGTTCCTCTGCCTCACTATGGCGTCCAGCCGGGCCTTCTCAATGATGGGAAGGATAGGGTTTATGCTGAGTTTCCTGTGTCTAGCGTTGTAGAAGTCCGCATCAGCGAGTGCCGTATGTATATAGGTATATGCCCTTTCGCTGTCATTTTCTTCACACAGCATCTCTGCGAGGCGATAGAGGGCGGTAGTCTCCTTGGTCGCTGAAATTATGTCGTGAATGGCGGCCTTTGCCAGATAGACCATGGAACTGTCCTTTTGTCCGAGCGCCTTGAAGGCTCCGCCGATGCTGGAGTTGATTATGGCCTTGTTGTGGTCGCTGATGTCGTAGTCTGCGAGAAGCTTCTTATAGTACGCGATACATTCGGAATAGTGCCAGTGCTTGATTTCGCATTGTGCTGTGGCGAATATATGCTGGTAGCTGTCCTTCGGCACTGCTGCCATGAGTGAATCCGCGTACATGGTGCCCAGGCGGGTGTATTCTATGCTGCAGCTCTCCGTGTCATTGAAATCGGAAGCGTCATAATACAGGCGGTTGTAGAGGGAGTAGTATTCGGCCCTGACATCCGGAGATACATTACGCACGTCCACATCCTCCATCTCATTGAACGCTTCATGGAAAAGACCGGACGAGAGGTAGCAGAAAACGAGGGCGCAGCGGGAACGTACAATCTTGTCACTGTCCTGCATCTTCTCCGCCAGTTCGAGAGAACGTGTGGCATAGAAATATGCGGAATCGTATTTGAATGACTTGAATTCTTCGAACAGGGCGTAGTTCAACTCATAGGCACGGCTGCAGGAGACATCGGCAAGCTCGTTTCTCAGCTGAATGATCCTGTCCTGTTTCTTCCGGACATATATCTCACTGTTCTCAATGTGTTCATCAAGTGTCTTCAGGACATTGGCGAGGTCTTCCGCACCCCGGGAAGTGACAGCGGCTGCTGTCAGAGCTATGAATGCAGTCAGTAGTATTCTCATACGCAAGTTCTGAAAGTGTTTGATCGTTGAATATATGAGGTCTGTTTTTCTTCCGTTTTGGGGAGGGGATTACATCAGCCACGCTGACATGTCTTCTCCACGTGCAGTTCCTTCGCGGATGGCGCTTGACGAGATGTCCACCATTTCCGCCTCAAGGATGTCTATCCTGTAACCCGGGTCTTCTGCAGTAAGGTCTTCCTGTATCTGCTTGAGGTCATATCCCTTCCGCGGATATACCGCGCAGCCGAACTCCTTGAGTATTCTCCTGTACTCGCGCCATCTTCTGATCCCTGCAAGGTTGTCGGCCCCCATTATGAGGGTGAAGCTGTTGTCAGGCTCTCTGTTCTTCAGGGCTTCCAGGGTGCGTATCGTATAATGCGGCTCAGGCATATCCAGTTCTATGTCATCTGTCCTGACCTTCAGTTCAGGGTGTCTTCCGACAGCTTCCCTGGCCGCTTCGTACCTCTCGCGCCCGGTTGCGCTGCTTATGCCTTCCTTCAAGGGATTCTTGGGAGAGACTATCAGATACACACAGTCGAAACCGCCCTTCTCCGTCAGGTATCTCATTATGGCCATATGCCCGATGTGAAGGGGATTGAAAGATCCGGAATATACGGCTACATTCATTTCTGCATGAATTCATCGATGACCTTTTCAGCTTCGGCAAATGCCTTCTCAAGGTCGTCGTTCACAAGCACATAATCGAACTTTCCTGCAGCGAATTCCATTTCTGAGGCAGCCTTCGCAACTCTTCTCTCGATTGCTTCCTCTGTGTCCGTGCCTCGGCCGATCAGCCTCTCGCGGAGCACTTCCACAGATGGCGCCTGGATGAATACTGAAAGGGCCTGGTCTCCGAAGATCCTCTTGAGATTCACTCCTCCCTGGACATCGATGTCGAATACTATCGCGTGACCTTTAGCCCAGATCCTTTCCACTTCGGACTTCAGTGTGCCGTAGAACGAGCCGGCATAGACTTCCTCATATTCCACGAACTTGTCTTCCGCTATCATCTGACGGAACTGGTCGGTGGTGAAGAAGTAGTACTCGACTCCGTGTCTTTCCAGGCCTCTGGGTGCTCTGGAGGTTGCTGAGATCGAGAATTCCAGCTCCGGGCGAAGACCGAGAAGATGGTTCACGATCGTGCTTTTGCCTGCTCCTGAAGGAGCCGAGAAGATGATGACTTTGTTGCTCATTGGACGTGGTGTTTTGTTCTTTCTCACAAGCTCCCTCTCATGGACAGGAGACTTGCTGCCGACCTTAAGGTCTCAATATCAGGGTACTTTCGCATCGCGAAAGCCAAATCTTTGTATTAAAGTTTCAATTTTAGGCAAAAATAATTAATTTTGCCAAGATTTTGAGACAAGCAAAGGATTTTTAAACAAATTAATAAGATTATGATTTCTTACAAAGAACTTGGTCTTGTGAACACAAGAGAGATGTTCGCAAAGGCAATCGAAGGTGGTTATGCCATCCCTGCATTCAACTTCAACAACATGGAGCAGCTCCAGGCTATCATCTCAGCAGCAGCTGAGACTAAGTCTCCAGTGATCCTCCAGGTTTCAAAGGGTGCCCGTCAGTATGCAAACCAGACTCTCCTCCGTTACATGGCAGAGGGTGCTGTGGAGTATGCAAAGGAGCTCGGCTGGGAGAATCCTCAGATCGTTCTTCACCTCGACCATGGTGACTCTTTCGAGACTTGCAAGAGCTGCATCGACATGGGCTTCTCATCAGTGATGATTGACGGTTCACATCTTCCATATGAGGATAACGTAGCTCTTACAAAGAAAGTGGTAGAGTACGCACACCAGTTCGACGTTACAGTCGAGGGAGAGCTCGGAGTTCTCGCAGGTGTCGAGGATGAGGTAAGCTCAGACCACCACACTTACACAAAGCCGGAGGAAGTCGTTGACTTCGTGTCACGCACTGGCTGCGACTCTCTCGCCATCTCTATCGGAACATCACACGGTGCCTACAAGTTCACTCCTGAGCAGTGTACTGTGGATCCTGAGACAGGTCTCCTCGTACCTCCGATGCTCGCATTCGACGTTCTCGAGGGTGTTGAGAAGGAGCTTCCTGGATTCCCTATCGTTCTCCACGGCTCTTCATCAGTTCCACAGGACGAGGTTGCAACAATCAACAAGTACGGCGGTGCCCTCAAGGCAGCTATCGGTATCCCTGAGCCATGGCTCCGCAAGGCTGCCGAGTCTGCAGTATGTAAGATCAACATCGACTCTGACTCACGTCTCGCAATGACTGCAGCTATCCGTGAGGTCTTCGCAAACAAGCCGGCTGAGTTCGACCCACGCAAGTACCTCGGTCCAGCTCGTGACAACATGAAGAAGCTCTACATCCACAAGATCGTAAACGTTCTTGGTTCAGACGGAAAGGCAGAGTAATCTGCTCTCCATAAACTGATAAGGCTGCCTGAAGTCGCTGATTCCTCAATCAGACTTCAGGCAGCCTCTTCTGTTGCTCTTGCCGACACCCGTCTTGGAACAGGGAAGCTGCACCCAGGTGTACTTTTAAACGCCCCCCCCGGGTGCGCCAGTCGGTCTCTGAGTGCGGTCTGTGGCACTTCGCTGCCCCCTGGTGTGCTTTGATCCGACCCCCGGGTGCGCCAGCCGGCTCCTGAGCGCATTCCAATACACATCGCTGCACCTAGGTGTGCTTGTGACTGACCCCCGGGTGCGCCAGCCGATCTCTGAGTGCGGTCTGTGGCACTTCGCTGCCCCCTGGTGTGCATGTGAACGACGCCCGAGTGCGCAAGCCGGTCTCTGAGTGCATTCCAAGGCGTCTCGCTGCACCTAGGTGTGGTTGTGAACGACACCCGAGTGCGCCAGCCGGTCTCTGAGTGCATTCCAAGACACTTCGCTGCACCTAGGTGCGCTTGTGACTGACCCCCGGGTGCGCCAGTCGGTCTCTGAGTGCATTCTAAGACACATCGCTGCACCTAGACGTGTTTGTAAACGACACCCAGGTACGCTGACCAGTGCCTGAGTGCGGTCTGTGGCACTGCGCTGCACCTAGGTGTGTTTGTGAACGACACCCGAGTGCGCCAGCCGGTCTCTGAGTGCATTCCACGGCGTCTCGCTGCACCTAGGCGTGTTTGTAAACGACCCCCGGGTGCGCTGACCGGTGCCTGAGTGCGGTCTGTGTCATGTTTCTGCACTCGGGGGGCTAAATGACACCCAGGTGCATAATTCGGCCCCTGAGCGCATTCCACGGCGTCTCGCCACACCTAGGCGTGTTTGTAAACGACGCCCGGGTGCGCAAGCCGGTCTCTGAGTGCATTCCAAGACACATCGCTGCACCTACGTATGCTTGTAAACGACACCCGGGTGCAACCTGAGTTCGGATATCTGTTAAAAAATCGACAAAACTTTAAAAATAAAGAAAAACTTGAAGAACCTTTTTTATAAGTCGATGATAATCTGATTCCATATCCATATATTTATCCCATTCAAATTATTCGTCAATATGAGTGAATTATTGTTGAAGGACTTATTTGATGGGAACTTCTATCATATAAGCACAGAGGGGCTGGAGCAGGTTTCCTTACTGAAAGATGAAGAAGATTACAGGGTTGCATGGAACTATCTTGCGCTGGTTGTCTGGAAGACTGGTGTGGATATGCTGGCATTTGTCTTGATGTCCAATCACATCCATATGCTTCTGGCATGCCGTGATGTAGAACAGGCCAGGAAGGCAGTATTCCTGTTCAAGCAATTGTTGTCGACGTATCTGAGAAATAGATATGGTCTCTCCCATGTGCTGCATGATTCAAGTGATTCGATTTCATTGATTGACTCCATGAAGTATCTGAGAAACTGCATTGCTTATATTTACAGGAATCCGATAAGTGCAAGAATATGTGCCTTGCCGGAAGAATACAGATGGTCCAGCTATAATTCCTGCTTTAAACCTTGTGCTGTATATGGCAATGCCAGGAAGGTGACAAATCTTAAATATCGGGAGAGACGCAAGGTCATGCATATCAGCGGGAATCTTTCAGAATGCCCTCTGCTCATAGATGATGAGGGATATGTGACATTGGATTCTTTTGTCAGAAACGATATCGTATCCAATGCGTTCTGGAACTCCGGGAAGTCTCTTTTGTATCATATGGGCACTTGCAATGATGCAAAGACGGAGTACGAGCTGGTGTATCAGCCAATGATGGGGACCACTGATAATGACATGTATGAAGTCGTCTCCAGGTATGTAGCTGCACGCTTCCAGAACAAGGCCATCTCTGAGCTGACTACGCCGGAAAAATGTTCTATACTCAAGACACTTTTCTTTAGCCATAAGACAACTGTGCCTCAACTCGCAAGAATCATTGGCTTGCCACGGGAACTTGTAAGGAAGATGCTTTTGCAGTGATTTGCTTTCAGTATCCTTGTTGCGCACGTGTCACTGATACAATGCACCTGGGAGTCATTTCAGTCAACCTCCAGGTGCATAATTCGGTCCCTGAGCGCATTCCACGGCGTTTCGCTGCACCTGGGCGTGTTTGTAAACGACGCCCGAGTGCGCCAGTCGGTCTCTGAGTGCATTCTAAGACACATCGCTGCACCTAGGTGTGTTTGTGAACGACACCCGAGTGCGCAAGCCGGTCTCTGAGTGCATTCTAAGACACATCGCTGCACCTAGGCGTGTTTGTGAACGGCGCCCGGGTGCGCAAGCCGGTCTCTGAGTGCGGTCTGTGGCACTTCGCTGCACCTAGGTGTGCTTGTGAATGACACCCGAGTGCGCAAGCCAGTCTCTGAGTGCGGTCTGTGGCACTTCGCTGCACCCAGGTGTGCTTTGATCCGACCCCCGGGTGCGCTAACCGGTGCCTGAGTGCGGTCTGTGGCACTTCGCTGCACCTAGGTGTGCTTATGAACGACACCAGAGTGCGCACGCCGATCTCTGAGTGCATTCCATGACACATCGCTGCACCTAGGTGTGTTTGTGAACGACACCCGAGTGCGCAAGCCGGTCTCTGAGTGCATTCCACGGCGTCTCGCTGCACCTAGACGTGTTTGTAAACGACACCCGAGTGCGCAAGCCGGTTCCTGAGTGCATTCCAAGGCGTCTCGCTGCACCTGGGTATGTTTGTGAACGACACCCGGGTGCGCCAGTCGGTCTCTGAGTGCGGTCTGTGGCACTTCGCTGCGCCTAGGTGAGCTTGTGAATGACACCCGAGTGCGCAAGCCGGTCTCTGAGTGCATTCCACGGCGTCTCGCTGCACCCAGGTGTGCTTTGATCCGACCCCCGGGTGCGCTGACCGGTGCCTGATGGTTGTGTCAGGGAGCAGGTGTTGAGGTCTGGGAAATGCTTCAGGATGATGAGCAGGTGTGATGGTTAGGAAAATGCTGTCGGGTGAATGCTGTGTCCTGCTGGGGATGGGGTAGACAAATAAAGGTCCTGACGGTTGGTCGGGACCTTTTTCTGAAATCCGGTGGAAACTTTATTTCCTGCTGGCTATGTAGTCGTCGTAGTCTTCCATTGCGCGGGTGATGACGTCTTTTGCAACGTCGGGGCCGTAGATGCTGATGAACTGCATGCGGCTCGTGTGCTCTCCAGGAATGTCCTTATAGGTGCTGAAGTAGTGGATGAGTCTGCGGATGATGTCTACAGGCACCTGCTCGATGTCCGTCATCATTCCATATACGGCATCGCTCTTGAGTACTGCTATGATCTTGTCGTCAGCCTGGTTGTGGTCGAGGAGACGGAGTCCTCCGATAGGGCGTGCGTTGACGATGATGTCTCCGTGAGTCACATCCTTTTCGGTGAGGATGCAGATGTCTAGAGGGTCGCCGTCGCCGTCGACATCAAGACGGACGAGAGCCTTGTTAGTCAGTTCTGCCATCTTAGGACCGCAGTAGGTGCGTGGAAGAAAACCGTAGAGGGACGGAACTATGTTGGAGAATTTCTGCGGACGGTCAAGAGACAGGTAGCCGGACTCTTTGTCCACTTCATATTTTACTGTGTCTGTAGGTACGATTTCAATGAATGCCCTCACTTCTTCGGGCACGCTGCTTCCAAGGCTGATTCCGTGCCAAGGGTGTGCTTTGTGTGCGTTCTTATAATCCATCTTAGAAAATTTTGACGTGCAAAGTTAGCAAAGATTTACAAAGAAAGGAGTTTTTCACCGACAATTCGTGCTGAAATTCCCACAAGCTCTTCGCATGGCCGTTTCTTGTAGTAATCGGCAGTCCTGTCAGATGGTTCCGGCGATTCCCTGGCAGCTGAGGCGCCGCTTCCCATAGGCACCAGTCCCAGCAGTTCTTTGCATACGATGCTGCCGTTGATTTCCTTGAATCTCCCTGCCATTTCCTGGACCAGGGCATAGTTGGATGTCCTGGCTGTCTTGACTGACGGGTCGGATGCGGGGGATATGAATCCGGCCAGCATCACCATTCCGCTGACGCTGCCGCATACTTCGCGCATACGTCCCATGCCGCCTCCGAAGCCGGATGCCATCGTGGCAGCCAGTTCGTCAGTGAGGCCGAAAAGGTCGCTGTATGCCATCACAACAGCCTGGCAGCAGTTGTAACCGTCTTCCTTGAACAGTCTTTTTGCCTTTGCGACCCTTGCTTCGATGTCGATTCTTTCTTTTACCATATCATTTATTCAAGATCTTCAAGTTATATCCCTCAGATTCGTGATATCTTTATCACGTTGCGGAGAATGCGTATCTGGGATATGACCTTGTCCAGCTCGAGATTGCTCGGAACGGCTATCTTCATGCTGATGTCATAGGTTCCCTGACGGTCGTTTTCCGTGACGTTGAACATTCTTATTGATGCCCTGAATGAGTTGACGATGTCCATGATCTCGTTTATTACAGACGGCTCCAGAGCTGTGGTGACGCGAAGGGCTGTCTGGAAGTTGCTTGAGGCAGGGCTCTCGCTCCATTTCACCTTCTGGATCCTGTAAGGATACATGTCCAGAAGTCTTGAGGCATTCGGACAGGTCATTCTGTGGATCTTGATCCCTTCAGTCCTGGTCACAAAGCCGAATACGTCATCTCCATATATGGGATTGCAGCATCTGGCCATCCTGTAATCTATTCCGCGTACGTTTCTGGCGTCAATCACAAGGATGTCGTCGCTCCCTCCCTGATGGTGCTCGTGTATTCCCACGCTCTGCTTCCTGTCCTGTTCTGCAACCGGAGCGGTGATGTTCTGGATTTCGGATATCATGTTCTTGACATCGCTGACATCGAGCACACCTTCGCCTATGGCTGCATAGAAGGCGTTGATGGTCTTGTAGGGAAGCTTCTTCATAAGGGCTGCCATAGTCTCGTCCTCGAGTTCCATCTTCCAGTTCTTCAGACGTCTGGCGAGAAGTTCCTTTCCGTCTGCGGCTTTCTTGAATTCCGCTTCGCTGAGCTTCTGACGTATCTTGTTGCGGGCCTTGTTGCTGACCACGATGTTGAGCCAGTCCTGAGAAGGCTTCTGGTTCTTGCCGGACATTATCTCCACCACGTCTCCTGTCTTGAGCTTCTCGGTGATCTTCACAGCCTTTCCGTTTACCTTTCCTCCCGTGCATTTCACTCCGAGGTTGGTGTGTATGTCAAAGGCGAAATCCAATACAGTGGCCCCAGACGGAAGCTTGCGCAATTCTCCTGACGGAGTGAACACGAAGACTTCCTTTGTCGGCATGGCCATGAGTTCGTCCTCATAGTAGGCCGCCATCGGGTCGCTCTCCGATCCGAGAGGACTTTCAAGTGCGCGGCGCACTGCCGTAAGCCATTGAGTCAGAGTTTCTTCATGGCGTATCCCTTTATATGACCAATGAGATGCCAGGCCGCTTTCAGCCATGTCATCCATACGCTTTGTCCTGATCTGCACCTCTATGAAGCTGCCTTCCCTGTTCTTTACTGTAATGTGAAGTGACTCGTAACCGTTCGGCTTAGGATTGGATATCCAGTCGCGCAGACGCCTGGTGTCGGATTCGTATTCCTCTGTCACATAGGAGAACACCTTCCAGCATAGAGCGTGCTCCACTGCGCGGTCCTCTTCACAGTCGATGATGAAACGGATGGCGAACACGTCGAAGACGCCTTCGAACGGCACCTTCTGCTTCTGCATCTTCCTGTATATGGACAATGCTGTCTTGGTGCGCACCTTCAGCTTATAGCAGATGCCTTCGTCGGAAAGTCTCTGCTTCAGAGGTTCTATGAACTGGGTCATCAGCTTCTGCCTGTCCTTTTCGGTACTTTTGAGCTTGTTGGTGATAAGACGGTACTGCTCCGGTTCCGCGTGACGGAAATATATATCCTCCATCTCGCTCTTTATGTTATACAGACCTAACTGGTGTGCCAATGGTATATACAGCATCATGGTTTCCAGAACCTTGCGTTCCCGTGATGCCTTGGGGAACATCTCCAGAGAACGCATCACCTCCAGTCTGTCGGCGATCTTGATGACCGTCACACGAGGATCCTTCGAATATGATACTATCAGCTTCTTGTAGTTCTCAGCCTCAAGCTTTGTGTCCTTTGGCTTGATGGTGGAGATCTTGTTGAGGCCGTCCACCATTGTGTATATGTCCTGGCTGAACCTGGCGGATGCTATGTCTGTTTCGGGGAAGAACCTTGTCGCCTCATGCAGGAATACGGCGGCAATGCACTCGGCAGAAAGACCGATTTCATCATATACTATCTTAGCGACAGCGAGAGGGTGCTCTATGAAGGGAGCTCCATTGCCCCTCTTCTGGTCCTTCAGGGCTTCAGCTGCAATCGAATATGCAGAACCGATGAGCTCCAGCCCCTTGCTGTCGTATCTTGGGAACATTTTTCCAAAATCCATATGTGTTTCGCTTTATATTGATCGTTTATGAAATGAAGATGTCCTGTCAGGCCTTCCACACCTTCAGGTACTGCTGCAGAGCCCACATCTCGTCTCTGTATTTTGCTGCCGCCATGAAGTCGAGGTCTGCAGCTGCCTTCTGCATGTTCCTCTTCGCCTGTTCGACGGCCTTCTCCACCTGCTTACGGCTCATAGAGCGGATGACCGGATCCTGGAGCACGGCCGCAAGGTCTGCCTGAAGATAACCGTCGACATATGCGGAATTGCTCTCGCGTTTCGAATCATGTCCGAGCCCGACGCTGACTGTGCCTCGGCCGAGATCGGAAGGGTCAGGGATATATGTAGGGTCGTCGTATGAATTCGCTGCGCTGACTTTGCCGGTGACTGTGTTTGCCAGTCTCGGATTCCTGTTTCCTTCCGTTGCGCCGGCCTCTTCCAGCAGGACGTTCTTCTTCACCGACACCTGGGTCGGCGTGATGCCGTGGAGCTTGTTGTACTCCATCTGTCTGGTACGTCGGCGGTCGGTTTCGTATATTGTCTGCTGCATGGAATCAGTGATGACGTCCGCATACATGATCACCAGTCCGTTGACGTTTCTGGCTGCGCGGCCTGCGGTCTGGGTCAAGGCCCTTCCGCTTCGCAGGAAGCCTTCCTTGTCCGCATCCAGGATGGCCACCAGAGAGACTGTCGGTATGTCAAGGCCTTCACGCAGAAGGTTCACACCCACAAGCACATCGAACAGGCCGTTCTTGAAGTCCTCGATGATCTCCACTCTTTCCATGGTGTCCACGTCGGAATGGATGTACCGGCATCGTACTCCCATCTTTGTGAAATACTTCTCGAGCTCCTCCGCCATTCTCTTTGTGAGTGTCGTGACAAGCACCCTCTCGTCCATCTCGGCCCTCTTGCGGATCTCCTCCAGAAGGTCGTCGACCTGATTCTTGATCGGCCTCACCTCTATCGGAGGATCCAGAAGTCCTGTCGGACGTACGACCTGTTCCACCACGAGCCCTTCCGATCTTTCCAGTTCGTAATCTGCAGGGGTGGCGCTGACAAAGACCTTCTGTCCGGTGATCTCCTCGAACTCGTCGAATTTCAGCGGCCTGTTGTCAGCGGCTGCCGGCAGTCGGAATCCATATTCCACCAGAATCGACTTGCGCGAATGGTCACCTCCGTACATGGCTCTGATCTGAGGCAGGGTGACATGACTTTCGTCTATGAACGTAATGAAATCCTTAGGGAAATAGTCGATCAGGCAGAACGGCCTCATTCCCTCGCTCCGGCCGTCGAAATATCTGGAATAATTCTCAATCCCCGGGCAATATCCCATCTCCTTGATGAACTCCAGGTCATATTCCACGCGCTGCTTCAATCGCTTGGCCTCCAGATGTTTGCCTATTTCGTGGAAATATTCGCACTGGGCAGTCATGTCGTCCTGTATCTGGCTTATCGCCTTGATGCTCCGCTCCTTCGTCGTCACGAAATTTCCGGCGGGATATATGGCTATCTCATCGAGCTCGTCAATGAATGCCCCGGTCAGCGGGTCGATAACCGATATCTGCTCCACTTCATCTCCGAAGAATTCTATCCGGACCGCATTCTCGCCGTAGCCTATGCATATATCCACAGTGTCTCCGCGCACCCTGAATGTACCTCTCTTGAATTCCACTTCCGTACGTGAGTAGAGGGCATCGACCAGCTGGTAGAGAAGCCTTGTCATGCTGCGCTCTTCTCCGCGCTTCACCACGACGGTCTGGGCGTGGAAGTCAGCAGGGTTTCCGATGCCATACAGGCATGATACACTGGATATTACTATGACGTCACGCCTTCCTGAAAGCAGGGATGAGGCCGCGCTGAGACGGAGCTTCTCGATCTCGTCGTTGATGCTGAGGTCCTTCTCTATGTATGTGTCGGTAACAGGGAGATATGCCTCCGGCTGATAATAGTCGTAGTAGGATACGAAATATTCCACGGCGTTGTTTGGAAAGAACGACTTGAACTCTCCGTACAACTGGGCTGCGAGTGTCTTGTTGTGGCTCAGGATCAGCGCCGGTCTCTGCAGCTTCTCGATGACATTGGCCATGGTGAATGTCTTGCCGGAGCCGGTCACACCGAGAAGTGTGACAGCGTCCACTCCGCTGTTCAGAGCGGAGCATATGCCCTCGATTGCCGCCGGCTGATCGCCTGATGGCTTATATTCCGAATCTATCTTGAACTTCATTTTCCCTGATATATAATCATACCCCTCATACCCCTCTTCCCCGTTTTAACCGTCCCTTCCCGTCATTTACGTCATTCCGTCCCTCATCGTCATTCCCGGCCTTCATCGTCGTTCCCGGCCTTCATCGTCGTTCCCGGCCTTCATCGTCATTCCGTCCCTCATCGTCATTCCCGTCCCTCATCGTCATTCCGTCCCTCACCGTCATTCCCGTCCCTCATCGTCATTCCGTCCCTCATCGTCATTCCATCCCTCATCGTCATTCCCGGCCTTCTTCGTCATTCCCGTCCCTCATCGTCATTCCCGGCCTTCATCGTCATTCCCGGCCTTCATCGTCATTCCCGGCCTTCATCGTCATTCCGTCCCTCATCGTCATTCCGTCCCTCATCGTCATTCCCGTCCCTCATCGTCATTCCCGGCCCTCATTGTCATTCCCGGCCTGACCGGGAATCCAATGGAAACATCTATGCAAATATAGCGAATTATATGCATTAATCCCTGATAAAATACTATATTTACACTCTGAACTAACCAATTACAATATGACAATCAGACATATCCTTTTTGCATCAGCAGTTGCATTGTCCGCAATCTCCTGCAGGTCAGCCTTGTCGGCAGATGACTGGACTCCGGCCGGAGACCGCATCATGACCACCTGGGGTGAGAATCTTGACCCTTCAGATGTCCTTCCCGAATATCCTCGTCCGCAGCTTGTCCGCGACCGCTGGGTGAACCTCAACGGCCTCTGGCATTATGCGGTCACAGATGCACAGACGGAGCCGGATAAGATGGATGGTGCCATCTTGGTTCCGTTTGCGGTTGAGTCCGCATTGTCGGGCGTCGGCCGTGCGGTGACCGAAAACGAGGCTCTCTGGTACAGCCGTGAATTCGAAGTCCCTCAGGAGTGGACAGGCCAGAGGGTGATGCTGAACTTCGGTGCAGTAGACTGGAAAGCGGAAGTGTATGTGGATGAGCAGTTTGCCGGCGAACATACTGGAGGCTATGCTCCCTTCTCCTTCGATATTACAGACCTTCTCGGCAAAGGCCGCAGACATACATTGACAATCAGAGTCACCGACCGTACGGACAAATGGTTCCAGCCTCGCGGAAAGCAGGTGTCAGAGCCTGAAGGAATATGGTACACCGCAGTGACGGGAATATGGCAGACCGTATGGATGGAGCCTGTTCCGGCAGCTCATGTGGAGTCATATTCCGCTGAGGCAGATGTCGATGCAGCTACCTTGCAGGTGAATGTGGAAGCTGTGGTCGAGGAAGGCGATGTGATCGAGGTCGTGCTCCTTGCAGATGGAACGCCGGTAGCCAAGGCGGAGGGCAGGGAAGTGGTCCTTGCAGTGCCGGACATGAAGCTCTGGTCACCTGATACGCCATATCTTTATGACCTGGAGATCAAGGTGATGCGTGACGGTGCAGTCGTTGATGCCGTGAAGGGATATGCTGCCATGAGAGAGATCGGCGTGATCCGAGACAAGGCAGGTCACAAGAGGATGACCCTGAATGGAGAGCCTCTCTTCCAGTACGGCCCTCTCGATCAGGGATGGTGGCCTGACGGGCTCTACACGGCACCAAGTGACGAGGCCCTCGCATTCGACATCGAAAAGACAAAGGAGATGGGATTCAACCTCATACGCAAACATGTGAAGGTGGAGCCGGCGCGCTGGTACTGGCATTGCGACCGTCTCGGCATGCTCGTATGGCAGGATATGCCGAGCATAGCAGATAACAGCAGGAATGTATGGGACAACAGGACCTATAACGATGGCACCGACACTCCTGTGCCTGAAGACGGAAAGTCAAACTACTATAAGGAATGGTCAGAAATCATCGCTGCCTATAAGGTCTTCCCTTGCATCGTCTCATGGGTTCCGTTCAATGAGGCATGGGGCCAGTTCGACACTGAAGAAGTCGTCGTATTCACCCGCCGGCTTGACCCTACACGTCTGATCAATTATGCGTCGGGTGGAAACTTCGTGAAGTGCTCAGGTGACATCCTCGACCTGCATAACTATCCTCATCCTGAAATGTATCTCTATGACAAGGACTATGTCAACATCCTCGGAGAGTACGGCGGCATAGGCTGGCCGGTCGAGGGACATCTCTGGCAGCCTGACCGCAACTGGGGATACGTGCAGTTCAAGAGTGCGGACGAAGTGCTTGATACATATGAGAAATATGCGGATATGCTGATAGACCTCATCGACGACGGCTTTGCGGCGGCCATATATACACAGACTACCGACGTGGAGATCGAAGTGAACGGCCTTATGACATATGACAGGAAGGTCGTGAAGCTGGATATGGACCGTCTGAGCTCGATTAATCGCAGAGTGATTGAAAGTATGTAGCGCGAATCCGATTTTTTATTATCTTTGCACGATTGCTAAGCCATCCCGAGCTTGTCGATGCCAGGCAATTGTCATCCCGAGCGAAGCCGGTGCCAAGTAATGTCATCCCGAGCTTGTCGAGGGAACTAACGAAAGTAACGTTTTAAAACTAAATTATAGTACTATTATGGTTTATTCACACGAAGTGCAGCAGATGTGCTGCGTAAAGAAGGGACCTAACCACGGTCCGGCTCCAATTCCTGAAGAAGGAAAGTGGGTAAAATCAAAACAGATCACTGATATTTCAGGCCTTACTCATGGTATCGGCTGGTGCGCACCTCAGCAGGGTGCCTGCAAGCTTACACTCAATGTAAAGGAAGGTATCATCCAGGAGGCTCTCGTCGAGACTATCGGATGCTCAGGTATGACTCACTCAGCTGCAATGGCATCTGAGATCCTCCCAGGCAAGACTCTTCTTGAGGCTCTCAACACAGACCTCGTTTGCGACGCCATCAACACAGCTATGCGCGAGCTCTTCCTTCAGATCGTTTACGGACGTACTCAGTCAGCTTTCTCTGAGGGTGGTCTTATGATCGGTGCAGGTCTTGAGGACCTTGGAAAGGGACTCCGTTCACAGGTAGGTACACTTTACGGTACTCTCGCAAAGGGTCCTCGTTACCTCGAGATGGCAGAAGGTTACATCAAGACTCTCGCACTTGACAAGAACGACGAGATCTGCGGCTACCAGTTCGTACACCTCGGACGTTTCATGGACCTCATCAAGAAGGGAGTAGACGCTAATGAGGCTCTCAAGCAGGTAACAGGAACATATGGCCGTTTCTCTGAAGAGGCCGGTGCAGTTAAATACATTGACCCACGTCACGAATAATAAGGAGGAAAGACTATGATTAGAGAAGTAAAATTCGAAAGCCAGGATCGTCGTATCAACCAGATCCTCGCAGTTCTCAACGAGAACGGTATCGCTTCTATCGAGGAGGCAAACGCAATCTGCGATCAGTATGGTCTCGATCCTTATATGACATGTGAGGAGACTCAGCCAATCTGCTTCGAGAACGCAAAGTGGGCTTATGTAGTAGGATGTGCAATCGCTCTCAAGAAGGGTTGCAAGAACGCAGCTGAGGCAGCTGAGGCTATCGGTCTCGGTCTCCAGGCATTCTGTATCCCAGGTTCAGTAGCTGACGACCGTAAGGTTGGTCTCGGCCACGGTAACCTCGCAGCTATGCTCCTCCGTGAGGAGACAAAGTGCTTCGCATTCCTCGCAGGTCACGAGTCATTCGCAGCAGCTGAGGGTGCAATCAAGATCGCAGCTAAGGCTGACAAGGTTCGCAAGGAGCCTCTCCGCGTGATCCTCAACGGTCTCGGTAAGGATGCAGCTCAGATCATCGCACGTATCAACGGTTTCACATATGTACAGACTGAGTTCGACTACTTCACTGGTGAGCTCAAGGAAGTACGCCGTATCCCATACAGCGACGGTCCACGCGCAAAGGTGAACTGCTACGGTGCAGACGACGTACGCGAGGGTGTAGCAATCATGTGGCACGAGGGTGTTGACGTATCTATCACAGGTAACTCAACAAACCCTACACGTTTCCAGCACCCTACAGCAGGTACTTACAAGAAGGAGCGCGTGCTCGCAGGCAAGCCATACTTCTCAGTAGCATCAGGTGGTGGTACAGGCCGTACACTTCACCCAGACAACATGGCAGCAGGTCCGGCATCATACGGTATGACCGACACCATGGGTCGTATGCACTCTGACGCTCAGTTCGCAGGCTCATCATCAGTTCCAGCACACGTTGAGATGATGGGATTCCTCGGCATCGGTAACAACCCAATGGTAGGTTGTACAGTTGCTTGTGCGGTTGACGTTGCTACTGCGCTCAACAAATAAATTTGTTTCGCTTGTAGCAAGCAAAGAATACGCCCGGCTCACCGCCGGGCTTTTTCTTTGCAACTATCTTAACCCCAGTCAGCTGACGCTGACAGCCCCTGTCAGGGGCATGCCGGTCACTCCCTTCGGTCGGACCGGGCGTCCCTGCTGCTTCTACTTTCTTCGAAAGTCTCGCTGACGCAGATGACGCGGCGCTGATGCGCCTTATTATAGTGTATATGTTGTGTGCATATCCTTTCGAGGGTGTCTCTTTTTTGTCTGCCACCTTCCGGCCAGAAAAACGCCACTTATCTTGGCCACCGACCTTGAAAACACCTTCCCGGCCATAAAAAAGGCTGTTTTTATGGCCGGTGACCTCAAGAATAGTTTCCAGTCCACGAAATCGCCCAATTTCATGGACAGAACGACCTTCCCGCACCCAATGAGCGACCTGTTTCAGATGGCTCGCGGTATATGCTTGCGTTTTGCTGATTAATAACTATCTTTACAAATGGATCATAAAGGAGTATTAATGAACACGTGTGTCATTTTAGACGGTGTGAACGGGCACGGAGTGAAACGGATGCTCAGTACTTTCAAAGAGGATTATAATATTGGGGACAGGTTTCATCGATTCTGTTTGAATGTATATGCTCTCGACTTTAAGAAACATCTTGTTGTTTTTGAAGGAGGGTACAAGTTTGAAGATTTCTATGATCTTCTTTTGACTCTGTTTCTGGATCTGAATGATGGTCAGGATGTCTATGGTTATAGCGGTACATCAGAACTGAATGGGGTGGATGCGGAATATGCTTTATTCCGTTTTATGGAAGTTGATGGTAATCTTACCTGCGTAAT
>SUYN01000016.1 GCA_015060405.1 Bacteroidales bacterium
TAGCGTCAAAAGTTGGGAAGAGCATAGTATACTTGAAGAACAAAATAATACCTCAGATGCTTAAAGACGGTTTATTAGAGTGGCAGTATCCTAATGCCCCAAGACATCCTTACCAGAAATATAGAACTAAGAAATAGCCTATGCTACTATCATCATTTTCATGCAGCACTTAATGATGATAGTAATGGTGCAAGAAATGGTGATAGTAAAGGGTGACAGTAAGGTTGTAAGTTAGCGTGCTAGTTATGCTGTAAGCTAGGATGGGGACAATTTGTCCACCCCCTTACAGTTCAGACTGCAATTTCTTTATAAAAGAACAACTACCGAAAAAATCGGTAGTTCAAGTTATGTATCGAATTGGGTTGAACCGCTTGCAAATCCGCTTGTAAAAACCGCAACTGATTGACAATCATTTATAGTTCGATTCCCGTCCGGAGCACAAGGGCAGTTTTTAAAGATTGCTCCATTTTACAAAAGCTTGATAATGAGCACTTTGCTTTTATCAGGCTTTATTTTTGCGACTGTCCCTAAACTAAAATCCGGATTTTGGTCTTCCCAATGCCAGCATGGGGAAGGCTTTTTACATTAAATCCTTTTATTGTAGGTACTATCGGCTTATATTTGTAGAAATTTGTAGAAAATGGACGACACATGGAGAAGTGCCAAACAAACTTTCCCTGCAGGCAAGGATACACGGAGACGGCTAGCGGACTGGAAAGTTTCAGCGGAGCGGTGGGGGTGTGGGGAAAAATCATTAGATTTGCAGAGTTGGGCGGGCTGGGGTGATCCAGAGTCCATCATTTGATCTTGAGACTATGAAAAGGTGTTTTTCGGTACTTGCATTGATGCTGCTCCTGTGGAGCTGCGGGCCTTATGTGCCTGAGGTCGGGAGGGTTGTGCGTCCGGAGATGACTGTGCTTGCGAGTGAAGTCCGGGACGGGTATGAGTGCCGGTACATCGAGTTTTCAGTACGGGGCATCAAGGGGGAGAAGGAGCGTGTGAAGGCTTATCTCCTGGTTCCGGAGGGGGCAGCGGAGGGCAGCAGGTGCCCGGCGGTGCTCATGCTGCATGACCATGGGGCCAGGTTCGACATAGGCAAGGAGAAACTGGTCAGGCCGATGGAGTCAGTGCTGGTCCATGGGGCAGATGACCACATCATGCGTTCAGCCGGGCAGTGGGTGGACAAGAACTTTGACGGGGTCTTTCTGGCGGATTCTTTGGCTGGAGAGGGTTATGTGGTGCTCGTCGCGGACGCCCTTTACTGGGGAGAAAGGTCCTGCGCCGAGGCTCAGAGATGGTCTCTCCTCACGTACGGCTGCACGGAGGCCTTGCCGGAAGCTGACAGGGCGCTGGGCCCAAAAGCCCGGAAGGACACCTTGAAGGTCTTGAAGGGCAGGGTCTATGAAGGTCAGCGCAGCATGTACGACAGCCTTTCTGCGGAGAATGTGATATGGGCTGAAAAGATGCTCCGCGACGATGTGGCCTCAATAAGGCTCCTGAAGTCGCTGCCATATGTGGACAATAGGAACATCGGTGCGTTCGGATTCTCGATGGGAGCGCACAGATGCTGGATGCTGGCGGCGTTCTGCAGGGATGTGAAATGCGGAGTCGCCTTGTCATGGATGACGACCCTCGACAGGGAGGAGCGGATGAAGGCATCAGACTATTCCATGGCGGTCATGCCTATGCGTGAAAGGATGGATTATGGTGACATAGGAATATACCTGGCCCCTAAGCCGATGCTTTTCCTCAGCGGCGACGAGGACCATCTCTTTCCGAAGGACAAGACGCTGAAGGCCTTCGAAATACTTCAGGGACATTATTCAGAACATCCGGACAAGCTTCAGACGGAATTATTCAATGGCGGACATCACTGCGGCAAGGCAGTACAGGCAAGGATCTTCCAGTACCTGGACGCCAACCTCAGATAGACATCACGAAAGACAATGAAAAGAGCATTCATCCTATTGGCGGCAAGCCTGTCCTGTCTGTGCCTTCAGGCGCAGCAGGAGACATCGGTGTGGAACCCTGACCAGGGAAGGAATTACAGAAATCCGATAATATATGCGGACTATTCGGACCCGGACATATGCCGGGTTGGCGACGACTACTATATGACCTCGTCGTCGTTCAATCATTTTCCAGGTCTGCAGATATTACATTCCACTGACCTGGTGAACTGGGAACTTATAGGAGCTGCCCTGACAGATTATCCCGGACCGGGATGGGATGACTCGCGTCCTTGGGATGTGGTCTCTCCCGGCCCTAAGGCGGAAGAGCCGCCAGTGCCCGGTCCATATGAATGGCACACGGCCCCTCAACATGGATGCGGTGTCTGGGCCCCTGCCATAAGATACCACGACGGAAAGTTCTACATCTACTGCGGAGACCCGGACCGAGGCATATTCATGGTCAGGACAGACGATCCTCGCGGCAGATGGGAGGATCCGGTGTGGCTGGTGAAGGCAAAAGGCTACATCGACCCATGTCCGCTGTGGGACAGCGAGGGCAGGGCGTGGCTCACACACGGCTGTGCCGGTTCGAGAGCCGGAGTGAAGTCGGTGCTTTTCATCGCCCCGATGTCCGAAGACGGATGCAGCCTGCTCGAGCGGAGCCGTATCATTTATGACGGACACGCCACGCAGCCGACAATCGAAGGCACGAAGTTCTATGAATATGACGGCAGCTACTACATATTCTCTCCTGCAGGCGGAGTCAAGACCGGATGGCAGACAGTCCTGAGGGCCTCAGACCCGTACGGACCATACGAGGAAAAGGTCGTGATGGCTCAGGGAGACTCCCCTGTCAACGGCCCTCATCAGGGTGGCTGGGTGGAGACACAGAACGGAGAGTTCTGGTTCGTTCATTTTCAGGATCTTGACTCATATGGAAGAGTCGTACACCTCCAGCCTATGAGCTGGAAGGACGGATGGCCGGTAATAGGTGATGACAAGGACGCAGACGGGGTCGGAACCCCTGTGACCGTCTGCCGTAAGCCCGACCTTCCTTCCTCAGGACCTCGCAGGCCGCTTGAAAGCGACGAATTTGAAGGTTCCTCACTCGGTCTGCAATGGCAATGGCCGGCAGTGCCGTCTCCATATTGGTATCATACGGATGCAGCCGGAGGCACTCTCAAGCTCTACTCCGTGCACCAGTCCCCGGAGTGGAGGAACCTCTGGGACTCCCCTAACCTGCTGATGCAGAAGTTCCCGGCAGATGAGTTCACTGTAACTGCCAAGGTGAGTTTCGTCCCTAACCCCCAACTCAAGGAAAAAAGCGAGAACTGCGGCCTTGTCGTGATGGGAGACAGCTATGCCACCCTGAGGCTCACTGACTCCCCTGACGGAGTGATGCTCCAGATGGTGGAATGCATCAATGCCCATAAAGGGACGCAGGAACAGGTCATATTTGAGAAGAAACTCCAGTCCGAGGCCTTTCCGGAGCCTTTCTCGAATGCATATATGTCAAGTACGGTGCCCCCTGTCCGTCCGTTGCCTTACCACAGCTGCACGATACATCTCAGGGCAGAGGTCAGAAGCGTGCCACGCGAGGGGAACGTGCCCGCATCCGGATGCACTTTCTCTTACAGCATCGACGGCAGGAAGTGGCACAGGATAGAATCCGACGGGAAGGACTATGAATTTGAAATCCGACCCGGACGCTGGATAGGCGCCAAGGTCGGACTGTATTGCAACCGCCATCATTCCAAGAACGATTCAGGATGGATGGAAGCCGACTGGTTCAGGATTTCCGATTAGAAATTGAAGTATCTTTCAGCATTGTTATAAGAGATATCCTTCACCATCTGATGGATGAAGTCCATCTCGCTCTTCGGAAGTTTTCCGTTCTTTATGTCCTCTCCAAGAAGGTTGCAGAGGATTCTGCGGAAGTACTCATGACGCGGATAAGACAGGAAGCTTCTCGAATCAGTAAGCATTCCCACGAAACGGCTGAGAAGACCGAGGGCGGAAAGCGCATTCATCTGCTTCTTCATGCCGTCCTCCTGATCCAGGAACCACCAGCCTGAGCCGAGCTGTATCTTGCCCGGACATGTTCCGTCATTGAATGTATATGCCATCGTCGCCAGCACCTCGTTGTCCTTAGGATTGAGGTTATACAGGATGGTCTTTGTGAGCTTGTCCTCCATAGCCAGCTTGTTGAGGAACTTATGTCCTGCCGCTGCGCATGACACATCATGGATCGCGTCATAACCTGTGTCAGGTCCGAGGATGTTGAACATCCTTGTGTTGTTGTCGCGTATCGCTCCGATGTGGAACTGCTGTGCCCATCCCTTCTCATGGTCCATACGTGCAAAGTCCAGAAGGATGGCGCTGCGGAACTTGAGCACTTCCTCATTGCTTGGTTTCTTGCCCTTGAGGGCGTTACGGAAGATCCTGTCTATCTCTTCCATCTCGAAATCTTCTGCATAGAAGTTCTCGAGGCCGTGGTCTGAAATGCGGCAGCCCATTTCATGGAAGAAGTCCTGACGCTTGCGTAGTGCATCAAGGAGATCCTGATATGTGTTTATCTCCATGCCTGCAGCATGTCCCAGATTCCTGATATACTCCTGGTACTGCTCAGTCTTCTCCACAGCCATCGCCTTGTCCGGACGCCATGTAGGAAGCACCTTGGTGCCGAAAGGATTGTCCTTTATCTTCTGATGGTACTCGAGGCTGTCTGCAGGGTCGTCGGTCGTGCACACCACCCTCACGTCAAATCTTCTCATAAGGGCCTGTCCCCTGTACTCCTCGGTCTGAAGCTTTGCAGTACACTCATCATAGATGGCTCTGGCTGTCTTCGGACTGAGAAGTTCAGTCACGCCAAAGATCCTGGCAAGCTCAAGGTGGGTCCAGTGATAAAGCGGATTCCTCATGGTGTATGGAACGGTCTCTGCCCACTTCTCGAATTTCTCATAGCTGCCACGTCCTCCGGTGATGAATTCTTCCGGAATTCCGTTGCCTCTCATAGCCCTCCATTTGTAATGGTCACCTCCGAGCCACACCTCGGTCAGGTCCTTGAACTGATGATTGTCTGCGATCATCTTCGGAACAAGATGGCAGTGGTAGTCGATGATCGGCATCTTTTCCGCACTTTCATGATAGAGTTCACGGGCGAAATCATTGGTCAGCATGAAATCGTCGTTGATGAACGGCTGGCCTTTAGTCAGGCCTTCAAGTCTTGAAATTATGTCCATGTCAAATATAATTGGTTATTGTCTATCTGTATTTCTTCCTGTATTCCGTCGGGGTCATCCCTTTGTATTTCTTGAATATGGTGGAGAAATTGCTGCTGTCTATGAACCCGGACCTGTCGGCTGCCGCACTGACAGGAAGATCACTGGTTTCGAGGAGATGGCAGAAATGGTCCAGGCGCAGCTTCATTATATACGATGTTATCGTGTGGGGGTACATTTCCTTCTTGAACTTCATCTCTATGGCCCTCCTTGAAAGAGGTATGAATGAAGTGAGCCTGCTTATATCTATCTCCTGAGTGTAATTACGTGATATGAAATCTACGATCTCGCGGATGTACGGGTCCGATATGATCTTGCGTTTGGTCGACATCCTTTCCACCACTCCTACCGCTTCCACGGCTATCCTTGCCGGCCATATGTTCTTGTCATCCACCATCTTGAAGAGTATCTTCGCAAGTTCGTAGCCATGCTTTTCGAAATTGAGCCTGATGGACGAGAGGGTCGGAGAAGATATGTTGCACATGAATTCGTCATTGTCCACTCCCAGCAGAGATATGTCCCCCGGAATCCTTATGCCTTCCATCTGGCATATTTCCGTCACCTGTCTGGCCATGAAGTCATTGCAGGCGAACATCGCCACCGGTTTCGGAAGGGAATGAAGCCATTGGGTGATGGCGCCGATCTCGTTCTTGAAGTCCTCCACCTCATAGCGGAATGTAACGGCCTTCCGGGACGCGGCGACCTGCTCGCTGAATCCCTCATAGCGCGAAACCGACCATATGATGTCCTTCATGCCGATGAAGGCGTAATGGTCGAAGTTCTGGTTCAGGAAGAAGTTGGCCGCATATCCTCCGAATTCCTTGTAATAGCCCGTAAGCATGGGGAATTCGTCATATACCTTCTTGTATGTCCTAAGGAATATCGGGATGTTCAGTTTCTTCGCCTCCTCCACATTGATGTTGTGCCACAGGCCCAGAATCGCATCCACCTTGAACTTTTTCGCCAGCTTGATGATCTCCTTCGAATTGTCCTTTTCCTGGGATATCAGATGGGACATGGGATAGAAGATGCATCCGCCCTGGGTGTCTGCGTACTTGACAAAGCCGTTCAGCAGACGTCTTTCAGACTCTTGCGAATAGTCCGTAAGCAGGAGGATCTTGATCATTTCTTTTCGTTCAGGTGTAGTTTCACATGCTGTAATGACCGCTAAATTAGAGAAAATATGGTAATTTCAATAAGAAATATGCACTTCTTTTCGTTCTGTAAGATTTTTTTTCGTTTGCAATAGGGTCTGATCGGCCTTACAAATATAAATTTGCATAAAACTACTTGATTAAGTAACACTAAACCGGTGACTCATATGAAAGAGCTCAACAGACAGACGGCACAGGCCGCAAAGTACCCTACAAAGGTCATTCAGTTCGGAGAAGGAAATTTCCTCCGCGCATTCGTAGATTGGATTATCTGGAACACCAACAAGGCGACTGATTTCAATGCAGGAGTCGTCGTGGTGCAGCCTATCGACAGAGGAATGGTCGATATGCTTAACAGCCAGGATGGCCTGTACCATGTAAACCTTCAGGGAATCGACAAGGGACAGCCTGTGGATTCCATAGAGATGATCGATGTCATCAACGGCGGAATCAACCCATACACCCAGAACGAAGAGTTCATGGCTCTTGCCGAGGATCCGGAGATACGTTTCGTGATTTCCAACACAACAGAGGCCGGAATTGCCTTCGACCCTTCATGCAGGCTCGACGACAAGCCGGCTTCCTCGTATCCGGGAAAGCTGACACAGCTCCTCTACCACAGGTATGAGCACTTCAAGGGGGACATGACCAAAGGATTCATCATCCTCCCTTGCGAGCTCATATTCCTCAACGGAAAGGAACTCAAGAAGTGCATACATCAGTACATCGAGCTGTGGAACCTCGGCGAAGGCTTCAAGACATGGTTCGAGCAGGCCTGCGGTGTCTACTGCACACTCGTGGACCGCATCGTTCCGGGCTATCCTAAGGACACCATAGACCAGATTCATAAGCGCATCGGATTCAAGGACAATCTTGTCGTCAAGGGCGAGATCTTCCATCTCTGGGTGATCGAGGCTCCGGAATCCGTAGCCGCGGAATTCCCTGCCGACAAGGCCGGTCTGAATGTCCTTTTCGTACCGAGCGAGGCTCCTTACCACGAGAGGAAGGTGACTCTCCTCAACGGTCCTCACACGGTTCTCTCTCCTGTAGGCTATCTCTCGGGGCTGGACACCGTGAAGGAGTGCGTCGAAGATCCTGAGGTGGGAAGGTTCGTACGCAAGGTGATGTACGGAGAGCTTCTCGAGACCCTCAACCTGCCGAGACCTGAACTGGAAGCATTTGCTGACTCGGTTGTGGAGCGCTTCGTGAACCCTTATGTAAAGCACTTCGTGACCAGCATCATGCTCAACTCATTCCCTAAATACAAGACACGCGACCTTCCTGGCCTGAAGACCTACCTCGAGCGCAAGGGCGAACTTCCTAAGGGACTTGTCCTGGGACTCGCGGCAATCATCACCTATTACAAGGGAGGCAAGAGAGGAGATGTGGAGATAGTTCCTGACGATGACGCGGCGATCATAAATCTTCTCAAGGAACTCTGGGCTGGAGGAGACATAAGGAAGGTTGCAGAAGGAGTCCTTGCCGCCGATTTCATCTGGGGAGAAGACCTCAACGCCATTGAGGGCCTCACCGATCTGGTGACCGCAGATCTGGAACTCATCCAGAAGGAAGGAATGAGGGCAGCAGTCAAAACCGTAATCGAGTAATCATGGAATTCATAAAGATACATGCGGCTGACAATGTCGCGGTGGCCATACATGATATCGAGGCTGGCAGCAGCTTCGATATCAATGGTATAAATATATGTACGTCAAGTCCTGTCCCTGCAGGGCACAAGGTGGCTCTTGAGGACCTCGACGAAGGTGCCGACATAGTGAAGTACGGCTTCCCTATCGGCCATCTTCTCCGTCCTGTAAAGAAGGGAGATGTGGTGGACCACACAAACATCAGGACCAATCTTGACGGCCTTCTGGACTACACCTATGAGCCGGATCTCACAGAGGTTGCTCCGGCTTCGGAGCCCGCCTTCTTCAAAGGCTACAGAAGGAAGAACGGCAGTGCGGGCGTACGCAACGAGCTCTGGATCATCCCGACCGTGGGATGCGTGAACGGCGTGGTCCAGAACATACAGAAACTCTTCGAGAAGGAACTCCAGAATTATCCGTCAATAGAGAAGGTCATCGCCTTCCCTCACAACTACGGCTGCTCGCAGCTTGGCGGCGACCACGAAAACACCAGGAACATCCTCGCGGACATGGTGCATCACCCCAATGCCGCAGGAGTCCTTGTAGTCGCCCTGGGATGTGAGAACAACCAGCTCGGTGCATTCAGGGAACTCGTAGGTGAAGTGGACCCGGCAAGGGTGAAGTTCATGGAGTCGCAGAAGATCAAGGGAGACGAAGTGGAATACGGTCTGAACCTTCTCCGCGAGATTGCAGCTGCCGCCAAGGATGACAGGCGCGAAGACGTGCCGGTCAGCGAACTGAAGGTCGGTCTGAAGTGCGGAGGTTCCGACGGTTTCTCCGGCATCACAGCCAACCCGCTTCTGGGCCGCTTCTCTGACTGGATCGTAGCACAGGGCGGTACGACAGTGCTGACGGAAGTGCCTGAGATGTTCGGGGCGGAGACAATCCTCATGTCCCGCTGTCAGGACGAGGCCACATTCGACAAGACCGTCCATCTGATAAATGACTTCAAGGCCTATTTCATGAAGAACGACCAGCCGGTGTACGAGAACCCTTCTCCAGGCAACAAGGCCGGCGGCATCTCCACACTTGAGGAGAAGTCTCTCGGATGTACCCAGAAGTCCGGTAATTCCATCGTACGTGATGTCCTTCTTTATGGAGAGAGGCTCAAGACAAAGGGACTCAACCTGTTGAGCGCTCCCGGGAATGACCTCGTCGCATCGACTGCACTGGCTGCTGCAGGATGTCAGATCGTGCTGTTCACAACAGGTCGCGGCACTCCTTTCGGAACATTTGTGCCGACAGCCAAGATTTCCACCAACAGCACGCTTGCATCCAACAAGCCTTCATGGATAGATTTCAACGCCGGAGTGATTGTGGAAGGAACACCTTCAGAAGAGGTGGACAAGGCTTTCATAGACTTTGTCCTGGGAGCGGCTTCCGGAGAGCTTGTCAACAACGAGAAATCCGGCTACAGCGAGATCGCGATATTCAAGTCCGGAGTGACACTTTAACCAACATCTAATCAGGATTCAGCATGACTATGATCAAACGACTTGCTACCTTCGTCCTTACTGCCATGGCACTCGCCGCATGTGGCTCGAACTATGAATTTGCCTATCTGTACGAGGACCTTCCCTTTGAAATGGAACAGGTGCAGCGCCCTCAGATCCCTGTCCGTGAAGTCGACATCCGCGACTTCGGCGGAGTTGGAGACGGCGTGACCTTGAATTCCGATGCATTCGCCAAGGCGATAGAGACCTTGAGCGGAGCCGGCGGCGGAAGGGTCGTCGTTCCGACCGGAGTCTGGCTTACCGGCCCTATCACATTGAAGGACAACATCGACCTGCACATCAGACCTGATGCCGTGCTCCTGTTCTCCACAGACAGAGACCTGTATCCGATAGTGGAAACGGTCTTCGAAGGTCTGGACACCAAGCGCTGCATCTCACCGATAAACGCGGTCGGAGCGAAAAACATCGCCATCACAGGCGGCGGCACGATTGACGGCAACGGAGACTCATGGAGACAGGTCAAGAAGTCAAAGATCGCCCCTTCGCAGTGGAAGAAGCTGCTCAAGAGCGGAGGATTCACCAACGAGAAGGGAGACCTGTGGTATCCTGATTCAAGCTCGTTCCGCGGCGCAGTGGTCAGCGATGCATTCAACGTCCCTCAGGGTATGGAGACCGAAGATGAATGGAACAGCGTCAAGACATACCTGCGTCCTGTGATGATCAGCTTCAAGGATTGTGAGAACGTGCTTCTGGAAGACTGTCTCTTCCAGAACTCTCCTTGCTGGAACATCCATCCGCTCATGTGCAGGAACGTGATCATCAACAACATCACCGTACGCAACCCGTGGTACTCACAGAATGGTGACGGTCTTGATGTAGATTCATGCGAGAACGTGCTTGTGATCAACTCGAGCTTCGATGTCGGAGACGACGCCATCTGCATAAAATCAGGAAAGAACGAGGACGGACGCAGAAGAGCAAGACCTTGCCGCAATCTCATAGTGGACAACTGCATAGTGTTCCACGGACACGGAGGCTTCGTCGTAGGAAGCGAGATGTCGGGAGGAGTACAGAACATCCGGGTTTCCGACTGCCGTTTCCTCGGCACGGACGTGGGACTCAGGTTTAAGAGCTGCCGCGGCCGCGGAGGTGTGGTGGAGGACATCTACATCGAGGACATCGTCATGATGAACATCCCTACAGAGCCTCTTCTGTTCGACCTTCATTATGGAGGCAAGTCAGCTGTCGAGGCTGCCGCTGAGGGAGCTTCTCCGTTTGATGTGGAATATGTTCCCGCAGATGAGACGACGCCTCAGTTCAAGGACATCTTCATCCGTGACATCGTGTGCTCAGGTGCCGCAAGGGCCATGTACTTCAACGGCATTCCTGAAAAGAACATAGAAAACATCGTTGTGGAGAACTGCGAGATAGTTTCTGAGAAGGGAGCCGACCTGAGGTATTCGGACGGAGTCGTTCTCAGGAACGTAAGGATCTCACAGAGCGAGGGAGCCGGCTACAGCGTGGCGAACTGCCGCAATGTCACCATGGAGGACTGCTCTGACGCATCAGGAGAAGAGACTCCTGACGTATTCCGATACAACTCACAAAATCTGACGATAAAGTAATGAGAAGACTCTTAACATGGGCGCTTGCACTGTTCATCTGTGTGTCATCCGCCGCTCAGGACAAGATAGTTCTCCGCCTTATGGGAGACTCCACCATGGCAGACAAGGACCTGTCATATGAAAACCCCGAAAGAGGCTGGGGTCAGAGACTGAAATCCCACGTGGACACCAATGTGGTCGTGGCGAACTACGCCCAGAACGGACGCAGCACCAAAAGCGTACAGACCCTTGGCATCTGGGACAGGGTGAAGGCTGACCTTAAGGAAGGAGAGTACCTCTTCATCCAGTTCGGCCACAATGATTCCAAGGAATCGGACACCACCCGTTATGCAGCCCCATTCGGAGCCTATCAGGAGAACATACGCCTTTTCATCGACTACGCCCTGAGCGTCGGTGCCAAGCCCATCCTCTTCACCCCTGTGTCACGCAGATGGTTTGACGACAAGGGCAACCTCAAGACCGGCTGCCACGGAGATTACCCGGCTGCAGTGAAGCAGGTAGCGGCAGAATACGGTCTTCCGGTCATCGACGCGAACGCCATAACACAGCAATGGCTGATTTCCCTTGGCGACCATGCCAGCAGGAAGTATTATATGTGGCTGGACGAAGGCACCAACCCGAAGCATCCGAAAGGACTCCGCGACAACACCCACACAAACGCAGCCGGCGCAAGACAGATCGTGAATCTCCTGCTTCCTGAGATCGTGAAACTGATTCCGGAACTTGAGGCTCATGTCACGGACTATGACTTCGTCGTAGCAAAGGACGGAAGCGGAGACTTCTTCACGGTGCAGGAGGCAATCAACGCCGCTCCTGACTACTGCAAGCAGGATGAGACCACCATATATATAAAGGACGGCATATATGAGGAGAAGGTCACCATCCCGACAAACAAGCAGAAGCTCCACCTGATCGGCCAGTCTGCTGAAAAGACCGTGATCACCTGGGGTGACTATGCCAGGAAGACCGGCCCTACAGGCTACGAGCTCGGCACCTCAGCCACTTCCACCATATTCCTTTACGCGTCAGACTTCCTTGCGGAAAACCTTACGGTCAGGAACACGGCCGGAGAGGGCAAGGAAATAGGCCAGGCCTGCGCAATCACGGTGGACGGCGACAGGGTCGCCTTCATAAACTGCCGTTTCGAGGCCAACCAGGACACCATATATACATATGGCAAGGGCCAGAGACAGTACTTCAGGAACTGCTGGATCGAAGGTACTACAGACTTTATCTTCGGCGCCTCCACCTGCTGGTTCGAAGACTGCACCATCCTGAGCAAGAAGGACAGCTATGTCACCGCAGCCTCCACACCGCAGGACGAAGAGTTCGGCTATGTGTTCAACGGCTGCCGCTTCATACATGACGGAAATGCGTCGAAGGTGTACCTCGGACGTCCATGGAGGTCATATGCAAGGACAGTGATGATAAACTGCGAACTTGGGGACCACATACGCCCGGAAGGATGGCACAACTGGAACAAGCCATATGCGGAGAAGACCACCTTCTATGCGGAATATGGAAGCAAGGGCCCGGGAGCGGCAGGAAAGCGCGTGAAGTGGTCACATATTCTGAAAGAGAAGGAAGTGAAGAAATATACACCTGAAAACGTCCTGAAGTGCGGGACCGAACAGGACAAGAACGGCATAAACGTACAGACAGAATGGCACTTCAAGGTGTTTTAGCAATATAAGGGAAAGCATATGAAAGCCATAAGAATACTCATATCGGCAATCGTCGCCCTGGCTGGGATAGCCGCATCGGGACAGGAACCATATTCCATTCGAATGATAAGATCGGAAATGGAGCGCAATCCGGATGCGACCTACCTTGACGGACGCAACGGCGTACGCAAATGGAATTACACCACAGGCCTGGAGCTGAAGTCATTCCTCGATGCGGCAAAGCGGTATGACCTGCCGGAAGTCGTGGATTATGTGAAGGCCTGGGCCGACACCATGGCCACCGAAAAGGGAGAGGTCTACAGCTACAAGCAGTCCAACTACAATGTCGACCACATATGTCCCGCAAGGATATACTTTGACCTTCATGACATGTATGGCGACCAGGACAAGCGCTACCGCCGTGTGCTCCGAATGATAAGGAAACAGATTGACACACAGCCTCGTACAGAATCAGGAGAGTTCTGGCACAAGAAGATATACCCGCATCAGGTGTGGCTGGACGGATTCTACATGGCGCTTCCTTTCTACGCCGAATACACTAAGAGATATGCTCCTGACGATCAGGCCGACTCGCTTTTCTCTGACATAGTACATCAGTTTACCGCAGGTGCCAGGAACACTTATGACCCGGCTACCGGACTCTTCCGTCACGCCTGGGACGAATCCAGGTCGATGTTCTGGTGCGATCCCCAGACCGGTCTTTCAGCCCATGCATGGGGACGTGCTGTCGGCTGGTACTCCATAGCCCTGGTCGAAGTGCTGGACTACCTTCCGAAGGACCATCCCGGACACAAGACTCTGGTCGCACAGCTGAACTACCTTGTTGAGGTCCTCCCGAAATGGGCAGATCCTCAGACCGGAATGTGGTACCAGGTCCTCGACTGCCCGGAAAGAGAAGGAAACTACCAGGAGGCCACCTGTTCGATAATGTTCACCTATGCCTTCATGAAAGGACTCAGGCGGGGCTACATAGACGAGTCCCATGCGGAATACATCATGGGACTCTATCCGAAGTTCATCGACCGCTTCATAAAGGAAAACCCGGACGGAACCATCTCCATGACAGACTGCTGTGCAGTGGGAGGTCTCGGCGGAAAGCAGATGCGCAAGGGGGATTTCGAGTACTATCTCAGCGAGCCGATAATCGACAACGACTGCAAGGGTGTAGGTCCTTTCATATGGGCTTCGCTCGAATGGGAGGCCATGCACAACATAGATTGGGCACCTGAATGCAACGACATGCCTGTTGCCTTTGAAGGTGCTGAAGGCTGCGGCAAACATGCCGTCGGAGGCCGCGGAGGCAAGGAATATGTCGTCACATCCCTCGCTGACGACGGTTCGGAAGGCACTCTGCGTCACGCGGTCGAGGCCGAAGGTCCGCGCATCGTCAGATTCTCCGTCAGCGGTGACATCCACCTGAGAGCTCCGCTGAACATCAGGAACCCATATCTCACGATTCTCGGCCAGACAGCACCCGGCGAGGGCATAACCCTCAAGGACCACAACGTCTTCATTACAGCCGACCATGTGATCCTGCGTTATCTGCGCATCAGACTGGGTTCGGCTTCCGGAGTTGAGGCCGATGCCCTGGGAGCCAGACATTGCAGACATCTGATGATAGACCACTGCTCGATAAGCTGGGCCATCGACGAGAACGCATCCTTCTACAATCTCTCCGACGCCACAATCCAGTGGTGCATCATTTCCGAAGCGCTCAATGCTTCAGTCCACCACAAGGGCAGACATGGCTACGGCGGTATCTGGGGAGGCAGGAACATAAGTTTCCACCACAACCTGTTCGCACACAACAACAGCCGCAATCCACGGTTCGACCATCCTGGCCTGTACCATGGCAACGACCTTCTGCATCACAGAGGAACGGTCGACTTTGTGAACAATGTGGTCTATAACTGGAACAGCAAGGCAATATACGGGGGCGAGGAAGGATGGTTCAATGTGACCGGAAACTTCATGCGCCCTGGTCCTGCGACATCCGACATTGACGGAGAATGGCTGGAGTTCTACGTATCTCCGACTACCTCCATGATTCCGGGTAATTTCCATATAGAAGGAAACATCTATGACACATCGGCTGTCTCAAAAGGGAACGCCAAGGGCAGGAAGCCCGATCATGAGAAGATCGCCGCCAACAGCCGCAAATACGAGGAGGCATCTCAGGAAAGATTCGCGATAAGGATAAGTCTCGAACCGGAACAGGCCTCGAAAGCCTATAAGGCCGTCCTCAGACATGCCGGCGCCTCACTCAAGCGCGACGCCGTGGACCGCAGGATCGTAAAGGAAGTCAGAAAAGGCAGGGCCACCTTCAAAGGTTCTGTAACCGGACTGCCGGGAATCATTGACTCCGAAAAAGATGTGATGAAAAACTAACACAACGACAATATGAAGAAAGACACTAATCAACAACTGATGACCAACTGGAGATGGTGGATGGTGGTGCTGCTTTTTGTGGCTACAACCGTCAACTACATGGACCGTCAGGTACTCTCCCTGACATGGAAGGAGTTCATCGCCCCTGAATTCCATTGGACTGACAGCGATTACGGTACCATCACTGCCGTGTTCTCGCTGTTCTATGCATTTGCAATGCTTTTTGCCGGCAAGTTCGTGGACTGGATGGGAACCAAGAAGGGATATCTCTGGGCCATCGGAGTATGGTCATTCGGTGCGTGTGCCCACGCTCTCTGCGGCTGGGCTGCAATGCACATCGAAGGATATGAATCCATCGAAGCGATGAAGGCCGTGGAGGCCGGCACAGACGCCGCTCTCGCCATAGCTTCCGTAAGCGTATGGCTCTTCCTCGCTGCCCGTGCCATCCTGGCCCTCGGCGAGGCAGGTAACTTCCCTGCCGCCATCAAGACTACTGCCGAATACTTCCCTAAGAAGGACCGCGCATTCGCGACATCCATCTTCAACGCCGGAGCATCCGTAGGTGCGCTGGTCGCTCCTGCGACCATTCCGCCTCTGGCTGCATGGCTCGGATGGGAGATGGCGTTCATAATCATCGGTGCCCTCGGCTTCATCTGGATGGGATTCTGGGTGTTCATGTATGACAAGCCTCAGAATTCGAAGCATGTGAACAAGGCTGAGCTCGAGTACATCAGCCAGGACGAGGAGGAAGAAGGCGCTGCTGCCGCCGAGACTGAAGAGAAGAGCAGCATACCTTTCCTCAAGTGCTTCACCTACCGTCAGACATGGTCATTCATCGCCGGAAAGTTCTTCACCGACGGAGTATGGTGGTTCTACCTCTTCTGGGCACCGGCATATTTCCAGGACCAGTTCGGCTATAAGGCTTCATCGGGCACAGGAATGATGCTCATCATCACCCTGTATGCCATCGTGACCTTCATTTCCATCATCGGAGGCTATCTGCCGAAGTACTTTGTGGAACAGAAGGGAATGCATCCGTACAAAGGAAGGATGCTGGCTATGCTCATTTTCGCCTTCTTCCCGCTGTTTGCACTTTTCGCACAGCCTATGGGACAGTATTCGGCATGGTGGCCTGCAATAATCATCGGACTTGCCGGAGCCGGACACCAGGCATGGTCGGCCAACCTTTTCTCGACCGTAGGTGACATGTTCCCTAAATCAGCCATCGCGACCATCACCGGAATCGGCGGTATGGCCGGAGGTATAAGCTCATTCCTCATTAACAAGGGTGCCGGAGTCCTCTTCACCTATTCGGAGAATGCCGGTGCAGCCTTCACCTTCCTCGGCTTCGAGGGCAAGGAGGCAGGCTACATGATAGTGTTCTGCTTCTGTGCAGTCGCATATATCCTTGCTTGGAGCGCAATGAAGATCCTGGTTCCTAAATACAAGAAGATCGGATAATGACAGGACATCTGAAAAGATTTCTCGCTTTGTGTCTCGGGGCGATCCTGATCCTGTCAGGATGTGGCCGCGAGACTCCCCCTGAACTGCCTGAAGACCTGAAGGCTCCGTCGGGGGTACGGCTTGTGGCGGCTGAGGAAAGCGCGCTTGCCTTCTCATGGGATGAAGTGTCCGGTGCCTTATATTATGTCACCCGCCTTGAGACTTCGGACGGAACACTTGTACCGGGCGGACAGACAACGACAAAGGAGAACTCGATTTCTTATGACGGCCTTGCTCCGGGCACGACATATCTGTTCAAGGTCAGAGTGAATACTGAAGGAGACGAATCTCCGTTCTCAGAACCTCTGGAAGTTTCGACCACTGAGAGCGGTTCCGCTCCAGGTCCGGGACCCGACCCGGGAACCGGTCCGGGCCCGGACCCCGGAACAGAGCCTTCCGAAGCATACGAGGCATTCAAGATTCCTTCTGCAGAGGATGCCCACAGGCTTGTCATCGCCTTCCCGGGCGCTGAAGGAGGCGGAATGTACACCACCGGAGGCCGCGGAGGAAAGGTCATCCACGTGACTACCCTCGCCGACAGCGGCACAGGCTCGTTGAGAGCGGCGCTGGCCGAGTCAGGACCGAGAACCATAGTCTTCGATGTGTCCGGAACCATAGACCTCAAATCGTCCCTCACGATAAGGAACGGCGACGTGACCATTGCCGGCCAGACAGCTCCCGGAGACGGAATATGCATCAGGAACTATGATGTGAAGTTCGAGAAGGCGGAGAACATCATCATACGCTTCGTACGCTTCCGCATGGGAGACGAGGCGAAGAGGGAGGCTGACGCCTTATGGGGCAGATACAACCGCAACATCATCCTTGACCACTGCTCGATGTCATGGTCAACGGATGAATGTTCTTCATTCTATGCCAACGAGTACTTCACCATGCAGTGGTGCATCCTGACGGAGAGTCTCCGCAATTCGATACATGGCAAAGGCAAGCACGGATACGGAGGAATATGGGGCGGCAAGGATGCCTCCTTCCACCACAACCTCCTCTCATGCCACGACAGCCGCAATCCGAGGATAGACCATCCGCAGATATATTCGGACTATGTCAGCACACACCGCGGGAACGTCGATTACAGATGCAACACCGTATATAACTGGGGCTCGAACCACACATACGGTGGCGAAGACGGCTGGTTCAACATCGTGAACAACTACTACAAGCCGGGACCGGCATCATCTGACAGAAAGTACTTCGTGGATGCCTACGGTACATATGAGAAGAACGGAGTGACATATGCGGACAGCTATCCCGAATTGTATCTCAGCGGCAATGTCCATGAGAAATACCCTGAACTCAGTGCAGCCAACGACGCTTCCACAATCTACTGGCACAATGGGGCTTCGTATGGAAACTACAACCGTACAGCCGCAGCTCCGCTGGATCTGGAAGGTCCGCAGGGAAGTGAAATATACACCACCACCCATTCGGCTGAAGATGCATTCGCCCGCATATGCGGATATGCAGGAGCATCCCTCTCCCGCGACTCTGTGGACGAAAGGGCATGCACGGATGCGCTGAACGGCACAGCCACCTTCAAGGACGGCGGCAACGGTTCGAAGAACGGCATCATAGACACCCAGGCAGCGGTCGGAGGCTGGCCTTCATACACAGCCTCAGATGATGAGATTGCAAGATCGAAGGACAAGGACGGCGACGGAATGCCTGACTGGTTCGAGACCGAATTCTCCCTCGACCCATCCGATCCGGCAGACGGAAACGGGAAGACCCTGGACCCGTATGGACGATATACCAACCTTGAAATGTACCTGCACTATCTGGTGCGCGAGATCATCGCCTCACAGAATGCAGACGGGAAATATAGTACTATTTAACATCTTTAATTAATAACCAAATCAACTCCTTTATGAAAAATCTGATTTACAAGATTTCTCTTCTGATCTTAGGTCTGTCTGCAGCAGCAGCTGTAAACGCCCAGGAGATCAAGGGTGTCGTGTCAGACGCCAACGGAGAGCCTCTGATCGGCGTTTCCGTTTTTGTCGACGGCACCACTTTGGGTACAGCGACAGGAACAGATGGTGAATACAGCATCTCTGTCCCTTCCGCAAAAGGAAAGACCCTGGTATTTTCTATGATAGGACTTTCTGAAAAGAGAGTGACTATCGGAAACAGCACCACTATTGATGTGGTTCTCGAAGAGGACACCAATTTCCTCGATGAGACTGTCGTCATCGGTTATGCTACAGTAAAGCGCCGTGACCTCATGGGATCCGTCACATCGGTAGGTAATGACGCCCTCACCCAGGTCCCTGTGTCAAGCGTAGGTGAAGCACTTGCCGGTAAGATGGCCGGAGTACAGGTCACCACGACCGAAGGTGACCCGGATGCTGAGATCAAGATCCGTGTCCGCGGTGGCGGTTCCATCACACAGGATGCCTCTCCGCTTTATATTGTAGACGGTTTCCCTGTTTCAAGCATTTCTGATATTCCGGCATCCGACATCCAGTCCATCGACGTCCTGAAGGATGCATTCTCAACTGCGATCTACGGTTCACGTGGTGCGAACGGTGTTGTTCTCGTGACCACCAAATCCGGTGCATCCGGAAAGATCTCTGTGAGCTACAACGCTTATTGGGGACAGAAGACGATGGCTAATGCTGACGCAATCCAGACAGGTTCTCCTTATGACTTCGTACAGAATCAGTACGAACTTGCGGTACTCAGAGACAGGGTTGACGATGACTTTGTCAAGGTGTTCGGTGTATTTGATGACATTGACCTTTACAAGAATGTCGGGAAGAATGACTGGGTGAAGAAAGTATTCGGCAATGTCGGAACCACATTCAACCAGAACATTTCAGTTTCCGGATCATCTGACAAGGTTAAATGGACAGCCAGCTACTCTCACGTCGGTGACAAGGCGATCATGCTCAGCTCTGACTACAAGAGAGACAACCTCACATTCAAGACGCAGTACAAGCCTATCAGGCAGATCACTGTGGACATCAACGCGAGGTATTCGCGTACAGAAGTCCTCGGTGCCGGCGCCAACTCAATGAATGACGGTGGCTCGACATCAAGCAACGGACGTCTCAAGCATGCCGTACAGTACACCCCATTCCCTATAACAGGTGTCGCTACTGATTCCGATCTCGCTGAGGATTATGGTGACAATGCCCCACCTCTCAAGTCGGTTGCAGACAACGACAACAAGAGAATACGTAAGAACTGGACCCTCAACGGTGCCGTAACATGGCATATCATCGACAACCTCAACTTCAAGGCTGAGGGAGGTCTGGATGATTACTCGCAGGAGGACAACCGCTTCTACGGTCTCACCACTTACTATGTCGGCAACTCTGCGACAATCAAGGGACAGCCTGCAACACAGTACAAGAATGCATTCCGCACCAACTACCGCACGACAAACACCTTGAACTACAACTTCAAGAACATCTTCACAAATGACATTCACAAGCTTGATGTCCTTTTAGGTCAGGAATACATCCTTACTAAATCCAACACTCTGTCGACAACCATAGAAGGATTCCCGACTTTCTTCGATTCACAGATGGCATGGAACTTCATGGCTTCGGGTACACCTGTTGCTGCTAACAACTTCTACAATCCGAACACCCAGCTCCTTTCATTCTTCGGAAGAGCCAACTATGAATTCGGAGGAAAATATGCCCTTTCATTTGCTGTCCGTACTGACGGATCTTCAAAGTTCGAGAAGGGTAACCAGTGGGGAGTATTCCCTTCGGCAGCTGCATCATGGACCATCTCGAATGAGCCTTGGCTTGAAGGAGCGTCTTCATGGATGGACAACCTCAAGCTCCGTTACAGCTATGGTACTGCGGGTAACAACAACATCCCTTCAAATGTATCATCACTTCTTTTCCAGGCCAACAACACTCAGTGGATTTCAATGGGAAACACATGGTGGGGCACTACTACAGTAGGAGGAAAGTCGATCATGCCTAACCCGGACCTCACATGGGAGACAACAGTATCCCATAACATCGGACTCGACTATTCGTTCCTCAAGAGCCGCATCAACGGATCGTTTGAAGTATATCACAACACCACCAACGACCTCCTGATCCAGTTCCCTGTAGCGGGATCAGGTTATGACTTCCAGTACCGCAACCTTGGTTCAGTACAGAACCGTGGTTTCGAGGCTACTCTCAATGTAGTACTCGTGGAGAAGAAGAACTTCGGACTTACCGTAGGAGGTAACATCAGCCTGAACAAGAACGAGGTCACCAACCTTGGAGGTCTTGAGAAGATCGAGGCTACATCAGAGTGGGCATCGACCGAAATCGGTCCTGACTATGTGGTTACAGTAGGCCGTCCTCTCGGAGACATGTACGGCTATGTTTCTGACGGACGCTATTCTGTTGACGAATTCACTCACGACGGAACGGCATGGGTTGCCAACGAAGGAACCGTAGATGCTTCTGATATCCTCGGCAAGGAGTTCTTCCGTCCGGGAGCGATGAAGCTCAAGGACCAGAACGGCGACGGCAAGATCACCGTTGACGACAAGGTCATCATCGGTAATGCACAGCCTCTTGGCGTCGGTGGTTTCAATCTTTCAGGCTACCTTTACGGATTCGATTTCACTGCAAACTTCAACTACGTGTTCGGCAACAACATCTACAATGCCAACAAGATCGAGTTCAGCCATTCAAGAAAGTATTCAAACCGCAACTTCCTGACTTCTGTCAATGTCGGAAACCGTTGGACCAACATCGATTGGGCAACTGGAGAAGAGATCACAGATCCGGAAGTCCTCAAAGAGATCAATGCCGGCACCACCATGTGGAATCCTGGTGTGAACAAGGCGATATTCTCTGACTGGGCAGTTGAAGACGGTTCATTCCTCCGCCTCCAGTCCGCAAGCATCGGATATACGCTTCCTCAGAAATGGACATCAAAGATCAAGATGCAGAAACTCCGCGTATATCTCACCGGAACAAACCTTTTCTGCCTCACGAAGTATTCTGGCTATGATCCTGAAGTCGACACAAGACGTAAGACTCCTCTTACTCCGGGTGTAGACTGCTCAGCTTATCCTAAGAGCAGAGGTTATGTAGTCGGTGTCAACATCACTTTCTAAAACAGCACAGATATGAAACTTATCAATAAAATACTTATAGGTGTAGGAATGCTTGCTGCGGCTGCTCTGACTTCATGCTCGGAAGACGGCCTCAAGACACCGACCCAGTCATCATTCGACGAGTCTGTGGTATATTCTAACTACACCCTTGCAGAATACAACGTATTCGGAATCTACGAGGTGTTCGGCCACACGAACTGCCATCGCGGACGCTACCTTCCTTGGTACGGATTCAACAACGATATCGAGCTTTACCTCAACACTACTGCTGACGAGAAGTCAAGCATCGCAAGATACTCGATGACTCCTACCAACGGTCAGCTCAACCTCGCAAACGGTCCGTACAATGAGCTTATGGGTGGTATCGAGAGAGCTAACCTTGCAATCAGAGGCATCCGCCAGTACGGCAACCCTGAAGGTGACGCCCAGATGGCCGAGCTTCTCGGTGAGGCTCTGACAGCACGCGCACTCCTTTATACAGAGCTCCTCAAGGCTTACGGTGAGGTTCCTGCACGTTTCGCACCTATCGATGCAAATACCATCTATCTCAACAAGACTGAGAAGGACGTGATCTACAAGCAGCTCCTCTCTGACCTTGAAGAGGCGTTTGCATATATGAACTGGCCGGGCAAGAGCACAGTGACAGCTACGACAGACCGTCCTAGCCTTGCATTCGCAAAGGGTCTCTACGCCCGTCTCTGCCTCATGGCATCAGGATACTCGCTCCGCCCTGACGACGGCCAGGTGGGAACCGGTAACCCAGGTTCTGTAAGACTTTCAAATGACCCTGAACTTCAGAAGGACGTCCTCTATCCGAAGGCTCTTGAAGCTCTCAAGGATGTCATCGCAAACGCCGGTCTCTCCCTCATGGACTACGAACAGCTCTGGAGAGAGTTCAACAACATGGACATCACTGCAGGCAAGGAGGTCATCTATGTGATCCCTTCATCTGACACACGCGGACGCTGGAACTACACATTCGGCATCAGGACAGAGGGTAATCCTGAATGGAGCCAGGGTCCTACATCAAACCGTGGAGGTACGGCAGGTCCTGCTCCTACACTTTACTGGAAGTATGGCAATGAGGATGTCCGTCGCGACCTCAGCTGCGTAAACTGGAAGTGGGTCCTTGGTCCGGACGGCAAGAACATTCCTGTACTCGCAGGTCCTAATGACTGGTATTTCGGAAAGTTCCGTCTCGAGTGGCAGATAAAGAGTCCGTATAACGGCGGTAATGACGACGGCATCAAGCCGGTATATATGAGATATGCCGACATCCTCCTCATGGCTGCGGAGATCGCTAACGACCCTGCATGCGGAAACCGCGACGAGAACTTCGCCAAGGAGTGTCTCCTCAAGGTACGTCAGAGGGCTTACAAGGGCAATGAAGGACTTGCAACCGCTTATGTGAACGGTCTCAGCGGACAGGAGGCAATCTTCAACGCTATCGTTGACGAGCGCGCACTCGAGTTCGTCGGTGAGATGCTCCGCAAGCAGGACCTCATCCGCTGGAATCTCCTCAAGACCAAGATGGACGAGTCAAAGGCAGAGTTAAAGGCATGGATGGACAACGCAGGCACACAGTTCGGTCCTGCAGTATGGTTCAGATATGCAGCAGACGGCTCTATCGAGACTTACGGTTATAACGAGCCTGCAACTACAGACACTGCTCCGGCAGGAGAAGGATGGGAATGCTACACCAACTCCAAGGGAGAGACAGCAACATACTTCAAGTTCACTTCAGAGGAGACAGGCACATACAGTGAATCGGCTCAGAAAAAACTGGATTCATTCTATGACAACGATCCTGATACACGTCAGTGGTGGCCGATTCCGGAGGCAACTCTCGTAAACAGCCAGGGAACACTCTTCAATGACTATGGTTTCTAAATCGACTACAATTATGAAAAGATTATTTTCAGCAATCATACTAGGACTCTCACTCATCGCCTTCGGAGCAACCCTTACAGGCTGCGCCGAGGAGATGGTGGACATCAACGACGAGATCTCTCTCGGCAGATGTCTTACTCCTACTGAACTCTCTGCCAAGATAATCAACGGCGAGTTCATCGAATTCTCCTGGACCAAGTCCAAAGGAGCCACCCAGTTCGTTCTCGAACTTTACTCTGATGAGCAGATGACAGATCTTCTTGAGACCATCGTCATACCTGCTGAAGACGTCCCTTACACTGCTGACCTTGAAGCAGACATGACTTACTACGCACGCGTCAAGGGTGTAAATGGAGACGGTGCGGTTGCAGATTCTCATTGGGCTGTCTACGACCGTGCGCTTCAGACATATGCAATCAAGTCTTCACTCAATCCTGAGCTCGTAAGCAGGTCGGAGTCTTCGATCACGATCAAGTGGGCAAAGGATCCTGAGGTTGACCATGTACGCATAACTCCAGCCCTGAATGCAGACGAGGAGTACACACGCTTCGATGTAGACGCTGCAGCTGTTGAGGCTGCTCAGGTTGAGGTCACAGGTCTCAAGTCTTCTGTAAACTATACTCTCGCCGTTCACTTCAAGAGTGCACAGCGCGGTACCGTATCGGCATGGACACGTCCTTCAACAGGCAGTGCGACTGAAGTTGCGACTTCTGAGGCCCTCATCCAGGCCCTTGCAGACAAGGCTGCCGTCATCAAGGTAGCTTATTCAGAGACTCCTTATGTGATCGGAAGCGTAGTGCTTGGCGGCCCTGTTGCAATCTATGGTGATGCTACAGAGCAGGGTGCACAGCCGACGATACAGGGAGGACTCAAGATCGGTGCAGACGTCACAAGCATCCATCTCGAGGCCCTTACATTTGACGGAGCGGGTCTTTCAGACTATCCTCACAACCTCACATTTGACGCAGCAGCGACAGTCGAGAGCATCACTGTCGTCAACTGTAAGCTCAACAACTACCTCCGCGGTGTCCTCTATGAGAGCTCGAAGGGTCCTCAGGTCAATAAGATCAGATATGACGGAGTCGAGGTGAACAATGTCGGCGGAGACGGTGGCGACTGCTTCGACTTCCGTGGAACAGCTACAGTAAACAGCGTTGAATTCATCAATTCCACCCTCAATACAGGTGCCCGCACATGGTTCCGTATCGATGCCAAGACCGTTCTCGAGTCGATCAAACTGACTCACTGTACATTCAACAACCTTTGCTTTGCAAACAACGGCAACAACAACGGTATCTTCAACATCCGTGCTCTCAATGCCGCTGGTACAGCTCCTGCATTCACGCTGACACACAATGTGTTCCTTAACATGAATGACGAGAACAAGAGATGCTGCCTCATCGCAAAGAACTCCACTTCAGCCTTCCCGACAGAGCTCTCCGACAACTTCTTCTATAACTGCTACGACAGATTCTTCATCCCTCAGAAGGACGGTTCATCACTTTCCGGTGACGATCTCAAGAAGGCAGCTGATGAAGGACGTGCCCTCATCCTTGTGAACGGCAGCGTAGAGCTTGCAGCAGATCCTTGCGTCGACAGCGCACGTGACAAATACAACGTCATCAGCAAGGAAGTCATCGAGGCAGATGCCGGTGACCCGAGATGGTATGCCGTGTATGTGGAGGTTCCTGAAGACCTTACCCAGGAGGTGACTCCTGTCGGAAAGGTGTGGGATCTTACTGACGGACAGACATTCAAGAAGATGGCTGACAAGGACATGGTGCGCGACGGCATCCGCTTCTTCGTGAAGAACACTCCTATCAACTTCACCAAGGAGGGATTCGAGTTCTCAGGAGAGGCCACAACTGATGCAGACGGCATCCCTACAGACGGTGCGATCGGCATCAAGGTCAATGAGCCGGGTTCTATTATCATCTCAACCGCTGCTGCAACAGGTCACTCAAGCCTCACCGTAAGCCTTGACGGAAAGGTTTCGGCTGCAGTTCCTGCAGGTGCGGAGTATCAGAAGGTTACATTTGCGAATATATCAGGCGAGCAGATGGTGTACATCTATGGATGCCACCCTGCAACCATGACATTCCTTCAGTGGACTTCTGACATCCAGGTTCTTGACAAGGTCCTCGCTACTCCTGTAGTGAAGATCAGCAAGACTACTGTCTACGAACGTGCAGAGGATGAGATCACCCTCACTTGGGATCCTGTGGACTATGCAGGTTCATACAATGTCACTGTTGACGGCAAGAACAAGAATGTGACAGAGACCACCTACTCATTCTCAACAGCAGGCTATGCTGTCGAGGAAGAGGGAGGCGACTTCGCCATCCAGGTTACTGCCGTTCCTGCGGAAGATGACTACACACGCACTGAGTCTCAGCCTGCAGAACTTTCATTCCATGTGAATGATGTGCCGGATGAGCCTGGCATCAAGATCGTAAGGTATGACCTCGTGTTCCCTGAAGCTGCTGCAGCAGATGAAAAGTATGCATGCGACAACAATGCAGGTTTCTATGTACAGACTACAGGCGGATGGGTCATCGACGCCAACAGCCAGAAGTTTGCGGTACCGGGAGACACTGAATACGTACAGTACAGCAGCAGACTTAAGGGCTCGAAGACATCTGATTCCAAGACAATGACCATCACTGTGCCTAATGACGGTGTCCTCTACATCGCAGCCCGCTCGGCTAACGGCTCAGCAACAGACCGTACCATGGCTCTGATGCAGAACGGTGTCGAGATCCTTGCCCCTACAATAATCAAGGATGAGGACAAGTTCGCTGTCGGAGATGTATCTGCATTCCCATATACTGTGGTGAGTGTGAAGGCCGGTGACATCCAGGTGGTACTCAACAACGGTATCAACTTCTACGGTATCAGATACGACGCTACCGAAGGTTCGGCTGTCGAGAAAGTCGACAAGGTCTGGGATTTCTCTGCTCCTGAGTGGGTGGACGCCATGACCGGCAGCGGAATTGCCGCTAACACCAATGACAGCAACTGGGATCTCGAAGTGAACGGTCTCAGAGTCGTTTCAGGCGGAGGATCCATCAAGTGGAACATGTCCGGCGAGACTTATTACTGGCAGCCGGGCGGAAAGAGTGACGGATCGACCCGTTACTTCGAGTTCACAACAGATGTTGCAGGTACGCTTACAGTATATTCATCAAATACCGGTGGTTCGGAGGACATGACCCGTATGGTCACTGTGAAGGTCGGTGATGCAGAGCCTGAATCTCTTCCAGGCGGTTCACCATCAAGCTCCGAGCCTACAAAGAATGACTTCAATGTAGGAGCAGGTACCGTAAAGGTCTATCCTACCGGCAATGGTCTCAGGTTCTACAAGATAGAGTTCCACTCAAAGTAAGGACAGGACTTCATCATACCAGTCAGGGCAGTGGCATGAAGCTGCTGCCCTGTTTTATCAGACGACATTCTTCTGAAAGGTCAATCTGTCTGAATGACGAAAATAGTTATCTTTGTATCTGAGATAAAACAACAGGCAAATAGATTTAAACAGTTTCTAAGACAATATGGTAAACTTTTCACTCGAAGGCAAGGTGGCACTGGTGACCGGAGCTGCGTATGGAATCGGCTTTGCGATGGCTCAGGCTCTTGCCGAAGCAGGCGCAAAGATCGCCTTCAACTGCCGCACACAGGCAAATATGGACAGGGCACTTGAGGAATATGCCAGACTCGGGATTGATGCCAAGGGATATATATGCGACTGCACTGACGAGGCAGGCGTACAGGCGATGGTTGCAGACATAGCGGCGACCCTCGGCCCTGTTGACATCCTGGTCAACAACGCAGGCATCATCAAGCGCATCCCTATGCATGAAATGGCGGCGGAAGAATTCCGTCAGGTAATCGACATAGACCTCGTGGCACCATACATATGCGCCAAGGCCGTAATTCCCGGCATGATCAGCAAGGGAGCCGGAAAGATCATCAACATATGCTCCATGATGTCCGAGCTCGGCCGTGAGACCGTTTCGGCTTACGCTGCAGCCAAGGGAGGCCTCAAGATGCTCACAAGAAACATCGCATCCGAGTACGGCCAGTACAACATCCAGTGCAACGGCATCGGTCCGGGCTACATTGCGACACCTCAGACCGCCCCTCTGCGCGAACGTCAGGCTGACGGAAGTCGTCACCCTTTCGATTCGTTCATAGTGGCGAAGACACCGGCAGAGCGCTGGGGAACACCTGAGGACCTCATGGGACCTGTAGTGTTCCTCGCATCCAAAGCCTCCGACTTCGTGAACGGCCATGTGCTCTATGTGGACGGAGGTATCCTCGCATATATAGGAAAACAGCCTAAGTGATCATGGAACAGGTATTCGGCTATATCATCGGTCTGGGCGCCGCGGTGATGATGCCCATCATCTTCACCATCCTCGGAGTATGCATCGGAATCAGGTTCAGCAAAGCCCTCAAGAGCGGTCTGATCGTGGGTGTAGGCTTCGTGGGACTGTCAGTGGTCACTTCCCTCCTGACCAGCACCCTCGGCCCTGCCTTGAGCAAGGTGGTTGAAATCTACGGCCTCCAGCTGAAGGTCTTCGACATGGGATGGCCAGCTGCGGCTTCGGTAGCATACAACACCTCGGTCGGAGCGCTCATCATCCCTGTATGTCTGGGTGTGAACATCCTCATGCTGGTCACGAAGACAACCAGGACAGTCAACATCGACCTGTGGAACTACTGGCACTTCGCCTTCATCGGAGCTGTCGTATACTTTGCGGCCGACAACATCTGGTGGGGCTTCTTTGCAGCCGTAATATGTTACATCCTGACTCTTATCCTTGCGGACTACACCGCTGACAGATTCCAGAAATTCTATGACGGCATGGAAGGGATATCCATCCCGCAGCCGTTCTGTCAGGGATTTGTCCCCTTCGCGGAACTGATCAACAAGGGTCTTGACAAGATTCCGGGCATGGACAGGCTGGAGATAGATGCAGAAGGCATGAAGAAGAAGTTCGGCCTCCTGGGCGAGCCCCTCTTCCTCGGAATCCTTGTAGGAATCATCATCGGAGCTCTTTCATGCGAAAGCTGGAAGGAGGTTGTGGACAGAATTCCATATATCCTCGGCGTCGGCATCAAGATGGGAGCCGTCATGGAGCTCATTCCTCGCATCACCTCCCTCTTCATCGAGGGTCTGAAGCCTATTTCAGAGGCCACCCGAGAGATGATAGACAGGAAATTCAAGGGAGCGAAGGGACTGAACATCGGCATGAGCCCCGCCCTTGTGATCGGACATCCTACCACTCTGGTGGTATCCCTCCTGCTCATTCCGGTAACCCTCATCCTTGCGGTTGTGCTTCCGGGCAACGAGTTCCTTCCTCTGGCTTCGCTGGCGGGAATGTTCTACATCTTCCCTCTTGTCCTCCCGATTACCAGAGGCAATGTCGTAAAGACCTTCATTGTCGGACTGGTCGTGATCCTCATAGGACTTTACTTCGTCACCGACCTCGCCCCATTCTTTACTCAGGCTGCCCAGGATGTATTCGCCAGGACCGGGGATGCCGCAGTGGCGATTCCGGCAGGATTTGACGGAGGATCGCTGGACTTCGCATCAAGCCCTCTGGCATGGGTGATCTTCCACCTCTCATATTCATTCAAGTGGATAGGCGCCGGAGTCCTCGTTATCGTCACGATGGCACTTGCCGTCCTGAACAGACGTGCAATCATCAGATATCAGACCCGTGATGACATTCCGAGCGAAACCGAGGAATCTCATGAATAAACAAAATACCATTATATGAAAAAAACAGTTTTACTGACAGCAATGACACTCATGACAATTGCAGCAAACGCACAGCTGAACTGCACGGTTCAGACAGCATGTCATCCCGATGACGTGAAACACTATGACACAGAGCGACTTCGCAGCGCATTCCTCATGGAAAAGGTAATGTCTCCGGACGAGATCAACCTCACCTACACCCTCTACGACCGCCTCATCTACGGCGGCGTGATGCCGGTAAGCAAGGTCCTTGTCCTCGAGACCTTCGACGAGCTCAAGGCTGAGCACTTCCTTGACAGACGCGAGCTTGGAGTGATCAATGTAGGAGGCGACGGCATTGTCACCGTTGACGGCAAGGAGTACCCTATGTCCTTCAAGGAGGGTCTTTATGTCGGTTGCGGCAAGAAGGAAGTGACCTTCAGAAGCGTGGACCCTGCAGCTCCTGCAAAGTTCTACATCAATTCAACTCCTGCATACAAGGAATATGTGACACAGCTCATCACCACAGACAAGAACGCCGATCCTAAGAAATATGCGATCGCACAGTCTGACAGGTACGGAAAGATGGAGGACAGCAACGACCGCGTCGTGAACCAGCTCATCGTAAGCTCGGTGCTCAGCAAGGTAAAGGGAGGCGGAACCAATCAGCTCCAGATGGGACTCACTGAACTGAAGCCTGGTTCGGTGTGGAACACCATGCCTGCACACACCCACACACGCCGTATGGAGGCATATTTCTACTTCAATGTGGCTCCGGGCAACGCAATCTGCCACCTCATGGGCGAGCCTAAGCAGCAGCGACTGGTGTGGATGCAGAACGAGCAGGCGATCACATCGCCTGAATGGTCGATCCACGCAGCAGCCGGCACCAGCAACTACATGTTCATCTGGGGAATGGGCGGAGAGAACCTCAACTACGGAGACAAAGACGAAATCCCTTACACTGAAATGAGATAATGCCATGGCTAAAGTAATTACATTCGGAGAAATAATGCTCAGGCTTGCAACGCCAGGGTACCTCAGGTTTTCACAGACCAGACAGTTTGAAGCGACATTCGGCGGCGGAGAGGCAAATGTTGCAGTCTCACTGGCCAATTATGGAATCGACACTGAATTCGTGACAAGATTTCCGAAGAACGACATTGCGGCAAGCTGCATAAAGGATCTCCACAGCTACGGAGTAGGCACAAGACATTGCGTCTTCGGTGGAGACCGTCTCGGAATCTACTTTCTTGAGACAGGAGCGGTCGCACGACCGAGCAAGGTGGTGTACGACCGTGCAAATTCTTCCATCGCGCAGATCGAGAAGGGAATGATAGACTGGGAGAAGGTGTTCGAAGGAGCCGACTGGTTCCACTGGACCGGCATCACTCCTGCTATCAGCCAGGGAGCCGCAGACGTGTGCCTTGAGGCCATACAGGCTGCGAACAGGCTCGGAGTCATGGTTTCATGCGACCTGAACTACCGCAAGAATCTCTGGAAATACGGAAAGACAGCCTCAGAGGTCATGCCGGAACTTGTCGCCGGCTGCGACGTGATCCTCGGCAACGAGGAGGATGCGGAGAAGGTGTTCGGCATAAAGCCGGAAGGCTTTGACGTGACAGCGACGCATGGTGAGGTCAATGCTGCGGAATTCGAAAGCGTGTGCACACAGCTCATGGCCAGATTCCCTCGTGCAAAGAAGGTGATAATCACCCTCCGCGGTTCGATCAACGCCAACCACAACACCTGGGGCGGAGTGCTCTACAGCAACGGCACATTGTATCAGTCTCCAAGATATGACATAACGCACATAGTAGACCGTGTCGGAGGAGGCGACTCTTTCATGGGAGGCCTTATCTACGGTCTGATCACATATCCTGAGGATGACCAGAAGGCCCTCAACTTCGCTGTGGCGGCTTCATGCCTCAAGCACACCATCTATGGAGACTACAATCAGGTCACTGTAGCTGAGGTGGAGAATCTGATGAAGGGTGACGGCTCCGGCCGCGTATCCCGCTAACCATATAAGAAACTGTTGAAATGGCAAAATACAACAAACAGCAGGTAATGGCGGCAATGCAGGAGACAGGAATGGTCCCTGTCTTCTATCACGCCGATCCTGAAACAGCAAAAGCAGTCCTGAAGGCATGCTACGATGGAGGAGTCCGTGCCTTTGAGTTCACAAACCGCGGAGACTTCGCCCATGAAGTCTTCGGAGAACTTGTGAAATACGCAAACAAGGAGCTCCCGGGCATGATCATAGGTATCGGATCGGTTGTGGACCCTGCTACAGCCGCACTGTATCTCCAGCTTGGAGCTAACTTCGTGGTAGGCCCGTTGTTCAATCCCGAAATCGCGCCGGTATGCAACCGCCGTCTCGTACCATATTGTCCGGGCTGCGGCACAGTATCTGAGGTCGGCAAGGCTCAGGAACTGGGCTGCGACATATGCAAGGTCTTCCCTGGAGATGTCCTCGGACCTGCTTTCGTAAAAGGTCTCAAGGCTCCTATGCCATGGAGCCAGATCATGGTTACCGGAGGCGTCAAGCCGACCCGTGACAACCTTGAAGGCTGGTTCAAGGCAGGAGTGACCTGCGTAGGCATGGGAAGCAACCTCTTCCCTAAGGAAGCGGTTGCAGCGAAGGACTGGGCTGTGATCACCGGCCTCTGCAAGGAAGCCCTTGACATCATCAAGGAATTGAGATAACTTTAGACACGGTGAAGACTTACCGTATCATATCTGCACTTATGGTCTGGCTTATCCTGTGCGTGGACGGTCACGCACAGAAGCCGGACCATTATAGCATAGATACAGACATACTGGCCCTGCGCAATAACATGATGCCGGGCTTTCACCACTCCTATGACGACTATCTCCAATATGCTCCGGCAGGGGTGATGCTCGGTCTGAAAGCGGCAGGCTATAGGGGCAGAAGCGAATGGAGCCGCATGCTGGCAGCCGATGCCTTGTCTGTCGCAATGATGACGGCTACGGTAAACGGCCTGAAGTACTCCATCGGCCGTCTCAGACCGGACGGAAGCCGTCACAACTCATTCCCGTCCGGACACACGGCCACGGCCTTCATGACAGCGACGATGCTGCATAAGGAATACGGATGGAGACTCCCGTGGCTGAGCATAGGCGGCTATACTGCCGCGGCAGTAACCGGAGTTTCACGCATATTCAACAACCGCCACTGGCTCACCGACGTGGTCGCAGGAGCCGGCATAGGCATAGGCTCAGTACATCTGGGCTATTACCTGACTGACCTCATGTTCGGACAGAGGAAAGTGACAGACGGCTATTTCAGGCAGGAATCATTCTACGACCCGTCAGTAAAGCATTATGCAATGGAACTGGTCTTCGGTCAGAGATTCATAATCGGATCAGGAAGGCATATGGAGTCCGGGGCTCTGCCCGTCAGAGGCGGCATGGCCGGCCTGTCGGCTGACATTCCCCTCGCCCCCGGCAAAGGACTTACAGGAAGAGTCTCCGCAAGTTCCCTCACCTACGTCTCATCAGAGGTGACAAGCCTCTACACAGCCCTCGGCGGAGGGTTCTGCAACTTCAGCTTCGCGAAAGTGATGGAGCTCCAGCTCAAGGCCATGGCCGGATATGCCATGGAATATACAGGAGCTACAGAGAAGGGTATGGAAGGTGCACATGTGCCCGGCTCCCTCATCAGCTCCGGCCTGTGCCTTGGAGCAGGAGCAGGTTTGAGCGTCATGATCGCTGACAATTTCAAGATAAAGGTGTTCACCGAACTGGAATCAGCCTCACTGAACCCGGCACAGCCCTGGCTCAGCACCCTGGTAGTCGGTTTCGGCACAGGATGGTTCTGGTAAGAGAAGCGTCACTGAACAAGCAGCCAGTTCAGCCTGAGAGGAATGTCTGAAGCTCCGGACACTGTGATGACGGAGCGTCCTTCAGGCAAGGTTATTTCCAAAGGCATTGTCTTCCATAGATTTGCAGTAGAAGGAAGAGGCAAGGTGACAGCCTGGGAACCGTCCACTGACAGGGTCACGGAAGTCCTGACAGGAGTGCTGAATCTCATCTTGAGGGTACGGACACCGGCTGCATCCATCTCCACCTGATAGGAAACGGAAGAATCTGAGGTAAGGTCCGTAAGCTCCAGCACACCCTTCGAATCCGAGCATGGGGCGAGGTGGAACGGACCCGAACAGCTGTTGTAATGCTCTGCAGGAATGACCTGCCCTCTCTTATACCAGAGCGACTCATCCTGAGTGGACATATTCACGAACACCAGACCCAGATCGGTAAGGGATGTAGGGATTGCGGAAGTGATGAGATAATTGTTCACTGCGCTCGCTCCCGAGCCCTTAGGTATGAACCACGCATATCTCTGCACATCCTCATCCGCCTCGAGCACATTTATCATCTCCACCATGAACTCCATCTGAGACGACTCCGTTACCTTGTCCGAATCCCACTTGCAGAACTCGGTCAGCCACAGAGGCTTGCCGTATTTCCTGAACTTGTCGAGATAGCCCTGGACTGAAGCGACCGAGCCCATATATGAATGTACCGCTATGGCTCCCACATCATCCACACTCACAGACGGCTGTGCAAAGAATTCATCCAGCCATTTCACCGGATCGTGGTAGCCGGAGAGAGTTCCATAGTTCATCGCAGGAGAGACTATCTTCATCCCGGCAGAGGCGGCCAGACGGAGCACACGCGGCCAGTCCGCGGCCGCCTGCTTCGGCGTCATGGAAGCCTGGTCGGTAAGATTCGGCTCATTGTAAGCAAGGAGATAGCCGTATTCCGGATATGTGGCCCTGAAATTCTCAAGGGTGCTCTCAGACCAGGCTGTATTCCACAGCATAGGGCAGTAATCCACAGAGTGTTCCTTGAAAAGGCGGTAGACCGGTTCACCGACGGCGACTCCCCAGTTGTAGGTCCAGCTTATGGCCGGTCCCAGAAGAGGTATGTCACTCTGAGGTGTGACACCGAAATTATAGCTCACTCCCCTCTTCGGGCTCTTGGCCTGGAGGGTTTCATATCCATGATTCTCGTCGGACAGGCCCTCATATTCCTGATCGTCTTCCTGTCCCTTCCCTTTCCGATAGAAGAATATTGCATCCACATCGATCGTGACTCCCGGAGTCGAGCCGCTGAGGACGGCGCAGATGTTTCCACCTGACCTCTCTGAAAACGGAAGATTCATCTGGGAGAGGCTTACTTCATATTCATTCCAGCCGCCGGGCACGAATGTTCCGGAAACCGGTCTGATGGCACTTCTTCCGTCAGAGGAACCCTGTCCTATCACGAACTTGTATTCTTCTCCTGCCCAATAGACGACCACAGTGTGAGGGACATGGGCAGCCCCTTTATATGCTATATGAAAGACCCATGAAGTCAGATCGGCTGACGGGCCTGTAAAAGACGGAAGTGAAGCAGGATTACTGACATTCCATCCGGCACCCGACCATCCCTTCGACCCGACCCTCAAGGAGGTCCAGCCTTCGGAGATGCCATAGAAATTGGTCCCGGAAGAAGTTCCCGCGCTGTAGGTGTCCTCCCATATGTACAGGAAACTGTTCACGCCGTCGACCGTGTAATCCGCCTTTACCCTTCCCTCCAGCGACGACTTCGAGACCTCGTCCAAGGCCAGAAGGACATAGTCATACCCGCTCAGGGACGGATGGAGGCCGCCCGGAACAGGCGGGTCCTCCGGAGTCTCGGGATTCTGCGAGGGCTGGTCCTGCTGGGGACCAGAAGGTATTGCGGGATTCCAGACCGGAGGATCCGGATCCTCACATGAGACCAGGAAGGAACACGCCGACACCGCTGCCAGAAACGGGACTATGAGTCTGCGGAACACGGAAGTCATAGGCATCAGAACGGAAATAAGAGAGGCAGCACGAACACCATCACCACTCCCATGAGTATCTGCAGAGGGAGACCGACCTTGACATAGTCCATGAAGGTGTACTGACCTGCCGACATCACGAGGGCGTTAGGTGGAGTTGAGAACGGCGAAGCGAAGCACATGCTTGCCGCCACAGTCACCGCGAACATGAACGGAACAGGGCTTACACCGATCTGCATGGCACACTGCAGTGCGATAGGGGCCATGAGGACCGCCGTCACCGTGTTGCTTATGAATATGGTCATCACTGATGTCGCGGCATAGATTCCGGCAAGAAGAAGGCGGGGACCGCTGCCGCCCAGGCCTGTCACTATGGCACCGGAAATCATTTCAGACACACCGGTCTTCTCCAGCGCTATGGACATAGGAAGCATGGCGGCGAAAAGGACTATGGTCTGCCAGTTGATGGTCTTGTAGGCTGCCTCGACGCTGCGCACGCAGCCGGTGATGACCATCAGCACGGCTGCAAGCAGGACGGAAGTCACCGGAGCAACAGGGATACTGTCTACCACCATCATGACTATCATTGCAATCATTATGGCGGCAGCTACCGGAGCCTTGTAGTCAAGAGTCACCTTGGCCGCCTCCTGAAGAGGCTCGCCGAGAACCACCCAGTTGGTGGATTCGTTCTTCATGCGGGCTATGTCCTTCCATGCGCCCTGCACCAGAAGCACATCACCGTCATGCATCTTCACATTGCCCAGGTCGTTCAGTATGTACTCCTTCTTTCTCCTGATACCGAGCACATTGACGCTGAACTTGCTGCGGAAGCCCGCCTCCACGATGGTACGGTTGATCATTGATGAAGAAGGCATTATGAGGATCTCAGCCACTCCGATGTCGAAGAAGTCGAGAGATGCATTCGAAGAACTTCCGTCGATTTCATCCGTGTGGTTGTCAAGAAGACGGAGAGAGTAGTCTTCGGCAAACTTCGTTATCATTTCCGGATCTCCAGAAAGGTAGAGGACATCGTTCTGCTTGAGCACAAGGTCAGGCGAAGCAAGCTGCTGGTTCACCGTACGGACGAACCTGTTCTGACCTGTACTGCGTCGGAGCTCGAGGACATTGATGCCGTACTCCCTGTAGATGTTCAGGTCCACTACAGTCTGGCCTATGGCCTTGGAATCGTGATTCTTGATGTGTACACGGAAGAGGTTATCCGACACACCGTATTCCTTGACCAGTTCCTTAAGTGACTTTCCGCTTTTCTTTCCGTCCTTGACCTTGTCCTTCGAAGTCAGCATCTTTGTGGCCGGGAGCAGATAGAGGATGCCCACCACAAGGGTCACAAGACCTACAGGAAGGAAGGAGAAGAAGCCAAGCGGCTCGAAGCCTGACGATGCCAGGGTGTCGCTGACGATAAGGTTGGGCGGCGTACCGATGAGGGTCATCATACCTCCCATGCTGCTCGCAAACGCCAGAGGCATGAGGAGACGGCGCGAAGATGTACCCGCTGCAGCAGCCATGCTCACCACGATAGGAAGCATCAGTGCCACAGTTCCGGTGTTGCTGACAAACATTCCTATGGCGGAGGTCACAATCATCACAAGCAGGAAGAGACGGAGCTCGCTGTTGCCTGCGAGAGTCATGACCTTGCTGCCTATCATCTTGGCGAGACCGGTCTGGAATATGCCGCCGCCGACGATGAAAAGGCCCACCATCATTATCACAGTAGTGTTCGAGAAACCCGAAAGGGCCTCGGAAGGAGTCAGGATCTGGCAAAGAAGAAGGGCCAGAAGGGCGCATAAGGCCACCAGGTCGGAACGTACCTTGCCGGTGACGAACAATATGGCCGAAATCAATAATATTATAAGTGTCGCAATCATATTTCAGAATTTCAATTCAATCCATTTTCATGCTGAAGAAGTACAAAGATACAAATTATTCAAGGGCAGATCATATCTTCAGGGGCACGCTTAATGTATTTTTAACCTCACCTATGACGAATATGCTATGGAGCGAGCCTATACATTCCAGATCGCCGAGAGTCCCGAGGACAAAGTTCTGATAATCCTGCATATTCCTGGCATATATCTTAAGCTGATAGTCATAATCTCCCGAAGTGTTGAAACACTCCACCACCTCTTCGATGTCGGCTATCACCGAGGTGAACTGTCTGCTGAATTCCTTGCTGTGGTGCTTCAGCCTCACGTTGCAAAGCACCATGATGCCGTTGCCGGCCTTGATCGGGTCCACGACAGCGACATATTTCTTTATATATCCCTCTCTCTCAAGGCGTTTCTGCCTTTCAAAGACCGGAGAAGGGGAAAGGTTGACCTTCGCCGCAAGCTCCTTTGTCGTGAGTTTCGCATCCTTCTGCAGCTCCCGCAGAATAAGGATGTCCGTCCTGTCGAGAATCTCCATAGCAACAATCCGATTATCAGCCGTTTTACAGAATATTATTCTTTACAATCTCATATTTCAAGCAAATATAGAATATTTTTCCGAAATCTTCAGAAAGGTTGCATATATCATCACAATATCTCATCTTTGCAGCCCTGTCAAGAGAGAAAAAATAGTATCTTTGCACGTTTTTGCAGAATCGGATAACCGATTGATTATGATAAGAAAGGAATACATACATGACGGCACGTTCGAGTTCGAGGCCGGAGGAAGCATAGAGGGGCTGAAGGTCGTCTACCATTGTTCGGAACGGCCATGGCAGAAAGATGACGAAAGAAAGGTAATATGGATATGTCATGCCCTGACCGCCAACTCCGATGCGGAGGACTGGTGGCCGGAACTTGTAGGGCTCGGAAAGCTCTTCGACACGGAAAAGTACTTCGTAGTCTGCGCAAACATGCTCGGTTCCGCATACGGTTCCTCGGGTCCATCGACCGTAAACCCGGCGACAGGAGAGCCGTACTATTTTGATTTCCCGAGGATAAGCGTGCGCGACATTGTCCGCGCCAACGACCTTGTACGCAGACACATAGGCATAGGGCACATAGACTTCATGGTGGGAGGCTCCATCGGAGGTTTCCAGTCCGTGGAATGGTCCATAATGGAGCCCGAAGTCATCAGAAGGGCTGTGTACATAGCCTGCGGTTCAAGAGTGACCCCGTGGCTGACAGCCTATAACGAGTCCATGAGGATGGCCCTCGAATCCGACCCCACATTCCGCGAATGTGCAAGTCTCAGAGGCGGGGAGACCGGCCTGAGATGCGCCAGGAGCATCGCCCTCATATCATACAGAAGCTACGAGGGCTACAACGCGACACAGTGGGAACAGGACGAAGACTGCCTTTTTGCAGGAAAGGCCGGATCCTACCAGAGATACCAGGGAAAGAAGCTCTCCGACCGTTTCGACGCATATTCCTACTACTACCTGTGCGGATCGGTGGACAGCAACAATGTCGGCAGAGGCCGTGGAGGAGTGGCGAGGGCCCTGGGGACGATCAGGACAGAATGTACGGTAATAGGAATAGACAGCGACAGGCTCTTTCCGGTAGAGGAACAGAAATACATAGCCTCATGCATTCCCGGAGCGACGTATCACGAGATAACATCGAAGTTCGGACACGACGGGTTTCTCCTTGAGAACGACCAGCTTACGGCCATCATAAAGCCGCTGCTGCCATAAGACAAAAAATTATAACGACAACTATATGCAGGTATTGAAATTCGGCGGATCGTCAGTAGCGGACGCCCAGAACATGGCCAAGGTGGTGGACATCGTGGCAAATGCAGTGGACCGCGACAGGACCATCCTCGTCGCTTCCGCCATCAGCGGATGTACTGACACACTGATCAGGATAGGAACCCTCGCATCGCAGAGGGACGAAAGCTACAAGGAACTCATCAACGGACTCCAGGAAAAGCACCACACCATAATCCGTGACTTCCTGCCTCACGAGAAACAGGACGAGTCCATAGAAGTATGCGACTCTCTGTTCGACTCGCTCAGGAGCATCGCCCAGGGAGTATTCCTCCTTGGAGAGCTGTCGCCAGCCAGCCTGGATGCAATCCAGGGCTTCGGTGAGCTGTGGTCCACCAAGATCCTCGCGACCAAGCTCGCTTCGATAGGCATCGCCACCAGATGGGTGGATTCAAGGCAGATCATCCGCACCATAGCGAAGGGAGACAAGAACGTAGTGGATGTACAGAAGACTTATTCACGCATAAATGCTATGGTGGAGAACAACCCCATCACCCAGCTCTTCGTTCTGCCCGGCTTCATAGCATCCGACAAGCAGGGCCGCACCACGACCCTCGGCCGCGGCGGCTCGGACTACACGGCGTCATTATATGCAGTAGGATGCAAGGCACGCATCCTCGAGATATGGACGGATGTGCCTGGAATGATGACTTCCAACCCGAAGGTAGTCCCTACAGCACGCACGATCAGCAATATATCCTATAAGGCTGCCCTTGAGCTATCGCATTTCGGAGCTAAGGTCATATATCCCCCTACAATCCAGCCGGTCGTGACAGAGGGTATTCCCATATACGTAAAGAACACCTTTGATCCTGCAGCATACGGCACCCTCATCGAGAAGAATCCCCCACGCAGGAAAGACCCTGTCATCGGCATCTCCAATTCCGACAACATCGCCCTGCTCTCTCTCGAGGGAAGCGGAATGGTCGGCATTCCGGGCTTCTCAAGCCGTCTGTTCGAGACCTTGAGCCAGAACGACATCAACATCATACTCATCACCCAGGCATCTTCAGTGCACACCATGTGCATCGCCGTGTCGGAGAAGGACGCCGAAAAGGCGCGTGAAGCTGCAGACAGATGCTTCGCCTACGAGATCTCCCTCGGAAAGCTCAATCCTCTCAAGGTGGAGAAAGGCTTCTCTATCGTATGCCTTGTCGGGGACGACGTGCTCAACCACAGCGGAGCGACAGGCCGCATGCTTGCCACACTCGGCAGGAACAGCATCCCGGTGAGAGCGACCGCACAAGGTTCGTCGGAAAGGAACATCTCAGTGATCATCTCCTCAGCCGACACAGACGCCGCCATCCGCACCATCCATAACGAATTCTTCGACAGAAAGAGCGGAAAGGACATCCACCTGTTCATTGCAGGATACGGAGTCGTAGGAAAGGCCCTTGTGGACATCATCTCCAAGAACAGGGACAGGATCGAGGCCCGCACAGGCCGAAGACTCCATGTATGCGGCCTGTCAAACAGCCGAAGGTTCGTGATAGACAAGAACGGGCTCGAACTGGAGAACATAGCCGGACTTCTTGCGGCAGGTGAGAGTTCCGCAGACGAGGCTTACTTCACCCACCTCGCGACCCTCACACTGGAGAACTCCGTGTTCGTGGACTGCACGGCATCTGCAGACATAGCATTCAAGTACATGAACCTTTTCAAGAAGGGCTATTCAGTGGTCGCCTGCAACAAGATAACATTCTCGGCTCCTTACAAGCATTACGCAGCCCTCAAGGAAGCCGCAATCGAGATAGGAGCGACCCTCCGCTACGAGACCACAGTAGGTGCGGCCCTCCCCATCCTCGAGTCCATCTCCCGCAGCGTACACAGCGGTGACGAGATAGCACGCATCGAGGCCGTGCTGAGCGGCACCCTCAACTATATCTTCAGCAACTATGCCGGAGGCGAAGGCGGCACCTTTGCAGAAGTCGTCAGAAGGGCCCAGGACGCCGGCTACACCGAACCGGACCCGAGACTCGACCTCAGCGGACGCGACGTCCTCAGGAAACTCCTCATCCTCTCACGCGAGGCCGGGGTCCCTCTCGATGAAAAGGACGTCCAGATCTCACCTATCCTGTCGGATGATTTCTTCGAAGGAGACGTGGAAGCCTTCTACACGAAGCTGGCTGAAAACGAGGCAGTCTTTGCGGAGCGCTACAGCGAAGCCGCTTCCAAAGGCCTGAGACAGAGATTCGTGGCATCACTCATAAAGGACGAGCAGGCTCCTTTGAGATACAGGGCAAGGATAGGGCTCGAGTCCATCTCCGAGTCACATCCTCTCTACAGCCTGAGCGGCACAGACAACTGCGCCATCATCCAGACCGACTTCTACCCGTCACCACTGGTAGTCCAGGGAGCAGGAGCAGGAGCCTACCAGACTGCATCCGGAGTCCTAAACGACATAATCATGTAATCCCGTCCGGAAGATTGCCCTCAACGTCCAGAAAAAGGGCTCTATTCTTGGACACGCACATCAAAATGAACCTTCTGTCCAGAAAAAGCGGCATTTTTATGGACAAGCGAACAGATAACGACCTTCTGTCCATGAAAAGCAGCTGTTTTGTGGACAGAGAAAGAAAAAGAATATGGAAAAGAAGAATTATAAGTTCGAGACCCTTCAGGTAAGGGCAGGCCAGGAGATAGATCCGGTTTCCAAAGGCACGGCAGTTCCTATTTATCAGAGTACTGCATATACCTTCGACAGTATGGAGTACGGCGCAGAGCTCTTCGAGCTGAAGCGCCCGGGCAACATATACACCCGCATCACCAACACCACCAACGAAGTGTTTGAAAAGAGGATGGCGGCTCTCGAAGGCGGTGTAGCGGCAGTTTCCACCGCTTCAGGACAGTCTGCGGTGTTTCTCTCGATCACCAACATCTGCGGTCCCGGAGACAACATCGTCGCACAGCCTTTCCTTTACGGAGGAACATTCACCATGTTCGCCATCACCCTCCGCGACATGGGCATCGAGGTGCGCTTTGCAAAGAGTGACCATGTGTCAGACCTTGAGGTCCTCGCGGACAGCCGCACCAAGGCCATCTTCCTTGAGAACATAGGAAACCCGGCTTTCAACATTCCGGACTACGAGCCGATTGTCGAAATGGCCCGCCGCAAAGGGATATGCGTGATGGTGGACAACACCTTCGGAATGGGCGGCTATCTTTTCCGTCCGTTCGAGTGGGGTGCGAACGTTTCGATCCACTCTGCGACCAAATGGATATGCGGACACGGAACAGCACTCGGCGGAATCGTCGTAGACGGAGGCAACTTCGACTGGACTCCGGAGAAGTACCCTCTTCTGGCAGCTCCATCAGAAAGCTACCACGGCCTTGTCTACAAGGAAGTCTTCGGTGATGCTGCTTTTGCAGGACGCGTACGCGTGGACGGACTGCGCAACATAGGCCCTGCAGCATCCCCATTCAATTCCTTCCTCATGCTTCAGGGGCTCGAGACCTTGTCGCTCAGAGCGGAGCGCTGCTGCGACAACGCCCTCGCCGTAGCGGAATTCCTCGAGAGCCACCCTGCAGTGGAAAGCGTGAACTACCCTGGCCTGAAGAGCAACCAGTACCACGAACTCGGCTGCAAGTACCTCAAGCACGGTTTCGGAGGCGTGCTCACATTCCGTGTCAAAGGAGGTTTTGAAGCAGCTGCAGCCCTCGTGACCCGCCTTGAGCTCATCCTCCACGTGGGCAGTGTAGGAGACGCCAAGTCACTCATCGTGCACCCGGCATCCACTACCCACTCCCAGCTCAGCCCTGAGGAGCAGGTCGCAGCAGGCGTCTACCCTAACATGCTCCGCCTGAGCGTCGGCATCGAAAACGTCGACGACCTCATCGCCGACCTCGCCGCCGCCCTGTAAGCTCCCGAGCCCACGAAACACCTGACAATCAGCTATTTAATTGACACTCCATTATATAACGTTAGAAAATATGAAAGTCGCAGTTGTTGGTGCCACAGGTTTGGTTGGCACAAGAATGCTGGAAGTTCTCGCAGAGAGAAACTTCCCTGTAACAGAACTCATTCCGGTAGCCTCAGCAAAGTCTGTAGGCCGCAAGATCGCATTCAACGGGAAAGTCTGGGACGTAGTGAGCGCAGAAGATGCGATAGCAGCCCGTCCCGACCTCGCACTCTTCTCAGCCGGAGGAAGCACATCGGCCGAACTCGCCCCTAAGTTCGCCGAAGTCGGAACACGCGTAGTGGACAACTCATCACAGTGGCGCATGGACCCGACCAAGAAACTCGTGGTTCCCGAGATCAACGGCGATGTAATCGAAGAATCCGACTACATCATCGCAAACCCTAACTGCTCGACCATCCAGATGCTCCTTCCTCTCTGGCCGCTTCACAAGGCCTACACCATCAGACGCATAGTGGTGTCTACCTATCAGTCAGTAACCGGCACAGGTTACAAGGCTATGGACCAGATGACGGCAGAGCGCGAAGGAGGCAAGTGGGGAGAATATCCTGCAGTATATCCGCACCCTATCGACCAGAACATCCTCCCTCACATCGACTCATTCCTTGAGACCGGCTACACCAAAGAAGAGATGAAGATGGTCAACGAGACCCACAAGATCTTCGCCGACAGCAGTATAGGGGTATCTCCGACAACAGTCCGCGTCCCTGTCCAGGGCGGTCACTCAGAGTCGATCAACCTCGAATTCGAGAAGGACTTTGAAATGGCTGATGTCAGGAAGATGATGGAAGATATGCCTGGCGTCACCCTCCAGGACGATCCGGCCAACAACGTCTACCCTATGCCGCTCTATGCATGGGGCAAGAACGATGTATTCGTAGGACGCTTCCGCCGTGACCCTTCAGTAAAGTACGGCCTCAACTTCTGGTGTGTGGCCGACAACCTCCGCAAAGGAGCTGCAACCAATGCAGTTCAGATCGCGGAAAAACTCATAGAAAAAGGATTTCTTCCACAAGAGTAATGGTAACGGTACACAAGCTGACACATGCTGACGATGCTGTAACGGAGAGAATCAGCGCACTGCTGAATTCTCTCCGTCAGGCATCTGTACCTCTGGGACAGGCCCGACTTGCAGACCTGTTGTCAAAAGAAGGATTCCACCTGTTTGTCGCAAAAAACGAAGAAGGCGTCATCATCGGAATGCTGACTCTCACATCCTGCAGCACACTCGCAGGAGACAGACTCTGGATAGAAGATGTAATCGTGGACGAATCCCGTCGCGGCCACGGAACCGGCAGAGCACTACTACGCGAAGCCATCTCCTACGCCCGCAACACCCTCAAAGCGGCCTCCATCGCCCTAACCTCAAACCCCTCCCGCACCGCAGCCCGCAGCCTCTACCGCTCCGAAGGCTTCGAAGAGTACAACACCGGAGTCTTCCGGAAACACCTCTAGACAAAGCCCCGACACCCCACCCCACATCCCTCTATCTATCAGCATCTTACAAGAAATGCCTGCTGTCATCTCGCAGCAGGCATTTCCTGTAACATATTGCTGCTCAAAACGATGAATGGCACAAAGGGAGGCAGCAAGGGTGAAGATATTTAATTTCTGTTGAATCTAAACTCGTTGCATAGATATCCAAAAGGAAATATTGCCTATCTTGCAGAAAATATCATCAGTATTTCTATGAAAAGATTAATCCACACGATACTATTGCTCTGCTTCGTAACAGGTTGCGGCATAAGGGATGTCCGAAACCAGCTCAATGATGTCGAGTCCTACATTGCCGAGCGTCCGGACAGCGCCCTTGCAATCATCGAATCGATTGACTCAACAGTCCTTAGAACCAAAGGACTTCAAGCACACCACGCGCTCCTTCACGCAATGGCACTGGATAAGAACTACATTGATGTCAAGGATGACTCTCTTGCCCTGACTGCTGTACGTTATTACCAAAAGCATGGCCATAAGAAATATCTGGCGAGGGCACGTTATTATCTGGCGTTGTCATATTACTATGACAGACAGTACAATAAATCAATAATCGAACTATCCAAAGCTGAACCTATCGCAACAAAATACGATAGCTTATATCTGGGATTCGTCAAGGTCCTGCAGGCGGATATACATAATATAAATTATAACTATGTACAAGAGTTGTCCTGTTTGGAAGAAGCCCTGAATATATATACTAAAATACAAGCTAGCTACTATATGGATATCGCAAAGCTCAGAATTGCCCAATCATATATTAGTAATGACAGACGAGATGAGGCTCAGGTAATTTTTAAAGATTACCTAAGCAGACAAACATCAATTAACATAAGAAATGCACAATCATACGGCGACTACGCCTTTTTGATGGGGACATGTAATAACCCGGATTTCAACGCATCATCATCACTATTTGAGGCAGTAGCAACATTTGAGAATGGTATGTATATGACATATCAGGACTATTGGGCGTGGGCTCATTCGTTATCAAGGATCGGTGAAACTACGAAGTCGCAAAGACTAGTCAAGGACTTGAAGCAGGTAGATTCTTCGGGTACAGCATTTTACTTTATGTATCTGATTGCAAAGAACGAAAGAAGATATAAAGAGGCATTGGAGTGTCTAGAGAATTTTACAGAGCAGAATAACAGTGAAGTCGTGCAGGTTCTAAAACAGTCAGTTTCCACCACACAGCGTGACTACTATCATTCACAATACGAAGTTTCCGATTACAAAGCAAAAAACAGGCTGTTGGTTATCATCATCATTCTTATTACTACAACTATGGCTGCATTTATCACAGTTCTGCTTGCTAACCGTTATAGGAAGAAAAAAGAATTCGAAAAAGAAGAATACATCAGATATGCAGAAGAAATCAACCGCCAATTAAGGGAACTCCAGAAAGACTCATACACATCCTTGCAAAAAAGGTATGTCTCGATGTACAAATCCAGATACGAGACATTAAGAGCTCTTTACGAACGTTATACTATGTCTGACGGAAGAACGGACGCAGACAAGATTATGTACCGAGAAGTTACTCGCCTCATCGACGAACTCCGTCACGACATTAAGGACAGCAAAGTTCTTGAAAGAATGCTTGACGATGATCTTGACGGGCTCCTGTCTACTCTCCGTAACGAGATTCCTGACCTGACAAGAAAGGACCACACTTTGATAGGCTATCTCGCTCTTGGCTTCGACGTAGTGATGATTTCCCACTTTATGGACTGTTCACCTAATTCAATCTACATCCGAAAGAGTCGTCTGAAGAAGACAATTGAAGATTCTGGTGCAGAGCATAAAGACGTCTTTCTGCAAATAATCGGATAAAACGTCCTTTCTAACCTCCTAAAATCCCTATTGATTATCAATGAGTTACCCAAGTGAAAGAATGCAGATTCTTTCACCTGGGTAACTCATTGCTTTACAACACATTACAATTCAAGAAAATCATCATTTGAAAGATTTTAGATCGCTCAAAATTTGTCTGACACAAGAACTGTTTCTTAAATTTGCACCTGAACTTTAAAATCAAAAATCTTATGAAAACAAAATCCATTAATACTTTAGAGATGCTTTTTATCCACCTGCACGAGTATTTAGAGGTCCAGTGACAGATATGGACCATCCTATGGACACTGTTCTCTATAAGGGTACGTCATCAACTATTCAGATACCTGGTGGAAAGAATTATCGCCTTAATGTATCAGATGGCTGGTGTAAGTATTATGGATATCATGCTGTTATTATACCAGAAGATGAAGTGATAGTTGTTGATTAGTTATTATTTTTATAATTTTGAATCATCTTATACTCATAAATATTCCGTTCTAAAACCGATGAGATCATATTATAATTCCCTGATTATAGGCTTTGCCGTGCTATGTGGCATATTCGTCTCTTGTTCAAGGACATTGGATGATAATATGCCCCCTGATTTTCATATTGAATTAAAAAATGAATTATTTTTTGATGCAGGACAGAGTAAGAACAATGGTATAGCTCTGGCAATATGTGTCAGAGGCGATGATATCGACTATCTGAAACAGCCATATATTCTTTCAATTGATGCAATATATGATGGAAATATAGCATTGGCAGGGAGTTATGATTCTGATGATGAAACTGATCAGAGTGATATAGTTGATGAAATAGATTCAGTTGGAAGTTCTCTGGAAACTGTTCGGCTTTTTGAGGAAGGTATGATTAATCGGGGTTATACAGCTTGGACAGAATTTGCAGTGATCTGTGGAGGCGAAGGCAAAGGCGGTTCTTTCAGGCTTAAACTGAATTTTTACGAAACCGGAGAAGTTCTTTATACAGGAGCTTATACTCTGATCCGAGAATTATGCTTTGATGGAAACTTCAGATTATATGATTACAAACTGATTCCAGGTAGCAGTAAAGATTAATCACTATTATGAAACAGCAAGGATACCAAATATTTATCGCTTTATTTGCACTTATTGGAATGTGCTCTGCTTGTTCCGAACCTCATAATGAAGAGAGCATACCGGAATTTCATCTTGAGCTAGTAGACGAATTATTCCTCAAAACAGCTTATGGCAACAATTATGCTGTTGAAATAGCTATATGCGTAAAGGATGGTGATGTAAATTACCTGAAACAGCCATATATACTCTCGATTGACAAAGTATATGGTGGGGATGCTAAAGGAGACATCAGATTGACAAACGGAGTCTATGATGAGGAAACCGGTGAATATCAAGTATTAGACGAGATCTGTTCTATTGGAGATCTGGAATCCATAAAGGAATTTAATGACGATATGATGGATCGCGGCTATAAGGCATATGCAAGTTTTCTGGTCGTAAACAAAGAAGTAATGAGTGCATTCAGACTCAAACTCGACTTTTACGAAACCGGTGAGGTGTTTTACACAACTGACTACACGTTGAAACGAACCAGCATTGGTAACGAATCTTCATATAGAATAATGCCTGGAACCTGGTATTATTAAGAATCTATTCAACTGACTCAGAAGGCAAAGACAACAATCTTCCACATCAGGATGACTGAGACGATGGTCTTCAGGCCTGTGCCGGTGATGAAACCGAGGAAGGAGCCGAGGATGAGACCCTTCGGGGCCAGGGAGCAGGACGTGCCTTGCTGCGCAAGGCTGTCTCGTATGCAGCCGACACCCTCAACGCCTCCTCCATCAGCCTCACCTCCAACCCCTCCAGAACAGCAGCAAGGAACCTCTACCGTTCAGAAGGCTTTGAAGAATATGAAACCGGAGTCTTCCGTCTGAACATCTGATTCCAGGATCCGAAAGCAGCTGGCAGCTACGGCAACAGCTATCGGCTCTCACAGTGCAATCTTTCTTGAAAACATTGCAGAATAGCCCGTAAGTCAATCGTACCTGTAGAATTCTATCTTTGTCTCTTTTCCACCAATAACGTTTACAGCCTGTGTCGAGCCATACGCTTGAATATACCGGTAGATTCTGCACCGATGCATCTATACAATACGGATAGATCTCTATACGAAACGTCCGTTGTGCATCAGCCACGACCTCTATTTCGAGGGTGCCATACGTATCATGCTTTCCACATGAATTCAAGAATGCCAACTGTATGTGTCAGATCAGTTGTTAAATTGTACTAAACTGTTATATACTATAGTTTCCGGGGACTTTACGACAAACTTCCCGCAAAGGAGACTATCCTGAATGTCAACATCATTTAGTGCTGCGCCTTATGTCAGAAATACAAGGTATAGCGCAGTGTAGGCATCACAGGGAAGATGGAAGTCATCTTGACAGCCGGCCTGCTGTACACATCCTCTGTCAGCGTAATGTAGAAAGGATTCTTACGCCCGTACAGGTTATATACCGCAAAGGTGACGATATAGTCACGTCCCTTTCTCGCTGATACAGCTCTGAAGTTGATTCCTGCATCAAGCCGATGATATGCAGGAAGCTGGAAATTGTTCGGATACAAGGACTCACTGCCCAGATAGTAACAGCCATACGAAGGAATGGTAAAGCGGTTGCCGGAACGCAGAATCCAGGTGACATATATGTCTATCAGTTCGTGCGCCTTATACACTCCATTGAGTACAAGATTGTGTCTGTTGTCGTACCTGTCACGATACCAGTCACGATAAAAGGCTTCGAAAAAGCGCTGTGACCATGAAAGCGTATATGCGGCGGACACATCCCATCTTTCGCTCTGGAATTCTCCATAGAACTCGACACCATATGAACGTCCCTTGCCTTCCGTGAACTCGGTTTCCCAAGCCGCCGGGGATGGAAGTACATTACTTCCTGTATATTCATACAGATGCCGCATGTTCTTCCAGAAACCTGAAAGGTTCAGCAGGAAATGACGGTCGGGCCGCCATTCCGCCTCTGCAGAAACGATCCTCGACCTTACAGGCTTCATCACGGCTGTCGCCGGCATCCAGAACGATCCGGGGCTATCGCTCCGGAAAGATTCCAGCTGATGCACCGGCTGACTCATTTCCGAGTAAGACATCTTCAGGGACAGCAGCCTGCTTGGATTATATGAAAGGGCAAGACGCGGTTCCAGGGCATTGTACACCTTGTCTCCTGTCAGGTAAAGAATATATCGCAGACCTGCATTAAGATAGATGTATGGGGTAACGGTAAATTCATCCTCCGCATATACCGCAATTTCCGGAGAATGATAATATCGGCCGGCCATGGTCTTCTTTTCATCATAGCGGACTCTGCCTCTCTCCGTATAGCTATGTGAAAAGGCGACTGGAGAGAACAGGCGGTAGACAGCAGAGGCACCATAGTTCAGCTGATGCCCGCTGAAGGACTTGTCGGAGAAGTGGATCTTTGTCCCTATGTCCAATACGCTCGAGATGTTGGATTCCAGACGGTAGAGCTTATCATCCTGGAATCTGTCGGAATTCTCATGCAATGCATTATAATAGCCGTCAGAAACATAATATGTCGATACCATTTTCCGTCTTGCAGACAAGGTTCTTTCCCATACGGTTGAAAACAAGGCGTTACCCCACCTGTTGGCATCCTTGTATATGCTTTTGTTCATGGATGATGCTCCGCTAAGCTTCCTGTCAGCATCCTTATAGGACATATAATCAAAGCCGAGATAGGTGTTGAAGGATATCTTGTCCCTGGTGCTCTTCTGCCAGGTGAACTTGGCATTGAGGTCGGCAAATCCGAAATGTCCATCCCTGGTATAATCATTTGAATACGACACATCGGGAATGGAGACTGCTTTAAGGATCGGCCTCAGGAACATTTCCACCCAACTGTATCTCACCGCCACATTATAGGAAAGCACGTCCTTCCTTATCGGGCCTTCCATCTGGAATCTCCCGTCCGTGACACCTATTGAAAACGAGCCGTGATGCTCCTTCATGTCTCCTTCCTTGACCCTCACATCAACCACAGATGAAGCACGTCCGCCGAAATGCGACGGAAAGCCGCCCTTATAGAAATCAGCGGACTGGATCACGTCAGTGTTGAAAGCAGAAAAGATTCCCAGAAAATGTCCGGACTGATAAAGCGGCACATTGTCCAGAAGATAGAGATTATCGCCGCCGGTTCCTCCACGGACGTTCATCGTGGATGACATTTCATTGCCAGGGGTGACTCCAGGAAGCATCTGGAGAGTCTTTATCACATCTGGAGTGCTCAGGACGGCCTTGAACTTGAAATCCTTCCTGTCAATCTTGATCATAGAGGTCTGTGTCTTCCTGTCAGACCTCGGCCTGTAATCCGAGACTATTGCCGAATCCAGCACTTCAGGACTCTGGGCACGGGCAATGATGCAGCCTGCAACAAGCATCAGATATGCGAAGACGATCCTTTTCATTGCTGGCCGAATGTAAATATCTCACCTATATAATGATTCACAGCACCGACATAGCCCAGGCCGCCCTCTACATTTGTGTAGCTGGAAGGAGACATCGGAGATGCAATCTGATGCAGCCTGCCGTAGTACAGTTCTTTAGAAGGCACACTTATCTTAAGCATCGCATCGGTCAGGACCTCTGTCCTGATCGTCTTGCCCATAGGGTCTTTGTACTCCTTCCCCACCGGAAGATCATAAGAGATGCTCCACTCCGTATCTCTTTCATGGACGAAAAGAATGTCTCTGCTGCCGCTTCCCGATGAAACGAGGATGCCGTCCTGATACTCGTTGCATGTGGTCCTGACATGGAGTTTCGGTGTCAGTGGGATGCCATTGCCATGGTAATGGTTCATGACCAGGTTTCCTGTAATGGTCATGCCATCCCTTGTCAGCCTGAAGTCTTCAACCAGATCCTCCGGGATTTCCGGTACCACGACAGATGCCTTCACGTCAGGCATTCCCGGAGCTGAACAGGAGACTTCGATCCGGTCTCCGGCTTCGAAGTGATGATGTATGGTGTAAGTGTCATTTATGCCTTTGTCCTCTACATAGTCCTTGACATCGCCGTTTACAGTAAACCACAGAGACGAATTCAGATCCTCATATTCTGTGACACCCGTCCTGCGATCGTGGGATATCAGGAATTCTCTGGAAACATAAACGACAGTACTGTCTGACTCTCCTGCGACACATTCCAACCTCAAAAGAGCGTCTTCATCTCCCAGTTCAGGATAAGGGACATAGCTGTCGCATGAAGACAGGAGGACTATCAGCAGGATATGTAACAAAGCCTTGTTCATTATACCACGTACTTCGGGATCAGAATGCGAAGACGATTATCTTCCACATGATGAGGATGGACACTATGGTCTTCAGACCGGTGCCGGTGATGAAACCGAGGAAGGAGCCCACAGCAGCCTTCAACGCGTCTCCGGCATTCTTGTTTCCCCAGTACAGCTCCGAAAGGAAGGCACCGAGGAAGGAGCCGAGGATCATCCCTACAGGAGTGAAGACGATACCGAGGATGAGACCGACCATGGCGCCACGCTCAGCATGACGGCTGCCTCCTGTCAGTTTGGTGAAATACATCGGGACAAAGTAGTCGATCACCGACACCGCTGCAACTACAACACCCCATACAATGAGCATCCTCATGGTGACCGGATCACCTGCGGCATTGGTGCCGTTGCCCCATATATACAGAAGAAGAAGGCCTACCCAACTTATGGGTGTACCGGGAAGTCCCGGAAGAATGCTGCCGGCGATGCCGATTACACCGGCTATGATCGCCAGAATCGAAATGACTGTGTCCATACTCTTTATTCCTGTGCCATTATTTCTTCAATGTCGGAAGACTTTATCGGGAGACGGCAAGGCCCGAGGCGGCGTGCGCCGTCCGCAGTCACAAGTACGTCATCCTCAAGACGGATGCCTCCAAAGTCATAGTACCCTTCGAGTTTCGGGTAGTTCACGAACCCCTTGTCGGTGCCCTCCCTCTTCCACTGCTCTATGAGGGCAGGGATGAAATATATTCCCGGTTCGTCCGAGATCACATGACCCGGCTTGAGGTCGCGCGCCATACGCAGGTTGCCCATGCCAAGAAGCGGCGAGCGCTGACGTTCATCGCCATATCCCACATAGTTTTCTCCGAGGTCCTCCATGTCATGCACATCCATGCCCATGTTGTGTCCCAGGCCATGAGGCATGAAGAGTCCGGAGATGCCGCAGGCTACCATTTCGTCCACATCTCCGCGGACGAAATCCAGGGCCTTCAGCTGTTCGAGCATATATCTTACGGTGGCACAATGCACATCCCAGTATGAAGTGCCCGGCCTTGTGAGGCTGAATGCAAGTTCATTCGCCTGTTCCACTATATCGTATATCTCACGCTGCCTTGTCGTGAACTTTCCGCTGCACGGATAGGTTCTGGTGAAGTCGGAAGCATAGTGGGTGTTGCTTTCCGCGCCTGCATCCACCACAAGGAGACGGCCCGGAGTAATGATCTGATGATGCGAATGGTTGTGGAGGGTCTCTCCGTTCTGCGAAAGGATAGTAGTGAAGGAAGGTCCCCAGCCTTTTGAATATGTGACTCCTTCCATTCGTCCCACAATCTCCTGCTCGAGCACTCCCGGCTTGCAGCCGCGACGTGCCTCGGTGTGCATCAGGTAGCCGATCTCAGCTGCCTTGTCAAGTTCCTCTATCTCACATTCCTCCTTGATCAGACGCATGGAAACCACGGCCTTCACAAGCTCCTCGGAAGCACCGCCGGCAGCCACAGGGGCCACCTTGCGTACCGCAGCATTCGCCCGGCCGGTCAGTTCGGCCAGCTTCATCTGGTTGTAGTATCTTGCAGGAGGCAGGAAGTGAACCGGACGCCCGGCCGCAACGGCAGCAATGACGGCCTTGTCGAACTCAGCCAGCGGCAGAGTCTTCGCACACCCTATGGCCTCGCCCTTCGAAGCCACCGATGGCTGCGGACCCATCCAGATGATGTCGTCTATGTCCACATCGTTTCCATAGAGACACTCGCCTGCCGACTCCAGGTCAAGGACCGCAGCGAACCAAGGCTCATCTATTCCCCAATAGTAGAGGAAGTTGCTGTCCTGACGGAACTTGTAGTCATTGCCGCGGTAGTTGGCCGCAGCGTCCACATTGCCGAGGAACACAGCGATGCCGTGCGCTCCCTGAGCGGCCATCCTCTCAACGAGAGTGCGGCGCCTGTTTACATATACTTCTGAACTGAACATATCTTTATACAATTATTTACGTCAATCGTACAAATATAAGAAACTGTTCCGTTTATGGCAATATATTTCAGCCCTGTCCAATACGCTGCAAGCATATATTTCTTATTTTTGCATGCACATAGGGCAACCACACGATCAAACACTATACTTATGTATTCAAGACTACTGACAATCATGGTCCTGTCGGTGATAATGCTGCCGCAGTTCCACGCATCTGCCCAGGACGACTGGGCGGACATCGGAAGATATGCTCAGGCAAATTCCGAAGTGACAGTGCAGCCTAAGGCTGTATTCATGGGAGACAGCATCACCCAGTGCTGGTGGGATGCCGACCAGGACTTCTTCACCTCCAACAATTTCCTGTGCAGGGGGATTTCCGGACAGACGACATCCCACATGCTTGTGAGAATGAGAAAGGACGTCGTTGACCTCCACCCGAAGTACGTCGTGATCCTGGCCGGGACCAACGACATCGCAAAGAACAACGGCTTCATAGAAGTGGATGACATCTACGGCAACATCGTGTCCATGTGCGAGATCGCAAAGGCAAACAGGATAAAGCCGGTAATCTGTTCTGTACTTCCGGTAAAGCAGTATAAATGGAGGCCTGAAGTGACCGACTGCGCAGACAGGATCATCAGGCTCAACTCAATGCTTGAAGAATATGCCAGCAGGAACAGGTTCACGTATGTCGACTACCATTCGGCAATGAAGGACCCGGAGAACGGGCTTCCGGAGAAATGGTCATACGACGGCGTACACCTCAACGGAGATGGCTACGACGTCATCGAAGCCATGATTCTGAAGGTGCTGAAATAACAGGAGAAGCAGTCAGCACACCTGTGTCATTTTTCCGGCCGGAAGTGACACAGGTGTGACTGAATATCGCGATTCAGGGATATTTCCGGGACACCTGTGACAGTTCTGGGCGATTTTCTGACACAGGTGTTATTCCTGACGTTATAACTGTTCCTGTTTCCGAATGATTTTCATACATTTGTCTCTGACTTCATACATTTCGAGAGAGATGCGGTGCAAGACTGAAGAGAAAGAATGTGAAAAAGACAAATGATATGAAAAAGACCTACCATCTATGCCTTTCTGCAGGCAACGAGGTCATGTTCAGAGACCTTGAAGATTATAATCGTGGATTCAACTGCTTTGCGCTTGCCTTGTACAAGACCGGCTCGACCGGACTTGTGGAATCATTCATGTCCACACATACACATCAACTTGTACAGACGACTGACCCGAAGGAACTGATGTACCATTTCCGCCTGCCATACAGCATGTATTTCAACCATAAGTATCACAGAAGCGGGAAACTGGGAGAACAGGTACACTTTACATTGGAGGTCATAGGGCATCATCATGCTGTGGCAGCTGCCAGCTATGTCCTCAGAAACTGCATTCACCATGGAGCAGCTCCGATTCCATACGCCTATCCGCATTGTTCCGCCAATGCCATCTTCAGAAAGGAAATGGGGAAATTTCACAATGAACCGGCACTTCCGGCCAGATCAGTCCACAAGTTCATAGGCAGACGTGCAGAATTCCCATCAAACTACATCATGAATGAAAGCGGTGTCTTTCTAAGAGAAAGTGTTCTTGATATTCCCCAGGTGGAAAACCTGTTTGTCACTCCGCGGTCATTCAATTACTACATGAATCGGAAATCTGGAGAAGAGTGGGAAGAAGAGCAGAAAAAGGATCAGAACGATGTTTCTCCTATAACTCTGGCCTCTATTGAAAAGGGAGTAAACATGCATGGTATTGACAAAATGATCATCTTCGAAAACGGGAAAGCCGATTACAGGAAGATATCAGACATAGACTTATGCACGGAACTGGACAATCTGTCCCGAAACAGATACGGCAGAAATTCTGTCTATCAGCTTTCGGATGATGAGAAGCACAGAATTGCCTCCGAACTATACTATGAACGGCACCTTAACAAGGCACAGATACGGAGATGCCTTGCCATCTTATAAGCTGACCGGCACGAACAAAGTCAACTTCTTCCATAGACAGACTCCGATCAATCAGGGAATGACAGCGCCAGATGGTGTAGAAACAGCACACCTGTGTCATTTTTCCGGCCGGAAGTGACACAGGTGTGACTGAATATCGCGATTCAGGGGTATTTCCGGGACACCTGTGACACTTTTCAGTCTGAAAGTGACACAGGTGTGGATCAGAAGATTCTGTCGAGGCAGACTTTGGAGTCTGATGTGAAGACAATCATCAGATAGTCGCCTTCGATGTCGTCAAGCTCGAAGAGGACAGTGTCGACAAAGGTGTCGTGGCGGTTATACGGCCAGACAGGTGTGTCCTTTATACCAAGAAGGCGGGCTCCTTCTCCATCCGCTGAGTCACAGGCATACAGGAAGACCTTCTGAGGAGGAACGATACCGTCTTTGGCGGAATTGAGCATCCTCAGGATTACCTCTGAATCAGCTCCCTCTGTCTTGACGACAATCCTGTGGGTTCCGGGCTCATATTCCGTCCAGCGGTTGTCAGACGGATCTTCAGACGCCGTGGCACATGGAGCACCCGACCCGTCGCGGAGTCCGCCTTTGAATCCCATCTCAGCTGCCTTCCAGTACGGAGAACCGTTCTTCCAGGCCATGTATTCCTTGTGAAACTCCTGCGACCAATGCGGCTGTCCAAGCTGATAAGGAGAAGACGGATCTTCAACAAGACCGCAGAAGATGAACGAAATGATACACTCCGCACCACCGGCCGATGCAGCCACCTGCTGGGCGAGGAAACGTGAATAGGATGCCGGAATCAGGGCTGATGACCTGTCGTTCGTACCCTTTTCCCAGGCGAATGACTCGCAGTTCGCCCACATCGCGATTCCGGTCTTGTCGTGGATGGCGCGAAGCTTCTTCCAGTTCTCACGCAGACGCGGCAGCGGGTAACGCTCCCTCACACATCCTATCTCATCCTGATACGCGATGATGTCCACGGTCAGCCGGGCGATCTGCTTCTCATAGCGCGGATCGTCGAAATCTGAGTTGAAGATTCCGTACGGAGAAATCATGATCTTCGCGGAAGGAGTCAGCTCACGAGCACGGGCGGTAAGAGCATTGACAGCCTCCACAGCATAGTCGGTAAGTACAGGTCCGAAACAGTCCTCTACAGGCAGATACCAGCCGTAGAATGCAGGATGCTCCCCATACAGCCCGGCCAGTTCCTCCATCATCCGGATCTGACGTCCCTTTATCTCCGGGTCACGCAGGTTGTCATCCTGATCCTTGGCCCAGCCCGTACTCATGAACACCTTCATGCCATGCTTTGCGGCTTCGTCCATGATCGCGTCCACCGGACTCTGGCTGCACGACGGATAATGCCACTCCATAAGTCTGGAAGGATAATAGGCCTTGCACTCGTTGGCTACGGACATGAACACAAGGTACTCCATGCCCATTGCGTGCATCTCACGGACCTTTGCCGCCCACATCTGAGGATCGGTGTTGTCAATCTGCGTAGGGTTGGTGTACTTGTTACGGACGTCCTGATAGGGAAGGTTGATGAAGGTTCCTGTAACGGGAAGCACCTCTGTAAATTCTGCGGAAGCATCGCCTCCGCTGCGGATATTTCCGCGTTTTTCCGCATCGCCGCAACCTGCGAGAAGGGCAAGGGAAAGGAAAACAGTCAAGATCTGATTCTTCATTTCTGATGCATTTTGTGCAAATGTACATTTTTATCACTAATTTTACACGAGAAAAGAGTCCATATCATAAAGACCATCCATGAAACGAAGAGAATTTCTGAAGACAGCCACATTGACAGCCGCAGCAGCAGGGCTTGCGGGAGCCGGATTATCCGGCTGCCAACGTTCAGCGAGAGCTCCCGAAGGCAGATTCGACTTCAGCCGGCTCGGCACAGGCGAAGGACTCAGGCTTAGCTTCATGCCATACGAACTACAGCTGCGCCACACATTCACGGTGTCATCATATTCCCGGAAGACAACGCCCGGGGTGCAGGTGAAGATTGAATATGAGGGGTACACAGGATATGGCGAAGCCTCGATGCCTCCTTATCTGGGGCAGACCGTCGAGACCGTGTGCTCATTCCTGAGCCGTGTCGACCTCGGACAGTTCCGCGACCCTTTCCGCATTGAAGAGATTCTGGCATATGTGGACAGCCTGTCGCCGGGAGACAGTGCCGCAAAGGCTGCAATAGACATCGCCCTTCACGACCTTACCGGCAAGCTGCTGGGCCAGCCATGGTGGAGACTGTGGGGGCTGGACCCGTCCAAGGCTCCTGACACCACATTCACCATAGGCATAGACACTCCTGATGTAGTCCGCGAAAAGACACGTGAATGTGCCGACCGCTTCAACATCCTCAAGGTAAAGGTCGGCCTGGACAACGACCACGAGATGATCGGTACCATCCGCGAGATCACTGACCTGCCTCTCGCAGTCGATGCCAATCAGGGATGGAAGGACCGCGAAAAGGCCCTTGATGAAATATTCTGGCTTAAGGAGAACGGTGTGGTCATGGTGGAACAGCCTATGGCAAAGGAAAGGCCGGACGACAATGCATGGATCACCGAACGAAGTCCCCTTCCTATATTCGCAGACGAAGCCATCCAGCGCCTGGCTGACATTCCTTCGGTCAAGGGAGCATATCACGGCATCAACATAAAGCTGATGAAATGCACCGGCATGCGTGAAGCCTGGAAGATGCTTAACTACGCACGCGCTGAGGGCATGAAGGTCATGATCGGATGCATGACCGAGACGTCATGCGCGGTGTCTGCAGCAGCCCAGCTCTCCCCTGCCGTGGACTTCGCGGACCTGGACGGCAACCTGCTCATAACAAACGACCTCTTCCGCGGAATGGAAGTGGTGAATGGGAAAATCACGCTTTCAGATGCCCCTGGCATCGGATTGCAACGTATAATATGATAGAAACATGAGAAAAATTCTTACAGCCATCATCTGCATTGCGGCAGTCATGACCGCATCAGCCCAAAGCCAGCGCGAACGTATCAACTTCGACAAGGACTGGCAGTTCGCCTTTGGAAACGCTTCCGATCCTGAAAAGGACTTCGGATGCGGAACCGAGTACTTCAACTACCTCACAAAGGCCGCATCAATCCACAACACCGGACCTTATTCGGACAAGTTCGATGCTTCAGGATGGGCTTCAGTAGATCTTCCTCACGACTGGGTGGTCGACCTTCCGTTTGAAGGTGAAGCCAGCCACAGCCACGGCTACAAGACCGTAGGCTACGAGTACCCGGAGACGAGCGTCGGATGGTACAGGAAGACTTTCGAGGTTCCGGCAGAAGACTACGGCAAGCACATCTGGCTGCAGTTCGACGGCATATTCCGTGACGCCCAGATCTGGGTGAACGGCTTCTATCTCGGACACGAGCGCAGCGGCTACGCAACACAGGACTATGACATATCGGAATATCTGAACTACGGAGGAAAGAACCTCGTGTGCGTACGTGCCGATGCCACCCTGGAAGAAGGATGGTTCTACGAAGGAGCCGGCATCTACAGACATGTCTGGCTGAACAAGGCATCCAAGGTGAATGTCGCCCCATCGGGAACATTTGTCTACAGTGAATTCGCCGTACCATACAGCCTGAACGGTGAAAGCGGACCTGACCTCTCGCTTGCCTCCCTCCACATCGAGACAACCGTACGGAACATGGGAGCGGAAGCAGCCTCATATACATTGAAGCACACTCTCACCGACGCTTCCGGCGCTGTAGCGGGCAGCTGTACAGCTGAAGGCGGAATGATCCTGGCCAAGGACAGCCACAGGAGCCTCGGAGTGATCGCTGTCGAGAATCCTCACCTGTGGAGCTGCGAAGACCCATATCTCTACAAGGTAGTGACAGAGGTCTATGTGGACGGAAAACTCACAGACACCTACAACACGACTACAGGAATAAGACACATCGCCTTTGACAAAGACAGAGGCTTCCTTCTGAACAACAGGGAGGTCAAGCTCAAGGGTGTGAACATGCATCAGGACCATGCCGGCGTCGGAAGCGCGATTCCTGACGGCCTCCAGGAATGGAGACTGCTCCAGCTGAAGAAGTTCGGATGCAACGCCTACCGCTCAAGCCACAACCCTATGACTCCAGAGACTCTTGAGGCCTGCGACAGGCTCGGCATCCTCGTAGTCGAGGAAAACAGGCTCACAGGTGTGAACAGGGAGCACATCTACCTTCTCGAAAGGATGATACGCCGCGACAGGAACCATCCGTGCATCATCCTCTGGAGCGTAGGAAACGAGGAATGGGGCATCGAGTGGAAGGAGTCCGGCACCCGTATAGCCGAAACAATGCGCGAGTACTGCCACCGTTTCGACCCTACCAGACTCATGACAGTGGCTTCGAGCAGCGGCCCGACCATCATCATCCCGGCAGATGTAGCTGGCTACAACTACATCCTCCAGAATCCTGTCGAGAAACACCGCGCCGACTATCCTGAGCGCCGCGCCTTCGGCTCGGAAGAGACCACGGGCTGCGGAACAAGAGGAGTGTACTTCGAGGCTCCTGAAGGACGTGAGAGAAACGCAGTTGAGGCAGGCGGAGGCAGAATGGTTGCCATAAACAGGAGCAAGCATGGACCGGACAGTCTCTACAACTGCATCGAAAGAGGATGGAAGTTCTATGCGGAAAGACCTTACCTCGCAGGCTGCTTCTACTGGACCGGTTTCGACTACCGGGGAGAGCCTAACCCTATGGTGTTCCCTGCGACAGGATCCGAATTCGGCATCCTTGACTACTGCGGCTTCCCTAAGGACGAGGCGTTCTACCTGAAATCATGGTGGACACAGGAGCCTGTGCTGCACATCCTTCCTCACTGGAATCTTGACGGTCACGAAGGCGAGAAGATCTCTGTCTGGGTGTACAGCAACTGCGACCAGGTGCAGCTCATCGTCAACGGCAGGAAGCTCGGCCGCAAGAACATGCCTGTGAACGGCCACCTCGAATGGGATGCCATATATAAGCCGGGATATGTGAAGGCGATCGGCTACCGCAACGGACGCAAGGTCATGGAGACCCGCATCGAGACTGCAGGACAGGCAACAGAGGCTGCCTGGAGCTATGAAACCATAGGCGAAACGATGGTGGCGAATGTGGAAATGCGGGACACCAAGGGAAGATTCGTGCCTACAGCCAACTGCGAGGTGGACTTCACTGCTCCCGAACAAGGCTGGAAGGTCCTCGGATGGGGCAACGGAGATCCTGCATTCCAGTACATCGAGAGGCCTGTTTCAGAGACGGATTCGATCCGTGTGACGACTTTCAACGGCCGCGCCCAGGTCATCCTCGGAAGACCTCTGTAACAAATGAACCATTGTGAACTTGTTAATATCATTCAAAGGCAGTTTCTTTGCATTCGGTTAGTCCAGAAGGAAACTGCCCATAAAGAATTGAATTAAAAAATTGTGTCAGATTGTGTTCAGTTCAAGACAAATTGTATCTTTGTGAAATGATTTGTCTTCTGAAAGAGAGATTCACCGTATGCGCATTGCTTTTAACAATGTGCATATCGTGTGTTCAGAAGCCTGATCTTGCAGATTCTCTTCCGCCTGAAATACAGTCTGTACACATCAGGCTGAATGAGACTTCAGTGACACTCGATGCCCGGTTTAGGTCGAACAACAGCAGGTTCGTCGAGGCAGGGTTCTATCTCGGTACGGACGTGGATGCAATGACGAAACTGCCTTGCAAGGCTGAAGGGACAAGATTTTTCACGACATCAGAGGGGCTGACCTACGAGACCGACTACTATTATTGCGCCTACATAAGCAACGGCATAAATGAGGTAAGGAGCGAAGTGGAGATGTTCAGCACCGGCGAGGAGCCGTTCTTCGTAAGGAACATCGAGTTTGAAGACCCATATGCCGAGCTGCTATGCATAAGGCATTATGACGGAAATGACGACGGATACCTGTCATATGAAGAGGCGGCAGGAGTGACATCGCTGGAGAAGCTGCGGGAGGAAGTCAACAGGAAGAACATCGTTTCCTTCAACGAACTGAAATATTTCACCTCATTGAAAGTATTCAGTCTTCCGGGATGCCACAACATGAAGCATGTGACTTTGCCCGAACAGCTGGAAACGATAGACGAGGAGGCATTCAGTGAGTGGAACAGCATAGAGGAGCTGGACATTCCGGACAATGTGAGGAGAATACGCGAGAAGGCGCTCCACCAGATGACGGCCCTAAGAAGAGTCAACTTGCCGGACAGCCTGAAGCAACTGAGCACATTTGCAATAACATACTGCGAAAGCCTCACGGAGCTGGACATCCCGGAAAAGGCCGACACTATTGAAGCAGGAGCTGTATACCGTTGCCCCAATGTGAGCAGATTCACGGGAGCGAAAGCCTCAGAAGACGGAAGACTGCTGGTGGAAGACGAAATAATCCTGTGTTTCGCGCCGGGAGGACTTGATTCGTTCACCATTCCTGAAAGCATCATTGCTCTGGGTTCAAATTCCATGAGAGGTGCGGCAGAGCTGAAGGAACTGCACATCGGCAGCAACCTGATGATGATCGGAGAGAACGCGCTGGCAGAGATGGCTTCGCTGGAGAAGATGACCCTAAAGAGAATGACACCGCCGTTGTGCCTGAACGAGCCGAGACTGAGCAAGAAGCTTAAGATATATGTCCCGTCAGAGGCATTGGCGGACTACAAGGTGACCATACACTGGAGGAACTATAAAGCCAATATATTCCCTTTGGAAGACAATAATATATAAACATGCCTGCAACCAACATACCTGAACTGTCTTACCTGCTTTCCGAGGTAGAAAGGACCTACGGACGACGAATAGCGACGTCGACTGACTTCGAGGCCTTGTCCGTGATGATAGAGCATCAGACAAGGGAAATGATATCAGCATCCACTCTGAAGAGACTGTGGGGATACGTGACCTTGAATCCGACTCCAAGGATGGCTACGCTTGATGTGCTGGCAAGATACATAGGCCAGATGAATTTCAAGAAGTTCTGTGACACCCTCAAGGAGTCCAATGTGTCAGTCTCCGGATTCTTCACAGCCAACTGCGTAATGGCTTCCGACCTGGAAAAGGGGGACACTGTAGCAGTCGGATGGGCACCGAACCGACTGATCAATCTCAGGTACCAGGGAAAATACGAATTCGAAGTCATCTCGTCTGAGAATTCCCAGCTGAAGGTCGGAGACATATTGGAAATTGACGAGGTCACAATGGGCTATCCCCTCGTAGTCCCACGCATTTTCAGAGACGGGAAATACACCCCTGCATACATAGCAGGTAGAAACGGAGGCGTAAACTATCTGAAAAGAGGATAATTCCTAATCCAGTTGCCCTGAAGCGGCATCAAGAAGAGCATCCAGAGAAGCATTGTCAATGTATTCCTCTGGATTTTTCTTTTGGTCAGGGGCTCCGGACGGCTGTTGGCCGGCCTGCGGCGCGACAGACCGGACAAGGGTGTCCGGTCCGGGCTGAGCCGGCTCCGGCCGGGCCGGAGGTGCATCTTCAATGACCGTCTGCACTATAGTCTCCGGATTCTGTATCTCCTCTTCTGTCGGAGTCCTGAACAGAAGAGTTACCACAAAGCCGACAATGGCGAGGATAGCGAGGGCCAGAGATATGAACAGCGGCCTGCGCACCACGCGCCTGCGCAGATCCTCATATAATTCCCCCGCAGTACGATAGCGCTCCTCCCTGTCCCGTCTGAGACACCTGGATGCCACATGGGAGTAACCGCCTATCTCGGTCAGGATGACACCAAGCGACCATATATCGCTGCGGCCGTCGATCTGCTCTCCTGCAAGGAGTTCCGGAGAGGCATACATTCTGGTGCCTGCAGGAGACTTGAAAGAGCTGTATGAGTCCGTGTCGGAAAGTCCGAAATCTATTATCTTGACATTGTTTCCGTTGTAGGTGACCAGAATGTTCTCAGGCTTCAGGTCACGGTGGTACACCTGCTTGAGGGCCATATAATCCAGAGCATCACAGATCTCCTTCATGACCTTGAGGGCCAGTTTCCTGTCCTTCCTCAATTTCGGCATCATCTCTTCGAGAGTGACACCGTCCACCCATTCCATGACTATGGCATTGCCTATTTCAGGGACATAGGTATATGCATAATACTGGCATATGTTGCCGTGCTGAAGGGAGAAGCCGATGTTGAAGTCCTTGCGGAGAAGGTCCTCGTACATGATGTTGCCCACATATTCAGGCTTGAGGGCCTTGTAGACAAAGAGCCTTCCGTTCCTGCTGATGCGGTAGAGGTCGTTGAATCCGTCCTGGGACGAATGAATCAGTTCCATTTCCTGGTAAGAAATGGAATCATCAAAGCCATTGGGCGTAAAAAAACCGGACGGTCCAAACATAAAACTCACTTTGTCAGGTCAAAGATAGTGAATATTTCCTATATTTGATGTAGTTTGATTAAGATTCTTTGAGTATCAAACCATTAAGAAGAACTTGCATGAGAATGGGCAATGGATAAGAAATTGCTAACTTGTTTTGTTACACTATATTCCTCATGCTTTTCAAATAACTCTTTTCTAAGTGCAAAGATACGATTTTTTCTCCAATTATAAGAATCCGTACCCTAAAAACTATCTATGCGATAAAGAAAATGACATAACAGATTCGTAGCCGAGTTCACCAAACCACAGGCAAAGGTAACTCGTGTTCTTTTCGTCCAAGCAAGGTCAAGCCCTGCGGGTGTCGTGGAAAAATCATCCTCGCCCCGTGGGGCTTTCTGTATTTTTCCACACAACCTTGCCTGACGAGAACACGACCTTTTAGAGCCTGTAGTTTGGGAACTCCGGCCCCGAATAGCCGGACTAACAAGAAATATATAATGTTATGTCACAAGCAGTATTAAACAACAGTCAAGCAACAGGTCACACCGACCTGCTATCAGGTATCTTGAAGGTACAAGTGAGAAACGAGGAGAAGATTACGGAGCAAGACCATATCTATTGCCAGAATCAGCAGGACGAGCTGTATAAGACGCTCGACCAGATTGCCTGGTGGTACAACATCTTCAAGAGAGAAGCCGAGAAGTATGAGGGTAAAATCAAACTCAAGCATGAGCCGAACGGTAAGATTACCACAAGCAGCTATGACCTCCACTATCGGTACAATAACGATGAGAAGGATTATACCCATCACGAGTTTACTCCTTTCAAGAACATCAATGAGTTGGTGGATAGTCGTCATAACGCTATCAGGAACTTCATCAGTCGCATCATCGGCTATTTCAACAACACCTACAGTGTCTCTGTTGAAGCACCAAAGATTGATGAGAAGACTCTTCCGATAGACTTCCGACCTGTATATAACACCTATGTAGATGTGGTCATCGAACATCTCGGAGGCAAGAGTTTCCGAGATACTGCCGAGGAAGAACTTATCAAACGATTCCTTGAAACGGTGAGACCATCTAACTGGAGTAAGGTAAAGCCCGAACTGAAGAAGGACAAAATCATCTTCCCCGATATTGTCTCTTGGGATTCGATTCACTATCAGTATTACAAGGAATATGACTTCGAATATGACTCTGACCGTAAGGTGAGTCAGTTCTGCGAAGGTATTGCCTTTGGTGCAGACGATGTACTCTGCGGAAGTATCGAGATGATTATGGGGCTTGACACCCGTAATGTAGATATTTCCCGATGGTATGACTTGACCACCACCAATGCTCTGAGCATAAAGTTCTATGCCAATGGTCGTATCGATGTCAAGTTCAAGGACAGTGCAACGGCAGAAAGTTGTTTCAAACGACTGCGACTCGGTGAAATCAAACTAAGAGACGAGAACTGATGACCACACGATATGTATGACACTCCGTAGGTACTGCCTGCGGGGTGTCTTTCGTTTTTATCCACTTCAATCATTACAGCCATGTATGCCATCATACCACAACAGATACCGCAAGGCAAGCGTGCAGAGATCAACGAGAAGATTCTCTTTGCCATCAACTCAGGAAAGGATATGATTCCTGCGGAGAGTATATACAACTGCTATACGGGTATCGGAGGACTGCACAACCTCAAGCAGTCGGACTTTGCCAGCTACCACGAGTATGCCGAGGCAAAGAAGGAGTTCGAGATGGGACAGTT
>SUYN01000017.1 GCA_015060405.1 Bacteroidales bacterium
TTTGGCAGACGCTGCCCGTGAAGGTGGCTTAATTTTCTAAGAGACTATGGCAAATACAAATGTTAAAAGAGTAAAGACATCTGACCTTGAGCTTAAGGACAGATTGGTAGCCATCCAGAGAGTGACCAAGGTTACTAAGGGTGGTCGTCACTTCAGCTTTGCAGCGATTGTTGTAGTTGGTGACGAGAACGGCGTTGTAGGCTATGGTCTTGGAAAAGCTAACGAGGTTACAACTGCTATTTCAAAGGGTATCGAGGATGCAAAGAAGAATCTCGTGAAGATTCCTATCCTCAACAAGACTATCCCTCACGAGCAGGAGGCAAAGTTCGGCGGTGCAAGAGTATTCATGAAGCCGGCTGCGCCTGGTACAGGAGTTAAGGCGGGTGGTGCGATGCGTGCTGTCTTCGAGTCAGTAGGTGTTCACAACGTGCTTGCTAAGTCAAAAGGTTCATCTAACCCTCACAACCTCGTGAAGGCAACTGTTGCCGCACTTGTTGAGATGAGAGATGCCTACACTGTAGCTGGACTCCGTGGTATTCCTATGAGCAGAGTATTTAAAGGTTAAGGAGGACACTAGAAATGGCAAAACTTAAGATAACTCAGATCAAGAGCAAGAGTGGTGCTACCAAGAGACAGATCGCAAACCTCGAGTCTCTCGGCATTCACAGAATGCATCATACTGTAGAGGTAGAGCTTACTCCAGTTACCAAAGGAATGGTAGAGAAGGTTCTTCACCTTGTTAAAGTAGAGGAAATTTAAATAGGAGGACAGACAGATGAAATTAAATAATCTTACACCTGCTGCCGGATCTAAAGGCAGAGAGAAGAGAATCGGTCGTGGTGAGGGCTCAGGTCACGGTGGAACATCTACACGTGGTCACAAGGGTGCTCAGGCTCGTTCAGGTTACTCTCGTAAGCTCGGCTTCGAGGGAGGTCAGATGCCTATCCAGAGAAGACTTCCTAAGTTCGGTTTTACTAATCCTACAAGAGTTGAGTACAAGGGTATCAACGTTTCTACCCTCCAGACTCTCGCAGAGACTAACAATCTTACAGTAATCACTGTAGATACACTCCGCGAAGCAGGATTCATCAACAAGAACCAGCTTGTAAAGATTCTTGGTAATGGTGAGCTCTCAGCTAAATTGGAAGTATCAGCAAATGCATTCTCAAAGTCAGCGATCGCTAAGATCGAGGCTGTGGGCGGTACTGCAACAACAATCTAATAAAGATGAAGAAACTTATCCAGACAATCAAGAACATCTTTAAGATTGAAGAGCTCCGTACGAGAATCCTTTATACTCTCGGACTGCTCGTGATCTATCGTCTCGGAAGCTTTATTGTGCTTCCGGGCATAGATTCTGCGCAGCTTGCCAACCTCCAGCAGTCATCTTCTGAGGGTCTTGTAGGACTCCTGAATATGTTCTCTGGTGGAGCATTCGGTAACGCTTCAATCTTTGCGCTGGGAGTGATGCCATACATCTCGGCATCAATCGTGATCCAGCTTCTTGGTGTTTTCGTCCCTTACTTCAGGAAACTCCAGATGGAGGGCGAAAGCGGACGCCGCAAGATGAATCAGTACACAAGGTATCTGACCATTCTGATCATCTGCATCCAGGGTCCAGCCTATATGGCTAATCTTCACCAGCAGATTCCAGCTTCAGCATTCCTTGCTGTAAACCAGCTCGGTTGGAGCAACTTCTGGTTCAATCTCGTATCGACATTCATCCTTCTCGGAGGTACAATGTTCGTAATGTGGCTCGGTGAGCGCATCACTGACCGCGGTATCGGTAACGGTATCTCACTTATCATCATGGTGGGTATCATTGCACGTCTTCCATTCGCATTCATTGCGGAGTTCCTTGAGAAGTGGTCAGCAAATGCCGGTGGCGGTATCCTTATCTTCATCGTTGAGCTCGTGATCCTCTTCTTCGTGTTCGTGGCAGGTATCGCTCTTCTCCAGGCTGTGAGAAAGGTTCCTGTACAGTATGCAAAGAGAGTGATCGGCAACAAGCAGTATGGCGGCGTACGTCAGTACATCCCTATGAAGCTCAACGCTGCCGGTGTGATGCCTATCATCTTTGCACAGGCTCTCATGCTGTTCCCGCTTATCTTCTCCCGCTTTGATGCGACAAGAGGTTTCGCGGCTACAATGAGCAACTATACCGGTTTCTGGTATAACTTCACATTCGCAATCCTCGTAGTACTCTTTACATATTTCTATACTGCAGTCACTGTAAACCCTACAATGATGGCAGAGGATATGAGAAAGAACGGTGGTTTCATCCCAGGTGTGAAGCCAGGCAAGAAGACTGCAGATTACCTTGACTCGATCATGTCAAGAGTGACTCTCCCAGGTTCGATCTTCCTTGCTCTCATCGCGATTCTCCCTGCATTCGCAATGCTTTGCGGTGTCAACAACCAGTTCGCAAGTTTCTACGGAGGTACTTCCCTCCTCATCCTTGTGGGCGTTGTGCTCGACACACTCCAGCAGATCGAGAGCCACCTTCTCATGCGTCACTATGACGGACTTATGAAGACCGGTCGCCTGAAAGGACGTTCCGGAATGTAATCTCGAAAAAGTTCTTTGAAGATGATAAGGCCGAAAACTGAAGGAGAGATAGCGCTGATGAAGGAAAACGGGATTCTCGTTTCCCGGACATTGGCTGAGGTCGGTAAGATTGTTGCCCCTGGTGTGACAACTCTCGAGTTGAATAGGGTAGCAGAGACCTTTATCCGTGACAACGGAGCTATACCGAGCTTCCTTGGTTATGAAGGCTTTCCCTATGCGCTCTGCATTTCTGTCAACGATGTTGTAGTACACGGTTTTCCGTCAGACTACGTCCTCAAGGAGGGTGACATCGTGTCAGTGGATTGCGGTACGTTATATAAAGGATATAATGGCGATTCAGCTTACACCTTCCCTGTAGGGGAGGTGGACGCTGAAACCCGCAAGCTCCTTGACGTTACCAAGGAATCACTGTACAGAGGAATCGCAGCGGCTGTAGCAGGGAACAGGACTGGTGATATAGGACACGCGGTGCAAACGTATGCGGAATCATTCGGGTTCTCCGTTGTCCGTGAACTTGAAGGACACGGAATCGGCAAGGAAATGCACGAAGGTCCGGGCGTACCGAATTACGGTCGCAGAGGATCCGGAGCAAGACTGACCGATGGAATGGTTATCTGTATCGAACCGATGATCAATGCAGGTCAAAGAAATGTGTACTTAGCTAAAGATGGTTGGGCAGTACGCACATCGGACCGCAGGAAGTCAGCGCACTTCGAACTTACGGTTGTTGTCAGAAAAGGCCAGGCTGAGTTATTGTCTACCTTCGACTTTATAGAGAATAATGTTAAATTTTAAAGTGATTATCGATGCCAAAGCAATCAGCAATTGAACAGGAAGGCGTTATCGTGGAGACACTTCCAAACGCAATGTTTAAAGTAGAACTCGAAAACGGCCACGTCATCATTGCCCACATTTCAGGCAAGATGAGGATGAACTACATCAAGATCCTGCCTGGTGACAGAGTTAAAGTTGAGATGTCACCATATGATTTAACAAAGGGAAGAATTTCTTTCAGATACAAATAAAACGATAAAGAAATGAAAGTAAAAGCATCCATCAAGAAGCGCAGCGAAGATTGCAAGATCGTAAAGCGTAAAGGTCGCCTTTATGTGATCTGCAAGAAGAATCCTAAATTCAAAATGCGCCAGGGATAATTTTTTAGTTGTATAACAAATTAAGTAAAGATAATTATGGCAAGAATAGCCGGTGTTGATTTACCTAACAACAAAAGAGGAGAGATAGGTCTTACCTATATCTTCGGTATCGGTCGCAGCTCAGCAAGGAAGATCCTTTCTCAGCTCGGAATTGATTACGATACAAAGGTTGGAGAGTGGAACGACGAGCAGATCGCTGGTATCCGTGGTGTTATCGCTGAGGAATACAAGATTGAAGGTGAGCTCCGTTCTTCTATCCAGATGAACATCAAACGTCTTATGGATATCGGTTGCTACAGAGGAATCCGTCATCGTATCGGCCTCCCTGTACGCGGACAGAGCACCAAGAACAATGCCCGTACAAGAAAGGGTAAGAAGAAAACTGTTGCAAACAAGAAGAAGGCAACTAAATAATCTAGATGAATTATGGCAAAGAAAACTACATCAACTAAAAAGAGAGTTGTTAAGGTTGAAGCTTATGGCGAAGCTCATATTTCATCAACCTTCAACAACGTTATCGTTACCCTTACTAACAGTATCGGTCAGGTAATCAGCTGGTCATCAGCTGGTAAGAGCGGTTTCAGAGGTTCAAAGAAGAACACTCCGTATGCAGCTCAGGTAGCAGCAGAGGATGCAGCAAAGACTGCTTACGATCTCGGTCTCCGCAAGGTTAAAGCATATGTAAAGGGTCCTGGTGCCGGACGTGAGTCAGCTATCAGAACTATCCACGGTGCAGGTATCGAGGTTACAGAGATTGTCGACGTTACTCCAATGCCACACAATGGCTGCCGTCCAAAAGGTCGTCGTAAAGTTTAATTGTGGAACATTTTTAAAGAATAGATTACTATGGCAAGATATACTGGACCAAGTACAAAGATCGCACGTAAGTTCGGCGAGCCTATTTTCGGAACAGATAAGGACTTTGAGAAGAGAAATTATCCTCCGGGACAGCACGGTCTCGCAAGCAAGCGCAAGAAGAAATCAGAGTATGGAATTCAGCTTAAGGAGAAGCAGAAGGTTAAATATACTTACGGTCTTCTCGAGAAGCAGTTCCGCAACCTTTACGAGAAAGCTTCACGCATGAAGGGTCAGAAGGGTGAGAACCTTATCATCCTCCTTGAGTCTCGTCTTGACAACCTCGTTTACCGTATGGGTATCGCTCCTACAAGAGCAGCAGCCCGTCAGCTCGTTTCTCATGCTCACATCACTCTCAACGGTGTTGTATGCAACATCCCTTCAGCTCTTGTAAAGCCAGGTGACGTTGTGGCGGTAAGAGAGCGTTCAAAGAGCCTTGAGGTCATCACTGCAAGTGTAGCTTCTGCAAGCAAGTACTCATGGATCGAGTTTGACGCAAAGGCTCTTACAGGTAAGTATCTCAATGTTCCTGTACGTGCAGAGATCCCTGAGACAATCAACGAGCAGCTTATCGTCGAGTTGTACTCTAAGTAACAGTTAAACACCTTAATAAAGAATTTTTATGGCAATCTTAGCATTTCAGAAGCCGGACAAGGTGATAATGCTCGAAGGAACAGACACCGTAGGCCGTTTCGAATTCAGACCACTGGAGCCTGGATACGGACAGACTATCGGCAATGCTCTCCGTCGTATCTTATTGTCTTCTCTGGAAGGTTTTGCTATCACATCGATCAGGATTTCAGGTGTGGACCAGGAGTTCGCGACTATCCCTGGCGTGATCGAGGGTATGCAGGACATCATCCTCAACCTCAAGCAGGTACGTTTCAAGAGAATGGTGGAGACTGTAGACTCAGAGGTGGCAAATATCGTGATCAGCGGCAAGCAGGAGTTTACCGCAGAGGATATCTCAAAAGGATTGTCTTCTTTCAAGGTGCTTAACCCTGAACTGCACATCTGCTCTCTCGAGCCGGCTGTAAAACTTGAGATCACTCTTTCTGTGTCAAAGGGCCGCGGTTTCGTGCCTGCTGACGAGAACAGGGATCCGGAGTCTGTCATCGGAACCATTCCGGTAGACGCAATCTATACTCCGATCAAGAATGTCAACTGGACTGTAGAGAACTGGCGTGTAGAGCAGAAGACCGACTACGAAAAGCTCAATCTGGAGATCGTTACCGACGGTTCGATTACTCCTAATGTGGCTCTTCAGGAGGCTGCAAACATCCTCATCTATCACTTCAAGCTGTTCACAGACGACAAGAAGCTTTCACTCGAGAGCTCGATCGAGGCTGAGTCAAAAGAGCTTGACGAGGAATCACTCCACATGAGACACCTTCTTCTCACCAAACTTTCAGACATGGGTCTTTCAGTAAGAGCTTACAACTGTCTGAAGGCTGCGGACATCGACACATTCGCTGACCTCGTATCATACTCAAGGGCTGAGCTCATGAAGTTCAGGAACTTCGGTAGGAAGTCGCTCAACGAGATCGATCTCCTTGTAGAGAAGATGAAGCTCTCATTCGGAATGGATGTAACCAAGTATAATATTGAACCTAAGAAAAAGAACGTTTAAGCAATATGAGGCACAATAAAGCAATCAATCATCTTGGTCGTAAGAGCGGTCACCGCAAGGCGCTGCTTGCCAATATGGCTACATCACTCATTCTCCACAAGAGAATCCAGACAACTGTAGCAAAGGCTAAGGCACTCAAGATGTATGTAGAACCTCTTATCACAAAGTCAAAAGAGGACACTACTCACTCTCGTCGTGTTGTATTCAGCTACCTCAAGAACAAGGAGGCTGTTACAGAGCTCTTCCGCACTATTGCTCCAAAGATCGCTGATCGTCCAGGCGGATACACTCGCGTGTTGAAGACTGGTTTCCGTCAGGGTGACGGAGCTGACATGGCTCTCATCGAGCTCGTAGACTTCAACGAGGCAGCTCTTGCTTCAGCTCCTAAGAAGGCAGCTAAGAAGGCAACTCGTCGTAGCTCTAAGAAGGCTGTTGAGGCTGCTCCTGCTGATGTTGAGACTCCAGCAGCTGAGTAATAAGACGAAAGTCGCGCGGCTTTGTCCGCAATCCGATAAGATGGATGATTCCTATCATTGTAATGTTTTGATAGCATTACAATTGGAGAATCATCCATTTTTATTATATTGCATCCTGATTCGAACTGCATACATTCTATCCCATGACCTGTTACAGACATATCATCCTGTTTCTCGTTTCGTTGCTTCTTGCCTCATGCGGACTTGAGGATATGCCACCTGTCCCGGACACACCGGATACCCCGGACGTTCCGGAGGTTGTAATTCCGGATGTACCTTCCGACGACGTCATGACATGGGACGAATCGTATTTCTATCTTCCGGAGCCGTCAGATGACGGCTGGATACATATCACAAGACCGGAGGAACTGGCTTTTCTCCTTCATTCAGGAACACCATCCGCCACAAAGGTGAGACTGGACTGTGACATGGACATGTCATATATGCCGGAATCCGTGTCAGATGCCCTGACCTCTGCTGAAGCAAACTTCATGTCCCTTACTCTTGACGGTGCAGGTCATAAGGTCAGCAATTTCAAGGCCGGAGCATTCTTGCCTTCTGCATCAGACCTTCGTGTGAGGGATCTGGTCATTGAAGGAGCTTCAATATCTTCAGCAGCTTCAGCCGGTGCTGTGGTCAACACCCTGAAGGGCAGTGCTGAGTTTGTAAACATTAGTGTCATAGCATCATCAGTGAATGCTTCAGACGGCAATGCGGGAGGAATAGCTGGCACCATGTCCAGAATGTCAGAACAGGATAGAAGCGAAGAAACAGACGTGTCTTTTCAGGGATGTTCGGTTGTCTCTTCATCCGTATGTTCCAGCGGTGCAACAGGGGTCATGGTAGGACTCCTCAACGGCTATGACTACAGGGAAAGGCTGTCATTCGATGAGGAATGCAGCGCTTCGGACGTGACCCTGACAGAGTGTGGAGGCCTTTATGCTGAAGGAAACGAGAGCCAGTGGCAGGAAGATGTGGACTTTTCTCAGTTTGACAACTTCCTCGGCGATGAGAAATATAAGAGGGGAACGGTCATGTACGGTGAAAATAGGTTTGTCCCCCAGTGGGATGGAAACACCCGGGTGCAGCCGCTTGAGGCGGAGCCTGACTATGACGGATGGCCGTCAGGCACAGTCATATATTCCGCCTATGACCTTGCATCCCTTCAGGGAAAGTCCTGTCGTACAGGAGGATATTACCTCCTTGCAGACGTGGATATGGGAGGAGATGAGGGCATCGTCTTTCAGAGCATATCCGACATCACTTCCATCAATGGAGTGAAGAAAGAAAGAATGTCAGTCCCGCAGGAGGACCTTTCTTCTGAAGACAACCACACTATTTATAATGTAAAGGTGGTGATGCCTGAACATGTCTATCCCGGTGCAGCCTTCATCCTGTGTGCGGTAGAGCCGGGCACCAGACACATGAATCTGAATTTTGTCGGCGCAGATATCTACAACGGCATAAATCTTCAGGAAGGTGATCTCCAGCATGGCAATGCCTATGCAGGTACTTTGGTCTCTATGGTAGAGTCAGACTGCACTTACACAGCTGTCAATGTCCATTGCTGTTCAGGCGTTGTCGAGGCCGTGTGCAAGATGGGTGGTCTGATAGGGCATGTGTGCGGTGATTCGGATGTGATAAATTGTTCTGTACATGACTATCTCATCAGAAACAGCCGGACTGGAATAGTCGAGGAATATAAGATGGGGCCTGTCTATGCTGAGAATAATCTTTATCAGGCCTATGGCTCCCAATGGTGGTACACCGAGGGCGATGCAGGAGGACTTATAGGTTTCATAGCTGCAATCAAAGTAGGGGACGCGTATATCAAGGACTGCTCGGTCACAGACACTAAGATTGACTGTTACGGAAGCGAGGACAAGCATGTGCCGATCTCTGTTTACATTTGGCGCAAGGAGAACTACATCAGCGGTCCGGAGGGTTTCTATTTTCTGGCGGAATTTTCTACCTTGGTGGCAGGACGTCATGTCAATCAGTTCATCGGGGCGATTGATTCCGATTTCTCTTCGGACATGTTTGTAATAGAGGACTATCATGTCAGCGGCAACACTTATTTCGGTGTGCCGGCCGACAGCACAGACGACTACAGTCACCAGTATGCCCAAGGAAGTTATTGCGAAGCCCTGGGATGTGCCTATTATATAGGGCTTGATATTGTCATTGCCGGCGTCGATCTGGGACATTTCGGCAATTATCCCGGAACATTGAAGTTCAGGCCTCGTGGAGGGGAGTGGACCATAGTGACTGAAGCCCCGGGTGAAGGCATGAGCATGGCCTGGACAGGAGGGGGCCTTGAATTGTGATAAGGAATAATTTAAGATATATGAAGAAGTTTTTATTTGTATTTTCAGCAATCGTGACGTTGGCTGCAGGATGCGCAGAGGTCCTGTCGGAGCCTGAAATAGTATTGGACAAGACAAGCAAGGAGACTGCGGAATTCACGGGAGAGGGCGGTAAGGCATATGTCACCTTCTCATCAGCTCTGGAATGGCATGTGGAAGTAAGCGAAGACTGGCTGGAGGTGAATCCTTCCGAAGGAGGTCCCGGCTCGGGACGCATCACGATCCGTGCGGAAAAGAACACGCGCCCCGAATCCAGGACAGGTGTAGTCAATATATGTTCAGGCACCCTCAAGTTCCCGATCAACGTGCTGCAGGAGGCCTATGTGGAGACATTCGAACTGCTGGAGACAGAAAAGGACCTTACATGTATGGGTGGCGAAGTTACTGTCCAGGTCAATGCGGATGTTGACTATGAAGTCGCATTTGACGCAGATTGGATAAGTATTCCCGGAGTCAAGGCCCCATATGTCCGGACTCATCTCTTCTATGTGGAGCCGAACCCTTTGGATGAGCCGCGTACTGCTGTCATTTCCTTCATATATGGCACGACGGTCAGGACTTTCACGCTTACTCAAAGAGCTGCAGGCTCGGAAGGGGATGATTGGATGTATGACACCTTCGTGCATCGTTCGCTGGCCATGAGGTTTACTGCGGACTGGTGCGGCTATTGCCCTATGATGGGCACAGCCTTCAGCTCTGCCGCCTCTCAGATGCGCGGAAGGCTTCTTCTTGTGAGTCTTCATGGCTCGCAGTCCACCTATGAGTTCGAACATACAAATACCCTTGCAGACAGGTTCCGGGTTTCAGGCTATCCTACCGGAGTAGTCGATGCGAGAGCTTCCATCCCGAATTACTCTTCCATCAGTACCACTGCGGGTGTGGCAATGGAAGTGGCCGAAGAGACACAGGCTTCCTATCCTGCGAAGACAGGAATAGCCTGCAGCAGCACCCTTGAGGGCAATATCCTGAATGCAGATGTGCAGGTCTATGTCAAGGAGCCGGGTTCGTACCGCACTGTAGTCCTTCTGCTGGAGGACGGAATCGTGGGCTATCAGAATGGCGGTGGAAATGACTATGTACATAACGATGTGGCCCGTTTTGCCCTGACTTCCGTGTCAGGCGAACCTTTCACCATGACGGAGAGCGGAATCTGGACCGGTTCATATTCGGCGGAGTTGGATCAGACCTGGAACAAGGACAATCTCCGTCTCCTGATCTACGTCGAAAAGGCCTATGGTGACCAGAAGAAGGTAAAGAACGTGGAAGGTGCCACCTACAGTAACTTCGGTGACACCTACATCGACAACTGCCGCGCCGTCAGGGCAGGCACCGTCAACGACATCGAGCTGCAGTAATCCTGTAGCTCCTGCCTTTGTCTGTCGGGAAGGTCAGCTGGTATGGCTGGGCTGTGTCGGGGTGGTATTCTGAGGTCGAATCCTTTGAGTTGACTTTCAGCGGGTGGCTGCTGCGTATTGTGCAGAGGTTGCCGTTGAGGGAGGTAATGGTTCCCTCTGTCATCTTTCCCTCTTCCCACTCCAGGCTTACTTCGAATCCGCCTCTTGCACGGAATCCCTTGAAATAGCCGTCGGACCATTCTGAAGGGAGGGCCGGCAGCAGGTCTATGCTTCCGCGGTGGGACTGCATGAGCATCTCTGCGACTCCGCTTGCTCCTCCGAAATTACCGTCGATCTGGAATGGCGGGTGTGCGTCAAGGAGATTAGGATAGGTGCCGCCGCCATGGTGTTCCTTGTCGTCGACATATTCAAGCAGCATACGGTAGATCCTGTATGCATGGTCTCCGTCCAGAAGCCTTGCCCAGAGGTTCACGCGCCATCCTGTGGACCACCCGGTCGCCCTGTCGCCGCGCAGCTCGAGCGAGCGTGCAGCTGCGGCCGCCAGCTCCGGTGTGCTTTCCGGTGTGATGTGGCTGCCTGGGAAGAGTCCTATGAGATGGGACTGATGACGATGTCTCGGGTCCTGGTCCTCCCAGTCATGATACCATTCCTGAAGATGGCCCTTGCTTCCGATCTGATAAGGATAAAGCCTGCTGCAGGCCTCTTCCATTTCTTTGCACAGGTCTTCATCGGTTTCAAGCACCCGTGCAGCGGAAATCGTCGCAGCGAGACACTCGCGTATGATGGCCAGGTCTGCTGTGGTTCCGTAGGCAGTGTCTCCATGATAGCCGTCCGGGGTTATATAGGTATTCTCCGGAGAAGTCGCAGGAGATGTGATCAGATGGCCGTTCCTGTCTTCTATCAGCCAGTCCATGCAGAACTCCGCTGCTCCCTTGAGTATAGGGTAGGCGTACTCCGCAAGATAGTCCCTGTCCTGTGTGAACTGATAGCGCTCCCACAGGTGGGTGCTCAGCCAGGCACCGGCCATAGGCCAGTTAGCCCACTGAGGTTTTCCGTTTACAGGGGTGGACATGGCCCACAGGTCTGTATTGTGACAGGCACACCATCCGCCGCAGTCGTAGAAGTTTCTGGCCGTGTGCTCTCCGGTCTCCTTGAGGTTCGAGAGAAAGCCCAGGAGAGGGTCATGCAGCTCGGACAGATTCAGTACTTCTGCCGGCCAGTAGTTTTCCTCAGTGTTGATGTTGACGGTGTAGTTTGCGCTCCATGGCGGCCAGTAATGATGGTTCCATATTCCCTGAAGGTTCATAGGGACCCCCTCTGTGCGTGAAGCGGAGATCATAAGGTAGCGTCCGTACTGGAAATACAGAGCCTCAAGGTTTGCGTCCCTTGCGTCTTCTGATGTCTTTTCTATCGAAGTGGCCTTCAGACGGTCGTCTGTGGGAATCTGAGGAACGTCTTCCTTCTTTCCAAGCTGCACGTCCACCCTGTCAAAAAAGGCTGAGAAATCATCTGTGTGCCTCTTTCTCAGGGTTTTTGCACTTAACGCTGAGGCCTGTCTGAGGTTCTCTGAAGCTATGGCGAGATAGTCGCGCCCTTCCTTTACAGGATCCTTGTCAAAGCCGTTGAAGCTGGTCGCTTCGGTGACGATGATCCTTGCATATGATGCATCCTCGATCACGAGGTGGTCGCTCGTGTGGCTGGCTGTTCCGTCGGTTTCGGCCGTCTGTGCCAGAGCCGCGAAGTGGATTCCGCGCTTAGGGTCATAGGCACCTCCGTCGTAAGGTCCATATCCCTTCATGGCCAGAATACCGTTTTCTGCAGCTATTTCATATCTGAGAAGACTCTTCAGCGTCAGAGAACAGTTCAACGCTCCCTTCCTGTCAGCTTCAAGTTCGATGACGAGAGCCTTGTCGGGATGTGACACAAAGCAGCTTCGGGTATATGTGGTCCCGCCAGCCTTATATCTTACCCGGGCGATTCCCTTGCTGATGTCGAGGCTGCGGCTATATTCCTCTGCCGGTCCCTCGTGATTGAAGTATATGCAGAGGTCTGCCATAGGAAGATAGCGCTGTGAGTTCTTGCCCTGCAGTCTCTGCTGCAGTATGTCGGCCTTCGCATAATCTTCGGCCTCCAGTGCCTTCCGCACAGGCTCCAGGCCTTCTTTTGCAGCAAGGGTGTCCGCATCCACGTCCACCGGCTCGCCGGACCACAGGGTCAGGTCGTTGAGGTGGATGAGTTCCTCTTCGATTCCTCCGTATATGGTCGCTCCCATCTGGCCGTTGCCAGTCACAAGGGCTTCGATGAACTCGTCTGCCGGCTCGTCGTACCACATCGTCCATCTCGGATCAGAACTGCTGCAGCCGATGAACAGAAGGGCAGATGACAATATGATAAGGTGTCTGATGCTTTTCATGACTCATCAAGGTTTGAGATAGATACTGAAGAATCTCCATATTTCCCTGCAGGTGTCAAGGTCTTTCAGCGCCCATGAGTGTTTTCCTCCGATGACCTCATACAGGCGGACCTCCGTTGCAGGACCTCCCTCCCATGCAGGCTCTCCTCCAAGGTATCTGTGAAGGATCACCTTGTTTCTTATCAACGGCAGTTCCACGGTTTCCTCGTGGGTGCATCTGGCCTGTGCAGCCCAATAGCTGACCGCCAGCGGGACAGCTATATATTCTCCCCATCCGTTCTCGTTGTCAGGGTCGCCCTCCCAGAGGGAAGTCTTGTCCGCAGTTCCGTGGACTTCCATCAGCGGAACTGGTTTTCTGGCCTTGTATTTCCTGTATGACCATTCCATCGAAAGTCCGGCAACCGGAGCGAAGGCGGCGAATACATCCGGCTTCAGGTATGCAAGCAGGTAGCACATCTCTCCTCCGTTTGACATTCCTGTACAGAATGTGTTCTCCCTGCTCAACCCGTATTCCTTCTGGAGATGCCTTGCAAGCGAGCATATGAAGTCCACATCATCGGTCTTCACCCCTTCCTGCGAAGGATAACCTACTATCCACCCGGTCTTGCCCTTGGTGTCCACCTCTCCCTGAGGATAGCAGAGGGCAAAGCCGTTCTCCCTTGCCACTTCTATCATCTCAGGCCTGTAGCCTTCCGCCTTGCCGCCGTAGCCGTGCAGTACGAAGACGAGAGGGGAGCCCGGAGCAAGTTCATCCGGAATATAGAGGTGATAAGTCCTGTCCATGCCTCCATGCCTGAAGTGGAATTCCTCAGTGCCTTGTGCATTTGCCGATAATGATAAAAATAAAGCGCAGACCAGTGTCAAGGTCGCGCAAAAGATGTTTTTTCTGCAGATTGTCATGTTGACCAAATTTCGGAACATTGCAAATATAATAAAAAAGTCCGGTCATTGGACAGGTGAAATTGAAATTATTAAATATAAATGCCTGACTGCTTAAAATTTCATCTTTTAAGGTCTTGTTTTTTACGAAAAACTAAATAAATTTGTCTTGCTAACGATGAGTTTTCATCAGGTTGCACACATACGACACACATAAAACAATAACAAAATGAATAATCTATTCTATCTTGTACCGGCAGCGGCAGTCCTCGCACTGCTGTTCGCCTACATCTTCTTCCGTCAGATGATGAAGGAGAGCGAAGGTACCGTGACAATGAAACAGATTGCACAGTATGTAAGAGAAGGAGCTATGGCTTATCTGAAGCAGCAGTACAAAGTCGTGATCATCGTCTTTATCATACTGGCTGCTCTTTTTGCAGTATTGGCCTTCCTCGGAGTCCAGAACAGCTGGGTTCCTTTCGCCTTCCTCACCGGAGGTTTCTTCTCAGGACTTGCAGGCTTCGTGGGCATGAAGACCGCGACTTATGCTTCTGCAAGAACAGCAAATGCTGCACAGAGATCTCTCAATTCAGGCCTTAAGGTCGCTTTCCGAAGCGGTGCCGTGATGGGTCTCACAGTCGTTGGTCTCGGACTTCTTGACATCGCCCTCTGGTGGATCATCCTCAATGCATTCGTCGACATCGAAGGCACACAGAAGCTCGTATTCATCACCACAACCATGCTTACATTCGGTATGGGTGCTTCGACTCAGGCTCTCTTCGCGCGTGTGGGAGGAGGTATCTACACCAAGGCTGCCGATGTCGGAGCTGACCTCGTGGGTAAGGTAGAGGCAGGAATTCCTGAGGACGATCCTCGTAACCCTGCTACAATTGCTGATAACGTGGGTGACAACGTAGGTGACGTGGCCGGTATGGGTGCTGACCTTTATGAGTCTTACTGCGGTTCAATCCTTGCCACCATGGCGCTCGGAGCTGCAGCGTTCAGCGGAATCGGCGTGGATGCACAGATGAAGGCCATTCTTGCACCTATGATCATCGCCTCCATCGGTGTTGCGCTTTCTATTCTCGGTATATATGTGGTACGCACAAAGGAGGGCGCCGGAATGGATGACCTCCTCAAGTCTCTCGGACGCGGAACCAACCTCAGTTCGGTACTTATCGCCGTGGCAACATTCGGAATCATGTATCTTCTTGGAATGGACAACTGGTGGCAGCTTTCACTCTCAGTGGTTACAGGTCTCGTGGCTGGTGTGATCATCGGCCAGGCTACCGAGTACTATACATCCCATTCATACCGTCCTACTCAGAAGCTCGCGGAGTCAGCTGAGACAGGCCCTGCAACAGTCATCATCTCCGGAGTGGGCCTCGGCATGCTTTCGACAGCCATCCCTGTGATCACCATAGCAGTTGCAATCCTTCTCGCATATCTTTGCGCCAATGGTTTCGACCTTTCATTCTCGGCAGAAAGCCTCTCTACAGGACTTTACGGTATCGGTATCGCCGCTGTCGGAATGCTCTCGACTCTCGGAATCACTCTCGCGACTGACGCATACGGCCCTATCGCCGACAATGCCGGCGGTAACGCCCAGATGAGCGAACTCGACCCAGAGGTACGCAAGCGTACAGACGTCCTCGACGCTCTCGGAAACACGACAGCGGCGACAGGAAAGGGGTTTGCAATCGGTTCCGCAGCCCTTACAGGACTTGCTCTCCTTGCTTCGTATATTGAAGAAATCAAGATCGGTCTCACTCATCTCGGAAAACAGATCGTCGACGTTGCAGGCAACACAATCGACGCGGCACAGGCTACTATTCCTGACATCATGGCATTCTACCATGTCGACCTTATGAACCCTGTTGTTCTCGTGGGTGTGTTCATCGGTGCGATGATGTCATTCCTCTTCTGCGGTCTCACAATGAATGCGGTAGGTCGTGCAGCTCAGAGCATGGTTACCGAGGTACGCCGTCAGTTCCGCGAGATCAAGGGCATCCTTACCAAGGAAGCTACTCCTGACTATGCACGTTGCGTGGAGATCTCGACAAAGGGCGCTCAGCGTGAAATGCTTCTTCCTTCACTCATCGCGATCATCGTTCCTATTCTCGTAGGTCTCATCCTCGGTCCTGCAGGTGTGATGGGTCTGCTCATAGGAGGTCTCGGCTCAGGCTTCGTGCTTGCAGTCTTCATGTCCAACTCAGGTGGAGCATGGGACAATGCCAAGAAGTACGTTGAGGAAGGCCATCTCGGAGGAAAGAATTCAGAGGCTCACAAGGCGACAGTGACAGGTGACACGGTAGGCGACCCGTTCAAGGACACGTCAGGACCGTCACTCAACATCCTCATCAAGCTCATGAGCATGGTGTCCATCGTTATGGCTATGCTTACCGTAGCAATCCACTAAGCATCTTGAAAAAGTTTTTGATCTGCATACTATGTCTTGTTTCTCCTGTGCTTTCCGCACAGGAGAAATTTGATGTAGCAGACCATCCTCGTCTTCTCCTGAAGGCCGGCGAAGAGGTGAGGATTGCAGAAATGACAGGCAGGGATGCATCCATGATGCGTGTCCACAATGCCATCGTCTCCGAGTGCGACAAGATGCTGGATCTGCCGCCGGTAGAGCGTGTCGTAAAGGGCAGAAGACTGCTGCATACGTCGAGGGAGGCGTTGAGACGCATATTCTGGCTTTCATATTCCTACAGGATGACCGGCAAAGAGGCTTATGCCGACCGTGCCATAGATGAAATGCTCGCGGTAAGCGCATTCACAGACTGGAATCCGTCTCATTTCCTCGACGTGGGGGAGATGGTGATGGCGGTGGCCATAGGTTATGACTGGCTTTATGACCGGATGACTGAAGCACAGCGCCATGCAGTGTCACAGGCAATCCTGGAAAAGGGCTTTGTTCCGGCGGATGACGAGGATTATGCCGGATTCTATAACCTGGACAACAACTGGAACCAAGTGTGCTGCGGAGGCCTTTTATATGGAGCCTTGGCTACATATGAAGACAGACCGGAACTTTCTGCAGAACTGATTGATGTATATGTGAAGTCAGTCCCTTTCGCACTCGGCTGTTATGCCCCTGACGGCGGCTATCCCGAGGGTTTCCATTACTGGGGCTACGGCACTTCGTTCCAGGTGATGATGATTGCAGCGTTGGAGTCGGCCTTGGGAACGGACAAGGGCCTGTGTTCATATCCGGGTTTCCTTGAATCTTCTGCCTTCGTGCAGTTCATGACCGCACCGAGCGGCATTTCGTATAATTTCTCGGACGCCATCCCGTATGCTCCATGCAATCCGATGATGTTCTGGTTTGCCTCGAAGAACGGGGACATGTCGAGGGTGTGGCTTGAGAAACAGAATATAGACAGGCTTTCAGACGATTTCATGGGCAATGTCAACCGCCTCTTTTCGGAGTACCGCCTGCTGCCTTCGTTGCTGATATTCTGCTCAAAGGTCGATATGGATTCCATTGTCCCTCCAAAGGAGAACTCACGTTTCTTCAACGGCAAGACTCCGGTCTATGTCTACCGTGAGGGATGGGAAAGCCCTGACGATGCCTATCTGGGCGTGAAGGGAGGCTCTCCTGCGACATCTCATTCTCATCTTGATGCCGGTTCGTTTGTATATGAATACGACGGTGTACGCTGGTCTGTCGAACTCGGAATGCAGGACTATCACTCTCTCGAGAGTGTCGGAGTAAAGCTCTGGGACGGTCATCAGGGTGGTCAGAGATGGGAAGTCTTCCGCCTGGACAATGTGTCACATTCCACATTGACAATCAATGGGGAACATCATCTTGTGAAGAGCTTCGTGCCTGTGGTGGAGACATGGAACGAAAGGGGACGCAAGGGAGCGAGGCTCGACATGTCGAGCGCCTTCGGTCCGTCAGTCTCCTCAGCCGAAAGGTCAGTGTGGCTGGACAGGAAGAATCACCTGCATGTTGAAGATCTGGTCAGAGCCTCATCCGAAGATGTTGAGGTGCAGTGGGTGATGACTACCTCTGCTGACGCAGAAATCATCTCAGAAAATCAGATACTGCTTGAGCAGGATGGCCGTAGGATGGTTCTGGATGTGCATGACAAAGGTCTCAAGGATCTTCAGATGCATATATGGTCCAACGAGCCGCGCCATGACTATGACGCCCCTAACCCCGGCACCTGCCGCGTCGGCTTCACCATGAGGCTGCCTGCAGAAAGTCAGGCCTCCCTGAAAGTCAGCCTGTCGCCGGCTTCCAGATGACGGCTCTGCTTCGGGATGACATGATCCCTATCTTCAGATCAGTTTCGAATGTCTGACAAGGGCTTCCAGGAAATAATAGTCTGCGTAGGTGAGGGGTACGTCTATTTCGGTACCTCCAGGGAGGTTGCCTGTACTGTGCTTGAGAATGAAGCATCCGTTGGTTCCCGGCTCGGCGAGGTACTCGTCTGAGGCGAGTGTGCGGATCTGCTTCCGGGCTGTGGCCAGGAAGTCTCGTGACAGACGCCTGTCTTCTGTCAGGGTGCTCAGCTCCACGAATGCAGATGCCATTATGGCTCCTGCCGAGGCGTCGCGTAGCGCTTCCGGGATGTCAGGGTCATCAAAGTCCCAGTATGGGATGCCGTCCTCCGGAAGTCTTTCCGTCAGCATCCGTCCTATATTTTCGGCTGCTTCCAGAAATTCCGGAAGTGAAGTCTCGCGATACATCATGGTGTAGCCGTATAGAGCCCAGGCCTGGCCACGGGCCCATGCGGACTCGTGCGCATATCCCTGGACGGTCTCCCTGTATCTCACCTGCCCGTTGCTGACGTCGTAATCGAGAAGATGCCAGCTGGTCCAGTCTTCCCGGAAATGGTTCTTCAATGTGGTCTGGGCGTGCTGTACGGCAATAGCCTTGAGGGAGTCCACGCCGCACATCCTGTGGGCGTTTGTCAGCAGCTCGAGATTCATCATGTTATCAATTATTACCGGGTAGCGCCAGTCATTTCGGAGGAAATCCCAGCTCCTTATGACTCCGGCTCCGGGGTTGAATCTCCAGCAGAGCCTGTGTGCGCAGTCTATGATCTGCTGCCTGTATTTTTCATCACCGGTGACTCGCAAGGCATTGCCATAGCTGCAGTTGATCTGGAAGCCTATGTCGTGGTCGGTGTGCTGCCTTCTCAAAGGCTCCAGACGTATTGTGTGCCTGTCTGCAAGCTCCCTTATGGCTTCATCGGCCGTGTACTCGTAGATGTACCAGAGCGAACCCGGATAAAATCCGCTGCACCACCATCCTATGTCGCTGGTTTCCAGGTTTCCTTCCTCATCCGTACACTTTGGGCATCTGCCCTCATCCAGGCATGCATCCATGGCAGTGTACTGGATGGAAGCGAGTTCGAACACCCTCCCGGTTATGGCACTGATGCTTTCCTGCCTGCTGCAGGAGATAGAAGCGGCAGCAATGGCTGCAAGCAAGATGATGATTCTCATAATCCCATGATCACCGTCACCTTGTGGCTGCCCGGTGTGTGAGGGATGATGTTGCCTTCGATCCTGTTGCCGTCGATTTCGACAGAGGCTACGCCTTTGCAGATTCCTTCAGGGTTCAGAATGTCGATGTCGTAGATGGCGCCGCGGAATTTCCTTCTTACATTGAAGCTCTTCCATTCAGGATTGATGCACGGGTCGATTTCAAGACCGTCGTACGCAGGCTTGATGCCGAGGATGAACTGGGTTATGGCGTACCAGTTCCATGCTGCCGTTCCTGTCAGCCAGCTGTTCTTGGCCTCACCCGGCTTTGCGGCATCCTTGCCGGCTATCATCTGTGAATATACATATGGCTCGACCTTGTGGAGGGCGCTGTGCTCTTCGGTGTATGAAGGGCAGATCTTCCTGTAGTAGTCCCATGCGTAGTCACCGCGTCCGAGCACTGTCTCTCCAATGATGACCCAAGGGTTGTTGTGACAGAATATACCTGCATTCTCCTTGTAGCCGGCAGGGTATGATGAGATCTCTCCGTATTCGACCAGATAACGTGTGAATGCCGGATTGTTGAGGACGATTCCGTGCTCGCAGTCAAGGTGCTCCTTCACAGAGTCAAGTGACTTTCTGACCATTCCTTCCTCAAGTCCGATTCCTGCCATGGTGCACCAGCCCTGTGACTCGATGAAGATCTTTCCTTCCTCATTTTCCTTTGAACCGACCTTTCTTCCGAAGTAGTCATATGCACGGAGATACCATTCTCCGTCCCATCCGTGTTCCTTCACGGCTTCGACCATTTCGTCTACAAGCTTCTGGGCGCGGTCTGCCTCTGCGGTGAGGCCTCTGTTCCTGCAGAGTTCCACATAGTCGCGTCCGCACACGACGAACAGTCCTGCGATCATGAGAGATTCGGCCTTTGAACCCTCTGTCTTGTTCTCTGTGGTCTGGAAGGACTCGTTAGGATCCCACGAGAAGCAGTTGAGGTTGAGGCAGTCGTTCCAGTCTGCACGGCCTATGAGAGGCAGCTTGTGAGGACCGAGGTTTTCGACCACATGATTGAACGAGATGCGCAGGTGCTCCATCAGAGAGACCTCTGAACCCGGTTCGTTGTCGAATGGCACAGGCTCTTCAAGGATGCTGAAGTCCCCTGTCTCCTTGATGTAGGCCACCGTTCCGAATATCAGCCACATAGGGTCGTCGTTGAAGCCTCCTCCGATGTCGTTGTTGCCCCTCTTGGTAAGAGGCTGGTACTGGTGGTAGCATCCTCCGTCAGGGAACTGTGTCGATGCTATGTCGATGATCCTTTCGCGGGCTCTTTCCGGAATCTGATGTACGAAGCCCACAAGGTCCTGATTGGAGTCGCGGAATCCCATTCCTCTGCCGATTCCGCTTTCGAAGAATGAAGCCGAACGGGACATGTTGAATGTGACCATGCACTGGTACTGGTTCCAGATGTTGACCATCCTGTCAAGCTTCTCTTCTTCTGTCCTGACCACATAGATGTCAAGAAGTGCGTCCCAATAGGCCTTGAGCTCGGCAAAAGCCGCGTCCACCTTGGCTGAAGTGTCAAAAGCCGAGATCATCTTCTGTGCCTTCTCCTTGTTGATTATCGGTGATGAACCGCTGTGGAGCAGTCCCGGAACAGCCTCTGCAAACTTCTCCTCCTGCTCATTCTCGACATAGCCGAGCAGGAATATGAAGTCCTTGCTTTCACCGGCCTCAAGCTCCACTTCCATGTAATGGGATGCTATAGGGCTCCATCCGTGTGCAATGCTGTCGGATGCTCTTCCTGCAAGTACGTTCTGCGGATCACGGAATTCATTGTAGAGGCCTATGAACGACTCCCTGTCTGTATCGAATCCATTGACAGGAGCATTGACACTGTAGAATGCATAGTGGTTGCGTCTTTCCTTGTATTCGGTCTTGTGATATATCACCGATCCGTCCACTTCCACTTCACCGGTGGAGAAGTTGCGCTGGAAGTTCTCCATGTCTGTAGCCGCATTCCACAGGCACCATTCGGCAAAAGAGAAGAGCTTGATCTTCTTTGCCTGCCCGCTTGTGTTGGTCAGCGTGAGTTTCTGGACCTCTCCCCATGTCTTGAGAGGGACGAAGAACAGCACGCTTGCCCTGATCCCGTCCTTCTCTCCCGTAATGCGGGTGTAGCTCATGCCATGGCGGCACTCATAGAAGTCCAGGGGAGTCTTGCATGGTTTCCATCCCGGTGACCACACGGTGCCGCCGTCATTTATGTAGAAGTACCTTCCGCCGTTGTCCATAGGCACATTGTTGTACCTGTAACGGGTGATCCTGCGGAACTTTGCGTCCTTGTAGAACGAATATCCTCCTGCAGTGTTCGATATCAGTGAGAAGAAATCTTCATTTCCGAGGTAGTTGATCCAAGGCCATGGGGTCTGCGGATCTGTGATGACATATTCACGGTGCTGGTCGTCGAAATGTCCGAAACGTTTTTCTTGCATGGTTTTACTCAAGTTTCGTAATATGATTGTTTATTCAGCAGAGCTGTCAAGCCCGAGTTCTTCAATTATCCGGGTCATCCCTGCATATCTGTCCAATGTCCACAGGATGAAGCGGATGTCCACGCACACGCCCTTGCTGTAGCCAGGTGTGTACCATGCATCACTTGCGAGGGATTCCTTGTTGCCGTCGAATGCGAGTCCGATGAGCTCTCCTTTCGAATTCATCACAGGGCTTCCCGAGTTGCCTCCTGTTATGTCGATGTCAGTGAGGAAGTTCACATACATGCTGTTACCTCCTTCGCCGAATCCCCATCTTCCCCAGTCTCCGCTGCTGTACAGATCCTGCTGTCTCTGATTCAGCGAGAAGTCATAGTCGTCAGGATTGTGCTTGTGGAGGATGCCTGCCGGAGTCGTCTTCCATCCGCAGACTATGCCGTCGCGCGGCTCCAGGGTGCAGACAGTTCCATAGGTGAGCCTCATGGTGCTGTTCGCATCAGGATAGACAGACTGGCCTTTTGATATGTTATATTCGTACAGGGCATGGGTGTACTCCCTGTCGAGGTCGTTTATTGTAACATCTCCTTCCGCCTGCTGTATGGCTGTATTGAACGGGATCACATTCACGTCGGTGAAGAAGCGGTAGAGAGGGTCGGAGAGGTAGTCGTTCACGGTGTGCTCCTCTGCGAGGTAGGCCTCCACCCTGGACTTGTCTGAAAGGAAACTGCTGTTCCACAGGTCTTCCGTGAGGGCGTTGTAGTCAGTCCTGCTTCCGCCTCCTCGTCTGTCCTGTACCAGATGCTTTTTCAGCATCTCCTTCTGGTAGGGACCAAGAAGGGATGTGTCAAGGTTTTCAGCATATTCTTCCAGTGCATATCTGAGGAGGTCCTTTTCCACTCTTGTGTCGAACACGTCGTACTCGGCAAGCAGGGCGTCGGACAGTTTCTTGAGGGCCTTGGCGTTGCCGCGGAAGCGGAATGTACGGCATACCTCCTCTTCTGCAGGATCCGGTCCGTCGGTGAGTTCCACCTTGCGCTTAGGCTTCATTCCTCTGACAGTGAGGATGCCGTTTCTGAACGCGGTGACCTTTGAGCACACCCTGTATAGCCTGGTTCCTCTGATGATGCACTCGCGGAAGTAGTTGATGTCCGCTTCCGGCTTTTCCACTGCCGTATATTTTGTCTGCAGGTCTGTAAGCATGCCGCCCCACTGCTTTTGTCTGGCCGGAGATCCGTCGATCCATTCCTGCAGTCCTTTTTCGATCTCTCCCTTCTCCTCCACCACATCAAATCTGCGGAAGCAGTCCTCCTCTCCCTGGAAATACTCCTGCATGTTGCTGAGACTGAAATAATAGTCCGAGTACTTCAGGCGGATTTCAGGATCTTTGTCCATCCATTCCCTGATTATTGCCATCTGGTCACCGCGCAGTCTGTTGGTTATAGGATGCTTCACCTTTTCCTTGAAGTTGGTCTCGAAGGAGCTGCTGTAGCGGTCTGTGCTTCCCGGATAGCCTATCACCATCACGAAATCACCTTCGGTGTATCCCTCAAGCGATATGTCCAGCTTCTTTGCAGGGACCATAGGGATGTTCTGCGGCGAGTATTCTGCTGGTCTGCCGTCAGGTGATGTGTAGATGCGGTACATGGTGAAGTCGCATTTGTGCTGAGGCCATTCCCAGTTGTCGATGTCTCCTCCGAAGGCGGCTGACGACACTGGCGGAGCTGCGACAAGGCGCACATCCCTGTAGACCTCGTAAAGGGACATATAGTACTTCTTACCTTTCCACATGGACGAGAGCGAGGCCTCCATCTCGGTTCCTTTCTGGTACATGGTCTCAAGGATATGACTGATCCTTCGCATTCCGGATGGTTTTCCCTGTCTCTCCAGATCCTTCTTGATGGCATTGACTTCCGCAGTCACGTCATACACCCTTTTCAGGAAATATGCGGTCCTGCCTTCTATAGGCATCTCTTCCTCTGCCTTGAATGCCCAGAAGCCGTCTTCAAGGTAGTTCTTTTCCGGTGTGCTGAGGGCGTGTATGTCACTGTAGGCACAGTGGTGGTTGGTTATCAGGAGTCCCCGGTCGGATATGATGCTGCCTGTGCAGCTGAATCCCAGGGACACCACAGCATCTGAAACGCCGGCACCGGGTGCATCCGCATTGTAGAGTTCATTGGCGGACAGCTGCAGTCCGCGTTCCTGCATCTTCTTTTCCAATGCCTGGTCGATGGCGTGGATCATCCACATCCCTTCGTCCGCCCGGGCATTGAAGCCGGCTGCCATGGCAGCCAGGATAATGGCTGTTGCAAAGCGTTTCATAAGTTATGTGTTTTAGTATGGATATTCTTTTCCTTTTGCGCTGAAGCTGAGCTTCGCAGGCTCCTCACGTACGTCATCCTTCGAGTAGGTGATGGTCCAGGTGTCCATGGTGATCAGTTCCCAAAGCTTGTCCTGGTCCATAGGCGCCGCATAGCGGATCTGGATCGCAGGCACAAGGTCCTTGTTCAGCTGGAGGTAGATTCCGATGATGCCGTCGTGCCTTGAGAGGTGGTTGCTCAGGAACGGCATGTTCCTCAGGAATATAGGCTTCTCGAAGTTGGAATGTGCGAACTCGTAGATGAACTGTGGCTTGCCCTGGAATTCCTCCACCCTCTGCCTGAACTCGGCCTTGAACGGAGAGAACATGTTCCGGATGTGGTCTTCGACGGATATGTACGACACCTCGTCTTCCATCTTGACGAAGTCATAACCGCATTCTATTTCCTTCACTCCACCTCCATGCTGAGGCATCTGGAGGACTTCCATCTCGACGATTTCCTCGAACCAGTCTTCGGAAAGGTCTTCCGCAGGATCCATGTATACTCTTACGATGAGAGGACAGGCGAATTCTGTCTCGAGGCCGAAAATGCCTTTTTCGGCCTGCCTCATCTTCATGCCGAGGTAGTTTATGTCAAGCTTGTCGTACATCCCCTCTGTGCGTATGGTCACTACCTTGAGGGAGTCCAGAACCTCAGGGTCCGGAGTCTTGACCCTGAACTTTGAAGGCTTGTATATCGCTTCCTGGATCTTCTCGACTGTAGTTCTGGTAGGATCATAGAGGATGTCGGCAGAATGTCTCTTTACAAAGACCTTCACTCCATGGACTCCGTAGACCTTCTCCAGTGTCGCCTTGAATGCCATCGAACTTCCGTAGCACTTCACGGAACGGAGACCGTCTATCCTTGCAGTCTGAAGCGCTTCTTCATTGACTGTCTTTGTCACGGTTCCGTCTTCCGCAACTGTCTCCAGTCCCCAGGTCATGTCGATGGTAGGAAGCTCGAACCTTCCTCCTGCCCACATTCCGAATGCAATGAGGGCGATTGTCAGTACAGGCGGGATGAATCTCCAGATTCTGCTCCTTGACGGCTTGCTTATGCCTATGTTCAATGCCCCTGTCGAGCAGGCTGCCACACATTCGCCGCAAAGCGTGCAGTCCACGTGTGCGAGTCTGCCGCTATGGCAGGACCTTACGTCGATGTGGTAAGGACATTTCTTGTTGCACAGACCGCAGTTGTTGCAGGCCCCGTCGTCCTTCGTGATGTGCAGAAGCTGAAGTTTCGGCCTTGCATGGAAGATTTCAAGAAGGTAGCCCAGGATGCAGAAGCCTCCGAGCAGTACCGGCCATGGTATGCCGGCTCCGAGGATATCAGCTACATAATAGAGTCCGAACAGCACACCGATCCACACCCAGAACTTAAGAGAATTGGAAATCGCTCCGAGAGGACAGAGGTAGCGGCACCAGAACATGTCTACAAAGAAGCTTCCGAGGACCACCAGACTTATGGATACGACAGACATCCATAGTGTTATCTCTCCCTTGAAGCCGGTGGCTATCGCATAGTAAGGGTCAAGGTTCTTGCAGAAGAGCTCGCTGGCGTTCACGGTCATATAGAAGATCCAGAACACGAGGGCATATTTGACTATACGCAGAGCCTTGTCTGCTGCAGAGCCGTTACGAACCTTGATGCCTTTGATGTGCAGTGTCCTGCGCAGCTTGCCGAGGAGGTCCTGAACGGTGCCTACCGGGCAGATGTATGCACAGAAGAGCTTGCTGAACAGCACTACGGCAGCAATGAGGACTATACCCATCATCACCTGCAGGGATGACATGCTGCAAGGAAGGCTGTTGTTCGCAAGATAGGTGGCCAGAGCCTGGAGACCTCCGAGAGGACAGTATGCTTCAGGGTCGGCGGCTGTCTCTGACGGAACCAGTCCGGTCAGAAATATGATCAAGGCCGCCAGCACTCCCCACTGAAGGAGGTACTTCGGCCAGTTTCTGATGATTGTAGATCTTTTTGCCATTACTATATAGTTATAAACAGTTTACGACACAATATTACAAATATAACATAAAACATTGACATTGCTTTCAATTCTAACGGAAAATTGGATTGTCTGTGACAACGGGCCGTCAATCTCGGACAGGAATATACAAGACAGAGCCTCCGGATCGTGATTCCGAAGGCTCTGCAGGTTCTTCTTATGAATGAAGGAGTCTATTGACGGTCTTTAACACAGCGTACAGAACCTCCGGCGAGGAAGTTTCCATATGCCACCGTTATCTTCTCATTTGAAGCGTTGTATGTGGACATCATGTAGTGGTACTGTACATTCTTCAGACTTCCGTCGTCGTTTGTGGTTACCTGGTGGAGGGAAGAACCTACCAGGTAAGTCATTGCGCCGTAGACATCTTCGTGGCTGGTCACCAGATATGAACCCTTTCCTGTGACGTTGGCCTTGTTGCGGGCTCCTGCAAAGGTCCATGGCCAGCCGGCCTCGGCCAGGGCGGCGATGCTGGCCCCTTTGATGGATGCATCATAATAAGGAGCCTCCGTGTTGACGAGCTCGCTGTTGGAACTATGGCCGACAAGTCCTGTCATTTCCGCTACGGTAGGGATATGCCAGCCCGGAGGACAGATTCCCTGACAACCTTCAAAATCCGCCGCGTTTTCCTGAGTGACGGCCTCTGTCCCGAATGCGGTCGCTGCGTCATAAAGAAGTCCGAGAGTCTCAGCCAGTGCAGGATCGGCTGTCTTTTCTGCATTTGCAGCAGGATACCATATCCCGGCATCCTCCGCAGGGTCACCGGATACGCTTCTGCCGCGTGGCACGAAGCGGAGATTCTCTGCCATCCATGTGTTGCCGTCAGCGAGCTGTACGGTTGTATATTCGACTCCGTCATAAACGAAATATCCGTCATATTCCGCAAATTCCACCGGCAGCTCTTCCGTTGAGCCTTCTCCTTCAAATCCTATCTCTCCTTCGTCTGTCCAGTTCTCGATCTCTCCTGATGCGCTCACTATCATGTTGTCCTCCAGGATTCGTGCATTGATGGTGTACTGGCCGCCTGACTTCAAGGTCATCTCGGCAAGAGGCTGGGTGATCCTCTTTCCGTTCGAGAGGGTGATGATGATCTCGAGGCGTGCCGTGCAAGGGATGATGATGGCCTGCCACTGTCTGCCGGCCTGTGCTTCGCAGGCCTTGACCTGTGGAACTGAATCAGGAATGCCGCCGTCAAAGTCCTCCGTCAGGGTCATGTCCATGAGATTGATTCCTGTTATACGCTTACCTCCTGCGATCTCCAGTCCGGTGATCTCTGCTCCGGACAGGTTTTCGACATTCACGACCAGTTTGGTCATCATGTGTCTGAATACCATGGTGACGGCATTCGGAGTCGGCAGGACTCCCTTCTTCGATGCAGCCATAAAGTCTGCCTGCGCGATGCCGCCGGTCTGGTCCTCGAACACCGCATATGTGTCAGGATTGACTTCGTCATATGGATAATATGCGTACACATCCGCTTCCGAATATGCGTCGGCATACCACAGGAGGTCGCCTGAGAACACGGTCCCGTCGTAGGTGAGGCATGCGTTGTCCGCATATTTCTCGGCCGCATTGGTCTTGGCTATAGTGAGGCCTATCCTGTCTCCTGTCTCAAAGTCAACTTCTGTGGCTTTGGTGATGACAGGCTCGATACTTATCTTCCCGGGAGTCATCTCGGGCTGCTCTGTCTGGCTGCATGCCGCGATTGCCGGAATGGCCAGCACTGTAAACAATCTGATGAAATTTCTCATATGTAAATACTTTAAAAATTATAACCTGTGAATATGGCGGCGCCAATCCTGTCCTTGCCGCCCATGTTTCCTTTTCCGAAGCCGTGCATCCACATCGCTCTCGTGCCGACATACATCCCCTGAAGGAAATTATATTTCACGGCGGCTCCGACGGTGCTCTTCGGCGAGGTGATGTAATCTGTCCGGCTCCTGTACCATTCCTCGAGCCTGTAAGGCGATGTCTGCACACCGGAGTCTTCATCGATGCTGCGGCGGCCTTCGCTGATGCGCCCGCCGCACACCCCGAACTCGGGCTCGAAGTCCAGCCTTCCGGACCTGATGCGCGCGTCCGCGTGCAGTGACCAGGTCATCATCGAGCCGGTGCAGACGAAAGGATACATCTGTGAAGATACCTCCTTTTCCCAGCACAGGTCAGACTTCAGACGCAGGAACCATCTGTCAGTGTAGTACTCATATTCTGGAGACAGGGCCCAGGTGTTTTCTGCAAGAATCCTGTTCAGGCCATGGTTCTGGACTGTCGTTACTCCGTTTTCAGTGACTTTCTCAAGGATGCTTTCCATTGTCCTGCGTTCACTCCACTGAAGGTTCATCCTCGCAGTGTGTTCTCCGCCCTCTCCCCAGCTGTATTCCAGCAGATGATCAAGGCGGTTGCCAGGGAAGCGGAACCAGATGTATTCCTTTTCTCCTGCAGTTCCCTGAGAGTTGATCCATGAAGCTGCAGCGAACAGTCCTCCAAACTGGATCTGAAGGGCGATTCCATTCTCCAGTTCCTTTACCGGGAAGCCGTTGGTGCCGTCCTCATCGAGATGAAGGCCGCTGCCGGTCCACACGGAATAGACTCCATACATGAGCCCCTTGTCAAGGAAGGCGTAATATGAGGATTCCGCTGTTCCGACCTGTTCGGCATCTACGGTCTCACTGTTTTTCCCTATAATATAATTGACTCCTGCCGCAAAACCGTCCCTGTGGAACATCAGACCCGGACTGATCCTCATGTCGAGCCTCCAGTTGTCGTGTCTGAGGTCTTTTCTCTTGGCAAGATTCTGTGATCTGAAATCCATTCCTGCCCCGATACGCCAGCACTCGTCGAGATCATAGGAGATGCCTCCGTCAAAAGCGTATGTCTGCAAGGTCTTGCGTCCCGGAGTGAATTCCAGGATGTCTACGGGATAGAAGCCCGGATGGATGAACATAGATCCGCACATGTCATATCCTTCATTCTGGGAGAATGAGAAGGATCCCTTCAGGGACATCCTTTCCAGATGTCTTATGCTTGCCGTCTCCGCCCCTGCTTCCCAGGTCCGCGGCGCCTCCCAGGTCTGTCGCAGGTGACCTGCATGGAACTCTCCCCTCAATTCCGCATACGATCTTGACAGGGAGTCCTGACGAATGCCGGTCACGTTCCCGGATGCGTTCCAGGGATTCCTCCTGTACACCCGGTCATAATCCTGTGCGGAAGCAGCTATGCTCAGCCATATCAGGCAGAGTGTCAATATGTTCCTGACCTTATTCATGCAGTGACTGTCTGTCGGTTTCGTAAAAATCATTCAGTGAGTTGTTGGTATCCATAAGGATCTCGTATCCGGCAGCCCGTGTGGCTTCCGGGTCCGCGCGCCTCATCAGGCTTTTCCCGAGGAAGATGTCAGTCTGCAGCACATAGCCGGCATCCAGTGAAGGAGCAAGCCTCTTGGCATTGTTCGAGGACCTTCCGTCAAACACCTCCATCGCGTCTATCACCCATTCCTGCGGAACCTTCACAACCTGCTCGTTTCCGCTTCCCGGCACAGGAATGACGTTGTCATTTCCATCCACAAATTCATGCATGGTCGTTCCTTCAGGCTTCCATACCGCGAGAACAGGGGAACTGATTGAGAGAGAATAGGCATTGGCCTTTCCTGTCTTTATGACCACATCTATTATCCTGTCTGGAGAGATCCGATCTCCGGGTGCCGGATGATAGGTTGTGTTGGTAAAGTATGTCAGGTTGTAGCACACGAAATAATCCGGTCTGTTCAGATTTACCGAGAGGGGGTACTGCAGGGTGTGGTCGATCGCTCCACGAAGGCATATTACCGCATCCTCTCCAGGCTGGAGAGGGAAGTCGTCGCCGTCACCAGGGAACTGCCATACAGCCTGTACTATAGGAAGAAAATCCGGGAATACGGTTTCTCCTGTGACAGGATCCTTACTGATGAAGGCGCTGCTTCCTGTGGAATTGTATGGAGAAAGGGTTCCGAAGCACAGACTGTCCAGATACTCTACCTGATAATTGTTGTTGTGAAGGATGAAGTACTGGTCCGACTGGTAGTCTCCTTCCTGCGGAAGTTTCTTGCATCCTCCGCAATAGAGTTCCTTTATGACGATACTGCCCGGTATTGAATGTGACAGTTTCAGACTCAGAGTCATATCTTCGCCGGAAAGGACGACCTTGTCGGCTGATCCGTTGAAGATCCCGCCTTCGTTCCTGCCGCTGAGGTTGATCCTGTAAAGTCCGTGAGGAAGGCTGAAGCTCACGCTGCCTTCGGAATCACTCCCTTTAGAGAAACGGCTGCCGGTGTTCATGTCCTCTACGATGGCTGTAAGGCCTCCTTTGTATGTTTCCTCGATGTTTTCGGGATATATGGCTTTAATCGTCAGAGTGTTGAGGTCCTCTAAATACGGGTCGGCCCCGCCTGTCACGGAACAGGAGACTGCCGAAACCGCCAAAGCCAGTATGTATATGATCTTCTTCATCTTTGTTCGTGTCAAAACTTAAGTCTGCAGGTCAGGCCGTAGTAGAATGCCGGAGTGAATATGGCTCCCACTCCTGTTGCAAGTGACTTCACATATGGTCGGGAGTTGGTGAAGTTGTTGGCAAAGAAGGAGAGCGACACCTTGTCACCTATCTCCTTTGTGATGCTGAGATTGGCTGACATGTATGCCCCGTAACCGTCCAGGGCGAAGGTATAGGCGTTGTATGACTTCAGGATGAGGCTTGCGAAATCAGGGTCGGCAGCCTGGACATCCGTGAAGGGGTGGACATTCCCGTCAAGGTCCATATATGCCACAGGACGCACTGCAGTGTAGGAATTTCCGTCATATATGTTCCCTCCTGTAGGGGTCCTGCCCTCCTGATTCACCGTGTAGGCATAATCGGCGCCGTTATATTCCGAGAGGTTCCTGCTTCTTCGCAGAAGGGACATTTCAAGACGGCAGGTGATTATGAGCCGCACCTGCGGGATATGTGTGATCGCGGTAAGGTTTGCATCCAGGTTGTGGGTCACCTTTCCGTTGGTGACGCTGTTGCCGCCTCCGTTGGCATATATTCCCACATACTGATATGACCTGTCAGGCAGAACGGTGTGCGACCATCCGTTCTGATAGTAATATGACAGCTGCTCGTTCAGGTACTTTGTGCAGGTGTATGATGCGTCCAGACGGAGTTTCGTCCTTATCGGCACAATCTCGGGGAATTCGGCTATCAGCTCCGCTCCCGCTCTTTTCACGTCGGCCCCATTGTTCTGCTTGAGAGACTTTGCAAATGTCCGGTCAGTTGTCTTCACCTCCATCTGAGTCCAGTACTCGTCACCGTTTCCTCTGATGAAGGTGTCGCCTGTCTGCTGGTCTACCTTTATCTGAGGATTCTCCGGAATGAGGAAATCATCCGGCTTCTGAAGGATGTTGTAGGAGAACGGCTCGTAGACGTTCAGGAAGTTATACGGTCCGGAAGTGATGTTGTAGAATCCTGTGAGTGACAGGTTCATTCCGAGGAATCCCACATCGATGCCGAACTCTGAATTGCTGTTTCTCTGCCATCTCAACTCCGGGTTGTAGATGGTGGTATATGGCTGAGTGTGATAGATATATGATGACTGGTCGCCGTGTGCGAATCCGAATGTCTGTATGTCCCTGTACTCCTGTCGGGGATAGAGGATGAAGTAGGACGGCAGCTTCTCGGTAATGCCCCATCCGCCTCTGACGGAGACATTGTCGGATATCTGCCACCTGGCATTGAATCGTGGTGACAGTGTGGCCTTGTTGCCGTAGAGGGAATTCCTGATGAAGACATTCTCCATCCTCAGACCGGCTGTGACCTCGAGGGTGGTTCCGTTCAGAGGGACTGTCAGGTGCTCCTCCGCATACACGGACAGATTGTGCATGAAAGGATAGTCCGTGTAAGGACGCGGCCTGTAGCCGTTGGCTGCAAGAGCGGGATCGAGATAATATTCTCCTTTTCCTGTATTTCCGTTGGTCTTCCACTGGACTCCGGCCTTGAGTGAACTCTTCTTGCCGTCCCATCTCTTGTGCCAGTTGTATTTGAGTGATGCTGCGATGTCAAGTTCCTTGGAGTCGGTCACCTGGTCCGAATAAAAGGTCAGAGGGAGCCTGTCGGCAAGGAAGTAACCTCCCTGCTGCGAGTGGACGGCGGGCTGCTGCGAACCATAGGACACGTATTTGTGGAACCTGTAGAGATTGTCGTTGAAGTTTACCGAAGCGTCAAGCTTCAGACTGGTGATGAAAGGCTTGTTCAGCATCCAGGTCAGGGACGCATTCCCTCTGAAGACATTGTCCCTCTCCTTCTCGAACTCTCCCTTGAATGCGTCCGGATCGTTCCTTGTGTCCTTCCCGCCTATGTTGCCGGCTATTCCCGCCTCAAGACGGAGGGCCCTGAAGAAAGTGTTGGAATAGCTGAAGGTGATGCCGCTTCTGGTGTATGATGAATACGGTGATATGAGCTTCTTCACCGCTCTGGCCCATTCTGCACTGACGTTCAGCACTCCATTGTCGTCCTGAAGGTCGATTCCTTTTGATGCCGACATCTGGTAGGTGCGCGGATTCACGGAGAAGGTCACATTGACAGGTGTGCGTCCTTTGCGCGTGCTGATCTTCACCATTCCGCTGTTCAGGTCGCCGTATTCGGCTGACGGTACTCCTGTAATGACTTCTATCGACTCGATGTTGTCCACGGCGACACTTCTGGTGTCCACTCCTCCCATCTCTCCGAACGAGGCATTGTTGCCTAATCTTACTCCGTCCACCTCGACGGCTGTACCGAATGCCGTGTTACCGGCATCGGACCCGCCTCCGCGTATCAGGAAAGGATTCTCGGTCGTGAGGTCAGGATTGACGGTCTTGCCTCCGGGAAGAAGGGCTGCTACATCCGTCATATTTGACAGCTGAAGGTGGTTGAGGGCATCTCTGCCGAGATTGTGCGACGTGTTGAGCCCGTCCTTTGCCCTCTGGGCTGTCACAACGACCTCGTCAAGGGCAAGTGAACTCTCGTGGAGAACGAAGTCCAGATTCCCGATGTCTTCGAATATTTCAACCGTCCTGATGACGCTCACATATCCCAGACATGATGCCTTGACTTCGTATTTACCTTGCTGCACCCTTTCGAAGGAGAATCTTCCGTCCGTGTCGGAAACCGCCCACAGGTAGTCATCTCCAAGTGATATGACGGCACCTATAACCGGTTCTCCTGACGCGGAGTCGGACACTTTTCCGCTTACGGCAAGGCTCTGTGCGTGTACACACAGGGCTGCAGCCAGCAGGAGGAATGTCGTTATGGTCCGTCTTATATTCATATATAAAGGTAATATACCTGCAAAGATAGAGCCTCTGCAGGTATGTTCAAATACTCAAAAATGGTTATTTTTCAATCAGGATCTCGCCATGGTCGGCAGCTACGGCAGCCTTCCATCTGTCGGTATATCCCGGCTGGGTGATGCCGTCAGGAATGTGGGCCGTGTGGCCGTTGGTCTTGAATGTTCCGTCCTCGTTCTGGGCCTTCACGTTGCCGTCGATGAACTTTACAAGCAGGAATTCCTCAAGCGCAACCCACTTTTCAAAAATCTTCTGTGCATTGCTTACTGAGAATTCTGTGAGGTACTTGCGCACGTCTGCATACGGGTCCACCACCTTGCGGGCCTTGTCGTTGCGGCATATCATCCTGCGCGGCCTGGTCCTGGATGCGTTATATATGGCAAGCGCCTCTTCGTCAGCCTTCTTCACGGCCTCCATCATCGAGAGCTCCCATGCGTCGATCTCTGCATCCACGGTAGGGAACATGATGTTATATGCCTTGTAGCAGGCGTTTGCCACGCGGTTGGTCATCCAGAATGCCGAGGTAGCCGAATACTTCAGCATGTTTCCGTTGCCTTCTCGGAAGGATTCAGGGATTTCATATGTCGAGGTGTAGATCGGTGTGAGGTAAGATGTGGCAGCATCGTCGCATCCGAACCAGATGATGCCTCCGATTTCGTCAGGGAGGTGTTTCCTGTTCTGTCCCACGAACCAGAATCCTGTCTGCTGGGTCGCGATGGCTCTCTCGTTCACGTATGATTTTCCGTCGTGCTCGAAGCCCATAGGCCTCCAGCGGTATGGAAGTGCGTTTCCGCCGGCTCCGATGTCTGTCGTCATGTCCATAGGAGTGCCCTCATAGTGGTCGCGCATCACGTCTGCAACGTCCTTTACGGAAATCTTCTCCGAAGGCTTCACCCATAGAGGGAATCTCTTGGTCTTGTCCCATCCCATCGCATAGTCGATGTAGTCATATGCGTCTTTGGTGACGATATTTCCGTTCTCGTCCTGGAAGGTGAACTTTCCGTCGCAGAGGATGTTGAATGCCGACCATGCACGTGCCTCACAGCCTCTCATTCCGCTGAAATCGAGAGGCGCATAAGCGTCACAGAAGCTGAAATCCCTGTCGTCTCCCGAGAAATACCCCTTCTCACGTGCAAAGGAGATCACGTCCGGTGCGTAGAGGCAGTTTTCCGGGTCATTCAGAGGGAAGGTGCTTATGCGTGCCTGGTTCGCATGGGCGCAGATGTAGCCGTCCGGAACCCTGCGTGCCACCCACACGATGCCCTTGTTGTCCGGACCCTTTCCGATGAGGTCCATCACCCACACTTCCTCAGTGTCAGCAATGGAGAAGGATTCTCCGCTTGAATAGTAGCCATAGGTGTTGGCGAGGTCGACGATCACCTCTATCGCCTCACGCGCTGTCCTGGCCCTTTCAAGGGCTACATAAATCAGTGAACCGTAATCCATTATTCCTGTCGGATCCTCAAGTTCGTGACGTCCGCCGTAAGTGGTCTCGGCTATTATGAGCTGATGCTCGTTCATGTTGCCCACCCTCTGGTAAGTCCTTGCTGTCTGCGGTATTTCACCCAGGTATTTTCCTGTATCCCACTCGTAAATGCTGCGCATGTCCCCTGCATTCCATATTCCGGCCGGAGCATAATAGAGCTCGCCGAAGAGTCCGTGCGAGTCAGCGGCGTATGAAATCATATTGGAACCGTCGATGCTTGCACCTCTGGTCACAAGGACATTTGTGCAGGCCTGGCTGTCGATGCTGCCGGTTACAGTCAGGGCAACGGCAGATGCAAGGAGGGCTTTTGAAAGTCTTCTCATTTTGTACTTTTATTATAATTAATTACTTTTGTGTCGTTTTTTGCCGCCGCTGCATAAACGGCGCGTTATCTTGCAAATTTAACAAAAATAGGCAGATATTTTTACCGTATCCGAAAAACTTTGATGATATGAAACTGTATAAAGCCGTTTTTTCTGTGCTTGCATTCCTCATGTGCGCCTCAGTGATGTCAGCCCAGCAGCAGCCCGAACAGCCGGATGTGTACGAGCAGGCTGAGATGGAGGCTGACAGACTCCAGAGGATTCTTGATCTCGAAGACTGGCAGACCTTCTATGTGGATTCCACTCTGAAACACGATTTTCCGGCAATGATGGCAGACTATGACAGGCTCAAGGCATCAAAGGTTTCCAATGCGTCGATATATATGAGTGTGCGCGACAAGTGGATGGAACGCATAGATTCGACCTATAAGACAATATTTACGGAAGAGCAGTGGAACGCCTACCTAAAGAGCGGGGCGGCAAGGGAGCAGAAGGCAAGGGCGAAGCGCAAGGCCAAGGCTCAGGGAAAAAAATAAAAGATATACCGAATATAGATATGGACTTTCTGGAAGTGATTGAAAAAAGGCACAGTGTCAGGAAGTATTCTGACAGGCCTGTAGATAAAGAGATACTTGATGCCATCGTCCGCGTGGCTCAGGCTGCACCGTCCTCACGCAACAGCAGGAGCTCATGCTTCATGATCATTGAGGACAGGGATACCCTCGATGCCCTCTCGAAAATGCGCGATTACGGATCTGCTCTCCTGTCCGGTGCCCAGGCTGCCATCGTGGTGCTTGGCGACGAAAGCAAGACAGATCTTTGGGTGGACAACTGCGCCATATCGTCGACATTCATCCAGCTCACGGTAACGGCGATGGACCTGTGCAGCTGCTGGGTCCACATCAACGGCAGACCGCGCCTCAAGGCCGAACCTGAGGGAGAGAGCGCTGAGGAATATGTTGCCGGGCTGCTTGGCGTGAAGGACGGACTCCGTCCGTACTGTGCCATCGCAATCGGCTATCCTGCAGAGGAATAACCCCATTGTTCCCGACCCTGTCGGGAATCCTTTTGATAATATATAGAAAAACATAGATATGAGAGAAAGAATAGAAGCCCTTATGGCTGAAGTTGCCGGCCTGTCATGCAGGACAGAGCAGGAGATAGAGCAGGCGCGTGTGCGCCTTCTTGGAAAGAAGGGTGAGATCACTGCCCTTTTCGATGAATTCAGAACTGTCGCACCGGAACTCAAGAGAGAATTCGGTCAGAAGCTCAATGTCCTCAAGACAAGTGCGGCAGCAAAGATAGAGGAATTGAAGAATACGGTTGCAGAAAGCGCGGCTGATGCTCCTGCAGCATTCGATTACACAATGCCTGGAGATCCCGTGGCCCTGGGATCACGCCATCCTGTGTCGATTGCACGCGAGGAGATCGTCAGCATATTCCGCAAGTTCGGATACGATGTTGCCGAGGGACCTGAGATCGAGGACGACTGGCATGTGTTCGAGGCCTTGAACTTCCCGCCGGAACACCCTGCGCGTGAGATGCAGGACACATTCTTCATCAGCGACAGCGACAATCCGGTGCTTCTGCGTACCCATACATCTTCAGTGCAGGTGCGTGCCATGGAGAAGATGCCGCTTCCGATCCGCATCGTATGCCCGGGCCGTGTGTTCCGCAATGAGGCCATCTCTGCGCGCGCGCATTGCATCTTCCATCAGGTGGAGGGACTGTACATCGATGAGAACGTGACATTCGCGGACATGAAGCAGGCGATCCTGCTCTTCGCACGCGAGATGTTCGGTGCCCAGACACAGATCCGTATGCGTCCTTCGTACTTCCCGTTTACAGAACCGTCTGCCGAGATCGACGTCAGCTGCAACATCTGCGGAGGAAAGGGCTGCAACATCTGCAAGGGTACAGGCTGGCTCGAGATCATGGGCTGCGGCATGGTGGATCCTAATGTCCTCGAGGCTTCCGGAATCGACAGCAGGAAGTATAGCGGCTTTGCATTCGGAATGGGTGTGGAGCGTATCGCAATGCTCAAATGGCAGGTACGTGACCTCAGGAACTATTTTGAGAACGATCTCCGTTTCCTCAAGGAATTCGAGACCTCACTTTAATATACAAAAACCATGAGATTCAGGTTCTTTTTATCCGCAGTCCTCAGCATCATGCTCGCTGCGTCGTGTACGGAAAACACAAGTATAGTCTGGACAGAGGGAGAAGCCGACCCGGCGACAGGCAGGGCAGTCCACACCCTCAAGGTGCTCAATGCTCCGGAAGGTACGGACTGGAACATATGGCTTACATCCAATCATATCGCATCTTCCGAAGTGGAAGGCACGCAGGGAACGATAAGCCAGCACCACGGATGTCTTTACAGGATGACTCCGTATGAACATGAAGGAAAGGACCTGACCGTACTTTATCATGACAGCCCTCTGCAGCGTCACTGCTGGGCTCCCGAAGGTTTCGTCCTGGAGCATAAGGGCAAGGTGAAGAAACTGGATGTGGAATACGTGTATCTTCCTACGGAGCGTATTCCCGATTTTCCGTATAACCAGGTGGAGACACAGGTGTGGGATATGATCCCGTCCCTCAAGAAGGTAACTCCTGCAGAGGGTGTTACTGTGGTTGAGGCTATGCCGGAAGTAGCCTTCGTGGAGTCTGACAGGCCGGGCTGGTACAGGATCACCCTCGACGGCAGCTGCCGTGTGGAGGCCGCTGACGAGGATGGCGCCTTCTATGCAAAGGTCACCCTGGACAACCTCAGGAGGAATGCAGGCGGAAACGAACTGCCTGACATGGTCATCGAGGATTGGCCGGACCTGGACTATCGCGGTTTCATGCTTGACATCTCAAGAAACTTCACCACAAAAGACAATATCCTGAAATTCATCGAACTTCTCTCGCACTACAAGGTGAGTGTGTTCCACCTTCACTTCGGAGATGACGAGGGATGGAGACTTGAGATAGGCAGGTTCCCGGAACTTACGACCTACGGCGCACATCACGCATTTCCTGAAAAGAATGCTGAAGGCGAATATGTGGAGACTATCGGTCTTATGCCTTCATACAACGGAAGCATCGATCCTGAGGACATGACCTCATCGGCAAACGGTTTCCTTACCAGAGAAGACTACATCGAGATCCTGAAATATGCGTGGGAACGCCGCATAGAGGTGATTCCGGAATTTGACACGCCAGGCCATTCAAGAGCGGCCATCAAGGCCATGGAAGCATATGCGGCAAGGACTGGTGACACGTCTTATCTCCTGAGCGAGCCTGAAGATGTGTCGGAATATGTTTCAGTACAGTATTATAAGGACAATGCCCTCAATGTCGCGCTTGAGTCTACATACAGGTTCATTGAGGTTGTCTTTGACGAGCTCATAGCATGTCACAATGAGGCCGGTGTCCCTCTTCCTGCAATACATGTGGGAGGTGACGAGGTTCCGGAAGGCGCATGGGTGGGATCACCTGCGTGCCAGAAGGTCATGAAGGAAAGAGGCTGGGACAACATCGAGCTCCTGAAGTCATATTATGTAGAGAAAGTGCTTGACATAGCTGAAGCAAGGGGAGTGAAGATCTCGGGTTGGCAGGAACTGGTCATGGATCTTGAAGACCATGTCTATGAGAGGATGAAGAAGAACCTTTATTCCATCAATTTCTGGCACACTGGCTCAGGTCAGGAGGAATATCCATACAAGTATGCCAATGACGGTGTCCCTGCGATCCTTTCGAACATGACCAACACATATGTTGACTTCGCCTACACTCCTGACAAATTGGAGAGAGGTCTGTCATGGGGAGGTTTCGTGGACGAGCGCCGCAGCTTCTCGCTTCTTCCATATGACATCTACCGTTCTATAAGATGGGACGACAGGGGAAGGATGCGTGACATAGCGGATCTGCCTGAGGGCAAGGTCGAACTGAAGGCAAGGGAGAACATTGTCGGAATCCAGGCTCAGCTGTGGACCGAGACAGTAAGGTCATTCGACCATGTAACCTATTATGTGTTCCCTAAGGTGTGCGGAGTGTTTGAGAGAGCCTGGAATGCCAGCCCTGAATGGGAAGGCACGACAAAGGCTGACGACCCGGCATTCATGTCTGCCCTTGATCGCTACTACAGCACCGTGGTTTCTCATGAGATGCCGTATTACGAGTCGATGAAGATAAATTATCGTTCAAGAAGACAATAATTCAATTCTTGTCTTGAGATGTGACTTTTAGACAAACTTTTAACCGAAATGAAAAGAATAATTCTTTTAATCTGTTCGATCTGCCTTCTGGCGGGCGGATGTAAGAAGTTCGACCCGAGTGAACTTTGGGAAAACATCAATTCCCTGGACAAGCGTGTGACTGCGCTTGAAAAGTTGTGTAAGGAAATGAATACCAATATCTCAGCGTTGCAGACATTGGTGGAGGCTTTGGAGAAGAATGATTACATAACCAATGTGTCACCGGTTCAGAATAATGGTGAAGTGATCGGTTACACAATCAGCTTCGTCTACAGCGATCCTATAACCATATACCATGGTGAAGATGGTGAGGATGGCGAAGATGGCAAGGACGGCCAGGATGGCATGACGCCGGTGATCGGGGTCGAGCAGGATACTGACGGTGTGTACTATTGGACAATCAATGGTGAGTGGCTTCTGGATGAGAACGGACAGAAGATTAGGGCAACTGGTGCTGATGGCAAGGACGGTCAGGACGGTGCTCCAGGTCAGGACGGCGCTCCAGGTCAGGATGGGGAAGATGGCAAGGATGGCCAGGACGGTGTCACCCCTCAGCTGAAGATAGAGGACGACTACTGGTACGTGTCTTATGATGGCGGCAAGACCTGGACAAAGCTGGGCCCTGCAGTCGGCGCTCAGGGACCACAGGGAGAGGCTGGTCCTCAGGGCCCTCAGGGAAATCCTGGCGTTGGTGGAGACTCTATGTTTACCGACATCGATTACTCTTCAAGCAAGGATTATGTGACCTTCGTCCTTGGTAACGGAATGGAGTTCCGTATCCCTACCTGGTATGCATTCGAAGCTCTCCGGGTAAAGTGCGATCAGATGAACAAGAACATAGAAGCACTTCAGAAGATTGTCGAGGCACTTCAGAACAATGATTATATTACAGGTATCACTGCCATCTACGAAGGTGGAGTGGAGGTCGGCTATGTGATCACTTTCAGCAAGAGCGGCAAGGTGACCATATACCATGGTCAGGACGGTCAGGATGGCGCTGCAGGAACACCGGGTGCTCCGGGCCAGGACGGAGTTGACGGAACAGACGGTGTCACTCCGACAATCAGCGTGAAGAAGGATACGGATGGTCAGTACTATTGGACTGTCAACGGTGAATGGCTCCTCGATGAGAACGGACAGAAGGTGCCTGCATCCTACAGTAACGGAAACACAGGTGCTCCGGGTACTCCGGGCCAGGATGGTGCTGATGGTAAGGACGGTGTCACTCCTCAGCTGAAGATAGAGGAAGGCTATTGGTTCGTGTCATATGATAATGGTGAGACATGGACAAAACTCGGTGCAGCTACCGGAGAACAGGGCCCTCAGGGTGAAACAGGTGCTCAGGGTCCTCAAGGTCCTCAGGGTCCTCAGGGAAATCCAGGCGTCGGCGGTGATTCCATGTTTACCGATGTAGACTATTCTTCAAGCAAGGATTATGTGATTTTCATTCTCGGCAACGGTACTCAGCTCAAGGTCCCTACATGGTCGGCGTTCGAGGCTCTTCAGGCTCAGTGCGATCAGATCAACCAGAATATAGAGGCTCTTCAGATCATAGTCAATGCACTTCAGAACAATGATTATATAACCGACATCGTCACGATATATGAGGGTGTGGAGGCAGTCGGCTATGAGATCACTTTCAGCAAGAGCGGAAAGATCACGATTTATCATGGCCAGGATGGAGCTGATGGCAAGGACGGTCAGGACGGTGCTCCAGGTCAGGATGGAGAAGACGGTAAGGATGGCCAGAACGGTGTTCCGGGAAAGGATGGCGCAGATGGTGCCACTCCGGTCATCAGTGTAAAGAAGGATACAGATGGAGTATATTACTGGACAGTGAACGGTCAGTGGCTTCTTGACGAGAACGGTCAGAAGGTAAGGGCAACAGGAAAGGATGGAAGCAATGGTGCCGACGGTGCCCCAGGTCAGGACGGTGCTCCGGGCCAGAACGGCCAGGATGGTGCCCCAGGTACTCCGGGCGCTCCGGGTCAGGATGGCGCTCCAGGCCAGAATGGTGCTGACGGAAAGGACGGTATCACCCCTCAGCTCAAGATAGAGAACGGCAAGTGGTATGTGTCTTATGATGAAGGCAAGACATGGACAGAACTCGGTCAGGCCACAGGTGATCAGGGAGCTCAAGGTCCACAGGGCCCTCAGGGCCCACAGGGAAATCCTGGTGTAGGCGGAGACTCGATGTTTACAGATGTCGATTACTCCACCAGCAAGGACTATGTGATCTTCACTCTTGGTGACGGCACTACCATCAAGGTTCCTACATGGTCGGCATATGAGGCCCTTCAGGCTCAGTGTTTACAGATGAACAAGGACATCGCTGCTCTTCAGACAGTGATAGAAGCTCTCCAGAACAATGACTATGCGACATCAATTACTCCTATCATCGAGAATGGAGTGGAAATAGGCTATAAGATAGTATTCAGCAAGGGTGGAGAAGTCATAATCTATCATGGCAAGGATGGTCAGGACGGTGCCCCAGGCGCTCCTGGTCAGAGCGGTGCTGACGGAAAGGATGCTGTCGCACCTGTCATCGGTGTGAAGAAAGACTCGGATGGAGTCTATTACTGGACTGTAAACGGCGAGTGGCTTCTCGATGAGTCCGGACAGAAGCTGAGAGTGACAGGACAGGATGGAAAGGATGGCCAGGATGGCGCTCCGGGTGCCCCAGGTCAGGATGGTGCTCCAGGTCAGGACGGTGCTCCGGGTACTCCGGGCCAGGACGGCGCCCCAGGTCAGAATGGAGCTGCCGGTAAGGATGGTGTGACCCCTCAGCTGAAGATCGATGGCGGTAAATGGTATGTGTCTTATGACAATGGACAGACATGGACAGAGCTCGGCCAGGCTACCGGAGCTCAGGGTCCTCAGGGTCCTCAGGGTCCTCAGGGAAATACAGGAGCTCAGGGCCCTCAGGGCCCGCAAGGCGACTCGTTCTTCCTTGGAGTGGACTATGATTCAAATAATCTCTACCTGACCATGCTCAATGGTGAAGTCATAACCATTCCTTTTGCATCGAACGGTGTTTCAATGAGATTGAGCACAGTGGGAGAATTCTCGGCAACATTCACAGGTGATGTCGCTCAGAGGGCGGTAGACATGAAGGTGTCTGTGTACTACAGCACCAGCAGCAGCCTTTCTCTGTACAATTATACAGGATGTGTCTCAAAGACATCGTTTAGCGGAAGCACATTCACTCTCGTCGTTGACAGACTCTATTCGGAGACGACGTATTATTACTTCACAGAGACCATCAACAACGGACGCACATCTTACAGTGAAGTCAGCACATTCAGGACCAACAGGGTCAGCGGCTATGACAGCAATTTCTCTATAACCGATGCTGTCGACCTCTCATCTGCGGGTACTGCCAACTGCTACATCGTGACCAAGGCCGGCACTTACAGCATCTCTGCAGTAAAGGGTAACGGCTCTACTTCTGTAGGTTCAGTATCTACAGCTGACGTCCTTTGGGAGACCTTCGGTACATCCGTGACGCCGACAAGAGGAGACCTGATCAAGGGTGCACAATACAAGGACGGAAAAGTCTACTTCAAGACAAATGATTCGTACCGCGAAGGAAACGCATTGATCGCAGCGAAGGATGCTTCTGGAAATATCCTCTGGTCATGGCACATCTGGATGACTGACCAGCCTAAGGAACAGGTATATTATCACAGTGCCGGTACAATGCTCGACCGTAACCTTGGCGCTACAAGTGCGACCCCAGGAGATGTAGGTGCTCTCGGACTTATGTACCAGTGGGGCCGAAAGGATCCGTTCATGGGATCTTCAAGCATATCTTCTGCTGTAGAGGCCAAGTCTACAATCTCGTTCCCGGCCGTCAAGGCAGGCACATCATCAGTGGGTACCGTGGATTTTGCCACAAAGAATCCTACTACACTCATCAGAGGTAACAACAGCAATTCATGGATGTATGAACCGGATGAGACATTGTGGCAGAGTACTAAGACAATATATGATCCGTGCCCTGCAGGATGGCGTGTTCCTGATGGTGGTGAAAGCGGAATCTGGGTCAAGGCCCGCGGAAGCAACAGTATTTCCACCAATCCTTTCGACCATGTCAACAAGGGTGTTAACCTGAGTGGCTACATGGGATCAGATGAGGTGATCTGGTATCCGGCAACAGGATACTTCGGAAAGGCCAATGGTCTATTCTACGGTGTAGGAGAACATGCTGCCTATCCTTCTGTAACTCCAGGAAGCACCTATGGCGCGTTATGTATTGTCATAGACAGTGACCGCGATGACATGTACCTCCTCTATGTCCAGGACCTCGGAGGTGGAGATCCGGTACGTTGCTGTAAGGAATAACAGACAGCATATCATGACAGAACAGGGTGCAGTCCATTCGGGCTGCACCCTGTTCTGTCTGGGATAGTGGCCTTGTAGTGGTCTGAGAAGACGATGAGCGCACCCGGGGGTGCTTTGTCGGCACACCTAGGTGCGGCAAGTGGCCTTTTGGTGGTCTGAGAAGACAATGAGCGCACCCGGGGGTAGAAGAAAATAACACCCGGGTGCATTGGGTGGTACTTTAAAACGTAATCAGTGGAGTGAAATCCGAAGATCAGAATATGGGCGCAGCCCGCGCACCTTACTTTGTGACAGTGACGGCCATGAAAAAGCTCGATTATCTGGCCGGAGATGGGGTTTTGCTGTGCGCGGCCAGATAAAGGACCGATTATCTGGCCGAACCCGATTATCCCCATTTTTCACCGGTTAAAAGAAAAAAGCCGCCTTAGTAAAGGGCGACCTGCATATGGTGTGTTGTCGAATTGTCTAAAAGTGCCCCGAAGGGCTATATGTTGACGCCACGTCTGGCGGAAGTTCAAAATTTAAGGTCATCCGAAGATGACCTCTTTTGGAGCGGAAAACGAGGCTCGAACTCGCGACCCCAACCTTGGCAAGGTTGTGCTCTACCAACTGAGCTATTTCCGCATGTTTCCCGAATGGGATTGCAAAGGTAGGCAAAATATTTTAACTTCCAAATTATTCTGCAAAAAAATTCAAAAAAAGTTTTAAAAAACCATTTTTCAAGCGTTTTTTTGGATTATAGGATTATTGTTGTTAATTTTATGGCTTTATTGCAAGGATAGTATATTATTGAGAAATATATATTGAAATGAGAAGATTGTCAGGACTACTGCTTTTGTCAGTGGCTGTATTGAATTGTGTTTCATGTAAAGATAAGACGACCGTGGCAGCAAGACAGCCTGTGGCAGTCGGTGTGCTGTCTGTCGGAGAGGAGGAAAACGTGGGTCTCGATAATTATGTGGGAGAAGTTCGCGCTTCCAGGACTGTGGTCCTTTCTCCCCGTCATAACGGCAGACTGACTTCATTTGACATATCGCAGGGCGACATGGTCTCAAGCGGCCAGGTCGTGGCAGAAATAGAATCCTCTACCGTCATAGGTGCCTATGAGATGGCGCAGGCGACCTTGAAGCAGGCGGAGGATGCATATGAAAGACTTCAGAAAGTCCATCAGACCGGTTCTGTGCCGGAAGTCAAGATGGTGGACATCGAAACCCAGCTTTCCAAAGCCAGATCATCAGCGGCATCTGCAGAACAGGCCCTCGAGGACTGCAGGATCAAGTCACCGTTTGCAGGAGTCGTGGCAAGGACTCAGGTCACCCGGGGCATGGAAGTGTCGCTTGGTGAGCCTCTTGCAGAGATCGTGGATCTGTCTTCACTTCAAGTGCACATCCCTGTCCCTGAGACAGAAATAGTGACAGTGAAGGTCGGCCAGAAGGCGCATATGGATGTCCCTGCTCTCGGACTCAAGGGCGTGGAACTCAAGGTCGTGTCAAAGGGCGTTTCAGCTTCACCCCTGTCGCACACCTACGACTGCGTCCTCAAGCCCTATTCCGCAATCAGCGGACTCATGCCTGGCATGGTTTCACGCGTATATATGAGCAGCCCTGCAGTTACTTCCATCACGATCCCGTCTTCATCGATACGTACGGACATGACGGGACGCTATGTGTGGATAGTAAATGATGATGACAGGGTGAGCAAGTCATATGTGACTGTAGATGGTTTCTCAGGCGAGGGTGTCATCATTTCAACAGGCCTTGAACAGGGCGACCGACTTATTGTGGACGGTATTTCCAAAGTAAGTACCGGAATGAAAGTGAAGGTGATTCAGCGATGAAAGGCAAGGGAGATTTCATAAGAGGAGTGATCAAATACAAGAAAATGGTGTATTTCATCACTGTCCTTCTGGTCTGTCTGGGAGGATATGGCTTGTTCAAGATCAATAAGAACGAGTATCCTACATTCGAGATCAAGGAGGGACTTGTGGTCGGTCTGTACCCTGGTGCGACTGCAGAGGAGGTCGAGGAACAGCTCACGACGCCTATAGAGAACCTTCTTTTCAATTTCTCAGAAGTCAGCCGCGCGACATATTCATATTCCAAGGACGGAATGTGTTTCATTTATGTGGTTGTCGATGCACCGGTGAGCAAGAAGGACGAAGTGTGGTCGAAGATCAAGCTCAAGCTGAATTCCTATCGCAAGCTTCTTCCTCCGGGAGTCCTTGCTCTCGAAGTGCTGGATGACTTTTCAAACATATCGTCTGTGCTCATAGCGATGGAGTCAAGCGACAAGGGGTATGCCGAGATGAAGGAATATGCCGACGACCTCGAGAGCAGGCTCAAGGAACTGCCTGAGGTGGCAAGTTTCAAGGTGTACGGCAACCAGACGGAAGAGATAGCGGTCGAAGTCGATATGGAGCTCCTTTCCGCTTACGGAATCAGACCGACTTCCCTGTTTCTTGACTATCAGTCTTCTACAACCCAGGTGGTCAGCGGAAGGTTTGTCACCGACTATGCAAACTCACCTATCCATGTGGGAAACATGGTGGCATCAGAGCAGGAGATTGCAGAGAAGATTGTCTGGGCAGGACCTCAGGGTGACATAATCAGACTTAAGGATATAGCGACGATAAAGAGAGGTTATAAAAAGCCGTCATCGTACGTTGATTATAACGGGAACTCTGCCTTGATCCTTTCTGTGGACATGCGTCCGGAAAACAATATCGTGGCATTCGGAAAGGATGTGGACAAGATCCTGGAGGAATTCTCCAGGACTCTGCCGGACAGTGTGAAACTCACCAAGATCACAGACCAGCCGAAGGTGGTGAGTACGTCGGTATGGCTCTTTCTCAGAGACCTGCTGATTTCCATGCTGGTTGTCATAGTGGTGATGCTTCTTCTTTTCCCGATGCGTTCGGCGTTGATCGCCAGCTCGGGAGTCCCTATATGCACAGCCGTGACGATTGCGGTCATGTACGTCTGCGGAATGGAGCTGAACACCGTCACGCTTGCTGCCCTGATCGTGGTGCTGGGCATGATAGTGGACGATTCCATCATTACGATGGACGGATACATAGACAAGCTCGGACGAGGCATGAGAAGGGTGGATGCAGCCTGTGCCAGTGCCAGGGAGCTTATCGTCCCTATGTTCATTGCAACGGCGGCGATAGCCCTCATGTTCTATCCGATGCGTGCCATCATCACAAATTATCTCGGTGATTTCGTGCAGATGTTCCCGATTGTGATAACCATAGCACTTGCGGCATCTCTGATATATGCCGTCACCGTCGTTCCTTCGCTTGAAGTGAAGTTCATAGGGGGTGCTGGCAGCGGGAGGAAGAGCCGTCTGGAGCGAAGACAGGAAGTCTTTTTCAGGGCTCTGCAGAAATCATATGAGAAACTTCAGGCAGTGTGTTTCAGACATCCGTATAAGACTGTTTGTGTAGGTATGCTGACTGTAGCGCTGGGTGTATTCATGTTCCTTCAGCTCAACATCCAGATGATGCCGATGGCGGAAAGGGATTGTTTTGCAGTAGAGATATATCTTGATCCTAATTCATCGCTGGAAGAAACCAAGACTGTGACTGATTCACTGCAGTTGGTGCTTCTTTCAGACAGGCGAGTGACGTCGGTGACTTCGTTCGTAGGAACGGGTGCACCTCGTTTCCATGCCACATATGCCCCCAAGATACCTTCAGAAAGCTTCGCTCAGCTCATTGTAAACACGAAGACCAACCTGGATGCGGAGGCTGTACTGAAGGAGTATGGCCAGAAGTTCGAGTTCTGGTTCCCTGAAGCCCATGTCCGTTTCAAGCAGATGGACTACCAGGCCGTGACTGCACCGGTGGGAGTGACCTTCAAGGGTGGTACTATAGATCAGATGAAGCCATATGCAGACACTCTCAAAGCATATATGATGGGCCTTGGCAATCTGCTTCAGTGGGTACATAGTGACTGCGACAATTTCATATCGACAGTATCGGTGGATGTTGATCCTAATGAGGCTGCCCGTCTTGGTGTGAACCGTGCCTTCCTGTCCCTGTCGCTTGCCGGGGCCTATGGCGGCCAGACCGTGGCCACATTGTGGGAAAACGGTGAGAGCATCCCGGTAAATCTGTACAGTGTCTCCCATGCCAATGATGCGACATATGAATCAATCGGAAATCAGATGGTTACGACTACTATTCCAGGTGTATATGTGCCGCTGCGTCAGGTTGCGGATGTGAAGCCTGCATGGGAGCCGGAGTCTATCCCTCACATCAATGGCAAGGATGCCCTGACCGTATATGCAGACATGAAGTTCGGCCGAAGCCAGCCTGAGGCGATGAGGGTACTGAAGAAATATGTGTCGGCAAACATAGAACCATATCTTCCTGAGGGAGTCACCGTTTCTTACGAAGGACTTTCGACAGTCAACAGGAAGGTTGTTCCGGAGATTCTCCTGACCCTTATCTGCGCTGTCGCGATCCTGTTCTTCTTCCTTCTTTTCCATTTCAAGAAGATGTCTCTCGCAGCACTCACACTCGTGCTCAGCCTTCTGTGCCTGTTCGGTGCGGCCTTCGGTCTGTGGATCTTCGGTCTTGACTTCGGCATGACCGCGGTGCTTGGAGTGGTCAGCCTTATAGGAATCGTGGTCAGAAACGGAATCCTCATGTTTGACCATGCGGAGGATTTGCGCCGTGGCACCGGACTGACTGTGAAGGAGGCTGCTATGGAGGCTGGAAAGCGAAGGATGAGGCCAATATTCCTTACTTCATGCACCACAGCTCTCGGTGTGCTGCCGATGGTGTTGAGCGGTGATGCCTTGTGGATGCCTATGGGTGTGGTAATATGTTTCGGAACCATGCTCTCGATCATTCTGATAGTTGAGATAATGCCTGTATGCTACTGGCAGGTGTTCAAGACCAAGGAGGTTGAAGATGAAAAATAAGTACATATATATATTGCTCCTTCTCCTGTTGCCGTTTGTAGCAGGGGCTCAGGGGCTTTCGCTTACATTGGAAAACTGCAAGGATATGGCCTTGCAGAACGATCCTTATGTGAGGAATGCCCATCTTGACGTACTCGCAGCCAAGGCACAGAAGCAGGAGGCGCTTGCCGGATACTTCCCGAAGGTTTCCCTGAATGCCTTCGGTTTCTGGTCGATGAACCCTATGATAGAGCTCGAAGTGAAGGACGTGATAGGTGAGAACGAATTGAGCGATGTTCTGACTTCGCTTATTGAAGAGGCCGGTCAGCAGTTCGGTTTCTCTCCAGTCTACACGGCATTGAAGGACGGATATGTGGCTTCGGTTTCAGCGATGCAGCCCCTGTTTGCCGGCGGACGTATCGTGGCAGCCAACAGACTGGCTTCCCTGGGCGTTGAGGCGGCTCAGCTCAAGCAGGACATCATGCTCCGCGACAACGATGCCTCTGTAGAGTCGGGCTATTGGCGTGTCGTTTCCCTTGAAGAGAAGCTCGGCACTGTGGGGGTGCTTGCCCAGCTGCTGGACACCCTTCACAAGGACCTCACTTCTGCAGTTCAGGCAGGTCTGGCAGTACAGACAGACCTCATGCAGCTCGAACTGAAGCAGAGCGAGCTCAGGAGCGGACTTGTTCAGCTCAAGGGAGGAATACGCCTTGCCAAGATGGATCTCCTGAATTCGATAGGTCAGGACTATTGTCTTCTTCCTGCTAATGCGGACAGTCTCAAGCCGTTTATCGATGATATAGTCTTTACAGACCGCCTCGATGACCTGCTTCCGCCGGAGGAATATTATGTCCCGGAAGAAGAACTTGCTGCCGGGGTCGATGAAGCCCGCCTCCTCGATCTTTCAGTTGAGGCAAAGAAGGTGCAGAAAAGGATAGCTCTTGGAGAGGCCTTGCCTACAGTCGGGGTGGGTGCCTCATATAATTACAGTCATGCAATCAACGATAAGTTCAACGGGACTCTGTTTGCAATGGTAAAGGTGCCTATTTCTGATTGGGGAAAGGTCTCGAGAAAGGTCCAGCGCATGGATTATCAGATGCAGAAAGCTTCCAATGAAAGGGACTATCTCTCCTCGCAGCTGCTTCTTCAGGTCCGTCAGCAGTGGCTTGAGCTTACCGTGGCCTGGGACAGGATGATGGTGGCCAGGGAGACGATGGACATCGCCCAGAAGACGACTGACCAGCTGATGAAGAGCTATGAGGCAGGAATGATCCCTCTTTCAGAGCTTCTTCAGTCTCAGACAATGCTCCGTCAGGCTGTGGAGGCATATATAGACAGCCAGATCGGATACAGTTCTGCCTTGACAGCCTATCGTTCCCGTAAATAGGGATCATAGGACAGATGTCTCATATATATAAAATAGGTGTGGATCATGAAGAATCTTGCTATTTTTTTCATCGCAGCGGCATTGCTTTCGTCATATCCGGCGCATTCTCAGGATAAGTCGGAAGCCAGGCGTGCGCGCAGGGAACTGCGTCGTGCCGAGCGTGCCCTGAGGGATTCGCTCAGGATGGCGGCTTTCGACGAAGACTCGGTCAATGTAGGTTATGGATATGTCAAGAGAAAGAATCTTGTAAACTCTGTTTCCAAAGTCTCTGTCGATCAGGATGAGATGATGAGCTACACTGACATAGGCGCATATCTGATGGGCCGAGTTCCCGGTCTGCAGGTACAGAAGACAGGCAATACATATAAATATACCATACGAGGCATCAATTCCATCAATTCTCCGACCGATCCCCTGTTTGTCGTTGACGGTCTTGTGGTCGAAGACATCAGCTACCTCAATCCGCGGGATATCAAGTCGGTTGAAGTCCTGAAAGACGCCTCCTCCTCAATCTATGGTGCGAGAGGCGCCTGCGGCGTGATCATCATCACGACCCGGAGATGAGATGAGGTCTCGGAATTGAGAGCCGTACAAGTATAGTGGTCAAATCCAACAATAATCCTGTTATGAGAAAGTTATTCTTCAGCCTTATCCTGACAGTCTGTACCGGTGTATATGCCGAAGCTCAGTCCATCGAAGTGAACAAGCGTTTCGGCAAGGTGTCTGACGAAGAAGTTATGATGACTTCATATGACCGTGACACATCTGCCAGTGCTCTGATTCTATACGAGAATACAGACATCTTTCTTAATATCAATGCATCCGGACAGTTCTCTCTGGAAAGAAAGAAGCATGTGAGGATCAAGGTGTTGAAGGAGGATGGAGTCGACTGGGGAGATTTCGAGCTGATACATCTTGCCACCAACACCCACAAGGAAGCCGTGACAGGAATAGAGGTCATTACCTATAATATGGAGGGAGGAAAGGTCGTAAGTACAAAGATGCCGAAGAAATATGTCTTCAGGGAGGATTATTCTGAGAATTACGACAAGCTTTCTTTCTCCGCTCAGGACGTTAAGGTGGGATCCGTGATTGAAGTGAAGTATGTCATAACAAGCTCGCGATACTGGCGTGTGGACGACGTCTTTTTCCAGAGGCCTATCCCGGTAAATCTTGCCGAATGTAATGTCAGGATACCTGATTATTTCTCTTTCAACAAGAAAATTAAAGGTTATATCCATGTCGATTTCACCAATGAGTTCATGGCCTCCTCCGTAATGATAGGCGGTAATTCGTTGAATTATAATATGTCTACCGATAAGTACAGGGTGGCAGACGTGCCGGCATTCAGGAAAGAGCCATATGTATATAATTCATCACAGTATATCTCGGCTGTGCATTATGATATCAGAAGTCTCACTATACCTGGTGCGGTGTACGAGGATTTCAGTGTTGATTGGGCTGATGTAGATGAGAGCTATGCCGACTCTGACATAATCAGACGCTTCAGGGGGAACTGCCAGTATAAGGATGAGGTTGCGCAGATTTCATCAGACCTTCCGGATGAAGATAAGATATTGGCTGCAGTGAACATTGTAAATAATGCCGTACAGTGGGACAAATCATATGATCTGGTGCCGAAGCCTCTTGCTCAGACTGTGAAATCACGTACGGGATCCAATGCGGATAAGAACAGCCTTGTTGCAGGCTGTCTGCGTGAATTGGGCTTTGTGGTAGACCCGGTGTTCATACGTCTGCGCAGTTCCGGAGTCCTGATGGATTTTCAGCCGGAAATGAACCCATATGACACATTCATCTTGTCCGTGACATCCTCTGACGGGACCGTACGCTACCTTGACTGCGGATCGCCATATGGATATATCAATATCCTTAATCCGCTGATGCTGGTAACCAATGGCCGTATCATTCATCAGAATGGAACAGGTCAGTGGGTGGATCTCACCAGACTATGCAGGAGCGGAGTAGTCATGTATGTCAATGCGTCTGTAGATCCTGCTTCTGCATTGTCTGCCGGTAACGTCTCGTTGAATTATTTCGGAGAAGATTCCTATCAGTTCAAGGCACATTACAATTCTTTTGATGACGAGGAAGAGTACATGGATGATCTGGAGAATGACCACTCCGTGGAAATCCAGGAACTTGAAGTGAAGAAGGATGACGAGTATTCTAAAGATGTATCTGTGACGTTCACATATTCAAAGCCTCTTGACTCTACGGGTGAGATCATATATATAGATCCTTTCTTTGAGGAATTCCACTCGAAGGACTCGTTCCAATCGATCACCAGAGACTATCCGATTGACTTCCCATATACCTATTCGATCAAATACTCATATGTACTGCAGATTCCAGACGGATATTCCGTAGAAGAACTTCCTAAGAACCAGCTTCTCAAGCTGGATGCTCTGGATGCATCTGTGAGAATCCTGGCAAAAGTGGATGGCAACAGGCTTCAGCTGTCTTACACCTACACTCAGAATCAGATTCTGGGAACTGCTCAGAAATACAATGACATCAGGGACTTCTGGCAGCACCTTGGTGGAATATACGATTCGATGATAGTGCTCAAAAAGAATTCATAATGAGAATATTACCTTTGTTGTTGGCATTGCTGATGCCTTTGCTGCTGCAGGGTCAGGACAAGGAAACTGTCAATGCAGTGATAAAGGAACATTATGCTGTCTTCACGATGGCATCTCCGACTTCAGGAACGTTCAAGGTGCACACCAGGATAACAGTGCTGAACAAGCATGGAGTGGACGCCGCAGCTTTCCTCGTGTATAACGATGGGTTCCGTAATCTATCCTCTTTCTCCGGCTCCGTACAGGTCGGTGGCAAGACAGTCAAGAAACTCAAGAAGTCCGATCTGTCCTCGTTTTCACTTAACGAGGCTCTTGCCTCTGATGCTTCCGTGGCGGTCTATTCTCCGAATGCGCCCTATCCTTTCGACGTCGAGTATGATTATGAAGTCGATTATTCAAAAGGGATGGTTTCTTTTCCGGCTTTCATACCCTTGTCGGACCCTCAGGTCAGGCTGGAATCGTCCCAATATGTGATCAGGGTTCCCGCCAGCACACGCGTGCAATACAAGGCCAGTACAGACCCTGTGGTAAGCTGTGAATCAAAGAATGACATATATACATGGACCTTCAACGATCATCAGGGATATGTGTCTGAACACCTGATGCCGGGAATCCTTACACTCGTGCCTTTTGTATATGCCTGTCCGGTTGAATTCAGCTATGCCGGTACACAGGGCAATCAGGACGGCTGGAAGGAGTCGGGGAAATGGCTCCATAGCCTTCAGAAAGGACTTACAACCGTTCCGGACGAACTCAGGTCGAAGATCCTGTCACGAGTGGCAAACATCTCAGACACCAAGGCAAAGGTCAAGGCTGTATATGATTTCCTTCGTGAGAACACACGATATGTAAGCATACAGCTTGGTATTGGCGGCCTCAGACCTTTCCCGGTAGAAACCGTCTACAAGGCCGGGTTCGGCGATTGCAAGGCTCTGTCCGTATATATGCAGGCGCTTCTTGATGTAGTCGGAATAGATTCGGATTACCTTGTCGTCAATACGTCCAAGGCAGATCTTCTTGACAGCTATCACTCTGTGGGACAGATGAATCATGCCATGTTATGCGTGCCGATGCAGAATGACACGCTCTGGGTGGAATGTACGAATCCTCGCCTCCCTTTGGGTTACAGGCATAGCTCGGTGGCCGGCCATCAGGTAGTCCTTGTCAAGGAGGAAGGGGGAGAGATGACACGGGTGCCGGATTATCCCGATTCATTGAGATTCCGTTCAGAGAGCATCAAGGTGATTCTGCACGAAGACGGGTCAGCCACATGTGACGGGACACGTTTCCTGCAGCTTGACAATATCGAAAGGTATGTCGGTTTCGGATCTTACGAACCGAAGGATCAGTTCGATATGATCATGTCCGGCTGTTCTTTGAATCCTTCGGACTTCAGAATCCTGTCTGTCAGGGACAATTTCAACGGCTATCTTGAAACAGAAGATTATGTTCCTCATATGAAGATTGCATATTCTTATGCGGTAAAGGACTATGCCAAGGTTTCCGGTGAACGTATATTCCTGCAGCTGAATCCTTTCGCAAAGAAGTTATATGCAGACAGGAAGGCGCGCGTAAATCCGCTTGTGAGTTCGTCCGGAAACACTTATTCTGACACTGTCAGAGTTGTCCTGCCCGTCGGCTATGCTGTGGAAACCATTCCGACTTCCACTGAGATTGAGAGCAGGTTCGGTGTGTTCAGGACGGAGGTGACATGCAATCCGGCATCAGAGGATTCTCCGTCAGATATTTCTGTGGTGCAGACCGTCACCCTCATCCCGTTTGATGCGCCTGCAGAAGAGTATGAGGCATATAGAGCCTTCGCCAGAGAAGTCTCAAAGGCTTATTCAGCCAGAGTCGTTCTTAAAAAGGAGTAGTGCAGGTCCGGTAAGGCTTCATAAGTTCTGAGCCGGGATCAGGTCCTTCCGCTGTGGCTGTTGCTTAAACTCCTTCAGGATCAACGCACGTTTAAGCTCACGTCCCAGGCTGTATTCTCCAAAATCATTTGCAGGGTCGTTGAGAATGCTTTCCATGCACAGGTCGTCACCCTTGAATATGGTGGTTTCGGCCCGTCTCTTTATGTCGTTGATCTTGTCTATGGATTCCTTCGGGATGACAAGGTGGCAGGGAATTATCACAGAAACAGGATTCAGGCCTATGGCATGGGCTACTGCGCGTACGCCTGCCCTGTTCTCACATAGTTCCGCAAAAGCGGTGTAGCTCAGAAGTTTCAGGGCCTCTGTGGGTCTTTCTCCGGTTTCAGAGTGGGTAAGGTCCCATAGTTTCTTCCATACCCTCTTCTGGAAGTCGGTCCCGAACAGCATCAGGTCATCCCATCGCGCCGTCTGCCTGAGATCCCAGACTTCTTCAAAACCTACGGTGTCTGCGCAGATCTTTTCAGTCGCAGCGGCTATGCCCTTATAAGCCTTCGTGTCGGCAGATGTCGACAGGGCAAGCTTTGCAGTGATGGCCGCCAGCTGTCTGTAATCAGTAGAAATTGATGCAATCTTGCCATCAATACGGACAATGATCCACTTCCGGTCTGTTTCCATAATCATAACTCTTGATCCTATGCAACTTCAGGGTCCTTACCTCCCTCGCTTCACGCCCCGCAACCCCCAAATATACAAAAACTTACGGATATAATCCATATATGCCTCCAAAACATGTAAGAGTAGTGTCGTTGTTGCACTATATTCGGCTTGTGTTATCTTATATTCTTGTGTATTTATGACTGGTCATGTAGAAAATGTTGTGTTTTTGTTAAGAAAGTCTGCCGACGACGCTTTTTGACGTCGGCACTGACTATATTTGTACAAGTTTAAATATTCACTATGGCCAATGCATTTCATTTGAAAAGGATCTCGCTCCTTATGAATATACTGGATGGCAGATACGTATCCAAAGAGGAACTTCTTGATTATATGCAGAATCAGGTATATGCCTCATTTCCGGAATCTACTGGATATTCTCTCCGTACCCTCCAGCGTGATTTCAAGACTTTGCGTGAATCATTCGGTATAGATGTCCGCTATAAAGAAGGGTATGGATATCATATTGCGGAGAATCTTCCCGATACAGAAGGGTATATGGCATTGTTGCAGAGTTTTGAGATTCTCAATTCCATATATTCTGATAGTGTCATGCAGAAATATGTAGTGCCGGAGCATCGCAGAGTCAAGGTCAATGTGGATCTGACAGATATATTTGTCTCACTTAAAGACGGCAGACATCTCAAATTTGATTATCATAATGTCAGATATGGTGATCATGTGTCACAAAAGGAAGTGCAGCCGTATTTTCTGAAGGAGTCACAGCACCGGTGGTATCTTGTCGGAGTTGATGTCATGGATGGAGTGATGAAGTGTTTTGCAGTGGACCGGATGTCTCTGTCTGAGGCGCTCGCTCAGAAGTTTGACAGGGATGAATCCGTTGATGCGAAGACGATGTTTCGTGAAAGTTTTGGAATATGGAATGATCCGGATGATCCGGTTGAGGAGGTGATACTGCATTATGATTCCCTTGACGGGGCTTTTGTCAAGACATTCCCCCTCCATGAGACTCAGCAGATCCTCTCTGATGATCCTCGGACGGGTCTGACTGTCCGACTTGATCTGAAGATTACCAATGATTTTGTTATGGAACTCCTTTCCCGCAGCCGTTCGTTGGAAGTCCTTGCTCCAATGCATCTGAGGGAGAGAGTGAAGAAGGTCTTTGATGCGGCATCAGAACGGAACAAATGAAAATCAAGGCTGATTGACAATACTTTAATATAATAAAAGGAGGTTATAATGTTTGATATGATCGAATCTGCAGGTTTTGCCGGTTTTATGCCGGTAGTCGAACTTCGGGACTCTGAAACAGAATCTGTCCCTGATGTTCCGGGGGTGTATATGGTGCTTCGTGATTCAGGGGAAAGACCGGATTTTCTGGCAAGAGGTTCTGGCGGATACTTCAAAGGGAAGGATCCCAATGTTCCATTATCCGAGTTAAGTGCTAACTGGGTTGAAGGCGCCAAAGTCCTGTATATAGGCAAGGCGAAATCTCTTCGCAAGAGGATCAGCCAGTATCTGCGCTTCGGCGATGGGAAGCCCGTCGGTCATTGGGGCGGAAGGTATATATGGCAGCTTGCTGATGCCCAGGAACTCATTTTTTGCTGGATGCCGGTGGATGGTGATCCAGATGCCGTTGAGACAGAAATGATATCCAGGTTCAGAGAACATTATGGAAGCCGGCCTTTTGCGAATCTGACGAAATGAGTCACAATCTGATGTAATGAATGATGGATGCCAAGGATGATGATTTAAAGCACGGCCTATGGGGGTGTGCCTCACTGTTTTTTATAATTGGGACGATTCTGGCTTTCTGTTTCCAATGTTCCTATGACAGAAAACAGAAAGCCCATGGTGGCTTTGACTTCAACTGTGGTCCGGTTCCGGAAATGCGGGCGAAGGACACAAGGAGGACGACTCCGCCAGAAGTACCATTGGGTAGTGCCCGAAGCGGAAATGCCGATGCTATGAAGCCTCACAGGGAAAAGCAGGGCTATGACAGTTTCGAAGATTGGTATTACGCAGAAATGGATGTGTTCGGCAGTGACGAATACCCGGATATGTGAGTGTCGGGAGTAAACAGGCGATGTTATGGAGGGACGGGAGGAGTTATCAACAATTCAAGACGCTGAAATTCAATGATATGCAATGCTTTGGTCTGAACCTTCATTGAAGCCGTTGAAAGACAACTTCTCAATGAACGAGATTTCGTCCGTCAGTATGTTGTTGTACTTCGCCCCAAGCTCTGCGGTCTGGTCTCCTTGCCTATGACTATCCGTCTGATATGAGGTTTGCTTCCTGTACTCAAGGTTCACGTCTTCTATATCGTTGCACTTCGTTTTTAACTTATGTTCACCTGGCTGAGAACTGATGCCGCACATCATTCTGTATGCTCTCTCGACGCATTCCCAAAGCAGCTTCACGTCGGTCAGGAAGCGCATCAGACTTTCCATACAAAGGTTGTTGCCCTTGAATATAGTGGCTTCGGCCTTTTCTTTATGTCTACTGTCTTTCCGTCAATACGGACGATGATCCACTTCCGGTCCGCTCATAATATGAGCTGAGCAAAAATTACTGGAATCCTTTGTCCAGCTCGCATTGTTTTCGGCTGTTTTTTCGGTTTGAGTGCGGAGCTGAGCAAAGAATTACGGAATCTGTTGCTCAGCTCTGTAAGACAAGGGAAATGCCATCATTATTTGCCTTTCGGAAGAATCAGGCATCTGCGTATCTGAGATTCGCTTAGGTGGCGTGTGCGATAGAGATACTCTGCAATCTCGTTTTTCTCTTTCAATGAAAGCTCGTAAACAGAGTGTCTTCCAAATCGGGTACTGGCCAATGTATCAAGCTCTGTGCATAACTCTATGTCAGAGATTTTCCTATAGTCTGATTTGCCGCTTTCAAAAGCAAGCATTTGGGCGGTTCCGTGCACCCCGACACCTTTCTCTATGATTTCAAGGTTTATTGAGGCGGAGTTGTTGGCATCTTTCTGCTGCTCCGCCTCCCATTCCTCTGAAGTTTTGCGGCTCATATAGAAGTTGAATGCTCGAGGTGTTCCATAAAGCGCTTCTATTTGTGGTATGTCTAAAACGCTTTCCCTTGTGAAGACGCCGCTTTCCGTCATTTTGTAGCTGTCTGGATACTCACTTCTTCTCCCAATATGTTTATAGTATGAACTTTTAGGAAGCAAGGGTTCTCCGTGCATCTTTCCCATCTCTTTGCTGAATATGGCATTTGCGGAGCAGTGGGGGTATGCATATGGTATAGGAGCAACACCGTGATGCAGTGCGTTTCGTAGTGTGTAACTTGCTGCAGCGATTGTGTGATGGTATCCTGAAATTTCCGTGGTAAAGTGGTGTTTTTCTCCAAGATGGCCCTTCCTATGATATTTGTGGTTGAAATACATGGTGTATGACTGGCGGAATGTGTACATCAGTTCCCCAGGACAGCGTGCCTGCACCAATTGATGGGTGTGCGTGGACATAAAGGATTCTACAAGTCCTGTCGAATCGGTCTTGTATAGTGCGCATGCAAAGCAGTTGAATCCTCTGTGATAATCCTCAAGGTCACGGAACATAACCTCGTCGCCTGCCGACAGGCATAGATGGTAAGTCTTTTTCATAACATTATCTCCTTTACACATTCAATCTCTTCAATCATTCCCCACATCTCTCCCGAAATGTATGAATCCGGTAACAAACTTACATAAAAACTTTTGAAGAACTATGGATCTGGTGGGAGCTGAGCAAAAATTTCTGGAATTCTTTGTCCAGCTCGCATTGCTTTCGGCTGTTTTTTCGGTTTATGAGCGGAGCTGAGCAAGGAATTGCGGATTTTATTGCTCAGATGGTGAAATTGTTCAGCAGGTGTTCAGGAAATGCCCGGCAAGTGTGATGTCAGGAAGAGTTATCAACAATTCAAGACACTGAATTTCAATATTTTTGTTGATAAATAAAAAATTATTCGTATATTTGCAGCCCCCAAAATATGGGGAAATGAACATAAATAATTTATTTACAAACATTTATGCCTACAATTCAACAATTAGTTCGCAAAGGACGCGAGGTTATCGTCGAGAAGAGCAAATCTCGCGCGTTGGATGCTTGTCCTCAGAGAAGAGG